>CADCGK010000005.1:206669-293541 GCA_902800965.1 uncultured Bacteroidia bacterium | reverse complement strand
AAGCATTATTTTTTCAGGGTCGTCGTTCAAGAGTTGTTTTACAAGGTATTTCTTCACCACGGTTTCCGTTGTGTCGTTGTTTTGTCCTCCATTGTTCGGCGTGGGTTCTGGTTCAGGTTCAGGATCGGGCTTGCAGGCCGATAAGGCGAAAGCCAGCAGCAGGAGAAGGAGTACTTTTGTAACAATGTGTTTCATGTCGTTCTTGTTTTGATGGTTAGCTTTCGCTTCGCAGCAAAGATAAGGATAATTCTTAATTTAATAAATAAAAAAGGGGGACGAGTCGTCCCCCTTTCACAGACGTCATATCACATAAGTGATATTATTCAGCTTTAGGTTCATCCTTGGCAGCAGCTTCTTGCTTTTCAAGGTTTTCCTTCAGGCCAGCGAGGACCTCGAGGTCGCCGAGGGTGCTGTGCTCAATTGTGTCGTTGATTTGTTTCACGGCACGTTTGGCTTGCTTGGCAGCCTTGTCGGCGGCTTTGTCGGCAGCGTCCTTCACAGCGGCTTCCTTCTCTTCATAGATCTTGGAGTGGGCAAGGATGATCTTCTTGCTTTCCTTCGAGAATTCGATGACCTTGAAGTCGAGGGTTTCGTCAACCTTGGCGGTGGTGCCGTCTTCCTTCTTCAGGTAACGGTTCGGGCAGAAGCCTTCCACGCCGTAAGGCAGGGAGACCACAACGCCCTTGTCAGCAGCGCTGATGATGGTGCCTTGGTGGACGGAGCCAACGGTGAACACAGTCTCGAACACTTCCCAAGGATTCTCCTCGAGTTGTTTGTGGCCGAGGCTCAAGCGGCGGTTTTCTTCGTCAACGTCGAGAACGACGACGTCAATGCTTTCGCCAACCTTGGTGAATTCAGCCGGATGCTTGATCTTCTTGCTCCAGCTGAGGTCGCTGATGTGGATGAGACCATCGACACCTTCTTCGAGTTCGACGAAGATGCCGAAGTTGGTGAAGTTACGGACAGTGGCAGTGTGCTTGGAGCCGACGGGATAACGATCTCTGATGTTAGCCCATGGATCCGGGATCAACTGCTTCATGCCCAATGACATCTTGCGCTCTTCACGGTCGAGGGTGAGGACCTTGGCCTCCACTTCGTCACCGACTTTCAGGAAGTCCTGAGCGGTGCGGAGGTGTTGTGACCATGACATTTCGGAGACGTGGATGAGGCCTTCGACACCAGGAGCGATCTCAACGAACGCACCGTAGTCGGCGATGACAACGACCTTGCCCTTCACGACGTCGCCAACCTTGAGGTTAGGATCGAGAGCATCCCACGGATGAGGAGTGAGCTGCTTCAGGCCGAGAGCAATACGTTTCTTGTTGTCGTCGAAGTCGAGGATGACGACCTTGATCTTTTCATCCAACTTGACGATCTCTTCGGGATGGTTGATACGTCCCCATGAGAGGTCAGTGATGTGGATGAGACCGTCAACGCCGCCGAGGTCGATGAACACACCGTAAGAGGTGATGTTCTTAACGACACCTTCAAGGACTTGACCTTTCTCGAGCTTGCTGATGATCTCAGCTTTCTGAGCTTCGAGTTCGTCTTCGATAAGAGCTTTGTGAGACACAACCACGTTCTTGTACTCTTGGTTGATCTTCACGACTTTGAATTCCATCACGCTGTCAACGAACACGTCGTAGTCACGGATCGGCTTGACGTCGATCTGTGAGCCGGGCAGGAATGCATCGATGCCGAACACATCGACGATGAGACCACCCTTGGTACGGCTCTTGACATAACCGTTGACGATCTCGCCTTTTTCGTAGGCTTCGTTGACGCGATCCCAAGACTTGAGGATGCGGGCCTTCTTGTGGGAGAGGACGAGCTGTCCGTTGGAGCCTTCCTGGCTCTCGACATAGACCTCTACTTTGTCGCCCACGGCGAGGTTAGGATTGGTGCGGAATTCCGCGATCGGAATAACACCATCAGATTTGAAGCCGATGTTGACAACAACCTCACGGTCGGTCTTGGCAACCACGGTACCTTCGATGACCTCGTGGTCAGCGACTTGGTTCATGGTGGCGACATACTTGTCCTCGAGCTTGGCGCGCTCGTCGGCTGAGTAGTTGTCAAATTTCTTGTGAGAAGTGTTCCAATCGAAGTTTTCATCCGGAACAGGTTTCTGTTTGGGAGCTTCGTTGATGATGTTTTCGTTTTCTGCCATTTGTAATTTTTGTTTTTACTTGTACCCGTCGGGATGCCGGACGATCCTTCCGAGGAGGTTTGACTATTGTTACCGAATTGATCTTCTGACTTTTCAGCCATTCCGACACGGAGATCAAATCGGGCTGCAAAGATACAAAAAATATTTTGATTACTTTTTCTTTCTTCCCGATTTTTTCAACGCTTCGGCGATGATCCATTGGAGCTGGCCGTTGACGGATCGGAACTCCTCAGCAGCCCACTTCTCCACCGCCTCCATGGTCTCGGCATCCACACGGAGCAGGAACGTCTTGGTATTGGCACTATTTTCTTTTTCCTTCGCCATAGATCACCTCTCAAGCGATTCACCCAAGGTCATCGAGAAGATGTTTTCCTTGGCAATGTATTTGTCATAAATCCAGAGACACACGATGGTTAACGCCATAACAATGAAGCCCGACAGGCCAGGCATGCCATTCAAGAAGTCGTTGCCACCCAAGGTGAAATAGATGACCACGCCAGCCAGTGCATTGATGGTGCCATGCAGGATGGCCGCCACAATCATCGACTTGGATTTCAAGACGAAATACAACTCTATGACACCCAACAGGATGCACATGACAACCATCAGCAACACGCCCCATTGCGGCTCGTTCGGGTAATTGTGGCCCATCAGGATAAGGGGAAAATGCCAGATACCCCACACGACGCCGATGAACAAAGCTGCTGGCCAAAACTTCTTCTCCCTTAAAGCATGTACCAGATAGTTGCGCCAACCATATTCCTCGCCAAAAGCCGCGAGGGCATTGACGGAAACACCCGCCATCAAGCTACTAACCAAGATGATGACGACCATCAGAGAAGCCGGAATAGCGCTCAACTGCTCCCGCACCATCTCCTGCTGACCCTCAGGAATGTGATACTGGTTGATGAGCTGCTCGGCATTGTACTGCAGCGATACACCTGGCATCAAGCCGTTAACGAGGATGCAGAGCAGCACCATCACCACAGGCAGCAGCCAAGCCACCAACCACGACCATTTGATCTTGAAGTTGACCAACCCAGTATGGTTGAACTTCTCCTTGTCGATGGCCTGCAACACCAAGGCCGTGATGAACGGGAAAAACATATAAACAGTTGAGAAGAGCATCAGCCCAACGGGGGTATCCGCTCCCATGCCGAAGCCCCAATGGGCCACGGCAAACATCGCCCAGCTGAACAAGCAGACGATGATCGAAAATCTTATGGCTTTTTTCATGGTTCTAGTTCTTTTAACGATTCAAACAATTCAACAGTCTTTTCTTTGTCCGAATAATTTAGGTAATACAAGTTATCGGTTGTGCGCAATTGAATGTATGGCGCCTTCTTATGGATGAAGAGCATACATTTTTCGCCGTTACTGAATCGGAAATGGCCTTTGGCTTGGTTTCCCGTATCGGATCCATTGGTGCGCATGGCAATGGGCGGCATCTCATCAAGCAAATCTACAGAAACAATGTCAGAAACTGGAATCTCGCGTCCGTACATGCCCGAAATCTTGATGGTCTCCTCTCCTACCGTAATTCGGGTCGGACGGAAACTCAAGGCCAGCGTGAGAGCCGCAATCACCATGATGACCCAAGCGAAGCCCCAAGCTATTCTGGCTGCCTTAGCGGATTTCACCAATTTACCGGATTTGTCACTACCCAATGGCATTTCATCCCGCACAAACCTGATGTTGGATTTAGATTGGTCACGTCCAAAGGCATTGTACCGCTTCATGGCGATGGACAAAGGCACCATCATGGCGAACACCAGCACCATCAATGTCACGCCACAAACGTCTTCGTCAATGACTTTCATCATGTGCAGTGTAGCTGTGACCACCAGCAGGAAGCCGGCCACCCCCAATATGATGGCACACGCTTTTTTCAGCCCTTCGATGTTGACCAATTCCTTTCGCTCCGGTGGCAAGCTACCGTAAGGATTAATCAGATTCGGGTATTGGTAGCAGGCCCATGCCGCCACCATCAAAATCAATCCCGTTATTAATAATACATAAGACATTTTTTACGGTATTACAAGGTACTCCTCACTCCTAACTCCTCACTCCTAACTTAATAAAGGCTTCCCGTGTTGACCACCGGTTGTGCCGATTCATCAGCGCAGAGAACCACCATCAGGTTGCTTACCATGGCTGCCTTGCGTTCCTCGTCCAGTTCGACAACGCCTTCGTCCTTCAGCTTGTCCAAGGCCATTTTGACCATCGAGACGGCGCCTTCCACGATCTTCTCACGGGCAGAGATGATGGCGGCCGCCTGCTGACGACGGAGCATCACGGCAGCGATTTCAGGCGAATAGGCCAGGTAGTTAATTCTAGCCTCAAGCACTTCCAGGCCCGACATACTCAATCGTTCATTGAGTTTGGACAGCAGCACTTCGTTGATTTCGGCGCCGCCTGAACGCAGGGTCAGCTCCCCGTTTTCAGCCTCGTTTTCGTCGTAGGCATACATGCCAGCCACCTCACGTAAAGCGGCATCGCTCTGCACCTGAATGAAGCTCTCAAAAGCTCTCATGCGGTTGGACACCGATACTGTGGCGGCATTCCCTGCCGAACCACCCGCCATGGTCTGTGAGTCGATCTCGAACATGGCTTTGTAGGTGTCCTTCAGCCTCCAAACCAAGATCTGGCCGATCATGATGGGGTTACCCGTCTTGTCGTTCACCTTGATGTTGTCAGGATTCAGGTTACGGGCACGCAACGAGACCTTCTTGGAAGTCATGAAAGGATTCACCCAGTGGAAGCCCGTCTTGGTGAAAGTGCCTCTGTACTTGCCGAAGAACAACATCACCATGGCCTCGTTGGGTTCCAGCTTACGAAAACCAATGGGCAGAATGATGGCCAGCAACGCCCCAATCACCGAAAAAAGCGGGAGAATCGGACAGGTCTCCGCGAACACAAAACCCATGAGGCACAATGCCAAAATGGCAAATTCAACAAATAATGCGACGAATCCATTCATCGTAAAACCCTTAAATTCAAATTCTTTCGTTTCCATATATGATATTATTTTGATATTATTTCGGTAGCAAAAATACGATTATTTTTTAAGATGCAAGCTTTTTTTCGTTTTTTTTCTAATTTTGCAATAGAAAAACATAAAAACCTCATAATCATGAAAAAATTACTCTTCGGAATTAATACCTTATTAATGATGGCAAGCTGTTCTACAATGAATGTCGTCAACCCAAACGCAGCCATCAATGCAGGCGCAGCTGCCATCCAGGCGCTTACCATCAGCGATGCACAGATCGCCCAGTTATGCGGCCAATATATGACTGAGATGGACAAGCAGAACACCATTGCTCCTGCCAACAGCGACTACACCCAACGTCTGAACCGCATCATGGCCAAGTTCAAGAACATCGACAAGTTGAATTTGAACTACAAGGTGTATCAGTCGAATACCGTGAACGCCTTTGCCAGTGGTGATGGCAGTGTCCGAGTGTATTCAGGCTTGATGGATGCCATGAACGACGACGAAGTGTTTGCCGTCATCGGTCACGAATTGGGACATCTCATCAACAAAGACGTACGTGACGCCTACCGCAACGCCTACCTCATTGTCGCCGCCAGATACGGCATTGCCGCTGTCAACACCACTGCCGGTGCCATTTCCACTGGCTTCTTAGGCGACTTGGGACAACAACTGGCAAGTGCCGCCTACTCTCGCCGTCAAGAGACACAAGCCGACGAGACCGCTTTCCAGTTCTGTGTGGCCAACGGCGTAGATCCTTTCGCCATGTACCATGCACTGAACGTGCTTCTTAAACTTGGCGGATCGACTGGATCGCAAGGTGCGGTGACTCAAGCATTCTCCGACCACCCAGACACACAGAAACGCGCCGAGCACATCAAGGAGATGGCTGAAGCCGCCGGATATAAGATGACCACCTCGGGCAGTACTGCAAATTCCAGTTCTGGAGTTAAAACTGGAACCAACAGTTCAGGCAAAAAGAAAACCGGCATCAAGGTTGGCGGGAAATAAAGATCGAATAAAATCAAAATCCCTGCGCCAACCGCTTAAACTTTCTTCCGCGTTCCTCAAAGTTCTTGTATTGATCATAGCTGGAAGCGGCGGGAGAAAGCAAGCAGATATCGCCAGGTTGAGAGTGACCTTTTAGATAATCAAAGGCCTCTTCCATGTTGTGGTAAACTACTAGATGCGATGCCACTCCCCTATCTTTCAGCAGCTGCATCATCCTTTTACCGGCCTTACCTGTAAAAAGCAGATGCGGTACAGGATGTTCAACTATATAATCCGCCAAGGGCGTGTAGTCGATGTCACGGTCAAAGCCACCCAACAACAGGAAATTAACCCTGCCTAAGGTCTGGCAGGCGGCAATGGCGGCTTGAGGAATCGTGGAAATGCTGTCGTTCACAAAAGTCACTCCACCAAAAGTGCCTACTGACTCCAAACGGTGTTCCAGGGGTTTGAAGGTATAGAGATGGGGAATCAGCTCCTGGACATCAATGCCGTAGGCGGCACAAGCACACAGGGCAGCCTTGGCGTTCATCAAGTTATGTGGCCCAAGAATCGGCAGGGCTTCTTCATCAATTTCGAAGTCCATCCTTGAGAACGTCACGTTGTTGACACCCAGTTCCAAGGTATCCATCAACAGGGAATCATGCACCACGGCATAGTCGTCAGCGCCCATATAACGCAACAAGTTGAACTTGGCATGTTTATATCTTTCAAACGTCCCGAAATGGTCGAGATGCTCCTCGAAGACATTCAACAACACACCCACTCGAGGGCTGTTATGCACATATTCCAACTGATGGGCGGAGAGCTCATACACGACGATGCTATCCTCATGGATCTGCTCCATGATATCAAAGCAAGGGATGCCGATATTGCCCGTAAGGATGGCGTCACGGCCCGATTCCTTGAGCAAATGATAGATCAAGCTGGTCGTCGTGCTTTTGCCTTTGGTCCCTGAGATACCGATGGTTTGGTTGTGGAACTGGCTCAGAAACAAATCTGTCTGAGAAGTGATCTCAACGCCTTTCGTGTCAAAATCCTTCAATGAGATTCCAGGTGTTTTAACGACGATATCATAATCATAAACCGCCTGAAGGTAATCCTCTCCTGCATGGGTAACACCCTCTAGGGGATTCTTGTCGGCCACTGCCAAAACTGCATCCGGCAAGTACTTCTTCAAAAACGTATAAGTGGAACGGCCCTCGCGACCGAAACCCAGGATCAGGATACGCTTGCCGCGAAGTCGGTTTAAGATCAAATCAAACATAAAGCTTGGATTTTAGGATGTCAACAAAGCGCTCTGGCAAGAAGTTCTCCTCGTTGAAGCGTCTCAATATCTCGTCAACGCCATCTCTATTACCGCCGACGGCCTCCATGCAGGCTCTCACCTCCTCCACTGTCCCAACACATTCAAAGGGCTTCACCGCCGCCGTTCCGTTCAGTTCCTCGAAGATGGGTTGAAGGCTTGCGTCCGCCATCAAATCCTTGCCAAATATGGCCGTCAGCTTCTCCTTCGAAAGGAAAGGCGAAAGGATGATCCAAGTAAAGAGACATTTGGGACATTTGCCGCACCACGAGTCGGTTTTGCTACCGGCGTTGCAGCTCTTGAAGACCCCATGATATGCTTCACACCTGCTGAAAAACGAGGCGATTTGCATCTCGCTCAAAGGTCGCAAGAAGCTAAAGTATTGAATCTCCTCATTGAGATGCATGGCGACATACTCCCTGAAATCTCGCTCAAACTCAATGGATTTGCTATATTGATGGTTGATGTCCGTACCAGGAACCGTTGACTCATTGGCACTCGATTCATTCGACAAGGCAACGTACTTCGAGCCTGTGCCAAACCCTATTAGGATGGAGATAAATGCGAGCAATGCCGAAAATGGCGTATGGCCATTCAGGAAACCCTCCTGATTGAGCCGTAACATGGTTGGATCCAAGGTTCGGTTGATGACAGCCACATCGTCCATGGTGTAGCCTGCCGCTTTCACACATTCGATGGTGGCACCACGAGGGTTGACAATCAATGGGATGACAGGCATCTCATCGCGTAGCATCTCCAAGGTCACCACAGAGTCTTTGCCACCACCCACGGGAATCAAGGTCTTCTCTTCCAATGGCATATCAAGGCTTTTCATCTCATGGTCGGTACCCGACTCTATCTTCAGGAAATCCGCCTCGGAACAGTCAATCCCATTCAAATAGCGGAATTCACCCAAGCCGTTATAATATAGGTGCCTCCACCATTTTTTCTGACAGAGTTTCAGGTCGAAAGGCTTTACCACGATGGTTTTCGGACAGGCCAGTTTCCAATAGCTGACCAGCTCAACCATGCCGATATTGAAAGCCAAAGCATCAAGCTGCGCTTGAGGAATGGTCTCCCAGCGATAAAACGGACGGGAAGGAATGGTCAACGTAGGATAAAAATCATAGCAATCGTCCAAGCTGAAATGAAAAGTCATGGACAACACGCCATCCTCAAGTTTTACTTCCTGTTGGCAAAAAGTAAAGCTCTTGAACTGTTCGCGCAACGCATCAAACCGTTGCTGGTTTTCACTCCGTTTCAATGTCGTACAAATTTTCTACAAAAATAATAAAAGTTGATTTGTTGAATTGTTTATTTGTTGAATTGTTGATATTTTTGCGTTTCAATTTCACGATTGATGGACTTAAAGAAACTCTTTCAGATACACAGCAACACTTTAGAGCCCAAACAAGGAGACCTCTTGTTGTCAGAACCAACAATGAACGACTTCCATTTTGGTCGTTCTGTTATCTTGCTCGTTGACCACAACGAGTCGGAAGGATCCTTCGGCATCATCATGAACAAGTCGCTCAACGTTAGGTTGGCTGAGATCGTAGATGTGTTCGAAGACTTTGACGCGCCAGTGTATCTGGGCGGTCCTGTGGCAGAGAACCAGATTTTCTTCATGCATACGCTGGGGGATCTCATCCCAGGAACCTGCAAAATCATGGAGGGTTTGTACTGGGGCGGCGACACTGACACCCTCAACGAGTTGATCGCCCAAGGCATCGTCAACCAACACAACGTACGCTTTTTCCTCGGCTATTCTGGATGGGAAGCCGGACAGTTGGTGGATGAGCTTTCCCGTAACTCCTGGATCGTCAGCAAGACCAACAGCAAGACGCTCCTCTCCACTCCCCCCGACCAGATGTGGAAGGCCTTCGTTTCCCACATGGGAAAGGAATACGGCATGTGGAGCCGGTTCCCGAAGAACCCGGAAGACAATTAAGGTTATAGGTTAAAGGTGAGAGGTTAGAGGTCTGAATTGGGGAACCTCTAACCTCTAACCTCTAACCTCTCACCTCTCACCTTTAACCTCTCACCTCTAACCTCTCACTTCTCAATAGGAAACGCCTGATACAGCACATCATGGAGCTTCGTGCGGATATCGAGTTTCATCAGCAGGCCGTTGTCTGAAGTGGGATGCACGCGGTTGGACAGGAACACGATAACCGTATTGTTCTCGGGATCGTTCCAGAAGAAAGTCCCGGTAAAGCCAGTATGTCCATAACCTGCCATCGAACCCGACTTGGAAGCGGTGGAAGAGCCTTTCTTGCCCAAAGGCAGCTTATCGAATCCCAATCCGCGGCGGTTGTTGTTATCGGTAAACGGTGCCGTGGTGAAGTACTTGATGGTGGAAGCCTTCAGCAACTGTTTTCCTTCATATTTGCCGCCATCCAGCAGCATCTGTGCGATGACCGCCAGATCGTGTGAGTTGGCAAAGAGGCCAGCATGACCTGAGACACCTCCCATCAACGAGGCCATCTGATCGTGGACATCACCCCAAAGCAACTGTTTGCGGAAAGTTTGGTCGTCCTCGGTAGGAATGATCGTCTCGCGCGTTCTCCAATGCAAGGGGCAGAAGCCTATGTTGGTCAGATTCATGGGACCATAGAACTTCTCTTCAAGGTATTCCTCCAAGCTCTTGTTGGTCAGCTGTTTGACCAGCTCAGGAATGAAATAGAAGCCCATGTCGCAATACACATACTTCTTCTCTTTCATGGGGCTCTTCATGATGGAATCGATGATCTTTTCCTTATAGTCGTTCACGAGATACAGGTTCTCCGCCACGCGCACGGTATGCGCCTCGTCGATATGGTCAATGAAGTATTCCGGCATCGGTCCATTTTCATCGATCAGCTTCAGGTGGAATGGAATCCACGACTTCATGCCAGACTGGTGTGTTAAGATTTCAATGATCTTGATGGGACCTTTGGTGGAACCTTTCAGGTAAGGGAAATAGTCGCCCATGGTCTTGTTGAGATCCAGCAAGCCGTCTTCATAGAGTTTCATCACCGCCAATGTGGAGGCGAAGATCTTGGTCAGAGAGGCAATGTCAAACACATCTTCTGGTACCACTTTGTTTCCGCCACCGTAGGTAAAGGTGCCGAAGCACTTGTCATACACCACCTTGCCGTCTTTCATTGCCAGGATCTGGCATCCAGGATAAGCGCCCTTCTGTATGCCCATCTTGGCGATGGAATCCAACATCCGCTCGTATTTCGCATCAAGCTTACCTTTAGGCAGTGGCTTTTGGTTGATGGACAGCGATCCTTCTTTCAGCACTGGCGTAGCAGCAGAAGCTGGAACAACGAGTTCAACGGGGACGATGCCATCGCCACATTTGAACTTAGAGGTGGAAACAGGCAACTTACCATGAGCAGTCTTGGCTCCAGTAAGGATGGCTCCGACAGCATCGACGGCCTCTTCCTCATCCTGATAGCCAACCAGCAAGCCTATCACACTGTTATTGATACGGAAACGGTCCAAGGCGTATGGGCAAGCAAACAAGTTGAGCACCACATCGTTTTGGGCAACCAGCTTGTTGAAAAAGTCCACCGTACCATCATTGACACCGAAATTCTTGGAGGCAAACATGCTGGTCTGCAAGACATTCACCACCACCACGTCATACGACTCCAGTTCAGGCAGCCATACTTTGGCTTCCCCTACACGGTCTTTCGTAACGTTATAGCATTTAGGCTTCAGTCCAGCCTTGGTCAAGGCATCGGCCATACGTTTCGCGCTGCTTTCGTTGCCAATGGTCACCATGGCAATCTTTTGTTTTGCTTTCAAAGGGATGACCTGATCCTCGTTACGCAACATGGTAACCGCCTCATCAAACAGCTGACGTCTCAAATCGTAGTATTCAAGCTTTTTAAGATCGGAAGCCAGGCTCTCCGTGGCAACAGGTTGATAATGATTCAGTCCTGCGCGGAATTTATATCTCAAGATTTTCTTGCAGCTCTCCTCTACTCTCGCAGCGATCTCTGGGTCGCGTTCAGCACCTTCCTTGATCTGTTTGATGGCTTTCGGCACGTCATGGGGCAGGATC
Organism: uncultured Bacteroidia bacterium; assembly: GCA_902800965.1. GTDB lineage: Bacteria > Bacteroidota > Bacteroidia > Bacteroidales > F082 > Limimorpha. The sequence continues at coordinate 282,005 of CADCGK010000005.1, read as the reverse complement.
AGCACATCGTTGCCAGCCAGGAAAGCCACGTAGGAGACACTATCCGCAGGCACCGTCTGGGAAACGCCCTTCATGTCAAGGCCATCCGTGAAGATCAGTCCTTCGAAACCCATCTCGGTTTTCAGAAGGTCGGTAACCACACCTTTAGAAAGCGAGGAGGAAGTATTCGCCACCTTTTCAATGGCGGGGAAATAGAGATGACCGACCATGGCACCATTGACACCGCGCTCAATAAGATAGCGGAAAGAAGCCAGATCCACGTCTTTGACTTCCTCGTAGGGACGGGTCACAGTAGGCAGTGTGAGATGCGAGTCGGTATCGGTGTCGCCATGGCCAGGGAAATGCTTCATGGAGGTCACCAGACCTTGGTTTTGCATACCCAGGGCGTAAGCGGCTGCCTTCTCTCCCACATTTTTGGGATCTTCGCCGAAACTGCGCACGCCGATGACGGGGTTCTTGGCATTGGAGTTCACATCGGCGACAGGAGCGAAGTTGACATGGATGCCCATCCTTCTGCACTGTTCGGCCACCTGCTGTCCCATAGTGTAAATCAACTGGTTGTCCGTAATGGCGCCCAGTGTCATCTGATAAGGATAGGCGATGGAATTCTTCACGCGCATCGCGAGACCCCATTCAGCATCGATGGCCACCATCAACGGCGTCTGTGCCAGCGCCTGCCAAGCATTGGTTTGTTCCACTTGAGGCTTGGCATCTGCCCTAAAGAAACACACACCGCCGATATTGTACTTCTTGATATAATCCCCGACCAGCTTCTCGAATGGCTTGTCCGGGTTATTGGCCCTCATGCAGATCAACTGACCCACACGTTGTTCCATGGTAAGGCTGTTATACACTGAGTCCACCCAACGCGACTCTTCATCTTGAGCAAAGAGCTGTCCCGAGAACAGCATGATGGCGACTAACGCAACCGAAAAAAGACTTCTTTTCATTTATTTTAGTATTTATTATTATCCAACCATTTTTTCAACTCGTTCCAATCGTATGGCTTGCACACGATGGTCTTATCCTTATCCAGCAGAAACACCGTCGGCGTGGATGTCACGTGATAATCCAAAAATGCCTTCCCCTCCCAGCGGGCCTCATCGTAACAATGCCATCCATCAAGCTTCATCTTCCGAAGCTTCCTTTTGGTTTCCTTCTCGCTGTCGGCGATGACAAAAGTCACCAACTCGTATGTCTTTCCAAGGTCAAGGTTTTTCTTGATGCTCCGCATGAAATCATGGCAATACTCACAATCGGCAGCCCAGAACAACACCAGGATGTGTTCAGCCTCCGATGCATAGAGATGATAAGGTTTGCCGTCGATCGTGACCATTTGGATATCAGGTGCCTTCACACCCACCCTTACCTTTTGGTAAGGTTCCACGAGCGTTTCCAGCCACTGTCCTTCCTCTTCGGAAATCTCGCCTTCTGCAATGCAAGGGAAGTTCAGCAGATGGTCTGTCACGTCCGACAAACCCAGCGCCGTAAAGCCTTTCAACAAGTATTGCAATGCAAAACCATATCCCTTCATATCCACCTTGGCCATGTTCAGAATCTGGTCCGAGCCGAGGACGAAATCATTATCCGAAAGCTCTAAACGATGCACGATCTTAGTAGTGAGCACATTGGTTGGAATCAGGTCAGGATCTTGGAAATCCGATGGATACAACTCTTCATCTCGGTCTGACCGAATCAGTCTCACCGCATAATCGTTCGCATCTCCGATCAGGCTGTCGGTTAGCCGGTAAAAAGCCGCAGGATTGTCTCTACCATAACGATATCGTTCACGAAGGGCAAGATAGGCTATCCACCTTGTGTTCTCTGGCGAGTCATAGAAAATGACGCCATACTCGTCATCGATATCATCCATTCGTAATGCCACTGGTTTGCCCACGGATAAGAACTCCAAGTACGTCTTCGGACCATTGAGGAAATACATCCCGACTGGCAGCTCCGGCTCATAAACGAAGTGTCCCGAAGCATCGCCGAGCAAGGAATCCACTGTGACGACATCCAAGCCCGTATAGGCCGACAGCACAACCTTCATTCCTGCCATTTGAGGAATCGTAGCTGAAAAGCCAGGTTGCGCCAAGAACCTCATCGGGATTCCGACAAGGATTGTCAGCAGCAAGACCAAGCATCTATTTTTCATCTTTCCTCAATAAATCACATAGTTGAACAAGGCATTCCCCACGCCCGTAATCAGGTTGATTTCCTTATCATTATGTAGGCTTCCCACCGCGAACGGTGTCTCACCCACCAGACCCGAGTTCACGATCATACGGCCTTTCCGGTCGATCAGGTAGATCTCACGAGCTTTTTCTGAAACGATGCCAAGCAGGCGCTTATTGCGTGTGATGTTGAAGAAAACAGGCTTGGTGGTGATATCGGAATCGAAATGATGGGAATACAATTCTTTCTTGAAGCGGTCGAACACATGCAGATCTTTTTGATCCAGGTAGATGAAATCGGGATCTTTATCGCCGTCGAAATCCTCATACAAGAAGAAATGACCATCGGAATACGTCCCGAAATCAGTGCGTCCCAATTTGCCGTCAGCCGTCACATACAGCAGCTTTCCTTCCTTGTCAGAAGTCAGGAAAAGTCCTTTCTTCCTGTTCGTGGCATTGGCATAGATATCCGATGTGGGTGACTTTTGCATGTCGGATGGCAGCGGGATGCGGATACTGCCCTTACGGTCGAGGATGCGGATGCCGCCGCTGACATCAGAAACGATCAAATAATCCTTGTCATCCGCCACCACAAGTTGTAGGGGCTTTTCCACCAGATCTTCGGAACGATGATGGTTCCACCCTTCCGCCTCCTTACCTTCCAACGTATAATTATAAACCAGCCTGTCAGTGCCACAGAGCAACACCCTATAATCCCTGTTTCCCTTGAAGTCGAACACAGCGAGTCCGTTGGAAGCCTCGAAAGGCAGTCTGACTGGATAGCCTTCAACGCATGACCCATCGCGGTTGAACAACTGGATGGTATGAGCCGTGTTGAAAAGGAGTTGCAGCTGTCCATTGTTTGCCCGATCGACGGCAAATACTTCGCTCAGCGGAGCCTCCTCCAGCTGTTTTTTCCAAAGGATAGTCCCGTCAGCGTTGATGAGATACATCGTGTTCTGACGATCGAAGGCCACCACAACCTTATTGGCCGAAGCCTGATCCTCCAAGATATAAGGTTTCCCTTTCAAAGGTGCATCCAAGTTGGCTTTCCATCGGACGTTGTTTTCGCTTTTCACTTCAGTGCCGTTACTCACGCAGATGTTGGTATAGACCAAGTCCTTGGAAGAAGCCAGCTGAACAGAGACGGTTTGTCCGTCTTTGAACTGATAATACGTGATATTGCTCGACTCCAGCATCTTTTGTTGGAAGGCTCTGAAACTCTCATTCAAATCAAGGGTGCGACCAGAGCGGTAGCAGGAGATGATCTCCTGAATGGCGTCAAGGCTGGAGGCCATCACGAGGTACTGATCCACGATGGCATAGCAGCAGCGTTTCATGGTTTTGAAGTCGTCGCCGAAAACCTGGGGGATGAAATCGTTTTTCCCAAGGTCGTAAAGCACATATCCTTGATAGTTCTGTGATGCGTTGACACCCGCCTTGGAAGCCAGCCGTTCCATGAACTTGATGACAGCGGAGGGGTCGTTCATCCGTCCCACAAACGCCTCTTGACGTTTTGAGCCAAAAACATCAAAGGAAACCTCCGAGAGATAAGCCAGCAGTTTGCTTTCCACGTCAGTGCCATACTTCTTGTTGAAGGCTTTGACTTTCTCCGCATCGCGGAACGACTCCCAATAGGAAGCATAGTCCGACATCCCATAATGACGCATCATGATGGTGTTGGAAGGCAGGATGTTCACTACGGAGTTTTTCACCGGCAGCTGGTACTTCAACGGTCGCCATGCCGAAGTGGAATCCGCAGCCATGGCATAGCCGTTCATTACCAGGTTTTTGCCTTCCGGCAGCACATCTAGCATCACCCACCCTTGAGAATCTTTGTAGTAGAGATGACCATCCACGTTCTGCCCAAGGGTTTTCTGCAAACGGGCAAAGTCAGGATCATCGTAAATCTTCTCGGCATGTTTGTCTGTCTTGACAGGCTTCGTCAGCAGCAAAAATTCCTGCTGTTCATCCCTTGGCACTCTGGCCAAGACCATGGGGTTTCCTTTCTTCACTTTTTCTGTCTGTATCTGGGCCGACAGGATCGAGTCAAACATCATGATGACAGCTGAATCGGATGACTCAACGATGACATCCGCGTTGAGCGGCACAGCATCAAGCAGCGACACTTCTTTCCTTGAGCAAGAGAAGAGCGTTGCGAAAGCCAAAAACAATATCCCAGAAATCCATTTGCGCATAGCGCAAAAATATAACAAAAAAAGGGAATTCTTAGAAGATTTTTATCAACAATTTTGGCTTATCGTACAAATCAAAACTCCAACCTCATCTGAATCGCCATGTTGAAGCTCTTCCGATGCAATTCCGTGATGCCAAAGTCGGCAATGGCCTGCTTGTGTTCTGGCGTGGGGTAACCTTTGTTCTTCTTCCAATGATACATCGGGTATTGTAGATCATATTCCTCCATCAAACGGTCACGGGTGGTCTTGGCCAGGATGGAAGCTGCAGCGATGGCCTGGTATTTGGCATCGCCGCCGACCACGCAGACATGTTTCAGATCATGGTATTTGTTGAATCGATTGCCATCAATCAAGAGAAACTCAGGGCGAACCGTCAGCTGGTCGATGGCACGATGCATGGCCAAAAACGAGGCGTTCAAGATGTTGATCTCATCGATTTCAGCAGCCGTGACGATGCCGATGCCATAGGCTAAAGCCTCTTTCATGATCACTTCGCGCAACGCATTCCGCTTCTTCTCCGACAACTTCTTGGAATCGTCCAATTCAGGGATGTCGGCACCAGGCTTCAGGATGACGGCACCCGCCACCACCGGACCGGCAAGGCAGCCCCTACCCGCCTCGTCGCAGCCAGCCTCAACCAAATCGGAATAATGCGTCAACAGATTCATGGTCAGAGGAATAATGGAACGTAATGAGCCGCCAGGACCAGCAATATCAACAAGATGAAAGTAACGTTAGACCATCTCAGGTGGCTGAGATATGCCATCTCGTATGAGAACAGGATGCTCAAGGCAAGAAAGAACACAGCGGCGTGCATGGGCTCCTCACAGAGGAACAGCATCAAGATGCCAAAAAACAACAAGATGACAGACATCGTGATCTTGGTTCGGACGGACACGGTCTTCTCGAAATTGTAATAATGCGGCAAAAACCAAGGGAGTATCAATGCCAATATCAAGAATCCAAGTATGCCGATCTTTAGCCAGCTAAATCCACTCACCGACAAACTGATATTGTTGAAGAAGTCAGCATACGACTGAAGCACAGGAAGCAAGTCGCCCTTCAAGAAATGAATCGAGAAATAGATGAAATACGGGAACAACAAGCCGATGAAAGGAATCAGATGCAATCTCAACGATCCTTTATGGATGATGCTCAGCGCGACGATACCCCATACCGCCAGCAGCAGCGATGGGAACCAGCACATCGTGGCAAAAGAGACGAAAAAGCCCGCATTGAGCAGGTACAATTCCGGCCTCGGCGTCTGATAGATGGAAAAAATGGTGTGGATAAACATCATCAAGAACAACGAGGACAGCAGGAAAGGATAGAAGGTGGTCTGCACCGGAAGCAGGTTCATCATCAGGAGGAAGACCACAGCGCCCAAGGTATTCACCTTGTTGATGATCTGGTTGGAGGCCAGGATAGAGTTGAAAAACAATGCCTCGAAAGTCATAAGCAGCATGGCGAAGATCAGCATCATGGGCGGCCAGAAGTCGAGAAGATCGGCCAACAGATTATAGATCGGCGTCACAGGACTGCGCCATGTCACGTCCACGTTGCCCGTGATGAACGAAGGTATCCACAAGGCGATAATCAGCAATGCGATGACCACATACTGAATTAAATAACTATTTCGGAAAAACTTTATCATAGTCAGTGTGGATTGCTTCTTCACTCCGCTCCACACAACGACAACAAGTCTAGTCCTATGTCGTTGCGGTGATTCTCTCCTTCAAACTTGATTTTACTCACATTCTCGTATGCCTTCTGGCGGGCTTCCTCGATGGAGTCGCCTTGAGCAGTGACCGCGATGACACGTCCTCCCGCCGTGACAACTTCTCCGGCAGCATTGAAAGCCGTTCCGGCATGGAAAGCCACGCAATCCGTCAACAGATCCATGCCTGACATCACCTTGCCTTTCTGGTAGGCCTCAGGATAACCACCTGATACCAGCATCACGGTAACAGCGGTCTTCTCGCTCTTGGCATAATGCACTTTGTCGAGGCTGCCTTCGGCGCAAGCGTATAACATATCGGCAAAGTCACCTTCGATACGGGTCATCACTGCCTCCGTCTCAGGATCGCCCATGCGAACGTTGTATTCAATCACGTATGGATCACCGTTGACATTCATCAGCCCCAGAAAGATGAATCCTTTATAATCAATACCATCCGACTTCAGGCCGTTTAAGGTAGGTTTCACGATACGATCCTCCACCTTCTGCAAGAAATCGTTCGTGCAGAATGGCACTGGAGAGACAGCGCCCATTCCGCCAGTATTCAAGCCCTTGTCGCCGTCGCCAATACGTTTGTAGTCCTTGGCCTCGGGCAGCAACAAATAATGCTCGCCATCAGTGAGAACAAACACCGAGCATTCGATGCCTTTGAGGAACTCCTCGATGACTACGGTGGCTGAAGCTTGACCGAACTTACCGTCCAGCATGTTGCTCAGCTCTTGGCATGCCTCGTCCAAAGAATCCAGGATCAGGACGCCCTTGCCAGCTGCCAGTCCGTCAGCTTTCAACACGTATGGAGCCTTCATGGATCTCAGGAAAGTCTTCCCTTCCTCGATGGTCTGCTGGTTGACCGTCAGACAACGGGCGGTAGGAATACCGTTTTTCTCCATGAACACCTTAGCGAAAGCCTTGCTGCCTTCCAGCTGAGCACCTCTTTGATCCGGACCGACAATCCTGACTTTCTGCAGCTGCGCGTCACCCTTGAAGAAATCGACGATGCCATCCACCAAAGGTTGCTCGGGGCCAACCACCACAAGACCAATCTCATTGTCAATACAGAACTTCTTGATCCCCTCAAAATCGCCCACTTTGATGTTCACATTGACACCCACTTCGGCAGTGCCAGCATTACCAGGTGCAATAAAGACTTTAGCGCCCTCGCCTTGGGCCAGCTTCCACGCCAGTGCATGTTCACGGCCGCCAGAGCCAAGCACCAAGATGTTACGTTGAACAGCGGTAATATGCTGACCTTGTGTTGATTTCCAATCTACGGCATCTTTGCCGACTTCACCGGGATACATGATGATTTGTTCCATTTGTCTAACTGATTATTTGTCAATATGTGGATTGCTTCGTCGTAGCTCCTCGCAATGATGCAAAGCGTCAATCAAGCTATTCCAAATCGTTTCCGCCGCATGGTCCCAGGAGAAATCCAAGGCACGGACGCGGCCTTTTTCTATCAACTCTTTTCGTACATTTTCATCCAGCACCTTCGCCATGGCTTCAGCAATGTCATCCTCACTGAAAGGATCCACCAGCAAGGCAGCGTCACCAGCGACCTCTGGCATGGATGTCACATTGGAGGTGATGACGGGCGTACCGCACTTGAAAGCCTCGAGGATCGGGATGCCGAAACCTTCGAAGTAAGAGACATACACCGACGCCACGGCCGCAGCGGTCACCTGATGAAGATCCTCGGCACTCAGTCGCCCCGTAAAGATCACATCATCCTTGCAGCTCATGGCGGAAAAGGCCTTCTGGATAGGTTCCGTCCACCAACGCTTCTCCCCTACAATCACCAGCTTCACGTCGTTTTTGTTACGCGACTTGAAACGGTCAAAAGCGGTAAACAGCCTGGCAAGATTCTTCCGCGGGTGCAGCGAACCGACAAACATGAAATAAGGATGTCCTTCGCTGTACTTCGCCCTCACCTGCTCCTGTTGTTCAGCCGTCAGCGGCGCGAAGATCTCATTCACTCCATTATAGGCCACATCGATCTTTTCGGGATCGACGCCATAGCATTTCACGATATCCTGTTTCGAGAACTCCGACACCGTGACGATACGCTCCGCCTTCCTGGCAAACTTGGGGAAGAACTTCTTGTAATGCCACAGATGGATCTTAGGCATATCCTCTGGGAAATGCTCGAAGTTGAGGTCATGGAACTCCACCACCTGCGGCACTTTGGATCGAAGGCTCAAATAACCGTCAGGCGAATAGAAGAGGTCTGCATCGATCTTTTTCAAGGCATGCGGTATCGAAAGCTCAAAGAACCAGATGAACAGGAAAGGATGCCTGGCCTGAGGGAAAAGCACCACAGGCTTGACGTTGTCGGCAAACAGGAACATCGGGTCTGGCTGACGGTCGAAGATAAAGTAGAACTCCACCTCGGGGTGTGCCATCACCATGCGACGCAGGGTCTCATAGGCCACCCAACCGATGCCTTCCAATTTGCCTTTCAGCAACAAACGTGTGTTTACCGCGATTCTCATTGTCCGTTCGTTAGATTTCGCACCGACGCCACCTTCAGCCGGTCGCCTTGCAAACGGATAGAGATGGCATAGTTCAGGTAATTGCTGGTCATATATAACACATTCTCCGGAGCCAGCGCCGTCTCAAAAGAGAGATGGATGTAGCTGCCTTTAAGATAATTCTCTATCGGCATCAGGGTCTGGTTCCAAGAGAAGGTGGGATTCAACAATATCAGTTCACGTGGCACTTCGACCTCGATAAAACGCTGGTCTTTTTTCAGCATGTTTTTCTTATCAACCACTGTCACACGCGTATTGTTCAAGATGGCATCCCTGAACCTATCGTCGCTCATCTTAATGGAGGCAAGATAGGCATCGCGGGAGCGGATGGCGTTGCTGTCCAAGGCAGCAGAAAGCGTCTGGAAATTGACAGCGTGGCTTTCATTATAGTCCACATTGTCGGTGGCGTTATAGACATTGTCGATCCAGCAGATCTTGTCATCGGTCATGGCGATGGCACGCACCTTGGCAATGTCGCCGAAGTTCTTCCCCATATAGCCAAGTTCCACGCGTTCCAACTTAATGCTGCTGCGCACAGGGATGCGGTTAATGGTAGGAAGCTTGATGACGTCGTAATCCTCGGCGTACATGTCAGTATAATGGATGCAAAGGAAGATCCGAAGGTTGACCAGATCCATATCCGCCTGGTTATCGACAGTCACGTCGATGCTCATGTCGTCGGAGCTCAGCCCCAGCATCTTGCTTCGTTTCTCAAAGCTCAGGTTGATGTAGTTCTTTTCAGGCAGCAGCTGGTTGAAGCTGTTGGGCAAGTACTCCTCGCAGAAACGCATGTCCATCAACAGGCAGTCGTATGTTCCTTGGTTGCTGCGGCGGAAGAAATGGTTGTAGATCTCTTTGGCGCAATTGTCAACATCGCCCTGCTGATCGTAATACATGGCCTTCATGAAATTGGGACTAAAGAAGCCCGATCCCGTCATGGTGGACCTATACAGATTCAGCAGATAGTTGCCTTCAAGGCTGCGGGTAAGATAAGTCCTTGTCCGATAGCTGTCGAGCAAGTCGGTAAGGCGTTCTGCCTGACGTGGATATTCCACTGACGACTGGTCGTAATAGGTAAGCGCCTTGGCATGGTTGCCCTTGTATTCCTGCATCAGGCCTTCAAGCAGCAATGCCGGTGCCGACTGGTCAGGATAAAGATCCAAATAGTTGTCGATGACTCTTTGGGCTTCAGCCAGCAATGCGTCACTCCTACTCAGCTTGACGCTGTCATCCTCCAGAGAGAACATTACCAATCCCTCTTCAGGGGTCCAACGGCTGGATTGGACCAATCCCATAGCCTTCAGCAACAGGGCTTCTCGGTTGTCAGGGTATTTCGCCAGCACCTTTTCACAGTCCTCGACCACCAGATCGGGGCGGTTGTTGTAAAGGTCGATATAGGCCTTGTCCTTGTCGATGCACATCCTATCCCATTCCGTCATGTATTTGATGAAAACAGGAGTAAACGACTCCAGATAATCCAAGTATTGCACCTGGACTTCCTGGATCTGTTTTTGGAGCTCGCCTTTCAGCCGCTGTTCCTTTTGGTATTGTTCGAAAATCATTCCAGCGGTCTTCTTGAAGATCCACAGGCTACCGATGCCCTCGTCCATGACCAGCAGCCCGACATCGCCAGCATCGATACGGCTGGCCACATCGCTTCCAAGCTTCTGGACCAGCGAAGTCCACAGGTTCAGTTCGTCATGTTCTTTCTGCAGCAGATACAGCTTTTGCAGGACAGGCATCAGTTTCGCCTTCGATTCCAAGACGTCAGCAGGCACGCCCGAATAATCCTGACGTGCCATGTAGTTCAGGAATTCATCGAAGCTACCCGTTTGGGTCTGGGCTATTTCCAGACCATTGATGACGCGGATGGTGTTTTCCAAGTCGTAGGTCGGTGCAGGCGTCTCCTCTTGAGGTTGGATGGCTTCATAGGCCTCCTCAAACTCTTCGATGGGGCGGTATTCCTCCTCCTCAGGCTTGTTGTTACGGAGATGCAACACCAGCAACAGCGCTGCGCCTACCACGAACAACAACAAGCCGAACCAAAGCTGTTTCTTGCTTTTCCGAGTTACCTCACCCATGGTTCACCTCGTCCGTCAAATCAATAGCGGTAGATGTCGGATTTGTAAGGTCCTTCGACAGGAACACCGATATAGTCGGCCTGTTTCTGCGTGAGCTTGGTGAGCTTCACCCCGATCTTCTCGAGATGCAGGCGGGCCACTTCCTCGTCAAGGTATTTCGGCAGGCAATACACGCCGACCTTGTACTGGTCACGTTTCTCCCAGAGGTCCATCTGAGCCAGGGTCTGGTTGGTGAACGAGTTGCTCATCACGAAGCTGGCGTGGCCTGTGGCGCAACCCAAGTTGACCAGACGTCCTGAGGCCAGCAGGAAGATGCAGTGACCATCGTCGAAGACGTATTTATCGACCTGAGGTTTGATGTTGATCTTCTCCTTCAGATGCTCCGTCTTTTCAAGACGGTCCACCTGGATTTCATTATCGAAATGGCCGATGTTGCACACGATGGCTTGGTCCTTCATCTTGAGGATATGTTCCAAGGTGATGACGTCGCAGTTACCCGTGGTGGTGACGAAGATGTTGCCTTCCTTGACAGCTTCTTCCATCGTGGTGACCTCGAAGCCTTCCATGGCGGCTTGCAGGGCGCAGATGGGGTCAATCTCGGTAACCAGGACGCGGGCGCCGTAGCTCTTCATGGAGTGAGAGCAGCCCTTGCCCACCTCGCCGTAACCGCACACGACCACGACTTTACCAGCGATCATCACATCGGTGGCACGCTTGATGCCGTCGGCCAGCGACTCACGGCAGCCGTAGAGGTTGTCGAACTTCGACTTGGTGACCGAGTCGTTCACGTTGATGGCAGGGACGAGCAGCTCGCCGCGTTCCTGCATCTGGTAGAGGCGGTGGACACCGGTAGTAGTCTCTTCCGAGACGCCTTTCCAGCCTTTCACGACGGCATGCCAGAAAGTAGGATTCTCTTTATAGGTGGCTTTGATGACGCTCATCAAGGCTTTCTCTTCTTCGCTTCCACAGGGAGCATCCAACAGCTTGGGATCGTTCTCGCAGGCATAGCCTTTATGGATCAGCAAGGTGGCATCGCCGCCGTCATCCACGATCAGGTCCGGACCTGTGCCGTCAGGGAAGGTAATGGCACGCTTGGTGCACCACCAATAGTCCTCAAGGGTCTCCCCTTTCCATGCAAACACAGCGGTACCCGTTTGGGCGATGGCCGCGGCGGCATGATCCTGGGTGGAATAGATGTTGCAGCTGCACCAGCGTACGGTGGCGCCCAATTCGACCAAGGTCTCGATAAGGCATGCCGTCTGGATGGTCATGTGGAGCGATCCCATGATCTTGGCACCTTTCAGAGGCTTGGTGTTGCCATATTTCTTACGCAAGGCCATGAGGCCAGGCATCTCGTGTTCAGAGACTTCGATTTCTTTTCTTCCCCAATCGGCCAGATTGACATCGGCTACAAGATACGGAAGGTCTTTATTCAGCAGTTTTTCGTTCATATTTCGATGATTTGATTAGAAACTGCAAAGATAAGATTTTTTCCTATCTTTGCCATATAAAAGGCATGAAAAACAAGCTCGCTTACATATTATGTCTCTTGACCATAGGCGTTTTCATCATGATTTACGTCCAGGACAGGACCCATGTCTTCAAATTCAAGAAATTGAACGGTGTATATTATGAGCCAAAAGATGCAAAACTCACATTTAACAGCTTTCGAAGCGGTTCGTTCCAAAAAAACCTTGAAGAAAACCTCCGCTACAACTTCGGCTTCAGAGAATTCCTGATTCCTTTATACAACCAATATCTCTGGGATTTTTACCACAAATCCTCTAACTACACGGTGAAAGTCGGCAAAGATGACTGGCTGTTCGGATGGGACGATGTGGCCAACTACTATCAAGGCGCCAAGTACCGGTATGGAGATGACAAGATAGCCACCAAAGCTCATCTCGACTTGGAAGCCAAACGGATGTACAAGGTGCAGCACATTCTTGACGAATATGGTGTTTTCATCTTTGTTTCTTTGCTCCCGAGCAAAGCTTTCGTTTTCCCTGAATACCTCCCCAAGAACTCCACCCCGGAGCGCGAGTCGTTTCACGCCATCGAGTACTATCCTCCACTATTTGACAGCCTTGGCATCAATTATATCAATGTACAAAAAATCTTCGAAAGCCTAAAAGGCAAGGTGGATTATCCGTTATTTCCAAAGACAGGAACGCATTGGTCACACATTGCTGCGGTACACGCTTTCGACACAATCTTGCGCTATGTAGAGCACACTAACAACAGAAAGTTGTTGCATTACACTATTAGCGAAAAACATGCCAGCGAGGCCAAATATCCCGATGCCGACCTAGAGTCCATCCTTAACTTAATGCGTCCGATTAAACCTAACACAAATTACTATGCTGATGTCAAAGTGGTTCCCGACAGCACTGCATCCTACCCCACTTTCCTCGTTATTGGAGACTCATTCTTTTGGAACATATCGGGATCCGTACCACTAGGCAACCTCTTCCGACGTTATCAATACTGGTATTATAACAGCACCGTCTATTTCAATGATCAACACAAGCACACCAGTGAGGTCGATTACCTTAACGAGATTCTCAACGCACGCATCATCGACCTCTCGTATTCACCCAGGCAGCTGTACATCTTCAGCAATAACTTTCTTCCCAAGGCTTTACTTTATTTGACCCACGAAGACCAAGAGATCGACAGCACCATCAACGCCCTTGCAACGACCCTAGAAATCGCATCCGACGAGGAAAGGATGAAAGCAGCTCAAGACTCACTCTTCTCCTCACCGGAGATCTTCTTTCCCGACCTTGCAGAGGATGGCATTCCGACGACCCGAAATAGTCGCATTCAGACCATCCTGGGCAATTAATACCTATAATTCACCATCACCTCAAAGCTACGGCCTGGCATGGGGCGCCATAGTACATTTTGATAGTCTTTGTCTGTGATATTGTTGCACCTAAGCTCCACACGGAACTTATTCCATTGCTTACCCAAAGCGACATGGTGCAGCACGTAGGAAGGAAGGTCACGGAAGACATCGAAATCGGCGTAAGAGGTATTGCGAAGGCCTGTAACTTCAAGGGTGTAGCTAAGATCCCATGTAGTCCATCTCAGGTTGGCGAACATATTGCCGTGATGCCGCGGGATATAGATCAGCTGTTTGCCCAAATTGCCATACGTCTGGGCGTTTTCGCTCTCATCGGTAGTGAAGGTGAAGACATAGTTCCCCGAAAGGCTTGCCTTCCAGTCGCCATGCGTGTAGCCCAGATCAACATGGCTCTCCAAGCCACGGGCAAAGACCTGGGCTACATTTTCGGGCACCCAGAAACGATAGTTGGTAGGCACCCACTGTATCCAGTTTTTCACCTTGGAGGCGTATGCCCCAGATCGCGTTTCCAGTTTCCAGCCATCCTTGTTGAGGCTATAGCTTAGCGCCAAGTCAATAGTACGGCCGTTCTCCGCCAAGAGGTCAGGATTGCCACCAGGGTACCAATAGAGGTCGTTCAACGATGGGTTGCGGTAGTTGTGGCTGTATCCCAACGTCAGACCGAAGCCTTTCGGGAAATGATAGGAAACGGTTGCCGTGGGAAACACGCCCATTGATTTCCCATCGACGATATCGTATCGCGCCGTCAGGCTCAGATCAGCTTTTTCCCAAGGATTGCCTTCAATGGCTATGTAGGCAGAGAACATGTTACGGCGTTTCGTATCGGCATAGTTGTTCGACTTGACCTGTTCATAGTCCCATTGCAGCTTGCCCTTGCATTTCCAAGAGGCATAAAGTTGCTGCTCCACATTGGCAATCTGATGAAGGATGACGGCATCGTTGATAGAGTTGATCGAGGTGACCACAATTTCTGGATTGTTCTGTGGATGCGTCTCCAAAAAGTAGTGTTGTTCCTCGAAAAAAGCCGCCGACCTAAGCTGCAGGTTGCCTGATGGCCAGAACAATTTATAAGAAATGGTGTTGCGCAAGAAGTTGTCACGGCTCCACTCTTCAGTGTTTTTATTGATCACATTGGGCATGATCGGTGGCAGGTTACGGTTATTCCACTGGTTCCACGAAGAGAGTGATAGGATGCCGTGTTTCAGCATCAAACTCACTTCAGGCATCACGCCGTAATCCACGAAGTCGGCATTCTGCTGCCTCATGGTCTTGTGGGGAAACACCCCTGTGTTGTAATACTCGAAGTCGTTGTCGGATGAGTTGCGGTATGCTTTTACCCGAAACGAGACCCTTTTGCCGCAATAGCCCGCTGTGACAAAGCTTCCGATGGTATTGAAGCTGCCGTAGGTCTGCTTCAGATCCAGGATAAGGCCTTTACCAAAACCTGTTTTGCTATCGATGTTGACCGATCCACCGAGGCCTCCGCTGTTGTTGGAGGTACCACTACCCCACTTCAAGTCGATGTCGTCAGCCAAGAACACCGGGATGGTGCTGAAATCAACCTGACCCAATGTCGGAGCGTTCAGCTGGAAGCCATTCCACAACACCAGAGTATGGCTTGCAGTGGTGCCACGGAACGATGCCGTAGAGACACCTCCAGGACCGTAAGTCTTGATGAAGACGGGGCTGTGCTGGATCAACAGTTCAGAGAGTGACGAGGTGCTTTTCGTCTCCAAGATCAACGAATCCACCTTTTTCATCACCAAGGGATTCAGTTGTTCAACGGCATAGCGATCGGCAGCGACGTTGACCGGATCCAAGGTGATGGTGTCCTGAGAGAAGAGCTTACAGGACATGAATAATAGCCAAACCAAAACGAGTGAACGGATTCTCATCGATCACACCATCACTTTTTGACTTCCTTTTTTATGGGCTTTATTTCTTTATCGATCTCTTTCTTCAAATTTGGTTGGATAGGTTTTTCCTTCTCCAGTCCTTTCGTCTTTTCACCGACGTAAGGCTTGATATCCTTGAAAGTCTTGATATTGCCAGAGATCTTGCCTTTTTTGTAATTGCATTCCGACTTGGGGGATCCTCCTTCATAATACTCGTATGCGGGACCATCTTGGACGTTGTTTTTGAACATCTTCGAAGTCTTCACGCCCCCAGTTTTATAGAAGGTCTCCTGTTTACCATCGAAAACGCCATTCTTATATTCGATGGTCATCACCTTCATTCCGCTCTGGTCGAACCAGGTGGTCAGGCCGTCGCGGAGACCGTTCTTGTAATGGGCAATCTCCTTGTTGTTACCTTGTTCATAGCATTGAATCTGCTCGCCATCCAGCACATCGTTTTTGTAACTATTCTTGCTGGTAAGACGACCACCGCGAGACCAAGAATAGGAAGTGCCATTCAGCTTGTCGGCAGCATACTCGTTTTTTTTCACCAAGGCACCTGTCTCATCAATTTCGATGCACACACCGTTCTTTAATCCCTTTTCAAATTGTATGATTCTATGAACCAACTGTTTGTTTGCATACATTTCATACCACGTGCCGACTTTTTGTCCGTTCAGCACCTCTCCCTCAATCATCAATTCGCCATGCTGTTTCGAATAATGTCCGTTAGCTTCCTTTGAGACATCCAAAGTCTCGACATTTTGAGCTACTGCAGCCAAAGAGAGAAGCAAAGCAGCAGCCATCATAATCAAATTCTTACGCATAATCTTCAGTTTTGAGGTGCCAAAAATACAAAATTTTTTCATCTTTGCAGAAAATACCAAACAGGATCAACCATGAAAAAAGTCGAAGTCAAGAATTTCAAACTCTACACCACTGCTGTGATCAGCATTGAATGGAAGCAGGAGCTGCTCAACGTCAACCTTGATCTGGCCATGATGCTCAAGATGATGGAAATCGAAGGATTGTCAAAGCAAGACATTGAACGCTATAGCGCTGAGGGGAAGCCCATTCCCTTCAAGAAAGTGGTGTTGAATCTCTTCACTGACGATGACAAGCCAGGACAATACTATACCGATGAGTCGTTCTGCGAAGACGACGACCCCACCGTGTTTTATGTGGAGTTGAAATAAAGTTAGGAGTGAGGAGTGAGGAGTAAAAAAGGATACTCCTAACTCCTAACTCCTCACTTCAAAGACTCTTAATGTACTCATCGATCGCCTTGGCGGCTTTCTTGCCGGCGCCCATGGCGAGGATGACGGTCGCGGCACCACTGACGGCGTCGCCGCCGGCGAAGATGCCTGGACGAGAGGTGGCACCCACCTCATCAGCCACGATGCAACCCTTACGGTTGAGGTCGAGGTTACGTGTAGTGCTGCCGATCAGCGGGTTCGGAGAGGTACCCAGTGCCATGATGATCATATCGACATCCAGGACAAACTCAGAGCCTTCCACTGGGACGGGGCTGCGACGGCCTGAGGCATCGGGCTCGCCCAGTTCACAGCGGACGCACTTGAAGCCTTTCACCCAGCCGTTTTCGTCGCCCAACACCTCCACGGGAGCCGTGAGCAGGTCGAACTGCACGCCCTCTTCCTTGGCGTGATGCACCTCTTCCACACGGGCAGGAAGCTCAGCCTCGGAACGACGATACACGATATGCACCTCGGAACCGAGACGCAGGGCGGTACGGGCGGCATCCATTGCCACGTTGCCACCACCGACCACAGCGACTTTCTTACCCACGAAGTTCGGGGTCTTATACCCTTCCTTGTAGGCGAACAGCAGGTTGTTACGGGTGAGGAACTCGTTGGCAGAGACCACACCGCAGAGGTTCTCACCTGGCACGTTGAGCATCATCGGGAAGCCGGCGCCGGAGCCAACAAATACGGCCTCGAAGCCCTCGCGGTGCATCAGCTCGTCGATAGTGATGGTACGACCGATGACCACGTCCTTTTCGAACTTGGCACCCAGGCGACGGACGCTCTCAACCTCTTTCTTCACCACGGTTTCCTTGGGCAGACGGAACGAGGGGATACCATACATCAGCACGCCACCCAGCTCGTGCAAGGCCTCGAAGATGGTGACATCATAGCCCATGGAGAGCAAGTCCTTGGCGCAGGTCAGGCCTGATGGACCCGATCCGATGATGGCCACCTTGTGTTTGTTCGGGATGCTCTGGCTGTCGAAATGCAAGTCGTGCTCGATGGCGTAGTCGCCCACGAAGCGTTCCAGCTTGCCGATGGCGATGGGCTCGAACTTCTTACCCATGATGCAGCTGCCTTCGCATTGCGTCTCCTGCGGACACACACGGCCGCAGACGGCAGGCAAGGCTGAATCACAGCTGATGACGCCGGCTGCGCCTTCGAAGTCACCTTTCGCCACACGGGCGATGAAGCCCGGGATATTCACATTGACGGGGCAATGCTTCACACACTGCGGGTCTTTGCAGTTCAGGCAGCGTTGCGCCTCCATGATGGCCATGTCGGCCGAATAGCCCAGACACACCTCGTCGAAGTTATGGGCACGCACCTTGGGATCCTGTTCCGGGACGGGGACACGGTGTTTCTTGTCGAAGGTCTCTTCGGAGATGCCGCCGATATGGCATTCATGGCCTTCGGCTTTCTCCTCTGCAATGAGTTGTTTGCGGGTCACCACGTTGTTATACATGGCTTGGCGTTTCATGGCCTCGTCAAAGTCCACATCCTTGCCCAGGAACTCAGGACCGTCGATGCAGGTGAACTTGGTCTTGCCTGCGATGCTCACGCGGCAGGCGCCGCACATGCCCGTGCCATCGACCATGATGCTGTTGAGCGAGATGGTGCATCGGATGCCCAGCTCCTCGCAGGTCTTGGTGACGAATTTCATCATGATCATCGGTCCGATAGCGACGGCCTCGTCATAGATCTTGCCGCTGGCCACCAGCTGACGCAACACATCCGTAACCAGTCCCTTGCGGCCCGTGGAGCCGTCGTCGGAGGTCACATACAGATGGCAATACTCGGAGAGCTCCTTCTCATAGATCAGGAGGTCCTTGGTACGCGCGCCGATGATGCAGTCGGCCACTGCGCCATGTTCGTAGAGCCATTTCACCTGTGGGAAGATAGGCGCGATGCCCACACCACCGCCGATGAACACGAAAGAGCGTTTGCGGAGCTCTTCGGCAGTCATGTTGGCGAACTCAGAGGGCTTGCCGAGCGGGCCTACCACATCGTGGAAGCTGTCGCCCACCTGGTACTCAGCCATCTTCTTGGTGGATTCACCGATGGCCTTGAAAACGATGGTCACCGTCCCTTTGACACGTTGGTAATCACTAATGGTCAGAGGAATACGTTCAGAATTCTCTTCCATCTTGATGATAAGGAACTGACCAGGAAGTGCAGAATGGGCAATTCTAGGGGCGTAAACATCCATCAGGTAGGTTTCCGCCGCGAATGTTTTCTTTTGTACAATTTCGAACATGGTGCAATGAATTAAAGATGGCCAAAGGTAATGATTATTTTCTTTAACCCGAAAAGAATTTTAATCTTTTTTATGGATTGCTTCGCTTGGCTCGCAAAGACGGGGATCAAAAAATATTCATAGCAATGACGGCGCAGGCCTCGGCATCGTCGAGGGCGTTGTGATGGTTTTTCATCTCATAGCCGAAGTGTTTCGCCACGGTTTGGAGCTTGTGGTTCTCCAAGTCGGGGACATACGTCTCAGACCCGACATGGGTGCAGTAGAACTTGTAGTCGGGATACGGGATCTTATACAGCTCATGCAAAGCCCGCAACACATGCTGGTCGAAAAGCATCCCATGCGCCACGAAAGGCAGGCCTTCCACCTTGTCCTTCACCTGGTTCCAGAGGTATGGAAACACAGGAGCTTTCTCAGTATCGCTCTTCTTGATGCCGTGCACCTTGACATTGTACCAGTCGTAGTGGTTGGGCACCGGTTTCATCAGGCCGTAGAAACGTTCCACGATCTCGTCGTTACGCACGATGACCAAGCCCATGCTGCAAGCGCTGGTGAAAGCCGCATTGGCAGCCTCAAAATCGATGGCTGCAAAATCAGAAAGATGCCCCTCTGGGAGATACACTGGCTTCTCTTTTGGCTTCTGCTCCCTTCTCCTCCACCGCCTTCGCGGTCTGTTCTGGTCCACTATCTCGGTCACCTTATTATTCTTTTGAAAATGCAAAGATACGCCATTATTTTTTTGCCAAATCAAAAAGAATACGTATTTTTACCCTCCAATTCAAACCTTCTAAACACTACAAAACATGGAACTAAAAGGATCTAAAACCGAAGCCAACCTGATGGCTGCTTTTGCTGGTGAGTCACAAGCCCGCAACAAATACACCTATTACGCCTCCAAGGCACGCAAGGAAGGCTACAACCAAATTGCCGACCTCTTTGAGGAGACGGCCCGCAACGAACAAGAGCATGCAAAGATCTGGTTCAAGCTGCTTCACGACGGCGAGGTGCCTGACACCAAGACCAACTTGAAGGACGCTGCCGCAGGCGAGAACTATGAATGGACCGACATGTACGCAGGAATGGCGAAGACCGCCCGCGAAGAAGGCTTCACCAAGATCGCCGTCCTCTTCGAACTCGTTGCCAAGATCGAAAAGGAACACGAAGCCCGTTACCTCAAACTCCTGCAAAACATCGAGGATGGCATCGTCTTCTCACGCGAGGGCGACATGGTATGGCAATGCTCTAACTGCGGACATATCGTCATCGGCAAGAAAGCCCCACAGATCTGTCCAGTGTGCAATCATCCGCAGTCATACTTCCAAATCAAAGCTGAAAACTATTAACCCTTAACCTTTAACCCTTAACCCTTAACCCATGAAAAAATACGTATGTGACGTCTGTGGTTATATCTATGACCCAGAAAAAGGCGATCCGGATAGCGGCATCGCCCCTGGAACTCCTTTTGAAGCCATTCCCGACAGCTGGAGCTGCCCGCTCTGCGGCATCGGCAAGGACAGTTTCTCAGTGATGGAATAATGGATACAAAGGCCTTGTTCAACATTGGTTATGGACTCTATGTCCTGACCACGAATTACGACAACATCGACAACGGCTGCATCGTGAACACGGTGATCCAAGTCACCAGCAACCCCTTGCAGATCGCTGTCACGGTCAACAAAGGCAACTACACGCACGAGCTCATCAAGGACTCGTGCGTGTTCAACGTCTCCATGCTGACCACCGAGACCCCGATGAAGGTCTTTGAGCATTTTGGTTTCCAAAGCGGCCGTAAGGTAAACAAATTCGCCGACTGCGAGTCCGAACACCGTGCCGTCAACCATGTGCTCTACATCCCGAAATACACCAACGCCTATCTGGCATGCCGCGTCAACAAGAGCATCGACTTCGGCACCCACACCATGTTCATCGCCGATGTACTCGACGCCCAGGTGCTGTCCGACAAGCCTTCGGTGACGTACGACTATTACCAGAAAAACATCAAGCCCAAGCCTCAGCCCAAGGCCGAGAAGCCCAAGGATGGCAAACGCCGCTGGGAATGCAAGGTCTGCGGCTACATTTATGAAGGTGATTCCCTCCCCGACGACTTCGTTTGTCCGTTATGCAAACACGGCGCGGAAGATTTTGTAGAAATAATTTAACCATGAATCAAATCCAATTATCCGATAACATCTATTACGTCGGTGTCAACGACCGTCACACCGACCTATTTGAAAACCATATCGAGCTGCCCAACGGCGTCTCCTACAACTCCTACCTCATCGTGGATACCCAGGTAGCGTTGATCGACCCCGTAGAAGCCACTTTTCTGGAAGAATACCTCTTTAAGGTGAAGTCGGTGCTCCAAGGCCGCAAGGTGGATTACCTTATCATCAATCACGACGAGCCCGACCACAGCAGCACCGTAGCCGCTGTCATGAGAGAATGGCCCGAGGTGCAGGTGGTAGGCAACGCCAAGACCTTCGCCCCGCTAGAAGCCTTCTACGGCCCTATCGAAAACAAGAAGGTGGTGGCCGAAGGCGAGACGTTAAGCCTCGGCACCCATACACTGCAGTTCTTCATGGTGCCCATGGTGCACTGGCCCGAGTCGATGGTGACCTACGAGCAACACAGCAAGATCGTCTTCAGCAACGATGCTTTCGGCGGCTTTGGCGCCTTGAACGGCGGCATCTTCGACGACCAGGTCAACCTCGCCTTCTATGAGGACGACATGCGCCGCTATTACGCCAACATCGTCGGCAAGGTAGCCATGCAGGCCTTGAAAGCCATCGAGAAACTGAGCTCCTTGGAGATCAAGATGATCGCCCCATCGCACGGTTTGGTATGGCGTTCAGACCTTGCTTGGGTGCTCGGCAAGTACACCCAATGGAGCAAACAGGAATCGGAAGAAGGTGTGGTCATCGTCTATGGTTCCATGCACGGCAACACCGCCAGGATGGCCGAGATCGTAGCCCGTGGCGCTGCCGAAGCCGGCATCAAGGAGGTGAAAGTGTATGACGTGGCTAAGACCGAGGTCTCTTTCATCATGAGCGACATTTGGAAAAATAAAGGAGTGATTCTCGGTGCCTGTGCCCATTACGCCAACATGTTCCCCAACATGACCCTGCTGGTCCATGAGATCAACGAGTTCAAGCCCAAGGACAAGTGCTATGCCCTTTTTGGCGGCATGAGCTGGAGCGGTGGTGGCGTGAAGACCCTCGCCAAATATGCCGAGGATGGCAAATGGAACCTCGCGGCTGAAAGCGTCGAGGTGAAAGGCGCTCCCATCCGCGAGGAAGATTGGGACAAGTTATACAATCTAGGCCAAGCGGTTGCTGCCGCAGTAAAGGGTTAAGCAACCACCGTCATTGCGAGCGGCCATTACTTTACTACAGTAGTCTTGATGACTTCAAAGTCAATGACCAACGTACCTTCTTTATTCAGGTCGATCTCGTAGCCAGGATGGTAATAGGAGTCACCAAATTGGATGCCTGAGATGTCCTCGGGGTCGTATTCTCCTTTGAAATGGAGCGCGCCTTGCGTAGCATCATGAACATTCTCATAGATCTCGTTGCAGATACCAGCCGCCTCATTCACGTAATCCATGGCATCGGCAAAAGGCACGTTCTCGATCTTCACGGTAATGCCGCAAACATGGTCATGAGCTCTCCAGGTATAGCGACGGCCAATCTCCATATCGTGAATGGTGCCTTGTCCGTGATACACCTTCATCCAGTTGTCCAGTGAGCGCGGATATTCGTCGGTAAGCCATTCGTCAGCCTGCTTGCGGTAACCCTTGATGCAGGTATTCCACTCCGGTTTGGGCAGTGAAGGACCATAGAGTTCATAAATCTTGGCGTAGGTCTCTTCGAAAGTACCCGCAGGATAGTAATGCATCAACTGATGCTCCACATGGTTGGTCACTGAGTTAAGCATGTTATAGTTGACGTAATACAGGCACTGCCAGTGCTCATCTATAAAGAAGTGGTGACCTTCGTTGCTGTAATGAGTAACCGGAATGCCGCAGATGGTGGTATCGTAAACTTGTCCCCATTCATCAAGGAAAGTGTCATAGTTATAAGCCCTGCGACTCATCACCATCACCGTGTTGAGGACACCTTCAGAGGCTTTGAGAGCAAAATTGTAAGGTGGATCGTCTCCCTCTCCAGCTGCCAGGGTGATACCCTTGTACATTGCCGTGCGATCGACGAATTCGTTCTGGTCATAGTATTGAATCTTTCCATCGCTGGTCTTCTCGCCAAAGAGGCTGAATGACGAGGTCTTGTTATCGGTGGCATAGAAGCCGAAGTAGATGGCAGACCCTATGATGTTGGTATGGTCGGGATCGATATACTCGATATCCTTCAGCCAGAACACGCCGCCGTCGGTGCTTTTGGCCAGCACGGCGGTATGACCGAAGGTCTCGCTGAGTTTGAATTCATAGATACCTGGTGCCATCGCATCGACGAGGTCGCCAGCGTATGCATGTTTGGTAAAGTTAGGGCAGCCTTCTGGAAAGTTGTCGGGATGTCCCCCTTTCTTACAGGAAGAGGCGAAGCAACTCAGCAGCACCGCCATGGTGCCGATGAAGAGAAAGCGTAAAGTTTTCATAGTTTTGCAGGTTAGTTTCTGCAAAAATAATAAAAACTTTTAATAATTCAGCACCTCGATGTCGCCACCGGAGCTGAAGATGATGTATTTGCGACCATAGATATTGACGATCTCGTAGTCCGCACTACGGGCCGAAACCGATGGCCAAGCAAATGCCAGCCAACAAGTAAAGGTGTTTCTTTTTCATAGTTTTGTATTGACAAAGATTTGTTAAATGCAAAAAACGAGCCAATCAATTCCACAAATACATGGCCATTACCAACAACAAGTCATCTATATTGCTTCAATCGGCATCCCAATCGTCATCATCATCGTCGCCAAACAAGCCATTTGTCGCATCGTTCAGGAGATCATCCAAATCAAGGTCATCCATCTTGTTCATCAACCCAGCGGCTTTGGTTGCGACGCTTGCCATTTTGTTCTCCAATTTGAGCAAACGGTTCATCTGAGCTGTTGACATATCGCCTTTTGCAGAGTCCAATTTTGACGAGAATTCTTCGGCTTTCTCCAACATCTCTGCATATTCCGCGAGTGCCGTTACATTGCCATTTGATGCCTTGTTGACGAAGGAAACATAGCTATTCACGAATTTTTCATATTCGTCCAACACCTCGTCCCAATCAGTAGAGCCCGAATCGGAAAAGCCAAAATCCAAATTTATATCAACTTCAAAATCGGGTATTTCGAAAGCCAATTCCTCCTCCGTGAAAAACTCTT
This sequence comes from uncultured Bacteroidia bacterium, assembly GCA_902800965.1. Taxonomy (GTDB): domain Bacteria; phylum Bacteroidota; class Bacteroidia; order Bacteroidales; family F082; genus Limimorpha. The sequence continues at coordinate 257,675 of CADCGK010000005.1, read as the reverse complement.
CCCCTCCATCTGTTTCCACTAACTCAAAGTCAAAGGTTTTGCCGTCTTTTGCACGTGTAAAAGTGCCTTTATACACCCCCTCCCTCCAATCGCCTTCAAACTGCCCGGTGGGATGGTCAGTAAAGAATTCTGTCAATTCCAGGCTGTCGTCATCCTTTTCACCGAAAAACTTCATAGACGATTTGTTGCCTTTCTTTCTTTGCGAATCGTAATAGTAGCGGCCTAGAACCGATGAGCCATCAATGTTCATCGACAAGTGGACGTTAGAGCCTGCCACTTTGCCAACAAAATGATGAACTGTTTTTCCAAAGTCATCTTCATTCAAAACTGATGATGGCGATGATTCATGGACCTCAAAAGTGCTGCTTAGTTTCACCCGACTTGCTTTCTCATTATTCATTTCGAAACCTATAGTGCAAGATTCGTCAACTAGCAAAGCAGCAAGAGACACAAGTTCGTCTTTGTCCCATACGATGTCTGTCTTGTCTTTTGACAACGTATTCCCGTTTTCATCTTGGAACTCTGCGGTGAAAAGCGGCTCAAAACAACCGTCTGAATAACCCACCTTCATGCTTGAATTCCATGGTTCGGGGAATCCAGTTTGAACACGTCTCAGTTCAATACTAACGTTTCCTCTGTCGGTTGGCACATAGTCCTTTGAAACCACTTCAAAGTATGCCCCCAAAGGACCAGTGATTTTCTCTGAAATTGGTTTAATTGAGCCTTTTTTTCCGTTACCACCACAAGATACTAATGCCATCGTAATAATGGCAATCATAATCAAAGCTTTTTTTTTCATTATTATATCCCTATAATCGTGTCGGGACCAACTAAAATAGTTATTGAACTTGTTAAGAATGGTTTATTCTGTAATTCTATGATACACCTCCAAACTTCCTCCAGGTACTTGTATCACTAGAGTGCTTTCGTTAAGTTGAAGGATTTGCTGATACATGCCACGAGAAGTAAACTCCGACTTTACAGTTTTTATCACTTCCTTCAAAACTTGATCCATATTAGAGCCCGCTGCCTTGCGTGCCTCTTGTAATCGGTTTTTGTCACACGTTGGACAGATGAGATCCCACGATCCCTTAATGGATTCTGGAATGATCTCCCTGTTCAATGCTTTTCCTGCAACCTCATATTTCCCATTCATAACTATAGGAAACTCCATGGAAATACCACTTTCCGTAAAAGTATATACCACCGTCATTTTTACAATCCCTGACTGAACAAACTCTGTCGTAAAGCTTGTCAGACCTGTTGATTTTAAGGCAGAGACATCCATGTCCCACTTCCCGACAAGAGATTGAGCAAACACGCCTCCAATGGTTGAAACAACCAACAATACAATTATAATAAACCTTTTCATTGCTGTTATTATTAAAAATTAGTTGATATTGAATAAAGCCTATTGAAAATGTCAAATTTGATAACCTTTTGATATTCCATATCAGCCGTTTGGCGGTTCCAAATGGTAATCACATATTGGTTGAACGGTCCATGATTCGTGGAAAATGGCCCTATCATATCATAATACGGCAGCCCCATTTCTTTGACTCGCTTGAACATGGATAGTGGCATCCCTTCTATCAAACGGTATCCGTAAAGAGCGTCAACATAACGTTTAGCATAATCCTTTTCAAACAAGGGTCGCGCCTCTTCCCAAGCCATGTCGGCCGCCTTGGCTTCTTCGCGAAGGGTTTGTTCAAGCAGTTTTACTCGGCCTTCATAATTGCCAGCAATTTTGTTGGCCTGGTATTCAGTGTAGCCTTTTTTCCACACGTCCTTCTTCCCATTCGCAAAGGTCGTGGTTCCATCGATATACATAATTCGATAGTCGTTCATTCGATCAACGTCAATGTAGGCGGCAAGCTCATCCTCTATTGAATTGCAGTAGCGAGCTGAACTTATCGAAAGGGAGCCTTCATATCTTGAACCATCTTTATATATTATTTGGCTTTGACCATCTTTAACGAAATGAAAAAAACCTTCCTCATAATCCTTAAGGAATTCCGTCAAACGATTATTTTTTACCACAAAAGAAACATTCTTTCGGTCAACGCACACCCCATCCTCAGTTTTTGTAACGACAACACCATTGGAATAGTAAAACACCGGCTCTTTTTCCGCATAAGCAAGGGTACTATTCCATTTGCCTTTGTTTTTCTCTGAAATATTTAGTTTTGTTGATACCTCAACAGTGTCGCATCCAGTGAATGGTTCATATTCTTTATCAATAAAACGCAGCACACTGATTCCTTCAAAATCTTCGATACCTACACGCAACGAATTGAAATCAGTATGGCGACAGATAACAAAGGCCGTATCTCGAAACACTTGATGACCTTTGTCATCTATCAACAAACCATTAAGGTTGTATGCATAAACCTCATCGGTTCCTTTCTCTGAAACATCATAACTTAAATCTCCATAGAACTTATAGCCAGAGTTGAAACTCAATGTTGCTTCAGTGACATTTTGTCCATTAAAGACACCCTCTATGACATCCAAGACCTTCCCCTCTTCGAAGTGATTGTTTGCAATAATACTAAGCACTCCTTTCCCCATGGGAACAGATCCATCTTGGATGATGCCTTTGAACGATCCATGACGATATATCATTGTATTAACATCCTTTGTGTCAAAAGGCTCAAGTTTCAGTTCAAAAATATTGGAGCCACAATCTGTTTTTCGACACACATGAAATTCTCCCGTCATCACAGGCTTGCCCGGCCATTCAAGACAGCCGATTAGCGTACAAGTAATTTGTTCAACAACAGGTTTATCAGATAGAGTCTCCATTAAAACGGAGGCCATTCCGCTGAATTTTGCACCATTGGCAAAGGTAGCTTTCGCATCAGAAATCACAAAATCATTGCCTAGGGATTCAAAGCGACCTCTTATGGTATCCGCTTCTGTTGCTTTTTTGGGTTGGTTATTGAACACAATACAGCCTATTCCCGATGGGTTTTTCTTGTCGGCGACCTCGCCGGTATAGACTACCGTTTTCCCCACCTTGATTGTTCTTTCCTTGGCCATTGACAGTTGGGGAATCGCAACCGCGGACAATAACAATGCTATAATTGTTTTTCTCATTTTCCTATCCCTAAATTCGTGTCGGGCGCAACTGTTAGGTTTATGAAAATCCCCGACTCCCGACATGAGTGTCGGGGAACTTTCGTAATACTAGTATTTTAGTGTATCGACAATTCTTTTCCAATCGGCAGTATCGAAATTTTTCGATGTGAGGTACACGCTTCTCGGATTTCTATGGATGATAAGATTTGGGTAACTTGCCAACTTCTCTCCAACCTTTTCACCATCGCAGCATTTGTCACTAATGCCAAACCAACGTGTCTTTCCCCTTAAAACCACAATCAATTTACCTTCCTTCATCGCTTGGCAAAGCAAGTAATTGCGGTATGCGTTGGAAGGCAGATTCGGAAAGTTAAAAGCTATATTTGTGTGATAAGGGAAAAACTCAAGCCTAAACACGTTCAAGGCTTTGGGACAAATAGCTTCTCTCAATTCTTTGGTTCTGTCCTGCCACCACGTGCAACCATCATGCAATTTGCCATTTTTGATGAGCGGCGTATCCCACAGGGTTGGCTCTGTTGCTGCATGATTTAAGGTGTTTTGGGTGGCTATTAGGAAGTCGGCATATCCGTGAAAACACTTGTCAGCAGGGCCAGGGTTGAGGTTGAGGAATACTATACGACTATTGAGGATTCCAGAGTATGGCTCTGGCAAGGTTCCGATGTCAATGCCCTTTGCGGAGCAATAAGCAGGTGTGATGACACCCTTGTCGCAGGTAGCTACCGTGTTTGCCCAAGTTACGTTTATCCAAGGATTAGGAGGGCATGATTGGTGGAGGGAAGAGACTCCATTTCTCTTCATTTTAGCCATAGCGATTAATATTTAGTCATTTTGATTTTTTTAGCCCATAAACATTGATAATTCTATAGAATTTAGCTTCTTCTATTACTTTTGAGGCAAGCATATCTGTATCAAGTGTACAAGACTCGCTCGAGACATCTCCAACTTTTTCTAAACCCTCGAAAAAAAACGCAAGATTACTGATGCCACAGATCCTCGCACCGTTTTTATCAAGAAGCTCAACTCCTGAACGTATTTCTTTAATCGGCTCAGACGGTTCTTTTAACAACTCGACTTGAGCGGTGATTGAAACTTCATACATTCCATTTTCTCTTATAACAACGTTTTTCACATTTATGCAGTCTCTAACATCTGTTTTGGAATTATAATCTATAGATCCGTAAGTGATTACAGGGTCGGCAGGTTTCAAACCTTCATCTTTTACATCTTTTTTTACATCTTTTCCTCCTCCGCAGGAGACCAATGCCATCGAAACGACGGCCAACATGATTAAAACTGATTTTTTCATTTTTCAATCCCTAAATTCGTGTCGGGCGCAACTTTTACTGATCAAATATGAATTCGTTAATTACGTTTTTTCTTATTGTTATCCAACTACATTTTGGTACACCATGTTAAAAGCCAAAGCAATTGCATCAACGATGAGTGTAACATGGATTACCCTTTTCCCCATGTGGGGAACAAACGGTCTCAGAACTAGCACCAGCAGGGTTATGGCCAAAGGTGCCAATGGAGGAAACATCCTAAGACTTTCCCAAACTCTACCTTGACACAAAAGAGCAACCGCCCTTTGGCTCCCACACATTGGGCACGAAAAACCAAACACTTGTTTGTAGAAACAAGGAAACATATGATTGGAGATCCAATGAGCGATTGCGTCCATATAATGGGGTGTTATAGGTCAAGCAAGTCCTCAAACAAATCCCCAAAGAGGAAAACAGACTCGCCGAGGATCAAACCAGCTATAATAGCCCACACAATCGCAATGGCACCCAAGATCACACCGATGATGGAAAGGATGCGACCTGCATTGAGTACACCATAATTCATGTACCTTTGCGGGTTTTGCCGGTACATATTCATTGGTGTCTTGGAAAGAGCCAAGCCAACAATGCCACAAACAAACCCAACAAGTACACATCCGAAAAGAATTGAACAGATACCAAGGACAAGCACGGCTACGGCATTGGGCAACTTATCAAGTTGCTGGTTGTTAGTCAAAGGTTGATTATCCATATTTACTACTCCTTTCTATTCATTTAATTCTTTCACAAATTCTTCAATGCCTTCGCAAATTTTTCATTAATCTTGGCGTAACGTTTTACTTGAGCCGCTGTCATCTCTTCCTCGGCATTTTCAAGTTTTTCAGCGAGTTTTTGGGCTTTTTCGGCCAACTCCACATATTCACTCAAAGCACTCATATCGCCACTCATGGCTTTCTTGTAGGTCTTGATGTACTGGTCAACGTACTTCTCATACTCATTGAGAATCTTGTCCCAATCGTCACCGGCAATAATTTCGCTCTTCGCCGTTTTGTTGTTTTCCATTGCGGAAGCGGTTGGGCAAACGCCTCCAATCAGAAAAGCCACCATTGCAACTGTCAGTAAGGTTTTCTTCATTTTCTTATCCCTAGATTCGTGTCGGGCGCAACTTTTTGATGTCTTGATTTCGCTAAATATTTGACTTATTGTCCAATTGTTTTTTGTTTACAAATAAATTAAAAAAAAACCTTTATCCACTGGACCTTGTTGGTCCTTTTTGTTTCTTATTGATTTTTAGTGAGTTGTTTGCTCAAGTGAAGCATTTGATGGGATGACTTGGGATTACTTGGGATTACTTGTGTCATTGGGGTTGTTAGCAGCCATGCCCACTGCTGAGATTAAGCCGGGCGCGACCTGCTTCGTCTTCGACATGATTCAAGAATGCAATAAAACAAAGCAAAAAAAACATTCGATCGGATGTAATTATGAAAATTCCAACAAAAATACATCAGTTCTGATATAATTTAAAAAAGAAATATTATCTTTGCATCCAAAAGGATATAAAAAATGAAGAAAACACTGCTGACTGAAACCGTCAAACAGCTGCGGAAACAGTACAAAATGACGCAAGAACAATTGGCGCTCAAGTCGGGCGTCGGACTCAACTTCGTCCGCGAGATGGAGCAAGGCAAACCCACCGTGAGGCTCGACAAAGTTAACCAGGTGCTCAACCTTTTCAACTATGAAATGAGACCCACACCCAAACACCATGAATCATGAGAGCCGCCACAATTTACTACAAGAACCTCTTGGCCGGATTGTTGACCGAGTCTGACGACGGCTATGTGTTTCATTATGACGAGAGCTACCTATCATCGTCCCTCGCCAAACCCGTCAGCCTGACACTCCCCCTTTCAGCAAAGCCTTATTATAGCAAGGTGCTGTTTCCCTTTTTCGACGGGCTGATTCCTGAAGGATGGCTCCTCGACGTGGCCATCCGAAACACCGACATCAGCATCCTCGACCGGATGTCGCTTCTTCTCCTATGCTGCAAAGACTGTATCGGTGCAGTAAGTGTCGTACCCTTCGAAGCATCAAGCCATGAGTAAATGCTTATATTGTTATCGTGAACTCGACGAGAACGAACGGGATTTCCACGCCACCTGCTCGAAGAAATTCTTCGGCGTGCCCGCCCCCCCCGTCATGGAATATACCCGCGCCGACATGGACCGTTTGGCCGAACACATCATCCGCTCACAGACAACGCTGACCGGCGTCCAGCCCAAGTTGTCACTAAACCTCCAACAACACGAGGGAACCCGACGCCTGACCATCGTAGGATTATGGGGCGCCTATATCTTCAAGCCACAAACCGATGACTTTCCCCAACTACCCGAAATCGAAGATCTCACCATGCATTTAGCTGAAATTGCGGGAATCAAAACTGCACAGCACAGCCTTATCCGACTCGCTGACGACAGCTTGGGATACCTCACCAAGCGAATGGATCGGGATGCACAGGGAAACAAACTTGCCATGGAGGATTTCTGCCAACTCACGGAACGCCAAACCGAATATAAATACCGAAGTTCCTACGAGCAAATCGCCAAGGCCATCGCCATGTATTCCTCAACGCCACAACTTGACCTGGTGAACTTTTATGAATCAGTAATCTTCTCTTGGCTTACGGGCAACAATGACATGCATCTGAAAAACTTCTCGTTGCTTTCCAACAAACCTGGACATTATGGACTTTCGCCCGCATACGACTTGCTGAACGCGGCCATAGTAAACCCGAAAGACAAGGAAGAGCTGGCACTGACGCTCAACGGGAAAAAAAGCCGCATCACTTTGAATGACTTTAAAATAGCGGCAACCAAAGCCAACATACCAGAAAAAGTAATCGATAAGCTGGTGACACATTTCAAGAAATGCCTGCCCGCATGGGAGTCGATGATTGCCCAGTCTTTCCTTTCCGAGGATTTCAAACAAAGCTATCTCGACTTGCTTCGCAACAGATTTCAACGTATCGGGTTATAAGGCCTTTCACCTACTCCACCTCCCGCACCAACCGCACCGCAAAGCCGTCGCCACGATGCGCTCCGGCATCTATACAGCAATGTTGTACGATATAGGCGCAATCGCTGGCGGCAGTCGAAGTCTGATAGGTGGGAAGATCCTCATAAACCCCGTCGATGGTGCGCGCTCCCGCCATGGGCAGAAACACCGCCCCCGAAGGCTCCAACACACGCTGCCAGTCGGACAACGAGATGTTGTTGCTCTTGAAATCACTCCCCGCGTCATTGACATAATTCAGCTGATAGCAGGAGGTCTTCCAATGGTCGGGCAACACCACCGTACCGCGCCTGCCGTTGACCGTTGCATTGGCAAAACGAACACCCGAGGCAGTGTTGCGCACATATAGCAGATACGCCCATTCATCCCTGCTCATCGTGTGCCATTGGTGCTCCTGGTTGCCACCGTTCGAAATGGCGTTGTAGCCCCAATCGGCCTTGCCCGAATGGTCAGAAAGGTCGCACGAAGCCTCGCCGTAGGCACGATGCAACGCGTTGCTTTGCGTGTCCTTGTTGCCGCTCCAAGGCTGCCAGTTCACCGCACCATGGTCATAGCCGCTGGTGCCCCAACCGAACAAGTCGATCCAGCCATCGTAAGTCTCCGAGATCTTGTTGTTGTCCTTTCCGATGATATCGTACTGATGCTCCGCGAAACGCCAGGTTCGCGTCGTGGCCCGATACTGAAGGTTGCCTTTCGAGAAATACACTTGTTTGCCCTCACCCACCGAGAACAGCCCGGGCAACGCACCTTCGGGCAACTGCATCTTGGTTTTGGAAGACAGGGTGTTGAAGGTGACCTCGTTGCCGTAAACGATGCCGGCACTGCCCGAAAGATAGGCCCTGGCGAAATAGGTGGCATCAGGAATCAGTCCGCTGAGGACGATGCTGTCGCCCAAATGATCACAGCAGGCATGTTGTCCATTGACGGTAGGAGCATGCAGCATCCCCCAGCACAGTCCCATCTCCATCCCGCCACAATAGCTCTTTCCAACCACATCGATGACCCCAGTGGCGGTGGTGGCCGTAACGCCTGTGACCGGCAAGGTGACCACCTCGGCAGCGACAAGCCATTCCAAGCTATCGTAGGCGGCCTGGTCAATCCGATGCTTTTGATAATCCTCTTTGTACGACCTGCAGTGGTCATTGATGACATTAGAAGCATTTCTGTGATAGTACTCCACGGTTTGAAGATGAGTCACATCAAAAGTCGTCTTTTTCTGAGCATTGCCCGAATAAAGCAAACTCATCGTATTGCGCAGTTCCTTCATCTCCCAGATGGTTTTCGACAATCTTGCCAACAGCACCTCCCGATACTCGTTGCCTTGTTTGGCTTCTTGGAGAATCGGCTCTATTAATTGGGCCATATACCACGAGGCTTCATCCAAGTAATTTTTTTCATCGACCGTCATGACGGTGATCAGGGGCTCAGGCGCCTCTGGGGTAGCAGCGGGACGTCGCACCACCTGCAACACACACAACGCCGCGAGTGCCAGCGTCGTCACGATGGGCAACGACCTCCGGGCTTGATCCTGGCGTTCCAAGGCTTTGCGCACCGCCTCCATGTCGGGATAGCGCCTCGCAGGGTCTTCACGAGTGCATTTCTTAGCTATGTGGCGGTAACGGTTAGGATACAGCTTTCTCAGCAACAATCCGAAAGCATAGAGGTCGGTTCGGCTGTCGATCTTTCGACCTTGTTCCAACTGCTCGGGCGCCATGTACTTCAAAGTGCCAGCGGCTTGTTTGAAGATGGCGTAGTCATCAGCATCGGAGAGTCCGAAGTCGATGATCTTTACATTATTGCCGTTACGGGTAACCAAGATATTGCTTGGCTTGAGGTCACGATGGATGATCTGCTTGCTGTGGATATAAGACAAGGCGTCCATCAATTGATCGACCACCTTGCGACGGGCTTCCTTGGAAGGTTTGCTTTCAAGAAAACGGTCGAGGGTAACGCCATCAATGTATTCCATCACGATACAGGGACCGATCTTCTCGTTCACCTCCTTGGCGTAAGCCTTCACGATGTTGGGATGGTCGAGCTGCACCATCAAGGCATACTCTTTTTTCAGCAGCTCGAGATAGACAGGCTGTTGTCTGAATTCAAACTTCAGACCTTTCAACAGGAACCATCTCCCCTGCCGTTGCACCTTCGCCAGCTGGTTGAAGCCCCGGCTCTCCAAAGGTTCGAAGGTAGTATTTATCTCGGAAGGCAAGATAAACTGTTCCTGGATTGGTCCTGATGTGCTGATGTCGTTCATAAAGGCTTTTGCGGATGCAAAGTTAAACTAATTTTAGCAAAGAAGACAAAAAGGACCAACAAGGACTAATTATTACTCGAAAAAAAAGCCCATTTTTGCAGCATAAAAGATGAAAAACGATGCAAAAGACCAGTCCAGAGATCTCAGAACTCAAGAAACGTATCGAAGAACAGCTGAAACGCAAAGTCAAGACCCCGAACGACTTTATTTTCCTCAGCGGCGCCATCTGGGAGCGCACTCGGCAGACCATGAGCCCAACCACCCTGAAACGGCTCTGGGGCTACGTCGATGGTGCTGATGAGACGCGCAACAGCACGCTCGAGATCTTGTCGCAGTTCCTCGGTTTCGACAACTGGGACGACTTCCTGAACGACATCGCCAAGGGAAACGGCTCCGACCCCGTAGTATCGCCTCACATCAAAGCAGAAGATCTCCAAGTCGGCGACCTCGTAAAGGTGTCGTGGAAACCCAACCGCCGCTGCACCTTCCGTTACCTCGGCGACATGAAGTTCGTCGTGGAAACCGCCGAGAATTCCAAGCTGAAGGCGGGCGACACCTTCTATACCAGCCTTTTCATCCTCGGTGAGCCGCTCTACCTCTCCGACCTCATACAAGGCAACAACCCACCCACGGCCTTTGTGGTCGGCAACAAGGATGGGTTGTGTGAGCTACAACGACAATAAAAAATAGGACGACCTTTCGGCCGTCCTATTTTTAGTTATACCTAAATTAATTTAGGCGATCATTTGTACTCAGCGAGCACGTCCTTCACTCTGTCAGGAGTCATACGGCCATAGACCTTCTCACCGACTTCGATGACGGGGGCCAGACCGCAGGCGCCGACGCAGCGGAGGCAGTTCAGTGAGAACTTGCCGTCGGGAGTCACCTCGCCGACACCGATGCCCAGCTGACGCTTCAGCTCGTCCAACACCTTCTCGGCACCACGCACGTAGCAGGCAGTACCCAAGCATACGCTGATCGGGTGCTCACCTTTAGGTGTCATGGTGAAGAACGAATAGAACGACACGATGCCATACACCCTGGAGACCGGGATGCCCAGCTCCTTGGCCACGAGCTCCTGGACCTCTGCCGGCAGATAGCCGAACTCGCCCTGGACCTTGTGCAACACGTTGATGACCTCACCCGGCTTGTTGCCGAACGACTTGCAGACGTCCTTGATGAAGTTGATCTTCGATTCTGATAATTTAATAACTGCCATAGTATATTTCCTTTCTATTTTTTACTGGTTATTAATCCTCGCTGATCTCAACATGTTCCGACTTGTCGAAATAGTGGGTGTGCAGCAGTTCGTGTGACTTGTGACCGCAAGGCTCACCAAAGTACTCCTCGTAGATCTTCTTGATGGAAGGATTCTCGTGGGACTTACGGATCGGCTTGCCAGCATCCTCGCGGTAGATGGCTTCCGTACGTTTCTTGATGATCTCGCTGTTGCCATGGTGGTAAGGCTGACCAGCGCCGCCAACGCAGCCGCCAGGGCAGGCCATCACCTCGATGGCGTGGAACTGTTCCTTGCCTTCGCGCACTCTCTCGAGGAGCTTGCGGGCGTTGCTCAGACCGTGGGCGATACCGATGTGGATCGGAGTACCGTCGAAGTCCACCCAAGCGTCACGGATGCCTTCGATACCACGGAGTTCGGTGAAGTCGATCTTAGGCAGCGGCTTGCCAGTGAACACCTCGTAGGCGGTACGGGTAGCAGCCTCGATCACACCACCGGTAGCACCGAAGATGACGGCAGCACCTGTGGATTCGCCGAGCGGATCGTCGTAGTCCTCTGAAGGCATATCCTTAAGGTCAAGGTTGAACTGTTTGATCAAGCGGGCCAACTCACGGGTCGTCAGAACGTAGTCGATATCCGGGTTGCCGTCCTTGTAGAATTCCTTACGCTTGCTTTCGTACTTCTTGGCCAAGCAAGGCATGATGGAGACGACGACGAGGTCTTCTCTCTTGATGCCCATCTTGTCAGCCCAGTAGTTCTTGGCGACAGCGCCGAACATCTGCATAGGCGACTTGGCGGTTGAAGGAACGTCGAGCATGTCGGGGAAGTTGTGCTCGAAGAAGTTGACCCAACCTGGGCAGCAGGAGGTCAGGATAGGCAGACGGACTGATTTGTCGCCAGCCATGAACTTCTTGATACGGCCGAGGAGTTCCGTGCCTTCCTCCATGATGGTAAGGTCGGCAGTGAAGTCGGTGTCGAACACATAGTCGAAGCCGAGGCGGCGCAGGGCAGCGGCCATCTGGCCGGTGACGATGGTGCCGGCGGGCATGCCGAACTCTTCACCGAGAGCCACACGGGTAGCAGGAGCTGTGTTGACGATGACGGTCTTCTTAGGATTGTTGATGGCAGCCATGACGTTGCGGGTGTCGTCCACCTCGGTCAAAGCACCAACGGGGCAAACCTGGACGCACTGACCGCACATGACGCACGGTGAATCGACGAGGTCTTGCTCGAAGGCAGGAGCCACGACGGCGCTGAAGCCACGGTTGATGGCGCTCAGGGCACCGACAGTCTGGACGTTGTTACACATGTTCTCGCAGCGGCGGCACATCACGCACTTGTCCATGTCGCGCACGATGCTGGGCGACATGTCTTGGCGATAGTGGCTCTGTTCACCCTTGAACGGGATGTCGCGGATGCCGAGGTACTGGGCGAGGCTCTGGAGCTCGCAGTTGCCGCTCTTGGCGCAGGTCAAGCAGTCGGTCGGGTGGTCGCTGAGGATCAGCTCGACGACGGTACGACGGGCGTTGATGACGCGGGCGCTGTGGGTCAGCACTTCCATGCCTTCCACGCAGTCGGTGGCGCAAGCCGGGGCCAGGTTACGACGAGGACGACCGTTGAAGTCCTTCACGACTTCGACGACGCAAACGCGGCAGCCACCGGGTTTGTTTTCAAATTTCATTCCTGCCAGTTCAAAATAGCAAAGGGTAGGAATATGGATACCGGCCATGCGGGCGGCTTTCAGAATGGTAGTGCCTTCCGGGACCTGAATCTGTTTGTTATCAATTGTTACGTTAATCATACTTTTTCTCCTCCTCTATTTTATTTGACAGAAATAGCACCAAACTTACAACCAGCGATACAGGCACCGCACTTGATGCACTTGGTGGAATCGATCACCATCGACGGCAGCTTGTGGCCAGGAGCGATGTAATCGGTCTTCGAGATGGCGTCGCCAGGGCAGTTCTTTGCGCACTTGCCGCAGCCAATGCACTTCTCCTTGTCGATCTCATAGCTCATGAGCTTCTTGCAGACGCCAGCGCGGCACTTCTTATCGACGACGTGCTCAACGTATTCGTCCCAGAAGTTGTCGAGGGTGGAGAGCACCGGGTTCGGTGAGGTCTGACCCAGACCGCAGAGGGCGGTATCCTTAATCACAGCGGCGAGGTTGCGGAGCTCTTGGAGGTCGTCCATCGTGCCTTCACCTCTTGTGATCTTGGTGAGGATCTCAAGCATACGCTTGTTACCGATACGGCAGGGTGAGCATTTACCGCAGCTCTCTTCGCAAGTGAACTCGAGGTAGAACTTAGCGATAGCAGGCATGCAGGAGGTTTCGTCCATGACCACCATACCGCCAGAGCCCATCATGGAGCCGGCAGCGGCGAGGCTTTCATAGTCGATAGCGGTGTCGAGGTGCTTCTCAGTCAAGCAGCCGCCTGAAGGACCACCAGTCTGGACAGCCTTGAATTGACGGCCGCCTTTGATACCACCACCGATTTCGTAGATGATGTCGCGGAGGGTGGTGCCCATCGGGACCTCGATCAGACCGACGTTGTTGATCTGGCCGGCCAGAGCGAACACCTTGGTACCCTTTGACTTCTCGGAGCCGATGCTGGCGAACCAGTCAGCGCCCTTGGTGATGATGATCGGCACGTTGGCGAAGGTCTCCACGTTGTTCACGTTGGATGGCTTGGCCATATAGCCGCTGACAGCTGGGAACGGAGGTTTCAGGGTGGGTTCACCGCGCTTGCCTTCCATGGAGTGGATCAGAGCGGTCTCTTCACCGCAGACGAAAGCGCCGGCACCGTAGCGGAGCTCGATGTCGAAGTTGAAGCCCGAACCGAGGATGTCGTCGCCGAGGAGGCCGTATTCACGAGCCTGGGCGATGGCGATTTGCAGACGGTGGATGGCGAGAGGATACTCAGCACGGATGTAAACCAGACCGTGGGAAGCGCCGATGGCGTAGCCGCAGATGGCCATAGCCTCGACGATGCTGTGCGGGTCACCTTCCATGATGGAACGGTCCATGAACGCACCTGGGTCGCCTTCGTCAGCGTTGCAGATGACGTACATCTCATCGCATTTGTTCTTGGCGCAGAGGCCCCATTTCACACCGGTGGGGAAGCCAGCGCCGCCACGGCCGCGAAGGCCTGACTTGGTGACTTCGTCGATGACCTGTTGGGGAGTCATCTCAGTGAGGCACTTACCGAGAGCCTCGTAACCGCCGCGTGAAATGCACTCGTCGATGTTCTCGGGGTTGATGAAACCGCAGTTGCGGAGAGCGATACGGAGCTGTTTACGATAGAAGCCCATGTGCTTCGAGTCGGAAACGTGTTCCTTGTTCTCCGGATCCATGTAGAGCAGATCGGTGACCTTACGGCCTTTGATGATGTGTTCGTTGACGATCTTCTCGACATCTTCAGGCTTCACCTGGGTGTAGAAAGTGTTGTCAGGCATGATCTTCACGATAGGTCCCTTCTCGCAGAAGCCGAAGCAACCTGTTCTGACCACCTGAACTTCATCCTGCAAGCCCTTCTCAGCAAGGATGCGCTGGAAGTTCTCGATGATTTGAGCACTTGCCGAGGCCTGGCAGCCAGTACCGCCGCAGACCAGCACGTGCATCTTGATTTTTGTCATATAATTTCCTCCAATTAAAGATTAACCAATTGTTTCGTAGTTCACGGGGATGACACCCTCGACCATTTCGTTGTTCATGACGTACTTGGTGAGGATTTCATCAGCTCTGGTGTTGTCAACATGACCGAAGACGATCGGGTCGCGGCCGGGGCACTTCACCTCGATGGTCGGTTCAGCGTGGCAGTAGCCCATGCAACCGGTCTGGGTGAAGACGATGCTGAGCTTCAGCTCATCGGCTTTCTCCATCAGATGTTCCATCACTTGTTTGGCGCCAGCAGCGATACCGCAGGTGGCCATGGCAACCTTAATCTGCACGAGGGAGTCGGGATCGTTGCTCTTCTCGCGGATGTCGAGGTTGTTCGAAAGCTTTTCTCTCATAGCTTTCAGTTCTGCTAAAGATTTAACTTTTGCCATTTTAAAATCTCCTTTTTTAGGGGTTATTGTTTATGATTTCAGATTTAAATATTTAAAAATAGATGATTCATAAAAAACGGTGCAAAGGTAAAAAATAAAAGCTTCAATTTCAACGAAACAGAAGCTTTCTTAAGGGAAAACGACAATATAGAATGATTCTAATTTAGCTTGTCGTAAAACCGGTTTTATCGCATTGAAAATTCGCATCCGCAGTACTGCTGATTATAAAAACCATAGTCTTTGATGATCTGGATTCTTCGCTCGCTCAGGCCGCCTTTGCGCCAGTTTTGCGCCCAAAAGGTCACTTCAGGTACCTGCGACTCGGCAAAACGGCCTGCCTCTTCGATCTGTTCCAGACTTTTCCAACGGCTGGAGGCCAGCGTGGTTGTGATCACCGTAAAACCGTGATCGCGGGCATATTGCGCCGTTTTTAGCAGCCGTAGTTTAAAGCATTTCAGGCATCGGCCACCCCTCTCAGGCTCGTTTTCCAAACCTTTCATCTCGTCGAGCCAATGCTCATGATCATAGTCGGCATCAACAATCTCCAACCCTAACGATTTCGCATAGCGCGAACACTCGTTTTTCCGGATTTCGTACTCCTCCAATGGATAGATATTCGGATTGAAATAATAGATTGTCGGGGTGATTCCGTGATTCACCAAACACTCCACGATCGCCGATGAACACGGCGCACAGCAAGTATGGAGCAACACTTTGGTTGCCCCTCCGGGAGCCTGAATTTCAAATTTATTCTTCATTCAATATCCATTGTTTAAAGAAAGGATCCTCTAATTCATATCGGTCTGAATAAATCACATACCCATCTTTCTGCAAACGCTTCAGGGCGCTGTAAACCGTACTTGTCCGATATTCACCCGACTGCAAGGGTTTTCTGGATGCTAGTCGCTGCATGATCCATCGATTCGTCCGGTTCTGGTTTATCCACAACCGCTCGTAATCCAAGCCGTGCGATTTCACGATATGATCAACAGCCTCATCCAACGGATCCTTAGAACCAGGCTGCAAGACTCCCACTTGCCACACATTTGCCGCCAACTGTTGTGAATAATAAGGATGACATCCTGTATAGTCCAAAATCCTTTCAGAAAGAGCCTCATGACTATCTGGGAAGACACTTGACAACCGCTCCGAAAGATACCTGTGGAAATCCTTCCTCGGCAGTTTTTCCAGACGCATCAACTCTCCAAAATGATAAAACGGCGACTTCTTGTTCTCAAAGATGTCCGTCATCATACTCTCTTGACTCCCCAACAAAACATAGTTGATATGCTTCTGGCTCTGCATGATGGAGCGCAACTGCTTGTCAAACTTTGGAGCGATGTCAAGAACCTCTTGGAACTCATCCAGCACCACAATCATCCTGTTTTTCACCGAATGAGCACGCTCAATAAGCATCAGCACATCTTCAATCAACACATTGCCGTCCACATTTGGCTGAAACGACACATCCATCGAACCTGTCACAGGATTGGTCGAAACTGTCGGAATAACGCGGAAATGCGTAATCAGATGCCGCACTTTTTCCAAGGGATGCACCTTAAAAAACTCTCTTAGTAATTTCGCAGAAAAATCAGCTATCGATGTCGTCTGCTGCAAGTTCACCGTGATATGTTTGCGACCGCTCTCCTTCACCGCTTTCGCCACCACACTGCTCTTGCCAAACCGACGCGGGCTGATCAACACCAGATGGTTAGCACTTTTCAGAAATTGCTTGATATAAGCCACCTCTTTCACCCTGTCAGTGAAGTATTCTTCTTCTACAATCGTGCCGAATTTAAATGGATTATCCATATTACGTGAATTTTCGTTACGACTTTTTTCGTTACGATTTTTTTCGTAATCACATTGCAAACATACAACAATTCTTTTATATGGCAATTCTTTTTGCCAAAAAATCAATAATTCAGCACCTCGATGTCGCCGCCGGAGCTGAAAATGATATACTTTCGTCCGTAGATGGTGACAATTTCGTAATCCGCCCTGGAGGTGGTGCCGGTTGACATGACTTCGAAGGCGTTTTCACTGGGGAGAAGAACCTCTGTTTTACGCTCCTCGGCGTATGATTTGGCAAAAAGGTTGTCGAAGGTGAGACCAAGCCCGAAAGCAACAATAGCAACAAGTGCCAGTAAGGGATAAAGTCTTGATTTTTTCATGATACAAAGGTTTTAAGAAACACGTAATATCGCTGCAAAAATCGTTCCTATAGCGGCATCAAAAGGTGTTGATCCGCTTGTCATCACCTCAAAAACGCAAAATCCTCAAAATGTTAGTTAATCTGTCAATCCAAATCCCCCAATACCATCTCGTGATAGTCGCGGATGGCATCCTTGTTCATCATAACCTATCAATTATCTCAATGATTCCCGTGATACCAAAAGGCATCATGAAAAACTGAAAAGCGTAGCTAAACGCATTCCAAATCCGATTGTCAAACAATTCGAGTTTTGACTTTACCCAAAACCAACGAGGCGGCACTTCTTGACCCCATGTTGACCATCCAACAATGAGACCAAGCACTCCCAAAACTGCTCCGACAATAAACTCATGTCCTTCAAACCCACCGCCGAATAACACCAATGCCCCAAGGATGGTAAGTATCGGCGAAATCATTTGGAAAACCCATAATAATGCTGTTATCATATGCTTTAACCTAAATTGATTCCAAGCTTCTTAACCTTCTCCATAAACGGCGCATAATAACGTTCCGGCCAATAGCTCCAAACAACAACTGCGCCTTCTTTCGTCATAATCCAATCATTTTCTTTGACATAATGGTCACCACCGGCCTTGCCTGAACTATCCGTAATGGTCATTGCCACTTCCAGCGACTCAACAATGCAATCACATTTGGGCACGTTGAAAATCGACTTCAGTTCGGCCAAAGTAATGTCGGGATGCTGCTCTATATAGCTTTTCACGATAGCATGACACAAGCGTCCTTTGCCTTTTATTTCCTTGCCGTTGAAGGTGTTTACTTCCAAAGCCCTCGACTTTTTCATTACCAGCGGGCCATCGAAAGCCTTTAGGTTTGTGACTGCAGAAAGCGCGATAGTAGATTCAACAATTTCACCCAAATGGCTTTCATTGTTTATGATTTCTGCAATTTTTGTCAGCAATTGTGACACTTGAAATGCCCTGCTACTGAGGTAGGTCTCCTTTTGGCACATGCGAAAAACCACTTTCTCCCAATCCTCATCAAACTCCTCTGTGGCGTCTAAACTCTCTTTTTCCTCTGGGGTCAAATGGCGCAGCTTCAACTTCGATGCAATACGCTCATTCCATTGCTTGAAATCGGGTTCCTCGGTCAATTGGTTGTATATATACGGATAGGCAATCTGCATACAGACCAGCGAGAAATTCAATGTCTTGTTTAGGGTGTTTACTCCCGAATCAGAGCTCTTTTCTGCATTGATGATTGAAATAAGCGAAAGTGTGTTTGTCAAACGCTTTAATGAACGCGGATTACTGCCCACCGAAAGCCTTGCCACTTCCGACAAAGTCTCGGCCAATTGTGTATCGGCCAACTCGTTTGGTGTAAAGAATTCGATTTTACTCAAGGCATCTACCAAAAAAGTATCGACATTATATGAAGCCACGGGCATGGAGAACGGCAATTGGATGATTTTGTCGAAGAAAGAACGGAACTCACGCTCGTTCTTGTCGGTCAATTCGCCGAATTTGGGTTTCAAGCCTTTAATCACCACATCATAATCAATGGCTAGAATGAAAACGCACTTCTCTAAATCGAAAATATTTTTCAACAATTCAAGAATTTCAACTGCAACGGGCGGGTCAATACGGTCAAGGTCGTCAATATAGAATGTGAAGCCGATTTTTGAAGTATCGTTGACTAGGGCTTCATCGATGAGCTTGCCGATCTCTTCTTTCAGTTGGTTGATGTCGGATTGCGCTTCATTACTACCAATAAGGTCATCTATCACACCTCCATCACCGCCAGCAACGCCTATCGCCACTTTTGCACCCACTGTAGCCATTTTCTTGAACAACCCACCAATCTTCTTCATGCTCTCGTTCCTTTGGGTGTTGGGATTGAGCGCACCGATTTGGTTGACGATGCCCTCCAAGATGCTGATGATAGCTTGCTGCGGCGATTTCATCAACGAATATTGCCATGTGTTAATCCACACAGGATAATATGGGGCATCGTCCACCTCACAGAGATTCCAGCGAAGCAAGTTCATCAGCGAGGTCTTGCCACTACCCCATTCGCCCTGCAGAGCAATGGTTATGGGCGTGTCGGTCAGTTTGATGTATTTGACGAGGGCATCCTGATACACCTTGATACCGAAAAGGTCCTCTTGGTCGTGCTTGCGCGGTACGTCGATAATGCTGGATTTCATAGGCTTAATATAATAGGAGGGGCAAGCATCGCACCTGCCCCCCGCTTACAGAAACAATGGGTTATTTTCCCGCAGCGCTCAAGGTGAGTCCGTTGTCGGCAAGGGCGGAGTCATCTTTAGTGGCAACCTGAACTTTAATGCCGAACACTTCTTTCATCTTATCCTCAAAGTTACCGACCTTCATGTTGCCGACCACTTTCACTTCGCCGCCTTTAGCTTCTTTTGTACGAATTGAAGCCAACGTTGCGTCATCATCAGCGAAACCCGGGCCTTTGTAAACTCTCAAAGTTGCACCAAAAGCCTCTTTGAACTGTTTTTTCAATGTCTTGACCTTCATGCGGCCATCAATACTGAAATCTGCCATAATAATAAGTTTTAAATTGTTTGCCTACTCTTTACAGGATTTTCGGCGATGCTCCTTTAATTCTTATTATACCCAAATAATCGAGTACAAAACTGCAACTTATAAAGATTTTCCCTTTGGATGGCATAATCATCGGTTACGTTCAAGGGAAAGGTTTCGAGGATGAACCATTGGAAATGGTCCCAAGCGTAATCCTTGTTATTATTGATGATTTCAACAAGCATGTCGTTGTTGCCGTGGCCATTGGTCTCGACATACACTTTCCAGCGGCCCCAGATACCTTCGTTGCCATAGGCCGAGCCGACATAAAGTTTGCCGTTACTTTGGTCGACAATGCCATAGATGCCATTCACCGCCTTCAACTTGTCGCGCCATTCCACATTGTCCGTGTCGATGAGGTTTTTCAATTCCTTAAAAGACAGCAGCACATCGTTATATGAATGAAAAGGAATCATCATGCGAATGATACCTTCATCAATGCGAAGCACAATTTTATCGCCTCTGAACCATTGCAGCCACCGCTGGGCGGCCATTCCTCCCCAATCGACGAGGACACGGCCGCCCAATGGTTCAAAGGCTCTCAGCCGCAAAACTTTTACAAAAACTTTTTCTTCGTATTTCTTTTTTGGATCTTCTGACAGCACTTTGATACGCTTGTCTTCTCCAAGAACCTGATACACACCCGCAAAACGGGAATGCTTGCCATCTGCCACAAAAGCGATGACATAGTCTGCTTGAATAAGCAAGTTGGCATTGACGGGAGTATGCTCACGCACATAATCCTCAAACAGCCCATCGTTCTGATGGTTCAGGAAAAGGTCAAAGAGATTCTTGTCTTTGTGCACTTGCCCGTCAATGGTAATGGCGATGTTTTTCAGGCGCATTAGTTGCACTTTACCATCGGTCATTGCCTTGTCGAAGTCGGCGTCTTTACCGCTGAGCAATTCTCGAAGCGATAATGTACTCCCTTTATTTCCAATCATTTTTCATATTCTTCCCTTGCGGCCTGCCCAATGGTGATGCCGTTGGGAACACAGATTTTTCCTGCTTTATCCTTGATTTGAACTTTCACGCCGAAATTGGTGTCGAACAACTTTTCAGCATCTCCCACCTTAGTACTACCTTTGATTTTCAGGCCGTCAGCTTTAGCGTTCACCTCTTTCGCAGTTTTCTTATTCAAGGCGGCAAGAGTCAAGTCGCCTTCGGCAATGACGGATCCTTTGTAGAACACTAATTGCAGGTCAAATGCCTCCATAAACTCTTTGGAGAGGGTC
Organism: uncultured Bacteroidia bacterium; assembly: GCA_902800965.1. Classification (GTDB taxonomy): domain Bacteria; phylum Bacteroidota; class Bacteroidia; order Bacteroidales; family F082; genus Limimorpha. The sequence continues at coordinate 236,654 of CADCGK010000005.1, read as the reverse complement.
TTGAGTTTCTTCTGCGGAGCTACCGTAAATTCCGCCTTATTGAATTTGTCTTTCAAATTGTTGATAAGTCCCATGTTTTTAAGTATTTAAGTGAAACATTGTTTTTATTTTCTTTTTGCCCTTTCTCTTTCGCGAGCCAACGAATCTTTGCAATCTTCAATCTCCATTTTTAGCCTTTCAATTCTACGATCATGAGAAGCTGCATGATCAATTTTTCTTTTTCTGTAAGATGCTTTACTTGATGGAGACGATGCGCTTTTGATATAATCGGCAAAACGTTCATTATCCCTCTTTTTTGCTTCCTTTTCTTTGGCCACGGCAGCACGCAAGTCCACCAGCTTTTTTCTGTAGTGTTCAACGCTCATAAGTATATTATTTGTGGTTTAACATCGTTTTATTTCTTTTCCGCAAAGAAACGCACTTCCCCGCAAACTTTTCAGGTTCATTTTGGTTCATGTTCGGCCGTTTCTTGACAGCACAAAAAAAGCGTGATACTTTTGCATCCGCTTATCGAGGTGTTTGGCGTACCTAAAGAAACCGAATGTTGAAAAGCACACGCTATACGTGCAACTTTCAGCATTATTCTGGTTTCTTTATCTCAAATCGCCAAACTTTCGATAAGTCAGAATAGCGCTAATCGTCTAAATCTGTGATGTATTTTGCTTTTGCGTGCCTTGCGGCATTATTCCATAGGCTTTGTTATTACTTTTTACGCTTCAAAAATAAACAATTTTTAGAATAAACAAAAGGAAAAAGAGGTTTTCTTAGTTTGACTGACCCTGGTCAAACATCATGAAACACACCTGACTATATTTATCATTGTGGATTTTCTCCCACGCATTGCGGAACTCATCACTCGTCTTTCGGTCATCTAATAAAGGCGATTGAATGCCCTGCAACAACGAGCGGCATGTCAACATCCTTTCATTGAATTCTTCAACCACCTCACCATAGTTTTTCCCCTCGTTCAGCTCATCAATGACCGGCTGATACATGCTGTCAACAATATGCTCCGCCCTGCCAAGCAGCTCCATGAACTCGTCGGAATAGCCATCGGTTCTGACCACCATCTTGGGTTTCATAAACACGGAAGGAATCACCGCCAACGCCAAACCAAGTACAATGGGCAATATCCAAAGCAAACGTGAACGACGGTCAAAGGCTTTTTTCACCGCCTCGGCATTGGAATAACGACGGTCGCGGTCGGCACGGGAACACTTGGCGGCAATACATTGGTAACGATGTGGAAAAACCTCACGCAGCAACAGCCCGAAAGCATAGATATCAGTACGTCCGTCGATCTTCGAGCCTGGTTCCTTCTGCTCAGGCGCCATGTATTTCAAAGTTCCGGCGGGCTGTTTCAGAATAGCATAGTCGTCAGCATCAGAAAGGCCGAAATCGATGATCTTGACATTGTTTCCATTCCTGGTGACCAAGATATTGCTCGGCTTCAGATCGCGATGGATGATCTGCTTACCGTGGATATAGGACAAGGCATCCAACAGCTGGTCCACCACTTTCTTTCGGGCAGCCGCCAAAGGCTTGCCAGCTAAAAACTCGTCCAAAGCGACGCCATCCACATACTCCATGACGATGCAAGGCCCGATTTCGGGATTCATCTCCTTGGCGAGCAGCTTCACAATGTTGGGATGGTCGAGTTGGGTGCCCAGTTCAAACTCCTTCTTCAGCAGTTCAATATAGGCCTGCTGTTCACGATATTCAGGCTTCAGACCTTTCAAAATAAACCACTTGCCCTGCCTCCTCACCTTCACCACTTGATTGAAACCCCGTGACGAAGAGGACTCATATACCGTCAAGATATCCGTTTCAGTGATAAAACCACCGTTGATGATCCCCGAAGTGCTGCCGTCGTCCATAACTTTATTTTTCAGCAAAGTTACAGAAAGTCCAACACGATTCCCAAATGAACCAAAAAGAATTTCGTTTTCTCGAAAAGAAATGGCATTTTTGCAGCATAAAACAGAATCGCAATGCAGAAAACCAGTCCTGAAATCTCTGAACTCAAGCAGCAAATCGAAGAAAGCGTTGGGCGTAAGATGAAGACCTCCAATGACTTCATCTTCCTCAGCGGCATCATCTGGGAACGCACTCACGAGAATCTTAGCTCTTCCACGCTGAAGCGCCTCTGGGGGTATGTGGACGGCCCCGACACCACCCGTGACAGCACGCTTGACATCCTCTCACATTTCCTCGGGTTCAACGATTGGGACGTCTTCATCAACCACATCAACCAAAACAACGGGTCCGACCAAGTGCAGACCAAGCACATCAAAACCGACGACTTGTCAGTCGGCGACTCGCTTTTCGTATCATGGAAGCCCGACCGCCGCTGCACTTTCCGCTATCTCGGCGACTACTGTTTCATTGTAGAACAAGCCGAGAACTCCAAACTGAAAGTGGGCAACACCTTTCGTTGTGGCCTGTTTATCCTCGGCGAGCCGCTTTACCTCAACGACCTCGTGCAAGGCAACAATCCACCGGTGGCTTTCGTGATCGGCAACAAAGATGGCCTTTGCGAATTGGAGAAGAAATAATATTGCTATCTTTGCATGGTAATATTATTTTCAACATGAAAAAACAACTTTTCCTCGCCATCTTTACCCTGCTCGCTGTAGTGGGAATGGCCCAAGACAAATGCTATTGGGTGTTTTTCACCGATAAAAACGACACCCAGTTCGATCCTTACACCTATTTTGATTCCAAAGCCATCGAGCGCTACCGGCAATGCGGCGCCGACCTCTACGACATCAGCAACTTCCCGTTGAATGACAGTTATATCAGCACTGTCGGTGGCTACTCCACCGAGGTGTTCGGAGAGTCGCGATGGCTCAACGCCCTAGGCGTTACCGCCACCCAGGAAAACGCCATGCTGATCGAGCAGCTGCCGTTTGTGGCCAAGGTACAGGAGATTGTTACCAACGGAACAATGGCGTCTGTGGATTGCCGCGTCGCTTCGCAAAGCTCCGCTCCTCGCAATGACGATTCCGACGCTAACGCACCGGCTGACATCCTCACCGACCAAGTGAAACGTTTCGGAGGCCTGTATTTCCAAGAAAAAGGCATCGATGGCAAGGGACTCCGCATCTGCGTGATGGACGGCGGCTTCCCCGGTGTTGACACCCATCCGGCCTTCAAGCATCTGCGCGACAACCACCAGATCCTCAAGACCTATAACTTTCCCAACAAAAAAGAGGATGTCTATGGCTGGAGTTCCCATGGCACCATGGTACTGAGTTGCATCGCCGGCATCAACAAAGACGGTCAGAAAATGGGTCTCGCCACTGGAGCTGAGTTCCTGTTGGCCCGTACCGAGATCGAACCCGAGCCGTTTATTGAAGAGGTGTGGTGGGCGCAAGGTGCCGAGTGGGCCGACAAGAACGGCGCTGACATCATTAACAGCTCGCTGGGTTACGGCAAAGACCGTCACTGGACCAAGGACATGGACGGCACCTCCTACGTAGCCAAAGCCGCCCAAAAAGCCGCAGAGAAAGGCATCCTCATCTGCAACTCAGCAGGCAACGAAGGCGACGACGGCCGATGGATGACCATCATCACCCCTGCCGATGCGGAGAATGTGCTTACCGTCGGCGGCATCAACGCCAATCTGAACAATTACCAACATGTTGGCTTCAGTTCCTACGGCCCTACAGCTGACAAACGGCTCAAGCCCAACGTGGTGGCGTTCGGAATGGCTGACGTTGCCGATCCAGATGGCGATTACACCTATGCGGCAGGCACCTCGTTCTCCAGCCCCCTGACCGCTGGTTTTGCTGCCTGTGCCTGGCAGACCAAACGCGACCTTACCGCCCTTCAGATGAAGGCCGAGATCGAGAAATCCGCCGACCTCTACCCCTACTTCGACTACGCCTACGGCTACGGTGTGCCACAAGCTGCCTACTTCACGGGAGACCTGAAGCCTGCCGAGCGCTCGTTCACCCTCGTCCAAGAAAAGGACGGCGTGAAAATCGTCGTTCCGGAGATCCTCGAGAATAAAGACGTATTCATCAACGTGGAAGGTGCCGACGGAGTACTGCTGGGCTATTACAAAGTCACTCCAACAGCTGAAGGCATCAAGTTGAACAACAAAGACTTCGGCCAAGGCAAGAAACTCAATGTCAGCTACAACGGTTTCTACGACTCCTGCCCCATCAGCGGCATGGGCGGCGACATCAACCTGCTAGCCAACAAACGCAACGGCCAAAACGGCACCTTCAAAAAAGTCAGCGGCGAAGGCTGGATGGACTCGTATTACTTCCAATACGATTACAACCTATTTAATGACGCTTGGAATGGCTTCAACCGCCACTTTGCCTTCGGTGAACGCTGGTTGTATGGCAAGTCATATAAGATAGGTGTTGGCCTCGGGCTCGACTGGAACAGGTTTGTCCGCAAAGACAAGGACAGCGATGTTCACCCTTATCACGACAAAGTCGTTCTGAGCAGCATGCAGGTTCGCGCCGAGTTGTTGCAACGCATTATGATTCGCAGAATTGGCGTCAACTGGGATCTCGGCGGCTATGGTGGCATCAACATCACACGCCGTGTGCGCATCACCGACAAGACTTACATTACTGATGACATGGGCCAACACATCTCAGGCGACGACTATTCAAAGAAAGTCACCGAATATTACGGATGCAAAGCCATGAACCGCTTCGAATACGGAGCCTTCACGCGCATCAGCTATTCCATAATGAACATCATCAACGTGGGCGTTTACGGAAGCTATCGCCTCTCGCCTGTCATCACCAAGGAAGATCCTTTGATTGGCAACACCGATCCTTCCCCATGGGGTTTTGGCGTCGAAATTGAGATTATGCCTTAATGGAAAACGGGGCGGACTGTGTACCCGACGCTACGATCGTAAGGGCCTGAGGAATGATTGCCAGCATAGAATTTGCTATACAATGCATTGTTCGGGCCCGATGTATCGAGTGAACTCGACCAATAGTTGCCATCGGTACCAACACGGTTGAGGGTTTCAATCCAATAATAACCGCCAGCGGGAAGGAAGATGCTGTTGCCATTAGTTGCCGTTATCAGCCTTCCGTTGATCCCGTTCTGTGTAGTCCATCTATTCGTCGTGTTAGCCCACAATTCTTGCCATTGGGCATCTGTAGGCATACTCCAACGATCGCCCCAGTTTGCCGTGGCGGCATCATCATCAGAACGTAAGACTGTGTAGTTATCAGTATAACCTTCGTTTCCATAACTGGCCATGTTGCAGTACTTGGTAAGTTTGTGGTCCTCGCCGTTGCAGTACTGATAGGTAGCCCATGTATATGTGGTCTTCGGCTGCGTCTCGCCCCAAGCAAAGTAATCGCCATAGCCTTCAGGCGTATCGGCGCCCACATTGCAGGTAGCCCACATCGTTCCACTCGGCAAGCCCAGATCGATGTAGTCATGACCATTGTAGGTGCCACTACCATCGCCACCGCCAATGTTGTTCTCCAATGTCTTGAAGCTCTTGTCCTCACCATAGTAATACTCCGAATCCCTCAAGGCGTAGGCCCGGACATGGTAAACGGTGTTCGGCTCAAGACTCATAAGAGCACATTGGAATGGCGCAGTCCAGTTTGTAGTGGAATAATGTTCACCATTCGCTGTAGGGTTGGTATTTTTGCTCCAGCATATACCAAGCTCATTGAGTGTAACGCCTTGTGAAACCTCCACCCTTCCACCGCAAATTGCAGTGGTTTCAGTGATGTCCTTCGGGGTATCCGTCGTGACCTTAATAGTCACCTCGTTTTCATTACCGCCACCTTGGTTTCCACCTCCGTTATTGGGTTCATCTTCCGGTTTGCAACCCGCGGCAAACACCACCGCAGCCACCAGCATCAAGACTGACAAAGCCTTCGTTGTGATTCTTCTCATAGCTGTTCTTTTTAAAAACGGCACAAAAGTAGAAAAAAGAAGATATGCTACCAAGATTTTTATTAACTTTGCAGATACGATTTTAAAAGAAAACAAAACATGAAAGTACAAGAGTTAGTTGACAAACTCGGACTGAAAGTCCTCTCCGGTGCCAATGGCCTGGACCGTGAAATCGACGGATGCTATATATCTGACCTGCTCAGCGACGTGATGGGCAACGCCATGGAAGGCAACATCTGGATCACCCTCCAGACACATAAGAACGTGATGGCCGTGGCCTCCCTGAAAGAGATGGCGTGCATCATCTTGGTGAAGAACCTCGTCCCCAACGACGAGACCATCGAGCAGAGCAACGAGGAAGACCTGCCCATCCTGCAGACCTCCCTTCCCACCTACGAGATTGCTGGCAAAGTATATAACCTTTTAAATAGTTAGGAGTTGGGAGTGAGGAGTGAGGAGCAAACCTTCGGATCAAAGCTACTCCTCACTCCTCACTCCTAACTCCTCACTCCCCCATGGACCTCCACGCATATAGAGCCGACCTCCACATGCACACGGTGCTCTCGCCGTGCGGCGACCTCTATATGAGTCCCTCAGCCATCGTGGAGCAAGCCAAGAAGCTGCATCTCGACGTGATCGCCATCTGCGACCACAACACGACGCGACAGGTGAAAGTGACCCAGAAGATCGGCCGCGAAAACGACATTTTGGTCATCGGCGGCGTGGAGATCACCACCCAAGAAGAAGCCCATGCCCTCGCCTACTTCGAGACAGATGAACAGCTCGACAAATTCCAGGAGTTCCTCGACGCGCACCTTCCCCACATCCCACTGGATGAGGAGAAGTTCGGCTACCAACTCATCGTGGATGAGAACGAAGAAGTGGTGGGTGAAGAGGAATGGCTGCTGTGGTCAGCCCTCGATGCCGATCTTGACGAGCTTTATGACGTGGTTCATGAGATCGGCGGACTCTTTGTCCCCGCCCACGTGAACAAACCCGCCAGCAGCTTGGTGAGCCAACTGGGTTTCGTGCCACCCGACATCAAGGCCGACGCCCTGGAGATCTCGAAACACGTGAAAAAAGAGGACTTCCTGAAGAAATACGCCTATCTGAAGAAATTCAACTTCACCAAAAGCAGCGACGCCCACTTCCTCCATATCATCGGAGAAGTCCATTGTGTGCTGCACATGTATGACAAGACGTTCGATGAGTTCCGCAAGACCCTTCACGGTGAGGACGGACGTTACATCGACACCGAACCCAATGAAAAACTGCAACTCCTTTATGGATAAACGCTTATGAAAGAATTAGCAATGCACGTATATGACCTGATGGAGAACTCGACCGCGGCCAACTCGACCTTGGTGGAGCTGACCATCAAGGACAGCCTCAAAGACAATGTCTATGACTTCACCATCAAGGACAACGGCAAAGGCATGACGCCCGAGTTCCTAGCCAAGGTGACCGACCCATGGACCACCTCAAGAACCACCAGAAAAGTGGGACTGGGGCTGCCACTCATCAAGATGAACACCGAAAATATGGGCGGCGGCATGCACATCGAAAGCGAAGTCGGCAAGGGTACCGTGCTCCATTTCTGGTTCCAGCACGACCACATCGACCGCCCTCCCATGGGCGACCTGGCGGGATCCTTGGTGATGCTATTCTCCGCCCATCAGGACATCCACTTCATCTACACCCACATCACCGATGACGGCGAGTTTGTATTCGACACCGACGAGGTGAAGGAAGCCTTAGACGGAATGCCGATGAACGATGTCCACATCATGAAATACTTGAAGGAGATGATTCAGGAGAATTTGAAAGAGATCAATTACAACGATTAAACAAAACTGAACAACTGAACAACTGATTAACTGAACAATATGACACTCAAAGAAATTGCCGATTTACTGGAGGCCAAGGTCCTCTGCGGACAAGACCGCTTGAACGAAGAACATGAGACGGCCTTCGCCTCCGACCTGATGAGCGACGTGCTCACCTTGGGCGACTACAACCCTGTGATCCTCACCGGATTGTGCAACATGCAAACCATCCGCACCTGCGAGATGGGCAACCTTGACATCATCGTCCTCGTACGCCGCAAGAAGGCCACCGAGGAGATGATCGAAGAGGCCGAGGACGAGGGCATGGTGGTCATGGAATGTGACTTCTCCATGTTCAAGGCCTGCGGATTGCTCTTCAAAGCGGGCATGCTGCCCATTTTCTAAGTCTAACCAAAACAAAACACCATGCATCTCGAATACCAAGTTTTTGAAGCGGACTTTGTGAACGCCGGAGCCGCATCGAGCTCTATCAAGAAGACCTTGAAGCAGCTCAACGTGAACCCCCAGATCGTGAAACGGGTCGTCGTGGCCCTCTACGAAGCCGAAGTCAACGCTATCGCCCACGCCTACGGCGGTATGATCTATGCCGACATCGAGGCCGACAAGATCATCGTCAAGGTGGTCGATAAAGGTCCTGGCATCCCCGACATCGAATGGGCCATGCAGGAAGGCAACTCCACCGCCTCACCCGAGGTACGCAACATGGGATTCGGAGCCGGCATGGGTTTGCCCAACATCCGCAAAAACGTCGATCGCCTCGACGTGCAGTCCACCGTCGGTGTAGGCACCACCGTCGAGATGGAAGTGCATTTTTAAGAAGACAGAATTCAGAAGACAGAAGTAAGGAGAAAGAATTATGGATAAAACACCGTTTTTTCACGCGCTGACCATTGACCAGGAAACATGCATCGGATGCTCCCACTGCATGAAAGCGTGCCCCACCGAAGCCCTCAGGGTACGGAACGGCAAAGCCATTTTGCAACCCGACCGCTGCATCGACTGCGGCAACTGCTTCAAGGTCTGCCCTACCAAGTCCATCTACATCAAGCAAGATGACTTCGACGACATCTTCAACTACGCCTGCCGCGTAGCCCTGGTGCCGTCTGTCTTCATGGGACAATTCCCCAACGACATCACCGTGTCGCGAATCTACCAGATCTTGAAAGAGATCGGGTTCACTTATATCATCGAAACCGAGGCCACGGTGCCGATCTACACCGAGGCTAAAAACAGATACGCTGCCGAACACCCCGACATCCGTCCTTTGATCTCCACCTACTGTCCCGCCATCGTGCGACTCATCCAGGTGAAGTTCCCAGGCCTCACGGATAACCTCATCCCCATCAAGGCGCCCATTGACCTGACGGCCATGTACATCCGTCGCAAGCTGGAGAAAGAGGACTGGAATCCCGAAGACATCGGCATCTTCTACATCACCCCTTGCGCCGCCAAGATCGCTGCCGTTAAGACTCCTGTTGGCGAAGATAAATCGTTGGTGGACGGCGTCATTAACATGGATTCCTTGTATAACCGTGTCTTCAAGCGCATCAAAGAACAAGGGCACGGCTTCAAAGAGCAGAAGCTGCCCGTGTCTCAGCTCTCTGCCGACGGCGTGCTGACCGCGCTCACCAACGGCGAGCGACGCCTCTCCAACGCCAAGCACTCCTACTCCATCGACGAGATCCACAACGTCATCGAGTTCCTCGAGAAGGTGGAAAACGACGAAGTGGAGAACGTTGACTTCTTGGAACTCCGCGCCTGCGACCAAAGCTGTCCCGGCGGTATCCTTACCTGCGACAACCGTTTCATGATGTGCGAGCGCATCTTCGCCCGTGCCCGCAAGATCGCCGAACGTGAACGCAACGGAGAACAGACCAAAGACCACGAGATCGAAGCCGAACGCAACTTCCTCGCCCGTAACGTAAAAGTAGGCGAAATCAAACCGCGTTCCATGCTCGTCCTCGACGAAGACATCACGCAGGCTTTGGCTAAGATGCAACGCATCAACCAACTCCGGGCAAAGCTACCCCAAAGGGATTGTGGCGTTTGCGGCGCCCCTACGTGCGATGCCCTGGCTCGTGACATCGTCATGGGCGAAGCAGAACTTTCAGATTGTATTTTCTTGAAAAACAAAGATTAAGCATCCTCTGCTTTCTTCCTTCTTTCCTCGCGCTTCTGTCTTCTGACAGCGGCCTTTTGTATTCGTATTTCCTCACGGCGGGCATACACATTCAGCATATAGACGGCCACCGCTCCAACAACAGCCATCAGCACTGCCATGAAAAACTCCCCATTGATTTGGGGAAGATGAAACACGTAATCCACCATGTCGGCCGACGGCTCCTTCCAAGGATACACCACGGGAAGGCTACCCAGCATAAAGCCCGAAAGCGCCGAGAGCGTCTCGTTGCGGAAGTCCTTCATCAGCCATGAAAGCAGATAAGAAAAGCTGACGATACTGACGATGGAACCCAGCAAAAACGGCAGGAGGATCCGGAAACCGACCATGAATGTCGATGCCTTCGTCATCGCTGGGATGGCGTGGGTGACAATCAGCTCGTAATTGCCCATCAAAAGCATCAGATGGGAGCCCGAGATACCAGGGACCACCATGCCCGTAGCCCCGACGATACCGCAAATAAAGAGGTACCAAAAGCCATCATTGGACTCCGGATTCAGATGGATGGACAAAAAGAAGGAAACCACAAAACCGATCATCAAGATAATGACATTCTTGACGGTCACCTTTTCGATGCTTTTCATCACATTGATCACCGATGCAATGATCAAGCCGATGAAAAACGCCCAAACAAAGACTTCATACGACTTCAGCACCCTTTTCAGGAAGATCGCCGTGAACACCATGCCCACGATGATGCCCAATAGGATGGTAACTAGAAAACGGAAATCCGTCCTGCGACCGAACTCTGTGATTTCACCTTTGAAAAGATACTTGAAATTCTTGGGATTCAGCGATTTAATGGAATTGATGAAACGTTCGAATACGCCCAATACCAAAGCAATCGTTCCGCTGGATACCGGCACTACATTGACGACACCCATCAAAATACCTTTGACAAAAACTTTAAAACTTGTCCAGAAGTTCATCCCAAACGAACGTTATTCATCGTATCAACGGCAAAAGTAGCATTTTATTTCAAGACTTCGCCGTAACAATCAAAGAAATCAGCCTGCGTGATTCGCACTTGGTAGAACTCCCCAATCTGCAACTCCTCATCGGCCGGAATCAAAATCTCGTCATCCACTTCGGGAGAATCGAATTGCGAACGACCCACATAATAGTCGCCTTCCAATCGGTCCACCAGTACCTTTTCCACCTTTCCAACGCGCATTCCATTGATTTCCAATGAAATATTTTGCTGAATCTCCATCAAACGATCGACGCGCTCCTGTTTCACTTCATCCGGAACATCGTCAATCATGTCGCAGGCCGGGGTCCCTTCCTCGGGCGAAAAAGCAAACACCCCTGCCCTCTCGAAGCGCATCTCCTTGATAAACTGACAGAGTTCCTCGAAATCTTCTTCCGTCTCGCCCGGGAAGCCCACGATGAACGTGGTACGGAAAGCGATGTCTGGCACATGCTTACGCACGTTTTTCACAAAGCCAATGGTCTGCTCACGATCCACGCCGCGACGCATGTCCTTCAAGATATGCGTGCTGATATGCTGTAAGGGCAAATCGATGTAATGGCAGATCTTCGGGTTTTCGCGCATCAAGTCGAGCAACTCATCAGGGAAGCCCAAAGGATAGCCATAATGCAGACGGATCCATTCGAAGCCGTCGATATTGCATAAGGCTTTCACCAGCTCAACAATATGAGACTTGCCATCGATATCATGACCGTAATAAGTCAAGTCTTGAGCGATGAGGATCAGTTCCTTCACGCCTTGTTTGGCCAGCTGACGGGCTTCTTCCAACAGATTCTCCATCGGCACCGAGACATGCGGTCCTCGGATCAGCGGAATGGCACAAAAGGCACAACGGCGGTTGCACCCCTCTGAGATCTTCAGATAGGCATAGTGCTTCGGCGTTGACAGAACACGATGGCTGCAATACTGAGGTTGTGGCTCTTCCTTGAGGATGTCGGCGGCAATCAAGTTAACGCTCTCCACACCATAAAAGCCGTCCACCTCATGGATTTCTTCTTGCAATTCCTTCTTGAAACGCTGCGAGAGACAACCAGTGACATACAGTTTCTTGATCTTGCCTTGCTTGCGCAGCTCAGCATACTCAAGGATGGTATCCACCGACTCCTCTTGTGCGTCGCCAATAAAACCACAGGTGTTGATGATGACCACATCAGATCGCTTATCTGAATCATGACGGATCACATAACGATGTTCCAACAAAGCCGCCAGATGCTCCGAATCCACTTTGTTTTTGGAGCATCCGAGAGTGACGATATTTAACGATGGTTTAGTCAAGAATTAGAGATTTTTCTATTTTGAAGCTTAAGAATTATCCGAATTGGAGCGAAAACACTTGCGTTTTTCATTTCTCAAATTCTCTAATTCTTGATATAATTCTACTCGAACAGTGAATCAACGAAAGCCTTCCTGTCGAAGATTTGGAGATGGTCGATGCCTTCACCAACGCCGATGTATTTGACCGGAATCTTGAACTGGTCGGAGATGCCGATGACCACGCCACCCTTAGCAGTGCCGTCAAGTTTGGTTAGCGCGAGGGCGTTGACCTCGGTGGCAGCGGTAAACTGTTTGGCTTGTTCGATGGCATTTTGGCCGGTAGAAGCATCCAGCACCAGCAGCACCTCATGCGGGGCATCTGGGACGACCTTCTGCATCACCTGCTTGATCTTGGTGAGCTCACGCATCAAGTTGACTTTATTGTGAAGACGTCCAGCAGTGTCAATCAGCACCACATCGGCATCTTGAGCCACGGCCGACTTCACCGTGTCGAAGGCAACGGAAGCTGGATCTGCACCCATGCCCTGCTGTACGATAGGCACATCCACCCTTTCGGCCCAGATCTTAAGCTGTTCCACAGCGGCGGCACGGAAGGTGTCGGACGCACCCAAAACGACTTTCTTGCCAGCCTTCTTGAAGTTATGCGCCAGCTTGCCGATGGTTGTGGTCTTGCCCACACCGTTGACGCCCACCACCATGATCACGTAGGGTTTCTTTCCCGTGATGTCGAAGGTGGTGCCATCGCCCGACTGGTTCTCCTGCAGCAGAGCCATGATCTCTTCTTTAAGGATGGTGTTCAGCTCATCGGTGCCGACGTATTTGTCGCGAGCCACACGTTTCTCGATACGCTCGATGATCTTTAAGGTGGTATCGACTCCCACGTCGGAAGTGATCAGGATCTCCTCAAGATTGTCAAGCACCTCGTCATCGACTTTCGACTTGCCGGCGATGGCATGGGAAATACGGCTAAAGACGCTGGTCTTAGTCTTCTCCAACCCTTTGTCGAGGTCATCCTTTTGTTCTTTTTTCTTGGTTAAAAATGAAAACAGGCCCATAACTTCACTTTATTACACGAAAAAATAGCTCTCCCAAGCGTTATGGAAAAGCTATTGTATTTGTTTAAAGAAACGCAAATTATCTTTTGGCGAGAAATTCCTGAACCTTCTCAACAGGAACGATGGTCTCTTCAAAATAATAAGCGCCAGTCTTTTCAGAACGTTTCATTCTGATGACCTTGCTGTATTCTTTACCCAGGGTACGAAGGGTAGCAACTACTTTCTTTGCCATAACTCTTAATTATTTGATCTCCTTGTGGAGGGTCATTCTTTTCAAAATCGGGTTATACTTCATCAATTCCAGACGGTCTGGAGTGTTCTTCTTGTTCTTGTAAGTAAAGTAACGAGAAGTACCGGGCATGCCGCTGGCCTTATGCTCTGTGCACTCGAGGATGACCTTGATGCGTGCGTCTTTCTGTTTCTTTGACATATCTTATCTTCCTTTCAAAATTTTCGGACTGCAAAATTAGAACATTTTTTTGAACTGGCAAGGGATAATCTCAAAAATTTTCGGTTAACGGCGAATTTTACGAATTAGCAACGGCGAATTAAACGAATTAAACGAATCATTCGTAAAATTCGTTTAATTCGCCGTTCTCCTTTTAGCCGCTTACCCGACGATCACTTTGTTGACGATCTCTAAGATTTCAGCTTCTTCCTTTATGGCGGCAGCTTCAATCTCAGCAGCTTCATTCAGGATTTGGGCTTTGAATTCCTCATCCTTCAAGGAGGCGGCATTGATCTTCACGTTGAGATGGGCTCCCATGACAGCTGAACGAGCGCACAAAGCACCCACACCGGCGTCGGTGACGGAGTTCGGATTACCCGTCTCGGCCATGGCGCGGACGACCTCGAAAGCCTTGAAGGCGACCTTCATCGTGCGGAAAGGCACCTGGGTGGCATACTTGGTAGCCTCTTGGATGGCGGCAGTGCGAGCGGCCTTCTCCTCGTCGGTCTTCTTCGGCAGGCCAAAGGCATCCATAATCTTATTGAAGGCATTGGTGTCCTCATCAACGAGTTCAAGTAGCTCATCCTTGATGGCTTGACCCTTGACGGCCCAGTTGGAGAACTCTTCCCAGCGCTCGTCCCAGCCCGGCTTGTGCGACGACAGGTTGGCGACCATTGTGGCCAATGAGGCACCAAGGGCACCCATGTAGGCCGAGATGGAACCGCCACCAGGAGCGGGGCTTTCAGAAGCTGTCTCGTTGGCAAAGCCCGTGCAGGTCATGTCAACGAGTTTCTTCTGGCTGTGGTCTTCGATGAGATATTCGATGACCTTTTCCTTCGGGTCGAAGGGCTTCAGGTCGTCGAGGCCCATCGACTTGATAGCGATCTTCATGATTTCCTCTTCACTCACGCCGAGGCTGCGTTGTTGTTTGGCTAGATAGAACCTGCCAGCATCCATCAGCACTTTCTTGGGCACGAGGCCGACGATTTCGCAGCCAGTGACGCGCACGCCACGGGCAGCGGCCTTGGCACAGACCTCCTCGAAGCAGACGTGGACGGGCGACACGCTGATGTTGGTGATGTTCATCGACACCTGGGCGATGCCGTAGTCCTCGATGAACCAGCCGATAGCGTTTTCGTCCTTCATCGGCTTGCCGGTCACCTTGCCGCCTTCGCGCATCGGGCGACCCTTTTCGCGCACGTCGAAAGCGATGGCGTTGGCGCGACGCGTTGAGGTGGTGTTGAGGTTATAGTTGATAGCCACGAGGAAGTCACGTGCACCCACTTGAGTAGCACCCGTGTGGGCCACGTGTTCGTTCCATTCGTTGGGGCCGAAGTCGGGCTTCCACTGCTCCGTGCCAAGGCGCGAGGCCAGAGATTCATATTCACCTGTACGGCAATACGCGAGGTTGCGGCGTTCCTTGATGTAGGCGGCCTCTTCGTAGCAGTAAATCGGAATGTTCAGCTCGTCGCCGAGGCGCTTGCCCAACTTGTGGGCATACTCGACTACCTCTTCCATGGTGATGTTGCTCACAGGGATGAGGGGGCACACGTCGGTGGCACCTTGGCGCGGGTGGGCGCCATGATGCTGGCTCATGTCGATGAGTTCGGCGGCTTTCTTCACCACGCGGTAGGCGGCTTCGCACACAGGCTCAGGCTCACCCACGAAGGTGATGACGGTGCGGTTGGTGGTCATGCCAGGATCCACATCCAGCAGCTTCACGCCTTCCACTTTCTCGATTTCAGCAGTAACTTGGTCAATGATATTCTTGTCGCGGCCTTCGCTGATATTCGGCACGCATTCGATGAGTTGTTTCATTATTGTTTGATTTAATATTTAAAAATCAAGATTCAAGATTGAGATTCTCTTCGAGAATGGAGTTTGATCGTTTTGTATACCGCGGCGGCCTCGGGCGTCTTCCAATAGGTCAAAACCTCAAGCCGCCGCTTATAAACAACCACACACCACTCCATTCCCCGGAGGGGAATCTCTACGGCTTTTGCCGCTGCAAATGTACGGCTTTTTTCTTTACAAAATGAAACAGAAATCAATCCTGGTTGTCTTCCAACCTAAAAATAACAGGAACAGTATAAGAAACCCTTACGGCTTCACCATTTTGCATTCCAGGCTTAAATTTAGGCATGGATTCCACCACACGAACCGCTTCCTCATCACAGCCACTGCCAATTCCCCGCAATACTTTAATATCGGAAACACTTCCGTCTGGTTCAACGATGAAATTGACATACACTATACCTCTTATTCCCTTTTCTTTAGCTTCGGCAGGATATTTTACATTGTCGGCAATGAATTGATGAAACCCTTTATCACCTCCTGGAAACTCTGGCATTTGTTCGACAACAATATAAACGCCAGGACGATCTTCATCTTCTTCTGGCTCAAAAACATATTCCATCAATGTATCCGGCACTGGTGCCATCACATCGCCTTCGAGCTCGAAAGGCTCCTCGACACTATCATTCCTAATCGTATCAGCGGCCACAAAAGTATCCCTTGGATGCTCCATCATACCATTCGGGGTCGGTGCCAACGGGCCACAACCCGCTACGGTAATGGCTGTTCCTATGGTCATTCCGGCAAAGATGGCCGCCTTGCCCAAGCGCTGGCGTTTCTCCAATTCGCGCTCCAAATAGCGCACCTCGGCTTCGCATTTCGGGCAAGTGCCAGCGCAGTCGCCCTTGTGAGTACACTCCGAGGTCACGAATTCAATATCGTTCTCCGCCGCAATCTGTTTGCGGATTTCCTTCAGGATTTTGCAGGTTTGTTTGCCTTTGGCCATAGTTTTATTCCTTATTTGGATAATTTGAAATTGATGGGCATTGTATATCTCACACGGACGGCCTTCCCTCTTTGTTTGCCTGGGTACCATTTTGGCATTAGACCAATCACACGAAGTGCTTCTTCATCACAGCCGTAGCCTATGCCACGAAGCACTTTTGCATCACAAACAGTGCCGTCTTTTTCTATATAAAACTCAACAAACACCTTGCCTTCTATGCCAGCTTCTTTGGCTTCTTTGGGATAGACCAAATTATTCCCTAGGAATTCAAACAACTTTTGCTCGCCGCCACGGAATGCAGGCATGGTCTCCACAATACACCCAAAAAACTCCGATGTCTCAACCATCACTTCTTCCTCAACAATTGTATCCATCCGCAAACTATCTGGCTGCTGCGCCAAAGCCACTTGACTTGCGCCCAACAAACCTACGGAAAGGCCCGCAACGACTGCTGCTTTGCCCATACGTTGCCGTTTCTCCAATTCGCGCTCCAGATAGCGCACCTCGGCTTCGCATTTCGGGCAGGTGCCGAGGCAGTCGCCTTGGTAGGTACATTCCTCGATGACCAACTTAATATCGTTCTCCGCCGCAATCTGCCTGCGGATTTCCT
Source organism: uncultured Bacteroidia bacterium (assembly GCA_902800965.1). Classification (GTDB taxonomy): domain Bacteria; phylum Bacteroidota; class Bacteroidia; order Bacteroidales; family F082; genus Limimorpha. The sequence continues at coordinate 219,554 of CADCGK010000005.1, read as the reverse complement.
TCAGGATTTTGCAGGTTTGTTTGCCTTTGGCCATGGCATTATTCTTTTTCCTCTAACTCAACAGAATCCGGCTCCGGTGCCAACACATCGCCTTCGAGAAGATAGGCATCATCGGGGATGGTGTCGTCGGGGACACTGTCGTTGGGTTTCTCTGTGGGATCAGAATAAGCGGGCACCTTCCCCGTTACTTGAGGGCCAGGATTGGCACAAGACGATGCGGTGAGCATGGTACCCAGCGAAAGTCCTGCGATGACCGCCACCTTACCCATGCGCTGGCGTTTCTCTAGCTCACGCTCCAGGTAACGCACTTCAGCTTCACATCTTGGACAAGTGCCGAGGCAGTCGCCTTTGTAGGTGCATTCCTCGATGACCAGTTCGATGTCGTTATCCGCAGCAATCTGCTTGCGGATCTCTTTCAGTATTTTGCAGGTTCGTTTTCCTTTGGCCATGGCATTATTCATTTACATCAGGATCGTCCAACTCGGTGCTATTCGGTTCCGGTGCCAACACATCGCCTGCCAGAGGATAGAGGTAATCGGGATCGGTGGTATCCGGTGCCGGGCATTCTGTTGAGTCAGGGACATTGGGATTGGGCACAATCCCCGTGGGAGGAGGCACGACACGGGCGCATGATGATGCGGTGAGCATGGTGCCAAGCGACAGACCGGCGATGACCGCTACTTTGCCCATGCGCTGGCGTTTCTCCAGCTCACGTTCCAGGTAGCGCACCTCAGCCTCGCATCTTGGGCAGGTGCCTTCGCAGTCACCTTGATACATGCATTCCTCAATGACCAGGTTGATATCATTGTCTTCCGCAATCTGCTTGCGGATCTCTTTCAAGATCTTGCAAGTTTGTTTTCCTTTAGCCATGATCTTTATTGTTTTAATGGAAAATAAATCTTCTGCGTACAGCTGCACGAAACCATGATTTGCTCGCCCGACTCCATCTCCCAAATACCGGGTTCCCATTCCATCATCTTGAAGACTCGTATCACTTGGGCATCCAGCTTCTCGTCAATGCCTCTCACGACCTCCACATCACGCACCCCACCAGTGACAAGCACAGTGAATTCAACCTCTATCTCACGTGATCCTTTTCTTGCATCTTCGCCAAGGTATTCCTCCAGGAACTGCAACATGGCAGGCTCACCGCCAAGATAGTGAGGAGCCGCGATACGCACCGCCTTTTCAACCAGATAAGGCTCCTTGTATTCTTTATAGGTGCTATAGAGCGATTCGGGGATCTGCAATTCATATCCGTTCACCGTCAGTCGCTTCGATTCCGGGAACACCATCTTTGCCTGAACCTCCGGACTCACTGAGTCCAGATGAAGGAGCACGGGATTATACATGGGAACGATGCCCATTAAGGTTTCAGCATACCGAATCGGGAATTGGATCTGCATCACACAACGGCATTCAAACGGCCAGTCCCGACTCTCGTCCTTCAGCTGATAATACGCAGGCTCCCATTTCATGGGCTCGAAAAACGAGACGACTTCTGCGTCCAAAGTCTCGTCAATGCCTTTCTGGATTTCGATGTCCGACAACTTACCCGTCTGGTCAACAGTAAACACCACTTCCATTTCTCCATTGTAATTTTTGGTGCCCTTTTTATAGTCACTCAAATAGAAAGAAAGGTTTTCCAGCAGCTTTTGTTCCCCTTCAGGATAATAGGGTGCCCTGAATTCTTTAGTCGCTTCTATCAGTTCCTCAAACGTTGTATATGCGTCTCCTCCTCCAATATGCTCATATTGAATCTTGCCGCCACGAATGAACAAGTTATTCATTTCAGGGAAAACAAACAGGTTTTTCATCGATTGCTCATACACCACGTCATCAAAAGGATAATCGATCCGGAGCAGCCGCACTATCCCCTCCAGTTGGGGGATGGTATCCTTAGCAACTTCCGGAACATCAGGGGCGACGGCCACCACATCACCGGCAAGGGGTTCTTTTTTCGACAGCGATTTATTAGTATCGCACGAAGTAGCGGCAAGCATCGTACCCAGCGACATCCCAGCGACCACGGCCACTTTGCCCAGACGTTGGCGTTTCTTCAGCTCGCGTTCAAGATAGCGCACTTCGGCCTCGCATCTCGGGCAGGTACCCAGACAGTCACCTTTATAGGTGCACTCCTCGATGACCAACTCAATGTCATTTTCCTCCGCAATCTGTTTACGGATCTCTTTCAGAATCTTACATGTTTGTTTACCTCTAGCCATATCGTTTTATTCTTTCTTCTTACTTCTTTCTTCTCACCTTATTATATAGTTGAACTCATCGAAATTCTTCACCCCCATCTCCTTGAGGCGCTCCATGCTTTTCACCACGTCTTCATCCGTGTTGAAATCGGGAATATGAGGGACCCGCACCATGATGCCGTTCGGATCTCTATGCTGCAAAAGCCATTCCAAATTCTTCAAAACCACAACATTGTCTTTTCCCGTATAGGCCTGATAGATTTCAGGATTCATATCCTTGATGTCCACAATATAGCCGTCCAATATGGGATCGAGGGCCTCTAAGTTTTCGAAAGGCACGTTAAGGCTGGACTCTGCCACCAGTTGCCACTGCGTTCCACAGCGTTCACGGAACTCCTTGATAAAATCCACTTGCAGCAAAGGTTCGCCACCACCGAAGGTAACACCTCCATGGGTGGCGAGAAAATAAAGCTGATCTATTTTAGTTTCCTCATAGAGGGTCTCAGGAGTATATTCCTTTCCCCTTTCTGGATCCCAGCAATGGCTATTAAGACAATACTTGCAGCGCAACGGGCAGCCGTTGAACGCCACCAAGGTGGTGACGCCATCGCCGTCAGTAGTCAAACGATGACGGCTGATGCCGATGACGCGTGCTTTCACCATCACTCTTCCATCTCGGCGGCAGCCTCAGCGGCCTTGTCCCTAAGGATGATCGTCTCACTCCTCGGGATCTTCTCTCCACTCGTGAAGGAGAGGCCGAACTGGGCATGCGTCTGTGTCCTGTTCGCTGGGTTGAACAAGCCGAAAATGCTGTTGGTGGCGACATAGATCAGCGCACCGCCGAGGTTGGCGCTCAAGCCGATACCGAGATTGTCATAGCTTCCTGGCATCATGGTGTAGGTGGCCACCACGTCATATTTTCCAGAGAATGAGCCCGTATAGGCAAGTGTCAAAGCGGGTTTCATGCCCAGACCGAAGTTGCAGCCCATCAGTTGAGCCGTAAAACGATGCTCCGGCGTCAGGTCATAATAGCCACGCGCCATCAAATTCATATTCAATCCTGATGTATATCCAGTAAGATTCGCAAGGTCGTATCGGACATATTGGACGAGCGTATCGGTAATGCCGTCAAAATAATTCGGATCCTGTATCATGGCGCTCACCTGCTGAGGAGTCAGGCCAGAGAAAACCACCGAACCGTCTTCATAGAGCACACCCCCGTCCTGAAGATTTCCCTCAAAACTCAATGCGTGATCTTTCCATCTGATAAAGCCAAGGTCATTGATAGCAGCCGCCACGCCCCATTGTTCATCAATCTGGTATTCGCCGCCCAAATCAATGCCAAAGCCGTAATTCTTGAACAATGCCGCCGGATTGAATCGTCTGTCCTTAATCTTTATCTTGTCATCTTCCATGTAGAACTCATACGGCAACGAGGCCCTAATGCCCACGTTACCCATCATCCTCAAAGCGTAAGTCTCTGGGTCAGTGAACAACTTTACATTCAGCGTCTGGCTTTTCGAGTCGGCATAGCCCATCAAGAATTTCAAGCGCAAGCCGACGTTCAGCTGTTCGGTAAGACTCATCTGGTAACCGAAATCAAATTCCTGAAACACTTTGGCGGCAACGCCCATCTCGATGTTGGCGGGATTGGACTCGCCCAAAAAAGCGGCATTTCCATGGGCCATGAGCTCCATCATGTCCTTATTGAATCTAAAAGATTCTCTTTCGCGCAGACGATGTGTATAAGTAAAGAAACCATGATTTGTCCTACGACCGCAATGGAAAATGTCCACATTCACAAAGGTATTCACATAATTCTTGTTGCGAAGGCTGGCAATTCCTTTGTTCAAATCAAGGACGACTGGCTGACCTTGTTCGTTAAACTGGAAGAACTTGTCATATTTCAAGCCCATCTTCATGGCTCCAATATTAATGCCACCCAATCCCATGTCAAAATAGCCATAGTCGGCCGTATAGGTAGCTGGATTCGCGAACACTGCCCTAGGGTTGTTGCGCATGAAATCAACGGGCGTAGCAATTTGTGCGAACAATGACGACCCCATCAGCAGCGCAAAGGCCAAAGCAATATAGTTTTTGACTTGTCTCATACTATTTCCTCCCAAGATTAATTCCCACCAAACTCAATTTCACCGTCATAGATCACATCTGCCTTTAGGATGACTTCCATGGCATTGTCGAGGTTCAAATAGACGTTTTGATTCTGCGTATTGACGCCAAGACGCATGATCAGCTGGTTAGCAGCCATAAGGCTGTTCACACGATCTTGGGTGATGGAGACCTCTGCATTGGTATTCACTGGAGTTCCGTCGAACGAACCGTTAATTCGCAGCGGACTTGCAAAGAGAGAATCCGAGACAAGGCCTGTCGTAGCATCAACAGTGTAGAACTGAGCATCGAAATTAAACGGCATTTCTGATTTGAAGATAATGCCAAGAATGATTTCCTGCACCAGGTCGGGAGTGTTGATGTCCGAGAGATTGATATCAATTGTATCCAAATAGGAGACAGCCGGGATGTTGAATTGGAAAGGAATCACGGCATCCACCTTCACCCCAAGCGATGAATCGTCGTTGATCGTGATCAGCCTGTTGCCTCCTTCTGGATTGATGATCATCTTCGAATCGATGCGTACACCATTGAAATCCGTGCTGTACCTGAGGTTGATGGGCTCTTCAGGCATCACGTTCGTGTATTCCGGTGTTGAGAGCACTGAAAGACAATAAGGATAGGTAGGAAAGACCGGTGCGGGATCCACTCCCTCTCCATAGAACTCGGCGACATCTACTTGGAACAAAGCATCGAAGCCAAAGGTGTTCTTTTCCTCAACCTGAAGTTCCACCCCAACGAGTTCCATCTCACCGACAACATTGGGCAAAGACAGGCTAAAAGCGGTGTCGTACGAAAAGTCATACACATAACTATTGATATAGCCCGTGATTTCCTGAATGACAATATCTGCAAAACCAATTTGAGTAGAGAGATTGAACTCCGGCTCATCAGAACCATTCACAAGATAGTGAACTACATAGTTGAATGTCAGCGTGGAATCCGACAAACCCGTAGCAGGATCCGTATTCATCCGGAAAGTAGCACCAGAGATATCCACCCTGTTGTCATTGAGCTTGTTGAAGTAACAAGCCAGCGTGTCGCCATTAGGCATAAGGATGCCCGATGAGGAGAAAACGATGTCGCTTACCTCACCAATATTGGTCCCCATCCTCATGATCATCTCACCCGACTTGATGATGGCTGATTTCAAGCCCACGCTGTCCATGGCAATTTTGACCTCTTGGCTGAAGCAAAGAGTATCTCTTATCGGATCTGTGATAATTTCTCCGTGGTGTTCGTTTTCAAACTGAATCTGAAAATCAAAGATCTGTGCGCCAAGATTCAAGAAACCGGCGCCTTTAAGAATCTCCTCGTCGATATATTCATAGTGGAGTTGAAGATTTCCTACTTCATCGTGTGCAATCAGGTTGTTTTCACCCAACTGGTCAAACACCTCACCAAGAGTAATCCTTGCCGATCCAACGGGGATTTTCCATTGTCCGGAACTTTGTATGGACTCTAGATTGTCCAAGTCGAAACGGTCTTCATTACAGGAAAACAGGAGCATGCCCATCAAGGCTAATGCGGTTCCCAAAAGCATTAATTTTTTCATATTGTTTCAGTTTTACACAAATTTTCCATTCAAAATCATTTTTGCCACTTTGTTGGTGCCGTAATAATAAGGGATGAACTCCAGTTGAGTCATCGGCTCCGTCACAATGAGGTTGGCTATTTTCCCCTTGGTGATGCTTCCCAGTTCGTCACTGACGCCCATGGCGTAGGCCGTGTTGAGCGTTGTGGCGTTCAACGCCTCTTCCGGCGTCAAGCGGTAACGAATGCAGGCCATGGAGAAGACCAGCTGCATATTGCCCGAAGGCGAGGTGCCGGGGTTGAAGTCAGACGCCATAGCCACTGGAAGACCATTTTGGATCATCTCGCGTGCCGGCGACAGTGGAAGATTCAAGAAGAAGGCACATCCTGGGAGGATGGTCGGCATGGTCTCCGTGTCCTTCAGGCACTCGATTTCTTCCTTGCCGATCTGTTCCAGATGATCGACGGAGATGGCGCCATATTTCACGCCCACCTGCACACCGCCTGAGATGGCCATCTCGTTGGCGTGGATCTTGGGTCTCATGCCATATTTGATACCCGCCATGAGGATCCGTTCCGTATCCTCGCAGGTGAAGAATCCCTTGTCGCAGAACACATCGATGAAGTCGGCCAGATCCTCGGCGGCGACCAGCGGAATCATCTCATTGATCACCAGATCGACGTAGTCTTCCTGGTGACCACGATACTCCATGGGGATGCCATGCGCGCCCAAGAAGTTCGACTTGATGGTCAACGGGGAGTTCTCTTTCAGCCTTCGGATGACGCGCAACAGCTTCAATTCGCTCTCGGTGGTCAAGCCGTAGCCACTCTTGATCTCGATGGCTCCCGTGCCCATGCGCATCACTTCGTCGAGACGCTTGCAGGCCATCTCGTAAAGCTCATCCTCAGACGCCTTGGCTGTTGCCTTGGCCGAATTTAGGATGCCTCCTCCCCGCTTCGCTATCTCTTCGTAGCTCAAACCGCGGATTTTATCCACGAATTCCATCTCACGGGAGTTGGCATAGACCAGATGCGTATGCGAGTCGCAAAAAGCAGGCATCACAACGCTGCCGCTGAGATCATATACACGATGGTGCTCTTCCAAGTACTTTTTGCACTCTGGAGAGCTCATCTTGCCATAGTCTAAAATCTTCTTACCTTTTATCAACAAGAAGGCATTCTTGATCCTTCCTGTCTTGGACATTTGCTGGCCCTTTTTCATCAAGAGGCCTTTCTCTTCAATGCCGACAAGTTCCTTAATGTTTACCAGTAACATATCGTGGTATTAAAATTGTACAAAAATAAAAAAAAATTATCTTTGCACAAAATTTTATAAGAAACAATGAAGAAAAGCATCTTTTTTGCCTGTTTGCTCCTTTTGATAGGCATAAATTCCATGGCCCAAGAAAAAGTTCAAGCGCCCAAGGTACAACAGCTTACCTACAAGGGCTTCCTTTCAAACATCTGGGATTTTGAGAAAAACCCCAACGCTTTTGTTTTCAAAGGCAACACTGCGGTCATCGTGGATTTCTATGCCGACTGGTGTGGCCCATGCCGCAAAGTAGCTCCCATCATGGAAAAGCTGGCCAACGAATACGAGGGAAAGCTTACGATTTACAAGGTCAACGTTGACCAAGAGAGAGAACTCGCCGGAGCTTTTCAGATCAGCAGCATCCCCGTGGTGCTTTTCATCCCCATGGAGGGCCGGCCCATGATGCAAGTAGGGGCCATGCAAGAACAGGATTATCGAAAAGTCGTCAAGGATTATCTGGTCAAATGACGCTTTTCACCACAGCTTATTTTCCGAGCATCAGCTACATGGCGCGTTTTCTGAAAGAAGACGCGCCTGTCATTGAGGTGTGGGAGACCTACCACAAGCAGACCTACCGCAACCGCTGCCGTGTGATGACGGCCAACGGCGTGGAGAGTCTCAGCGTACCCGTCATCAAGGTCAACGGCAACCATACCATGACCAAAGACATCGCCATCAGCTATGTGGAGCCATGGCAACAGATACACCGGCGCTGCTTGGAGTCGGCTTACAAAGCGGCGCCATATTTCGATCATTATTACGATTTTCTAAGGCCCATTTTCGAAGGGCATTTCGAGCGGCTTATCGACTTGAATGACGCAGCTTTATTGGCAGTGTTAAAGATGCTCAAAACTAAGAAGGAAATTATACACACAACGGACTATGTACACAAAGCCGAGAACGACCTGCGCGAGGCGTTCAGTCCGAAAGCCATTCCCGATCTCAGTTCGTTTCCTCAGTATTACCAAGTTTTCAGCGCTAAGTTCCCTTTCGCACCAGACCTAAGTGTTCTGGACCTAATCTTCAACGAAGGCCCTGAAGCAGCAGCCTTCATTGAGAAGTGTCAGGTTGGATTGCTTCGTCGTTCCTCCTCGCAATGACGACTATCGGCCCATTACTCCTCACTCCTAACTCCTCACTCCTAACTCCTCACTCCTAACTCCTCACTCCTAACTCCTCACTTATCCGGATAGGCAATCCTCACGTGATAGATGCTCATCAGCTTCTTCTTGAGCACCTTCTTGATGGTAGTGAAATCACGCAAAGTGAGGTCCACATTCATGAACTGTCCATCATCCATCTGCTTTTGGATGATGTTGTCAACGAGGTTGCTGATGTTGTTTTCGTCCGGTTCCTTAAGGCTCCTCGATGCGGCCTCCACCGAGTCGCAGATCATCAACACGGCAGTCTCACGCGAGAAGGGAATCGGTCCATGGTAGGTGAAATCGGCGGGATCCACTTCTTCGTCAGGATGCTGGCGTTTTTCCATGATATAGAAATACTCGGTGCGACGTGTGCCATGGTGCGTCCGGATAAACTCAATAATCTGTTCAGGGATGCGGGCTTTCTTGGCCATCTCGATGCCGTCCAGCACATGGGAAATGATGATCTGGGCACTCTCCACATTTGAGATGTCGTTATGGGAGTTGTATCCTCCGTGCTGGTTTTCCGTGAAATACATGGGGTTCTTCATCTTGCCGATGTCATGATACAAGGCGCCAGTACGTGCCAAGAGGCTATCGCCGCCGATGGCATACAACACCTCGTCACACAGGTTGGCCACCTGGATGGAATGCTGGAAGGTACCCGGAGCCGTCTGAGCCAGCTGACGTAGCAAAGGCGTGTTGGTGTTGTTCAGCTCCATCAAGGTCAGGGAAGTCGTCATACTGAACATCTTCTCAAACAAGAAAATCAGCGGCAAGGATAGCATCGTGAACAAAGCATTCAACGCCAACATACCCACTGTTGACCAGTCGATCACCGACGACGAAAGGAAGGCGAAGGCGAGATAGACCACGAAATACACCACAAACAGCAGCAAGGAGCTGATGAAATAGTGCCTACGGGAGCGATGGTGAGCGAGAATGAAGATCACGATCATGCTGGCCACCAGCTGCATGAAGATATATTGGAACGGATTAGGCACCGCCATGGAAATCAGCAGCACCGTAAACACCTGTACCGTGAAAGCCAAGGCTGAGCTGAAAAACGTCACCATCACCATGGTCAGCATCACCACAGGCATCATCAAGATGAAAGACGGATGCAGCTTCATGATCCAGTATGAAGGGATGATCATGACCACCATTAACAACAATATCAGGTTGATTTTGCTCAACTCGCTGAAAACGTCTTTGTTGTGAAGTGCTTTCAAATACAAGGCCAGCATGACAAATAGCAAGGCAACCAGGAAGAGTTGGCTCAGCTGCACCTGACGAGAGTCGTTCTTAGCAAACGAACCCGTAGTGTATTCTTTTTGCAGGGAATTCAAGATCGCAAAGACGTTTTCATCCACGATCTCCCCTTCCGTGATGATCAGCTCGTCTTTCTGGACCATTCCGTATGTGAGCGACATCTTTGACAACACCTTGTCCTGCTCCTGTTTCGTCATGGAATCATCATACACCACATTGGGGAACAATACGTTCAACAGCAAAGTGGAGAGTAGCTGCACATCGATGCCAGGATGTCCATGTTCCATCCATTGCTCAATGGACTCACGGGCCGAGTTCATGGTATATAGGCTGCCAAAAGCGACCGTGGTGGCTGTCTGGTCTTTCACCAAACTGATCTGCGTCTCATCAGAAAAATCCGACAAGGCCTTATCATAGACCAGCACACCTCTGTTCTGCACCTGGTCGAAAAGTTCCATCAAAGCCTTCTTGTTCGTCTCGGCATCCATACCGTCATGGGCATGCCACTGCTGTTCAAACGTTTCGTCCAGCCTTGATTTGGCTTGTCGTGTAGCTTGGCTGTCCAATTTGAAGATCGGCTTTACCGACCGTATAATCTCATCACTTTCAACCTTCAGCATTTCCGCATCCTTATAGATCGGGAAATCGATGGGGGCATACAGGGTTTCATGCTGCCATGGCTTGTAAAGCTGATACTCATAACGGAACTTGCCCACTCTCGGCATTTGCCAATACACCAAAACGATGGCCAAAACGAACATCAGTGCCTTGGCAAATTCATAATAACGATGGCGAAATATATTGACGAAATCCTTGAATTTACCCATGTTAAAAAATGTTAGTGTGCAAAAATAAGTTTTTTTTATCTTTGCTCCAAAAAAATTACAGACCATGAATTACGGGATTTGCGATCTGTCGGTCATTCCCATCAGAAAGGAAGGCAGCCACACCAGCGAGATGGTGAGCCAGCTGCTTTATAACGAAATGTACGAGGTGTTGGACGAGAAGCCAGGATGGAAGCTTATTCGCACCATGTCGGACCAATATGAAGGATGGATCCAAGGCATACAGCATCATGAGATTGTCGAGCAGGAGGTCCTTGCATTAAAGGCCAAAGAGAGTTATATCGTTGACCAACCCACGATCACTTACAAGGGGAAAAGTCTTTCCATCGGAACCATCGTGCACGAGCCGGTAGCAGGCTCCATGACCATACCGGGGCGTTTCGTTCCGGCCATGATGATCGAATTCGCCCAAAAATTCATGGATGCGCCTTATCTATGGGGTGGACGAAGCATCTTCGGCATCGACTGCAGCGGCTTCGTACAGCTCTGCGCCAGAGCGGCAGGCAAGCTCCTACCCCGCGACGCCTCAGAACAGATCAAGGAAGGCGAATTGGTGTATTTTCTCCCCGAAATCCAGCCTGGTGATCTCGCTTTCTTCGGCAACGAGGACGGCAAGATCGTCCATGTGGGCATGATGCTCGACAACGAACGTATCATCCACTGTTCGGGACAAGTCCGCATCGACTACCTTGACCAGACCGGCATCTTCAACAAGGAGCGGAACGAGCATACGCATCGACTTCAAGTCATCAAAAGATTATCTTGATAATTAAAAACAAATGATTTACCTTTGCAGTGCTTTTTCCAAAACCGTCTTGACTATGAAAAAAACACTCCCCTTTCTATTAGTTATACTGATGGTAGGTCTTATTATCTCATGCCATAAGGAGCCTCAACCCAACAACGAGCCAACCTTCGACAGCATTACTTTTGGAGATTACGAAGGGATGGATGTCTTCACTTTCGACAGCATCGAGTGGGAATATATTGATAATGAAGACATGGCGTTTATTTTGTATGAAGGAGGTTTTGATGTGAATGGAAAAAGTGTTGGATTGAGGACTTTGCTCTCACATAGTCCAGGTTTCTGTATGCCTGGTGATCCTTTGAACTATTACACTATAGGTATATATTCAGACGACTTGGCCTTTCATTTTCAAACAGTTTCCAACGATGTTTTCTATCATGCCGATTCTACCGCTATTCAAACTGACAGCGTTACTTTGGTTTATATCGACGGAATCTCATCATGCACTCAGATAAGTGAATCTGACCAGTTCGAACGCTCTTACCAAATCAATGTCCTTGTTCAACATAACAAAAACGAGACCTTGGACAAAAATGATTCTTATAAAAACTCTCTATCCTGGGGTTCATTTTATATACCTTTGTTTAATTCCAATGAAGAATATCCCTATGTAACAGTTTTAGACACAACAGATATCATTGTATATCAATCCTATATCTACGCAGCTGAGGAATGCTTGTGTTTCCCTTTAGACGAGCCGTTTTTCCTCGGATTCAAGAGCAGTGACGAAAACGGAGAACGTCTCGGTTGGTTAAAACTTATCATTGAGCCAAATGTTAATGGACACTATATCCCAAAACCTTTGGAAGCAGCCATCCAAAAAGAACAAAACTTGAATCAATAAATCTTTAAATCTTTAAATAAGAGAATCGAACTCCAGAAGGAACTCGAAAGACAATCCAACGAAATCGTTGAAATCCCCGCCATCATCAACGGCCAGGAAGTCCGCACGGGCGACATGGGTGAAGTGGTGATGCCCCACGACCACAAACACGTCATCGCACGCTACCACAAGGTAGGCGAAAAGGAAGTCCGCATGGCCATCGACGCCGCCCAGGCCGCCAAGCACGACTGGGAGAACACGCCCTGGGACGAGCGCGCCGCCATCATGGCACGCATCGCCGAGATGCTGGCCACCAAGTACCGCGCCCGCATCAACGCCGCCACCATGCTCGGCCAGTCGAAGAACTGTTTCCAAGCTGAGATCGACAGTGCCTGCGAGACCATCGACTTCTTCCGCTACAACAACCACTACGCCAGCAAGCTCTACGCCGAGCAGCCCGCTTCGGCCAACGACCAGCTGAACCGTACTGAATACCGTCCGCTGGAAGGCTTTGTGTTCGCCATCACGCCTTTCAACTTCACCTCCATCGCCTCTAACCTGAACATGACTCCCGCCTTGATGGGTAACACCACCATCTGGAAGCCCTCGACGACCGCCCTGCTGTCGAACTACACCGACATGCGCATCTTCATGGAAGCAGGCCTTCCTAACGGCGTCGTCAACTTCCTGCCTGGCAAGGGTAGCGTGATCAGCGGCGTGGCCCTGAAGGACAAGAACTTCAACGCCATCCACTTCACCGGCAGCACCGCCACCTTCAAGAGCCTGTGGAAGACCACCGGCCAGAACCTCGACATG
>CADCGK010000005.1:0-206660 GCA_902800965.1 uncultured Bacteroidia bacterium | reverse complement strand
GACCACCGGCCAGAACCTCGACATGTACAAGGCCTATCCTCGTCTCGTGGGTGAGACCGGCGGCAAGGACTTCATCTTCGTCCACAACAGCGCCGACCCACAAGAGGTGGCCGTGGCCATCGTCCGTGGCGCCTTCGAATACCAAGGTCAGAAGTGCAGTGCCGCATCGCGTGCCTACATCCCCGCTTCGATGTGGAACGACGTGAAGAACCGCGTGGGCGACATGATGAGCACCATCAAGATGGGTGATGTGAAAGACTTCACCAACTATGTGAACGCCGTCATCGACGAGGCTTCGTTCGACAACTGCAAGGGCTACATCGACCGCGCCAAAGCCAGCAAGGACGCTGAAATCGTCTTCGGCGGCAACTGCGACAAGAGCGTCGGTTACTTTGTGGAGCCTACCGTCATCCTCGCCAAAGTGCCGAACTACGAGAGCATGGTGGAAGAGATCTTCGGACCCATCATCACCATCTACGTTTACGACGACAACAAGTTCGAGGAGATGCTTGACGTGTGCGACCAAAGTTCGCCATACGCACTTACCGGCGCCTTCTTCGGCAACTGCATGAAGGCCCAAAAGATTGCCAACGACAAGTTGCGCCACGCAGCCGGCAACTACTATGTGAACGACAAGCCCACAGGAGCCGTGGTCGGCATGCAGCCCTTCGGTGGCGCCCGTGCCAGCGGCACCAACGACAAGGCCGGCGGTCTGTGGAACCTCATCCGCTGGACCAGCCCTCGCGCCATCAAGAACACCTTCGTTCCTGCTGCCGCATACGGGTATCCGTTCCTGGCGAAAGATTAAAAGACAAGCCCATTCTGAAAAAAAAATCCGTCGTTTTTTCGGCGGATTTTTTTTGATTGACATTTTTTTCTACTTTTACACTCAAAAAACACGAATTCCCATGTCAATCTATAAAAACAATCTCTCTCGGACAGTCATGACAGTGTTCATGATCTTAGCAATGACGCTAACGGCCTCAGCCACGGACTTCATCACCGACGTGATGGTGGCCGGCAACAAAAACCAAAACGATTTCAACGCCCTCATAGGTAACTTGGAACAGCAGGGCTGGACGGACATCAGCCAAGACCTGAACCAAGGCTGCGGCTCGGGCAGCGACTACATCCACCTGCTCTATAAAAAACAGAGCAGCTCGGGCAACACTGGCACGCCCATCACCGGTTTTTACATCAAGACGGGCAATGATTACCCCAACAGCCTAACCTACGAAGGGCGCACCTACTACCTCGTTCCCTGCGCCGGAAGCGACAGTTTCGTCAGCGGGCAAGGCGACCTGAACAACAATGCGGGCGGTGCCTACATCCATCTCTACTACACCAAGGACGCCCTGTCGAACAACACCGGCGTCACCGGCATCACCTTCAAAAACACCCAAAACGGTGCGGTAGGCGAAAACGGTGGCAGCACTGGCTACGACCTCAACACAGGCTGCGGCTCCAGCTCCGCCTACATCTACATGCACCTCACCACCACCTCGGGTGCCAACGTGGTGACCCTATGCTCGGGTAGCGGAAACGTACAACTCCTTCATGGCCACATCCTTACTGGAACGGGCGGTGCCGAGACTCATGTCACCATCGCCGATGGCGCCACCGTGACCTTCAGCGGCGTGAACATCACTTCCATTGCCAACAACGATAGCCACCAATGGCCTGGTATCAGCTGCTTGGGTGATGCCACCATCACCATAGGGGAAAGCACGACCAACAACGTGAAGGGAGGATATCGAAGTTCCGGTATTTTCGTACCCCAAGGCAAGACCCTTACCCTCCAAGGCAGCGGAACACTCAACGCCACTGGAGCTCAGTATGCCGCGGGTATCGGCAGCTACAACCTTTCCTCTTGTGGCAACATCACCATCAATGGCGGCACCGTCAACGCCACCGGCGGTCAATATGCCGCGGGCATCGGCAGTGGCAGCGATAACTGCTCTTGCGGCTCCATCAGCATCAGGGGTGGCACCGTCAACGCCACGGGCGGTGACGGTGCCGCAGGTATCGGCAGTGGCAATAACCATTCCGATTGCTGGCACATCTTCATTCACAATACCGTGACCCGCGTTACCGCCACAAAAGGCACGGGCTGCGACAACGCCATTGGTGCAGGTGGTAATGGTAGCACTTGCCAGAGCATCTACATCAACGGCACCGAGACCGGTTTCATCACACAAAGTCCCTTCGTCACTTTTCCCTACACCGTCGTCTTCAACGCCAACGGAGGCACAGGCTCGATGAACAACCAGAGTTTCATGTACAACGTGACAGATAACCTTTTCATCAACAACTACAGCCGTACGTCGTACTACGCATTCGAAGGATGGGCCACCTCGCCCGACGGGCCGAAAGTCTATGACGACGGGCAGAGCGTCATCAACCTAACCCAAACTCCTAACGCTACCGTGACGCTCTATGCGAAATGGGTATTTGTAGGGTCGATACCTGGAGAGATCGTACTCCATGACGGCGACACCCTCACTGGCATAGGCGGTGCCCACACCCATGTTTTCATTGCCGATGGCGCCACGGTGACCTTCAGCGGCGTGGACATCACCACCATCCTTGAAGACGACAACCACCGGTGGCCAGGCATCACCTGCTTGGGCGATGCCATCATCGTTTTGGCCGAAGGCACGACCAACAGCGTGAAGGGGGGAAAAGACAATCCGGGCATTTACGTACCCCAAGGCCATACCCTCACCCTCCAAGGCAGCGGCACGCTCAACGCCACTGGCGGTAATAGCTCTGCGGGCATCGGCAGCGGACGGAGTTCCTCTTGCGGCAACATCACCATCAGCGGCGGCAACGTCACGGCCATTGGCGGTCAATATGCCGCGGGCATCGGCAGCGGACGGAGTTCCTCTTGCGGCACCGTCACCATCAGTGACGGCACCGTCACGGCCACTGGCAGTCAATATGCCGCGGGCATCGGCAGCGGATATTATTATTCTTCTTGCGGCAACATCACCATCAATGGCGGCATCGTCAACGCTACTGGCGGTGAACATGCCGCGGGCATCGGCAGCGGAAGGGCTTCCTCTTGTGGCAACATCACCATCAGCGGTGGCACCATTACGGCCACTGGTGGGAATAGAGGTGCCGGCATCGGCAGCGGATGGCCTTCCTCTTGCGACAACATCGCCATTAGCGGCGGCACCGTCACAGCCACTGGTGGACAATTGGCAGCGGGCATCGGCAGCGGATGTAAATCCTCTTGCGGCAACATCGTCATTACCAACAGTGCGGAAAGGGTCACCGCCACAAAGGGTGATAATTGCGACAACGCCATTGGCCAAGGCTATGGATCTGACGCTACCTGCGGCACCGTCACCATCGGCGAGGTGGAGACCGGCTTCATCACCCAAAGTCCCTTCGTCACCTTCCCCTACACTGTCGGCTTCGACGCCAACGGCGGCACCGGCACGATGGACAACCAAAGTTTTATGTATAACGTGGCACAACACCTCACCTCCAACAATTTCACCTACTCGGGTCACGCGTTCCAAGGATGGGCCAACACCGCCAAAGGACCAAAGGTCTATGACGACGAACAGAGCGTGAGCAACCTGGCCGACACCATCGCCACCGTCACGCTCTACGCCAAATGGGAAGCCCTGCCAAGCACCACCCTGCCTATAGCCGGCTACGGCACGGGCAACGGCGGCTGGCACCTCATCGCCTCCCCCATGAGTAGCCCGATCACACCTACGGCAGAAAACGGCTTCCTCACCAATGAATTTGACCTCTACCGCTTCAACCAAGGCGCAGAGCTGGAATGGGAGAACTGGAAAGATGAAGGAACCGACAACTACCACTTCAACCTTGAAAGCGGTCGCGGCTACCTCTATGCCAACCAAACAGGCACCATACTTACCTTCAGTGGAACACCTTACACTGGCAACGGCGAAGTCACGCTGCACAAGACCACAGGCGCACAATTTGAGGGCTGGAACCTCATCGGCAACCCATTCGGCACCTCGGCCACGCTCAACCAACCTTTCTACAGAATGAACGAAAGCGGCACGGCACTCTCGGCGCAAGTTGAGGCCAACAACAGCGTGGCGGCCATGGAAGGCGTGTTTGTACAGGCCAGCACCGACAACGAAACGGTTGCTTTCACCCAAGTCAACAACAGCAAGGGCAGCGAAAATGACGCTGTGCCCATGCTCACTTTCAGCCTCACCCGTAACGGAGGCGAGGCCATCGACAACGCCATCATCCGCTTCGACGGCGGCCAGACGTTAGAGAAGTTCAGTTTCCGCAAGGGCAACACCAAAATCTATATCCCGCAGAATGGCAAGGACTACGCCGTGGCGACAGCCGAACCAGAAGGTGAATTGCCAATCAACTTCAAGGCCAAGGAGAACGGCACCTACACGTTGACCATCTCAGTAACTGCCAACTGTCAACTGCCAACTGCCAACTTAATTGACAACCTCACTGGAGCCAACGTCAATCTGCTCGAGACCCCGAGCTACACCTTCGAGGCCAAGGTCACAGACTACGAGAGCCGCTTCAAGCTGGTGTTCAATGCCGATGGCAACGATAATAAGATTGAGAATGAAAATTTCGCCTTCATCAGCAATGGCGAACTCACCATCAACGGCACCGGCACCCTCCAAATCTTCGACATCCTCGGTCACGAATTGTTCCGCAAGGAACTGCCAACTGCCAACTGCCAACTCCCAACTGCCCCTGGCATTTACGTGCTGCGCCTCATCAACGGCGACACCGTGAAGACACAGAAGATTGTAGTGAGATAACCAACACCTTCGTTCCTGCTACCGCATACAAAAATCCGTCAAATTGTTTGGCGGATTTTTTTTGTTTCACTTTTTTTGTATCTTTGCGCTTCTAATTCTCGTTCGATGAAGCACCTAAGACTCCTTCTTCTCGCACTTGCCATCTTGGCAGGTCGCTCACTCTCCGCTCAAACCGAATACCAATTCAACAAACAACCGAACGGTTTCAGCATCAGTAGCCGAAGCAATAACGCCACGACGATCGTCCATAACGTCAGCGGCCTAACCCTTGAGAAAACCGACCGGGAAGGGTTGCAAGGCCAGTTCATCACTCTCACGGGCATCCACCTCGCCAATGTGGCCGGGGCCCCCGACCTGCCCAGCGGCAGCGCCTTCGTGGCCATCCCCAACGGGGCCAAGCCCTCTTTGAGACTGGTGAACGCCCAAACCAAGATCATCAAGGAGGTCGATCTCATCCCCGCACCACAACCCCAACTCGACAACGACGATGCGAAAGCCGTTTATGAGAAGGACATGAACATCTATGGAAAAAACGCCTTTTACCCTGAGACCCCCTATCGCGTCTCGGAAGTGACCAGCGTGCGTGGCGTAGAGATGGTCGAAGTAGGTGTGATGCCTTTCCAATACAACCCCGTCACCAAAGAGCTTGTTGTTTATGAAGACATCGAATTGGAGTTGACTACTGAAGGTGGTGATGGTACCTACGGCGACATTCGTTACCGCACCCCTGAATGGGATCAGATCCTAACCGACATGCTTCTCAATCGCGATGTACTGCCCAAGGTGGACTATGGCGAGAGACTTCGCAAGCACTACGAGGAGAAAGAAACCGGCTGTCAATACATAATCATTACACCCGACAACGATGAGTTCGTACAGCTCGCAGACAGCATCCGATTCTTCAGGACAGAGCAAGGCATCCCAACCCAAGTCTTTACCGTGTCACAATGCGGTGGCAACAACGAACAAGCTATCAGGAATTTTATCCGCAACGCTTACAACGACTGGGACATGCCCCCTGCGGCTGTGTTGATTCTCGGCGACCATTCAACCGACCCCACCAAAGGCGTGGTTTCATTTACCATGAACAACCATCCTGGAGGTGATGGATACAATCCCTATATCTCAGACCACAAATACGCAGTCATGGGCAACAATCACATGCCCGAAATCATCATAGGCCGTATTACAGGTCGAAATTACGACGAGCTGTATCACATGATCAAGAAAGACCTGGATTACGAGCGCAATCCCCCAACAAATCCCAACTTTTATGACAAACCTATTACCGCTATGGGGTTCCAATTGGAACGCTGGTTCCAGTTGTGCTCCGAAGTAGTACATGGTTTTTGGGAACACGAGCTTGGCAAACATCCCCTTAGAGTCAATGCCATCTACGAAGGCACCCCGGGATCGTTATGGTCAACATATGATCACACACCCTCTGTGGTCAATTATTTCGGCCCTTCCGGATGCGGCTATATCCCCAACAACATGTCCCATCTGACAGAGTGGACTGCTGATGGCAATATGATCAATGAAGGCATCAATAATGGGGCATTCCTTGTTCAACACCGCGACCATGGATCAGAAGAGCTTTGGGGAGAACCTCGTTATAACATCAGCTATATCAAACGACTGACTAACAAGGATCTCACGTACGTCATGTCAAACAACTGTCTCACTGGACGTTTCAACTATGGCGGAGAAAGCGGTTGTTTTGCTGAAGCATTCCATCGTCACCAATATGGAGCACTGGGGCTTATCGCCGCGACGCAGGTATCATACTCTTTCGTCAACGATGTGTATGTTTGGGGAGCATACGACAATATGTGGCCCGATTTTATGCCTACATACGGCACTCAACATGCAACCAACTTCATTCTTCCCGCTTTTGGCAATGCAGCTGGAAAGTATTTTTTACGACAATCTTCATGGACGGACGACTATGTGAAAGAAATCACCTATTATCTTTTCCATCAGCATGGTGACGCCTACATGAACCTTTATACTGAAATGCCCCAACAACTATCCGTGGAGATGCTTCCCGTACTCGTCGCCGGAAGCGGCACTTATTCCATCAAAGCAGAAGAAGGGGCCTCCATTTGCCTCACTGTTGGCGACCAAATCATTGGCTTTGCACAAGCAACGGGCAACCTTCAAGAAATCAATGTGACACCTCAAATTCCAGGAACAAAAGTCAAGCTGACAATAAAAAAACAAAACTATTATAGGTACGAACATGAGCTGAACACCATCCCAGCCGATGGACCTTACTTGATTGTCAACACGATTCAAATCAAGGATACCGAAGGCAACAACAATCAGGCTGCCGATTATAACGAAGCTTTCAATCTCAATGTCAGTATTCACAATGTCGGATCTGTTGGCATTGACAACATCAACGCCATCCTTACATGTCAGAATCCCAAAGTTCAAATCACTCAAGAACAAGCCACATACTCCCATTTAGATCCAGACGAGATTCTAACTGTCAACGAAGCTTTTGCCATTCAATTAGGAGAAAACTTTGAAGACGGAGAAAAGATCAGATTCCACCTACAACTCAGCAATGACGAAAAGAGTTTTTTGGATAGTGTCACCATTTGTGTCAACGCCCCCTTGCTCCAATTCAGCGCCATTTCTTTCGCCAGCCTCAACGGCGAAGTCACCGACAGGTTGATGAAGGGAGAATCAACTTTAATGACATTTGACATCCAAAACACTGGTCACAGCAAATCCATGGACATCAACAACACATTGTCCATCAAAGCACCTTTTTTAAATATAACGGAAGAATCATTGACAGTCGACGGAATAGATCCTGGCACCACCTCCCAAGTTACATTCAGAATTGATGTTCAGGAAGATGCCCCAGAAGCCAATATCCTTGATTACCAAATCGAAGCCTTAAGTGGGACGCATATTACGGATTCTGAAGGGAGGATTTTTTTAGGATATACCCTTGAAGATTTTGAGGACGATTCATTAAATCCTTTATTAAAATGGAGACTTGGTTCAGGCAGCAAAGCATGGTATGTGGCAGAAGACGCCACCGCAGACGGAGGCCATTGTTTGCATTCCCCTGCTACAAACAACAACGATCTAAGCACTTTATACATAGGCATCAATTGCGACACACCAGGAAAGGTTTCCTTCTGGCACAAGACTTCCACTGAGCACAACGACTATCTGAAGTTGTACATAAACAGCGTAGAATTAGCCTCATGGAGTGGAGAAAGTGATTGGGAACAATCAGAATTTGCACTGAATAGCGGTTCAAGCATCCTTAAATTCGTCTTCCAGAAGAACGCTCAAGGAAGCGCTGGGGAAGATTGCGTACTCCTTGACAACTTACGTTTCCCTCCTTTTGCACATCTCATCATCTATGCAGGTAATGATGGCGAAAGTTGCCCCAATGAGCCATATGTTCCTTCAAGTTACGTATCCAATCAAAGTTCCATTCAATGGAGCAGCGACGGAGACGGTTTCTTTGAGGATCCTTCAATGGAACAACCCGTATATCATTTTGGCGACAACGATATTGCCAACGGCTTGGTTACATTGACTTTGTCAGCAACATCAGAAGCCGACGAGACGACCCAAAGCGAATATCTTACCATCAATATTTTGGAAGATCTGGCGGAAATCACGCCAGAGACTCCTGTTGGAGAAAGCAAGGTGGATTTACGAATTGTCGACGAAAGTAATTACACTATCTATCGGGAAGGTAACGATAACTGCATCTGGACTTTGGAACCGGAGACTGCAGGAAGCATCCAGGCTGAAGACAAGCATGTCACAATCATTTGGAACAAAGACTTCAGAGGAATTGCCACATTAAAAGTCAAGCTAAGCAATGACTGTGGTGAAAGTGATTATTCCGAAGCGCTAACTATCGATGTTTATAATTCCACCATGATCGACGAGAGCCAACTTTCGAGCATTACGGTTTACCCTAACCCTGCCAATGACTTTATCCGGATCAAGTCGAGCGAAATCTCACAAGGGCAAGTCATCATCCGCATAATCGACAATCAAGGCAAGGTTGTTTTCAATACAAAGGAAGGTGTTAATGGCAACTTTTTTGAGACTTCGGTCGATGTTTCCGAATTCAAAAGCGGACTGTATGACATTCAGATAGTTAGCGATAATTCGGTTGTTAATACACGTGTAATCATCCTTTGATCGCTTTTGACGTTTTGTCACTGTTTTTCAAAATTTCATCCCAAACGGCTCTTTTTTCGTCACTAAATACGGCTATTTCGTCACTAAAACTCCGATTTTCGTCACAAAGCGGGTGCGTAAATAACTATTTTTAATTTTTAAAATAAAAACCATGTTAATTTGCATCGTTTTTTAAAACCCGAATCGCTATGTGCAAAGAAACACGCATTTTTGACATTCTTAACGTTTATACCGAAAAATGGCCAGAGCAAAAAGTCGCCTTGGCCAGAAAAGAAAACGGCGAATGGAGAAAGTATAGTCCAGCCGAATATCAAGACTTAACTCGCAAGGTCAGTTACGCTCTCATCGAGCTTGGCATCCAACCCAAGGACAAGGTGGCCATCATCAGTGGCAACCGTCCTGAATGGAACATCCTCGACATGGCCATCATGCAGATTGGCGCCATTGACGTTCCGATCTACCCCACCATCAGCAAGGAAGACTATCGCTACATCCTTGACAACTGCGATGCCAGGATGGTCGTTTTGGAAGGCGTTGCCGTGATGAACAAGGTAGAGGAAGTAAGGGCCGACATCCCGAAGCTGGAATACCTCTACACTTTCCAGAACAGGGAAAAATACCCATATTTCGCCCAACTAGTGGAACTTGGCGAACAGCACCCTCATGAGGAGGAGCTGAAACGTCGTATGGACGCCGTTCGTCCGGAACACTGCGCTACCATCGTTTACACCTCTGGCACCACCGGCGAGCCTAAAGGCGCCATGTTGTCACACAGCAACATCATGCACCAAATCTACGGCATTCAACACACTCCATCTCCATGGTCAAAGACCGCATTCAGCTTCTTGCCCATCTGCCACGCTTACGAGCGCTTGTTGGTATACATGTACCAATACCTAGGCATGTCGGTTTACTACGCTGAAAGCTTGGCTACCATCGGCTCCGACATGAAGGAGGTCCACCCCACTATGATGACTGCCGTGCCACGACTCCTGGAAAAGATGTACGAAAAGATCGTCCAAGGCGGTGAGAAACAGAAAGGCATCAAGAAACGCATCTTCAAATGGGCGCTTCATCTTGCAGAGCAATACAGAATCGAGGACGACAAGCGTTCTTGGTGGTACAACTTCAGGCTGAAGATCGCTGACAAGCTGGTCTATTCCACCATCAGGGCCAACCTGGGTGCCGAGAACTTCGACATCGTAGTGTCTGGTGCTGCCAGCATCTCACAGAAGATTGCCTCCTTCTTCTCCGCCATCAAGATGCCCGTTTACGAAGGCTATGGCATGACTGAGACATCACCCGTCATCGCAGTGAGTAACAACAATCCCCACGGTCGCGAGGTGGGCAGCGTCGGCCAAGCCCTTCCAGGCGTGGAAATCAAAATTGCACCCAACGGTGAACTGTGCTGCCGCGGTCACAACGTGATGATGGGCTATTACAAGAACCCAGAACTCACTAAGGAGATCATCGACACCGAAGGTTGGCTGCACACTGGCGACCTTGGACACATCAACGAATACGGCCAAGTGTTCATCACGGGCCGTCTGAAGAGCCTCTTCAAGACTTCCATGGGTAAATATGTCAACCCGCAGATCATCGAGGACAAGTTCACCGAGAGCGATTTCTTCGAGAATGTGGTCGTCTTCGGCGAAGGCCAGAAATACGCCGCTGCCATCATCCTTCCCAGCTTCCCATACCTCAAGGAATGGTGCCAAAGCCAACATCTCAACTACACCACCCCAGAGGAAGCCATCAACATGAAGGAGGTCAAGGATCGCATCGCCCAAGAGGTCCAGAAATACAACAAACTCTTCGGCGAGACCGAGCAAATCAAGCGCTACACGTTGGTTGCCGATGAATGGAGCACTGCCAACCGCATCCTCACTCCTACCCTGAAAGTTAAGAGAAAAGTCATTGAAGAAAAATATCAATCAGTAATTCAATCCATGTTTAGTTAAAAAGTGTATCTTTGCGATTCAAACAAGTGCACTTTTACCATGAAAAGAATTCTGTTAGTATTGCTGGCTTGGAGTTTTCTTATGCCTCTAGGCTTTGCTCAAACGAAAGAAGAATACAATATTAAAGTGGGCGACACCCTCGTGTTGCCCCTTTTCAACAAATGCCGCAGCGTAAACTATAACGTGTCATCCAAGTCGGTGATCGATTTCAAGCCTTTGCACTACGGCGAAAAGGTTCAGGTTATCGGTTCAAAAGCTGGTTATAGTCTTATCAAAGCTTCATGCGACGAACAAACCGTAGAGGTTCGCATCAACGTGGCCGACCCAAACGAGGCTGTCGTACCCGAAGTCAAGCCCGTGGAAAAGATCGAAAAACCGAAGACCCTGCCCTTCAATGCGCGTTATCAGTACAATCCTCCGACAGACCACTTCTACATCACCTTTGCCAATAAAGCTGATGAAAGCAGAGAGACCTACGCAAAGATAGGCGACGAAGAATCTTACAGCAACGGCAATGATATCGACCGTTTCTGGAACGTCAAGACAGGTGACAATTGGTTCTATGTCCCAAGTGCCCAAGGCTGGACGGACGATGTGAAATGGGAATTCGAGCCTCTGGGAGAAGGCTTCTTCCCACTCAACGCCTTTGCTCGCGAGATCAACACCGACCAAGATCTTTCCTCATATTACATAGGAATGGAAAAGGTGCTGGGTATTGATTGTTGGGTGTTCTTTGTTGAATTTCCCGAAGACGGTGTGGTCCGCTTTTGGGTGGATCCCTCTAACGGCTGCACCTTGCGCCGACAAGTCAACAACAACCCTCCCTGCGAAGTATCCGTTTACGACCTAGGCTATAAGAAATGGTCGTTCGGTCCGCACTTCAAAAAATCATTGCACGACAAGACAAGATGATCAGTTATTAACAATCACATAAAACATATCATGGAAAACACTGAATTAAAGAAGACCCCTTACAACCAGATCCATCACGATTTGGGAGCCAAGATGGCTGAATTTGCAGGTTACGACATGCCCATCCAATACACGGGTTTGGTCGAGGAGCACAACAACGTCCGCAACAACGTCGGCGTATTCGACGTGAGCCACATGGGCGAGTTCCGCGCCAAAGGCCCGATGGCCAAGCAGTTCATGCAGTACTGCACCGTGAACGACGTCGCTGCCTTGAGCGATGGCAAGGTGCAATACACCTGCCTGCCGAACGGCAAGGGCGGCATCGTCGACGACATGCTCGTCTATCGTATTGCCGACGACCATTACTTCATGGTGCCTAACGCCGCCAACATCGACAAGGACTGGGCTTGGATGAGCCAGATCGCCGAAAAATTCGGCATGAAGCTCGGTGAAGAATTCATGAACGAGAGCGAGCAATGGGCTCAGCTTGCCGTCCAGGGTCCCAACGCCCTGAAGGCCATGCAGAAGCTCACCAAGGCCAACGTCGTTGACATGGAATACTACACCTTCCAAATCATCACCTTCGCTGGTGTTGAGAATGTCATCTTCTCTACCACTGGTTACACCGGTGCCGGCGGCTGCGAGATCTACATCCCCGTTGCCCACGCCAAGGAGGTTTGGGACGCCGTGTTTGAGGCTGGCAAGGAATTCGGCATCATGCCTGCAGGCCTCGGCTGCCGCGATACCCTCCGTCTGGAGAAGGGCTTCTGCCTCTACGGCCACGAGATTGACGACACCATCAGCCCCATCGAGGCTGGACTCGGCTGGATCACCAAGTTCGTGGATGGCAACGACTTCATCAACCGTGAGATCTTCGCTGCCCAGAAGGCCAATGGCGTGAGCCAGAAGATCGTGGGCTTCGAGATGATCGACCGTGGCATCCCGCGCAACGGCTACGAAGTGTGCGACGCTGAAGGCAACTGCATCGGCATGGTTCGCTCTGGCAGCCCGTCGCCCTCAACCGGCAAGAACATCGGCACTGCTTTGGTCCAGAAAGCCTTTAGCAAGAAGGATACTGAGATCTACATCAAGATCCGCAACAAGCTCATCAAGGCTGTCGTGGTGAAAATGCCTTTCTTGGCATAATGAATCAAGACCGAAAAAAGTTTTTCGGCAGCCTAGCCATCCCGGCCTTATTGGTGACCCTGATGTGGGTCGTCAAGGTGGCCGAGATGGCTTTTTCTATTGATTTAAGTCCTTGGGGATTAAAGCCCCTCAACACACAAGGACTGCTTGGCGTGCTCACCATGCCTTTCCTTCATGGCAATTGGGAGCATCTATTGACCAACACACCTGCAGTTTTGGTGCTCGGCACCGCTTTGTATTACTGCTACCCAACCCTTGCCAACCCCGTCATGCTCGTCAGCTGGCTTGCCAGTGGACTGCTCACTTGGTGCATCGGCAGTCCGGGATCTGTCCATGTAGGTGCCAGCGCCCTGATTTACAGCCTCAACCTTTTCCTCATCGTGAGCGGCTTCATCCGTCGCAACCGCCAACTTATTGTCATCTCCCTCATCATGGTATTCCTCTACGGAAGTTTCATCTGGGGCATGATTCCTGCCTTCGCCAAGCTACAGCACATCTCTTGGGAAGGCCATCTCAGCGGCGCCATCGTCGGAGTGATTCTAGCGCTGTTATTACGCAAAAAAGGTCCACAAAAGGAAGAACATCATTGGGATGACGAGGAAGAAGACAATCAGGACAACATGGACAACGATGGAGAAAAGCCTTATTGGGATGTGCCTACTCCTTCCGACGAAGAATTAAAGGTGGAATACCGATTCAGGAATTTAAGATAATTAGTTCCGTCCGGCGATTTAGGGCACGATGCTCTTCAGTGTCGTTGGGATGGATTGGTTTTGTAGCGCCATAGCCTTTGGCTGTCAGGCGACCCTCATCAATGCCTTTGGCGATCAAAGCTTGGCGGACTACCTCAGCACGTTCTTGCGATAGCTTGAGGTTATATGCGTCACTGCCCACATTGTCGGTATGTCCGGCCAACTCCACTGTAATTTCAGGATGCTTCTCGAGGAAAGCAACCAACATTTCAATGCCTTCTTGTGAACTGCTCTTCAGAGCGGAACTGTTGAATTCAAACTGAATGTTTACCAGCTGCACTACTGTGCCAGGATTCAGTTCTTCCACCACATAGTCATACACGTTGACAGCCTCAGGCTTCAGGTCGTCTTCTTTCAGTTGGAAGCTGTAGATATCATAGCCGCCATAGCCACCTTCACGAATGGAAGAGATCAAGGCGGTATGTCCGTCGGCGGCCACGATGAAATTGATCTCGTCGCCTGGTGTATTGATGGGATATCCAAGATTAACCGGCTCCGACCACTCCCCTTTTTCATTGCGTCGACTCATAAATAGGTCATAGCCGCCCATGCCAGTATGGGTATCAGACGAAAAGTAGAGCGTCTTACCATCAGGATGGATGAAGGGCGCCATCTCGGTACCCTTGGTGTTGATGACAGCCCCTAGACTCTCGGGCTCCGACCAACGGCCGTTTTCATCTCGAAAACAATGGTAGATGTCGGCGTTGCCATTGCGTCTGGAAGCAAAGAAAAGCTCCTTTCCATCAAGGCTGAGGCAAGGCTGCGAGTCCCAAGCAGGATCATTAACCGCTTCGCCCATAGGTTGAGGAATACTCCAAGAGCCTTCCTGCCCAATGCGAGTGCACCGGAAAAGGTCACAACTAGCGTTATGACGATCGAAGCCACAAACGGTAAACAGCAACTCATCCCCTTTATAGGAAAGGAAGGCGGCGCCCATGTGGTCATCCATTTCAGGATGAACTTGAAGTCTTGAAGCGGAATACCACTGTCCTTCAACCGCACGGGTAACGAACAGTCCCTCTTGTTGATAAGCGGAACCCTCAACGGCATAGCGTCGAGTAAACAGCAACTCCGATCCCGTCAGCACCAAGGCATTGACATACTCATCATTGACCGTGTTGACTCCCTCACCTAGACTGATAGGCTGAAAATCAACGGGATGCTCAACAGCATCTTTGCGAAAGCGGGCATTGTCCAACATTCTTGCAGCCTTCTCGTCATTCGCTTTGTTACCTGGAGCGTTCTTCTGAAACCATGTCAGCATCTTGATCTCTTCGGCATAACGCATCTTTTTGTCATACAGTCCCGCCAATGTCAAAGCACAAGGAGGGAATAGCATTGAGTCCACCTTCAGGGATTGCTCATATCCTTGGATAGCCAAATCAAAGTCGCGGGTTTCCATACCAATCTCGCCTTGCAACAGCCATGCTTCGGCATAATCGGCGGACACTTTCGTGGCTTTCTTTACCTGCTGCAACGCTTTTTCGTAATCTCGTTCAACAAAGGACTTTTGTGCAGTTTCAAAGGCTTTCACTGCCTTTTTGGGATGCTGAGAAAAGCCAAAAAAGACAACGAACGACAGCACTATGACCAGCAGTGTCCGTTTCATTTCCCTACTTTTTCAAGATCTTTGGCAATGCGTTTACGAAAATCGATGGTGAACACCCTTGAAGTGGATGTCGGAGAAGTCTCGGCAGTTAGGAAACATTTGCCTTTGTCATAAAAGCAGATGCCTTCAGTTTGGTGGCCAATATAATTATGCAGCTCAAAGCGGCGGTGTGAGAGTTTCTTGCCAGCGTCGTCGAAATCATAAATCAGATATAGGAATGGAAGCCAGATATCCTTCACATAACCGACGAGCACCAGGGTTTTGCTCTCACGATCATAGTCAGCACCAGTAATCAAGCCTTGAGAATCGAAGCCATTCACCACCTCGGCCACCTGCGTGCCAGGGTTCTTAGAGAGTCGGTATAAGCGCGTGGTTCCTGTAGCCCATCCTTTGCTGAACATGTACAGATAATCATCGGTAGCGAAGATCGACTCGCAGTCGTAATCGTGTTTTTGTTTTTCGTGTTTGAATTCTGTTTGGTCAGCAAAGCTGAAGCGGATGGAATCGACCGTAATAGCGGTATCACCTTCGTCAGGGATTTCCGACAGCGGAAAAGTATAGATCCTCAAGTTCTTGCGTTTTCCCTTGTTATTGCCGAAGTCTCCCACATACACACGTTCGCCGTCCGTGCAGACATCCTCCCAGTCTTTATTTTTGGCATTGACGAGGGTGATTTGCTGGACTACCTCAAAGGTAGTGGTATCGAGGCCATAGAGGATCGGTTTGCCACCGCTATCGTTATGCGTCCACAAACGGCCATTATGGAAAAACAATCCAGATGTCTCACGTACTGTTTCTGGCAGTTCCGATTTAAACTCTGGAGCAAACAATGGAGAATAGCCAGAATAGCCTTCTTGTTGCGACCAAGCAGCCGCTGCCACAAGAAAGAGTAGGACTATAGTTATGGCAATGCGTCTCATTCTTTCGGATAGACTTCGCCCTTAGCAGCTTTCAAAGTATTCTGAAGCAACGATACGATGGTCATGGGGCCCACGCCTCCTGGGACGGGAGTGATTTTTGAAGCCACTTTATAAACCTCGTCGTAATCCACATCGCCCATGATCTTGTAACCCTTGGGGCTGTTAGGATCCTCGATACGGTGGATACCCACGTCGATGACCACAGCACCAGGTTTCACCATGTCGGCAGTCACGAAGCCCTGTTTGCCGATGGCAGCCACCAGGATGTCGGCACGACGGCAGATCTCAGGCAAATTCTGGGTTTTGCTATGGCAGAGCGTCACGGTGGAGTCGATGCCTTTACGCGACATCAGAATGGCCATTGGGGTACCAACGATATTGGAGCGACCCAACACCACCACATCCTTGCCGACGGTCTCGAGACCTGAACGTTTGATGAGTTCCATGATTCCATTGGGTGTAGCAGGCACAAAGCAAGGCAGTCCAAGCTGGAGACGACCGACATTGATGCTGGTAAATCCATCGACATCCTTCGAAGGCTTGATGGCATTGATGATCTTGTCCTCGTCAATGTGTTTGGGCAAGGGAAGTTGGATGATATAGCCATCAATCTCAGGATCTTCGTTAAGGAACTTCACTGTATCGAGCAGTTCTTGTTCCGTGGTCTTGGCGGGGAGGCGGTACACTGAGGAAGTCATTCCCACCGAGTGGCAGGCTTTCTCTTTTGAGGCCACGTACGTCTGGCTGGCGCCGTCTTCACCCACGATGACTGCTGCCAAGTGCGGAGCAGGTTTGCCATGATCGATCATGTCAGCCACCTCGGCTGCGATTTCTTTTTTGATTTGGTCGGAGATGGCTTTGCCATCGATGATTTTGGTATCCATGTTATTATTGTTTAACCCCTATGGGGTATTGATTTCTATTATCCGTTTATTCTACCGAGCTTTAACCCCTAATGGGGTACAGCTTTTATCTGCGACGCATGGCGTTTGCCATACGCATGATCTTCTTGCCACCGCCGGTGGTCATCATACGCATCATCTTGGCTGTCTCCTCAAATTGTTTGACAAGACGGTTGACCTCAACGATGGAGGTGCCACTACCCATGGCGATACGTTTGCGGCGAGTGCCGTTCAACAAGGCGGGATTCTCACGTTCCTGCGGCGTCATCGAATAGATGATGGCCTCGATGCTCTTGAAGGCATCATCGTCAATCTCCTCCCCTTTCATGGCTTTATCCATGCCTGGAATCATGCTGGCCAGGTCACGGATACTACCCATCTTCTTGATCTGCTGGATCTGCTTCAGGAAGTCATTATAATTGAATTCATTCTTGGCAAGTTTGCGTTGCAGTTTACGTGCCTCCTCCTCGTCAAACTGCTCTTGGGCACGTTCCACGAGGGAGACGATATCACCCATGCCGAGGATTCGGTCGGCCATACGTTTGGGATAGAACACATCGAGCGCGTCCATCTTCTCTCCGATACCGACAAACTTGATCGGCTTCTCCACCACGGTGCGGATGGTAAGGGCTGCACCACCACGAGTGTCGCCATCCAACTTGGTAAGCACCACGCCGTCAAAGTCGAGGCGATCGTTGAAGGCCTTGGCGGTATTCACGGCATCCTGACCCGTCATGGCATCGACCACAAACAAGGTCTCATGAGGATGCACGGTTTCCTTAATCTTGGCGATCTCGTTCATCATCTCCTCGTCAACAGCAAGACGGCCGGCGGTATCGATGATGACCACGCTCTTGTTCTGTGCCTTGGCGTGCTCGATGGCATGTTGTGCAATCTCCACTGGATTCTTGTTGCCATCCTCGCTATAGACCTCCACTTCCACCTGTTGGCCCAAGACCTTCAACTGGTCGATTGCAGCAGGACGATACACGTCACCAGCCACCAGCAGCACCTGCTTGCTCTTCTTGCGCTTCAGGTAATTGGCAAGCTTGGCCGAGAATGTGGTTTTACCAGAACCTTGCAGACCGGCAATCAGGATAATGCTCGGCTGGCCTTTCAGGTTGATATCGACATGTTCGCCGCCCATCAGTTCGGCAAGCTCATCATGGACAATTTTCACCATCATATCGCCCGGCTTCACCGAGGTCAGAATCTGTTGCCCCAACGCCTTCTCTTTGATATTATTGGTGACATCCTTGGCGATCTTGTAGCTGACGTCAGCGTCGAGCAGGGCGCGGCGGATCTCCTTCATGGTGTCAGCCACATTGACTTCGGTGATATATCCTTGTCCTTTCAGGACCTTGAACGAGCGTTCTAATTTTTCACTTAAACCTTCAAACATAATCTTTCAAAATAATTGGGTGCAAAAATACGAAATATTTGGTAATTTTGCACAACTAATTTTTGGATTATGATTAAGGAGAATCTTAAGAAAATCAAGGCTGCCATACCTTCAAGCGTCACCTTGGTAGCGGTCAGCAAAACCAAGCCCGTCAGCGACTTGCAGGAAGCCTACGATGCCGGCCAACGCATTTTTGGAGAGAACCATGCTTTGGAGATGCGCGACAAGCACGAAGTTCTGCCCAAGGACATCCAATGGCATTTCATCGGGCATCTGCAAACCAACAAGATCAAATACATCATCCCTTTCGTAACGCTCATCCACAGTATTGACACGGCCAATTTGCTTGAAGCCGTCAACAAGGAAGCCAAGAAGCACGACCGTGTAGTGGATTGCTTGTTGCAGTTCCACATTGCACAAGAGGAAACCAAATTCGGTCTTGACATGGAAGAAGCACACCAATTGCTTGGTTCTGAAGCGTTCAAAGCCATGGAGAACGTTCGCATCTGCGGCGTGATGGGCATGGCCACCTTCACCGATGACGAAGCCGAGATCCGCAAGGAGTTCAAACACCTGAAGGAGATTTTTGAGACCCTGAAAACCGATTACTTTGCTGGTCAACCCCAATTCAAGGAGATTTCCATGGGAATGTCGGAAGATTATCCGATTGCCATCGAAGAAGGCGCTACCTTAATTAGAGTGGGAAGTAAGATTTTTGGAGCAAGAAATTATAATTAGAAGATAGAAGGCAGAAGATAGAAGGCCATGGCAATAGCAATTATTTTATTAATAGTCGGATTCGTTGTGCTGATCCTCGGGGCGGACTGGCTGGTTGACGGTGCCACAAGTGTCGGCATCAGGGCGAAGCTGTCACCTTTGATCATCGGCTTGACCATTGTGGCCTTCGGCACTTCCCTGCCCGAGTTGATCATCAACATCTTCTCTTGTGCCAAAGGCAGCTCTGGGCTGGCCATCGGCAACATCGTGGGCAGCAACATCATGAACATCCTGCTCATCCTCGGTGTCGCCTCCTTGATCTATCCCATCGACGTTAGCAGGATCTCCATCAGGCGTGACATTCCCGTTGGTTTTCTTGCCACGCTGGCCCTGTTCGTGTTCGCCAACTTCACAGGCAACGGGCTTACCGTCAGTTGGATTGAAGGCATCGTTTTGTTGCTTTGCGCAGCAGGATATCTCTTCCTGACGATGAAGAAAAACGAGTCGCCCAGCACGGAGGTGGAGGCCGTTCAAATCCCGATGCCATGGTGGAAGACCATCCTGTTTTTGGTCATCGGCATCATTGGGCTATATGTCGGAGGCGAATTGGTTTCCAACAACGCTCAAATCATTGCCAAGGCTTGGGGCATGAGCGAGTCTATGATCGGCTTGACCGTGGTTGCCATGGCAACTTCATTGCCCGAATTGATCACATCCATCGTGGCAGCCACCAAGAAAAACGCCGGTATCGCCATTGGCAACGTCTTAGGATCCAACATCCTGAACATCTTTGTGGTATTAGGCGTCAGCAGCCTGATCACGCCACTGCAATTCGACTCCAAGTTGAACATCACCCTTGGCATTCTGTTCTTTGCGAATGCCCTGATGTTGCTGTTCGTATTTACGGGAAAAGGCAGGAAGCTCTCCCGTTTTGAGGGTTTTTTGATGCTTCTTGCCTTTTCAGGATTCATGATCTACACGATCATGGCGCAATAAACTGGCATCAATCAGCCAGGTTGAAAGTCTCTTTCAGCACTTTATAATCACTAAAGTCCATGTCGCGATGAGCGTTATAATAACTTGCTGAGATTGCGACAATACGGAAACGATGTTCATCGGGTCGATAACCATCATAGAAATCGTTTTCGGTCCAAAATACGCTTACACCGCCTTCGTAGAATGAGGTCTCCAGTGAAGAGGAGCAATAGATCAGATTACCTTCGTTGTCGTAATCAGTATAATAGAAAGTCATTGGTATTTGGCGCCATGTGTCGTTGCTTTCCATATACACAAGCACCACACCGCTGTTGTAGATGTCGGAACTGATAGCTTCATATTGGAAATCAACGCGCCAGGAGGTTTCATCCCAGTACCAATCATCGGGAAGGACGGTGATCGTACTAGAGGCAACGTTGGCATTGCCGTCGTTACCAGCAGGACCTTGTGGTCCCGTCGGTCCCATCGGACCCATAGGTCCCATTGGACCTTCCTTGGTGCAAGCCATCATGAAGACGATGGCAATCATGACGCAAATGATGTTGATGATCTTTTTCATTTTTATTTCTCTTTGATTTGGAACACTCTCTTCACTTCTTCGTAGTTGCTGTAGTCAACATCGGGACGAGCTGCATAGTCTGTTGACGAGATAGCAACAATCTTAAACTGATGATCCTTAGGACGATTGCCGTTGTATAAATCATTCTCAGTCCAGAAAATGCTCACTCCGCCTTCATAGCTTGACACTTCAAGTGAAGACGAACAATACAAAGTACTTGTATTATGGTTATCATCTTCAACAATCACTGAATAATAGTAAGTCATCGGGATCTGACGCCAAGTGTTTCCATTATTCATATAAACGAGGACCGCGCCATCATTATGAACGGCGAGATTAATAGCGTCGTATTCCAGATCGACACGCCATGAAACATCATCCCAACGCCAATCCGATTCATAAACCGTTACCGTTGAAGAATAAACATTGGCATTCGTTTTCGGGCCACGGCAGGAAGCCAGGCAGCACATTGCTAAAAATGCCACGCAAAATAATGTTACCTTTCTCATTGTCTTATAGTTTTATGATTAAAAATACTTCCAATTGTCATGCAAACTTACAATAATTACACCAAAAAACGTAATTTTGCCGACAATATTTTCCATTCCAATGAAAAACAAAAGCTTCATCGTTCATATTGCCGGTGTTGTAGCCATGATATTTTGGGGCATCTCGTTCGTTTGGTCAACGCAAGTTTACCAGAACCTGAACCCCACGACGACCATTTTCCTGCGACTGGTAGTGGCCACTATTTTCTTGACCTTGATACTATACGTTTTTCGGCTCAACGAGAAGGTGAAACGCGAACACCTGAAGCT
The DNA here is from genome assembly GCA_902800965.1 of uncultured Bacteroidia bacterium. Lineage (GTDB taxonomy): Bacteria > Bacteroidota > Bacteroidia > Bacteroidales > F082 > Limimorpha. The sequence goes on along the minus strand of CADCGK010000005.1, from coordinate 184,991 downwards.
ATTTGCCATAGCAGCGTTTTTTGAGCCTTTCCTATACTTCATCTTCGAAGGCTATGGACTGAAAAACAGTTCCCCCGTCATCGGCTCGGGCATCATCGCCATGATTCCCTTGGTAACCCCCATTGCGGCACGTTTCTTCCTCAAAGAACGGCTAACCGCGATGAACGTGATCGGACTCATCGTTTCTTTCGTCGGCGTCGTAGTCATGCTGGTCACCCGTAACCTCGAACTGGCGGCCAAGCCCATCGGCATCATTTTCCTTTGCGGATCGGTTCTGGTGGCCGTCGGCTACTCCATTGCTTTGATTCGGCTCACCAAGTTTTATAAACCACTGACCATCACCTGGATGCAGAACATCGTCGGGATGATCTACTTCATTCCAATGGTCTTGATCATGGAGCGCTTCGAGCCATCGAACTTCGCCAATGTGGGCGGCTACATCGTTCCCCTAGTCTCCCTAGGCGTTTGCTGCAGCGCCATCGCATACGCACTATGGGCCTTTTGTTTCAGCAAGCTCGGCGCCTCCAAGGCCAACGTCTATTCCAACCTGATCCCAGTCTTCACAGCCGTGTTCAGCTTCTTCATCATTCACGAAAGCCTGACGGCTAACAAGATCATCGGCATCGCTTTGGTCGTCGTCGGACTTGTGATGTCGCAATTGAAAAAAGGGAGAACGGCGAAGTAAGGAACGGCGAACTAATTAACGGCGAATTTTACGAATTTTACTAATTATTATAAAAGATGATTTCCAGCAAGACCAATCCCAAAATAAAGAACCTCGTGAAGCTCCAGAAAGCTTCGGAACGTCGTGAACAGAACCGCATCTTGATTGAGGGGCAGAGAGAGATTGAGCGAGCACTGGCATGCGGCTTTGAAATCGAGCAACTCTATGTGTGTGAGCCTCTGTTGCGCGAACCCTTGAGCATCAAAGCCGACTTTGTGGAGACCGTCACCGAGGAAGTCTTTGACAAGATTGCTTATCGTGAAGGCAGCGACGGATTGCTTGCCGTTGCCATACCCAAATACAAGGACCTCAGCGAGTTCAAGCCCAAAAAAGACGCTTTGATCATCGTGTTGGAGACGGTGGAAAAGCCCGGCAACCTCGGTGCGGTGATGCGCACTGCCGACGCTGCCGGTGTGGATGCCGTGATCGTGGCTGATCCTGCCACAGACCTCTACAACCCTAATGCGATACGTGCCAGCATCGGGTGCATCTTCAGCGTGCCTGTGTATGCCTGCTCCACCGAGGAATGCATCCATTGGCTGAAAAAGAATGGCATCACCATCTACTGCACCTATTTGAAGGCTTCCATCGACTACCTTGACGCCGACTTCACGAAGGCCTCCGCCTTGGTAATGGGCACTGAGGCTACCGGCATCTCGCAAGCTTGGGTCGATGCTGCCGACCAGAACATCATCATTCCCATGAACGGCATCGCCGACTCGCTCAACGTGTCGGTCACCACCGCCATTGTCACCTTCGAGGCAGTCAGGCAACGGAGAAAGCCATGAAAAAAGACTACCTGTTGCTGCATCTTTCCGTCTTCATCGCCGGCTTCACTGGCGTGTTGGGGCGGCTCATCACCTTGGATTCCGCCATCTTGGTATGGTGGCGGATGGCCGCGGCAGCAGTGTTGATGTGGCTTTATCTAGTGATAACTAAACAACTGAACAACTACAAACTGAACAACTTGCTACCCATGGGTGGCGTCGGACTGCTGTTGGCGTTGCATTGGGTATTCTTCTACGCCAGCATCAAAGCCTCGAATGTGTCGATCGGCGTGGTGTGTTTCTCCTTGGTGGGGTTTTTCACCGCCTTGTTCGAACCTATCATCAACAAGCATCGGTTTTCAGGACGCGAGTTCCTCTTCAGTTTACTTACCATTCTTGGCATTTATCTGATTTTTCAGTTCGACTCGCGTTACCGATTGGGCATCATCTTAGGCGTTGTCTCCTCTGCATTGTATGCCTTGTTCGCCATCGCCAACCAGCGTGTCGGCAAGCATTACGAACCCAAGAACATGCTGCTTTGGGAGATGGTCGGCGGCCTTATCGGACTCACATGCCTCCTTCCTTTGTACAACGCCTTCATCCCCCTCGGCAGGCTCTATCCTGTCGGTCTGGACTACCCCTATTTGGCTTTCATGGTGGTGGTTTGCACCATCGGCCTTTGTCTGTTGCAAATCATTGTATTGCAGAAGATCTCCGCCTTCACCGTCAACTTGACCTATAACCTGGAGCCCGTGTATAGCATCATCCTCTCCATGTTTATCTTCAGCGAGTACAAAGAGTTGAATTACTCATTCGTGATCGGCATCGTGCTGATTATCCTGTCGGTGGTGTTGCAAACAATTTTTTCAATCAAAGAAAAACGCCCTATCGATTCTACCGAGCTTTAACCCCTACGGGGTAGTATTCCTCACTCCTCACTCCCAACTCTAACCTTCACGAACACCGGATAGTGATCCGAAGGATTTCTCCTGACATAATTGTCGAACGATATTTCTTGTGGAGCATCGGCAGATTTCAGCATTTCTTCTGTTTCGTCAGGCGTCCAATAGCTGTTGGTGAGCACGCCGTAGGATTCCACCTTTATTTCGGGAGAGACAAAGACATGGTCGATACGGCTGGTCGTAAAGTAGTCCGTCTTGAAGGCATTGAAGGTGCCATTCTCCGCAAAACGGATGCGCGCTGCATCATACGAGTCTTTTAAGATCCCTGACTTCGTGAAGATGGTATAAATCTCGTTATCTTGATCTACGTTGAAGTCACCGGTGATGAACACGGGAGCGTCCTTGGCGATCTCGCGCACCTTGGCCACCACCAGCTTGGCTGCTTCGCGACGCGCCACCACGCCCACGTGATCCATGTGAAGGTTAAAGAAGTAGAACACCTGTTGAGGTTCTTTCCTGCGAAGGTTAAACAGGCCATGCCGCTGCTCCTTGACCTTGACGCTAAACTTTCCCCAAGTGCAGATGCGGATGCAAGCAGCGTCCCAGCCCAAGCCTGGCTTGTCGGGTGTCTCGCTGAGCCAAAAATCGCCATGGTCAAGGAGTCTCAACTTGTCTTTTTTATAAAAGATGGCTTCGTGTTCGCCACCCCGTTTTCCGTCATCGCGGCCAATGCCGATGTAATCATAGCCTTCAAGGGACTGCTTCATGTCTTGAAGCTGCCCATAAAGCACTTCCTGCGTACCAAAGATGTCGGGATCCATGAAGTTCAGCTGGTCGCAAATCACTTGGCAACGTTTGGCCCAAACGTTACCTTGGACACTGTCGTTCCAGTTCTTGTAACGGATATTGTAGGAGCCCACGAGCATCTCTTGGGCAGAAAGCTGGAAAGAAGCCACTAATAGCAGGGCAAGAACGAGTCTTTTCATAAGAGAGATTAGTTTTTGCAAAAATAAACAAAAACCAAGATCAACGCAATTTATTACGTTGATAATGCGGCGCCACCACGATGACGAAGAAGACGAGGGAAATGAGCACGGAGCCTGAAGCCACCAGATAGGCTGTCGCAAACGAGAAATGCTCCGCCAGCATGCCGCCCGAGAAGATGCCGATACCCAAGCCAAGATCCCAGGAGGTGAGGTAGGTTGAGGTGGCCGTGCCGCGTTGCGCATTCGTACCGAGGTTAATGAACAAGGCGTTGAACGAGGGGAAGGCGGCACCAAAGCCCAAGCCGCAGCACATTGCGATCAGCAGGAAAGCGATGGCCGTGTACGTTGAACCGAGGGCGTTGACATAATGGCAAAGTCCCAAGCCCAACAAGGCAACGACGGTGATGCCCAGGCCCAGGGCGATGGTTTGGGTAACCTTGCCACGGTCCACCATCTTGCCTGCAAAAAGGCGGGAAACGATCAACCCGACAGCATACACCGTAAAGAACAAGCCGCTGCTGATAGTCAATCCCATTTCTTTGGCATACAAGGCAATGTAGTTGGAAATCTGGCCGTAGGCGAAGGCCAACAAAGTGAACGAAATGCCGGCCAACAGACCTTTGATCAAGATAAAACGGTCCAACGAAATCGGCGGACGCTTGACTGGAGGGCGCACCTTGGTTTGAATCCGAGAAGCGAACAAAGCCGCCAAAAAGCTACAGCCCATGCAGCCCAAGAAGATGGCATTGAAACTGAGATGTTCATATACAAACAGACCCACCATAGGTCCGACAGCCATGGCAATGTTGTTGGCCACTCCAAAATAACCAATACCCTCTCCCCTATGCTCCGAAGGCACCACGTCAATGACCAAGGTGTTGCCGCCCACTGACGTCAAGCCGAAAGCCAACCCATGGACGATACGGATGATGATCAGCATGGTGATGGTGGTGGCGAAGGGATAGCCGCAGAACACTGCAGTAAACAATGCCAAAGCCAGCAGATACAAGGGCTTGCGCTTAAAAGTGTCCATCATGTAACCCGAAAAAGGACGGACCACCAAGGTGGCCAACGTATAGCATGAAATCACCGTTCCGATGACTGCATTGCTTCCGTGAAACTGCTCGATGATGAAGAAGGGAAGCACCGGCAGAAGCAGATAGAACGAAAAGAAAAACAGGAAGTTAGAAATACAAAGACAGATGTAATTCTTGTTAAAAAGCTTTTCTTCCATGACACTCTCATCTTTTCGAGGCGCAAAATTAACAAAGAAGTCGTTAGAGTAACGAGGTTTTTCGTATTTTTGCCATTTTGAGATACAAGCATGGAACTATTGGATTTATACGACAACGACCTAAAGCCCACGGGCCAAACTGTGGAACGTGGACAGATGATCCCACAGGGATTGATGATTCCCATTGTGGCCGTATTTATCCACAACAACGAAGGCAAGTATTTGATACAGAAGGTATCCCAAAGCAAGGGCGGCTATTACGCTACCACCGCAGGACATGTGAAATCAGGTGAGATGGACTTTACCATTTCCATGTTGCGTGAATTGAAAGAAGAACTAGGGCTCTCCGTCACAAAGAGCGAGCTCAAGTTACTCAGGATCAGACGTTATGGGTATAAATTCACCTTGTTGTACATGCTGAAGAGCAACGTTCCCATCGAGATGTTGCGACTTCAGGCTGAAGAAGTGGAGTCTGTGCAATGGATGAGCCGAGAAGAGATCGAAAAACTATGCAACGAAGGTCTTTTCAACAAGATCCATTACCAACTGTTACTGGATTGTGAAGAGCGCCTGACTTCGCTGCATTTGAAAGTTAAAACGAAAAGCTGATAATAATCTTTAAATATTTGAATATTAAATCTTTAAATCCCATTATATGATCGCAAAAGAATTACTCAATCCCCGCAGCATCGTCATCTGCGGCGCATCAAGTGACATTCATAAACCTGGCGGCAAGTCGCTGAAGAACCTCTTGGAGAGTCCCTTCAAAGGCCAGATCTACGCCGTCAACCCCAAAGAGACCGAAGTGCAAGGCGTGAAGTGCTATGCCAAGGTGGACGACCTTCCGCAAGTGGATTGTGCCCTCCTCTGCATCGCAGCCAAGTTCTGCGCCCAGACCGTTGACGTCCTCGCCAAGGAGAAAGGCTGCAAAGGTTTCATCATCATCAGTGCCGGTTTCTCGGAGGAGAACGCTGAAGGCGCTGCCATCGAGAAGCACATTGTCGAAACCATCAACAGTGTGGGTGGCTCCCTCATTGGCCCCAACTGCACGGGTTTCCTCAACGTGAACTACGCTGGATGCTTCGACACCCCGATTCCAAAGTTGGATCCCAAGGGCGTGGACTTCATCACCGGATCAGGTGCCACCGCTGTGTTCATCAAGGAATACGGCATGAGCAATGGCCTGAAGTTCAACAGCGTTTGGGCGGTGGGCAACAGCGCCCAGCTGGGCATCGAGGACGTCCTCGAACATCTCGATGAGACCTTCGACCCTGAGAAGTCGAGCCGTGTCATCATGCTTTATATGGAGAAGATCGGCGACCCGATGCGTCTGCTGAAACACTCACGCAGCCTGATCAACAAAGGCTGCCATATCGCTGCCATCAAGAGCGGCGGTTCCGCTGCAGGCTCACGCGCAGCTTCTTCGCACACTGGTGCTTTGGCCACCAACGACGCCGCTGTCGATGCCTTGTTCCGCAAAGCCGGCATCGTCCGCTGTCACAACCGTCAGGAGCTGACCACCGTCTGCGGCGTGTTCATGCATCCTGAGATCAAGGGCAAGCGCTGCGCCGTCATCACCCATGCCGGCGGTCCTGCCGTGATGCTCACCGACGTCCTCAGCAACGGCGGCATGGAAGTCCCTCCGTTGAAAGACCATCCCGCCAGCGCCGCCCTGCTTGAGAAGCTCTTCGGAGGTTCCTCCGTGGGCAACCCCATCGACTTCCTCGCCACCGGCACCGCCGAACAGCTTGGCTACATCATCGACACCGTCGAGAACGAATACGACGAAATCGACTTCTCCGTGGTCATCTTCGGCTCTCCTGGATTGTTCAGCAACAAGGAGGTCTATGACCTGCTCGACGAGAAGATGAAGACCTGCAAGAAGCCCATCTTCCCAGTGCTGCCATCCATCATCAACGTGAAGGACGAAATCGAGGACTTCATCGCCAAGGGACGCATCAACTTCCCCGAGGAGTGTGTCCTGGGCAATGCCATCTGCAAAGTCTATAACACCCCGAAGCCTCAGCCCGAACATGTGGAGTTGCCCAAGATCGACGTGGCACGCATCCGCAAGACCATCGACCGCTGCAAAGACGGCTATCTTGAGATCTCCGACTACAACGAGCTGCTCGATGCCGCCGGCATCAGCCGTAAGAAGAGCGTGGAGGTGAGCAAGAAAGAAGACGCCCTCGCCTTCGCCAAGGAGGTGGGTTGTTCAAAGGATGTGCCGCTGGTGATGAAGGTCGTCGGCCCGCTCCACAAGAGCGATGTGGGCGGCGTGACCCTCGGCGTGAAGGATCTCGACACCGTGAGCAAGGAGTTCGATCGCCTGATGGCCATCAAGGACACCTACGCTGTGGAGATGTATCCCATGCTCGACGGCACCGATGTCTATATCGGCGCCATCAAGGACCCGAAGTTCGGACATCAAGTCTTCTTCGGATTGGGCGGCATCTTCATCGAGGTGCTGAAAGACGTGCAGAGCGCCTTGGCCCCCATCACCGCCGACGAGGCCAAGGAGATGCTCAAGCAGCTCAAGGGCTACAAGATCCTGCAAGGGGTACGTGGACAAGAAGGCGTCAACCTCGACCTCTATGCCGACCAGGTGGCTCGTGTGAGTGCCCTGGTGCAGGCCGCTCCCGAGATCGCCGAGATGGACCTCAACCCATTGCTTGGCAATCCACGCTATGTCACCGCTGTCGATGCTCGTATCAGAATTGAAAAATAAAAGCCATGTTTACCAGCCGCTCCATCATATACCTGATTTACGGCGCCTTGGTGCTGTTCACCTTTTTTGGCGACAAGCTGCTGAAAAAGACCGACAAGAGATCTAGAACCTTAGGTTATCTGATCTGCATCATTGGCGACTTGGGCATCTTGGGATATGGTCTTTGGATCTATTTTAAATACAAGGAAACCAACTATGAGATTGCCTCCCAAACGGGATTCGTGCTGGGAGGCATCATCTTTGGCGTCTGCGTGCTTTGCCTTTTGGGCAGGTATTGGCAGAACAAGGAATTGGACAAACGTAGAAGAGACGATTCCCAAGCATGAAAAGAAGTCTCCTTTTGGCAGTGATACTATGCGTCACCTCGTTGGTTCATGCCCAAGGAGATCAGGTTATTTTTTCTTCAAGCGGAGGAATTTACGAAGCCAGTTTTCAGCTCAGCTTGAGCTGTGTCTATCCCAACCATCACATTCGATACACCACCAACGGATGCCTTCCGACCGCTTCATCCACCTTATACGAAGCACCGATGATGCTTGACGAGCGGTTGTATTCCGCCTCCGACATCTACACCATCCAGATCTCACCCGACGACCTCGTCTTCATCCCTGACTCCGTTCGTCACGCCATCGTGATACGGGCAGCCGTCTTCGACGAAAACGAAAACTGTATCAGTCCCACCGCCACCAACACCTACTGGATTCAAAGTCTAGGATTTGTTGACAACGGTTACGCCGTAGTATCCCTCTGTGCGGATACCCTTGCACTGTTCGATTATGAGACTGGTATCTTTGTCCCCGGAGTAAACTTCAACCCCGAGGACCCCGTCCATACCGGAAACTATTATCAAAAAGGAAGAGAGTGGGAGCGGCTGGCCAATGTGGAGTTTTATGAGCCCACTGACAACAGCGGTGTCAACCAGGCCTGCGGACTGAGAGCCCACGGGAACCTGTCGCGGCGTCACCCAGCCAAAGGAATGAAAATCTATGCCCGTGAGGAATATGGCAAGAAGCGGTTCCAACACGATTTTTTCCAAGATACGACCGTCACCAGTTTCAAGCATCTCTTGTTCAAGCCTTTTGCCATCTTCGAACCCTATTCAGGCGTGCAGGATCCTTTCTGTACGGCGCTGGCGCAACAGCTGAATGTGGAAGCCCCCCAATGCCGTCCTGTCCTATTGTATCTCAATGGAGAATACTGGGGGATCTATTTCCTGCAGGAGAAGATGGATGAGCGTTTTCTGGAAGATCACCTCGAAGTCAACCCCGACCAATGCAATATCATTGGAGCATGGTGGGATGTTGTTGAATGCGGCAGCGACACCTCTTTCCTACGGATGATGCATTGGTTTGAGACCTCAGACCTCTCCGATGAGGCCACCTACGAGCAGGCCTGTGACTTGATAGACATCGACAACTTCATCGACTATTATGTATTGGAGACCTTCATTGGAAACTGGGACTGGCCTGGCAACAACATGCGCTGCTGGCAGGAAGGCAATGGACGTTGGAGATGGATCTTCTTCGATGGCGACGCCACCCTTATGGGCGGCATAGACCCCTTTGAAAACGCGGCTGTTTACACGCCTCCCCATACCTGGATCAACTATCCCGAAGCCAAGCTCTTATTCGGAAAGCTGTTGCAAAACGTCACCTTCAAAGATGCCTTCAGGCATCGGGCGGAAGCTTTGTGCGAAAGTCTCTTCCTTTATGAGAACACCTACCCTATTTTTTACAATCTCGTTGAAACCCTTCGTCCCAGAATCAACGACCAACGGCATCGTTTCGGTTATCCACCCACCGATGCCTTATGGGAGCACGGCAACAGTGTCATCCAGGACTTCCTCCAGAACAGGGTCCAACATTACCTTACGATGATGGATGCGTCCGACCTCACCAGCCTCGATGAGATTCCCTTGGTCACGAACCCGATCACTTGCTATCCCAACCCAGCTACTGGAGCGGAGTTTTTCATCCTCACCTATAGCGAATCGGAGAGACCCGCCCTTCTCGAGATGTACGACGTGATGGGGCGACAAGTCCATCAGCGCGACATCACATTCCATCAGGGCGTCAACATCCTCTCCATGCAAACCGACCTGCCATCCGGCCTGTATATTGTCAAAATCGGGAACCACGGCACCCGAATCGTCATAGAATAACATTATGAAAAAAAGCGACCTCCTTACCCTTTTGATGGTTGCCGCGGTGATCTGCGGCTTCGCCTTCATCCCAGGCGCCTGGGACTGGTTCAACACCACTACCGCCAAGCACGGCCTGCTGATGAGTTTCTTCAAGTTCGCCATCCTCGGCACTTTTGGTGAGATGCTCGCCTTGCGCATCCGTGAGGGCGTTTACATTAAGAAAGGCTTTGGCCTGTTGCCCAAGATGCTTGTCTGGGGCGTGTTAGGTGTTGTCATCGCTTCGGCCATGACCATCTTCAAGACTGGAACGGTGAAACTGCTTGATGGCGGTTTTCATCTTGACGGAAAGGCCGCGGAGTGGTTCGCCGGCAGCCTCAGCTGGGGCAAGGTATTGGTGGCACTGTGCATCAGTGTGCTGATGAACACCCTGTTCGCCCCGGTGTTCATGACCTTCCACAAGATTACTGACATCCATATCGCCGAGACTGGCGGTTCGCTGAAGGGCTTCTTCAGCCATCCGCTGAAAATCCGCGAAACCCTGTCGAAAAAGATCAACTGGGACATCCAGTACGGCTTCGTCTTTGCCAAGACCATCCCGTTGTTCTGGTACCCAGCGCATACGATCACTTTCTTGTTGCCCCCCACCCTTCAAGTGCTGTTTGCAGCATTCCTCGGCGTGGCACTGGGTGTGATTTTGAGCATCAAAAAATAATTTGACTTTTTCCAAAAAGTCACGTATCTTTGTAAACGCTATAAAAACGCATTATATGAAAACATACAAATGGCTCAGAGGCATCCTGAAAGCATCAGCGTTCACCACGGTGATGTTCGTAATGCAGGCCTGCTACGGCGCGCCACAGCAGTACAAGGATCCCTACTTTGAGGATGAAGAAGAGACCACCCAGATGGTTGACACCTTGCAAGTCAACCAAGAGCTCCCTGTGGAGGCCGAGGCTGAATAATCCATGCTTCAGGCCTTCCATAACTATTTCCGGAAAAAAGAGACCCAACTCCATGAGTTGAACTATCTTTTTTGGGAATGCACCCAGCGCTGCAACTTGAATTGCCAGCACTGTGGTTCAGATTGTACGGCATCCTCCTTGTTCAAAGACATGCCTTTTGAAGACTTTCTGAAAGCCATTGAACCCCTTGAGACCAAGTTCAAACGGAACTCCATATTGGTCGTCATCACTGGTGGCGAGCCATTGGTGCGCAAGGATCTTGCCGATTGCGGACGACAGCTCCGCCGGCACGGTTTCCCTTGGGGCATCGTCAGCAATGGCTGGGCGTACGATGAAGCAAGACACAAGGAGCTGATGGCGGCTGGGCTTTGCAGTGTCACCTTCAGCTTGGATGGATTACGAGAGACACACGACGCTTTCCGCAAGCGCCAAGGCAGCTTCGACCATGCCCTTCAGGCGATCGATCTGGTGGCCAATGAAAAGAAACCCCTTGCCTACGACATCGTGACCTGTGTCAGTCCAATGAACATCGGTGAATTAGACGAATTAAAACAGTTGCTTGTCGAACACCATGTGAAGGCCTGGCGTTTCTTCACTATCGAGCCCATTGGGCGTGCCGCCAACGATCCCAACCTGCAACTCAGCAATGAACAGTTCAAACAGTTGATGGACTTCATTGTCGCCACCCGCAAGGAAGGCAAGATCGATGCCAAGTTCAGCTGCGAAGCTTACGTCGGTCCTTATGAACGCAAGGTCCGCGACTGGTATTACTTCTGCCGTGCCGGCATCACCATCGGTTCCGTCCTCGTTGACGGCTCCATCTCAGCCTGCCCGAACATCGACCGCCGTTTCGCACAAGGCAACATCTACCATGACGACTTCCTTGACGTTTGGGAAAACCGTTTCCTCCCCTTCCGCGACCGCAACTGGATGAAGACCGGCATCTGCAAGGACTGCAAAGTCTATAAGAACTGTCTCGGCGGCGCCATGCATCTGCACAGGAAGGATTCCGAGGGTATTCTGATGTGTCATTATCAGAAGCTCCAATAATTTTTTTTTCAAAAAAAATCACTTTTTTCTTGACACCAATGTTTTTTGTTGTATTTTTGCAGTGTACTAATTCACTAATACACTAATAAAACACAACCTAAAAACAAGTTAATATGATAGAGATCAAGAACTTAGACTTTGGTTACAAGTATCAACCGGTCTTCAAAAACATCAGCCTGAACTTCGAAAAAGGCAACATTTACGGTCTGTTGGGCGAAAATGGCGTGGGCAAGACCACCCTGTTGAAGCTCATCAGCGGACTTCAGAAACCCACCGCCGGCGAATGCCTCGTCGATGAGGTTTCCCCCTTCAAGCGTCTGCCCGAGACATTACAAAAAATCTATTTCATCTCGGAAGATTTCGCCATTCCGGAAGGCACTCCTATTAATAATATAAGAGAACTTGCCCCCTTCTACCCTAACTGCGACGAGGCCCAGTTCATGGAGCTCTGCAAGGAGATGGAAGTGGATCCCACCCACAAGTTCGGCGAGCTCTCCTTCGGCCAGCAGAAGAAATGCCTGATCGCCACTGCCCTGGCTCTCAACACCGACTACCTGCTGCTTGATGAACCCACCAACGGCTTGGACATCCCCTCCAAGACCCTCTTCCGCCAGGTGATCGCCAAGCACGCCAACGAGAACCGCACCATCATCATCTCCACCCACCAGGTGAAGGATGTGGAAAACCTCATTGACCCCATCATCATCCTCGATCACGACGAGGTGCTGCTCAAGGCCACCTTCCGTGCCATCACCGACAAGCTCTATTTCGACTACGGCACCGAGAAGGATGACACGGCACTCTACAGCGAGATGATCCCCGGCGGCTACGTCAACGTCACCCGGAACCCCGAGGGCGTGGACAGCAAGGTCAGTGTGGAGATTCTCTTCAACACCGTGATGAAGAATAAGGAAACCATCAAGCAACTCTTTGGATAATCACGCTTTGCGTCATTGCGAGCATAGCGAAGCAATCCATAAAAAATTGAAAAAAAATGAAAAACACTTTCGATATTAAACGCTTCGGTCAAGTACTTGCCAAAGATTGGAAAAACTATTTCCGAAACTTCGGCATCTCGCTGATCGTGTGGAGCTGCATCCCGGTTTTGTTCTGGATCGCAACGCTGATCTTCGATGTCAACATGGGTGCTGACGGCAGAATCGCCGTTATTGCCAGTCTGGTTTACTCCGTGCTGATCTTCGTTCCTTCCAAGGTCTATGGCAAGGCCAACCTCTCACGCGATGGCGTCAACTTTGCCACATTGCCTGCCACCAACGCCGAGAAATTCTTCAGCATGGTGCTATACTGCTCCGTCCTCACCCCCATCATCGTTGGTCTGGGCAGTTGGGCCGTGGATACACTCCTCGCCTTGTTGCCATTTGGCGGATTCTACGAGTTTGTTGTACTGCCAAAGAGCCATTTAGGAATGCAGTTGGTCACCATCGCCTGCACAGTACTGCTGTTCTCTTCGATCTTCGTGTTCGGCAACATGGTTTTCAAGAAACGCAAAGCCGGAAAGACCATCGCCTGGACCATGCTCATCGTGTTTGTCATCACCATGATCCTGCGAGTGTGCCACTTTTGGGAAGCTTTTGTCCGATGGGAAATCAGCGTCAGACCTGGTGTTCTCCCATGGATCTTTGACGCTTTCATGTTCGTCCTTGCCATCGTGTTCTATTATCTCACCTATCGTAAAATCAAAAACCAAAAATACTAATATATATGAATAACACATTCAATCTCAACCGTTTCGGCAAGCTCCTTGCCATGGATGGCAGGAAGTACTTCCGCAACTTCGGCATCACCTTGGCCATCCTCTGCGGCATTCCGATCATAGGCTGGCTCCTCACCTTGATCTTTGGCTTTACCATGCCCACACTGCCTCGCTGGGGAGGCATCTATCTTGCCATGTTTCTGGGTATCATCCTGATCCCTGCCAAGGTTTTCGGTGACATCAACCTGTCCCGCGAGGGTGTGTGCTACGCCATGTTACCCGTCTCCAACTTGGAGAAATATTTGAGCTACGTGCTTTTCTGCCTACTGACTCCCGTGGCTATTGTCCTAGGTTCCTGGGCAGTTGATTCCCTGCTGACCCTGCTACCTTTGGGTGGTTTCAATCACTACATCAAGCATTTTGGAATGAACGGCATCATGCAGGACTTTATCGCTGAGATTAGCTCGATGACCAATACCGATGTCGTTAGCGAATTAGGTGATGATTTTCCAAAAGTTTTCAGCATGTTTGATCGTACCTACAGCATCGGAATGATCATCAGCTTGATCTTTAACGTCGGCCTCTTTATGTTGGGCAATCTGCTGTTCAAAACCCACAAGACAGGCAAGACACTAGCCTGTGTAATCGGTGTCTCTTACGTCCTTTCCATGCTGATGCAGGTCTTCCTTTTGTCAAGAGGCATATTTCCTTGGATGAACGAAAACTCCATGGGCATATCGGCTGACCTCGATACCATCACTAACATTGTCTCTGGATCGATGATCTTCAGCGATATCCTCCACGCCGTTCTTACCATTGGCCTTTATATCGGTATTTTCTTTAAACTAAAAACCCAAAAATATTAAACCATGGAATTTAACGCACATAAACCCATATATCTACAGATCTGCGACCAACTCTATGGCCAGATCTTAAGCGGTGATCTCAAGGCCGACGACCGGTTGCTTTCGGTACGTGACCTCGGCATCGAGCTCGGCGTCAACCCCAACACCATCATGCGTTCCTACGAGACCATGACGGCAGCGGGCATCATCTACAACAAACGCGGCATTGGCTATTTCGTGGCCGAGAATGCCAAGGAATTGGTGCTCAACGAAATGAAGAATGAGTTCATCAACAATGAGTTGCCGCAAGTGATCAAGAAGATGAAATTGTTGGGAATCACCCCTGAAGAATTTCTTAAACTCGCTAACTGAACAACTGAACAACTATGAAAAAAATTCTCTTCCTCATTGCCCTGCTGTTCTGCGGCATCGTTTCCGCCCAGACAGGGCTTAAGACCAAGACTTACCACCTCGACAACGGCCTGAAGGTCGTGTTGTGCGAGAACCATGACCAACCTGAGATCTACGGCGCCGTGTATGTCCATGCTGGCAGCAAGAACGATCCCTTGGATGCCACCGGCATGGCCCATTACTTCGAGCATATCATGTTCAAGGGCACCGACCGCATCGGCACCATCGACTGGGAAAAAGAGAAGGTGTATCTCGACAGCATCAGCATGATGTATGACCAGCTGCACGAGACCACTGATCCAGCCGCCCGCCAGGCCATCCAGATGAAGATCAACGAGCTGAGCATCGCCAGCACCAACTACGCCATCCCGAATGAAGTCGATGTGATCCTTACCCAGATGGGCGGCAAGGGTCTCAACGCAGGGACCAGCTACGACCAGACCATGTACTACAACACCTTCCCCTCGAACCAGCTCTCCAAGTGGATGGACGTGTATGTGGAACGCTTCCGCAACCCCGTGTTCCGCCTGTTCCAGAGCGAGTTGGAAGCGGTCTATGAAGAGAAGAACATGTACGGCGACAGCCCCATCAACGCCTTCCAGGAATACATGTTCAAGGAGACCTTCGGCGAGCATCCCTACGGCCGTCCCGTCATCGGTTACACCGAGCACCTGAAGAACCCGCAACCCGCCAAGATGCGCGAGTTCTACAACACCTACTATGTGGCCAACAACATGACCTTGATCCTCGTCGGCGACTTCAACATCGAGGAGACGGAGCCGATGATTGCGGAGAAGTTCGGCACCTGGCGCAAGGGCGAGCTCCCGAAGCAGCCCACTTATACGCTGCCCAAGTTCAACGGTCCCACCGTCAAAGAGGTCCGCATGACCCCCATCAAGATGGGTGCCCTTGTCTTCCCCGGCATCAAGAACTCCGACCCCGACCTGGTGCCGCTGTCGATGGCTTGCAGCATCTTCTTCAACGGCGAGACCGGCTTGGTTGACAAGCTGACCCTCGACGGCAAGCTGATGGCCGCCATGCTCATGCCCCTCTCGCTTGAGGACCAAGGCGCCAACCTGATGCTGATCATCCCCAAGTTGCTGGGACAGTCGCACGAAGAGGCCGAAGCCCTGGTGTTTGAATGCCTCGACCAACTCAAACGCGGCGATTTCAACGACGACCTGTTCGAAGCCGTCCGCATGGACCAGCTGATGGGCCGGCTCCGCGCCACCGAAGACCTCAACAAACTCGCCAACCTCTTTCTTGAGATGGAGCAAACCGGCCAGAGTTATGAGGAGTTCCTCGCCGAGACCGAACGCATCAAGAAGATTACCAAAGAGGAAGTGGTCGCCATCGCCAACAAATACTTCGGCAACGACTATCTGGACATCCGTTCCAAGATGGGCTTCCCCGACAAGGACAAGGTGGAGAAGCCTAACTGGAAGTCGTTGGAGGCCAAGAACACCAATATGAAATCCGACTTCGCCAAGATGATCGAAGCCGAGGAAGTGCCCGAGGTCACCCCACAAGTCATCAAGTTCGGCGAAGACGTGAAGATCACCAACATCAGCGACGGCTTCAAGCTCTATTCGGCCATCAACCCCGCCAACGACGTCTTCGTGCTGAACTTCTACTTCAACTACGGCACCCTCGACGACCCCGACCTGGAGATTGCCAGCGAATATCTCTCCCTGCAAGGCACCGAGACCAAGCCTTTCCAGGAGTTCGCCCTTGAGCTCCAGAAAATGGGCGCAAGCATCTACACCTACCCTGACGAAAACTATTTCCATGTGACGATCACTGGCTTCGAGGCAGACCTCGAGAAGCTGTTGGACCTCTGCCATGAGAAACTCTACAACCCATCGAACGACGAGAGCCAGATCAAGACCATGGCCGAAGGGGCGAAGATGTCCATCCAGACCCAGAAAGAAGACGCCTCCACCTGGGCCCGTGCCGTCCGCGCCTACGCCTGGTATGGCGACAAGTCATCCTACCTGGATCACAGCAGCATCAAGGAATGGTCGAAACGCAGCGGCAACGAGTTCCTTGCCAAGATCGCCAAGGCCTTGCAATACGACGGCTACGTTACCTATTCCGGCAACCAATATCCCGATGTGTTAGCCCAATCGATCAAAAACCACTTCATCCTTCCATTGAAGCCCCTCAAGGGCGAGGAAACAGTGCAGGTGGAGAAGCAATACACCAAGCCCCAAGTGTTCTTTGCCCCGAACAAGAAGTTCCGCCAGAGCAACATCTGGTTCTACGTGCCTGGCGAGAAGTTGAGCCTTGAAGACGAAGCAATGGCTGGCCTGTTCAGCAAGTATTTCGGCACCGACATGTACTCTATCGTGTTCCAGGAAATCCGCGAGTTCCGCTCGCTGGGCTACACCGCCTACGCCAGTTACAGCTACGACGACCTGGAGCGCAAGCCCGGCTACCTATACGGCTTCTTGGGCACCCAGGGCGACAAGACCTTCGACGGCATCGATGCCTTTAGCAGCCTGATCAAGGATATGCCCGAGCGTGTCGAGAAGTTCAACGCTTCGAAGGAGGCCCTTCTCAAGTCGAGAGCCAGCAACTACATCACCTTCCGCAACAAGCCCAGCTCCGTGA
The DNA here is from genome assembly GCA_902800965.1 of uncultured Bacteroidia bacterium. GTDB lineage: Bacteria > Bacteroidota > Bacteroidia > Bacteroidales > F082 > Limimorpha. The sequence goes on along the minus strand of CADCGK010000005.1, from coordinate 167,912 downwards.
GGTACTGGATGTGGAAAGGCTATGACCACGACCCGAGGGCGGAAGTCACGGAGATCATCCGCAAGGCCGAGTTCAAGGATGTGATAAGCTTCTACAACCGCATGATCAAGGACCGTCCCGTCATCATCATGATGTCGGGTCCGAAGAGCGTCAAAGCCAAGGACCTCGCCAAATACGGAGAGGTAACCAAGCTCAAGTACAAGAATATTTTTAAAGAATAAAGAAGACAGAAGTAAGAAGAGAAAAGGCCAGTCTTAAGACTGGCCTTTTCTTTTAGAAGATCCAAGCCAACAAGACGTAGAGCCAATGCGCTGCGATACCAGCTAGCAGGCCTCCGATGGCGTGTGCCGTGATGGCCTTGCCGATGAGCTTACGGTAGCCGAGCGAGTCGAGCATGGCGGCATGGGTGGAGAGAAATCCGCTCCAGCACATGCCAATAGCGGTAAAGACAGCAATGGCATTGTTGTCGATAATGCCTTCAGAAATGAAGCGAGGCACCAGACCGATAGCGGCACCCACAGCACCCAAGGCAGTCATCGGGAAGGAGATCAATGCACCACTCTTGAAGCCGAACAGCCACTCGAAGACCACATTGATCTTATTGGCCAGCCACGTGATGACAGGCACGCCTTCGTAGGCAACACCCATATACTCGCCGTTTTCACCGGAAGGGCCAAAGGTCAACATCATGACCAAGGTGGAGATGCAGAGCACGCCTGGGATGATGGCCAAGCCAATGCCCACACCATCCTTGCCACCGTCGAGCAACGAGTTCAAGAAACGCAGGAAAACGCCGCCTTCGCTCTTAAAGGAAATCTGCTGTTCGTCGCCACCGTCGGTCTCATCAACAGGGACATCCAGTTCAGGATAAGACTTCAACGTCATGCGTTGCATCAAGCGTGTTGAAATGATACTGCCGACGACAGCGCCTGCCAGACCAACCAGTGCACCCTTTCCGTAGCCAAGACCCGTCATAAAGGCGATGACCACCAAGCCCATGCCGAAGGCCGTTCCGAAATTGGTCAAAGAGACCAGCTGGTACTTCTTGAAGTAACGGTTAAAGTTGCGGTCATGTGCCAAGGTAATGATGGCCGGGTTGTCGCTCATGAAGGTCATGAGGGCGCCCAAGGCTGCCACGCCCGGAAGGTTGTACAATGGCTTCATCAGCGGTCGCAGGATGTTTTCCAGCAGGCGGACCACACCGAACTCAATGAGCAGCTTGCTGATGGCACCCATCAGCACACAGATGGCCATAATGTAGAATACCGTCTCCAGCAACAGGTGATAGGACGTCTGCATGAAGGTGTTGAGCATCTTCGGAAGGGTCATCTTCCAAGCCATGAAGCCGAAGAAGCCAAAGAAAAGGATAAGAAACAGGAAAGCCTCGAAACTACGCTTCGTAGTGAAACGAAGAGGCTTCTTCAACTTTTGCTCCAGCTTCTGGAACAGTGCTTCCACCCTTTTGCCGTAGGCCAGCGTCTTGGTCCTACGTGTTTTGAACGGATTGTGGCGCATAATATCAGTTTTATTTCTTTAATACACTATGCAATAGGTCAACCTTCCAAGTCAAGCCTAGGTTGGCCTGGAAGTTGTTTTCACCGTCAACATTGGTATGGGAACCGCAGAAATGGACTCGCAGATTGCGGCTGCCCATGGGATAGTATTCAAAACCAACGCTCTCGAAATCTACCTTGCGGCCTGGCATGACATACTGGTCAAACGGATCGGGTGTAGTATGGGCTTGGGCATTGTTGAAGTCATAACCCGCCTTGGCATAGACGATCCACTTCTCACCGATATCGACGCCAGCGCCGATCAAGGCTGTGAAGTCCTGACCAAAGAAACGCTCCTGTTCGAAGGAGGCCCGGTTCTGGAGGTCGATATACATCTCCAGAATTCCCGTTTGGATCTTGTTGCCCAGCGAGATATAGTTGATGAACGAGCCAGGCTTGTATTCAATCATGTTGACGGAATAAGCGGTTTTGAACACATCGAAATTACCGTACCACATCAGGTTGTAGGAATAGATGCCTTCCATGGCGGATGAGATAAACGGGGAGTTGGTCATCTGCACCAGGAAGTGGTTTTTCTTCGACTTGTCGAGATAATTCAGGGAGAAGCCCATCTCATAGCAGCACACGTGGTTCCAGAAGTCGGTGCCATAGTAGATGTCGATGGGATCGGCATCGTATTCCCAACCGCCGATGGCTACCACCTGTTTACCAGCTGAGATGAAGAACCGGTCGGTGACATTCCAGTTGAGGTAGGCCCAATCGGTGCCTTGGAAGAAGGTATTGGCAAAGCCGATGTTGGGAGTGTTGATTCTTTGACGGAGGTGAAAGGAGAACTTGTCGGTGATGTTGCCGTCGATGCGGAAACGCAGGTATTTGCCTGCAAAGCCATGGGCAACGGAGTCCCTGCCGAGGTAGTTCTCATACGTGAAATCGGCACGTGTGTCGAGATTCAGCGTGTTAAGCTTAACGATCTTTTCCTGGGAAAAAGCCTGTACAAAAACAAGCAGACAGGCGGCGATTAGCAATGTTCTTTTCATGGGTGCTCAATAATCGCCGCAAAGATAGTAAGAATTTTAAACAAAACAATCCAACCAGACCATTTCTAGTCAGGCTGGATTGCTTCGCTAGCGCTCGCAATGACGCAAAGCGCGTAATGCTTTTTCAAAAGCTATTGGACTTCAATATTCTGGACAAGGGCTTTCTTTTCTTCGACGGTCACCCTTGGCAAGGTGACTTCGAGGATGCCGTTCTCGACCTTGGCCGAGATCTGTTCACGATGGATGTCCTCAGGCAGCACCAAGGTATTACGGAACTGTTCGGAAGTGAACTCGCGACGCAGGTAGCGCACGCCGTTCTCCTTCTTGTCGTCCTTGTGGTTGTTTTCCTTGTTCATCTCCACCACCAAGTTGCCTTCAGTATCGATGGAGATCTTCAGGTCTTCCTTCTTCAGGCCAGGCACTGAATACTGGATGAGGTAGTTCTCTTTGTTTTCGATGATGTTCATCTTGGGTTCTGAATATGAAACAGTGTCCATGTTCATCAGCTCGTTGAATAAGGTAGGAATGAAATCCTGAGTTCTTCTTGTTAGATACATAGTTTTAATCTCCTATTTTTTAAGTTGTTAATTATCAGTTATCAGTTGTCAGTTGGTTGAACAACGACACATCCGCTCAAGTCAAATAGTGGGCCAAAACAAAAAAGCGGCTTTTAGGGCCGCTTTTATGATGATTTTATGACAATTTGTCTTATTTTAGGAAATAATTGCAGAGATTTTATGACATTTTGTCATTTTGACTGAAACAGATCCTTGATTCCGCCGATGGAACCCAGCATGTTGGTGGCTTCGTAAGGCAGATAGACGGTCTTATTCTGTTGACCAGAGGCGATCTCCTTCAGGGCTTCGACGTATTTCACGGCAAGCAGGTAGTTAACCGGATCGGCACCACCGCTGGAAACCGCTTCGGTGATGTTGCGGATGGCGGTGGCTTCGGCTTCTGCTTGGAGGATCTTGGCGCGGGCTTCACCCTCAGCCTTCAGGATGTTGGCCTGCTTGTCGGCTTCGGCGGCGTTGATCTCGGCCTGTTTTTCACCTTCGGAGTTCAGGATCTGGGCTTGCTTCTCACCCTCAGCCTTCAAGATCTCGGCACGACGGTTACGTTCGGCCTGCATCTGGAGCTCCATGGTACGGCGGATACTCTCGGGCGGCGTGATGTCCTGCAGCTCCACACGGTTCACCTTGACACCCCATTTGTTGGTGGCATCGTCAAGCACGTTGCGGAGTTTCGAGTTGATGGTGTCGCGCGAAGTCAGGGTCTCGTCGAGTTCCATCTCACCCACTACGTTACGGAGCGTGGTCTGGGTCAGCTTCTCAATGGCCACGGGGAGGTTCTGGATCTCATAAACCGCCTTCATGGGATCGACAATCTGGAAATAAAGCAAGGCGTTGATCTCGGTCATAACGTTATCCTTGGTGATAACGCTCTGCTTGTCGAAGTCATAGACCTGTTCACGCATGTCGATACGTGAGGTGGCGATCAAGCGACCGTCCTGGCGGCGGGCAATGGTTTCCTTGGCCTTCTCAATGATGGGAAGGATCACGTTGATGCCAGCGTTCAAAGTACGGTTGTACTTGCCAAGGCGTTCAACAATCAGGGTCTCCGACTGGGAGACAATCTTGATACCCCGAAGGATATATATCACGACGAGGATTACTAAGACAGTTAGTACGATGTTCAAAGGGCTCATGGTATAGTTGTTAGTTGTTCAGTTTTCAGTTTTCAGCTCCTTCACGGTGAGGATGATGCTGTCGAGCTTGACGATTTCGACTTCGGTACCTTTTTCTATAATGGAGCCATCCATGGAAACCGCTTTCCAGTCATCACCGTCAACGGCTACACGACCCGTATGCTGGGACGCGTCGATACGCTCCGAGACCAAAGCCTTTCGTCCCACCAAAGCATCGGCATTGGTCTTTACATCTTTCGACTTCCTGTCGAGGAACTTCATCATGAAAGGACGCAGGAAGATGAAGGTAAGCAATGAAACGACGGCAAAAATGACGATTTGCCAAGTCAGGTTGAGACCCAAACCGGCGGCAAGTGCGGAGAATCCAGCGCCAATGGCAAAACAAATGGCGCCAAAGGTAGCCGAAAAGATCTCAAAGATAATCAATGCGAGGGCGGCAATAAGCCAAATCTGATATAATTGCATGGTGTTATAGAATTTAGAAGTCAGAAGACAGAAGTAAGAAGTAAGAAGTTTCTGCAAAGATAATAATTTCGTATCTTTGCGGCAACAAATCTTAAAACAAATTACATGTTTAAAAAATTCATTCCTATGATAGCTTTAAGCGTCATCGTACTGGCTTCCTGCAACAGCAGCGAGAAGAAGACAGAAACCAATGAGAATCCTTTCCTTACCGAATACCAGACACCTTTCAAGGTGGTACCTTTCGACAAGATCAAGACCGAGCATTATATGCCTGCTTTTGAGGCCGGCATGAAGGAACAGCTCGAGGAAATCGACGCCATCATCAACAACACTGAGACGCCCACTTTCCAAAACACCATCCTCCCCTACGACAAGTCGGGTGAGACGTTGGATCGCGTCAGCAACGTGTTCTTCAACATCCTTGAATGCAACTCCGATGATGAATTACTGGCCTTGGCCGAACAAGTCATGCCCATGCTCTCAAAGCACAGCGATGCCATCGCGATGAACCCGAAACTCTTCGAGAAGATCGACTACGTGTATCAACATCGCAACGAGATGGGATTGGACGACCAGCAAATCCGTGTGGTGGAGAAATACCATCAGGACTTCGTCCGTCACGGCGCCGCTCTCGATGCCGACAAGCAAGCCGAATTAAGCAAGATCAACGAACAGCTCTCGACTTTGAGCCTGCAGTTTGGAAATAATCTGTTGAAGGAAAACAGCGGTTTTAAGCTCGTCATCGATAACAAGGACGACCTCGCCGGTCTGCCGCAAAGCAGCATTGACGCCGCCGCCGAACAAGCCAAAGCCGATGGTATGGAAGGCAAATGGGTGTTCACCCTCAGCAAGCCCAGCTTGATCCCCTTCCTGCAATATGCCGACAACCGCGACCTGCGTGAAAAGATGTACAAAGCCTACTACAACCGCGGCGACAACGGCAACGAGTACGACAACAAGAACCTCATCAAGGAGATGCTCAAGCTGAGACAACAAAAGGCCCAGTTGTTGGGTTACGACAACCACGCCAACTTCGTGTTGTCCGTCAACATGGCCCATGATGCCGCCACCGTTGACCAGTTCTTGGAAGAAATCTTCGTCCCTGCCCAAGAGCTTGCCAAGAAAGAGCTCGCCGAGATGCAGGCCATCGCCAAGGCCGAAGGCGCCGATTTCAAACTCGAAGGATGGGATTGGTGGTATTACGCCGAGAAGCTCCGCAAGGCCAAGTACGACTTCGATGAGAACCAGATCAAGCCTTACCTGACTGTCGATAACGTCCGCAACGGCATGTTCGACGCAGCTAACAAGCTCTACGGCGTGACCTTCACCCAAAACAACACCATCCCTGTCTATTATCCCGGCGTGGAGACTTACGAGGTGAAAGAAGCCAACGGCGACTTCCTCGGCATTCTCTATCTCGACTACTACCCACGTGCTTCGAAGAGCGGCGGCGCCTGGTGCACCAGCTTCCGCGAAGCCGGCCACGACATCAACGGCAACAAGGTATATCCGTTGGTCTCCCTGGTGATGAACTTCACCCCTGCCACCGACAGCGTTCCCGCCTTGCTCAACTGGGACGAGACCGAGACTATGTGGCACGAGTTCGGACACTCGCTGCACGCCTTCTTCTCCGACGGTCTCTACAGCCGCACCTGCGGCAATGTGCCTCACGACTTCGTGGAGTTGCCTTCGCAGATCATGGAGAACTGGGCCGCCGAGCCAGAAGTCATCCGCATGTATGCGAAACATTACCAGACCGGCGAAGTCATGCCCGACAGCCTCATCCAGAAGATCGAAAACAGCGCTTTGTTCAACCAAGGCTTCAACACCACCGAGCTCATCGCTGCTTCCATCCTCGACATGAAGTTCCACGAACTTACCGAAGTGGACAACCTTGATGTCGATGCCTTCGAGAAACAGCAGATGGATGCCATCAAGTTGATGCCCGAGATCCTGCCTCGCTACCGTGCCACCAATTTCTCGCACATCTTCAACGGCGGTTACAGCGCCGGCTATTATGGCTACACTTGGGCCGAGGTGCTCGACAAGGACGCCTTCAACTATTTCAAGACTTCCGGCAACCTCTTCAATCCCGAGCTGGCTGCTGCTTTCCGCAAATACTGCCTGCAAGACGGCGGCAACGACGAGGGCATGGTCCAATATCGCAAGTTCCGCGGACAGGATCCGGAGAAGGAGCCGTATCTTAAGGCGAGAGGACTGGAGTAAGTTTAAAGTTGAAAGTTTATAGTTTATAGTTAAGATGAAAAGAATCGCTGGTTTGGTTTTGGCGATTATTTTCGCGCACGGCTTAATAGCCGGTGAAACACCTGCTTTAAACGACACCATCAAGGCGCCGAGGCCCAAGGTAGGTATCGTGTTGAGTGGTGGCGGCGCCAAAGGCGCCGCCCATATCGGTGCGCTGAAATTTATCGAAGAGATGGGAATTCCCGTCGATTACGTCGTGGGCACCAGCATGGGCTCCATCATCGGCGGCCTCTATGCCTTGGGCTACACCCCTGACGAGATCAAATACATGATTTCCCAACTCGACTGGTCGCAATACATGAGCAACAGCGTCGAACGGCGCGACATCTCTTCTGCCGACAAGCATCGGCGAAGCACCTATCTCGTCAGCATCCCTTTCAACGACGGCGAACTCCTATCAAAACTCCGCAAGATGGATAAAGAAGATCCATCGAGCCCTGCAACCTCTTTCATCTCATCCCTCCCCGACGCTTTCATCGGAGGCACCGACCTGCTCAACCTGTTCAACAACATCTGCATCGGCTATCAGGATTCTACCGACTTCAACGAATTGCCCATACCCTTTGCCTGTGTCGCCACTGATATCAACACCGGTGATGCAGTCATCTTGCGCAGCGGCAAGTTCCCCGAAGCTATCCGGGCCAGCATGGCCATCCCCGGTGTCTTCTCCCCCATGACCATCAACGGGAAGACGCTCGTTGACGGCGGCTTGGTAAACAACTTTCCCACTGACATTTGCCGTGAGATGGGCGCCGACATCATCATCGGCATCGAAGTCGCCCAGGGAATGAACCGCAACGTCAACGGCATCAAGTCGTTGCCGCAATTGGCTTCCCAAATAATGAGTATCGTGACCAAAGGACACGATAAGGAAAACCGAGCGCTCTGCGACCTATACATCCACCCGAAGGTCAACGATTTCGGCATGCTCAGCTTCACTTCCGAAGCCATCGACACACTTGTTCAACGGGGATATACCTTCGCTTCGCAATTCCGAGATGAGCTGGAAACCATCAAGCGTTACGTCAACAGCTTTGAGCCTGCAACCAAGATCCTGCAGTCGCCCAAGGCTCAATTTGTCATGGATGACACCATAAGACTGGAGAACATCACCATGAACAACGTCAGTTTCAAGGAATTCAAATGGCTGCTTCGCAAAAGCCGCTTGAAACTCGGCACTGACATTCCCAGCAGCGACCTGCAACGGGCTGTCAACACCTTCAAGGGCACGGGTAACTTCAGCAGCATCGAATACCGGCTGAGACCCACAGCCACACCTAGCGATCCGCCCACCAGCAAGGACTTCGATCTGTTGTTTGGGTTTCGCCTTTCAGAGCCTTACAATCTCTCACTCGGCCTCAACTACAACTCAGAAGAAAGCGCCAGTGTGATCGTAAACCTTGGTATCGGCCAGAACAAGTTCTCCGGGCTGAAATTCAACCTAACCGGCAGGTTGGGCTTCAACACCAAAATCAACACCACCTTGTCTTGGTCAGGCCTGGCTTTGGCCAATTTCAACCTGTCATACGAGTTCAGCAGGGCCAAGTACAACTATTATCTCATGGAGCAGACCTCGGCACGGGTGTTCAAGCAACATCGGCTACGGTTATACATCTCCGAGTTCTATTTGCGCAACATCCGAACTAACATGGGATGGGAGTTTGAAGGCTTACACGGACCTTTTGCCAAGCTTTCATTCGACAACATGGACGACGCCTATTTCGCAACCGAAGGAGCTAAAGCCAACCTTGAGTTCCACGAGAGGATGGGAAAAGGCACCCTTCCTGTCACCGATATCAGTTTCAATATCGCCGAGCACCTCAGCATGGGAAGATTAACCTTCATCCCACAATTCTATTCCCGTTTCGTGATTTGCGACGAGCTCCCTGATTTGTACCGCAACATTATCGGTGGCGATGTCTATGGTAGGTATTTCGACTATCAGCTTCCTTTCGTTGGGATCAACAATACTACCAATGCGGATCCCTACGCCGCCATCGCCCGTCTCGACATCCGATATAGGTTTTACCAAAGTCACTATCTGACGTTGACTGGCAATTACATTCGAAGTGCCGATAACTTGGGGTCTCTCCTGTCCTTTGACGACAAAGGTTTTGGGCATTGGGGCGCGGCCTTTAAGTATTCATACGACAGTCCCATTGGGCCCATCTCTTTCGACATACACTATTCCGACATCACGAGAGACTGGGGGTCGTATTTCAGTTTGGGGTATGTATTCTAACAAAAAAGCAGCGCTTAGGCGCTGCTTTTTTTATAGTTTCTTGTTGTTTTCCAACAGAACCGACAATCGATCCAATTCCTTCTTGGAAAGCTTTATGGACGAAATCTTGGATTCGAGGTTGGCCACCCTATGCAGATCTGTGCCCACATAGTCGTAAAGCCCCTCCTTCAGCATCATTCTCGCTTTTTCTTCCGCCGGTTTGCCATAGACACCCGACAGCGAGAACAAGTTCAGCTGGAACAGGTATTCCCTGTCTTTCCACCGCTTATACATCGGCTTGGAGGCGTACATATAACGTTCAGGGTGGGCGATCACGGGCTGGTAGCCTTTCAGCATCACCTGATACAGCATGTCCTTCGCCATGGGATCCATCATCATGTAGGATGTCTCACAAAGCACCAACGACTGCATCTTGTCAAGTGTCAGGAAGCCCTCCTCGAAGCGATTCAGAAAGTGAGAATCCAACATGTATTCGCCACCTAAGGTAAGCTCCATCGGCAGGTCGTTTCCAGCTTTTTGAAGGAAGTCTTGGTATTTATGCTCTATGGTCTCTCGGATGTTCTCAGGGTAATCCTTCATGAAATGCGGTGTCATCTTTGCCTTCACGAAGCCTTTGGCTTTCAGCTTTGCCAACCCTTCCATTGAATCCTCGAACGACTTGAACCCGTCGTCCACTCCCGGCAGTAAATGTGAGTGCATATCGCAAGCCCCCGCGAGAAAACCATCCGGAAGGCTTGACTTGAATAAATCAAAAACCATTTAGTCCTCCTGAGTAGTTTGATCATGGTGACGATGGTGACGGTGCTTCTTCTTGCCATCTTCATCATCGCCATAGCCATAGCCGTAACCATAGCCTCCGTAACCGTAGCCGTAACCATAGCCATAACCGTAGCCGTAGCCATAGCCATAACCGCCATAACCGTAACTCGAGTGTTTCTTGTATTTCACTGAGTTAAGCACCACAGCCAGGTTTGGATACCGCTCCGACTTGTATATCTTTTCAAGTTCAGACACAAGGCGTTTATCGGTCTTGTTTGCACGCACCACAAACACGGTAGCATCAACCACACGTTTGACGATTTCCGGGTCGGCCACGATGCCCAGCGGCACGTTATCCAAGAAGACATAGTCGTAATGCTGACGCAGGTAGGCGACCAACTGGTCGAGGCGTTCGCTCATCAGCAATTCGGCTGGATTGGGCGGCACCGGTCCCGAGAAGATGACGTCCATGTTCTGGGTGACCAGATCAGGCACTACCAGATCCTCCACATTTTCAGCAGTACCAGAGAGGTAGCTTGAAACGCCTTGCTTAGGCCGCATGCCGAACACTTTGTTGAAGGTGGCTTTACGAATGTCAAGGTCAACGAGCACCACTTTCTTGTTGGCATGGGCGAAGCTGGAAGCCAAGTTTGTGGAAACGAAGGTCTTACCCGATGCCACAATGAACGAGGTAAACATCACTACCTGACCACCTTTTTGGTCGGCATTCTTCATGTATTCCAAGTTGGAACGCACCAATCGGAAAGCCTCTGAAACCGAGTCTCGGCCGTTTTCCCTCACCACGATGGCATGGTCTTTTGCCTTTTCTTTGAAAGGAATTTCACCTAAGAACGGTGTCTTGGTCAGCTTCTCCACATCGGCACGGAAATGCACCCTAGTATCGAGCAGACGACGCAAGACGATAATCACCACAGGAATCAACAATCCAATCAAAATGCCGCGCATCACCTCTTTGCGAGGCTTGGGTGCTATGGGGGTATAGTTAGCCCAAGCTTGGTCAATCACCTTACTTGAAGCCTCGATCTTAGGCTCATTCAGCAGCAGTTCCTCTCGTTTGGTAAGCATGGTCAACAGCAGGCCTTCCTTGATCTGCTTTTTGCTTTCAATGGCTCTTACGCGGAGTTGTTCCACTGGAACAGCCTGCACTTGGGCGTTGGCTGACTGGCGGCCTTGCGAAGCGGAACGAATGCGGGAATCAAGCTCTGAGACGTACGACATGAGCGATTCCTTGACACTGACTTCCAAGGTGATGAGTTCCGACATCTTGGCTTGCGCCTGAGGGTTGTTCATGGTACCCGCCTGCTTGTATTTGTTCAACTGAAGCGCCAATTCATCATACTTGTCGATAAGTGCAGCCGTCTTACCTTTCAAGCCCATATTACTCGGAATGAGATCATGATCCTGGTTGTTATTCACATAGTCGAGTAGATACTGGGCCAAACCGCGTTGCACTTCCAGTTCTTTCAGCTCTTGGGAATACTCGGCGCTAGAAGCGACGAACGACTGACCGTAGGAACCCAAGTCAATGATATTATGCCTTTGTTGGAAACTGACCACTTGTTGAGAAATCGAGTCAATGTCACCATCAAGATAGGCAATACGTTCGTCGATGTATTTTGTTGAGTAGGCCAAAATCCTTTTTTGGTCTTCTTTTGAATCCTCATTATAGACTTCCACGAGGGTATTCAGCACATCTGCCGCACGTGTTGGAGAGGTGTCGGCCAAAGTCAAACGCAGGATGGAGTTTTTCTCGTCATCACGAGTCACGCTGACTGCCTGACGATATTGAGCGGCCACTACTGTCACGGGAACCTGTTGCACCAAAATCGAGATACCATTAAAATAATCATTGTAAAACCATGTATAATTCACAACGATCTTTCCCACAGGAGAGTTCACTGTATCTCCTACTTTTACCGTCATGGCCGGAACGTTTTCTTGTCCGTTGAAATTAGATAGCACGGCTGTTTTTCCATCCTTCGGCGTCACCAGCATCGAAGCCGACAGCTGTTCGTTAGCCTCAGGGAAAGCGACCTCAATTGGAGAATCCTTATACAAAGTCTTGTTACGCTTGGCCAACCGAGTAGTATAAGAGTATTTCGTGTTGAGATGCAGTTTTCTTACCACATTCTCCATCAAGGTCTGCGACTTGATGATGATGATTTCATTGTTGATGGAACTGATGGCCACGCCACCGCCCCCAGTCATTTGATACATGAGAGCAGAAGAACGGAACGACTCGGACCCTCCACTATTACCTGATTTAAGCAAGATGGAGGTGCTACTAGAGTATATCTTCTCCTGACCTTTCACTTTATAATAAGCCAAGCCTCCTCCTATCAAAGCACACAGAATAAACCAGTGGATGTTGCGTAAAAAAAGGAACAAAATGTCCTTGAACTGCATTCCTCCAGCGGATTCCTCTTCGAGGAAAGACATGTCTTCTTTCGCGTTATTGTTTGTATTCGTATTCATCTTAGGGTTGTTGACAATCTCAAAATGTTATTTTTGTCCAGTTACCACCAAATAGATCATAGCTGCCGACGAAAGCACCGATGCCAACGCTGAAACGATAGTAACGGTTCTGTCAAAGTTCTGTTGCGTATAAGCCCTACGGAACGATTGTGTTACGATAATGTCATTTTGTTGCAACAAGAAATAAGGGTCATAGATCACGTCGGTGGAGCGAGGGTCCAAAAAACGGGTGACAATTTTGCCATTCTCTTCACGCATGACAGCAATCTTATCGCGTTTCGTGTATTGGTTCAGTCCTCCTGCCATGGCCAATGCTTCCAGGAAGGTGCAGCGTTCGTTGTCGATATTCAACACCTTTCCACCATCCGAGGTGCCAAGCACAAAGACCCTGAAGTTCAGGAATCTCACATCAACCATGGGATTATTCATGTAACCACCGGCAATGAGTTTGTTTTTGATGGCTTCCTGAAGCTGGATACGAGTCATGTCCTGCACATGTAGTTTCCCTAAAGTGGGGAACTGGATGTCACCATGAACATCGACCAGATAGCCGATCGAGTTCTGGGCTCCCGAGTTCTGGACATTCCCAAAAGGATTGAATGGCTCAGCCAACTCTTTTTCATCGCCAACACCCACCACAGTGATACGCAATTGGTCGTATGGACTAATGACTGCTTCGAAGTTTCCATTCAAGGGGATGGTCTGGTTATGTTTAAGGTTCTGGAGATAGCTCACTTCTTTTGAAGAGATGCAGGAACTGGCCATCAAGGCAGTAGCGGCCAACACTATCAATAGTCTATTAAACTTCATGGTATCTGGTATTAATAATTTGCAAAATTACAATATTCTAGCAATTTCAACGATTCTTTTTTGCGACAATCACCCACTTCACTGCATTTTTTATTGTTTGGGACGCTAATTCTTTGAGCCAAGCAACAGTATTATCGGTCCATCGTTGCGGATGCGTTGTGATCATTAGGCACTTAGGCAAACTTCCCTCACCAATTGCTTTTATGATGTCATTAGTCGAATGGTAAACCCATCCTTTCTGAACCCATTCTTCTTGGTAAACCGGGATCTTATCTCTGATACTGACCTTGAAGCCATCCCACAGGCGCCCTGTATCTGTTAGGTAAAAGCACTTCGAGAAATCTGTATCAAGATAAGGTTCAAAAGAAATACCCAACGCATGATAGTCATAATGTTTCCATAGATCCCGGCTATCCCATTTCGATTTCGGGCTGCCGTGCATGCAGATACTTGACACCGGCACCAAAGCCCGTAGTTTCTCGAGATTTTGGCAAAAATCTTGATAGGCGGCTTCTAAATTGCCGTCACATGTTGTCAGCGATTCGTAATGATAGCCAATTTCATGACCCAAAGAGGCGATTTCAAGAATGATGTTATCGTCCCAGCTTTCAGGAACGGCACGAAAGTAATACGTCGCTTTCCAGCCCAATTCCTTCTCTATTCGGGCCGTCCTCAAACTATTTTGCGGTTTCAGGTCCACATCGTGACGAAGAGTCACGTCTCCATAATTCCGCAAAGCGGACAAGAGTTCTCTATACTTAGTTAATGTAAAATCCATTTGTTATAACGACAATAGAACATCTACAATGCGCTCCGCCGCATGTCCATCCCACAGGGGCGGGATGCAGCCTTTCTTCCATTGTCCTGCAAAAAGTCTATCCAATGCAGGCTTGATACGGTCAGGATCTGTTCCAATCAGTTCATTGGTGCCCATAGTACAAGTCTCGGGGCGTTCCGTATTGTCGCGCAACGTGATGCACGGCACGCCCATCACCGTGGTCTCTTCAGTAATCCCACCGCTGTCGGTAATGACGGCTTTGGCGCGTTCTACCAGATAGTTGAATTCCAAATAGCCCATCGGCTCCACGATGTGCAGGTTGGGCGCTTCTATGCCCAAATCCTTAAAAATCTTGGCCGTGCGTGGATGGATAGGAAACACAATCGGTAAACCATGGACGTTTGTGACAATCTCGTTCATCAGACGCTTTAATTTCTCTGCCTCATCTACATTCGCAGGGCGGTGCATGGTCAAAGTCAAGAACTGCTGCGGCTTCAAGTTCAACTCATTATAAACGGCTGGTTGGACAAAACGCGAACGGTTGGCCAACAAGGTGTCTATCATTACATTTCCAACGAAGAACAGATGATTCTCCTCTACCCCGAAGCGACGCAAGTTCATGTTGGCGACCTCGGAGGTGGTAAAGAAATAATCGGCCAAGCTATCCGTCACCATACGGTTGATCTCCTCGGGCATGGTCAAGTCCCAAGAGCGGATACCCGCCTCCACATGGGCCACTTTTGTACATAGTTTTTTGGCCACAATGGAGCAAGCCATGGTTGAAGTCACATCGCCCACCACCAGGACCAAGTCGGTCGGGTGCTCCATCAGGTCTTTTTCGAAGGCGACCATGATGGCAGCGGTCTGTTCGGCTTGAGTACCTCCTCCGCAGCCAAAATTCACATCGGGCTTCGGGATATTGAGCTCTTCAAAGAAAGTCTCACTCATCTGCCGGTCATAATGCTGACCAGTGTGGACCAAACGGTATTGTATATCCTTACCCTGCAGTTGTGCCTTCTTGATGGCATGAATCAGCGGAGCAATCTTCATGAAATTGGGACGGGCGCCCGCAATCAACGTTACTTTCATTTCCTCTCTTTATAGACTTTGTTATATACTTTTTTCAAAGCTCCATACATCCTGCCCTCGGGTTTGAAGACCCTCTTCACCCCCTTACGAATCTTCAACAACACATGGTCAAAATGAGCCATGGTGGAAGAATACGATTCGATGTCATGCCCTGTCACAGAACGGATGACATTGATCATCTGATGAGCCAATTCATAATAAACCCGAGTAGAGAAGTGATTGATATCGCCTGCAAAATCCGATTTGTCATGCGCACAATCGTCAATCTCCAAAAAGCGAACCCTTTCATGGTCTTTCGAAAAGCCTTTCACAGCTTCATTCAGCCGTTGATGCGCCAACCTTGCTTCCTCGTCTCCCTCGTATATCTTCGTTGCACCCAAAATCAAACACAGATGTGTCTTTTGGGGAAGCCACTGCATGCATTTCTCCAAAAAGCCCACATACATTTCGGGTGTGGTCCTGCCAACACTCTCATACTTGTTGGAGAAATCACGCAAATAATCCATTGTAAACTTGTTTCCACCCGTATAGATCGTTCCGTCACAATAGCCTTGCCAATTGTCAGGGTTCGTCAGATCTTCACCGCCAAACACCACCCGTATCTCCGTACCTTTCTTCTGGTAAATATAGTAACTGGACTCTATCAATGTACTCAAGAAGATCACATCATAACCTTTGGTGAAGAAGCCTCCTGAAAGCATGGCGGGATCCACGAAGATGCAATCCTCTACAATCTGACGCTTATCTTCATCCGAATAAGTATGTAAGCCCTCAATATGAACCGAATGATTGTAAGCATCTATGGTTTGCCCTTCGGCATTGCTCACATAGGTGAACTCCGTATCAAAAAGGCCGCCACTCTTGATGTACATTTGTGAATGTGACAAATCGCAAGGGCCTTTCATCAAGATGTTGCACACCAGGGCTTCATCCGAAGATTGTTGAACCTCATTACAGATTCCAACATCATGATTGATCCAACCAGGACATTCTGTCTTGTTAAGTTTTGTACGCACTTCACCCACAACTTCCAGCTCAGGGAACCCCAACTGGGCATAAACCCATTGCTCGATTTTCTGCCCCATAGTCCGACATGAGAAGAAGAAATGCTCAAGTCGGTCACCTGTCTTGGCATAAAATCCGACAATTCCATAATCGCCAAAACGGTCGGTGACTGTCACATAGCCGCAATCATAATCAGGGCTCTTCATGACTGTTTCAAGTTCCTCGATGCCCACTCGGTTTTTGGTATAATTCAATTGGTTGCTTCGCATCAGGAGTTCATGGATACGCTGGATTTGAGCCAAGCAATCACGATGGACCACGACTTGGATATGACTGTCATACAAAAAATCCTCACTACTCGCATAAGACTTGGATGCTGTATCTTTTTCTTCCAATATCTTGTATTGATTGATACGCTTGTGCTTCAAGTCTTTTTTCTCCATCTCATTGACCTGCTCAATGAGTTCCCTGATACACTCCGGACCACCTGTTTGGATATCGGGCAAAAAATGCCTGGCCTCTCCCAGATTCGACGGGTTGTCATCCAAAAACAACACATTGACTGGGCGAAGGGCCATTTTGTCGATCTTGTCTTGGAGTTGGGGACCTTTACTATCCCAATTTATCGAGGGAAACACGAAATAATCCCACAAACCCAAATCTTGCAGTTTAGCTCGGGTTGGCTCAAAATCGTTTTTAGAACTGATGGAGTTTATAATACCACAATCAGTCAAATCTTTCACCAATTGGGCGTTTTCATCAGGCACGGCCACACTCCCTTCGGAAAGCGTGCCCTTCCAAAACGTCTCATCCAAGTCCCAAATGATGAGTTTTATGGTTTTAAGATCTATCATTGTATACCCTTTATTTGAACCGCCATTGGTAATCGGGATTGTCCTTCATGATGTTCAGGCTTTCGGGATAGCTCTCGATGAACCAAGTAAGGAACTGGGCGTAATCGATTTTCTCGGAAAGCATCTTTTGGCGACGGATTTGCCATTCTTCCTTGAGATTGGGCATATCAAGCAGTTGCTGGACGATGCCATACATTTTGTCGGCAGATCCTTGCTCCGACGCCTTAACACCGAAACCTAATTGGTATTCATTCTCCAATTCATTGAGATAACCGATTCTGCCCACAAAATCATTATACCTTACAAAGGGAACGCCTAACACACCAGCCTCGGCAGCCATTGTCTGGCTATCACCGATGTATAAACTTGAGAAAGCCATCACATGATGCATGTCAAGCGTCTTTATCGGGATACGGTAAGGCTCAAATTGAGGTTCCAACTCCCTTTCGGAAGTGATATATATGCGGCCATGCGGCTTGAGGATGTCGATGAGTTTTTGGGCAATGTCGGCATTAATGCCCTTGATGCCGCTGTCGTGATAGGCGTTCAAGCTCGAAAAACGCAGGATGAAATATGGCGTGTCCGCAGAAAAATACTTTTCCACCACCTCTTTCTGAGCCGAGAAATGGTGGGGATGAAGATAGGCAAGTTCGTGATACGATTCATACTTCACCGAATACGGTTCCAAGCTATAGTTATTGCACACACGAGGTGAAAGTATGGTACCCATGAACGGCCCTGCCATTTTGGGGAATAGCGGCACCACATTCATGTCATCTTCGCCCGTATTCACACGATATTTGCGTGTCAGCCAGCCCACTTGAGCTACTTCCACCGTAGAGCCCGTCAGTAAGTCGATATGATTCTTCCTCACAAAGCGCAATATCCTCCAATCACGCACCAACATATCCCCAAGGATACCCACCTTACTTTTTCGATGGGCTTCTTTCAAGATATTATAATACGGCAATCCTGACTGTTTTAACAAATCCTCAAGGATATCCTTGGTTTTAATTAAGATGAAGACCTTGTGACCATCATCCATCAAGTTTTTGGCCACATTCTTATAGAGGTGAAAATGAGCGGGATGGCTCAATTGGACAAGGATATTCATGGCAATTTCACTAATGCAGTTCCTTCAATCAACAAAACGCGATTCTCATCATAACAATTGGTCTCCAACAAAACCCGATGCTTATCAGGGAAAAGGTCCTTCACACGAACAACAGCGGTCACAAATTGGTTGGGGAAAACCGGCTTACGAAAACTCATATTTTGATTCAAATATATACTACCGAACCCAGGGAATTTCGTTCCGATGATAGCACTAAACATCGAGCCAGTCAAAAAACCCGGGACAATTAGTTGACCAAATTGGGTTGTTTTGGCAAACTCGGAATCCGTATGTATCGGGTTCGTATCATATGACAATTTAGCAAAATCCATCACCTCTTGTTGGGTGAAGATTCTACTCATTTCGTAAAACTGTCCTATTTTCAAATCATCAAATCTCATCAAATACCATATTTGTCTTTTCGTTCTGCAAGGATGCGTTCAAACTCCTCTAACGAATAATTGTCTTTCAGCTTATCAGACAAATCCTTAATTACTTTAGCTGGTATGCCACCACAAAAAGTCAACGGCGGTACATCTTTATTCACCAAACTATTGGATGCCACAATGGCACCTTCACCAATCTCCACACCGGGCAAGATGGTTACATTAACTGCCACCCAAGCATTTTTATGCACCGTCACTGGGGCAATGTAAGACTCACTGCAATTGCGGTGATATTCCAACGGCTTGTTGTGAGTCAAAATGGTGATGCTACCAGCCAATGACACGCCATCTTCTATAGTGATGAAATACGGATAAGGCAAATCCATATTGACATAAGTGCCCACATGGACATCCTTGCCGATATTCACCCCTCTCCAACGTTGCATCTTAATGCGTGCCTTGTTCCACGGAAAAGTTTGTGCCCACACATTGAGCATGTGGTCTTTCCAACGGACAAAACCGAATACCAGGGCAGATTTATAGCCATGTTCCCTAGCGGAAAGTCTCATGGTTTTCCACAATCCATTGGCCTTGTAATTCGGAACAGGTTGTTTCTTCAATTCAAGATATGCTTTCATGTTCTATGATTTCACTACAATGTTGTATAAACTCATCAATTTATCCGCCACTTGCCTGTTGTCAAGTCCATCTGTAATCATTTTTTTCCTTCCCTCTGTCTTGCCTTGAAAGCGGAACGCCTTTTGCAACAAGACTGCCAGTTCCTGCGGCTCACGCGTCGATGCAACATAACAACCATCAACACCTTCTACCCGTTCTTGCACATCCCCCACATCCACACTGACGATGGGGCATCCACATGCCATGGCTTCCTTAATCACTTGAGGAGAGCCTTCGGAGAATGAGGTCATCAAAAACACATCGGCAGCACACATTAGCAGAGTTACTTCCTCCCTAGAATAGCCTTTCAATTCAAGAAGATCCACATTGTTATCCTGTATGAGCGATACAACGTCTTTGGCCAATGGCGCATTTTTCACTGCATTATCAAAAGCTCCAGCAAAAAGGATGTATTTCTTGTTCTCTGACAGATTTATTTGCCGCTTTGCCTCTCTCCTTTCTGTCAATTGCAAATCTGTCAGGTCAATGCCACAAGGTAACAAAGTATATTTATTTTTTGGATTAGCTATTTCCAATGTCTTATTAGATACATAAATGTTCCATGCCGAAAGGCGCATGGCTATTTTAGAAAAACGTAACGCCTTCTTGTCGTTGATGTCGGAGCCGTGATAGGTGGTCACCACCGGCACACGCCTTTGCAAATTCGCCAACAAACCTGAAAGACCATAATGTGCATGGATGACATCTGGGCGAACCTCCTCAATCTTATTCTTTAGTTCGGAAAGATTTTTCAGATAGCCTATGATGCCTTTACCATGCAAGCCAAAAAAGTTGATTTCACAACCTTTTTCTTTAAGCGCAGCCACCTGTTCAAGGATGAACGGGGCAAATCTACCCTTATTGAACGATGCAACGACCAAAATCTTCATACCAAACCTCTCCCCGCCAACTTAAACCATGCCCAGCCGACATTGGCCACCAAAATAATAAGCATCCAGTAGTTAATCCACTTAACATGTTTCTTCTGTAATTGCGATATACCATAAGCTGCAAACATTAGCTCGAAAGGCAAGGCGGGCTGATGAAACCGTTCGGAATGAGCAAAATTGCTGAACGCAATCACGACGAGGTATCCCATCATCATGGCCATAGGCAGCGTATGATTACGCCAATCACCATTCAATAAAAGCAAAACCAAGGCAAAAATTGTGAAGCCAGAGATAATGTTCTTTACAAAATTGCCGCCATTCAACATCTGTTGGTTCTCCTGACCATCGGTGTTGACCATCGACGCAAATGGGATGGTGAAAATCATCGGTGCAAACACCGACTTGGATGCGTAGATTGCGTATTTGTTGCCGCCCTCACGATTAGCCCGCCATTCCATGCCAACCTCCTGATTCTCCTCCCTTCCATCCCAAACATCGCCCACCTCGCGCATAATCCTGTCACCTATTGAGGTGGCAGACAAGCCTATTGCGACCGCTACAATCATCAACACACGCTTCCACCAATTGCCTAACTTTCCCCTCGTCATCACAATAGCAACAAACGCACCCAACAACCCAACAGCGCCTAATGGTGTCCTAAAGGTAAACATGGCGAAGGATGCCACCAAAGCCAAGACAAAATAAATCCAATCGAACTTCTTTTCAACGAGCAATCGATCAACGCAATCAACGAACAATACTGTGAAAAACACCATATCAGCTTCCTTCAGATGATTGCCACAATAAAAAACAAGGTTGGGCATTAACAAGCAAAAAATAGCGGCCATACGTGCCGTACTTTCGACAAAATGGCGTCTTGCTATATGATAAATAAGAACACATGTAGCAGCACTCGCAAAACCATGAAGTATTCTGGCTGGCAACACATAAGGTCCCAACAATTTGCAAGCCAATGCCGTAAGGTATATCTCACCCGAGTCGCTCATGTCAAACCACTTCATCTCATTCATAAAAGCGGCAAAGCCTTGCTCACTCCACATTTTACTCACAGAAAAATAAACCTGCTCATCGGCCGAATGGAACATGAAAGGTTGCCCGGTCATGACATCGTAGAAAAAATAGGCGAACACCATATAAACCAACCGAATCGTCAAACCTGTCCAAAACAGCTTCTTCACAAAGACCTTTGGAGGTAGCATTCGCCAACGCTTTGTCAAATCATTGCTGAAATAGAAGAACAAGCACACCTCTGCCGCACCGAACAACATCCAAACAAACGGTAAAATACGATTATAGAAAAGCGCCGATACCAAAGCCAAGGTAACGAAATAACACGCCATCGCCTTACGGGAAATAAGATTCGGAAAATAGGTCAGCATATTGTTTTTCCCTGTTTATCTTTCAATTATCCAAATAGTTTTCGTTTCAATTTAATCAAGCCTGTCATCGTTTTAGGTCCAACCACACGTGCAATCACAGCTTTCCACCCTCTTGTATGTCCAGCCCACGAAGCCATACCAAGATGATCGCAATATGTTTTTTCGGTGCGAATATACTCTCCCGTGGTATGACGAGGACAAAAATACTCCACAGGGTAAACATGCAAATCTTTATAGCATTGTTCCCTCCCATTGGGGACAAAACCACTTTCTTTCATGTTAGCCGTGATGAACTGAACATTGGTAGTCAGGTCAAACGAACCGTCCGACTTGATAAAATGCCGCAGTGCATAGTTTTCCAATTGTTCTTTGACCCATATACCTTCTGGAAGACTTGCCATAACGCAAGTACCCAAAGGCATGTGTTTGCTGCCTTCGAAACCCGCAAATGCGGATTGAAACAGCAAATCGTCAAATGACTTAAACACTTCCACATCCGTATCCAAATAAACGCCACCCTCATTATATAAAGCCCAAAGCCGAACATAATCGCTCACAAAAGCATATTTCTTGGCTTCATAGGCTTCCTTTGCATAAGGAATTTGGGACACATCGAAGTTATCTTCGTTCCATAGCTTGTATTCCCAATCGGGCATACACTTATGCCATGAAGCAATACAATCTTTTGCCAGCTGAGGCATTTCGCCTCGACCGAACCAACAATAATGGATTATTCTTGGTATCATTTTACAACTCCTAATAGTTTCAATGAAGCAACAGGAGTACCGTATTGTTCCCAATACGCTCTGGCGCCTTCTTCCAACCTCTTCCTATAATCAGGATGACTCACAATAAAGCCGACTGCATCACGCATGGATTCTATTGTGTTTTCCACAAAATGGATGTGTTTCCCGTGTTCCAAAGGTGCAGGCAAATCATTCGACAATGCCGTTGACACAATGCATTTTCCCATAGCCAGGTATTCGCCCAGTTTCCATCCATGGCAATCCCAAAAAGCAGGTGTGTTGAACACCAAGGCAGAGCGTTTGGTCTTCCCCATCCATTCTTGCATACTCACCGCTGGCGACAGACAATCGGCAAACAACGCTTCCGAACTTCTATCCTTTCCTTGTGACACCAACCCTCCTTCAAAAAACACATCATCCAATTGCTTGCACACACGAATGAAATCCGCCCTTCGCGCGTTTACTCCTTCATCGTTCCTGTTCCACTCGTCACTATACCAGAGCGTGGAAAGGAAAAACACATAGTTATCATCTACACCACGCTCATGATCCGTGGCCAAATATTCCCTATAAGCCGGCCTGGAAAGGAGACGCTTGTGTTTCCCCAAAAATTTCTTCATCGACGATGCAGATGAAGGCCAATCGCACAAAGCATGAAAAATGGTATAAGGCAAATTCCAGCAACGAACACCAAACGATGGACATAACGAAACCAGTTTGTCGTGGTATTTTTCTGGAGTCTTGGAAAAATTGGCATTTACACTACCATAGACATCACACCAATTGTAGAGTTCTTCATCTATCTCATAGGAATCATTGCAAGCGATGACATAACGCCGAGATGTCCCTGGACCCTGCAGCAGAAACCTCATGGATTTGGTATTTCTGGCACGCTTCGTCAACTCAGCAAAAGGACGAGAAGAAAAAACAACCGATTTCTGCCCAAACAATTCCCTTAGCCCATAGACATAAAAACTCTTATACAGGATGTCATCCGCATTATCAACGATCACCTTCATATTGCTCATCTTTTGTGGTGGAATATCATATTGCGTGCTTAAAAGGCATAAGCAGCACTTTTATTTTAAACATAAGTCGCGACCACAAAAGAGACTTGCTGTACTGTTTCCTAGTCCTTTCTGTTTGTTTTTTCCAATCCACTTTTTCCAATTCTTTCTTCGCTGCATCATGATACTCTTTGGAAAGGTAATAAGGATATAAGCCGTAAGTTCTGAGATTATCAACCAATTGCTTGTAATCAGGGTTGGACACCTCTTCAGATGCCAAAAAGTCCAAATTCCACAACATGTGTTCTTCCGGCTTGTACAGTTTTCCCACCCCTCTATTAGCCGTATCCACATCTTGATTGTAAAAGGCCATGGACTTGTTCAGAAATGCCACCTTATACTTCAACGCAATCCGTATCCATAGCAAGAAATCCTCGCCCAATTTGATGCCTTTCGGGAAACCTTTCATTTCATCAAAAATAGAACGAGGTATGGCCACAGTGATGGATGTCAATGGCATATACATTGTCTTTGCATAAGTCTGGCAATAGTTGATATAACCTCTTTCACAACCTTCCTCAACACCTATTTCAGCCACTCGGGTCTTATGTCTGGTCTCATTCACTATGGTATAATTAGTACCATAGATGCCAGCATCAGGTAATTCCTCAATCAGCCTTGACATTTCCATCAGAAAGTCGGGGGCCCACCAATCATCGGCATCCAAAAAGCATAAGTAATCACCTTGTGATAGTGCAGCTGCATTATTGCGAGCCATGCTCACTCCACCGTTTTTTTGCCGATATAAATGACAGTGTCCATGACCTTCAATCGTTTCTGAGGTTATTGAAAACGAGTCATCACTACTGCCGTCATCCATTATGATTAGCTCATAATCCGTGAAGGTTTGAGCCAAAACACTTTGGATGGCTTTAGCCACATAAGGTGCTTTGTTATAAAGTGGTATGATGACGGAAAACCTCACGATTACTCAGCTTTCTTCAAGCGATACATCATCATCTCAATCATACCGCCATCAACCACCTTGAGTTCTTCCCAAGGACCGACCTTTTCACCAAACACTTCGCCTTCGGCGCCTGTGTCCGCCATGATCTTTCCATTCTCTTCTTTCCAATGCTTCTGATCCATCACCATCATGCCGTCTTTCAGCTTCAACTTTCCAGCAGCAATGGCAGCATCAATTTCCGCTTGGCTGACGCCTTCCGGCAATGGGCAGAGAAAGTCGATCGCACCATCCTCTTGGAATAATACTATGGTTTTGAGCAGCATGATCATATCCTTGTCCAAGTCATCTTTGGCTAGGATCTTTTCTACACTGACCCATTCCACTTTACATGTCTCGTCATTGAATTGCATGGTCTCTGCAACGACCCATTTTCCTGTTAAGTTTGTCATAGCTTTATAGTTTTATGTTTAACATTTTTTATAAAGAGCCCCTCATAGGGCAAATCTATTCCTTAAATAATTCAAGCGATGCCGCAGTTTTGTTCGGCTCACTTCTCTATACAACTGCCAATCACACAACCCTTTCAACTCCTTTTTCTCCCCTGTCGAGGCATTCGCAAACACCGACTGATAATGGTGCGTTATAGCGCGACAAACCACGGTTTTACCGAAACCTTGTTTGGGGAGGAAGAAAGCCGCCAAGGTATTGGCCGTTCCCAATAAATCACGAAGTCGTTTGACATTGCCCGTAGTGGTAATACTATTGGCACGAACCCTGTAATCATAAAGACAATCGTTTATCACCTTCACTTTTTGGGCATAGTAACAAGCCAATGGCGTAAAAAGGTTGTCCTCATGGAAAATCCCCTCCTTGAACCAAAGTTCATTGGATAGGAGGTATTCTCTTTTATAAGCCCTCAAAACCACACAAACAAAAGCAAAATCACGTACCGCCAAGGCATTCTCGTTGTAATAATCCATACCCGTTGTGTACTCCTGAGGCTTCAATTGGTCTGCTTCATGGTACCGACCTTCCTTTTCAGAAAAACGCCGACCACTAAAACACAGCATGTCCTCATCGGTCAAAGATTTAGAAACAATCTCCATGGCACTAGATTCCAACCAATCATCACTGTCCAGAAACAAGACATACTCCCCTGTCGCTGCTTTCAATCCCGTATTACGCGCAGCAGATAGACCTCCATTGGGCTGATTGACAATCTTAAACCGACCATCTTTATGGCCATATTCTCCCAATATGGCAGCCGAGTTGTCTGTAGATCCATCGTTTACACAAATAGCTTCCCAATCCTCAAACGTCTGATGAAGGACGCTATCCAAACACTCACGTAGATAAGCCTCTACATTATAAACCGGTATGATGACGGAAAACTTCATTTTCTGTTTTTACTCATTTTATACAAGCGCTTCGCTAACTGCTTCCAGTCAAAAAAGCCGTCACGCAAATTAGCAAAGAAAACAGGCCATAGTTTCTTTGGAAAGGCTTCTCTATTGCTGTCTGAAAGTGACGGCAAAGCTTCCTGCAGATAAGCCATCTGCACCTCGCGGCTCTTGGCAGCAGTTTTATCGGTTTGCAGGGTAGCTTGTGCGTCATGGATACGGTACTCATAGAGCACCTCGGGCAGATTGACCAATTTCAGTCCCCTCAGCATCGCCCTCACCCACAAATCATAATCCTCGGCAGGCACCATCTCCTGACGGAAACGGAGCCCTTGTTTTTCAAAAGCATCTTTTCTCCAAACGCTGGAAGCATGAAGCACCGGTGAATGAAACATGGCTTCAATCTTCACTTTCTCGGGATTGAGTTCCCTAATCCATGTTGCTTCCTTGGCACCAAAAAGCCGCATACCTACCGAAACCAAATCAATATCGGGGTGCGTTTCCAAATACTCGACCTGGACCTGAAGCCGCTGTGGTAATGAAATGTCATCGCTGTCCATGCGAGCAATGTACTTTCCTCTAGCCATCCCTATGCCGACATTCAGCACATTCGACAAGCCGACATTTTTCTCCCCTTTATATCTCACGATTCTGGGATCGTCATAAGCATCCAATATCTCCTCCGCGTTATCAGGCGAACAATCATCAAGCACAATCAGCTCAAAATCCTGGAAGGTTTGGCACAGCATGCTGTCCATCGCCTCTCGGAGATAGGGAGCCGTATTGTAGACAGGCATGAGAATTGAAACTCTTGGCTTCATTATCATAAAACTATTCAAAATGACCTCCGACGAGACACATTTCTTTTTAGCCAAATATAGTAATTAAACCATTTATCGGCAAATCTTCTTGGTAAAGAGAAAACATGACCACCCCGAATCCATTCAGATTTTGTCTTCCTAAAAGGCAAGTTTACATCCACAAAATGTTTCCCGTTAATTTTTAATTCATGAAGATAATCCAGATATTCCCTCTTAGGGAATTCAATAAAAGACTCCCAAGTAGGAAGGGACAAGTTCTGTAATATTTCATTATAATAATCTACTGATTCTGTCTTGATAAGCGCTTCCGTAAAAAAAGTCAACAATTTATCATTATAAGACTTTTTTTCTCTTACAGATGGCATTGACCAAGAATCCGTATCATCTTCTCCCAATATCGGAAGCACCTGACAACCTCGCTTCTGATATCCAATTGTTTTTTTATGATAGTTCAGTGTGAATAGTATCTCAAAAAATATTCTCACCCCAGAATATCTTGCCCAATTGGGCACCTTACAGAGAGCATACAACGATTCTATTTCAACAATATCATTAAGAGACGAGGCATTATTAATATGAATTTCTGATGAAATATTACAACGATATAAATAATAAAATGTAACCGGCTTACCCCCATTGTGTCTAATTATATCATTAAAAACAATCGAACTTTTCCCAGTTGAAACTAGATCTACCACAGCTACATTATTTTCTGACAACATTCCAACACTTTCTAAATAATCCAAAAAGTTTTTAGTTTGATTATAGATCGACTGCCTGGAAACAAATAAGTAATGTATTTTAATCTTCGGAAATAAAGCCGATGCAGTTTTCGCAACATGAAATGCCGAATGTGCATCTCTAGCACAAAAGAAAATATTGCTAATACCTTTATTCGAAGCATCTGATAAAACTTTCAATACCCACGGAACCAACAATGGCGCAGAAAGATCTGCGACAAATTTACATTGTTCTTTATCATTGCAAAATGAAAGTCTCATTGCCCTACTAATCCCAGCAACAATGCTTTTATAAGGCCACGAAAGAGACCCTTGCAACCACTGGGATTCATAGCCAATGTATCCATAACTTAAAAGATGAGGTTTAATCCCTTTTTTTCGAGGAATTAAATAGTCACTATAGTAGTGATCCCCGTAATGATGCCAATTGCGAAACGCAATTCCTTCCTTTTCACTTACCAAATCAAAAAGTGAACCATCAGATTTCCACGCCTTACATTCTTCGCTTGCATATATAGCATCCCCTTCTTTAAATAAACCAAATTTTTTTAGGGTATTTTTTAAGAACAAGGATGGCAAATAGATATCTGAAATAAAAACAATCCGCCCTTTACAACGCAATGATTCAATTAAATTGGCTGTTTCTCTGATAGGCACCAACATATTATTTTCCACAGACAATTCTGTATCAATTAACTCCTCCTTTGTAAAAGGAATTTTTAGCCTTTCCAATAATCTATTATAAATATCATCCAACCCACCTCCTTTATAGTTTTCTTCTTCCCTTAACGAAACAAATAATTGGCACAGGTGCTTAACATTCTGTTGGTTGTTTATTGTTTTTAGCTTCTTAGCAATAACTTTTGACATGACTTCAAAAACATTGATTGAGCTCCCACATATTCTGCAAAGACAAGTATCAAACACATCAAAAGAATAAACTAATGTATTGTTTATATTACGATTCATCGTCAATTAGTATTTATTCACCAAAACCAACAGTTTTTTTGAATTAACTGGATCTATTTTCCTAGCAAAAAAACATCCAGAACACATCACTTCTTTAAAATCTGACTCATCCAACACTTTTGGACTTCTAGCATTTTCTTCCCATTTCGAGTACCTAATTGAATTATTGACTACGGGGAACTTCTGCTCAGCATTCAAAAGCAACGTATGCAAAAACACCTCTTCCGCACAATGGGTATGACGCATGTATCCCAGGAGTTTGTTATTGTTTATCGTCCTCACCAAATAACTAACGGCTTCATCTGTCAGGCTCCAATAGCCACCACCCCCATATAATTTAGGAAACATCTTCACAAATTTGCGTTTAACACCCAACTTTCGCTGAATCATCAATAACTTATAAACAAATTTACCCACCTTCCCCCGGATATCAAACCATGTATTCCCAATCCAATAATATTTTACTCTTTCCAAGCCGCCCTCCATCACCCATGTCGGACGAGGCAAATCGTACCATTCTATGTAATTATTTTTGTTTGTTGAACTAAAAAAGGATTTGAAATTTGTCAAAGACTTGATGGGATAATCACTTCCAGTAATCAAATGATAGTATGAGTAACCGCCACATTTGTGAGCCTCCTTCATCAAAAAAACGATAGCGCGGAGATGCTTCTCACTACCCCATTGAACACGATATCTCGAATACACTTTCACATTCGGCAAATCCAAATACGACAAGTCCTCTTTTTTGGTTTTCTTGTCGATATGAATATAGAAATCAAACTGATCGTCAAAGAAACCGACGATTTCTTTCAGAAATGCCAGTTGACAATAAGCAGTTATTAAAACAGCTTGTTTCATCACAAATCTATATAAATAGTTTCTTTACCTTGGGGATATGAACCAACACCATGGACAATCCCAACGTCAGCACCACCCTCCATGCAAACATGGACCATTCGCCAAACTCAAATCCCACGAGCGCCTTGACATGGTTGCCTAAATGTGCATACATCTCAAAACAATGGACACACATAATGGCCAAAGACCATACTCCCAATGCCGACAGCACTTTTGAAGTTATTTTCAAATATTTCTTAATTCCCACACTCAACAAATAAATACAATAAGTACCACCACAAGCACCTAGTACATCCAACGGATAACAATTCCATGTAAATGAATACATGTCCAGTCTAGAAAAACAGATAGCAACGATCCAACAAACCACTGCCACAATTTTCAGCCACAAAGGAACAGGGTGATTCTTTACCCACCATCCAATAGTCACAAAAGGCAAGGCCATCAGTCCCAACGAGAGGCACCAAATCGAATAAGGGAATACTTTGTGTAGCATAAATGTTCCAAAAGCCACCACCAACGACACAGGAATTGCCCATTGCTTCAGTCGCGACAAGGGAATCAACAATGTTTTTGCCACAAAGAGTGCCAACAAAAACCAAATCACGCCAAGACTTAGTTTTCCCCATGGTGTTATCGGGCCATCCACATCAGCCCATAATAGAGATAGTGATTCTCGAATTACTGGGTCCCAACCCTCATGCTTCGTCAACGCAATCAAGACTGCCCACGCCACTATCAGCAACTGGGTAATTGCCAAAGGAGGATAAAGACGAGCAAAATAGCGTTTCACCCAGGTCTTCGTTGTAGGTCGATCCACATAAGATTTCGAAAAAAGCCCCGCAACAATAAAAAACAGCGGCATGTGAAAGGACGAAATGACCCGATCCAGCCACGGATGATTCCATCCGAGCAGATGGCACACAATAACCAGCAAAATGCCGACACCCTTCATGATGTCAAACGTCACATCACGTTGTTGCATTTTTATATCCAACTATTGCAACTTATTACAAACATAGCCTTCTGTTGCGTTTTCCCTTGGAATGACCCTTCCTGGGTTCCCAACGACAATAGAATGTGAAGGAACGTCAAAATTCACAAATGACAAGGGAGCGATCAAGACATCGTCTCCGATCGTAATATTGCCAACCACACAAGCATTACTACCAATCCACACATTGTTGCCAATCACTGGATTCCCACGTCTTTTCCCTCTAAACTCCATACCTATTGTGACACCTTGATACAAGGTACAATTCTTTCCAATCTCCACCTCGTTGTTCACGGCGATATCACCACAATGCACCAGCACAAGGCCTTCGCCAATCTTAGCATGCCACCCTATTTGTATTCCCGTCTTCCTTGAGCAACTTCTCAACAACCATCTTGACATGAAAGGTTTTCGCTTGCTTTGATACCATCTGAACAGCACAATCCACCTGAAATCCAACTTGCGAACAGCTGTATTCAACAAGTTCCAAAAACCTGTTTTGCCATTGCTCCGATACAAATCGCCATATACAATCTTTGGAACCATCTTTAGTCTTGTATTATGTGCTTCCTATTCAAGCAATAAATATCATCGCCTTTCCGAACGTTTCCACCGTACCCGAGGGTGGCCGATGTATAGCCAGCCTCAGCAACCATTCGTTGAACGCGTTCGTCTTGCATACTATGCGGATACGAGAGATGAGCAACCTCAATACCTAGTTTTTCTTTGATGACGCGTTTTGATTCATGCAATTCTGAGGAAACCTCTTTCGCATCAATCCGAACGAGTCCCGGATGAGAAACCGTATGAGAACCCACCGTACACAAACCACTATCCACCATTTCTTTTATCTCAACCCAATTCAAAGCCAAATCAAGGCAAAGCTTTCTGTCCGGATCTGTTTGAGTCAGACGATGCATTTCTTCTGCCATAGGCTTCCCACTTTCATAAACGGCCTTCATAATCCTCTCAAATTCATCAACCGATCTGCCTTTTTCCAATTGGATCCACCAAAGATCCGCAGTGCCATCAGGAAAACCTGTTGTCAAATAAAGTGTGAAAGGCACATTGTGTTTCCGCAAAATCGGAAATGCTTCCTCATAAACATCCTTAAACCCATCGTCGAAAGAAACATTCACTCTTTTTTGAGGTAGCAAAAAGGATTGACGGCTCAACAACTGATCCAACGTCACAAACGAGAACCCATTGCTTTTATACTCCACCACCTGCTGTTCAAGAAAATCCGGTGTGATTTCCAAATCCCTATTGCTAGGATAAATGCTTCTAGAAGGAACCACACGATGCAAGCACCAGATCTCCCCTTGAACAGGATGCATGAGATGCGAAACCTTTCTTTTCACTCCACCCATCATGCTTTAACGAATGCTCTTTTGATTCTTTTCTTCAGTTTTTTATATCTTTTGTACACCGGAAGAAGCCCGATTTTATCAAAAAAGAAACTCATCTTCTGTGTACGGTTCCATTTTTCGCTTTCCCAAGTAGCCGCATTGTGATGATAGGAAACCTCGAATCGTTCGTCAGGGCAAAAAGCATGGCCAAAAATGCCAGTACCATATACCACCATATTGTTTTCAAGCCGTTGTGTCTCGTTTTTGTACCGAAAACCATAGTGTGTTAGATGACGGGCAACCAAACGGTCATTATTCACCCAATCACGGTAATGCAAAGCCTTTTCAGCATCCACCTCAACCGTGTTATAATAATCTCTAATCTTGCATATCATCTCATTGCCTGGGTCGCATGCCATAGAAGAGGTCAGGATTTCCATCCTAGGTACATCGGTATCAAACACCTTTGCTGTTCCATCTTCATTCAGGTAGTTTTCAGCGACATGCTCGGATTCAAACTCATTATAGAGTTCGATGCCCGAGAAGAAGTTACAGTCCAAAAAACGATCAAATCGTTGGAACACTTCCACGTCAGTATCCAAATAGATGCCGCCGTACTCGGCCAGCACATTGTATCGGCACACATCGGAAACGAGCGCGTATTTCTTCACCTCGTAGGCGTATTTAGATGCCTCATACTTTGTATAGTCAAAGTTGGACTCGTCCCAACGCATGATCTGGTAATCAGGCATCAATTTCTTCCAACCTTTGATGCAGTCTTTCTGGGACTTGGGCATCAAGCCTTTGCCAAACCAACAGTAATGGATGATTTTTGGTATCATACCGTTATTTTTTTCTCAATGAATTCTTTATTCGTTTAAATCTCTCATACAACGGTAACAAGCCCAACTTATCCAACTTCACTCGTTTTCTTTGCGCTTTAGACCATGCCTCAGCATCCCATGTCATGGCATTATGATGGAATGACACCGTATAGTTTGAATTTGGAGACCACATATATCCAAATGTTCCAGTTCCAAACACAACCATATTATTATCCAAATATTGGGTGGCATCCACATACTTAAAACCATAATGGGCTAGATATCGGGCAAACAACCGATCATAATTGATGTATTTTCTAAAATCCTCAATCAAATCTTGAGTAACTCGAACATTTAAATAGTAGTCTTTTAAATCATTTATAACCATGCAATGTGGGCAACTAGCAATCGTTGATGTAAGTATCTCACACTTTGGAACATCTTTTGCGGGATCCCGAGGCGATCCGTCAGAATAAAGATACCGCTCCGCAACATGATCAGTATAAAAATCCTCATAGATTTCTATTCCTGTAAAAAAATCGTATTTTAAAAAATCATCAAATCGTTTAAACACCTCAACATCGGTATCCAGATAAATACCGCCATATTCAGACAAAGCGTACAATCTGGCCACATCAGCAACATATGCATATTTCTTTTTCTTATATGCCGCAACAGTAAAATCGCAGATATTGACATTAAATGTCGACTCATCCCAAAGCATGAATTGATAATCTGGCATCAGTTTTTTCCAGCCTTCAATACATTTTTTCTGCGATTGAGGCATCAATCCTTTCCCAAACCAACAATAGTGAATAATCTTTGGAATCATAGTTTAAAATAAGGTTTATTGATTTTTGTCATATCAATATGATACCTACCAATTATCTTCTTAACGAGATAATCCTTCATCGCCTCATTAGCCTCATCTCTCTTATTATCTGACAGCCCACCCACGGATTGAATCGGCCTCATATTAGTGTAAAACAGTTTGCCCACATACTGATAGTGGACATTGTTTAATGCTGCACAAAAAACATAGAACACATCATCCATGTTTAAATCAAGGATTCTATCATCCATCAGTTCTTCAATGTATTTTCCAAAATATGCCGATTTAACCAAACTAGCACAACCGCAATGTCCATTTACTCCATTTACACGAAATGAATTGCCTGACAGAGGCGAGCCAGGCACCTGCTTATGCTTATTAACAAAAGTTTCTATAAAATCATCAGGATAAACAAAGTCATCATCAATGGCGATAATGGCATCAGTAGGATATTTTTTTATAGTTGGTATGAATTTCTTGAATGCTTTTAGATTCCCCGGTGTCCAGATAATCTCAATTATTCCTTTTTCTGCCAATTCATTAATAGTTGAAGGCAAATCTTCATCTTTTCTTGGAAATTCTTCTTCAGACAAATTCAATACGATCATTGCCGGCTTTATCGTATTATGCAATATGCTTTCAATAACAAGCGGAACATTATCAATACGCCTCTTCCAACTAGTTAGTGAAACTATTATTTTTTCTTCTTTAGAACTTTTTAACAATTTTCTGCCATGCCGACCTTTCAGTTTCAAATAGATTATGCATGCTAAACTCGATATTTTTCGTCCTACTTTCGAAAAGAAAAAACCGACCTTTTGCGCCGGGGTTATTGCCAAAGATGCTTTTAATGTTGCATTTTGCTCGTTCAAATGTGAATAAGTCCGATAAACACGTGGTAAAATCTCAGCTCTAACTTTTTTCCGCTCACTCTCCAAAACCCCAATCCACTTTGGATTCTCACTTATCCCATTGGTGTTGAAATTCGTTATACTTCTTTCCCATTTACGATACGTACACGAATGTTGTATTAGACATATAAAAAAGAATTTCCAATCAGATACTATTTTTAATGATTCATCATAATAACCGTATTTTTCAAATAACTCTTTTTTAATAAAAGAGGACGGATGAAGCACCGTACTATCACACATAAATTGATAGTCAATTTCTTGCTCGTCTGGAGAAAATCTCACATTATAAATCGAATCATCTACTATAATATTGCCAGCAATGACATCCTCGGCTGCATCAAAACTATAAAAATCATCAATTACCGCTTCATCACACAATCCGTCTCCTGAATTTAGGAAGAGAAGATACTTACCTTTAGCAACTTTAATGCCTTTGTTCATGGCATTATATATGCCCTTATCTGGCTCGCTCACCCAATAGGAAAAATGCTCTGCATATTGCTCAATAAGCTCCTTGCTTCCGTCGGTGCTACCACCATCAATCACAATCCATTCAAAATCCTTGAAGGTTTGGGAAATGACGCTATCAATGGTCTTTTGAAGGCCATCTCGGTTGTTTAGGTTTACGGTTATTATGGAAAGTTTCATTTGTAATTCTTTCAAATTCGGCTATTCTGGCAAAACAAACTGTTTTCGTTCAAAGTCGAAATAAATTCTATGGCGTCTTTCTTCCTCAACAACCCATGTAGTCATTCTGCTATTTAGAGCCTGCCAGTTTAGTATTTTAAACATTTTCAGAAAAGAAACAATCCGTTTGTTTCTCTCTATCATTTTGATCTGATTATGCTCTTCAGGTGAAATGTTTTCCCGAGCAATAATGTCATCAACCTCTCTAAAATAAACATCCAAGTTTTTTGACAATTGATCCTCGCTATGCCTGAAACCACCTATCAATGCATTTGTTATATACATCTTCTCATACCTTGAAAACCGCATCCACAAATCAAAATCGCCAGCCAATTTGTAATCAGTTCCCAAACCTCCCACTTTTTCATACAACTCTCTGCGCCAAAATGTTGACTCCTGCTGCACCCATTGGAAATCGCGCATCAAAAAACTGAGGTGGTTGAAATAAGGACTGTTTTCTACTCCCACCGTTCTGCTTTTTTCGTCATAACTTGCCTGTGCTCCTACCAGCCACGAAACCCGTGGACAATCAGAAAACACTTGTGCGACGGTAAAAAAAGAGTTAGGATGGTACATGTCATCAGATCCAATCCATGCCATAATCTCTCCTGTAGAATGATCAAAGCCTTTTTTTATGGCATAATACACGCCATCGTCCTGCTCTGACACCCAATAGGCCAGTTTGTTTTCATACTTCTTGATAATATCCACAGAACCGTCAGAGCTTCCTCCGTCTATGATAATATATTCAAGATTCGGATAACCTTGTGATAGTACCGATAAGATAGTTTTTTCCAAATATTGGACCTTGTTAAAATTAGGTGTAACTATTGAAATCTTAGGATAACTCATATACTTTAAGAAGAATCACTTTCTTCCGAGAAAAAATAACAGTTATATGTGAAATCTTGTTTGTAGGATGCGGTCAATCTTATGAACAATTTTTCGTGATATACCCTTCTTCCTATTGAAAAGACGCTTAGTCGCACCAAGGTAAGCTAACAATAACGTATCCAAAAGACCTTTCCCATTGGCAAACAGCAATTTACCAGGCTTATATGTTTCAAAATGGCAAAAATACTTTGGAGAAAACTCGTTAAAATATGCATCGATTTTTTTGTCCCACCAATAGTTATTTTCGAAAGATACATTTTTAATGTCAATACCTAGCTTTTTGTAATCCTCAATCCACCAAGAAGGAATAGATTTCAAAGGTAAGTCGGAATCATACATCCAGTGATAAATCCGAAATATCTCAACTGCGCTTTTTGCAGGAAATGTAACATGCTCAAAACATTGGTAATAACGATGTTTGCTCTGCATCCGTTTCCAATCTACAAACTGGAAATGCAATACACTAATGTCCGAAGTAGTTTTAGACTCTTCATCCGATATTGGTGAAAACATTGAACGAGAATGTATGACACCATGAGGAACAAACTCCCGTCCATCATCCACGAATGCTCCGTATGTTGGGTAGAAATCCCAATAAGAATTAAAACCTGGATAGATCTGAAGCCACGGAAAACTCCATACCGTTCCAGCTTTGGATTGTCTTATTGTTAACCATTCTTCTGAATCAAAGTTAGGTGTAAAAATCTCATCCGCATCTATTCTGAAAAGAATACCTTTTGTTCCTACCAGTTCACGGGCTTTATTTACCAGAATAGCATCTCTATATCTCTCATCCAAGTCAGTGGAATCATTATCAACCAATGTAACTTTAGGAAAACTCGAAGCGATTGCTCTGGAACCGTCGGTAGAATGCTGGTCTGCAATAACAATATGGTCGGCCCACAAGCTTGTGGTGGCACAGAAAAGAGGCAAAATCCAGGCCTCGTTTTTCACGGGAGTAAGGACAACGATTTTTCTTTCCATACGTCAATTATCAGAGATAATTTTCTTATATAAATCCTTATATTGACAAATAATTTTATCATACTGATAATTATCAACAATATACTGTGTCCATGATGTAATTTTTCGTTAACGCTAAATAAACCTTACCAACAATGCTTTTTTTATCCGAGCAAGCGAAGAAACACAACGGATTTTTCGATATATTCTTTGATTCTCTCCTTTAAACCTTCTTTTTTCATATTGACAGAAATCCCTAATTCTTGCCGATTTTTCCAAACGATTTAATTGCTTGTCGTCATA
Source organism: uncultured Bacteroidia bacterium (assembly GCA_902800965.1). Taxonomy (GTDB): domain Bacteria; phylum Bacteroidota; class Bacteroidia; order Bacteroidales; family F082; genus Limimorpha. The sequence goes on along the minus strand of CADCGK010000005.1, from coordinate 131,151 downwards.
TTGAGAACCTGTAGAGCCAGAAACACCATTTACAACCAATGGCAGCGCAAATCCTGAAACCACAAAACTGGTTGGGAGGTTCTTAATTGAATCATATAAAAAATGTTCAAAGAATCGGCCTTCGGTATCATTTATCGTATTCGGCTGATTCAAAAAATAACAAGAAAGAAAATCTAAACTAGCATAAAAACAACGAGAATCAAATTCGTGCAGTTTCGTAAGCTCATTTGCAAAAATGAAATGCTTGGGACGACAAAATAACCTATAGTTTAATCTCGTTACCTCACGCAAGTTTTCTACAATCAACCTTCCCGTAACCTTTATAACACTCTTTGCATTCTTCAAAAAACGACTATGATCCATTGCGTATCGGATAATTTCAAGTTCTCCGTATCCTTTACCCAAGCAAACATCGTAATTATTCCCATTAAAAGACAATAGTTCTATTCTAGTATCATCCATGTTCTTTATTAATCCCGCAATTTCCTCACCAGAATTATCGCAATAAACAATTTTCAAGCGTGTATTTGTCAAATAGAAAGACAAGGCATTTGCATATTGCTTCCTCCGCTCTACATTATCTTGCAATTTTGTAAACTTCATCCCTTGAGGATTGATGCAAGAAGTCATCAAAAGAACAGGTCCATTACTCATCATCAAATACTTATAATCCCTTGGTTGTTTCTAGGCCGATAACGCCTCCACTCTTCATATTCATAGCCTGACCAACGCCATCCAAACCTCCATCAGCATGAACAAACACAGCGTTTTCGGCATAAAAAAGCCAACGAACCATTGGTTCATGCATAGCAATATCAATTTTATAATCTCCTTGTCCTAAATATCGTGGCAAAACAATACGTTTTTCAATGCAAAACTTCCCGATTGGAATATCTTCAGTTGCCCCTTTATAATGTCCCTCACATAATATCGCCATTGGGGTTTCCTCTCTGCTTTTAAATAAGATTTGAATATCGGTATTCTTCAAACATTTACTTGTTTCTCCATCAATTACGACATCCAAAAATTCTTGATTCGAAACAATTGTAGTTTTATTATTAATAGAACCATTAAAACGAATACAATTAATACGAATAGATTCGTCATAAACACGAACTGATTTAACAATTTCAGACATTTCTGCCTCAGCTGAGTCCAAATACGTTTCAACAACATTGTTTATCCGACCTGTGGCACGGACCATTCCTTTCTCCAACAGGACCCCTGTCTTACACAAAGCCCTAATACTCGCCATATTATGGCTCACAAACAACACAGTCCTTCCCTCGCCCCGACTCACATCCTGCATCTTTCCAATAGCCTTCTTTTGGAACTCAGCGTCACCCACGGCAAGTACTTCATCCACCACAAGAATCTCTGGATCAAGATGAGCTGCAACGGCAAAGCCAAGACGTACCATCATACCACTGGAATAACGCTTCACTGGTGTGTCAATATAACGTTCACAGCCACTGAAATCCACAATCTCATCCAGCTTCTTGGTAATCTCTTGCTTGGTCATGCCCAAAATAGCTCCGTTCATGTAAATGTTCTCTCGTCCCGTCATCTCAGGATGGAAACCCGTGCCCACTTCCAACAGGGAGCCAATACGTCCCTTTGCCCTAATGGTTCCAGTAGTAGGCCCAGTAACTCTTGACAATAATTTCAGCAAAGTACTTTTGCCAGCTCCGTTTTTCCCAATGATACCGACCACATCGCCTTGCTCCACTTTGAAGTTGATGTCCTTCAAGGCCCAGACATATTCGCTGTCGGCAGCCTTGGAGCGGTCGTTGGTTGAACCGATTTTCAAATAAGGATCTTCCTTGTGCAACACTGCTGTCTGCCACCAACGGTTCAGGTCGTGGCTAAGGGTTTTTGTTGAAACCAAACCCAATCGGTATTGCTTGCTGATATTGTTGAATTCTATTGCTGTCGACATAAAAACACAAATATCTATTCTTATGATTCAATCATCTTTCCACTCGCATCTCATTATGCAAAAAATCCTGGTAAGCCCTTTTTATCCCCTCCTCTAGCTCCGTCTTGTAAGTCCAACCAAGTTTTGCGGCCTTGCTCACATCCAATAGCTTGCGAGGTGTTCCATTGGGTTTGGCCGCATCCCACTTGATCTCACCTTGATACCCCACAATCCTTGCTACCATTTCCGAAAGCGCTTTGATGGTGATCTCCTTGCCTGTTCCTGCATTCACAGTCTCATTGCCGCTATAATGGTTCATCAAGAACACACAAAGATTTGCCAAATCGTCCACATAGAGAAACTCCCGCAGCGGCGAGCCATCTCCCCAACAGACCACTTCTTTCAAACCTGTTTCCTTTGCTTCATGGAAACGGCGAATCAAAGCCGGTAACACATGGCTGTGCTCGGGATGATAGTTGTCATTGGGACCATAAAGATTTGTAGGCATCACGCTAATGTAATCAGTTCCATACTGGCGATTCAGGTATTCACAGTATTTCAAGCCGCTGATCTTAGCCAAAGCGTATGCCTCGTTGGTCTTCTCCAATTCCGAGGTCAACAGGCAACTCTCCGTCATGGGCTGAGGCGCCATGCGAGGATAAATGCAACTTGATCCGAGAAACTCCAACTTCTTGCAATCGTTTTTCCATGCAGAATGAATCACATTCATCTCAAGAATCATGTTATCGTACATGAAATCGGCCAAAGCGCTTTGGTTGGCCATGATACCACCAACCTTGGCTGCCGCAAGAAACACGTACTCAGGTTTTTCTTCTGCAAAAAAAGCCTCTACCTGGTCTTGCCGACACAAATCCAACTCGCTGTGGGTTCTCAAAACAAGATTATTGTATCCCTGCCGTTTCAATTCCCTGACAATGGCACTTCCCACCATACCACGATGACCGGCAACATATATTTTACTGTCTTTTTCCATCATTTAATGATTCCCTTCTCCAAATACTCCTCCAGATTCATTCTAACTCTAGCTGCCACTCCTTCAGACGCCACCTTACGCATGTCAGATTGCACCATCAGGCTCACTAATTGCTCCAATGATGTTTTCGACGGATTCCAACCCAACCTGGTCTTAGCTTTTGTCGGATCACCCAATAAATTGACCACATCAGTAGGACGATAGAAATCAGGGCTCACCTCTACAAGCACCTTGCCTGTTGCTTTGTCGTAACCTTTTTCATCCAGTCCTTCTCCTTTGAACTCCAATTCAATGCCCACTTCCCGAAAAGCCAGTTGACAGAACTCGCGCACACTGTGCTGCTCACCTGTAGCAATCACATAATCATCTGGATAATCCTGTTGGAGCATAAGCCACATGCATTCCACATAGTCTTTGGCATACCCCCAATCGCGCAAACTTGAAAGGTTTCCCAAGTACAGTTTTTCCTGCTTTCCCAGTGAGATACGAGCTGCAGCCAACGTGATTTTACGTGTCACAAAGGTCTCTCCACGTCGCTCACTCTCATGGTTGAACAGGATGCCGTTGCAACAAAACATGTTATAGGCATCACGGTATTCCTTCACGATCCAATAGCCGTATAATTTGGCTACAGCGTATGGGCTATAAGGATGGAAAGGTGTTTCCTCGTTTTGAGGCACTTGTTCCACTCTTCCATACAATTCCGACGTGCTTGCCTGATAGATTCGGCAAATCTTCTCTAAACCACACAGACGCACAGCCTCAAGAATGCGCAATACGCCCGTGGCATCTACGTTAGCTGTATATTCAGGGGAGTCAAAACTCACTTGAACATGACTTTGAGCTGCTAAATTATAGATTTCATCAGGTTTTACCTTGTTGACGACCTGTATAATACCCAGCGAATCACCAATATCTCCATAATGGAGATGGAAATTTACATGGCCTTCCAAATGCTCAATGCGCTCACGAAAATCCACCGAAGACCGACGTATAATGCCATGAACATCGTAACCTTTCTCCAGCAGGAACTCCGACAAATAACTGCCATCCTGCCCGGTAATGCCGGTAATTAATGCTGTTTTCATATCAAAATACTCCTCACTCCCAACTCCTAACTCCTAACTAACTCAAACCGTATCCATGAAACTCTTTTGGACCTTGTTGAACACCACCACGCCCAAGGCGAGCAACACCCACATGAACACGAAGCTGTAGATCAACCAACGCCAACCCACGAATTCACCAGCGCCCAAGAAGCCGTATTTGAAGGTTTCGATCACCGGGGTCACTGGATTCAAGCACATCAGCTTGTGCACCGGAATGCCGCACCAAAACATGCCCTTGGTTTGTGACAAGGGATATACAATAGGCGTAGCGTACATCCACAGCTGTACGATGAAGGAAAACAGCACCTGCAAGTCGCGGTATTTGGTGGTCATCGAAGAAATCAAAATGCCGAAACCCAAGGCGAGTCCTGCCATCATGATAACCAAGAAGGGGAACAACAAAGCATACCAGTTGAGATGTGCCCCCGAGTCGCCGATGATGGCATAAATGGCATAGACGAGGATGAAGAAACCGAACTGTATGCCGAAACGCAACAGGTTCGACAGCACATCGGCAATGGGCATCGAAAGCCGCGGAAAATAAACCTTGCCAAAAATACCGGCATTGTTCACAAAAGTGTTGGAAGTCTTGGTAAGGCATTCCGAGAAATAGTTCCACATGCAGGTACCAGCCAAATAGAACAAAGGTCTCGGCACGCCGTCGGTGGGGATGCCAGCAATGCCGCCGAACACGATCATGTACATGATGACCGTCAAGGCGGGCTGCACCACAAACCACAAAGGCCCAAGAATGGTCTGCTTATATTGTGTGATAATATTGCGCTTGATGAAAAGAGATATCAAATCCCTATAGTCCCACAGCTCTCGTAAATTCACCTCGAAAAGCTTGTTTCGAGGCTTGATGACCGTGGTCCACTGCTCTTCCGATTGACTCATAAACTCAAAATCTTTGGGTCGTGATACTACACAGCTTCGCCACCTGAGTCCCATCGTGATTTCATAAAATATTGAAACACTATGAAATACGAATCCAAAACTCACGCAGCGGCCCTTCAAAAAAGGGCGTAATAAATAGTTTACAAAAATACTAAAGTATTTTTATAAAAACAAGAAAAAAAGGAGGTGATTAATTTGATGTTTTCCGTCTGAAAACAATGTTTCCGATGATTTTCCCGAAATAACGGAACTGGGTTCTCATAGGGTGCTTCTCGTAGGCTTCGCAATAACGCAATTCGCTCTCTTGGATCTCATCCAAGGTCTCAGGCATATCGGCATAAAACGGCGGCAACAAACCTGGTTTATGCTTGATACGAAGCTGCTGTACCTCAGGACGATACAAATTGAAATACTGCTCACTGAGCGGTCGTACACCAACCAATTTCATCTGACCTTTCAGAATGTTGAAAAACATCGGCCACTCGTCCATCCAAAGCTTGCGCATGAACCTGCCCCAAGTGGTGATGCGGTAATCGTCCTTGAACTTGCCCCCCGTCTGGAGATCGTTGTTTTCATACACGTAGGTCTGAAGGTACTCCGAATAGGCATACATGGTCCGGAACTTATAGACGTTGAACAGCTTGCCGCCCTTTCCTATCCTGGGCAACTTGACAATCAAGCCGTAATTGCGATGCTCAGGATCCGGAGAACGGCGTTTCTGGGCAATGACACAATAGCGGTCGTGGATGTATTGCTCCGAAACCACATCATAGCCGCAGTAATACAGCCTCCCCAATATCTCAGGTCTTGGAAACACTTTCCTCACCTTGCTGGTGCAGAAATAGTAGAATCGGCGCGTCAAGAACAGTCTAGGACAGACCCTGTGCCAAATGAAATCAAAGAAATACAGGAAACCTGCAATGAACTTCGGGTACTTGCTATAGAACTGCAAGCGCCGCTTGGCAGCCGTATCAAACGACACCACCAAGAACCCATCCTGTTTCAACTTCTCGTTGGCCTTCCGCAGGTAACGGTTCACATAACGGATGGCGTTGAGATGATCCTCCGCAAGCAGCACCTCAGCCTCACCGTCAGGAACCTCCCAACAACGCTTCACAAAATCGTTCAGCCACTTCGACCGCTCTTCGCTACGGGGCATATAAGCCATGCTCATCAACTCCTGCAAAGCCACCGGAGCATTCACCAAGTCGAACTTGGGTGCATGCTTGGTCTCAGAGCTGACAAGATACTCCAGCGCTGCCTCGTAGTTTTCCCGATAGGTCAAAGCTTTAAAAAACGACATGGGGAGGAGTTAGGAGTGAGGAGTTAGGAGTGAGGAGTTACAAATTATATCACAGATCAGGTCTTGATCCGCCTCAGAGAGGTAGGGATGGATGGGCAGGGATAGCACTACGTCAGCCAAATGGTCGGACACAGGGCATTGGTTGGTAGCAGGATCCAGATAGTTGAACGCCGTCTGGCGGTGCATCGGGATCGGGTAATAGATAGCAGTGGGGATATCCTTGGCTTTCAAAGCCTCCTGAAGTTTTACCCTGCATTCTTTATTGGGCAGCTGGATGGTATATTGTGCCCAGCTGGAATAAAAGCCTTTCGGCACCACGGGAGTCTTGACAACACCCTTGAGTTTCTCGGTATAGCGATCTGCAACCTTGTTGACATCCACCAGTTCATGCTCCTTGAACGCCTTCAGCTTCACCAGCAAAATAGCCGCCTGCAAGCTGTCAAGGCGAGAGTTCATGCCGATACGAACATTGTCGTAACGATCGCTGCCCTTGCCATGGATGTGGTAGGAATCGATCAGCGCCGCCCACTCGTCGTTATTGGTAAACACAGCGCCTCCGTCACCATAGCATCCCACGGGCTTAGCCGGGAAGAAAGAGGTCGTAGAGATATCGCCAAAGGTGCAAGCTTTCTGTTCGCCGATGCGGCCTCCGAAGCCTTGGGCTGCATCCTCCAACACATAAAGATGATATCTGTCGGCAATAGCACGAATCATTTTGAAATCAGCGGGGAGGCCAAACAAGTCAACAGCGATAATGGCTTTGGGGGTCAGTTTTCTGGCCTTGACCGTATGCTCAACCTTGTTCAGCAAGTCTCTGATATCCATATTAAACGTGTCCTGATCCACATCGACAAACACCGGTGTGGCGCCTTGCATGGCGATCACTTCGGCAGAGGCAAAGAAGGTAAAGCTGGGCACGAAAACAGCATCACCAGGCTTCACATCCCATGCCTTCAAGGCCAGCAGCAAAGCATCGGTACCGCTGTTGCAGGCAATACAATGCTTCACGCCCACATAGTCGGCGAAAGCGGTTTCCATCTCTTTGATCTTCGGACCCATGACGTAGGCGCTCGAAGCCACCACCTCCATGATCGCTTGGTCCATCTCGTCCTTCAGGACGCTATATTGTTTCTTTAAGTCTCTGAATTGCATTTTTTAGAAGTTTAGAAGTTAGAAGTTAGAAGCAAGGAGAAAGAAGGCCTCCTGATTCTTGGTACTTTCGTCCACATTCACACTGAAGGGAGGCATCAAGGCGTTTGCCACATTCGCAGACCCAGCCGATACGGCGGGCGGGAACACCGGCCATCAAAGCATAGTCAGGCACGTCTTTAGTCACCACAGCACCGGCGGCGATCAAGGCATATTTGCCGACTGTATGACCACACACCACCGTGCAGTTGGCTCCCAACGAGGCACCTTCGCGAATCAAAGTCTTGGCATACACACCGTGGACCGGGAAATGAGCCCTCGGTGTAGTCACATTGGTAAACACACAGCTCGGACCGCAAAACACGTTGTCCTCAATCTCAACACCCTCATAGACCGAGACGTTGTTTTGGATACGGACGCCGTTACCGATCCTAACGTTGTTGCCAATATTGACATTTTGTCCAAACGAGCAACGCTCTCCTATCACAGCACCCGACTGCACATGGCAGAAATGCCATATCTTAGTGCCCTTACCGATAGCTACGTTATCGTCTATATAACTACTTTCGTGTACAAAATACTCCATCAAAAATTCTTTTAAAATTTAAAAATTGGCGAGTATGTCCGCAATATGAATCACCTGTATGGGCAACCCATTCGCATTGATATAACTCTTTTGGTGCATCAGGCATGACATGTCGGTGGAAACAATGTACTCCGCGCCTGTGTTCAACGCATTGCGCACCTTCTGACCTGCCATAGCCACGGAAACCTCTTCGTGGTTCATCGCCATGGTAAATTCGCCACCACAGCAGATGTCGCGCTGCTTCATCTCAACCAATTCCAATCCTTTGACTTTTGAAAGCAACTGACGGGCTTCTTTGCCAATACCCAAGCCACGCAAGCCGCTACAGCTATCGTGGAAGGTCACCTTATGCGGGAACTCGGCATCAAAATCGTCATAATGCAACACATTGACCAAAAAGTCGGTCAGTTCATAGACGTTTCTTTCCAACCTTTTGAAATTCAAATGATTGGCCGTGTTGAAGAACAACTCAGGAAAACGTTTCTTGATATAGGCAATGCACGATGCCGAAGGCGAGACCACCGGACGGTCGTCACAAAACTCCGATAAAAACTTGTCGCCCAACGTCTTGGCCTCCTCTACGAAGCCAGCGTTGTAGGCAAAACGCCCACAACAAGTCTGATCGGGATTGTAATTCACCTCAACCCCAGTTTTTTCCAATATTTTTACCGTATTCATCGCAGTTTCAGGATAAAACTGATCGATGGAGCACGGAATAAAAAGATCAATAGTCATAAAAAAAATTAAATAAAGCAACTGCAAAGATAGTCCTTTTCCTCGAAATAGGCATTATTTTATATAATAAAATTATAAAATATGCATTCTTTCTTTCCAAAACGTTGGATATGACTTAGATACAACTTCAGGATGATCTACGGAAACTGGACCAAGCACCAACGACAATCCAGAAAGCGCCATCGCTACCCGATGATCATCGAATGTCCTAAAAACAATTACATTATTCAATCTATTTTGATTCATTAATAATGATGATCCTAAAATTATTTCATTATTATTAACAGCACAATCAAAACTATATACTTTCGATAATTCAGTTATAATTGAATCAACTCTATCAGATTCTTTAAGCGACAAATTTTGGATACCCCTGAATACAGCGGGACAATGAAGCGCGACACAGGTGACAAACACCGCAGGGAAAAGGTCGGGCTTCATGCTGAAATCAAGCTCCAAAGGCTTATCAAGAGATGCCGCAACGGCCTTGGTAAGGCGAACTCCATTCGGTTCAAAAGACGTTTGAACACCGAACGATTGATACAGCTCAGCCACCACCGAATCACCCTGCAAGGGGTCCGGTTTCAGGCCTTCCAACATCAAGTCGCAGTCTTCACTTAATGCTGCCATTTCATACCAATAGGAAGCGGCACTCCAATCGGCAGAAACCATGTATTGTCTGGACTGATAAGTCCCTGGATGGACCACGATTTCAGCGTCATGGCGCTCAACAAAAGCTCCAAAGTGACGCATGATTGACACCGTCATGTCAACGTATGGCAGGGAGACCGCTCCTTCTTTAAGCCGTAGCCGCAGTCCCTTTTCCCAAGTCGGGGCTGCCAGCAGCAACGACGAAACGAACTGACTACTTTTTGAAGCATCTATCTCCACTTCCCCACCAGAAATCCGCGTTCCTGTTATCTTTAATGGAAGTTTGCCCTCCGTATCCAGGCACTTGATATCCGCGCCCAGTTGGCGCAATGTCTCAATCAAAGGTGCCATCGGGCGCTGACACATCCTCGGAGTGCCCGTCAACACCCAAGTCCCTGGCCTACACGCCAGATAAGTCATCAAGAAGCGCGATGCTGTACCGGCATCCTCACAGTCCACAACAATTTCTTCAGTGGAGCATCTCGATGCACTAGGTTCCGCTTGCAATGACGTTTGCTTCAACAGCGCTTTCATCAGCACCGTATCGTGCGCCTCTGACAGCTCTCCGTTTCCCGTTTCGAGCGGAAAACCACCATACGCGGCAATCATCAGGGCGCGATTGCTCTCGCTCTTGCTGGTTGGCAAACAGACACTACCGCTCAGTTTCATCTTATACTAGCTTTATCTAAGATGAACTCTAACGCTGCTTTAATCCGATCCGGCTTCACTTCCACATCCCAAACGGGATGGCCCAATCCCTCCAACAGCACGAATCGCTTCTGCCCGTTTTTGCTTTTCTTGTCTTGAGACAAATACTTTAGAATAGGCTTCACATCCGTTTCGCAAAACGGACTATCCGCCCGAGATAGCAGCACAGGAAGCTGCGTCATGTAAGACTGCAAGACCTCTTCATCCAGTCTTCTTTCCTTTATAGACAGCCACAATGCCGCACCCATGCCCAAGGCGACCGCCTCACCGTGTAACAACGGCTGTTTTGTAGTAAGGCTATAGCTCTCGATAGCATGGCCCAAGGTATGCCCGAAATTCAGCACCTTGCGTGATCCCTCGTCGAAAGGATCTTCTTTCACGATCATACGCTTGATTTCTCCCGCTCTCAAGATATAGTTCTGATAATTATCCTTATTGATCTTCAACAAATTGGGATCATGGATAAAACCATATTTCATCATCTCGGCCAAACCCGACAGCAATTCTCTTTCGGGCAAAGTGCTGAGATAGATGGGGCTGATGACCACATCTAAGGGCGCTGCAAAGGTGCCCAACTGGTTTTTGAACCCGTTGAAGTCGATTCCCGTCTTGCCACCTATCGCTGCATCAACCATGCCGAGCAAGGTCGTCGGGACGTTGACGAAAGGGATGCCTCGCTTATAGGTAGATGCAGCAAAGCCGCCCAGGTCAGTGATCACACCACCACCGAGATTGACCAGCAAGGCACTACGGTCGGCCTTGTGTTGGGTCAACGTTTCCCAGATCTTCTGAGTATTCTTCAGGTTTTTCTGTTGCTCGCCTGGTGCAATCACGATATCGACCGACGACTTGCATCCCAGCCAATGCAACGTTTCGGACAGCCACAACGGTGCCACATTCTCGTCCGTCAAGACGAAAACCCGGGACGCTTCAGCGACCATACGTTGGAGTTCTTCAAGCCTCATTTTCGGTGATTGTAACAGTTCTTTCATCGTCCGTGGCGCCCAAGGCGATCTCTACGCGGACATAACGGTCGGGAAGCAGCGGCTCTATCAGCTCTGGCCATTCGATCAGGCAGAGATGGCCGCTATAGAAGTAGTTCTCGTAACCGATATCGTAGGCTTCTTCCAGCTTTTTAATCCTATAGAAATCGAAATGATAGACTGGCTCCCCTTCGTTGGTAATGTATTCGTTGACGATGGCGAAGGTGGGGCTGTTCACTTCGTCGGTAACGCCCATACGGTGGCACAGGTCCTTGATCAAGGTGGTCTTTCCGGCACCCATCGAGCCATAGAAGGCGATCACATCCGCCTCATCGCGCAGCGACATCAGATAATCGGACACCTCCTTGAGGCCATCGACATTCCTTACATGAAACACTTTATCTTTCATCGTATCATCGTTTGGAGGCGAGCGTGATCACCGGAATCAGCATCTCACTCATGGAGATGCCGCCATGTTGGAAGGTGTTGCGGTAATAGCTCACGTAATAGTTATAGTTGTTGGGGTAGGCGAAGAAGTCACCCGAGCCTGCAAACACGTAGGAGGTGCTGAGATTGACACGGGGCAGGAAGATCTTTTCTGGATCCTTCACCTCAAAGACCTCCTTTGGATTGTATTTGAGGTTCTTCCCGTATTTGTAACGCAGGTTAGTATTCACCTCGCGGTCGCCCAAAATCTTCACTGGATTCTTGACGTATGTGGATCCGTGATCGGTGGTGACAACCATGTCACAGTGCTTATCGGCAATGAAACGCATCATGTCGAGCAGGCTCGAATGCTCAAACCAAGAGTACATCAAAGAGCGGTAGGCTTCCTCATCGTCCGCCAGTTCCCTGATGATCTCCATCTCGGTACGGGCATGCGAGAGCATGTCAACGAAATTATAAACGATGACGTTGATCTTGTTCTGCATCAGGTTCGACATTTGTTCGTAAAGCTTCTTCCCTGCTTGCAGGTTGAGCACCTTATTATAAGAATACTTTATGTTCTTGCCAAAGCGTTTCAGCTGTTCGCCGAAAAGCTCGCTCTCGAACTGGTTCTTGGTACGTTCCTCTTCCTCATCGACCCACCATTTGGGATAACGGCGGCGGATTTCAAGCGGCATCAGCCCTGCAAACAGTGAATTGCGCGCATATTGCGTAGAAGTAGGCAGGATGCTGTAATACACGTCATCGGAAACCACCCTGAAGTAGTTCTCCAGAATCGGCTGAATGGCTTTCCACTGGTCATAACGAAGGTTGTCGATCACGATGAAAAACAGCGGCTTATTGTCGTCAGTAAGCCTCGGCAGCACCTTGTCGCGCACCAAGGTGTGCGACATCACCGGTTTATCTTTGCGGCCTTGGATCCAGTCGATATAGTTGCGCTCCACGAAACGGGTGAAGTTGGCATCGGCCTCCTGCTTTTGGTCAGCCAAAATCTGCTTGATGCCATCATCGGAAGACTTCTCTAGTTCCAGCTCCCAACGCACCAGCTTCTTGTAGAGTTCAACCCACTCGTCGTAATTCAGGTTGTTGTTCAGATCCATGGCAATCTGTCGGAATTCCTGCTGGTAGCTCATGGTTGACTTCTCGTCGCGGAGCTTACGGTTCTCCAGGTTACGTTTCAGCGAAAGCAGGATCTGGTTCGGGTTGACCGGCTTGATCAGATAGTCGGCGATGTCGGAACCGATGGCGTCTTCCATGATACGCTCCTCCTCGCTCTTGGTAATCATCACGACGGGGAGGTTGGGATATTCACGCTTGATCACCTCCAGCGCCTCAATGCCACTGACGCCTGGCATTTGTTCATCGAGGAACACGATGTCGAAGTGACGCTCTTTGACCAAGTCGATGGCATCTGAGCCACTGTTGGCGGTCACCACCTCGTATCCTTTTTGTTCCAAAAACATGATGTGGGGTTTCAACAAGTCAATTTCATCATCTGCCCACAGTATGGTTGTTTTGTCCATTTTTCAAGATTTAAAGATTCAAAGATTTGAAGATTCATTGAATTCTAAACGCAATATTACTAATTTTGTTGCGAAAAAACCTTTCATTTTTCATTTTTCAACTTTCAATTTTTAAAAAGGTGGAAACGAACAAGAAAAAAATCGTCAATGATCCAATTTATGGATTTGTCAGCATCCCCGACGAATTGCATTTTGACATTATCGAGCACCCCTATTTTCAGCGGCTCCGTCGCATTAAGCAGGTCAGCCTGACCAACTTGGTCTTCCCCAGTGCTCTCCACACCCGCTTTGCCCACAGTTTGGGCGCCATGCATCTGATGCGTCGCGCCATACACCTGCTTCGCGGCAAAGGCTACGACATCACTGATGAGGAGCTGGAGGCTGCTTCCTTAGCCATCCTGCTTCACGACAGCGGCCACGGTCCTTTCTCCCACACTTTGGAAAGCAGCATCGTCAAGGGCATCTCCCATGAGGACCTCTCCGTGATGATCATGAAGAAGTTCAACGAGCTCCACGACGGCCGTCTCGACATGGCCATCCGCATCTTTACCGGCGAATATGAAAAAGGTTTCCTCAGCAAGCTGATCTCCAGCCAGCTGGATGTCGATCGCATCGACTATCTGAAGCGCGACAGCTTCTTTACCGGTGTCGCTGAGGGCAACGTCAATGCCGAGCGACTGCTTGACATGATGGAGGTGGTCGATAACGAGTTGGCCATTGAGGCCAAGGGCATCTATTCGGTGGAGAGTTTCCTGGTGTCGAGGCGTATCATGTACTGGCAAGTCTATATGCACAAGACCGTTCTGAGCGCCGAATACATGTTGAGGGAAATCCTGAAGCGCGCCCGCCTCATCAGTCAAGTCCGGCCTCTGCCAGCCACCCCTGCCCTGTCGTTTTTCCTCAAGCACGAAAGCGCTTTTGGCGGTGCCAATGACAAGGACGAGTTGCTGGAACAATTCGGCAAGCTCGACGACTACGATGTGATGACAGCCGTGAAGATGTGGTGCGATGATCCCGACTTCGTCCTGAGCACGTTGTGCCAACGACTTGTCAACCGCCATCTCTTCAAAATTGAAATTGCCAAAGAGCCGTTCGACCCCAATTATGTTGACGACATTTTGCATCGGATTGCGGCGCTGTACAGCATCAGTCTCTACGATGCCAGTTTCATGCTACTGCAGGGCATTTCTTCCAACCACGCCTATCATCCCAAGAAGCCAGCCATCAACATCCTGTACAAGGATGGCAGCGTCAAGGACATCGGTGAAGCGTCTGACCAGTTGAACATCTCGGTACTCTCACAGCCTGTGGTTAAACACTTCATTTGTTATCCCAAGGAGCTGGACATGGGCGGAAAATAATTTTTTTTCGTTCTGAGTGTAACATTCTAAAAACCGAGCTACATAGGGGTGCCTTCCTTCAAAAAAATGACTGGATGGTGCATCCCTGCAGCATCCAGTCGGTCGAGATACAAATGAACCATTAGTTATGCAACTAACGCTGTTGAAAAACCCAATTGCAAAGTAATGAAAATAAAATCAGAGTAGGGAACTAAAATTGTTGATTATTTGGAATCGTTTTTGTTGACTTTTTGGAATCATTCATCATGAGTTTCTTGGAGATGTCTTCAAAAAAGTCATGATCCAGCACCTGGCTAATTCGTACAAGTAGCTTAATGTCAATGTTATCACGTTCAAAAATCTTATAGATTCCACTGCGTTCGTGACAGATTGTACGGGACAGCCACACGACCGACCTTCCTTGGCTTCGGAGTTCATGTTTGATCATGTTTCCGATATGAATAGCTTTTCTTTCCATTTTTGCATCATTTCAATTGATGACACAAAAATAGTAAACTTTTCAATATTACAAATTAATTATTAAAAATAATTCTAAATATTATAATCAAGCATTAATAACAAAACTCAAACCATCATACGCAAGCATCATATTATCAGGCAGTTCGGCATTCACATCCACAGCTTTGCCCATGCTATGACTACAATGGGTGAACCATGCTTTTTTGACACCGAGTTGCTTAGCGATCTGAACCGCTTGATCCAGATTGATATGGGAATAGTGCTTATGTCGTGCCAAAGCCTCAATAATCAGATATTCTACGCCTTCAAGTCGTTTCAAAGCCTTCTTCGAAATCTCATGGAAATCAGTCACATAGGCAAACTTCCCAATGCGGAAAGCATAGCATGTAAGCGTGTAATGCTTAAGTTTGATGGGCTCCACATACAAGTCACCGAAAGTAAAAGGCGTCTCGTCGATGAGATGCACCTCGAAAGTCGGCGCCCCAGGATATAAATGCTCCTTAAATGCATACGAAAATTCCCGTTTGACCTCGGGAAGTGCTGTCTTGTCGATGAACAAAGGCATGGGCTTGTTTTCCTGCTTGAAAATGAAAGGCCTGACATCGTCCAAGCCGCCGATATGGTCCTTATGCTCATGGGTGATGAACACAGCATCCAGATGGTCAATCCCCTCTCGCAACATCTGCTGGCGGAAATCGGGACCCGCATCAATGGCCACTATGACCTGCTCCGTACGGATTAATATAGAAGTACGTGTCCTCTTGTCACGGGGATCTTTCGACTGACAGACAGGGCATTGGCAGCCAATGACAGGCACCCCTTGCGATGTTCCACTCCCTAATACCGTAATCTGCATAGCTAAAAATTTGCGCAAAAATAATATTAAATGATGGGAAATCGTTATTTTTGCAAAATTAATTATGTGCAACAGGAACTGTTCAACATTGAATCATGTTTGAAAAACTAAGATATAAACTACTTAACCGCACCGTCTCGCAGTTCATCGCGGAGAAAAACGGATGCAAATTGCCCGACTTCGAGAGGCTTTCGTCCGTCATCATCATCCTCGAGGACCTTGACAAGCAAACTGTCCGCACCATAGAAGACTGCGTCAGAAACGCCTTCGGCATCTCGAGAATCAGACTCATCATCATCAGCGAGAAGGCTTCTGAAGACATCCTGCTCAGCGACCAGTACTGTGAAGTGACCACAAAAGACTTTGGCTACATGAAGGTACTTAAAGCCGAGAAGCAGGAGGAAATACGCAAACTCCCCATGACGCACATGCTTATCAACATGGCAAAGAACCATATCGCCATCAGCGATTTCCTCGCCACCCTGCCCCACGCCAGCTTTAGGGTCAGTTTCACCAAAAGCGACTACAGCGGCATCTATGACCTAATCATTGACAACGGGAAAAATTCTTCCCCTACCTCAGACATCAAAGTGCTTCACGACTACCTCTTAGCACTATCCGGCAACTGAACAACTGATTAACTGAACAACTGAAAACTATGAATATATTCAAAGGCACCGGCATCGCACTGATCACGCCATTTAACGAGGACAAATCCGTTGACTTCGCAGCGCTCGAGCGCATCGTCAACCATGTCATCGACGGAGGGGCCGACTTCCTTGTCGCCCTGGGTACCACCTCTGAAGCTCCAACCCTCTCTGCGGAAGAGAAAGAACAGGTTGTAAGCACCATCTTAAAAGCCAACGCCAAGCGACTCCCCGTGTTGCTCGGCCTGGGCGGCAACAACACCCAAACTGTCATCGAACAAATCAAGAAGCAAGACTTCACTGGCATCGACGGCATCCTATCCGTTGTCCCCTATTACAACAAGCCCAACCAGCGAGGCATGAAGGCACATTTCACCGCCATCGCTGATGCCAGCCCAGTGCCTGTGATTCTATACAATGTCCCCGGCCGCGTCGGCGTCAACCTGCAAGCCGCCACCTGTGTGGAACTGGCAAAGCATCCCAATATCATCGCTGTCAAGGAAGCCTCGGGCAACTTGATGCAGATCATGGAAATCCTCCGCGACAAGCCGGCCGATTTCGATGTGATCTCCGGTGACGACGGCATCACCCAACCCATGATGGCTTTAGGAGCACAAGGCGTCATCTCGGTAGCCGCAAACGCATATATCAAGCCTTTCTCACGTATGATGAATGCCATGCGGGAAGGCCAACACGAAGAAGCCCTGCGTCTGCACTACACCATGCTGCGCATGAACCAACTCATTTTCGCTGACGGCAATCCTGCCGGTATCAAATGTCTGATGAGCATCATGGGACTCTGCAAAAACGTGTTGCGTCTGCCTCTTGTCACAGCCTCGGAAACAGTACAGAAAGAGATAGAAAACGAATACAATAACAATTTAAAATAATTTTGTCAGGATGAAAACAAGATTTTTACTGGTTCTATTCGTGATGATTTCCTTAGGAATCACCGCACAGGAAACCAATCTCAACAAGCTCATGCAACAGCGCAATGAGTACTATTTTACCTTTAACTTGAATGGCAACGATGATCTGAACGCCATCGCACACACCATTTCAGTGGACCGTGTTGATGGCAACACCGTCATCGCATACGCCAACAACGACGAATTCAACAAATTTCAAAAACTTGGTTACGATGTCACGCTGCTGACTCCTCCTTCCATGGCTGAAAAGGTTGCCATGTGGGACGGAAGCAACCGCGCCGAATATGACTGGGACAGCTACCCGACTTATCAGGCTTACGAAGACATGATGTTCCAATTTGGCACCGACCACCCCGACAAATGTGAGATCATCACTCTCGGAACCCTGCCCAGCAACCGCAAAATCATGGTTGCCCATATCAACAACGGCACTTCAGAAGGGAAACCAAAGTTCTTATACACTTCAACCATCCATGGTGACGAGACCACCGGATGGATCTTGATGCTTCGCCTCATTGATTACCTCCTTGAGAACCCGACACTCCCCGAATGCCAGAACATTCTTGAAAACATCGACCTCTATATCTGCCCCAACACCAATCCTGATGGCACTTACCATGGCGGCAACAATACCGTGAACGGCGCCACACGTGCCAATGCCAACGGCATCGACATGAACCGCAATTACGCTGATCCTCATGAAGGACCACATCCCGATGGTTACCCCTATCAACAAGAGACCCAGTGGTTCATGCAGTTTGCCCAAGAAAACAACTTCGTGATGGGCGCCAACTACCATGGCGGCGCTGAAGTGATGAACTATCCTTGGGACAACACCCACACGCTTCATTCCGATGACGCTTGGTACCAACTCATTTCAAATGAATACGTTGCCCTTTGCAGACAAGTCAATCAGAGTTATATGTCCGACACCTACTCGACCGGCATCACCAATGGCGCTTCTTGGTATATGATCGGTGGCGGAAGGCAAGACTACATGAACGGCTACGCACAATGCCGCGAAATGACAATTGAATGCTCGAGCACCAAATTATTAAGCCCCAGCCAATTACCAACTTATTGGAACATCAATAAGAATTCCATCTTCGCCTTCATGAACCAGTGCCTCAACGGCATTCATGGAGTTGTGACCGATGCAGAATCAGAATTGCCAATTGAGGCAACCATCACTTTAGTCGGTCACGATGACGAATACGCGATTGTTTCGACGCAACTTCCAAACGGCGACTACCATCGTCCAGTAAAGGCTGGGACCTACACTGTAAGATTCACCGCCAATGGTTATGAATCATACGAGACCACAGTGACTATTGGAGACAACGACAACATTGAACTCAATGTGCAACTTAATGCCTTAGAAGGTCTTACTGCTGACTTCACCTCCAATACAACTGCCATCTCTATCGGAGGCACTGTGAATTTCTTAGACGCCTCATGGGGCGCTCAAATCAACAGCTGGGAATGGGAATTCGAAGCAGGAGAGCCTGCAACATCGTCAGAGCAAAATCCAACTGTCACTTATAACCAGAAAGGCAGCTTCGGCGTTCGTCTCACCGTTACAAAGGCCAACGGGGAAACCGACACCAAGTACGTACCGTTCTATATCTCCGTGATTGAAGCATACAACATGCAGAACACCATTGTCACCACCTGTGACGCAGCATTTTATGACGACGGAGGCCCGGATAACAGTTACAGCAACAACTATCAATCCACTATGACGTTCCTGCCTTCTACAGAGGGAGCCATGCTGGAGGCAACATTTGAATCATTCCAAACAGAGGCTGGATGGGACAAGTTCTACATCTATGACGGCGTCAACACCTCTGCCACTTTGATTGGAGAGTATTCCGGACAACTAAATCCAGGAACGGTGGTCGCCACCAACGACCAAGGTGCCCTGACCTTCAGTTTTAACTCCGATGGATCTGTGACAAATGCAGGTTGGAAGGCCCGCATACGCTGCTTAGGCACCCAGACTGACCCCCTCCTTGTAACCATCACAGCCGACCCCGAAGTTATCGACGAAGGCCATTCAAGCCAGCTCACAGCTATTGTTGAAGGAGGCTCAGGTCAAGTCATCTACAATTGGGAACCTGCAGAAAGCCTTGACAATGCCACCATCGCCAATCCTGTGGCAACACCTGCACTTCCCACAGAATACACCGTCACTGTCACCGACAGCGAAGGCAACGTCGCAGAAGCCTCTATTTTTATAGACATCCGCAATGTGAACGTCGGCGAAAGCAACCTGAGCTTAGTGAAGGTTTACCCCAACCCCTCCGATGGACATTTCCGCATTGAAGGTCTGAGTGGCACTACCAGCTATCGTCTCATGAACAGCCTCGGCCAAATCATCCTTGAAGGACAATGCGAAGGTGACCTCAACCTCAACACCAATCTCACAGAAGGCATCTATTTCCTCAGATTAAGCAATGGTTCCCAATCATCAACTTTGAAAATCGCCGTTAAATAACAATTCGACAAACAAACCATCAACAATTCAACAAAAAACGTTATTTTTGCCGCATGAATTATCGTAGGCTTATATTAGTATTTCTCTGCTTCTTGACCTTCTGCTGCACTTCTTGCAGCGAGTTCAGTCGTATACTGAAAAGCACCGACAACGACATGAAGTACGAAGTAGCCATGGACTATTTTGACCGCAAAGACTACAACAGAGCGTTGCAGCTCTTCGACCTGCTTCAGAACTCGTTCCGCAGCACCCCAAAAGGTGAAATGATCACTTATCGCACGGCAATGTGTTATTATCTGACTCACGATTATGAAGTGGCCGGTTATTATTTCAACAAGTTTGTTGCCGCCTATCCTTTCTCAACGGAAGCCGAAAACGCCGCTTTCATGAGCGCCTACTGCAGCTATATGACATCGCCAAACTACACCCTAGATCAGAAAAACACCTATAGCGCCATCGATCAATTCAAATCCTACATCGAGAAATACCCACAAAGCGACAGTATAGCTCGGGCCCATGAACTTCTGGCTGATCTCAACAGCAAACTCGAGAAAAAAGACTATAACATCTGCATGCTGTACTACAAGATGGATAACTATAATGCAGCCATCACTTGTTTCGAGAACTTGCTGAAGAATTATCCGAACACCGTTCATCGCGAAGAGATTCTTTGCAACATGGCCAAAACCTACTACCAATATGCCGAGAACAGCGTTTCCGAGAAGCAAAAAGAACGTTACGAATCCTGCATCGAGCGATACAACACACTCAGTTATCTTTTCCCCGACAGTCCCTACCTGAAAGAGGTGGAGCCTGTCGTCAACAAAGCAAGAAAAAAATTAGAAAACATACATTAATAGCACCATGGATTTCAAGAAAATCAGAACCGAAACGACGGTAGTCACCCGTCAGAAAGACCAATTTTACAAAGGCACAGGCAATATCTACGAGACCGTTGCCATCCTCACCAAACGCGCCAATCAAATCGCTTCAGAGATGAAGGAAGAACTCAACAAGAAGATTGAAGAGTTCGCCACCAACAACGATAGCCTGGAGGAAGTATTCGAAAACCGTGAACAGATTGAGATCGCCAAGTTCTACGAACGTCTTCCCAAACCCACGCTGATCGCCATTCATGAATTCCTTAATGACGAAATCTACTTCCGCAACCCTAGGAAGGAAGTTCAGGACGAGTTCTAAAACCATGAAAAAACCTATAGTATCCGTCATCATAGTCATCTGCATGTTCTTCACGAACATCTTGGCTGCCCAAGAGATAAAATGCGACATCCGCATCAACACCAATCAAGTGGCAGGTACCGACAAGAGCGTTTTTGAGAGCATGCAGACGGCCATTTATGAGTTCATCAACAACACGAAGTGGACCAACCTCAACTTCAAGACCGTTGAAAAGATCGAGTGCTCCATTGCCATCACCATCAAAGAACGCACGGGGTCCGACTCCTTCTCCGGTGAACTCAACATGGCACTGCGCCGCCCATGCTACAAAGCCAGCTACACCACTCCTATCCTCAACTATGTGGATCAAAGGTTCTCCTTCAACTACATGGACGGTCAACCTCTGGATTTCAGCGCCAACACTCACATGTCGGATCTAACCTCCACCATCGCATTCTATGTCTATACCTTCTTGGGACTTGACTTTGACTCTTTCTCACTGAATGGGGGCAAGCCATTCTTTGAAGTCGCCCAACAAATTGTCGACAACGCACAAAGCTCCTCTCAAGTCGGCTGGAAAGCCATGGACGGAAACAAAAACCGTTATTGGTTGGCGGAGAACATGAACAACAACAGCTACGCGCCGCTCCATCAATTCATGTACGAATACCATCGCCTTGGCCTCGATGTAATGTCAGAAAAACCTGACGAGGGACGTGCAACCATCCTTAAATCATTGGAATACCTGCAGAACGTTTACAGCACCTATCCAACTTGCTTCTGGCTTCAACTCATTATCGAAGCCAAACGCGACGAGATCATCAATGTCTTCAGCGAAGGATCACAACAGGAAAAGACCAAGGCAGCCAACATCATGAAGCAGATCGATCCGTCTAAAGCATCGCAATATGACGCCATCTTGCAAGGCGGCATGAGAAAAGGCTAATCCCTAAAACAGCCATGCTGCAGCATCTCCATATCCAAAACTACGCTCTCATCGAAGACCTTTCCATCGATTTCAGCAAAGGATTCAGTGTCATTACCGGTGAGACGGGTGCGGGAAAGTCCATCCTTCTTGACGCCCTTGGCTTTGTACTTGGAGACCGCGCCGACACTGGAGTTTTGCTCGACAAAAACCGGAAATGCATCGTGGAAGCGGTGTTTTCATTCGACAACGACCGGTTGAAAACAGCTTTCGAAGCGAATGATTTGGACTTTGATCCCAACGAATGCATCTTCCGCAGGGAGCTAAACCCACAGAAAAAAACACGAGCTTTCATCAACGACACACCCGTCACGCTGCTAACCCTTAAAGCAATCGGATGCCAACAGGTCGATATCCATTCACAACACGATTCGTTGTTGCTGACCGATGCAGATTTCCAACTTCATCTGCTGGACGAGATTGCCCAGAATAATAGATCACTTTCTGAATACAAAAAGGAATTTGCGCAATACAACACGCTCTGCCACCAGCTGAAGGATCTCAAGATGATGGCAGAAAAAAACCTCAGCGAGAACGACTATCTCAAGTTTCAATTGGACGAGCTCCAGAAAGCCCAGTTGAAAGAAGGCGAATACGTTGAAATCGAAAATAGTCTGAATGTGATGGAAAACGCCGAGGAAATCAAGTCGTTGCTGTTTAGCGCCAACGGCTTGCTGGAAAACTCTGAAAGTGCCATCCTTCCCCAACTGAACGAGTTGTCTTCCCTACTCCAAAGAATCAAGCAGCTCATTCCCAATGCCGAAGGACTGAAAGAACGCATCGACAACACCCAGATAGAACTGAAGGATATCGCCTACGACCTTGAACGTCTGGAAGACGACACCCAATTCGACGAAGAGAAGTTGCAAGAGCTTCAAGAGCGCTTCGACCTGCTCAACCGCCTGATGATGAAGCATCACGTCAAGGAATTCGAAGCCTTGATTCAGCTACGAGATGAGCTTGAAAGCAAGGTGAACGCTTTTGAAAACATCGACCAAGAGATCGAAAAGGCCGAGAAAGCACTGAAGGAGCAGACCCAGCTACTGAAGCAACTTGCCCTGCAACTCCGCAGCCAACGCCAAAAGGCCTCCAAGACCTTCAGCGAAAAAGTCACCGGACTTGCCCGACAGCTGGCCATGCCGCATGCAGTGTTCCAAATCAGCCTGGAACCCATCCAGGACTTCACCTCTACTGGACTGGATCAAGTACGTTTTCTGTTCTCCGCCAACAAAGGCATCGAGGCTGCCGACATCAGCAAAGTGGCATCAGGAGGAGAGCTGTCAAGGGTAATGCTTTCCGTCAAAAGCGCCGTATCGCAACACAACTACATCCCCACCCTTATCTTCGACGAGATCGACGCCGGTGTTTCGGGAGAAGTGGCCGCCAAAATCGGGAACATCATGCAAGAGATGGGCAACAGCTTACAGCTAATCGCCATCACCCACTTGCCACAGGTGGCCAGCAAGGCAGCACATCATTTCTTCATCTTCAAAGACAATGAAGGAGAGCGCACCCAATCGCATATTAAGTTATTGTCAGCAAACGAGCGCGTCACAGAGATCGCCAAGATGCTCAGCAATGACAAGATCACTCCAGAAGCTCTCAAAGCCGCTGAAGTCCTCCTCAATTCTCAAACACGTACCTAAGGATATTCGCTCCCATTCGCAAGGCCTTCTCACGGATCTCCTGAGAGTCGTGATGAACACGTTGATCTTCCCAGCCGTCGCCCAAATCGCATTCGTAGGTAAAGATACACACAATACGGCCTTCATAGATCAAGGCAAACAACTGTGGCGCCTTGCCATCATGTTCATGGATTTTTGGGAGGCCATCTTTAAAAGGAAAAGGCTTTTTAAAGATGTCGTGAGAAAAGGGAAGCTCTACGAAATCCAGCTCTGGAAACACCTTTTTCATCTGCGGTTCGATGTATTGGCGGATGCCGTAGTTGTCGTCGATATGGAGGAAGCCGCCAGCCAACATGTAATTGCGAAGGTTTTGTGCTTCCACGGCATCAAATACCACGTTGCCATGCCCTGTCATATAGACGTAGGGATAGTTGAAGATATCCGGGCTGGAAGGCTCGACTGTAGGGACATCAGGATTGATATCTGTGCCAATTTCCTTATTGCAGAAACGCACTAGGTTCGGCAATGAAGTTGGGTTGCCGTACCAGTCGCCACCGCCACGATATTTCAGCAAAGCGATGTTCAGCTGCTGCGCTGTGACAAGCAACGGGAACAAAAGCATTATGGCAACCAACAGCTTTTTCATTTCATCTGATTGATCAATTGCACCGTATGGCAAGCCACTATGGCAGCCGTTTCCGTTCTCAATCGAGCATCGCCCAAGCTTACCGGAACGAAGCCGTTTTCTTTCGCCAATGCCACCTCCTCGGGACTGAAATCCCCTTCCGGACCAATCAGCACCAAGACATTTTCACCTTTATGATATAGGTTGCAAAGACAGTCTTTCACATCGTCGTCGATCCAGGCAATGAACTTCTGTCCATCAAAAGGTTGCTTCACCAGTTTATCGAATGGTATTAAGTCGTCGATGATAGGTAATCTGGATTTAATGGATTGCTTCATCGCAGCAACCATCACCTTTTGGAAACGTTCCACGTTGGCGGCTCGGCGCTCTGAATGATAGGAAGTGAAGAGCCGTACACGGTCGATGCCTATCTCGGTGGCTTTCTCCAAGAACCATTCCGTGCGCTCGTTGAGCTTGGTCGGAGCGATGGCTATCTCAAGTTTGAAGCCCCAATGGTCATAACCAGGCCGCTTGTTCGTGAGGTTGACGGTAGCGTGTTTGGGCAAAGCTTCCACCAGTTCCGCATCATAGAGGGAGCCTTCCCCATCAGTCACGCAAAAACGCTCGCCTTCGGTCATCCGAAGCACTTTCACGCAGTGTTTGGATTCCTCTTCAGGAAGAACGTTGAGTCCTTCCTTCGCCCCTTTAAGATAAAACACGTTCACCTTCTTACTTCTATCTTCTGACTTCTTACTTCTATAATATCACATCCTCTCCGGCATCCCTATACCGAGAAGGCCAGAAGCATTCCTTAACAAGGCGGCCACCATGTCACAGACTTGCAGACGGAACATGCGACGGTTGGCATCTTCCTCCTTAAGGATGCTGCATTCTTGATAGAACTGGTTGAACTCCTTCGCGAGGTCAAAGATGAAGTTGGCTATCATCGCTGGGCTGCGACCTTCAGCGGCTTGGTTCAGCACCGTCGGCCAGCCGTACATCATCACGATGATCTCCTTTTCCTTCGGTTGAAGGTCAGCGACTTTCACTTCATTTTCCAGCTTGATGCCTTGCTCAGCGGCCTTGCGGAGCACCGAGCAGATACGGGCGTGGGTGTATTGTACGAACGGACCCGTGTTGCCGTTGAAATCGATGGATTCCTCGGGGTTGAACAGCATGGTCTTCTTGGGATCGACACGAAGGATGAAGTATTTCAAAGCGCCCAAACCGATGGTGTGATACAGCTTGTCGGCATCTTCGGGCGAGAGGTCCTTGGCCTTGCCCAATTCCTCTGAGACGGCCTTGGCAGTGGCCACCATCTCGTCCATGAGATCATCGGCATCGACTACGGTGCCTTCGCGCGACTTCATCTTGCCGTTGGGCAGTTCCACCATGCCGTAGGAAAGGTGTTCGATGTCCTTGCCCCATTCACGGCCCAAGCGAACCAGCACGCGTTTCAGCACATCGAAGTGGTATATCTGCTCGTTGCCCACCACATAGATGAGTTTCTCTGGGTCATATTCCTCCACACGAAGTTGGGCAGTACCCAGGTCTTGGGTCATATACACCGAGGTGCCGTCACGGCGGAGCAGCAGTTTCTCGTCGAGGCCCTCATCGCGGAGGTCACACCACACCGAGTTGTCGTCGCGGCGGTAGAGCACACCTTTCTCGAGGCCTTCTTGCACCAGCGACTTGCCCAGCAGGTAGGTTTGTGATTCATAGTAGATCTTATCGAAACTCACGCCGAGGCGTTTGTAAGTCACGTCGAAGCCGTCATACACCCACTGGTTCATCATCTCCCAGAGCTGGCGCACTTCAGGGTCGTTGGCTTCCCACTTGCGTAGCATTTCGCGGGCTTCCTGCATCAACGTGGATTCGGCTTCGGCCTTGGCTTTGGCTTCCTCCTGCTCTTTTTCGCCCAGATCCGCAAAATTCGGATAGTTCGCCGTTAGATACGCATTCAGTTCCTTTTTATACTCTTTGTCGAACAGCACATAGAAGTCGCCGATCAAATGGTCACCCTTCTTGCCGGTGGATTCAGGGGTACAACCGTTGCCCCATTTCTTCCAGGCGAGCATGCTCTTACAGATGTGGATGCCACGGTCGTTGACCAGATTCACCCGCACCACGTTCTTGCCGCTGGCTTTCAGAATTTCGCACACGCTCCAGCCAAGGAGGTTGTTACGAATATGGCCAAGATGCAGGGGTTTGTTGGTATTCGGCGAGGAGTACTCGACCACCACCGGTTTGCCAGACACTTCTTTTCTTCCGAAACTCTCTTTTTGATGGTTATCACGGAAGAAGTCCAGCCAGAAACTATCGGAAATGAGGATATTAAGGAAGCCTTTCACCACATTGAATTTGGCGATCATAGAGGATTCCTTCATCATCTCGGCACCCATCTCGTTGGCCAATTGCTCGGGATTGCGGCCGGCGAGTTTACCGAATGGAAACACCACTACGGTAAGGTCGCCCTCAAACTCAGGCCTTGTTTTTTGAAAATTGACTTGTTGCGCAGGCGGCTCTTGCCCGTATAAGGTCTTGAACGACTTGATAAAGAGTTGTTTAAGGATTTCTTCTAACATAATCAGATATCTTTGTTAATGGTGCAAAGATATGGATTTTTGATGTTTTTTTGTATTTTTGCCATGTTTATTTAACTGGGACTACATGCGCCGCTTCTTTACTACTTCTATCTTTATTCTGCTTGTTTCCACTTTGTTTGCTTGCTCAACCAGCAAAGAAAAAAGAAAACCATCTTGGAAAGTCGTTTTTCCCCTGATTGAGACACCTGCCACCTTCACCAGTTCCATCGATGACAAGGATTATCTTATTTTCATCGAGCACAGCGACAGCCTGTACGTCACAGGTCATTATATGGCATTGGGGAAAACCATGACGGACACGCTTCCGTTTCAACTGGAAGCCCGAGGTCGCAATGCCAGGCTTTATTACAACGGCAAGAAAGAAACTTTCCGTCCGCGTGTCAAATCGATGGATGAACGACATGCTGACGGATACGCCCGCTTGAGCGTGCTTGGGACAGCCTTTTTCCATATTCAAATCCACGAGACGCCTGTTTTCCGGGATGTAGAGAACAAACGCTACCAGGACACCTTGTTCGCTGTAGAGGAAACCAGCGACATCTGTTATGCAAACGTTCCAGGATTTTGGTCAGCATTGGGCGATGAGACCGATGTCACCGACAAGATTTTCCGGATGACCGAAGCCATCAGCGAGACCCCCTTGGATCTCCATCTCGACATTTTCCGACCACAAAACGACACCTTGGAAAAGCATCCGTTGGTCATGCTGGTTCATGGTGGAGCGTTCTATTTCGGTTCAAAAGACGACAAGTCGATAACCCGTTGGTGCCAGCACCTTGCCTCGTTGGGCTATGTGACGGCTTCCATCGACTATCGGATAGGCTTTTTGCCCTCCATGGGCAGTATTGGCCGTGCAGGCTACCGCGCCGTGCAAGACGCCCATGCTGCCATGAGGTTTTTAGTTTCACATCAGGAGGAATATGGCATCGACACCTCGATGATTTTCGTAGGCGGTGCCAGTGCTGGTGCGATTACCGTTCTCAACCTCGCCTTCATGACCAATGAGACTCGTCCCGCATACACCCATCGCGGCTTACTTCGCCCTGATCTCGGTGACATCGACACCTGTGGCAACGCCATCAAAGCCGATTTCCGCATCAAGGGCATCATTGACATGTGGGGAGCCATGCCCGACACCACCCTGCTCCATGGGCACAACATCCCGATTCTCGCCTTCCATGGCGATGCCGACAACATCGTTCCCTACAGCCACGACTATCCTTTCAGCATCGCTGGTCCGTTGAAAACGCTGTTGGTCGAACCGATGTTCGGTTCATCTTGTATCGTGGATCGTGCGACCAAATTAGGATACGATGCGCAGCTAGTCACCTTTGTGGGATACAAGCACTCACCTCATGTGAATCCCGAAACCAAGGCGTTGAACAATATCTTTTATGTGATTCAAGACAAGATGTCGGTTTTTTTCCATGAGATCGTGTCACCCGAGAAGCTGACGATCATCGAGGACAACAACACTTATCGTGTGAGTCCCGAACCCCTATCGGCAAGTTGGAAAGCCGAAGGGGGTGTCATCCTCTCTTCCGACAACAACTCCGTGAATGTGGCTTGGATTCGAAATGCACCACAACACAGCATCACGGTATCAGCAGCGATGCCTTACGGCATTGGCCTTACCGAAACAAGAAGCTATTAATGATCTTTCAAACACCTATCAATATGAAAAAAACCTGTTTGTTGATTTTAATCATGATTGCTTTTGTGTCTTTGTCAGCACAAACCTTGTCCGACCAACCGAGACGTCCTAAAGTCGGCGTTGTTCTTGGTGGAGGCGGTGCCAAAGGCGCATCACACATTGGAGCGTTAAAATACTTGGAAGAACTTGGAATTCCGATAGATTATGTTGCAGGCACCAGCATGGGTTCCATCATCGGTGGACTATATGCCATGGGCTATTCGCCTGACGAGCTCACCAGGCTTATTGCGAGCATGAATTGGTCGGAATACATCGGCAACAAGATCAACCGCCCTATGATGTCGGAAGAGACAAGATGGCGCAACAGCAATCTCCAACTCGAGATTCCTTTCAGCCTTGAAAGTTTATTTGACAAAGACCCCAACGCTACTTTTATCAGCCAGTTACCAAGCGCCTACGTCAACAACAGCTCGCTGATCAATTTATTCAACGACTTATGCGTTGGTTATCAAGAGGAGATGGATTTCAACAACTTGCCCATCCCATTTGCTTGCGTGGCGACCAACATTGTCACTGGCGAGGAGGTAGTGCTCCGAAGTGGCAGCGTACCCACTGCAATGCGAGCCAGCATGGCAATTCCAGGGGTGTTTTCCCCTGTCTTCATCGGCGACATGGTGCTCGTTGACGGAGGTCTGGTTAATAATTTCCCCGCGGATGTACTCCGCGATATGGGTGCCGACATCATCATTGGCGTAGAAGTCACCTCGGAAAAAAAGATCACCAGAAAGGACATCCAGTCGTTGCCCCAGCTGTTGGGACGCCTAGTCGTCAATGGCACCAGCGCCAAGCGCAAGGAGAACCGGGAATTGTGCGACGTTCGAATCGTCCCCGACATCTCCGGCTTCGGAATGTTGAGCTTCACGCCAGACGCCATCGACACGCTCGTCGGCAGAGGCTACAAAAAGGCCGCTGAATTCCATGAACAGTTGTTAGCCATAAAACAACTCATAGACAAAGGAGCAGGCGCCCCAGCCAAAAAGGAACTACATGCCCCAAAGTCAGTAAACATATTGGAGAATCCCGTTCTAATCAGTAACATCAGCATTGACGGGGTGACCGACAAACAAAGCCGATGGCTAATGCGAAAGAGTGGGCTGAAAACCGGAGAAACCTATACAAAAGACGGCCTCGGACGTGCCATAAACATCTATCGCGGCACAGGTTGTTTCGATGAAGTCACTTATAATGTTAAAGAGCGTGATTCCATTCACGGTAAAGACCTGCTATCGGATTCCTACAACTTGAACATTCACATGAAGCCAGCCCAGCCCCATGTCTTCGGCGTAGGACTCCACTATGACACCGAAGAAGGAGCAGGTATCCTGATCCATCTTGGATTGAACGAAAAACAATTCGGAGGATCGAAGTTCAACCTTAACGCCAAACTCAGCTACAACCCTCGTATCAACCTCATCTACACCTACTCAAGGCCCTCATTGGCCAACTTCAACCTTGCGTACCACTATAAGAACGACCATTTTAACATGTTGTTTGAAGGAAGAAGGTCGCTCAACCTACGGTATCAGCAACAAAGAGTGAGTGGATCCATCTCTCAATTTCACCTGACCAATTTCAGCACCAGTGTCGGTTTGGCCTATACCAGCACGACCTTCGACAGGTTCACCATGGATGAATGGATTGACACGACCACGTTTGCATCCTCCCAGATCATCGAACCTTTTGTCAATTTGAAATACGACTGTCTCGATGACGCCTATTTCGCCAAACACGGATTCAACGCCCGTCTGAACGCCATGTATCATTTTGACACGAAGAAGCATTATTACGACGATTCTGAAGAAGACCCGTACCTTCCTTCTGGCAAATACTTGGATCTCTACTATGCTTTCCAGTACTATCTCACACCAAACGATGGAAGTTTCACCATCATTCCCCAGCTGTACGGACGCTACTTATCCGGCAATTCCGAGTATTACCAATTGTGGAACAAATTCGGAGGAGAGGTGGAAGGACGGCATTTTGACAATCAGCTGCCCTTCATCGGATATGCCTCCGTGGAAGGCACGGACGACCATGCTGCGGTGCTGCGATGCGACCTTCGTTACAACCTCTTTGGAAACCATTATCTGACTGGCATGTACAACTACCTCGTCAACATCACATCCACCGAATCTTTCGTCACGCTGAAATACTATGGCATACATGGAGCAGGATTGAAGTATTCCTACAACAGTCTCCTAGGTCCGATCTCCTTAACCTTCCATTGGGCAAGGAGGTACCAAGAAAACCACTTCGGCGCCTATTTTTCATTCGGATATACTTTTTAACAAAAAAATTTCCTTTGAAGAAAAAAAGATTGTATCTTTGCATTCCGATGATGTACGAAAAAGTATCACCGGAAATCTTAATAAAGGAATCGAGACGGTTGCTATGAAGCAGCCGTCTTTTTTTTGCAATCAACAAACTAAACTATAGATTATGTCCATCTCACTGAAAAACCGCAGCTTGATCTCCATCAGCGACTACTCGCCAGAGGAGATCTGCCATGTCCTTGACATCGCCGAGGATTTCGAAAAGAATCCACATCAGAACTTGCTCAACGGACGTATCATCGCCTCGTTGTTCTTCGAGCCTTCTACCCGCACCCGTCTGAGCTTCGAGACGGCCATCCAGCTTTTGGGCGGTAACGTCATCGGATTCAGCAGCACCTCAGGTACCAGCGTGCAGAAAGGTGAATCATTAGCCGACACCATCACCATGGTAGCAAGCTATGCCGACCTCATCGTCATGCGCAACCCTATCGACGGCTCCGCCCGTCTCGCCTCCGAGGTCTCCAAGGTGCCGATCATCAATGCCGGTGACGGTTCCAACCAGCACCCGACCCAGTGCATGCTCGACCTCTATTCCATCCGCAAGACCCAAGGCACCCTCGAAAACCTTGAGATCACCTTGGTCGGCGACTTGAAATACGGACGCACCGTCCACAGCTTGGTCGAGGCCATGAGCCACTTCAACGCCAAATTCAACCTGGTCTCCCCCGTTGAGCTCAAGCTCCCGAGAACCGTGAAGCAGCACATCAAGGACGCCCATCTGGAATACGAGCAGTTCACCGAGTTAGAGGAAGTCATCCCCCACTCCGACATCATCTACATGACCCGCGTACAGCGCGAACGCTTCCCCGATCCACTGGAATACGAGAAGGTGAAGAACTCCTACGTGCTGCGCAACGCCATGCTGGCCAACGCCAAGCCCAACTGCCGCATCCTGCACCCGCTGCCGCGTGTCAACGAGATCCATGTGGATGTGGACGCCAACCCGAAAGCCTACTACTTCCAACAGGCTCAGAATGGAGTGTATGCACGACAGGCGCTGATTGCGGCAATTTTGGGATTAAAATGACGTACTTAACGTCATTGCGAGCGGAACATAGTGGAGCGCGGCAATCCAACCAAAGCCATTTCGGGTCATTTTGGATTGCTTCGGCCAAAGGCCTCGCAATGACGAACTAGAGCTTAACCAAACAACAACAAACGAAAACAAAAACAAAATGGAAAAAAGAAAAGAACTGATCGTTTCAGCCATTGAGAATGGCACGGTCATCGACCATATTCCCGCCGACAAAGTGTATCAAGTCGTCAAGATCTTGGGGTTGGACAAGGCAACCCATCCAGTATATCTCGGCATCAACGTCGAAAGCAAGAAGTTCGGCACCAAAGGCTTCATCAAGGCCGCTGACAAATACTTCGCCCCGGAAGACGTGAACAAGATCGCGTTGGTAGCCCCCACTGCCTCCATCATCGAAATCAAGGGGTACGAGGTAGTCAACAAGATGACGGTACAGATTCCCGAACGGATCGAGAAGATCGTCAAGTGCTTCAACCCGAACTGCGTCACCAACAAGGAACACGACATCGCCACGAAATTCCGCGTGAAATATGTGGACGGTAAACTCCGCCTAGTGTGCCACTACTGTGAGAAATACACCTCGGAAGAGAACATCGAATTCATCTAAACACCCTCTGCCATGAAAAAAACGCTCTGGTTGTTGCTGTGCATCATCGTCGTCGTTGTAATTTGGGGCGTATCCAAATACAATGGTTTTGTCAAGACGGAGGAAAAGATGACGCAAGCCTGGTCGCAGGTGGAGAACGTCTATCAAAGAAGGATGGACCTGATTCCCAACCTCATTGCGGTAGTGAAGTCGTATACTGACTACGAGAGCAAGACGCTGGTAGATATCGTGGAAGCCCGAGCTCAGCAAGCGACGGCTGCAAAAGTCAATCCAGAGTCCATGACACAAGAGCAGCTGTCGGGCTTTGAAAACGCCCAACAGCTGCTTGAAAACGCCGTGAATGACGTCATTGTATCTGTGGAAAAATACCCCAACCTGAAAGCTGTGGAATCATATCAGACTTTCTTAGCCCAATATGAAGGAAGCGAAAACCGCATCTTAGTGGAACGCAAGCGCTACAACGAGATGGTGCAGGACTATAACAAATCCATACGCAGCTTCCCTGGCAACCTCATCGCAGGATGGTTCGGCTTTGAGCCGAAACCCTATTTTAAAGGTTAGAGGTCCTCATCAGGCTTGCGCCTTCGGTCCCATCGTGAAGGGAGGCAACATCTCGTTGTTCACCTCTTTGATGGTGCCAAAATTAGATTCGTATTTGCTCAGGTTGTCGGCCAAGGCCTTATAAAGGCGTTTGGCATGTTGAGGAGTCATTACGATTCTTGACTTGACTTTGGCTTTCGGGGCGCCTGGCATCAGGCTCACAAAGTCGAGCACAAACTCCGTCGGAGAATGGGTAATGATGGCCAAGTTGGAATAGATACCGCCTGCCACTTCCTCAGTCAATTCGATATTGATCTGGTTTTTCTGTTTTTCGTCCATGATATTGTTTTTATTTGGTTAAAAAAAGTAGAGACGGTGCGTGCACCGTCTCTACATTGTTGAATGATAGGATCAATCAGCAAGCGTTGCTCCTTGAGCCTTCAGTGCCTCGTATTCTTCGCGTGAGGCGACGATCAAGTCGTCATACTCACGGAGACCGGTTCCTGCAGGAATCTTATGGCCTACGATGACATTCTCCTTCATGCCAAGCAGATAGTCTGTCTTGGCGCTGATGGCGGCATTCGTCAGGACCTTGGTGGTTTCCTGGAAGGATGCGGCCGACATGAAGCTGTCGGTTTGCAGAGCGGCACGCGTGATACCTTGAAGCACCTGGCTTGCGGTGGCAGGCTCGGCGGGACGGGTCTCGACGAGCTTGAGGTCCTTACGTTTCAGCAAGGAGTTCTCATCGCGCAACTTCATTGCTGAGATGATCTGACCAGCGGAAAGCGTCTCGGAATCACCAGGATCGGTGACCACCATCTTGCCGTAGATCTCATCGTTTTCCTCTTGGAAAGCCAGTTTGCTGACCAGCTCGCCTTCAAGGAAGCGGGTATCACCAGGTTCAATAATCTCGACCTTACGCATCATCTGACGTACGATGACCTCGAAGTGCTTGTCGTTGATCGTCACACCTTGTGAACGATACACGCTTTGGACTTCATTAACGATGTACTCCTGTACCTTCATCGGTCCCATGATGGCGAGGATGCTGGCAGGTGTGATGGCTCCGTCAGACAGCGGCTGACCGGCCTTCACATAGTCGTTCTCCTGAGCCAGGATCTGCTTGGAGGTAGGTACGAGGTAACGTTTTTGGTCACCCGTCTTGGAGGTGATCACGATCTCACGGTTACCACGTTTGAGCTTCTTCTCCAGATGTACAGTGCCGTCGATTTCGGACACCACAGCCGGATCGGAAGGATTACGAGCCTCGAAGAGCTCGGTCACACGCGGCAGACCGCCAGTGATATCACCACCGCCAGAGACGTTACGTGGGATACGGACCAGTTGGTCACCAGCCTTGATGGCGTCGTTCTCTTCAACGACCACGTGAGCGTCAACAGGAAGGTCATAGACAGCCAGCACCTCGTCGTTATCGTCAACGATCTCGATCTGAGGATTCTTGGTGCCTCTCTTACCTTCGATGATCACGCGCTCGCTAAATCCAGTTTCAGCGATGGTCTCACTGTGATAGGTGATACCTTCAACCACATTGACGAAACGCACCTTACCAGTGAATTCTGATACGATCGTGGCGTTGTAGGGGTCCCATTCAAAGATCTTGTCACCTTTCTTCACTTCAGCACCATTAGCGAAATACAGCTTGGCACCGTAAGGAATGTTGACAGTCATCAGGACCACGCCTGTGTTCTTGTCGTGCAGCTTCAGTTCAGCAGAACGGCCGATGACGATCTGGCATTTCACGCCTTCACGCTCAGCATCGACGGAACGAAGTTCATCGATTTCGAGGACACCATCGTACTTCGCTTCAGTGCTATTGACCACAACACCCTTCGAGGCCTTACCACCTTGGTGGAAGGTACGCAGGGTCAGCTGGGTACCAGGCTCACCGATGGACTGAGCGGCGATGACGCCCACAGCCTCACCTTTCTGAACCAGTTTACCTGAAGCCAGGTTACGACCGTAACAGTTGGCGCACACGCCGTGTTTGGCTTCGCAAGTCAACACGGAACGGATTTCAACACTATCCAACGGCGATTCGTCGATAGCTTCTGCAAGCTCTTCGTTGATTTCCTCTCCACCGGCAACAATCAGTTCGCCAGTAAGAGGGCTGAAGATGTCATGCAAAGCCACACGGCCGAGGATGCGGTCGTACAGCAAGGAGTGCTTTCCTTTTTCCTTAATTTCTTCGCCACGTGAGACCGTCAATCCACGGAGGGTACCGCAGTCTTTACAAGTGATGATGACATCGTGAGCGACGTCCACCAGACGACGGGTGAGGTAACCAGCGTCAGCGGTCTTCAGAGCGGTATCAGCCAAACCCTTACGGGCACCGTGAGTGGAGATGAAGTACTCCAACACAGAAAGGCCTTCTTGGAAGTTGGAAAGAATGGGGTTCTCAATGATTTCAGCACCACCAGAACCAGCTTTCATAGGCTTTGCCATCAGACCTCTCATACCGCAGAGCTGTGAGACCTGAGCCTCAGAACCACGAGCGCCAGAGTGCAGCATCATGTAAACCGGGTTGAAGCCCTGGTCATCGGATGACAGCAGATCCATCACTTCCTTGGTCAGCTTGGTATTGACATCGGTCCAAAGGTCAACGATCTGGTTGTAACGCTCGTTGGGGCCCATGAAGCCCATCTTCTCGTATTCACGAATCTCAGCAGCCTTGGCGTTGGCCTCGCTGATGAGTTTTTCCTTTGCGGCAGGAACAAGGACGTTGCCGAGGTTGAACGACAAGCCGCCTTTGTAAGCCATGTAATAACCCATGTTCTTGATGTCATCAAGGAACTTGGTTGTAACGGCTGTTCCAAGCAGACGCACCATCTCACCGACGATGCTACGGAACGACTTCTTGGTCAACAGTTGGTTGATGTAGCCATAGCCTTCAGGAACCACCTGATTGAAGATGACACGACCAACGGTGGTCTCGATCTTCTTGGTGACGATCTCGCCGTTTTCGCGAACCTTGACACGGCAGTAGATGATGGCATGCATGTCAACGCGTTTCTCGTTGTGAGCAATGATGACCTCTTCGGGAGAGTAGAAGGACATGCCTTCACCTTTCACGATATGATCGGGAGTACTCTTACGAGGCTTGGTGATGTAGTACAGACCAAGAACCATGTCCTGTGAAGGCAGGGTGATAGGCGCACCGTTGGAAGGATTCAGGATGTTGTGCGATGCCAGCATCAGGATCTGAGCCTCCAGAACGGCGGCGTTACCCAGTGGTACGTGGACAGCCATCTGGTCACCGTCGAAGTCGGCGTTGAATGCCGTACATACCAACGGGTGCAGACGGATGGCCTTACCTTCGACCAACTTGGGTTGGAAGGCCTGGATACCCAGACGGTGCAGTGTAGGAGCACGGTTCAGGAGGATCGGGTGACCCTTCAGAATGTTCTCCAGGATATCCCACACGACGGGTTCCTTGCGATCCACGATCTTCTTGGCGGACTTGACGGTCTTCACGATGCCGCGTTCGATCATCTTACGGATGACAAACGGCTTGAAGAGCTCGGCAGCCATATCCTTGGGAAGACCGCATTCGTTCATGTTCAGATCCGGACCGACAACGATGACGGAACGGCCTGAATAGTCAACACGCTTACCCAAGAGGTTCTGACGGAAACGACCTTGCTTACCTTTCAAACTGTCGCTCAAGGATTTCAGCGGACGGTTCGAATCGGTCTTGACAGCGCTCGACTTGCGTGAGTTGTCAAACAGGGAATCCACGGCTTCCTGCAACATACGCTTTTCGTTACGCATGATGACATCGGGAGCGTTGATCTCGATGAGTCGTTTCAGACGGTTGTTACGGATGATGACACGACGATAGAGGTCGTTGAGGTCGGAAGTGGCGAAACGTCCGCCATCCAACGGGACGAGAGGTCTCAGCTCCGGAGGAATGACGGGGACGATCTTCACGATCATCCACTCGGGACGGTTCTCCATATGTTTGTTGGCCTCACGGAAAGCCTCGAAAACCTGCAGGCGCTTCAAGGCCTCCTGCTTACGCTGCTGGGCAGTCTCGGAGTTGGCCTTGTCGCGAAGCATGTATGACTCCTTGTCCAGATCCAGTCTGGAGAGCAGGTCGTAGATGGCTTCGGCTCCCATCTTGGCGATGAACTTGTTGGGATCGTCGTCAGGGAGATATTGGTTTTCGATCGGCAGCGATTCCAGCAAGTCGAGGTATTCCTCTTCGGTGAGGAACTCCATCTTCTGGACCTTGCGGCCTTCAGTATCGTTCGGGATGTCTTTTCCTTCAAGGGCACCGGCTTGGATCACCACATAACGTTCGTAGTAGATGATCGAATCCAGTTTCTTGGAGGGGATGCCCAACAGGGCACCGATCTTGTTCGGCAGGGAACGGAAGTACCAGATGTGAGCTACTGGGACGACCAGTTGGATGTGGCCCATGCGTTCACGACGGACTTTCTTCTCAGTCACCTCGAC
The DNA here is from genome assembly GCA_902800965.1 of uncultured Bacteroidia bacterium. Lineage (GTDB taxonomy): Bacteria > Bacteroidota > Bacteroidia > Bacteroidales > F082 > Limimorpha. The sequence goes on along the minus strand of CADCGK010000005.1, from coordinate 93,676 downwards.
ACCGCAGTGGTCGCAGATCGTTCCTCTGTAACGGATACGTTTATATTTGCCGCAGTGGCATTCCCAGTCCTTCACGGGACCGAAGATACGCTCACAGAACAAACCGTCGCGTTCCGGCTTATAGGTACGGTAGTTGATGGTTTCCGGTTTCAAGACCTCGCCGTGCGAACGGGCAAGGATAGATTCCGGAGAGGCAAGACTTACCGTAATACTGGCAAAGTTGCTATTGATTGTGTTATTGACCATATTCTTTCCTATAATTATTTACAAAACCTAGTTCACATCAATTCAAGACGTTTCCGTCCTTGTCCTTGAAAGTCACCTCAAGACCCAAACCACGTAATTCGTGGATCAAGACATTGAAGGATTCGGGAGTACCCGGAGTCGGCATGTTATCGCCCTTGACGATGGCTTCATAAGCCTTGGCACGACCAACAACATCGTCGGACTTGACGGTAAGGATTTCTTGCAACACGTTGCTGGCGCCGAAGGCTTCGAGAGCCCAGACCTCCATTTCACCGAAACGCTGACCGCCGAACTGGGCTTTACCTCCGAGAGGCTGCTGCGTAATCAGTGAGTATGGTCCAATGGAACGTGCATGCATCTTGTCGTCCACCATGTGGTGCAGCTTCAGCATGTAGATGTAACCCACGGTAGCTGGCTGGTCGAATGGCTCGCCAGTCTCGCCGTCGTAGAGTTGGACACGGCCGTTCTTCGGGAGACCTGCTTTCTCCATCAGATCGTTGATCTGTTCGAGGGAGGCACCGTCGAAGATCGGGGTGGCGAACTTCAAACCGAGTTCGTGACCAGCCCAACCGAGAACGGTTTCGTAGATCTGACCCAAGTTCATACGTGAAGGCACGCCCAAGGGGTTCAACACGATATCGACCGGAGTACCATCGGCAAGGAACGGCATGTCCTCAGCGCGGACGATACGGGAGACGATACCCTTGTTACCGTGACGACCTGCCATCTTATCACCAATCATCAGCTTGCGCTTCTTGGCGACATAGACCTTGGCCATCTGGATGATACCGTTCGGAAGCTCGTCACCAACGCTGGCAACGTACTTCTCGCGGTTGTACTTACCTTGTACCTCCTTGAACTTCACGGAATAATTGTCGATCAAAGTGGCAATCATTTCGTTCTTCTTCTCATCGTTGGTCCACTTGTGCGGGTTGACCACTGAATAGTCAAGCTCCATCAAGGTCTTCTGGGCAAACTTGACGCGCTTTGGAATGAGCTGTTCCTTGAAGTTGTTATAGACGCCGGCAGATGTCGATCCATTCAGGATCACCATCATCTTTTCGACGAGTTTCTTCTTCAGTTCATCGAGCTCAACCTTGGCGGCGGCATCGATCTTTGCCATGTCTTCCTTATCCTTGGCTCTCGATTTGCGGTCTTTCTGCAGTCTGGAGAACAGACGTTTGCCAATGACCACACCCTTCATGGAAGGACCTGCCTTCAGAGAAGCGTTCTTGACATCGCCGGCCTTGTCGCCGAAGATGGCGCGGAGCAGCTTCTCTTCTGGAGTAGGATCGCTCTCACCCTTAGGTGTGATCTTACCGATCAGGATGTCGCCTTCGTTGACCTCGGCACCCACGCGGATCAAGCCGTGCTCGTCCAAGTCCTTGGTGGCGTCGGCGCTGACATTCGGGATGTCGTTGGTCAATTCCTCGAGACCACGTTTGGTGTCACGCACCTCAAGGGTGAATTCTTCCACGTGGATGGAGGTGAAGAGGTCTTCCTTGACGATACGCTCAGAGATCACGATGGCGTCCTCATAGTTGTAACCCTTCCAAGGCATGAAAGCGACTTTGAGGTTACGGCCGAGGGCGAGGTCTCCGTTCTGAGTACCATAGCCCTGGGTGATGACGTCACCTTTGTGAACACGCTGGCCACGGCGAACCGTAGGCTTGATGTTGATGCTGGTGTTCTGGTTGGTTCTGGCGTACTTGGTAAGATGATAGGTCTTGTAGTCGTCGTCCATGCTGACCAGGCGTTCCTCATCGGTACGGTCGTACTTGATCGTGATCTTGGTGGAGTCCACGAAAACGACTTCGCCCTCGCCCTCAGCGGTGATAAGAACGCGTGAATCCTTGGCAACATAGCGTTCAATACCAGTTCCGACAATCGGGGCTTCGGGGTTCATCAAAGGAACAGCCTGACGCATCATGTTCGATCCCATCAAGGCACGGTTAGCATCGTCATGCTCCAAGAACGGGATCAAGGAAGCAGCGATGGAAGCAATTTGGTTGGGGCCGACATCGATCAGTTGGATCTCATCAGGAGTAACAATAGGATAGTCAGCCACGTAACGGGCTTTGATGTTCTCCTCGATGAAATGTCCATTCTCGTCCATGGGCGTGATAGCCTGGGCGATGATCTTGTTCTCTTCCTCTTCAGCGGTAAGATAAACCGGAGGTTCGTTGAAATCGACAGTGCCGTTCTTCACCTCGCGGTAAGGTGTTTCGATGAAGCCGAGGCTGTTGATCTTAGCGAAGACGCAGAGTGAGGAGATCAGACCGATGTTGGGGCCTTCAGGGGTCTCGATGGTACACAGACGGCCGTAGTGGGTGTAGTGTACGTCACGGACCTCAAATCCAGCACGTTCACGCGACAGACCGCCAGGACCCAGAGCAGAGATACGGCGCTTGTGCGTCACTTCCGACAGCGGGTTGGTCTGGTCCATGAACTGCGACAGCTGGTTAGTACCGAAGAAGGAGTTGATCACGGAAGACAAAGTCTTGGCGTTGATCAGGTCCATCGGGGTAAACACCTCGTTGTCGCGCACGTTCATACGTTCGCGGATGGTGCGGGCCATACGGTTGAGGCCGACGCCGAACTGGGCATAAAGCTGTTCGCCGACGGTACGGATACGACGGTTGCTCAAGTGGTCGATATCGTCCACCTCTGCTTTGCCGCTGAGCATCTCGACCAAGTACTTGATGATGGCGATAATGTCATCCTTGGTAAGCACTCTGGTCTCAGGATCGATGTCGAGGTTCAGCTTGCGGTTGATACGATAACGGCCAACAAGACCGAGGTCATATCTCTTATCTGAGAAGAACAGTTTCTCGATGATGCCGCGAGCGGTCTCTTCATCGGGCGGATCTGCGCTGCGGAGCAAACGGTAGATATACTCCACGGCTTCCTTCTCGGAGTTACAGGTATCTTTATTGATGGTGTTGAAGATCACGGAGAAGTCGGAGGCTCTGCCTTCTTCGTCCACGTCTTCTTCACGATGCAAGAAAATGGTTTTGGCACCAGAATCAATGATTTTCTGGATATGCTCTTCTTCGAGAACGGTCTCACGCTCAATGATGACGTCGTTACGCTCGATGGAGACGCATTCACCAGTATCTTCATTGACGAAATCTTCAAAGTAGGAATGAAGCACACGAGCGGCCAACTTACGTCCGAGGACTCTCTTGAGGCTGGCTTTGTTAACCTTCACTTCTTCGGTAAGGTTGAAGATCTCGAGGATGGCCTTGTCAGTTTCATAGCCGATAGCACGAAGGAGCGTGGTGATCGGCAATTTCTTTTTACGGTCGATGTAGGCATACATCACGTCATTGATATCGGTGGAGAACTCCATCCAAGAGCCCTTGAACGGAATGATACGAGCCGAGTACAATGTCTTACCGTTGGCGTGCTGGCTTTGGCCGAAGAACACGCCTGGTGAACGGTGCAGTTGGGAAACCACAACACGTTCAGCGCCGTTGATCACAAAAGTGCCACGGGGCGTCATGTAAGGGATCATACCCAGATAGACGTCCTGGTCAACGGTTTTAAAGTCTTCATTGTCTTCGTCAGTACAAGAAAGTCTCAGTTTGGCCTTAAGCGGCACGCTGAAGGTCAAGCCACGTTCGATGCACTCCTCGATGCTGTAGCGGGGAGCGTCGATGTAATAGTCGAGAAATTCGAGGACGAAATTGTTTCTCGCGTCGGTGATGGGGAAGTTTTCCGAGAAAACCTTGTACAAGCCTTCATTCTTCCTATTGTCAGGATTGGTCTCCAATTGGAAGAAGTCTTTAAAAGATTGAAGCTGAATATCCAGAAAATCAGGATATTCGAAAGGTTTTTTGATAGACGCGAAGTTGATTCTTTCGGTAGTTGTTGCCAAGGTATTTAGATTTTAGGTGTGTGAAAGAAATAAAAGAACGAACGAAAAAAAATGGAACGAATTCCTTAGAGCGAAAAAACGGCACAAACCTCAGTCCCTAAAATCTGCTTGGGACTGAGGTTGAATGCCACAATTTTTGCAGGAAATAAATCCTTCTTATTTAATTTCGACCTCTGCACCTGCTTCTTCGAGTTGGGCTTTAAGTGCATTGGCTTCGTCTTTGCTCACACCTTCCTTGATGGCTTTAGGAGCTGCGTCAACGAGTTCCTTAGCTTCCTTCAGACCGAGGCTGGTGAGTTCCTTCACCAGTTTCACAACGCCCAACTTAGCGGCGCCGGCTGATTTCAGGATAACATCGAAAGAAGTCTTCTCTTCAGCAGCGGCGGCGGCACCACCAGCAGCAGGAGCGGCGACTGCAACAGCAGCAGCAGCGGGTTCAATACCGTATTCTTCTTTCAAAATGGTAGCGAGTTCATTTACTTCCTTAACAGTAAGATTCACTAATTGTTCAGCAAAAGCTTTAAGATCTGCCATTTTTAATTTATTTTTTAAAGTTATACAATTAAATACTTTGTTATTACGAATGTTTACATTCAATGATTTTTTTATTCTGCCTTTTCTGACAACGTCTCAAGAATACCGGAGAGCTTGTGACCACCGGATTGGAGACCGCTGATGATGTTCTTCATCGGTGATTGCAGCAGAGCGATGATGTCGGCGATGAGGTCGTTCTTCGACTTGATGTTGCAGAGGGTGTCAAGCATGTTGTCACCGATATAGCAGCATTCTTCGATATAGGCGCCCTTCAGGATAGGACGATCGTTCTTCTGGCGGAAATTCTTGATCAGTTTGGCGGGGGCATTACCCGTCTCGCACAGCATCACAGCCGTTGAGCCCTTCATGACTTCGTAAAGATCATTGTAATCCTTACCTTCCATCTGCACCATAGCTTTGTGCAGCAGGGCGTTTTTGACAACGAGCATCTTGATGCCACTATTGAAGCACTGTCTTCTAAGCTGGCTGGTCTTCTCGGCGTTGAGGTCGGAGACGTCGGTCAGATAGAAATTAGGACAAGCCTGCAGTTCAGCGAGTATGGAGTCGATAATGACTTGTTTGTCTTCTTTTCTCATTTCAATAGTTCCTTTCCAATTTAGATTGCTACTGATTTAATATCGATCTGCACACCCGGGCTCATGGTACTGGAAATGTAAACACTCTTCATGTAAGTACCCTTAGCAGCTGCTGGTTTCAGTTTGATAACGGTGGTGATGAGTTCCTTGGCGTTATCAAAGATCTTCTCTGGAGTGAAACTGACTTTTGCGACTGCAGCATTGATGATGCCGTACTTATCGACTTTGAAGTCGATCTTACCGGCCTTTACTTCTTGAACAGCCTTTCCCACTTCCATGGTCACCGTACCGGTCTTCGGGTTCGGCATCAATCCACGGGGACCGAGGATACGACCCAAAGCACCGACTTTAGGCATGATGTTGGGAGTGGTGATGATCACGTCAATATCAGTCCAACCATCCTTAATCTTCTGGATGTATTCATCCAGTCCGACATAGTCGGCACCAGCATCCAAAGCTTCTTGTGCCTTGTCAGGGTTGCAGAGAACCAAGACGCGGACAACCTTACCTGTTCCGTGAGGGAGGGTGACGGAACCGCGGACCATTTGATTGGCCTTACGGGGGTCAACGCCCAGACGGATGTTAAGATCCACTGAAGCATCAAACTTGGTGTAAGTGATCTGTTTAACGATATTAACCGCTTCAATCAAGGAGTAACTCTTGCTTTTGTCGAACTTAGCCAAAGCTTCTTTCCGTTGTTTAGTAACTTTTGACATTTAACTTAAGTTTTTTTTGTTCTACAAATGCATTAAAGACTTAGTCTTTTTTTAAAGGTGATTCGCCTGTAACCTTCACTCCCATACTACGGGCCGTACCAGCCACCATTGACATGGCTGATTCGATGGTGAAGCAATTCATATCCTTCATCTTGTTGGTAGCTATTTCACGCACTTGGTCCCAAGTCAGAGAACCGACTTTCGTACGGTTAGGTTCCTTGGATCCGCCTTTGATCTTAGCTGTTTCGATGATGGAGACTGCCACTGGGGAAGCCTTCACGATGAAATCGAAAGACTTGTCCTTGTACACAGTAATGATGACGGGCAAAACCTTGCCGGCCTGATCCTGTGTACGGGCATTGAACTGCTTGCAGAACTCCATAATGTTCACACCCTTGGAACCCAAGGCGGGACCAACGGGCGGAGCGGGGTTCGCGGCTCCTCCTTTAATTTGCAGTTTAATCAATCCGCTTACTTCTTTTGCCATTTTCTTAATCCTTCATTAAAATGATGAGGAAACTGTCAATTCACATATAGGTTATCATTCCAACTTTACTTGGAAGTAGCTCAGCTCCAGAGGAGTCTTACGGCCGAAAATCTTGACGCTGACCTTGAGTTTTTTCTTCTCATCGTTAACTTCTTCGATAATGCCGCTGAAACTCTTGAACGGTCCTTCGTTGACAATGACGGACTGTCCGACCATGAACGAGATGTCGCTGCCTTCACCCATCTCCTGAAGCTCATCGATCTTACCTAAGATACGGTTCACTTCGGCGGGGCGCAGCGGATCGGGTTCACCTTTGGTTCCCAGGAAACCGAGCACATTCGGGACGTTCCGAATGACATGAACGACTTCACCTTCCAAAATAGCCTCAACGAGGACATAGCCCGGAAGATAGTTTCTCTCTTTTGAGACTTTCTTGCCGTTTCTGACCTCGAAGTACTTTTCGGTAGGTATCAAAACCTGAAAAATACGGTCTTGATAATTAAGGCGCTTGATTTCGGATTCAAGGTATTCCTTTACCTTTTTCTCCTTACCACTGATCGCCTTGATCACATACCATCTCTTTTCGTTTGTAGCGTTCATCTTCCCTGTGAGATTGATCTGTTAACCCAAAAATGCTAATTAGATTCAATAAACACAATTAGAAATGTACGTGTTGATAGAACAATTCCAAGAGGTTTTTAAAAGAGATATCCATCAAGAATACCGCCAAGGCGATAATTAGGGAAGCAATGGATACAACAATAACGCTAGAACGTAACTCTTTCCAAGTTGGCCAAGAAACTTTCTCTTTCAACTCGGTATAGCTTTCCTTAACGTAGTCAACTATTTTCATCTTACTTGAATCTTTTATACAAAGCACGGGCGGAAAGGCTCGAACTCTCGACACTCGGTTTTGGAGACCGATGCTCTACCAACTGAGCTACGCCCGTAGATAAGGGAGGCCCTTTCAGACCTCCCTTGTAATTTGATCAACGTTTTTGATTAATCGTCGATGATTTCGATCACCTGACCAGAGCCAACGGTACGGCCACCTTCACGGATAGCGAAACGGAGACCCTTGTCCATAGCGATGTCAGCGATCAACTTAACGTCGATGGTGACGTGGTCACCAGGCATGACCATTTCCATTCCTTCAGGGAGAGTGATCTCACCGGTAACGTCAGTGGTTCTGAAGTAGAACTGAGGACGATACTTGTTACGGAACGGGGTGTGACGGCCGCCTTCTTCTTTTGAAAGGACGTAAACCTGACCCTTGAAGTGGTGATAAGGCTTCACAGAACCTGGTTTGGCAATAACCATACCACGGCGGATCTCATCCTTATCGATACCACGGAGCAACAGACCAGCGTTATCACCAGCTTCACCTTCGTCCAAGATCTTACGGAACATCTCGACGCCGGTAACGACTGACTTCAGCTTTTCAGCACCCATACCGAGGATATCGACGGGGTCACCAACGTGGATGACACCAGTTTCGATACGACCGGTAGCAACGGTACCACGGCCAGTGATTGAGAACACGTCTTCGATAGGCATCAGGAACGGTTTGTCAACGGCACGCTGAGGTTCAGGAATCCAGGTGTCGCAAGCTTCCATCAGTTCATCGATGGCGGGAGTCCATTTCGGGTCGTCGTTCAAAGCGCCCAGAGCGGAGCCACGGATGATAGGAGTGTTGTCACCGTCGAATTCATACTTGCTCAGGAGGTCGCGGACTTCCATCTCGACGAGCTCGAGGAGCTCTTCGTCGTCAACGAGGTCGCACTTGTTCAGGAACACAACCAGGCGGGGCACACCAACCTGACGGGCGAGCAGGATGTGCTCACGAGTCTGAGGCATGGGACCGTCGGTAGCGGCGACAACGATGATAGCACCGTCCATCTGGGCAGCACCAGTAACCATGTTCTTAACATAGTCAGCGTGGCCAGGGCAGTCAACGTGAGCATAGTGACGTTTTTCAGTCTGATACTCAACGTGAGCGGTGTTGATGGTGATACCTCTTTCCTTCTCTTCAGGAGCGGAGTCGATAGCATCGAAGGACTTGATCTCTGACAGACCTTTCTTAGCCAGGTGCAAAGTAATAGCAGCGGTCAAAGTGGTCTTGCCGTGGTCAACGTGGCCAATAGTACCAATGTTGACGTGCGGTTTAGTTCTTTCGAATTTTTCTTTTGCCATTTTATTTCTAATTTATTTAAGGTTACTGATTCCTATAAACACTAAATCGAGCCGATGGGGAGAATTGAACTCCCGACCCCTTCCTTACCAAGGAAGTGCTCTACCGCTGAGCTACATCGGCTTTTGTCTTTTTCAGAGCGGAAGACGGGGCTCGAACCCGCCACCTAAAGCTTGGAAGGCTTTCGCTCTGCCAAATGAGCTACTTCCGCATCGCTTGTGGGGGAGGGTGGACTCGAACCACCGAACTCATCCGAGGACAGATTTACAGTCTGTTGCAATTGCCACTATGCGACTCCCCCGTTTCGTACAACTCAGAGCCGGTAGACGGACTCGAACCGCCGACAGGCTGATTACAAATCAGCTACTCTACCAACTGAGTTATACCGGCACTCTTTCTAAGAACACTTTGCTCCTTTCAGAAGCACACCCTCTCTTTCGAAAGGGTGTGCAAAAGTACATGTTTTTTTGATACTGACAATATTTTTCATCTATTTTTTTTCAAAAAAAATCAATAAAAAATATATGTCTCTGTATATCAATTATTTAATTATTTAACAAATTTGCCCTTATATTTCTCCAACTGCTTCTTCAAGGCATCCACAGCCAAATCCGTGGCCTCCTCGAAACTCTTGCATTGTTTACTGGCATACAAATCATCGCCTTTCAACATCAGCCGGATATCGGCAATCTTGTTTTCCGGGGTATCCGTGTTTTCCAACTTCAGATTCACCTCGGCACCGATGACTTCGCTGTACTTGCTGCAGACCTTCTCCACCTTTTGGGTGATGAATCCTTCAAGGTCACTGCTGGCCTTGAAATGCACTGAATTGATCATTACTTTCATAATTTCTCCTTTCTTTTGTTCCCTTTCGGGAGTGTGTTTCTTAATATCCCCTTTTCGGGTTTACCCACCTTTGGGATGGGCTTGTTGATGTATTTTCTTCAATTGTTCGATCGTGTTGTGCGCATAGACCTGAGTCGTCGCCAGATCGGTATGGCCCAACAGCTTTTGTATGGCAACCAGACTCGCCCCCTCGTCCAACAGATGCGTGGCGAACGTGTGCCGTAGCACGTGCGGGCTTTTCTGCCTGAGGCTCGTCACCCCTTCCAGCATGCGATGCACCTTATTATATACAAAGTATGGCGTCATCTCCTCCCCTTTGTCGTTCAACAGCAGCCTGTCGGCGTGCACTTCGAAACGTCCATCACGCAGACTCTGGTAATGGCCGATCATCGCAAGTAGGTCGCGACCAACTGGAATAAAGCGTTCCTTGTCACGCTTCCCTAGCACCTTGATCTTCATCTCCAACTGGTCAACGTCCTGATCCTTCAAACCGATCAGCTCCGCTTTTCGGATGCCCGTCTGGTACAATATCTCAAACAACAATTCGTCCCTTTTTATTGTATATTCATCCGAATTTTCGAACGACACCTTATTAATATCGTTTTCCGGGACGAACTTCACCAAATTCTTGGGCAGCTTGAGGTTTTTTATTCCAACCATCGGCGACGTCTCCGTCAGGCCTTCCCGCATGCAATATTTATAAAAGGTCTTCAACGTCGAGATCATGCGGTTGATGCTGCGGTTCGATAGACCATCTTCCTTCAGCGACACCAAAAAAGACTTGACCATCGGGGTGGACACTTTACAGAGATTCTCCAAACCGTAAGCAGCCGCCATATAGTCGTCATAACGCTCCAAATCACGCAGATACGATTTCACCGTCAAAGGTGAGTAACGACGTTCCGCCTGGATATACGATGTAAACTGCTCGATGATCTTCATCGCAAAAGGACAATAAAAAAACTTCGTTGTAAAAATAAGCAAAAAAGCTTATACAACGAAGTTTTTGTTCAAAAAAATTATTTTCCCTACGGGCAGAGATTACATATTCTCTTCAGCTTGACGGAGTTGCTGCACGTAGATAGCCTTCAGACGCTGAGCGCGCTTGATGACGGAGGGCTTGGTGAACTTTTGGCGTTCACGGAGTTCCTTCACGACGCCGGTCTTCTCATACTTTCTCTTGTAGCGCTTCAAAGCTCTGTCGATGCTTTCGCCTTCTTTAACAGGAATAATAATCATTTTAAAACACTTCCTTCTTTTAAATGGTTAATAATAAAAACGTTTTTTGAGGGCGCAAAGATACAACTTTTTTGGATAGGTAGAAGAATTTTTTTAAGAATTCAGAAGAAAGAAGTAAGAATTAAGCTTTTATCTGAAGATTAAACCCTTCTTCTATCAAAGGTTTGAGGAACGCCCTCATCTCTTCCACCGTGAACTTCTGCAAACCTTCTTCAGGCGTGGGGCGGTCGATGGTGTAAGCCATTACCTCGCGGGGCTTCAGAAGCCTAACGATATCCATCCATCCTTCAAGCACTTCCGGAGATGAGGAATCGAAGTCCTTGCTCTTCAAAAACATGGTCTGAAGAATGAAATCGCCGTGGAACTGCTTCAAAGCCTCCACTACCCTATTCACGTCGTATCCAGGCGCCGGATGGTTGATCTTTTCCACCAATTCATTGGTAGGAGCATCAATCTTCATGATAGGATTGTCAACTTTTTGCAGAGCCATGAAAATCTCGGGGCGATGTACTTGGGTAGCGTTGGATAGCACCGAGACCTTGGCCGATGGATAATACTTGTCCCTCAACGCCAAAGTATCGTCGATAATCTGTGGGAAATCGGGGTTGATAGTCGATTCGCCGTCGCCACTGAAAGTAATGGAATCCACAGGCGTGCCGTCGGCCACCAGCTGTTTCAGTTTTGCTTCAAGGGCTTCTCGAACCTCGGCAGCCTTAGGCAAACGGGTGTCACCACGACCATCTCTATTCCAACCGCATTCGCAATAGATGCAATCGAAGGTGCATATTTTACCGTTTACAGGCAGCAGGTTGATGCCCAAAGAGCTACCCAACCGCCGACTGAAGATCGGCCCGAAAACAGTTTCCTCCCTGATCATGATGCTTACTCTCCCAGCAGATGCTTAAATAGGAAGTTGTCGATCTTGGTAAAGAGATGCATGCGGCATTCGCCGTTGCCATACTCATAGCCACCATAAATACCGTGATTCTTGTTGGGATAGATCATCAGGTCGAACTGCTTGCCATTGCTGATCATGGCTTTGATGAGCTCCATGGCGTTCTGGTAGTGAACGTTGTCGTCGCCGCTACCGTGGCAAAGCAGGTAATTGCCTTTGATCAACTCGGTGTTATGCACCGGCGAGTTCTTGTCATAACCATCGGGATTCTCCTGTGGGGTACGCATGAAACGCTCGGTATAGACATTGTCGTAATAGCGCCAGTTAGTCACAGGGGCTACCGAGACGGCGGTGCTGATGACGTCAGCGCCTTTGGTGATACCATTAGCCGCCATGAAGCCACCGTAGCTCCAGCCATAGATGCCGATACGGTCAGCATCCACGTAAGGCTGCTTGGCCATATACTTGGCCAGGGTGATCATGTCCTCGGTCTCGTACTTGCCGAGTTGCAGGTAAGTCATCTTCTTGAAGACCTCGCCCTGAGCACCGCTACCTCTGTTGTTGATGGACACGCTGATGATGCCGTGCTGCGCTAGAAGTTGCATCCAGAAATAGTCGCTGTTCGCCCATGAGTTGTTCACCGTCTGATGGCCAGGGCCGCCATACACATAGATCAGCACAGGGTATTTCTTGTTGGGATCAAAGTCGGGAGGCAGGATCTGCCAAGCGTCCACATCCACCTGGGTGCCGTCGGGCAAAGTGAAAGCGGGGTCGCTGATCTTCATCAGCTTCTTCTCACCCAAGTTGTAGTCATTCAGCTTCTCGACGAACGCCTTGTTGTCTTCCAACACACGCACAAGCTTACCCTTGTTGGTATAAAGCTCATACTGGTTGGGCTGATTAATGGTGGAGTTGATATTAATAAGGTAGCTGAAGTCGTTGCTGAAACGGGCGTTGTTGGTGCCAGGTCGGCCAATGACTTCGCGCATCTGACCTTTCAGGTTGACAGCATAAATCTGGCGATCCACTGGGGTATTCTTGGCTGCCTGAAAAAACACTTCCTTGCCATCGAAGCCATAAACGCTGGTCACATCCCAAGGGCCGTCGGTAAGCTGTTTCACCAAGGTGCCGTCCAAATTATAAAGATAGATATGGTTGTAGCCGCTCTTTTCCGACGTCATCAGGAAGCGTTTGCCATCCTCGAGGAAATGCCAGTCATCGGTGATGTCGATATAGTATTCGTTGGTGTCGTCAAAAAACACGCGGCTGGCACCGGTCGTAGCGTTGGCGGCCAAAATCTCGAGATGGTTTTGGTGACGGTTGAGGCGCTGGATGGCCAAAACGTTGGGATCTTTGGTCCAAGCGATACGAGGCAGATAAATGTCGGTCTCGGTGCCAGTATCCATCTTGACGGTCTTGCCGCTGGCCAGGTCATAAACATAGATCTCCACGATGGAATTGTCCTCTCCCGCCTTGGGGTATTTGAAGCTGTACCATTCGGGATAAAGACCTTCGAACTCTTCCATTTGGAATTCCTTCACCTTCGACTCGTCGAACTTCATATAAGCGATCTTCTTGCTGTCGGGCGACCAGAAGAAACCTTGTGAGAAGCTGAATTCCTCTTCATAGACCCAGTCTGGGGCTCCATTGATGATATGGTTGTAAAGGCCGTCATTGGTGAACTGCATCTCTTTCCCTGTGGCCAGGTCTTTAATAAACAAATTGTTATCACGCATGAAAGCGACCTTGGTGGCATCGGGTGAGAAGGTGGCCAGACGTTGCTTGCCGTTATCCGAAAGTGCTTGCAGCGACTTGGTCTTCAAGTCATAGACATAATAGTTAGCCGTATAGGAATGGCGATAGATGGACTCCATATCTGTCAGCACCAAAAGTTTCGACTCGTCGTCGCTCAACTCATAGTTTTGCATGGGGATGGGGGCCTCAGCGCCTTCCAGCACCAGATCCTTGATATCGAACAAGGTCTTTACCAGCTTTCCGGTTTTATAGTTATAGATGTTCAAAGCACCTCTCTCGAAGCTGCCGTAGGTGGCGCCGTCTTTCATGGAGTTCATGCCACGAACGCTCTTGGCATAGAAGGTCGGCTTCATGTAAAGGTCTTCGAGGGTAATGTTTTTCTTTTCTTGCGCGGCGGCAAAGAAGGTTCCCATCATAAGGAACAGGGTAAGAATCAGCGATCTGGTTTTCATTTTTGCTAAGATTTAAAGATGGGCAAAGGTAAGGATTTTTGGGACACCAACCGAAGGTTTTTTATTATAGCAGATTTTGTAGGTGGGCTGTTCGTGTCGTGACGCCTTTACTTTTCAAATATCACCGAACCTGCCTGTGTTGGATGGTCGTATATGAGGATTTCTTTGGATTCAGGCTGTTTCTTGAATGCCAGGACCTTGCAGACGATCATAATGTCCCCACCTGCCGACAGTATCATTACAATTCCGACCCAAAACATCAAGTGAGACCCGATTAGAATTCCTATCACCGTCGGGATGATACCAAGCACAATACACGGCATCAGAGCGCCCAGGATATAGTGGCTTTTTTGGAGGGGCGTTGAACATGTGCAATACGGTGTAAGAAGCTCTTTCATGAAACCAAAATCGATGTCCTTGAAGTGATGCTCGGAAAAGATGCTCCAGGTCAGCCCGTGGATAAGCTCATGAACAACTATCAGTACTACGAAAAGGACGATGAACAGAAGACTTCCTTGCGGGGTTGGTGTTAGAAGTGATATCGGGTTCTTCAAGGCAAACAGCAGAACGCCGATTGCAATGACTGGGATGGCAAGCAATAGTACGAGAATATTTGCCTTGACGATGCCTATGGTAAGGTCGTTCTTCCGGTAGCCCTCACGGATCAGTTTCTCGCAGGTCTCGTCGAATACATCCTGCCGCCGTTGTTCCTTGGCACTTAGCTTTCTGGTCTCTTCGGATTTCATGGTCGTTTGATTGAGACGGTAAAGATACAAAAAATGATTATCTTTGCCACAACATCAAACTTCACCTGGACATGTGGATTTGATCCGCATCCAACATTGCTTAACAGTGACCGAACAGAATAAACAAAAAACCGTTGGAGTTACTAAGGGGTCCCCCGTACCGGGGCTTCCCGTCCAACGGTTTTTCTGTGGGACGTACTGGACTCGAACCAGTGACCTCTGCCGTGTGAAGGCAGCGCTCTAAACCAACTGGGCTAACGTCCCCCGTTTGATTAAAAGAGACGCAAAGTATTGCGTCTCTAGGTTGTGGGGCGAACAAGGATCGAACTTGTGACCTCATGCCTGTCAAGCATGCGCTCTAAACCAACTGAGCTACCGTCCCATTGCGGATGCAAAAGTACAGCTTTTTTTGTAATCTCCAAGAAATCGGAGAATATTTTTTTGAAAAAAATAAAAATATGCCTAACTTTGCACTCCCAATAATCAAGGATCGTTTTTGTAATTTATTAAAAATCAAAATATTATCATCATGATGCAAAACAACATCGTCCCCGTTGACGTAGCGAAGAAACTCTTTGAAGAAAGCGGCTTGGCCTGCATTGGCAAGGCTGGTATCCGTGAAATCAACAAATTGGCCCGTGACATCGAGGCCGCCTCAGGCAAGAAATTCATCCACATGGAGATCGGCAACCCTGGACTTCCGCCCGCCCGCGTTGGTATAGAAGCTCAAATCAAGGCATTGCAAGACGGCGTCCCTGCCAACTACCCTCCTATCGACGGCATCCCGGTGCTTAAAAATGAAGCTTCGCGTTTCATCAAGAACTTCCTGAACCTCGAGGTAGACGCAGCCAACTGCATCCCTACTGTCGGCTCCATGCAAGGCGGCTTTGCCTCCTTCATGATCTGCGGACACACCAATAAACAGAAAAACACCATCCTCTTCATCGACCCCGGCTTCCCGGTGCATAAGTTCCAAAACAAGGTGCTCGGCATCCCGATGGAGCATTTCGATATCTACGACTATCGCGGCGAGAAGCTGCGCGCCAAACTCGAAGAAGTGTTGAGCAAAGGCAACATCCACAGCATCCTCTACTCCAACCCCAACAACCCCACTTGGGTCTGCTTGACGGAGGAAGAGCTGCAAATCATCGGCGAGATGGCCAACAAATACGATGTCATCGTGATGGAAGACCTCGCCTACTTCGGCATGGACTTCCGCAAGGACTACAGCCATCCCGGCGTGGAGCCTTACCAACCCAGCGTGGGCAAATACACGGACAATTACATCTTGATGATCTCCAGCTCGAAGGCCTTCAGCTATGCTGGCGAGCGCTGCGCTATCATCGGCATCAGCAACAAGTTGGCCCAACGTCATTATCCCGACCTGAAAGCTTTCTGCGGACAAGAGATCTTCCTGCGCGCCATCCTCTTCGGTGCCTTGCACCCACTCAGCTCAGGCACTTCACACTCGGCACAGCACGCCTTGGCCGCCATCCTGAAGGCTGTCAATGACGGCACCTACAACTACCGCGACGACGTGTTGGAGTATGGCCGCAAAGCTGAGCTGATGAAGAAAGCCTTCACCGACAACGACTTCTACATCACCTACGATGAGGACTGCGGTGAGCCTATCGCTGATGGCTTCTACTTTACCTTCTGCTATCCTGGCTTCACGGGCTCCGACCTCGTTGAAGAGATGCTGTACTACGGCGTCTCAGGCATCTCGCTCGACACCTGCGGCAGCCAGAAGCAAGGCATCCGCGCCTGCACCTCACTCATCCAACGCGACGAGATCCCGGTGCTGGCTGAAAGGCTGAAAGCCTTCGCCATGGATCACCCAGTGAAGCGTTAAATAGCTGACTGACGACTTTTTTTGCGAAAAAACCGAAATGATTTGGCTGAAAGCTCAAATCATTTCGGTTTTTTAGGGCCCATCGATTTACATCGACATAGGCCTTAAAAAGAAAAAGTAAAAGCATTTTTATAAATGTTTCGATTAAAACTTTAATTTTGTATCGTTATGCTCATATTCTTCACAATTGAGCATAGTATCGAGATACAAAATGGGAAATAACGGACAAATTATTATGATTCCGGAAGGAAAAATCCGGGATTATGTTGACGGAACCATCCGCAACGACACGCCAGAAGAATACGTGCGCCAAACCGTTGAGAAGCGTTTGGTAAATGAACACAAATATGCCAAAGAACGTATCGCAGTGGAGTACCATGTGCAGATTGGCTCTGGCAGGAAACGTGCCGACATTGTGATTTTCCCCGAAGGCACCACTGCCGAGGAAAAGAAAGACCAGCAGAATATTTCCATCATCATCGAATGTAAAAAAGAAGCCGTAAAACCAACAGACAAGGACAATGGCTTGGAGCAGCTGAAGTCTTACATGTCAGCGTGCAACAACTGTGAGTGGGGAATGTGGACAAACGGCCTTCACAAAACGGTTTACCACAAAACGGTGGACGAAAAAGGCCATTTTGATTTTTGTGAATACAACGACATTCCTTCTGCTGATGGTACGACTGATGAGAACGAGCGTCCCAATCGTAATACGCTGAAAAAAGCTTTCGACGACAATCTTCTTTTTACATTCAGAACCTGCCACAACATCATTTATATCAACGAAGGCCTGCAAAAGCAGCCAGCATTCTTTGAGTTTCTAAAAGTGATCTTCTGCAAGATTCACGATGAACGCAATTTGCTTGAGCCTATCGAGTTTTACACCACATCGAAGGAACGGAACTACAAAGACGGGCAAGCAACGGTTTATAAAAGGATTTCCAAGATTTTTGAGAAGGTCAAGAAAAAGAACCCGCAAATCTTTGATGAGAATGACACCATCAAGCTGACTCCAAGAACGTTGACGTTCCTTGTGGCTGAACTCCAGAAATATGCGCTACTCAACACGAATATTGACATCAAAGGGAAAGCCTACGAGGAGATTGTGGGGGCTAACTTGCGCGGCGATAGAGGCGAGTTCTTCACCCCGCGCAACGTGATGAAAATGGCGGTTGATATGATCAACCCGAAAGACGACGAAAAAGTGTTGGACAGCAGCTGCGGCACGGGCGGATTTGTGGTAACGGCCATGAACAAGGTGATAGAACGTTTGCAAAACCGTTTCAAAGAGCAGTATGGCGACAAAGCTTCGTGGAGCAACGAAATATTGAGTGCCTATAACAACACCATCTCTGAAACAGCCAAAGAAAATTTCTTCGGCTTCGACATCAATCCCGATTTGGTGAAGGCTACCAAAATGAACATGGTGATGAACAACGACGGAAGTGGTAACATTATGCAGATGAACACTTTGCTTCCGCCGCAAGAATGGGATGCCAACACAAGGGCACACTTAGAGGATGCACTAGGAGTTAAAAGGAATACGATAAAGAACCACACTACAATTGGCTTTTTCGATGTGATCGTAACCAATCCGCCGTTCGGTTCCAAAATCCCGATTCGCGACACGCAAGTGCTGGAACAATTTGATTTGGGCCACATCTGGCAGAAGGACGACAAGGGTAATTGGAGTATGACCTCGCGCTTGCAAAGCAGTGTTCCGCCCGAGCAGCTTTTCATCGAAAGGATCATGCAACTGTTGAAGGAGGGCGGAAGAGCCGCCATCGTGCTGCCCGACAGCATTCTCGGTTCACCCGGGTTGGAATATATCCGTCATTGGCTGATTAAAAAGACCCGCATCGTTGCCAGCGTGGATTTGCACGCCGATGCTTTCCAGCCTCACAACGGAACGCAGTGTTCCATCCTGATTCTGCAGAAGAAAACGCAAAAAGAGATAGACGAGGAGGAAAAGAGCGGACAAATCATCGATTACGATATTTTTATGACGATGATTGACCATATCGGGCACGACAAACGCGGCAACATCATCTTCAAACGGGATGAGAAGGGGAATATCATCATGACGGAAAAGGAGGAGACGATTACAGAGCGTGACACCGAAGGCAATGTCATCTACCGCAAAGAGACGCACCAAGAGAAGGGAATAAACGACCAGACCGTTTTGGTGGCGGATGTGTTTGCCAAATGGAAAAGGGAGGAGGGCATCGCATGGTAACCGGTAATTTGGCCTACAAGCTGCAAACCAAAGAGGTTGAGATTCCCAATCCTTTGGCTCCCGATCCGTTGAAATACACATCGGTTGGCCTCTCGGAAGTGCTTTCCAACAACACCCGTTTGGAGGCCAGCGCATTCAACCTCGATGCCAAAGCCGCAAAATACAGGGTGGAGCATTGCAAATACGGGTATGTTCATCTTTGGGGTGAGAATGGTTTGATTGGAAACGCTTACGTAAGGGGCAGATTCAAAAGAATTTATGTTGACAGAGCAGAAGGTATTCCATTTTATCAACCCGCGTCAATAACCGATGTATATCCCCAGCCGGCAAGATATATTTCGGAAAACACAGACGTTGACATAGCTGCTTTGAAAGTGAAAAAGGGAATGCTCTTGATGACCGTTTCAGGCACTATCGGCAACTGTAGCATCGTTGGCAGAACGCTGGATGGAAAGGTGTTTAGCCACGATATGTTACGTTTAACTGGTAAAAAGGAAATTGACACGGGCTATATTTATGCCTATTTCAAAACCGCAATTGGCCAACAGTTATTACAAAACAACAATTACGGTGCTGTTATCCAACATATTGAGCCCGAGCATCTAAAAAACATCATCATTCCTGATGCACCGGATTTGATTAAGAAGAAAATACATGATCTGGTTATAGAATCCTACGATTTACGCGACCAGTCCAACGAACTGATGGACGAGGCGGAGCGGATTCTTTACCAGGAACTAAATCTGCCACCCATAGAGGATTTGAAACCGAAGTATTTCGACGAACACGTCAATTTGCGCAACTACACCACCAAACTGAGTCGTCTGGATTTGAGATTGGATTGCTCGTATCATACACCAGAAATCAGTGCTATACTTGATGTTGTCCAAGGGAATGCAAAGGAAATCAAACGAATTGGGGATTGTGATGTGTCAAAAGAGATAATTCTCGCAGGACGATTCAAACGGACATACGTTGATGATAAAAACGGGATTCCCTTTTTTGGAGGCAAACAATTGCTAGAGCTTAATCCAAGTAACATCAAATATTTGTCAAAAGATCAGCATGAGAACAGGATTACAAAAGAGCTCTACCTGAAAGAGAATATGGTCGCTGTTACTTGCAGTGGTACAATCGGCAAAGTGAACATCATTCCTAAACATTGGGAAAACTGGGCTCTTAATCAGCATGTGATGCGAATTGTTCCCGCATCGAACGACATCGCCGGCTATATTTATTGCTGGTTAAACACCGAATATGCGTATAGACTTATCGTGAGAAACACTTATGGCGCAGTAGTGGATGAAATTGATGACAGACACTTGTCAAATGTTATTATCCCAATCCTCAAAAACGAATCGAAACAAAAAGAGATAAACGACAAAGTGTTACAAGCGAACGAACTACGTTATCAAGCGTATCTGAAAGAGCAGGAAGCGATATTAATAATGAACGAAATAATTAACGACTTAAAATAAGGAATATGTCAACGAAAGATGTTAAAATAACCTTTCATACATTAATTCAACGTATGTGGGGACAAAACAATGTAATAGGCAACAATGAACAGCCTTTTTTCTTGGTGGGAAAAGTCCTGGATTACATTGGGAATATAAAGAGCAAGGACAAAATGCAGAAGTTCTATGACTTAAGAGACAAGAAATTCTGTTTCATTGATTTTGTATACAAAACAGATATTGATGAAACGGATGTTGTTTATTCTGGAGTGTTCAAAAGCGCAAGAAGTGATTTCAGACCTAATTTAATTAACAAAAGAACGGGAAATGAGAGGAAAAATCCTAAAGAAATAAGTGAAGGAGATATTGAAAAGACTCATTTCCTTGTAAAACTTTCAAAGAGAGACAATGAAGTCTATTTGTTCATGGAGAAAAACTTCATGGGAGTATCTCCAACGGTGTTTGTAAACTACATCACTCGTTTTACTAATTCATATTTACAACATATTGATGAAAAGAGAAACTTTTCCATACAAAAAACCGACATCATGATGAACAATTTCCTAACAGAAGTTGAGCGTCTGTCAAGAACAATAACAGCCGAAGTATATTTTGATAAAAAACTCTTGGGAAGTGAAGCGTTAAATTTCTCTAATCGTACAGTCTCTCTAAAAAGAGATTTGATACTAACAGCGAAAGCCTCTACAAAAGAAAGTATTACAGAATTCGGCATCGACGTATGGAATAAGATGCAACACCAAGACTCTCCTATTTCCAGAGTTCGAATAAAAGGCATTGATGAGAACGATAATGCAGTATTATTAGACACTTCCTTTTTCTGTAGGCAAGAATTCATTACCGCAGAATTGGATGCTGACACTGGAGAGGTAAATTCTACACAACTTTTGTCAAGATTACAAAAACTAGCAAAGGATTTTTGATTATGGAGTATTTACTATTGATAGCCGAATTCCATATAATTAAACGTTGGAAATTATTATTTACATTAGGGTTTTCTATTGTATTAGGAGTGTGCGTGTTTTTGTTTTCTAACGATGAAGCATACACATTACAAGCTGATTCGCACATCAATAATATTATTACAGTACTTGGAATCCTTATTGGTTTTTCCATTTCAGTATTTGCCATTTTGCTATCTGTTGAAAACGACAGCATTCGAGAAGCAAAAAAGAAGGAAACCAAAATTAAGATGTACAACAAGCCTGTTTACTTATATGATTCTTTAATAATAGAACTCGCCTATATTATAGTAGTACAGGGCTTATTGTTGATTGCTAATTTTTTATATCCTCTATTCATCAACGTGTCTTCTATAACGGGTAAGCTTATTTTTTCTATAGACATCACTTTGATGACATATAGCATTGTCTTATTGCTCAGAAATGTTTTGAATTTTTATTTCATTCTCACTAAAAAAGAATACTAATGGAATCAGAAATAAAGATTATATCCCTTCATTTTATTGGTAACAAATCTGCCGATGAAGGTCTGTGTTTGTCGGAAACAACACTTTTTCTTAATGACAAAATCAAAAAACTACTGGTGAATTATTTCCTGTCACCTTTCTCATCCGAAGAATACTACCAACTCTACCATGACAGCGGCATTGATTATAACGTGGTTTATGGTGCTGCTTCTCAAATCTTTGACAATCCCGAAACACTGTATGAGCAGTCGGTGAATTTGGCGAAACATCTCTACGATCAAAGCACCCATCCTAAAATCAAGGGCGGAGAGTTTTATACGGTCTATTTCCGCGGCTGCATCGTGGATGGTGACACCGTGGATGCCGTCGGACTGTTCAAGTCGGAGAACAAGGACACCTTCCTGCGGGTGCTGCACGAGGGCGGCAACTTCAACCTCGAAAGCGAGCAGGGCATCAACATCAAGAAGCTCGATAAGGGCTGCCTCATCTTCAACAAGGAGCGCGAGAACGGCTATGTGGTGGCCGTGGTCGATAACACCAACCGCGGCATCGAGGCGCAATACTGGATGGACGACTTCCTGCACGTGCGGCAGCGCAAGGACGGCTACGCGAACACACAGAACGCGATGGCCATGGCCAAGAACTTCGTCACCAAGGCACTGCCCGAGCAGTTTGAGGTCTCCAAAGCCGACCAAATCGACCTGCTGAACCGCTCGCTGGAGTTCTTCAAAGAGAAAGATACTTTCGATATGGAGGAGTTCGCCAACGAGGTGATTGAACAACCGAAAGTAATCGAGAGTTTCCGTGACTTCAAAAAGAATTACGAATCGGATAACAACATTGTCATCGACGACAATTTTTCCATCTCCGACTATGCGTTCAAAAAACAGCAGCGTTCCTACAGACGAGTCATAAACCTTGACAAAAAAATCCAAATCATCATTAACGGAAACCGCAGTCAAGTGGAACAAGGTGAGGACGAAAGAGGAAAATATTACAAGGTCTATTACAAAGAAGAAGAATAAATTAATTAGAAATAGTGTAAATAAAATAATATTTTCAATAATTTTTTAAACGCATTACTGAATTAATTAAAATAAATCGTATTTTTGCACTTGAACACAAGATGAATGACTCAACCATGAATAATCCTATTGATAGTGCTGTAAAAGAGCTTCTTAACCGAGCACTTGATAATATCGAAAAAGTCTTAAACAGCGATGTTCTATGTTATTATGGCCCAATTGCCGATGGAAATGAAAATATCTTTCTCCAGATTATAGAAGAATTGGCCCAAGATCCTAATAAAAAGGAACAACTTGCCATTGTTCTGACCACGACAGGTGGAAGTGCCATGGCCGTTGAACGTTACGTGAACATCATTAGAAAGCATTACTCCAGGGTTATTTTTGTCATTCCTGATTACGCTTATAGTGCCGGAACTATCTTTTGCATGAGCGGCGATGAGATCTGGATGGATTATTCATCCGTACTTGGCCCCATTGACCCACAAGTCAAAAACAAAGAAGGTAAATATGTTCCTGCATTGGGCTATCTAGACAAAGTAAACGAAATGATAAGCAAAGCCCAGAAGAATCAGTTATCGCAAGCTGAGTTTTTGATTTTAAAAGATTTGGATTTAGCTGAGTTACGTGCTTATGAACAAGCAAAGGAACTTACTACAACATTATTGAAAAAGTGGCTGGTAAAATACAAATTCAAAAACTGGAATATTCACAGCTCAACTGGAGAAAGGGTTACAGAAGAAGACAAGAAAAAACGCGCGGAGGAAATAGCAAAGCAATTGGGAGACAACAAGAGATGGAAATCGCATGGAAGGCCCATCAACATTGAAGAGTTAGAGGGGCTCAAACTACAAATAAAGGATTTTAGCGACATTGCCACAGAAAGAAATGCCATTCGAGATTATTACAATCTTCTCAATGAGTTTACAAAAAAATACAATGTTCAAATATTC
The DNA here is from genome assembly GCA_902800965.1 of uncultured Bacteroidia bacterium. Classification (GTDB taxonomy): domain Bacteria; phylum Bacteroidota; class Bacteroidia; order Bacteroidales; family F082; genus Limimorpha. The sequence goes on along the minus strand of CADCGK010000005.1, from coordinate 70,123 downwards.
ATCCACACTAGAAAGTTTATATAAAATGGGCAGCATAGAAAAGAAAGTTTTAAAAGTCACGAGTCAAAAGGATATTCTTTTTCCGAATGATGATCAATTAAAGTCATTTGAAGAGGCTCTAGATATGTTTAATGATTTAGTCAAACGTGGTCTAATTAAACCACGAGGCTACACTCTTCAAACCATAGAAGACAGCATGAAACCAGGCTCCTTTAATGTTATGGCTTAAAGAGCTATAGCCTAATTGCAGTTTAAGACCGTAGCGGAGTGTGTAAGTTTACATACTCCGCTTATTTATTTAAACTCATTCTAAATTATCTTTACCTAAAAAAAATAAACAAAAGCCAAGCTATTCATTACCTAAAAAACCGTAATTTCGTGGATTCAAAAATTGAAACAAACAATCAACTAAAATTTTATCAATATGGCAAAATTCAGAGGAGCCATCGTCGTTGACATCGAGCGTTGCAAAGGCTGCGGCGTATGCATCACAGCCTGCCCATGCAAGGTCATCGAACTGGCAAAAGAAGTTAACGGAAAAGGTTACAATTACGCCTTCATGGCGAACCCCGAAGCCTGCATCGGCTGCGCCTCCTGCGGCACATAATGGGAGAATTAAAACTGATGAAGGGTAACGAGGCATTGGCCGAAGCCGCCATCCGCTGCGGCGCCGATGCTTATTTCGGATATCCTATCACCCCTCAGTCGGAAGTGATCGAGTATCTGTCGGAACAGAACCCTTATGAACGCACCGGTATGGTCGTTCTTCAAGCCGAAAGTGAATTGGCAGCCATCAACATGGTTTATGCTGCTGGTGCAGCCGGAAAGCATGTCATGACCTCATCATCCAGCCCAGGCGTGTGCCTGAAGCAGGAAGGTCTGGCCTACATCGCCGGTGCCGAAGTGCCCTGCGTCTTCGCTGACGTGGTGCGTGGCGGCCCGGGCCTGGGTACCATCCAGCCTTCACAGGCCGACTATTTCCAGAACACCAAAGGCGGTGGCAACGGCGACTACCGTAACATCGTCCTCGCTCCTGCTTCCGTTCAGGAAATGGCTGACTTCGTGCCGCTGGGCTTCGAACTGGCCTTCAAGTACAGAATGGCAGTGTGCATCCTCTCCGACGGTGCCATCGGCCAGATGATGGAAAAGGTCGTCCTGCCTGAGCAGAAAGCCCGCCTCACCGAAGAAGAAATCAAAGCCAAGTATCCTTGGGCTCTTACAGGCCGCAAACGTGGCACTCAACACCGTGTGATCACCTCCTTGGACCTCGACTCCGCCCGCATGGAAGAACACAACCGCGCCCTGCAGCGCAAGTATGACGAAGTGACCAAGAACGAAGTCCGCTATGAGATGATCGACTGCGACGACGCCGAATACGTGTTCGTGGCTTACGGCTCCAGCGCCCGTATCGCTCAGAAGTCAGTGCAGCTCGGCCGCGCCGAAGGCCTGAAGGTCGGTCTGCTCCGTCCCATCACCCTGTGGCCCTACCCGACCCAAGCCATCCGCAACCTCATCGACAAGGGCGTCAAGGGATTCCTCTCAGTTGAATTGAGCTGCGGTCAGATGATCGAAGACGTGCTGCTGGCCTGCAACGGCCGCGTCAAAGCCGAACACTTCGGCCGCGTCGGTGGTATCATCCATACCCCTGAAGAAGTTCTCGAAGCTATGAAGAAACAAATTATAGGAGAATAAGAAAATGGCAGAAATCACAATCCAAGATATCATCCAGCCTGAAAACCTGGTCTATGAAAAGTCAAAGCTGTTGACGGACAAACCGTTCCACTACTGCCCTGGTTGCGGACACGGCACCGTCCACCGCATCATCGCCGAAGTGCTCGAAGAGCTTGGCGTTGACGACAAAACCATCGGCGTCTCCCCTGTGGGTTGCGCTGTGATGGCCTACGACTATTTCGACGTTGACTTCGTCGAAGCCGCCCACGGCCGCGCCCCGGCGTGCGCCACGGGTATCAAGCGCGTGTGGCCCGACAAAGTCGTGTTCTCCTATCAAGGCGACGGCGACCTCGCTGCCATCGGCACCTGCGAGACCATCCACACCTGCAACCGCGGTGAGAACATCACCATGATCTTCGTCAACAACGGTATCTACGGCATGACCGGCGGCCAGATGGCTCCTACCACCTTGGTCGGCATGAAGACCGCCACCACGCCTTACGGCCGTATGCCTCAGTGGCCCGACGGAACCCCCAACAACGGTTTCCCGCTCCAGATCACCCAACTGCTGGCCCAACTTCCTGGCACCCGCTACGTCACCCGTCAGGCTGTGTTCAGCCCCGCCGCCGTGCGTAACGCCAAGAAGGCCATCAAGAAGGCTTTCCAAAACCAGATCGAGAACAAGAACGGTGTCAACTTCGTTGAAATCGTGTCGAACTGCAACTCCAACTGGAAGATGAGCGCCGTCGATGCCAACAAATGGTTACAAGACAACATGCTGCCCGTCTATCCTCTGGGCGACCTCAAGGACAACTTCGAGCTGATTAAGAAATAACTAAAAACTACAAAGCAATGACAGAAGAAATTATTATAGCCGGTTTCGGCGGACAAGGTGTCTTGTCAATGGGTAAGATCCTTGCTTACAGTGGTATCATGCAGAACAAGGAAGTCAGCTGGATGCCTTCATACGGACCCGAGATGCGTGGCGGTACGGCCAACGTGACCGTCATCGTCAGCGACGAGCGCGTGTGCTCCCCCATCCTCAACGCTTTCGACACTGCCGTCATTCTGAATCAGCAGTCACTCGACAAGTTTGAGAGCAAAGTGAAACCTGGGGGTTACTTGATCTATGATCCCAACGGCATCACTCACAAGCCCACCCGTAAGGACATTCACATCTACACCATCGAGGGCGCTCAACTCGCCTCCGACATGGGTAACAGCAAGGTGTTCAACATGATCATCTTGGGTGCTTTCCTGAAGCTCCGCCCCATCATCGACAACAAGAACGTCGAAGAGGGTCTGCGCCACTCCCTGCCAGAGCGCGCCCACAAGCTCATCCCGCTGAACATGCAGGCCGTCCAAGTCGGCATGGACAACGTGAAGGAAGCTTAATCCTAAAGCGCTATGCTAAGAAAAAGCCGCTCCGGTTGGGGCGGCTTTTTTTATTTATAATGTAATACTTAATAATTCCTCAGCGAAACGATGGATTCCCTCTCGAATCCGGTCACTCTGCTTTTTTCGAGGAGTGGTGCGACGATTAAGATAATTGGACAGTTGCTTCTGATTGATACCTGTCATTTTTTCCATACCAGCAAGCGACATGAACGAGGAATAATACTCCAAAAAACTCGGTATTTCCATCTTCCATTCAATTTCAAAATCACCTTTAATTTGTGTAGGCCAACGATTCTCTGGCAGGTTTTCCTTGATTAATTGGATAGCCTTAAAAGTATCGGCTTTTACAGCTTCCACGTTATTACCAGCCGCATAAATGCCATCACAATTTTCGGAATAGGCTCCGTAATGATCACTTGACTTTTCAATTACCATGACAATCTTTTCCATAACTCTCTTCATTAATTGTTCATATTTTGTATCTCTTTATCAACTTACTAGCTAAACCAATGGGAATCTCATGAGCGCCATGATATGGTATTGGTTCGGATAAAACACCATCTTTCACATAGAAATAGTGACTTCCCTCGGCATGGTCGAACTTCCACCCAGCTTTGATAAACCTCCTATGTAATTCCCTATATTTCATTTTATTTATTTCAGGGAACAAAAATAGCAAAATTTCTACTGTTTGTCAAGAGTTTTTGTAATAATTTTCACATTATTATAGTTTTTTAAGTTAAAGTAATGTATTACAAATAAATAAGGCTGTCACAAAGTGTCAGCCCTACAAATTATAAAAAATGGTCTAACGGAAGGAACGTACGGGACGGACAGACAAACCGGCATACCTCGCATTATGGTCAATCGTCATATATGGAGGAATATAATAGATATACGGATAGACGAAATAGAAATGCCATGCATGACATGAAGCATCAGTTTTAACCGAACTCGAACTATAGTAGCCAACTTGCCCCTCCCATTCATTTCCGTTTGAATATTGGGCGCCCGCAGCTGGCAAGAATAGTTTTTTGCCATTGGAAGCAGTGAATAAATGGCCATTCACACCGTTTAAAGTAGCGTAATTACTGGTGGTGTTCTCCATCAACTCTCTCCATTGTTCTTCAGTAGGCATACACCATCCCTCGCCCCAATTAACAGCTGCAGCATCATCTTCCTCAAGAAGCGTACTTAGGTTGTCGGTAAAACCATTATTGCCGTAATAAGAAGTGCAGCAATACTTGGTAAGATGATATTGATCATCCAGGCTGTACTTGTATGTACTCCAATTGTAAGTTTCCTTGGGTTCTGTTTCACCCCAAGCAAAAAAGTCACCATAAACTTCAGGATTATCAGCGCCCACATTACAAGTGGCCCATAGCGTTCCGCTTGGTAGACCAAGATTAACATATTCATGGCCATAATAAATGCCCATTGTAGCAAAAAAAACTTGTTCGCCGTAACTGATACCAAGTTCATTGATAGCATAAGCTCGGACATAATAAGTCGTGTTTTCTATAAGACCCGTCATCTCGACATAGAATTCTCCACAACCTACACTATTACTGGCACAATGCCCATCTTCCAAAGTAGGCTCCTCAGCGGTACTCCAACAAAGTCCACACTCCGAAACAAACAAGCCACCGTCATACGTAACTTCACCGCCACCTGATGCAGTACTATGAGTGATATTTGTGACATTAAACGTTGTAACCAATGGTAATTCTGCCTTAGTTGTAAAACTTTTATCTTCACCATAACAACACTCTCCTCCACAAAGAGCATAGGCTCGAACATGATATTCCCTACCAGCCTCAAGGTCCGAAAGAGCGCAAACAAAAGGCTCGCTCCAATTAGAGGTTGATTTTCTATTATTACTCACCGTGGGATTCTGATAAAAACTCCAGCACACACCAAGTTCATCAACTGTAAATCCTTGCGGCACTAATACTTCAGCTCCACAAACAGCCGAAGACATCGTGATGTCGCGAGGAGTATAAGTAGTCACAGTAATCACTGGATCAGGTTTACACCCTGAAACAATGATTGACATCATTATTAACATTATGGCTACAAAAGCCTTCGTGAGTCTTTTCATATCTAGTATTTTAAAAAAAAGGACGATCTCTCGTCCCTTTTCTGATTCCATAAGGAAGTTAGCTTATTTCAGACCTCTCCATGTGCCATAGATGGGTTTGCACTGAACGTACATATTAGGGCAATTCCAAACTTTATACATATCAGAACCCATGGGCTGCCAGATCTCAACGCCGCGTTGGAAGGTATCCCATCCACCATGATCAGGATCTACTAAGATATAGATGAAATAATCCGTACCATAACCTGAGAGGGTGGTTTGTTGAGGATCATTGGCATGGCGGCACATCTCCAGTGTATAAGGTTCTGTAGGATTATAGCCATTGTCCCAAGCAGCACCTTTCAATGTAACAGCAGGCAGGTAACGTTGAACATACTGGTCACCTTCAGGGCTGTAAGGAGAATAGTTGAACTTGGTCTTCAAGATACGGACAATACCAGCGACTGTTGCATCGCTATTGCAAATCAGATTGAAGCAGCGTTCACCAAGATCCGCATTACGGGCATAGATTTCCATCGCCATAGGAATCATGGCAGCAGTACCCTGAATAGATTTGCCGAGAAGGTTGTTGTAAACAGCCTCAAACTCAGTATAACCTGAAGGAATGTTCGTAAATGTGACGAAAGCGGTGGGCTGAGTTAATTGACCCGAGACAGGGGTATTGAAATCAAATTCACCGCTCACAGTGTAGGAGTGGTCGCCGTATGTCAAGGTATTACCATTGACAACAGCCTCGTGAGGAGTCTCGTTGATGAGGTAAGCCCACGAATCACCAGATGTTGGGGTGTCAGGAGTCGGGTTGTCGGGAGTCGGATTCACTGGAGTTGGATTGTCTGGAGTCGGATTCACTGGAGTCGGCTCATCCTTTGGCGTGCATGAAGTGAATGCCAGGAAAGAGACACTCATCAAGACCAACATAAAAGCTTTAAATGTTTTTTTCATGATACGAATTTTTAAGTTTTTTAATTATTGAATTGTTAGGTTTATCACTAATTATTGCATTTGCATTGCAATAATACAACACTTTTTTTTAATAAGCAATGATTAGTCAATGTTTTTTAAAATCAATCCTTATAATAGGACATTTCTTTAGACACCACTGAAGCGGCATAAAACCAGCCCACCGCCATCCCTTGAGGCTGTATGTTCGTCATCACATTGGTCGGAGGACCCAGCAAAGGATTGCTGCCCATGGCCATCTTCACGTTGAACACGAACATCATGTAATCGTATGGGATGCTCAACAAATCCAAGCGGATAACCTCACCGTCAAAAAGTTCGCTACTCCTCATCATTGCCACCGGAATCTCCATGTTGTTCTCCAGCATCTCCGGCCCGTTAACATAATAGCCCGCATAGCCAGCCATCGGGATGGAACTGGCTTTCAGCAAAGTGTCATTCTGCGGAACACCATCTTCTGTGACGTGAATCATATATACGATGGAAGGATCCGGCAGGCTTTGAAAATAGGGATACAACATATAGATGGTATCCTTCAACGGCAAACCGTCGAACAACGGATTGGTCTTCAATACGATGGAATCGATTTCCTCCACATTGTCATTCATCCGACTCTCCGCATAGAGATGCTTGAACTCACCTTCCAAATCTTCGTCAGGAACATCCACCAATAAGGTATAGTTGGTATTCTTTTTACCGGCGACGGAATCTGTAAGATAGTGCCCGGGCTGGTCAACCTGCTCATAATACGGGATGGTGTCCAAGCCATCCGTGACGGCAACCCTTGCGCCAGTAATCATCTTGATATCACCGGCATGATAGAAATCAGCTGTATAGCTCAAGATCACCTCATGCTGCTTGAACTCATCGGTGATGGCACCTTCCACGCCTATCAAAGGATGGCCTTCCTCCAAGTCGATGACGATATCCTCGCGGCAAGAGAACATGAGCAAAGACAACATTAACAACAATAACAACTTGGTCTTCATGGCGCTCAGAATTTGAATTGATATGAAATGGAAGGCACAGTCGAGAACAGATACATCTTCTCCGTCTTTACGCCGCCGTTCTCTTCTTGAGAGAAGGTGACGGCCCAAGTGTTGTGATGTGCATACACATTATAAACCGAAACGTTCAGCTCACTATCCCAGCGCTTCCACCTACGGTCGGGAAGCTGCCAGGTAAGCGACAGATCCATGCGGTGATAGTCGGGATAGCGGCTCTCGTTGCGGCTGCCGTTATAGATGGCGTATGTGGTGCCTCCCATGGTATATTGTCCGGAAGGGTAAGTCACCGGCTGTCCCGTATTGTAGATCCAGTTAGCGGCCACGCTAAGTTTTGGCGTGATGTCGTAGTTTGCCACAATCACAAAGTTATGCGGGCGGTCGTACGGCGAGCGGTATTCCTTTCCGAAGTTGACACCATCAACCGTGCGGAAAGTGCGTGAATAGGTATAGGAAATCCAGCCCGTCAGCTTGCCCGTATTCTTCCTGACCAAAAACTCCGCACCATACGATCGACCTTTGCCAAAACGAAGCTCACCGTCGATCAACACGTTGCCATACGTCATGGCATTGTCCTTGAAGTCAATCACATGGGCCAAGTCCTTGTAATACACCTCCACCGAGGTCTCGATGGCATCATGGTCGAAGTTCCTGAAATAACCCAAGGCAAACTGGTCGCAACGCTGCGGCTTCACATTGGGACTGACAGGGAACCACACATCGAAAGGCAGGCCTCCCGTTGCCGCAGAAGCCACTTGTATATACTGGAAAGTTCTGGAGTACGAGGCTTTCACCGACGACACCTCATCGATACGAAACATGGCAGCCAGCCTGGGTTCGGGATGGATCTCCGTGTTGAATACCTTACCTCTCCCATAATGGATGGTGTCGGCCACCTGATAGCTGTCGTCAAAGGTATAAAAATCCTCCGCCCCGATGTTTTGGAAAGCCGAGAGGCGCAACCCATAGCGCATCGAGAAACGGGGCGTAATGGTATGATCATGGGTGAAATAGACAGCATGCTCCAAGCCTTTACGGCGCACCACCGTCATGCTATCGAGGCTCAAATACTGCGCCAGGGCACCACCCCGATCCTCAAGCTGGCCCTGCTCAAGAGAAAGAAATCCCGAAGAGAGACCCCACCGCGAAGTGTGGTTCTCATTCCAAAGCATGGTAAAGTCGTAGTTTAATTCGGCACTATGCGAACCTGCTTTCAACGTAAAGTCGTAGGGATCAAACCAGATATCGATGACGTAGTTGTATTTCGTGCCTAGCAAGGTGAGATTCGAGGTGAGCCGATCGCCAAAAATATGGTTCCACCGCAACGTAGCGCTCGAATTGCCATAACCCAGACCCATCATATCCTTTATCTGGAAACGATCACGACCATGGTAGGCAGAAAAGAAAAGACGGTTGTTGTCGTTGATACGTTGGGTTACTTTGCCATTCAGGTCAAAGAAATAGATGTTGGAGCCTTTCACATCCTCTCCCATAAACGGAATCACGAGACCCGCGTATGTGGTACGGCCGGCAAGCAAGAAGGAGGTCTGTTGTTCAAAAGCAGGTGTCTCAAGCATCAAGCGGCTGGTGACAAGGCCGATACCTCCTTGACCTGAAAGCTTTTTAGGCATGTCGTCCTTCACTTTCACATCCAGCACCGAGGAAAGACGGCCGCCATAGTTTGCCGGGATATCACCTTTATAAAGTGTAGCTTCCTTGACCACGTCGTTATTGAAAACCGAGAAAAAACCCAGAAAATGCGAGGCATTGTAGATCGGCGCATCATCCAGGAGGATGAGGTTTTGGTCGGTACCGCCGCCCCTTACGGAGAAACCAGACGAACCTTCCGATGCCGCCTGCACACCTGGCAACAGCTGTATGGTCTTGATGACATCGACCTCTCCCATCAAAGCAGGAATCTTCTTGATGGTGATCATATCGAGGGTCTGCACGCTCATCGCCATCTCCGAGACATTGCGGTCGGGCTTCTGGCTGGTAATCTGCACTTCCGACAATCTTTCCACGTCAGGCTTCAAACGGACGTTCAAAGTCTGCGGCTTCTGGCCAACTGTAACGTTGTTTACCGAAGTTTGAAAACCAACGTATGAAAACTGAAGCTGATGATTCCCAAAAGGAAGATCTATCTCATATTTCCCTTTCTCGTCGGTGGTGACGCCCGTTTTGAACTTAGGCTCATACACGGCCACGCCGATCAATGTCTCACCCGACTCGGCATCGCGCACGGTCCCAGAGACACGGCCTCTTTGCTGGGCCGTAAGACTCAATGATAGCAACAATAGACAATACAGCAGAAAAGGTCTATTCATTAAACTAGAAGTCCCTTTACTCATCATCTCCAGGCACTTCCATCGGAACTGCTTTCGCATCACTTAATTTTTCACCCGTTCCCCATATATGTTTGGCATAGACCTGATACCATATAGTATCCACATTCTGAAGCGAGTCGGAAGGAATGACTCCACCAACAGTAAGCTCCAATTTATGATCTTTTGTTAACTTTTTACTCAAAACATTGGCATCAATTCTGGCATCTATCTCCTCTTTAGAAGTTCCCCAATAAATATCAAACGTTGCGCCGATACCATTTTCATTCATCAATGCCCGCCAAAACGACGTGACCTTTCCCCACAACATAAGGTCGCCGCCACTCACATAATTTGTATCAGCGGACACCTCTGGAAGCCCAGGATCTATGGTCTTAACACTTTTCTTTTCAGTAATAGTATCGAAAGCAAATGTGAAATCCTCAACTTTCATCCAGTATGAATATTCAGTATTCGGTTCCAATTCCCAAAGCGTATCGATTTTTGGATGTTCCTTGCTTATCGTAACACTATCAAATACAACAACTTCTATAACATCCATTGGAGATTCATAATACAATACTGCTGAATCTAGAAGCATACCAGCAGTTAAGGCGGAGGTACTCAAAGTGAACACTGTAGTGGTGTCGTTGATATCATATTCTATCTGATTTTCGACGAGTGGGACCTTGGTCCCTTCTGGTTTTTGGCATGAGACAAACAACAGTGCAACAACTGATAACACCAAATAAAGATTGAATTTTCTCATATTATCATTCATTTTAATTATTTTGGAGCAAAGATAATCATTTTTTCTGCTTATAGGGCATTTTTGCCATTTTTTCCACTTCCAATGAGGGTTGTCCGAACTCCTCCGTCACTTTTCCAAGCAATAGATACACGCCATCGCCTTGGAAAGGCCAGTTTTTGAACACTTCCGGGAAATGCACCGTGTCAAAAGCCTCGCCGTTACAGTCAACAAAAGTGCCAAGAGCCATGGGATCACCTTTACAAGTGCGCACATATTTCACCGTCACCAGTTTGCCCAACATCCGGCATCGTTTTCCAACGAAACGCAGCATCTGAGAGGCCATCAGTTCACCGCGAAACGAGGTCTGGAGCAGGTCAAACCAGGTGATGGAGACAGGGAAACCGAACAATTCTATCTCATCGTATGCATTGATCAAGATGCTGGCTTTGAAATCGGGGAATTCGAAATGCCGGCTTTCAAGCTGGAAAAGCGTCTCCGGCTGCTCCTTCTTGCCTTCGCTTTTGTTCAGATGCGCCTGCCACAACAAGGCGGCCTTAGGTTCCCTTGTGAAATCGAAAGCACCTCCACGAATAAGCAAAACAAGCTGCTCCACCGAAAACGGCACCCGAACCATGAAGTCTTCCAGGTTCTTAAACGGCCCACGTGCCTCACGTTCCGCAAGAAAACCCTCCACGAAATGCCGCTCAAGCCCTTGCAGATGCACGAAACCCATGTATATTGTCCTGCCGTTCAAAGTGGTGAGATAACTGCTTCGGTTGACGCAGGGTAGATGTATTTTGGCACCCATGCGCCGTGCCTCGTTGAAATAAAACCATGTCTGGTAAAAGCCACCAAAATTGTTGATCACGGCCACCTGAAACTCAAGCGGATAATGGCTTTTCAGATAAAGGCTCTGATAGCTCTCCACAGCATACGACGCTGAATGCGCCTTCGAGAAGGAATAGCCCGAAAACGACTCGATCTGCCGCCATAGCTCACACACCAAGTCATCGGGATAGCCTTTGGCTTTGCAATTGTCGAAAAAGCGTCTCGTCACCGCCTCAAACTCCGACTTGTCGCGCATCTTATGCCCCATCATGCGACGTAACACATCGGCTTCGGCCAAATCCAAACCCGCAAAGTAATGTCCCACCTTGAGCACGTCCTCTTGGTAGATCATCACGCCGTAAGTCTCAGCCAACAGTTCCTTCAGCAGCGGATGCTTATAGTCCACCGTCTCAGGATGATGAAAACGGTTGATATATTCCCGCATCATGCCCGAACGGGCCACCCCGGGACGGATGATAGAACTGGCTGCGATCAAGGTCTTGTAGTCGCTACATCGTAACTTACGCAACAGGCCGCGCATCGCTGGACTCTCGATATAGAAACAACCACAAGTCTCGGCCTTGAGCAGCTGATGGCGGATTAATTCATCCTGCTTCAAGGCGTTGATTTGATGAATATCGATATGGACACCTCGATGACGCTCCACCATTTCCACCGCATCACGAATGTGAGCGATGCCGCGTTGGCTGAGGATATCCATCTTGTCCAAACCTATCTTCTCGGCCGAATACATGTCGTATTGCGTTGTCGGGAAACCCTTGGGCGGCAGGTCGAGGGCAGCATAATCGGTAATGGGGTTTTCGGTGATGAGCACGCCGCCGGCATGGATGGAACGCTGGCGCGGGAAGTCGCGAAGACGATCGGCAAGGGTAAGGATATGGCGTCCGATCTCGCTCTGTCGAGCAAAGGCCTCGGTATTGCGCTCCATCTGGTCGATCTCACCCTTGGGAAAACCAAACACCTTGCCCAACTCACGGCAAAGCGAGTTGCTTTGAAACGTGACTGTTGCACCCAACAACGCCACATGTTCTTGACCATACTTTTCGAAGATGTGCGCGATGATTTGGTCACGGTCGCGCCACGAGAAGTCGAGGTCGAAGTCGGGCGGACTGCTCCGCATGGGGTTAAGGAAACGCTCAAAATACAAGTCCAGTTCAATCGGATCCACATCGGTAATCTTCAGGCAATATGCCACCACGCTGTTGGCACCGCTACCCCGCCCCACATGGTAGAAGCCCTGTCTCATGGCAAACTGGACTATTTCCCAGGCGATGAGAAAATAGGCACAGAAGCCCATCCGATCAATGATGTCCAACTCTTTCTCGATGCGACGATATGCGGTCTTGTTGGCCGTCCCATAGCGGTAAGCCATCCCATCAAAAGCCAACTTGCGCAACAGCTCGCGATCGTCATACACATTGCCCGTGAAACTGCGCTTGCTTTTCACGCTCCCGTCCAAGTTGATTTCGCATTGTTCCAAGATACGCTCCGCGTTTTCGATAAGCTGGGGATACAGCGCAAAGGTGGCTTTCAATCTCTCAACAGGCAAAAAAATCTCATCGGGTCCGGCACAGGACGAAGGCTCTAGGCGCGAGATCAGCACATTCTCATCGACGGCACGCATACATCGGTGCAACTCGAAATCGGCTTCTTCGGCAAAGGTGACAGGTTGCATGGCAACGAGCTTTTCGAACGACTCACAGGCAAACATCTTGGTCAGCTGAGAGAAGCGCACCCCGAGGAATTCGTTCGCTTTCAACTGTGCAGGCTTCCGCTTTCCGAAGGGATAGATGACAAAGACATCATCCCATTCGGGTGCCGACTCGGGATAAGGCTGCTTGGTAAGGTTGTGTTGCGTCAAAAAGCGGTTCAGCTCGGCAAAGCCCTGGTTGTTTTTGGCCAATGCCACATAAAGCAACTCGTTGCCGTTGCGAAACTCCGCACCCACGACGGGTCGGACACCCTTCTTCTGACATTCCACCACAAAGTCGGCAGCACCCATCGTCGTGTTGATGTCGGTCAAGGGTAAGGTACGATACCCCAAGGCCGCTGCCTTTCCAACAAGGTCTTGGATGGGTATCGTGCCATAACACAAACTGTTATATGAATGGACAGCGAGTACCATTTGATTAGTTTTTAATCAAAATTTTCGCCGTAAATCTAATCAAAAATTTAGATACACAAAAAAATACTATGGTAAAAGAAGCACACTCTTTTCAACGGATCGCCGCCGTCCGTTTCCTTAAACATCTCAGGCCATTTCGGCGGTTTGCCTGAGATTAGTGCTCGGAACCATAGAAGTTTTCTATGCTGCAAAGATACAAATAATATCTAATGTCGCAACGAAAAAACTTGAAAATTCTCACCACGTTCCCGCCTGAATCCAAAAAGTCTTCGACCCTTTTTCGATTTTCACGCGGAAAGTCCCGTCATATTTCTCCAATTCGCCTTTGGGCGCTTCTATTCCATTCCCCCAGATGGCACTGAAACTATATATCCCTGGCTCAAAACTATCGAAATGTGTATCGAGTTCTTTGTAGAATTCTTCGGAGGGCATCTCTATGAATTCCAAAGTGAACGAGTCACTTCTATCCCACCTGCTTTTGCTTGGCCAATATTCCACGACCTTATATTTTGGGAAAGCAACGCCAGTGATGTTTTTAACCACCTTTGGCCTAACGAAATGATGCTGGGGATAGTAATAATCGTAATAGTAAAAATAACAAATGATGATGGCTGCCGCAAAAACAATCAGCATCAGCGGCGACAGGAAGAAAAGCAGTATCCTCAACCATTTGGGCAACAATTTCCAGTGTCCATCAAGGATAAGTAAGAGTGGTGAAATGGTGAGCCAAGAGATGAATAGGGCTACGTATTTGAGGGCTTTCATGATTTAAGCGTTTGGTGTATTATGGTTCGTATTGTCTGAATCCAATGCCCGTTTGGTTTTCTGTATGATTAGGGTAATCCCGTTCCATAAACGGAAATAACTTATTGTAATCATCCATGGCCTCACCGATTCGCTCATACGCAAAGTTAAACTCCTTCATAAAATCCTTGGAGTTACCGATGGCAGTCTGATAGCAGCAACAAAAATGATCCTCCAGCGTAACAAAGATGGTTTCGGTGTTGCGAACATTAATGAAATTAGAAGCTCGGCCCCACCCATCCTTATTGACATTGTTAGCATTGTTATCTTTGAATTTATAGTAAATATAGAGGTGTTTTATCCTCCGATTATATGTGTCAGCCAACTGGACTTGAAAGCGGCTCTCATTTTTGACAACAAAAAGATTGCCTTCTTTTTTCTCATATTGGAAACCCGTTTTTTTCAATCGTTTGCAGATATCCTCCTCCAAGGTCTCGGTGCTTTTCCAGACGGTTTGACGGAGAATGTAAAATACTATTATTCCGATGGCCGCAGTGCCAAAGAGTATGATTGTAAACAGGGAACGGTCTGCTAAATAATGAAGTCCCCCTATAACCGCACAACCAATAGCGGTTATAAGAACGCCGTCTAGGGTGTTTTCTTTTTCGTTTTCCATAAGCGAAAGGCTTTGGTTGGATTTTTTCAAGTTTTTAAATCTCCGTTCGATACATATATTTATTCGTAATACTTCGAACTTCCTCATAGGAAAATCCGAGTTCCTCGTATAGTTTATACGCTTGTTCGCCTAGTCGCTGATGTTCTTCTCCGCCATGCATCAAATAAAAGATATTTGAACAGTTACTAATCATATACTCAAGAACCTGCCTGTCTTTAATCTGTTTGATATAAGGCACAAACTTTTCGTATGTATTATAAAATGGTCTGAATTCATCAATTTGGCGTTTTGTCAATCCAAAAGCAATGGCAGCTTTTTCCAAATAAGAAAATGCCCATGACATTTCACGCATTGGCACACCTGTCATTGTTAAGTATTCCAGTTGAAAGTATAATGCACACCTTTGTTCAGCTTCCAAAGTATCGTAAGGAGGTTTTGGATTTCTTGTTCTGTTAAATAAGCCCATGGTAATACCAATAAATCTTTTTTGCTTGCCTTAAAAAATATCCGACCAACTATCATTAAGATTAAGCATAATATTTGTCTTAATGTTATTAATGACTGGAGTACATTTCTCTTTTAGTATTGCCAAATCTTTTCCTATTGGCAAATAATTATTTAACTCTTTGATTATTTCCACATAATACTTGTTGATAACATCATCCAATGGAAAGTTGCAATTTGCGCGTTCCGCCTCTTTAACAATTCCACCAAAGAGTAGTACTTGGTTCCGAATATGAGTCTCAGGATTGATATAGAGTGCCTGACCAGCAATGACAGAATACATCAGATACTGATTCTGCATTGAAATCAGCACTAAGGCAAGTTTGCATCCTGACACCAAATCTTCATACTCCGAATCACCAGGCTTACTATCCTTGTTTTTGAGATAGTTGTTCAAAAGGCAGAAATACGCCAGTTTAATAACAGAAATCTGATCATTCTCTGTCAGATAATCCTCTGTTAGCATGAAATAAAGGCTCTTAGCTACAATATAAGGATTTATTACTACAGAAAACAAACTCTCGTAATGTTTTATTTGGCGAAGCATTTCCTTTGTCCCTTCCTTAAGCACTACAGCATTCTCAGACTCGAAAGCGGAGACAATCTTCCGAGCAGTTTCATCAATGTTCATAGTATACCTTGTTTTTAGTTATTATCTAAATCTAAATACAAATTATAGCCTAAAGGAGCATGCCAAGTACATCCACATTCACCACATTCAAATCCATAATCTTCATTCCAAACTTTCCAACTTCCGCAATGAGGGCATCTAAAACTTGTGACGACTTCTTTGTTGGGGAAGTTGTAGTATTCTATGCATTCCTGTAATGCTGCATGGCAGTACTTTTTTACAATCTTCTCCGTTTCTTCTGTGATGATAAAAACATATCTTTTTCCATAGCCAAGTCTATCTGCCTTTTCTTTTTCCGCTTTGTCTTTTAAAAAAGCGTACATTACATCCATCAATTCGTGAGCTATTGGAGAATCATATCCTACACAAAACAGCGGTATGTTGGCATTGTTTCCAATCTGTTTAACAAGAATTCCAGAATACCTCTTTTTGAATGACTCTTCCGGTGATAACTGGTCATCCAAACTTTCTTCTTCTTTTGTTGGCTTATTGTAAACATCGTTCATTTCCAAAAAATCTTTCCTTTCTTTCATCCAATCAAGCAATAATGCACATGCAGTATTCTTTTTTGAAATATTAAAATTAATCGCCTCTTGTTCCATTTCCTTTTCAGTCATCTCAATCATTCTATCCATAAAAGACAGTGGAAATTGTTCCATATCCTTCATACATCTATCTTTTAGTTGAGGAATGATGCATTGATATTGGTGACACAGACGATCGACAGTGCCAATTCTTTCTCTAATATCCTTTTCCGTTAATAAAGAAAAATCAATACCATAAAGAGAAGATAGCTGTGAAGACTTTTCTGAATTCTCTGTTTTATATCTTTCCCAATAGGATTTTGTTTCAACTTTTGTTTCCTCTTCTTTTATTTCAGATTTTTCCGCAACCGCTGGTGCTTGGTTTACAATTGATTCAGCAGTAGATTCATAGACCGTTCGTGTTTCCTTGTTTTCATTATCCATTCGTGCTTTCTCTTCTTTTTTTCTGCCAAAAAAAATCAAACCAATACCTAACGCCAACCAAAACAACGGGCCAAAGACGCTATGCCCAGCTGAAGCTGCTCCAATAAATGATAGAGCACCAATCGCAGCGAAAATATAACCTACAATTTTCATAATAACACTTATTATTCACAATTTTTAAGAACAGTCATGCATTATCACTATCAAAAAGAAGACAACATAAACTAAACACCCGATAACAGAAGAGGTTCCCCCATTTTTGTCTTTACCATCCCAAGTTTGATTAGTGTCTGACATTTTGATACTTAATTTCCGTTTTTCTTTGATATCATTTCTTTATTATCCCCGCTTCGTCCATCACTAAATTACGATCAAGACCTATCAATTTGACATTACCATTGCCGTATGTAATATAGTAGTTTTTAGCCAAATCGTCATTAAATCGACTAATAAAGGCCGAGCGAATTCGGCTGCATTTCTCATTAATGGAATTCTTGCTGGAATCAATTAACTCATCAATGCTCTGGTCTAGTTCGTCAATGTCATTACGGTTTGATACCCTATAGTATATCTGAAGAATTTCTTCTCGATGATCAATCAATTCCTTGAATTTCAATCCTTCTGGATGACGCAGGTAGAAAAAATATACCACTTTGGAAAGTGTCGGCATCGTGATTTCAATATTGTTGTAATCGGGTAATAGTATATGGTAATCCTTTGTGATACGAAGAGTGCTCAATTTCGGCTCCGGTAATGGTATTAATTTCCTTATCATGTAATCTGACACACCCATCAACCTTAGTTGTTCAATGCGTTCACGAATCTCGCCCGTCAATAAATCTATTCTTTCTCGATCAGCCCTTTCTTTAGGATCTGGACTAGTTTCGGTTATATGACTATGGCGTAAAGGTTGTTCGATTATTGTACTAGAATATACACCCAGCCCAAGATATGGCACCGCTGAGATGTCTTTCAACAACTGCTCAAATTGAACATCGTCTCTGTACCATAAAGGGAACAGCGTGAATACTATACCATCGTCTTTGTAATGTTCGTAACGCATTAATAAGGGATATTCCGTGATATTCAAAGGCAATTCAGACATCTTTTCCAGTGCATCAATCCAATATGACAATATATCATGATAGATTTGCCGAATCCTTAAACAATCAGGCTTCGTTTTTTTCAACCACTCAGAATCCGTTTCTGGCCAGTTATATTCAACAATTTGTTCCAAATTGTCTAATACGGCTGGTAAATATGTGAATGATTTCCCCAATATGTTTTTTGCCGCTTCTAATTTCCTATGGAAATAATCATTGGTTTCTTCGTTTGCACATGTTTCCACATACAGTATCAATCGCCCTTGTGGCTTAAATGGCAGGTCGTTACTAAATAATGCTTTTTGGAATTGTATGTTCTGAGTGGGTTCTGTCATGTTGTTCTAATCGCTCGATGTTGTTTTAATGCACTTGCAAATCTACGTCAATTAAAAAAACAATTCGGTTTTTGCAAGGCTTGCATATCCAGACTCATAAGGTTTTGTTTGTTTATTATTGCCTAAAAAAGGCGTGATCTTTTTGTGACTGCCTTATTCTGTAGAGGATGTCTGGCGAATCCCTGTGGTCAATAAGTAGCACGAAAAGTCACGCCTATAACGTGAACTAATCGCATTCTTATTCTCACCACATGATAGTTTACCAGACTGTTTCTACAGGAGAACAAGAGCGTCAGCTCAATATGTCTTATTTAATTCTACCGTTTCTATGCCATAGATTGCTTTTTAGTTTAACGATTCAAAAATACATTTTTTTCAGAAATAGGAAACAGCATTATGGATTAAAACTAATGCGAGATCTATTTTCGCTATTTTTTTCATTTTGCACTAATCAGAAACCAAATGCCTCACTCCCAAAGCAACAATTACAGCAATCGTAAAACTCATCAGCGTCCCTAATAAAACATATTCCGTTCGCTTGATTTCGCTTTTTTCTTTTAATTCCCCAAATCGAAATATTGATTTTGCAGCCATTAAGAACCCTATCGCCTCATAACTACCAAGCAATATAAATGTCATAACAAGAATTCGTTCAAAATATCCTATCCATCGTCCCGCCATCGGCAAAGACATGTCATCTGTAGCAAGATTCCAATTTTTATTATTGAAAAACCGTGAAATTATTATTGAAGTAGGTTTTAATAGTACGAGGCATCCAGATGCAATAACCCAAATTGAAAACCTTTCACAGCCAACAATCCGACCTGTTAGAACAATATAATAGCTAAATAAAGCAAGAATTGAGACATGCATTAGTTGGTCTACGAAAAACAGAAACATCGAATCTGGCCGTTTTAACATTGATTTCACTATATCTATGACAAAATGTGAACAAAAGACCACGACTGCAATCCACCACAAAGACCATTGGGCGACAAAAACATAAGCCGCAATTGCATGCAATAGGGCATGTAACAATTGAAACACCACCCCCTTGCCATTTAATTTGTTTTTCTGCTCACAAAAAGCATCTGTTTGAAGTACAAAGTCGCAGATTAGGTGTGCGGCAATCAGTTTCACCAACACTATTTTAATAAGACTTATCATATATCAGTTTTTCAAATCGTTTTATGTAGTTGATTATCAACTCAATTCTACCTGCTTTCAATACTTTGCTAACATTTTGGGGAGACATGCCCTTTTTTCTCGCAATCTGTCCTTGTGTAACATCATATAACAAGTAGTCATATATCACATTTGCCTGAACACGAGTCCATTGAGAGATCAAATCATCAGCGAATGGTGTTGACACAGCGAACTCATCATTCATAGGAACCCAGTGCGTTTTTATTGCAAGCCGTTCGTTACCCATCTCATCCAATGTCCTTCCTGAATAAACAAAAGCATCTCCATTTGACTTCGCCAATGAATCCGTTCTATATTTTACTCCACCTACACCTATTGCCATTCTCGCATCCCACATATACAAATTATCTTTTGGAGTATTGCCGCTTAAGGCAGCGCGTAACAAAACTGCAACCAACAGCGCTTTTTCCGGTTTTTCTATCAGAATTTGGAATGCATCACCACGAAAAAACTCTAACTGCATGCGGAAAACAAGTTCGTTTTGTATCTCATCAAGAGAACCTTCAACGACATCCAGCATTTTTCTTCTTTGACTATCGTTTCCTAAAGTAGAACCGATAATATCACCTGTAATAACACTAACTATTTTCATCTTATTATTATTTCAACTGCAAAGATAAATAAAATTCAAATATGCAAACCAAAAATAGTTGATTTTTAAAAATCAACCAATATTAGTTGATTCATTGACTAATTTGTAAATTACAAACGATTAAAGTATCTTTGCCATCAAAACCATCTATCATGAAAGGAATTGACTTCCCCGCCCTCCAAAACCATGTCCTTTCTTGCCGACTCCATGATTCGAATTTGCACGGCCTCTCCCATTGGAAACAAGTGGAATACAACGGATTACTGCTCGCCACGGAAACAGGCGCCGACATCGTGGTGGTGCGACTGTTCGCACTGTTTCACGACAGCAAACGGGTAAATGACGGCCACGACATTATTCATGGCGCACGAGGAGCCGAATTTGCAAAGACCTGCTTTGAGGAACATCGTTTCGACATCACCCAAGAGCAATTCGACAAGTTGTATCACGCCTGCAAGTTCCACACAACGGAACACCGCTCAGGCGATGCCACCATCGACACCTGTTATGATGCCGACCGCCTCGACTTGGGGCGCGTCGAAATCGTGCTTGATCCTAACAGAATGGCAACGTCTTATGGGGCAACGATTGCTCGCGAGTCATTGAAAGCAGGCGTTAAGCCTGGAGACCTAAGGGAATGGATAGCGCAGCATTACTACCCCGCCGCCCGATGAATGATTTTCTCTCCAAACCGTCTCTTGATCTTATCCATTGCGGCATAGAGCTGCGTCAACTCGATGTTGTCGTCAAACAACGCCAGTTGTGGTGCCCCGTTGACCAATTCGCTCAGCCTCACGCCTACCAATCGGATCATCATACGACGGTTATAGAGACGGTCAAAAATGCCGTTGACGGTCTCGCGCAGCACATGGTCGAAGGCCGTGTAAGGAATGCGCTGCTGCATGTCGTGCGTGTCGAAGTTCGAGTAACGTATCTTTACCGTCACGCAGCCTGCCAGCTTGTGTTGCGAACGCAAATCGAAGCCCAGGCTTTCCACCATCCTTGCCATGCATTGCCTGATACCCGTCACATCGATGGTGTCCTGCTCAAAGGTGCGTTCCTTGCTGATGGACTTCCGTTCCTGATAAGGGCAAACTGGCGTATTGTCGTGGCCGTTGGCTTTCTTCCAGATGTCAACACCGCTCTTTCCCAGCACCCTTTCCATCGCCATGGGAGGCAGATGCCGCAGTACGCCGATGGTATCCACACCCATCGAATGCAGTAACGCGCAGGTCTTCACGCCCGCCATTGGAATTTTCTGCACTGGCAATGGATCCAGGAAGTTATTAATATAAGGTATGGGCACCTGCAGTTCTCCGTTGGGTTTAGCTTCTCCGGTAGCGATCTTGGCGACCGTCTTGTTTTCCGAAAGGCCGAACGAAATGGGCAGGCCTGTCTCACGGATGATCTTTTGGCGCAGCTCATGCGACCATAGTTGGCAGTCGTGAAAGCGATCCATGCCCGTCAGATCGAGATAATGCTCATCGATGGACATCTTCTCATATACCGGTGCGCTGTCGGCAATGATTTGTGTCACCAAACGTGAATAACGGCTATACAGCTCCATGTCGCCCCGAATGAAAACAGCCTGGGAGCATAGCTGTTTGGCCATTCGCATCGGCATGGCCGAGTGCACCCCAAAGCGTCGCGCCTCGTAGCTGCACGTGGAGACCACGCCTCGATCCGACATGCCACCCACAATGACCGGCTTACCTTCCAAGGAAGGGTTTACCAGGCGTTCCACCGACACGAAAAACGTGTCCAAATCCAAATGCAAAATCGTCCTTTCCATCACATTTTTCCTCTTTTTACTTGACAATTCAAAAATTCATCGTATCTTTGACGAGTTTTTAATCAAAATCACCGCCGTAAATTTAATCAAAAATTCTTACTTCATACTTCTAACTTCTAAAATTCTTCCAAAAAATGTTTTTCAGCTCAAACATAAAATTTTTACGCAAGCATCGCGGCCGCACCCAAGATGACGTGGCTTTTGCGCTCAACATGAAACGCTCTACCTTGAGCGGTTACGAGAACGAAGTCTCCGAGCCCAACATCGAAGCTCTGGTCGCCTTCTCGAAGTATTTCAACATCGCCATTGATACGTTGGTAAAGATCGACCTCAGCAGCTTCAGCGAAGGGCAACTCTCCCAACTGGAACGGGGCTTTGACGTGCATCTCAAAGGGAGTAACCTGCGCGTACTGGCCACTACTGTCAATGCCGACAACGACGAAAACATTGAGTTGGTCACCGAAAAGGCCAAAGCCGGTTATGCCACTGGATTCGCCGATCCCGAATACATCAAGGTGTTGCCCACTTTCACCATGCCTTTCCTCTCGCGCGACCGCAAATACCGCACTTTCCAGATTAGCGGCGACTCCATGTTGCCCATCCCCGACGGAGCTTACGTCACTGGCGAATACATCCTCGACTGGACCAATGTGCGGAACGGGCAGCCCTACATCATCCTTACACAGGACGACGGCATCGTCTTTAAGATCGTGGAAAATAAAATCGAAGACGAAGGAAAGCTGACCCTCAGTTCGCTCAATCCGCTCTACAGACCCTACGACCTGGCTGCCGCCGACATCAAGGAAGTGTGGAAATTTGTCCATTACATCAGTGCGGAAATGCCACAACAAAACGAGAACACGCTCCGCGAAGAACAGCTGGTCAAAGTGGTCCAGGACCTACAGAAAAAGGTGGAAGAGATACAACTCAAGCTGAATCTTTAATTCAAAACGGCACACTATTTGGACAAATCCAACGTTATATTTAGTGTAACCATTAAATTTTATCCACATGAAAAAAGTATTTTTATGTTTGATGCTCCTCTGTGGTATTGCCATGATCAGCACAAGTTGCAAAAAAGACCCAACACCTGTCAATCCTGAAACCGCAAGTGGATCCATGACCGTCGGAAACAAGACCATCGACATCACCACTGCAGAAGCCGTCAATTACGGACAGAAAAACGCCATCGTCTTAGCTTCAAAGCCAATGACAGAGGCTGAAAATGAAGGAGTTGCCGTCATCTTCAATGGCGCCATCACCCCTGGAACCTATAAGCTCGGCGATGCCAAAGCCGACACCCCTCGCGTGGTAGGCCTTAAGGATTTCAACATGGGTGAGATCCGTTTTGTCATCGAATCCGATACTATTTTCTTTGGAGATGCTTATTTCTGGATCAATGGTGAGCTCTCCATCATCGAAAACAACGGCACCTACACTGTCGTTTTGTCACAATGCACAGCCACCAACGCCAACAACACCAGCATCAACCTTGCTGTCAATTTCAATGGCACTTTGACACCTTACGTTGTCAACACTGACAATAAGTTTGTCATTGATGGTTTTGAAAGCGCCATCGGTTTGGCAGGCGTCGCTTCTCTTGACGGCCTAAGCTCATTGGGCCTTGATGTCAAGTCGATGCTTTTCATGTCGGCCGACCGCAAACGTTTTTTCATCGTCAGTTATCTTGGCGGACAAGTCGTTGACGGTGAATACAACCTCGGCTACATTGGCACTCCTTATGTGCCAGCCTTCCCATGTGTCCACGTCGCTCTCGATGGTGACTTCTGGCATTTCCAACCCCAGACAGGATATATTGCCAAAAGCGGCAAGCTGACCGTGGCCACCAATGAAGACGGCACCAAGACCGTTACCATGAAGGATCTCAAACTGAAGAATGTGGAACACGACAGCGAGTTCTTCTTCCCCATCCTTGATGCCGAGCTCAACTATCAAGGCATGATGTTCGAAGTTAAACTCTAATCACTTCGTTCTATTAATTAATAATAGGAGTGTCTTTATCACTTAAAGGCACTCCTATTTTTTATATGTCAACAATAAAAAAGACTGATTATAATTAATAAATTTAACCGTTTAATTTATACGTAATTACGCTCGTTTGTTGATTTTATTTTAATTAATTTGCTAAAAAGTCTTGACTTTTGGATTTTGCGGTTGTATATTTGCAAACGAATCGATACAACATTATTAAACAAATTAATTTAAAAAATCAACATTATGAAAAACAAACTCTTTACAATCACAGCTTTATGTTTGTCTGCCGTCGTCCTTGCCGCATGCAGCAAGGACAGCACAACGAAGCCAAATGCCGACGTCAACCACATGTCTAATGACCCCATCGAAAAACTGAGGACCTTCAGAAAGCAGATCGAATCGGTCAAAGCCCATCCCGAGGCGAAAAGCGCCGAGACCATCACGGTTTCAGAAACGCTTTGGAACATTGAGAACACTTTCAACCTCACCTATTCCGAAACTGAGCAATACTACAGCCGAACCAACGACCACGAGTTCACATTGTCATTGCCTGTCAACGAAGACCATGATGTCTTGGTTTACGATGCTGTCAACCTTTACTCAAATGTAATCGACCAAGCCCGAGCTGCCATTGCTTCCGATGCTTTCGAGGACAAAGGCTTCATTTCCTTGACAGTCAAAGAAGCCACCGAAGACGGCGGCTTGATGCACATCACCTTTTCCGGCAAAACGGGAGAACGAAGCAATTACAACCTACCTATAGCGCACGTTGCTGGCCCCTTCGGACTGGATGACAATTGGCTGTTTGCCGCGCCTATGGGAAAATGCGACGACCCCGACATCCCCTCTGGTGCCGACGAACAGCTGCAAGAGCAGCTCTACATTGAACTCATCGAGCCTTTCATTGAAACCAATGCCAATTCCAGAAACATCTATATTGATCGCAAGAGATTCGTTTTCGATGGCACCAACTACTCCGGAGTTTATTATAACACCGACCTTGACAATCTATGTATTGATCATGTATCCATGAACGACTATTACTATTCGGAGAAACAAATCATCCTACGAATCATCCCCGGCCAATACCATCTTTACAATCATTCTCCCATTTCCATTGAGATCCACGGGGCTTCATCTGGCGATGGTGCCGTCACCCACCGCAATGAGATTGAGTATGGCATTCGCATGGAAGTAAGCAAGGATGAGTTCGGCGATATCGAAAACTTATTAATTCAGCAATAAAACCCAATGTGACACCACCTTAACAATTAACCATTATGATGAAAAAACGCCTATTTACATTAGCACTTTGTCTGCTATGTTTCCATCTGTCCGCACAAGAATGGATCGTCCGCTATGTCGGCCAGCATCTCGCAGGACGCACAACATTTGTCGATGGGTTTATCGATAAGGATGGTGTCACTTTTCTTGCTGGTCACGAAGACACAAGCGAAGGTGTCTCCGATGCTCTTCTAATGCGGATTGAGCCCGATGGGGCACACACCGAGTTTCGGTACGACCGTGAAGGTTACCACTCCAAAGCCACTTGCATCCTCGAGATGAACAACCGCAACCTTTTCGTGGCTGGCAATCTGTCAGACGACAACGACGATTACGTCATGGTACTCATTTTTGACAAACAATTCAATCTACTGGAAGAGCGACAATACGAAAAAGAAGTGGAGGCCTTGTCGTTCAGGAGCTGCCAAGCAACACTCGACAACCATGATCATGTCATTGTTTCCACTGCCGTAGTACAAGAAAACCAATTTCAGAACCAAGAATTCCACGGCGTCTTCTTCAAATTCGACTATCAAGGCAAACTAGTAAGCCGTCGTTATCTGATTGAGGAATATCCCGACCCATTGTTTTATTTCATGGATTTCCGATTGAGGCAAATGTGGTATAAGGATGACGAGACGCTGTTCTGCATCTGCACCGGTTACGGTGGTGTCCTCTCTTTTGTGACCTTCGACTCCGCTTTCAACTATATTGAGGAATACCCCATTTGGCGAAGTGAGGTTGACAAATTTGAACACACCATCAACCGAGATGACGGTTATACCGATTATTGGTACAATGAAGATGAGGCGCTGTTCTTCAGCAGCAGAGGAGATTATGACGACAATAAGCTCAGGATCTCTCGTGTCAACACCCATGGAGAGTTTCTCGATTTCATCTGTCTCAACGAACGCACCGACACCATCGACGATGCTGCATCTTCCCGATGCATGGCAACCGTCAACGACAGCACCTTCTATTTCCTGTTCCATTATCACACCTTAGTACTCTATCCAGGAATAGGTTGTGTTTATCGACTCAATGACAAGATGGAAATTGTAGGCAGGCACCTCGACGACGAGCATCAAAGCTACCAAAGCAGGATCATTTTACCCACTGCCGACCAAGGTTGCATCGTCGTTTACGATTCCTGTGCTTATGAATTCATGACCAAAAACAAGCATCCTGTCATCAAGAAATTGTCTCCTAACGACTTCGAACAGGTGATAATGTCCGTAGAATCTACAACAGTAGACCCGAAAGAGGATCTCTCACCTTACCCCAATCCAGCTGACGACATCATTCACATCCCCTTACCTAACGATGGGATAACCAAACGCAGACTCAGGATTACCGATGCTAAGGGATGTATTGTTGTTGACCGCATTGTGGAACGGGGCGCCTCTCTTGTCCAACTCGACATCTCCGGACTCAAACCCGGCATGTACCTTTACACGCTTTACACCTCCGGCCAAACACTCCTCTCTGAAAAGTTCGTTAAAAAGTAAAACGCTATTTATCTTTCCATAACAAGGCTTGAGCCAGCCCTCAGCCAATGGTTGTTGGACTGGCTTTTAGCCAAACTACGTCTACTAAATAACAAAAAACGAATACATATCTATAAAAAAATATACAACTTATGAAATATTTTACAAAATATACCGCACTTATCATCTCAGTCCTATTAGCCTGCACCATTGAACTAAAATC
Source organism: uncultured Bacteroidia bacterium (assembly GCA_902800965.1). GTDB lineage: Bacteria > Bacteroidota > Bacteroidia > Bacteroidales > F082 > Limimorpha. Next base: position 43,400 of record CADCGK010000005.1, on the reverse strand, counting down.
CCAAGAATGTGTACAGTGCGACAAATGTGTCACCACGGGCAACAACGCATCTGCAATCGGTTCGAACAATACTGCCTCAGGAAACAATTCTCTAGCCGGTGGATACTATTCTCAATCAACCGGCAGCAACAGCCTGGCATTTGGTTACAAAAGCAAGGCCGCACAATCCACCACGGTGGCACTTGGCAACACTGCTGTAGCATCAGGCACTGGTAGTATCGCCATTGGAACCTACGTCAAAGCCAGTGCGCAGAACTCATTTGTGTTTGGCGCTGGAGCCACAACAAGCTACCCTCTTACAAACAGCACCCCCTCAAGCATTGCCTTCGGTGTCAACAGCAACAAACCAACCATGCTGATCACAAAGTCACTGAACAACAATTACACTGGTAAAGTCGCCATTGGAAATGTGACTCCCACTGCCAAACTGCACATCAAATCTGACAACAATGAAAATGCCAGCATATTTATCGAGCCTGCCAACAAAAACAACTGGAAAGCATACATCAACTTATTTGACGACAGCCACAGCATCACCGTTGACAATACGGCTACCATGGATTTTAACTCCGGCAATGGGACTATGAGTTTCCAAGGATACAGTTATTGTTTTGGGAAAAACGGAGAGGCAAAAACAAGAATCCAGACCCATGACAAGGCGGCCATTTACCACAATGCCCAATATAAAGATGGCATAGAATCAAGAGACGGAGCAGGTCCTTCCTATGCCATCGATTTCAACGATAACGGGCTGCAGTTTAGGGCAGCAAACTATCAGACCCCAAGAAGCAATGAAATCACCAACTGGAGAAACACCTTTTCAATATCTGTTGATGGCAAAATCGGCATTGGAAGCAAAGACATTTACCTACACAACAACGGCGATAATCAATTGACCATCAATAGCCCCAAGGCAATGGATCTTCAATCATCCAACATTACCCTAACTGGAAAAATCGGAATTAACGCCACTAATAATGTCGAAGGTTATGCGCTTGCCGTAGATGGTGGCATAATCTCTAACAAAGTCTTTATCAAAGAAGTCAACCAATGGCCCGATTACGTGTTTTCAGATGAGTACCAATTAATGGATTTGGACGAATTAAGAAACTATCTTGATAACCACAAGCACCTTCCTGGCGTGCCATCACAAGCCGAAGTAATAAGAACTGGCTATGATATCAATGACATGCATCACATCCTGCTGAAAAAGATTGAAGAAATGACAAGATACATACTAATGTTACAGGATGAAATCAACGCTTTGAAAGACGAAAAAAAACACATTGATGACACAATAGTGTTTTCCTATGACAATAACGGAAACCGAATTTCAAGAGATCTCTATTTCAAGAGAATCGGAAACCCAGAACAAGACGCATCCACACTTCAGAAAACACCGTATGAGTTATTCCCTAATCCAACATCAGGACGTTTTTCCTTGATTGTTAAAGAACCTGCAAAAGCAGGAAAAATACACGCTGCGCTGCACACCATGACAGGAACAACCATTATCGACTGTGACATCGACAAAAACCCTATGGTTTTTGATTTATCTGCGTATCCTTCAGGCATATACATTCTTGAAATTGATGGAACTGAGATGCATCACACCTGGAAAGTCATCAAGCAATAACGAAGAAGGAGGGAGTCATTATGAAACGGTTATTGTCAATTATCTTCATGCTTTTTTCATGCACGATAGTTCATGGTGAGCATGATCACTATCTAACCAAAGCATTGAATAGTGAAACAAACTATCACTATACAGCCTACAGCCACATCACATTAGCGCCCGGCTTCTCTGCAAATCCAATAAATGGCCACGAAATCCTGCTAGACATTGACTGCTATGACATCTCACCTCCTAACACCGGAATCACAGGAGGGTCTAGAATCAATAATACAGACGGGGTAGTAGGAACACTTGGAGGAAACGTTGATGTCGGTTTATTAGGCGGTGCCGTTTATACAATTCCCATCGAATTACCTGATGGACTAGGCAACATCAAGCCACAATTAAGCATCACATACAACAGTCAAGGACGAAACGGATTGTTAGGCTGGGGTTGGGATCTTTGCGGCGTCTCCTCCATCACAAGAACAGGAGGGTCCATTTATTACGACGGCTATATCAGTGTCGTTAATTATATTGACGACCGGTTTTGTCTCGATGGCCAAAGACTTCTTATGGTCAACAACAACACTTATGGGGGCAATGGGGCTTCTTATCGGACCGAGCAAGATCAGATGAGCAAAATTGTATCTTACCATGAATCCGGCATTAACGGACCTTCCTATTTTAAGGTTTGGACAGCAGATGGCAAGATTCTACAATACGGATCTTCTTTAGACTCCAAGGCATTAAAGAGCAATGATAATCATGTAAATGTCTGGCTGTTGAAAAGAGTTGAAGATCGATATGGCAACCAAATGACATATCATTACATCAACGGCCATGACTCTTACAGAATCGACAGGATCACCTATTCAGGCAACAACAACGACAACATCAGTCCTGTTTTTACCATCAAATTTGAATATGAAGAGCGCGACGACACTGAAATCAATTATATAGGCGACTGCCTTCACAGAAAAAATGTTCTGCTCAAAAGCATCCTTGTGAAAAATGCAAAATCCCCCATATGCTCTTATGACTTTACCAATAACAAGCCCAAACCACAAAATGGTTATCCCTACCATTTACTTTCTAAAATACAATATACTGTCGGGAAAGAGCATTTCAACCCCACCATCATTCAATGGGGCGAAAACAACTATTCCAACACATCCTATTCTGATCTCGTAATAAACACCGCCACCGACACCATTGACAACGCCTTCGTCAATGCCGTCAAATTCAGCGGTGATTTCAATGCAGACGGATTCACAGATGTCGTCGCTCTCCGACCCGATTGGTTTGGCGCTTATCCAACTGCAGAAGTGTTCTTTAATAAAGGCGTAAACGGAGAACTGCAATTTGAATTAATCCGATCTATCCAACTCCGGTCAAAAGTCAGCTGGGTCCATGTGGCAGACTTCGATGGAGATGGGCGGGATGATATCCTACTTTCATACAGGACGCGCACCACTTCCTTGCTCCCAGATATCATCAAAACAGAAGTCTATCTCTGCAAAACCACCTCGTCAGGGGGGTATGGATTCTCTTTGTATCAAATACCTGACGTGAGAGTACCCACTGAAATGGTTGAGGCACACATCGTGGGCGACTTCTTTGGAGAAGGCAGATGCTCATTTTTAATCCAAACTGCAGATGATGAACAATCGTATCATTTATCTCTTTTATACTCTTACGACGAACCTGAGGACATGTTTCGCATTCGTTCATTTTATCATCTTGTCATTGCCGACCGTTACTACCCCGCTGACTATAACGGGGATGGCTTAACAGAAATACTGTATAAAAACGAAGACGGTTCATCCAGCATCGTTAAACTCGTTGACGACAACAACGGATTGCATTTTTCCGAGCTATACAGCGGAACACCTAATGATTGGGACGATTGCTTCCCTGGAGATTTCAACGGGGACGGAATGATAGATGCGCTGTTTTTCACAGATGGAGCCGCCCAACCATGGTCAATATGGCTTTCCAACAAAACCGGAATCAGCACAAGCAGTTACCCCCTGCCATCTAGCTTCCCCTACAGTTCACCGGGTAATTACACGTTCTCTCTGGATGTCCCTCACCACACCAATCACTATATCAAAGTCGGAGACTATGATGGAAACGGCTGTTCTGACATCTCGCTGTATTACGACAACTTGTTTTACGTGTTTTATGGTCCATTAAGGGGAGCAGGAAACAACGTCCCTTTTGCAAATATCCAAAAAATCAGCGCACAGCAATTTACCATGAACGATAACATGAATGTCTGTTTAGGCAATTTCTTAGGACAAGAAGGTCTGTCTTTCCTGGGAAGCACAAAACTATCCCATCTACCTCAGATGACATGGCGACATGAAGTAAAAAGCATCGTCAATGGGATGGGATGCAAAACAGAAATAAGTTACGACTATCTCATGCCTAACTTACTTAACCCATCTGAGAATGATTTCTTCAAATTATTTACACCTTCTTCCGACCATTACAGGCAAATATATGGCACCAGTTTGCCTATTAGGGCGATGAAGGCAGTCAAAACATACAACATCAACAACAAGCCCGTGGAAACTCGATGCCACTACGGAGGTGCCTTGCTGCACAAACAAGGCAAAGGCTTTCTTGGTTTCAACCAAACCCGTCAAGAAGATTATCGCAACAACCAGTTACAAAAAACGACCACTCGACAATACGAGATCTTTTACACAGATCACGTAGTCCACCCCATGATGACGGAAGAATGTATTTTCGACAAGAACAATCGTCTCATGGCAAGGTCCAGCTTTTCAAACACGCTTGTCACCCACCTTAAAAACGACATAGTCTTTATTCCTATTACTTCAGAAACCAAAGAAGAATACGATGTAACACAGCCAGATAACCTACTAAAAAAGGAAATAAACGAAATCTCCTTTTCCACCAACTGTTCCAATTCATTGAAATACGACGAAGTCCTCAGCATCACCAGACAAGCCAAAGGGATCACAGACCACCAAAACTACAATTTGGTCACCAGTTGCGAATTCCAAGAAACAACCCATTTCGTATATGCCTCCAACAATCTAAACACATGGCTTATCAACAAACCATTAAACGTGACCCATATCATCCACCGCAATGGTGATTACGATGATATTTGTTCGCAGAAAAAATACACATACAGTAACAACAAGCCCTATCAGATAGCCTCTATCATTGATTTACCCAACGACGGATCTTCCCCCAATGACCCTCTGTCAACAAAGACAGATTTCCAATACGACCCGGTTGGAAACATCATATCAAAAACCGTCAGCACCCCCAACGCCAATCTTGAACCAAGGATAGAACTGTTTGAATACAACAGAACATACGGTCGCCGTCTCCTCACCAAGTACACCGATGTCTTGAACCAAGCCAGCACTTATAGTTACGATCCTGTTTACAATTATCGCATCTCCGCCACCGATTGTCATGGGCTTGTCACTCACTACGAACAAGACCCATTGAACATTACCTCTGTGATCCATCATCCTGACGGCACAGTCTCAGTCAAGGCGCTGCGATGGGGCAACGACTATTATTATTCTTGGGAAAAGAAAACAGGACAACCAACCAAAATCACTAATTATGCGATAACTGGAGACATCATCAAGACAAAAAGCTATGATATCAACGGAACATTGGTCTTCAGCGATATCAATTACGATGATTTTGGCAGAATCACGAAGAAAAGCTCACCTTACAGGCTGGGAGAAAGTATTACATCCACTTTATACGAATACGACGAACACAACCAGGTCAATAAAATCATTCACCCTGATGGCGCTTACGAAACCATTGAGCAGAATGGAAATATGAAAAGCACTTCCTTTCACACTCGTGACGGCAATGTGCAGTCTGACTCCAAAACATTCAATATTATGGGTTGGGTGATCAAAAGCACCGATTCTGGGGGAATTAGTGTCATCAACGATTACTATCCAGACGGGAAACCAAAATGGTCACAAATTGAGGGGCACGAAGAAACCAGAATGGAAATGACTTATGACGCGTTGGGCAATCGCATCTCCTTACTGGACCCAAATTATGGGCTGACAACATACGAATACAACGCTTTTTCTGAATTGACAAAACAAACCACCCCGAAAATGGATGAAACCTCATATTTCTACGATGCTGCAAGCAATCTCATCAAACGTGTAGAAACCGACAAAAAGAAACAGCGCTCTGAGACCACCGAATGGTTTTACAGTTTGGAGCAAGCAAATCATGGCTTATTGACAAAAGTCACTTCACCCAACCAAACCATTGATTATGAATACGATGAATTACTCAGACTGAAAAGCACTGCGGAAAACTGTTTGGGCAATAACTATCTCACCTTTTATACATACGACGATGCTTCAAGAATCGCAAGTATCACCTACCCCACCAATTACAAGGTCAACTACATCTATACTTCAGAAGGATATCTAAGGTGTGTTCAAGATTCAGAAACAAACAATCTATGGAGAACATCCAACGCCAACGCTTTGCTACAGCCTACTGATTTTATTACTGGAAACGGGTATAACACCCATTTGCAATATGACGACAACAACCATCTGTTACAATCCATCCGCACCACCCATCACAATGAAATAATACAAGATTATCATTACGAATACGATGATTATTCCAACATGATTCGTCGAAATAACCTGAAAAGCTCCTCAACGGAAAGATTCACTTATGACGAACTAAACCGATTAACCAGTGTCACTGACGAGTACGGAACCAGCGATTTCATCTATGATCAGTTGGGACGAATGACTTCCAAAACCAGTCCGAACGGCATCCTATTCACAGAAGCCGACTATTCCGGCACCAAGCCTCATGCCATTAAATCCGTCCAATCTCCCAAAGGAGTATTTCCACAGGAGCGCATGGACATCGCATTCAACTCGTACGATAAAGCAACATCCATTAGCGCTGGAACCGACCTTGTTTCTTTTGATTACGGAATTGATCAACAACGCATCCAAGCCATTGAACACATTGATGGGGAGACAAGGATCAAGACCTATGTCAACAATTGCGAATTCATCGAAAACCAAGGCGCAATTATTGCCAGAACCTTCCTAACTGGACCAACAGGAGTGTTCGCCGTTGTCGAAACCATCAACGGCAGCACCCAAATACACTATGTCCACAAAGACCATTTAGGCAGTTGGAACATCATTTCAGACAGTGAAGGCAAAATTGAGCAAGAAAACCATTTCGATGCATGGGGCAATTGTGATCATACAGACAATCTACTATTTGACAGAGGATATACTGGGCATGAGCACATCAAAGGAATGCGACTCATCAACATGAATGGGAGATTATATGACCCGGTTACTTCCTCCATGCTAAGTCCCGACAACAACATCCAGCTACCCGATTTCTCTCAAAACCTTAATCGATATTCTTATTGCCTCAACAATCCGTTAAGCTACATCGACCCCGATGGCAACAGTTTCATAGGAACAGCGCTGGCATTATACATTATCTTTGGCACCGACTACGGCTACGAATTCCAGAAATTTATTTCCCCTGTCGCTTTTCATTTTAGTTTACATCTCAGCACACAACAAATCGGAATTGGTTTTGACATGTCTATTGGCGAGCCCAAATGCTATCCTATCAGTGCACGTTGGCATTTTGGAGCCACCTATTACAGCCGTTTCTATGACAACAGTTATAGCGGATTAGAATTAAGGACCGGAATGGAACTCTTTTTCTTCGGATTCTTTGGCATCTCCGGAACACTCTTTAAATCCGGTGAAATCTCACAAATCACCAATTCTATCATCGTTGGAAATGAAAACTGTGGCATTACATACGAAAACGACTACATGTTTCACTTAGGAGACAAGACACTTGGCATTTTCGCTTCCGACAATGGAGATCGTTACCGCAGTGCAGCTGTCAAAATACGCTTGTTCAAGTTCTTTGAAATAGGCACCAACTTATTTACCGGCGACCCTGGAGAAAGCCACCTCAATCGCAATGTATATTACGACCCCACTAACCACAAGGCCACATACGGTACTGGCAGGAACGGAGAAAACCCAGATGAATACAGGGCTGGAGTCTTATATGTTGGTTATGGACCTTTTAGAATTGGACAAAATGGAGAAAAGATACGAAACTTATTCCAGAACCGCTTTGCCCATGATTTCCTTTGTCAAGGAGACTCTCCCTATTTCAAGGTGCTGGACAGAGTAGGACAAGCCTATTTCTATTTTGGGACGGGCACGGGGAACTCCCTTTGGTAAACACACACATGAGAGGTCGGTCTAATACCGGCCTCTCCTTCTGCTTTGGTTCAACTTCATTTCAAAATGCTGCGCTGCAATGCCATCTCCCATAACAGTGATTTGGATCACCGAGTCCTTATCAACCATACATTGGAAACGTATTGTCTGACTATTTTCCTCGCCTTCCAGCATACCACCCAAGGGGAACAATTCATCTAACATGACCTTATCTTTCCGATGATTATAACCGGTGACCAGCACATGCAAACGCAAGCCATCTACTTCGGTCGGTCCAGCATTTAAAAGATCCATTTTCAACGCACAACTCGCTTTCCGAAACACAAGTGTGGGCTCCGACTCAAAACTTACACCCTTGACTATCACCAAAGGATTCATTCTAATAGGAGCCAATTCGAAAACAGTCGATTTGTATTGTTCGGGAATCTGCCCTATTTCCCATCCAGGAGCGGTCGTTTCCAAATAATAATACCTTTTGCCGTCATGCTCCAAATAGGATCCCGAATCAATGGAATCACAGCGCACACCCAACGCGACATGATCGGGAACCGAAAGAAGCACGAAATCAATCCCCATCTCGTGAAGCAGGGCGCCCAACAACACCGCCTTATCCTCACAATCTCCTTTGCCATCCGCAATGGTCTCCAATGGATAACGGACATATTCCTCTCGGCCTTTGGATTCTTCATCCAATACGTAGGGCAAGGACTGTACAAATGTCAACGCCTGTTTTATCCGTCCCACATCCGATGTAATTGTATCCGCCACCTGAGCAGCCAATTGCCTCACGGTCTTTCTGCCCTTTTCCGAAAACATGAAACCGTAATAAGCAGTGATGCCTCCTTGATTCTCCGAAGACATGCCATCATAGCGATAGGCCAGATGATCACGGTGTTTCCTGTAATAGTCAAGCAATTGCCTATCTATTGACACAGAACAGCTCCTCTCGTGCCCATCCCAATTCCATGCGTATTGACATGTCAAACTATCAGTTGCAGAAGCCACAACCGAAAGGCTAACAAACCAAAGGGAAAACAAAAGGATGATTCTATTCATGCTAAATAGAACTCTCCAATGGCAGTTTTTATTTTCCCCAATAGCGGAATTCTTTCACTTCCTTCATCAATTCCTTAACGGCAGCCTCCAATTGCTCATCCTCTCCTTTCGCCATCTTTTCAGGTGTATTGCGCACTTTGACATCAGGTTCGAGCTGCGTGTTTTCCAGCCAATTGCCCTGTCCGGTGCGATAACCCACGACAGGCAAGCCGAAATAAAGCGACGGGTCTTGCAAGGTCTCCCACGTCACACTCGACATGGTACCGGGAACGGGCATACCAATCAGGCGGCCCATCTTCTTATAGTTGTAAACCCAAGGTGTCCCATGGGCATTGCTATAGTTGGCCTCGCCGATAATCATCACCGAAGGTTTGTTGTAACGTCTCGAAGGCATCACGCAAGCCACACTGTCGTTGATAACCTGCTCCAGATATTTCTCGCCGCTGAAGAGGATTTCAATGTCCTCATGCAAACGACCACCTCCATTGAAACGAGTGTCGATGACTATACCGTCGCAGAGATTGTATTTGCCTAGGATTTGTGAATACACGTCACGGTAGCTGGCATCACCCATGCTGCGGATATGGACATAACCTAGCCGTCCTTTTGACAGCTTCTTGACGGTTTCTTCATTATGCTTCACCCAGCGATTGTAGAGCAGCTCGTTCATCGCTCCATGGCTGATGGGCTTCACGGTCTCGTCCCAACTGGTCTTTCCCTCCGAAACGGTCACCAGCACGGTTTTACCAGCCTTGTTGTTGAGCAAGGGATAATAATCCATGCCTTTTTTGATCTCCACACCATCGATTTTCTCGATGATGCAACCCGCTTTCACCTTCGACTTGTTCTTGTCGAATGGGCTGCCTTCAACCACCTCAGCGATCTTGAGTCCATCGCCACGATAATCAAGGTCAAGCAGCACGCCGAACTCAGCCGTAGCATCTCCCCTGCGATTGGTAGGACGATAGCCCGAGCCAGTATGTGACACGTTAAGCTCACCCAAGATCTCGCTCAGCATTTCCGAGAAATCATAGTTGTTGTTGATATGTGCCAAGAAGGGCTGGTAGGCTTTCTTCATTAGCTCCAAATCCACCCCGTGATGATCCTTCATGAAGAAGCGCTTCTCGATCTGAAGGAATACATGGTTGAACATGTATTCGCGCTCTTCTGCAAGATCGAGCTCCATGGTGGCGTCATATTTGATGGAGGTGGACTTGCCGCCCTTATCGACCTTCTGCATATTGCCACCCGAGAGCAGGAAAATGTTGTCACCCTGCACTTTGATACCAGCGCCACCTTGTCCCAGCTTCTTGAGGATCTTCATCGACTTGTCGCGCACATCAAGTTCCCAAAGGTCATAGCCTTTCTCAAACGAAGTCATAAAATAGAACTTTTCGCCATCGGTCGAGAGGCTCATACCGCTAAGGTTCGACGACATGGGAGTAAGACGCATCACACGGTCCTGAAGATGCTCCAAATCGATCTCAATGGGTTTGGTTTCTTTCGATTTATCGTCTTTCTTTTCCTCTTTTTGGTCATCCTTCTTTTCCTTCTTGTCTTTTTTGTCATCTTTAGCCTCGTCTTTAGCCTTGTCTTTATCCTTGTCCTTGGCGCTTTTTTCGGTTTCTTTCAGCAGTGCATATTCCTCTTTCGTGAGCCGGAACTTATCGTATGCTTCTTGGTTGAGGAAAGCGATGAAAGCGTCATTTTGGCTACCCCACGAGGCATGCGAACGCATGCCGTATCGATTGGAGCGATAGATAATGGCATTGCCGTTCAAGGCCCAATGCGGGTTGCCATCAATATAGGCACTCTCGGTGATGTTATAGATCTTTTGCGAGCCATCGGCCTTCACGATGCCAATATCCGAATAAGGATCACGCATGTGGGTAATCAAGGTTAGCACGAACCATTTGCCATCGGGACTCCACTCGTATGGGAAGCCATAGTCACCTGTTTCATAATGCTGGCACCCATCGGTGATGGTGCGCACTTCTTTAGTCTCAGTATTATAGACTTTCAAGAAATTACGGTTCTCGATAAAAGCGATCTCCTTGCCATCGGGCGAATAGCAAGGTGCGAGACGTTCTACGCCGTCGCTATCGAGCAGCGGCTTTTCGTCAATCAAGGTGGCGTATGTGAAATTGAAGTCCTCCTTGCGCTCAATACTGGCTTGGTAGAGGTTCCAATATCCATCCCTTTCAGACGCATACACCAGCGTACGGCCGTCCTTTGAGAACGAGGGACTGCGCTCCGGCTGGGGCGTATGCGTGATTTGTTTGGTGGTGGCATATTCGTCCGTACCAGTGACAAACACTTCTCCACGAGAGGTAAAGGCCACCAGTTTACCATCCCGGCTCAAGTCAAAATCACTCACGCCGCCGAAGCTTTTCTTCTCCAGTTGCTCTGCGGGTTGGTCATTGACGATTTCGATATGAACCTTTTTAGGTTTCTCTCCTACATGATGTGCATAGATCTCACCCATGTATCCATAGCAAATCACCCCATTGTTAGCCACGCTCAAGAAGCGCACAGGATGGGTCTTGTAGCGGGTCACCGCCTCAGCCTTTTCGAGGTTGTCGATGGGAGCCTTAAATACATTGAAGCTACCACCATTACGCTCACTTAGGAACACCACTTCTTGGTATCCGGGCAGATAACGAGGATCGCGATCTTCCCCTACATTGGAAGTCAGGATGGTATGGGTGTTTTTCTTTGCATCATAATACACCACATCGCGAGCCACCGACGACACATGATGCTTGCGCCACACGTTCTCACTGCCTTTTCTATCGTAATAAAGGAAGGATTTGCCGTCCTTGTCGAACGACATGCTACAAACTGGCACGGCCACTACCTGTTCGGGGAGGCCACCCTTGATGTTCACCTTATACAATTCGGTGATCCACGAGGCAGGGAACTGCACGTTGTCAGCGCCTTTCTGAACCTGCGCCGAAAAATAGATCTCTTTGCCATCGGGTGAGAAAGCCAGAGGCGTCTCGTATGCTGAATTGGTGGTAACACGTTGCGCCACACCGCCTTCGGAAGAAACAGTATAGATATCGTAATTGCCATTGCGATCCGAGGCAAAGGCGAGGGTCTTCCCGTCGGGCGACCAAACCGGGGCTGTCTCGTAAGATGCAGTTGTGGTCAGCTGCGAAGCCTTTCCACCTCCTACCGGCACCACATACACATCTCCTTTGTAACAGAACGCAATCTTGTCTCCTTGAGGAGAAATTACATTGTATCTCATCCATAAGGGCTGTGCCACCAATTGGCAGCCAATCATCAAAACGCCCAACAATAATAACTTTTTCATTTATGCTTCAATTGATTATTTCACGTTAAACCAAAATATCGATTCATTCTCTAGGAACAGCTCCAGCTTGTCGCCGACATGCACTTCTCCTACTCCCCTGGGAGTACCCGTAAAGATACAATCTCCCTCTTCCAAAGTCACAAAACGCGATACGTAAGACACTATCTTGTCAAAACTGAAGATCATGTCGCAGCTGTTTCCCTGCTGCGCCCATTCGTCATTGAGCTTCATGCCGAAGGAAATCTCACTAGGGTCTTTCAGCGAATCGATTCTTCTAAACTCGCCCATGGGTGCTGAACTGTCGAACGACTTGGCGATTTCCCATGGATGCCCCTTTTCAATACAACGACGCTGCAAATCGCGGGCGGTAAAGTCAATACCGACCGTGATGGCATCATAGTATTCATGCGCGGATTTTTCCTCTATGTAGCGTCCCGATTTGCAAATCCTTATGACCAGTTCCGTCTCGTAATGAATCTCTTGTGAGAAATCGGGATAAAAGAAAGGATGATACGGCAGCAGCAACGCCGATGCCGGCTTCATGAAAAACAACGGCTCCGAAGGCAGTTCATGATCCAGTTCAGCGATATGCGCCAAGTAGTTTCTTCCAATACAAATGAATTTCATAAACCAATTAATAACGGGCTGTCTTGCCGCCCATTCGCAGTTTTATGGCTGTGATTAATTTCTTGGTATAAAGCGGGAAATCGCTGTTCATCATCCAAGAATAGTATGCTGGTTCCATACGGAACACATCCTCCACCCGACGTCCTTTATGCTTGCCGAACTGGAACACTTCCTTCCCTTCGGCATCATAAATGATCTGGCCTGAGAGATCGGCATTCTGGTGATGGGCGGAGAAGGCCGACAGCTCCTTCATATCGTTGACTGGGCCTTGCGACAGGTTTCCTTTGCCGTCTTCGTAAGGCACACCGTCATAACGGTCAAGCATGGCTTTCAGCACTTCGTAGGTGGCTTTGGTATCGGCACCTGCACCATGAGCTCCCTCCAACTCTGCGTGACAGAAGAAACGATAGGCGCCTTTCAAGGTGCGAGGCTCCATCTTCATGAAGATATTCATCACGTCAATGAAATCACGGTCTTCCAAGCTAAACTCACAATCCACACGCAAGAACTCCTCCATCAGCATGGGCAAGTCGAACTTAAGGATATTGTAACCAGCCAGATCAGCATTCCCGATAAACTGAGCTATTTCCTTGGCCTTCTCCCGAAACGTCGGTTTGTCTTTCACCAGCTCATTTGTATAACCATGTACAGCAGAGGCCTCTGCCGAGATCGGGATCTCTGGATTGAGCAACCAAGTGCGCTGTTCCTCACTGCCGTTGGTATTCACTTTCAAAATGCTTATTTCCACAATGCGGTCATGTGTCGTATTCAATCCCGTGGTCTCCAAGTCAAAAAAGGCGATCGGGCGTTTCAGATTTAGCTCCATAAACTCAAAAAAAATAAATCTTACATGCAAAGATAGCAGAAATAATTTTACCTTTGTGCGATTTTTCAAATTTAAAGATATGATGGAAGAAAATGAAATGAAGAATGAAAAGGAAGATCTGTTCTCAAAAGCTGTAAGAGCTGGTAAAAGGACTTATTTCTTCGATGTGAAAACCACGAAAAACGATGAGAAATACCTCACCATAACCGAGAGCAAGCGCCGTTTTGACAATGACCAGAACCGCTTCTTTTTTGAGAAACACAAGATTTTCCTTTACAAGGAAGACTTCGAAAAGGTTTCAAAGGCTTTGAATGACGCCATCAATTTCATTGAAACCGGAGAATATCCAGAAGACTACAACGAGGAACCCGCCCCCACCAACGAAGACGGCCTCGACAAATGGTTTGACGATCTGGACAAGAATCTTTGATGAATCAGAAAAAAGACTTCGGAGGCCGCACCAAAATGCGGCCTCTTTTTTTATCAACAAAAGAAATGGTTGTTGATAACTTTCATCCGACCCCAACAACAAAAGACAGGCAAATAGCGTACTTTTGCTAATCGTTCAAAAAGACATTTTAATGGGTAAAATCATAGCCATAGCAAATCAAAAAGGAGGCGTCGGCAAGACCACCACAGCCATCAATCTTGCTGCCAGCCTTGCCGTCCTCGACCACAAGACACTTCTCATCGATGCCGACCCTCAAGCCAATGCGACCTCGGGAGTGGGCTTCAATCCCAAGGAGATAAGCACCAGCGTTTATGAATGTATTATCGACGGGACGGATCCCCATACCGTCATCGTGGAAACCGAGACCCCGAATCTCTATCTGCTGCCCGCACACATCGACCTGGTCGGCGCCGAGATCGAGATGATCAACCTGCCTGAAAGGGAATTCATGATGAAGAAGACGCTGTCGGCCGTCAAAAACGAGTACGAGTTCATCATCGTTGACTGCTCTCCCTCGCTGGGACTCGTCACCGTGAACGCCCTCACGGCAGCCGATTCCGTCATCATCCCGGTGCAATGCGAGTATTTCGCCTTGGAAGGATTGGGCAAGCTGCTCAACACCATCAAGATCGTCCAGACCAGACTAAATCCCAATCTGGATATCGAAGGCATCCTGCTGACCATGTTCGACACGCGCCTTCGCCTTTCCAAGCAGGTCGTCGAAGAGGTCAAGATGCACTTCCAGGATATGGTGTTCAACACCATCATCAACCGCAACACCCGTCTGGGCGAAGCCCCAAGTTTCGGCAAGACCATCATCATGCACGATGCAGGTTCCATTGGCGCCATCAACTACCTGAACTTGGCTAGAGAAATATTGGAAAAGAATCAAATCAATCAGAAATAACACATGCCAGATAATAAGAAAAGAGGATTGGGCCGCGGATTGGACCTCATCCTCGAAAGTCCCGAGACCGACATTACCAGCCGTGACATCAGCGGTGATTACGTAGCCGGCGCAGTGGCCGAAATCGACATCAACCTCATTGAAGCCAACCCCTTCCAGCCTCGCACCGAATTTGACGAGACCGCCTTGGAAGAGCTGGCGCAATCCATCAAAGAGCAGGGTGTCATTCAGCCCGTCACGGTGCGAAAACTCGGCTACAACCGCTACCAGCTGATCTCAGGTGAGCGCCGTCTCAGAGCCTCCAAACTCGCCGGCTTGTCCAAGATACCGGTATTCATCCGCATCGCCAATGACGAGCAGATGCTGGAACTCGCCTTGATCGAGAACATCCACCGTGAAAACCTTAACGCCTTGGAAGTGGCCATCTCCTACCAAAGACTCATCGACGAATGCAACCTCACGCAGGAACAGCTCAGTGAGAAGTTGGGGAAAAACCGCTCCACCATCGCCAATTTCCTTCGTCTGCTAAAGCTTCCAGCCGAGATCCAGATCGCCTTGCGCGACGGTCACATCTCCATGGCACATGCTCGCGCCTTGATCAACATCGAGGATAAAGAATCACAACTCAAGCTCCTCCAGCAGATCATCGAAGAGGAACTCAGCGTGCGCCAAACCGAAGAACTGGCCAAAAACGCCAAAAATGCTGACAATTCCGGTGCCAGCAGTGAAAGCAAAGGACAGCACAAGCAGACCAACTACCTTCCCGACCATTTCAAGGCGCAGATCAAGACCCTCTCCCAAGCCTTGAACACCAAGGTGAAAGTGAAACGCAACATCAAAGGTCAGGGCAGCGTGGTGATCGATTTCAAGAACGAAGCCGAATTCGACCGCATCATCGAACTATTCAACAAGCACTAAATGACACGTTCCAAGTCACACCTCTGTTTTCTGCTCATAGGAGCCATGCTGCTATTGTCTTTATCAGGACAGGCGCAGGGGGTGAAAAAGGAACACAGCGCCAAGAAAGCCGGGTATCTCTCCCTCCTTCCTGGTGCAGGCCAGATTTACAACGGTAAATGGTGGAAGGTGCCCATCATATATGCAGGATTTGGTGGGTTTGGTTATTTGGCTTACAGCAACTATTCCAACTACAGGACCTATCTTACCGCATACAAGATCAAAACCGGCAACCTGGAAGACGGCGTGACACCCAGCGAAGCTTCTCTTCAACTTGCCGGATACTATCAAGCCAGCCAACTACAAAGCTACAAGGAGTCGTTCCGCCGTAATTTTGAGTTATACTGCATCATCATGGCCGCATGGTACGGACTTAACATCGTAGATGCCATCGTTGACGGACATCTTTACACATACGACATCGATGACGACCTCAGCTTCACCATCGATCCTTGTTTAAAACCGATAGAACCACCCTATTTGCCGACGGCTCAATATGCGCAAGTAGGATTGTCTTTTAATCTCAATTTGAAATGAAAATCGCAATTTTAGGATACGGAAAAATGGGCCATGAGGTAGAGCGTATCGCCCTTGCCAAAGGTCATGAGATTGTTGTCACCATTGATAACGACCAAGAGTGGATCGAGCGCGCGGAGCTCTTAAAACAAGCCGAAGTCGCCATCGAGTTCAGCCAACCCAACCAGGCCTTCAACAACATCAGCCGTTGCTTCGACCTGCATCTCCCTATCGTGGTGGGCACCACCGCCTGGTACGACCGTCTCGACGAGGTCAAGAAGCGTTGCCTTGAGGAGAAACAAAGCCTCTTTTATGCCCCCAATTTCAGCATTGGGATGAACATGGTTTTCCGCATGAACAAAGAGCTGGCGCGCTTTGCAGAGAAATACGGCTATTCCGTATCTTTAGCTGAGACCCACCACATCCACAAGTTGGACAAGCCCAGCGGCACGGCGGCCAAGCTCGCCAACGACATCATCGCCGAAAGCAGCCGTTACCAGTGCTGGAGCATCAACGAGCCCTATCCTGCCGACACATTGCCCATCGAAGTCACCCGTGAAGGCGAGGTGTTTGGCATCCACAGCGTCACCGCCCAGTCAAGTGCCGACCGTATCACCTTGACCCACGAAGCCTTCAGCCGCGAGGGTCTTGCCCAAGGTGCACTGGCAGCAGCGCAGTTCCTGCTCGGGAAGACGGGGGTGTTTACGATGGAGGATTTGTTTTGACGAATATGTTTCTCAAGGGTTCCATAATCAGCTTGATTTGTCTGGTGTGGTTCATCATCCACGACCGTAGGGGGCAACGGAGAAAGAAGGAATAATCTTAGGCGAGGGGATGAAAAGAAGACCCCGATTTGGAAGTATTCGAACCCGAAAAACCGTCGTTTGAAAAGTTTTCAACAAAAAACGGTTACCACATCATTTATTCTAAAATTAAGGTATCTTTGCACACTTTATTTTAAATAGGAGCGTTTACTTTTTATATCGAAAACATTTATCATACCATGTCACTCATACTCCTGATTCTCATCGTCCCGGCCCTATTCACCATCCCGATTGCATTCTGCTGGAAACAGTTCAAGGCCGCCGGACAAAAGGGCTACTACGCCTTCATCCCCTATTTCAACATCTACGTGATGCTGAAAATCATCAAGAAACACAAGAAATTCTGGTGGTGGTTCTTCATCATCTTCCCGTATATCAACATCTTCATGCTCTTCCTGATGCTCATCGAATTGGGCAAATGCTTCGGGAAATTCAAGGTATGGGAGGAATTCATGGCCGCCATCCTGCCTTTCATCTTCTTCCCACTCATCGTGAAAGATGCCCCCTATCAGGATCCAGCGACCACCAAACGCCCCAAGAAATCAACGGCTCGCGAATGGTTCGACGCCATCGTGTTCGCCGTGGTGGCAGCCCTCATCATCCGCACCTACGTGTTCGAGGCCTTCACCATCCCAACGTCCAGTATGGAGAAATCGCTCTGCGTCGGAGACTACTTGATCGTCAGCAAGATTCATTACGGACCCAAACGTCCCAACACGCCACTGTCCTTCCCCTTTGTGCACAACACCTTGCCTGGCAGCACCACCAAGAAATCGTATTTGGAATGGATCAAGCTACCCTATCATCGTTATCCCGGCTTATCGACCATCAAACGCAACGACCCCATCGTGTTCAACTACCCTGCAGGCGACACCGTGTGCGACAAGTTCCAAAGCAGCGTCAGCTACTACGACTTGATCCGTGAATATGGCCGCGACAGGGTCTGGAACGACCACGCCTCCTTTGGCAAAGTCATCGCCCATCCTGTCGATAAACGCGAGAACTACGTGAAACGCCTCATCGGCATGCCTGGCGACAAGCTTCAGATCATCGACGGCATCGTATATATCGACGGCCAGGAAGGATTCCAACCCGAAAACATGCAATTCAGCTATACCGTGACCACCACGGGCAACGGCATCAACAAACGCATCCTTGAGAAATACAACATCAGCGAAGGCTATCGCGGCAGCAACCCCAACGAAGCCATCCTCAACATCAGCGAGAAGGTGGCTGAAGAGCTGCGTCAGCACTCCTTCATCACCTCGGTGGAACGCAACATCACCCCTGCCGGTTCCGACCTGCGTCCCGAGATTTTCCCGCACCGCCCCGACCTCTATCCTTGGAATGTTGACAACTACGGCCCCATCGAGATTCCTCGCAAAGGCCAGACCGTGAAACTCACCGTGGAGAACCTGCCTCTTTATGAAAGGATCATCCACGCCTACGAGCTCCACGACCTGAAAGTCAAAGGCGACCAAATCTTCATTGACGGACAGCCTGCCGACAGCTACACCTTCGCCATGGACTACTACTGGATGATGGGCGACAACCGCCACAACTCCGCCGACTCACGCTACTGGGGCTTCGTTCCGGAAAACCACATCGTCGGCAAAGCCGTTTTCGTATGGCTCTCCATCGACAAGGAAAAAGGCGGCATCCGCTGGAAGCGCATGTTCCGTATCCCAAAATAAATTGATCATTTGAAGACGAAAAACAATGGCAGAAAACAAGATAAAAGAAAACACCTTCAAGCCCAAACCGCAGCCTAAACCGGTCATAGAAGACTCCTTCGAGACAAAGCAAGCTCCGGAAAAGAAGCAAGCTCTGGAGAAAAAACCAGAAAAACCCAAGAAAGAAAAGGCTGTCAAGGAGACAAAGGATAAAAAGGACAAGAAGCCGCACACTCCAGACCCTAGAGTAAAATACATCACCGGAGTCCTGGTGCTTTGCCTCGCCTTCTTCCTCGCCATCTCCCTGCTTTCCTTCTTCGTCAGCTACTTCAACGGCTCCTATCACGAGACGGGCGCCACACTTTTCGGCAAGGCCATCCAATTTGACAACTTCACAGGCAAGTTCGGGTCGTACCTCTCTCAAATCCTTGTGAAAGAATCATTTGGACTGGGCTCCATTTTCTTTGTATATCTTCTGACCATCATCGGACTTCGTCTTACCATTGGCCGCAGGATCAAGATGTGGAACGTTTGGATTCACGCCATCATGCTGTTGGCATGGATCCCGCTGCTCTTCGGATTCATCAATTTCGCCGCACCCAACAAAGCTTGCGAAATCTTCGGCGGTGCCGTTGGAAAATTCCTGAATGCCAACATCTACAGCTTCATGGGCAAATCGGGAGTTATCCTCACCCTTGTCTTCGTGTTCCTGCTCTACCTGCTCTTCCAATTCAACCTGAACATCGACACCTTCAGGGAATGGCGCGAGAAGAGAGCCGAACGCAGGGCCTTGAAACAACAACAGCAATTACAAAACCAATACGAAAATAACATTGATGTCGTTGATGATGGGTTTGGGGATGAAAACAACTTGAACAACAATGACAACTTTAACGACGATGACAACCATGACGAGGAGGATGAAATCGACCCCAGTGATTTCGACGACGAAGAACTGCCTCCCATCACGGTGATTCACAGACCCGCTGAGAACACCGTCCGCGACAACAACGACAAAAAAGAGGAGAATTCCACACCCAAAGTGGAGTATTCTACCTCCAACACAACGTTGGAGGTCACCAATCCCACTGAGGATGTAAAACTGGAAATCGAAGAGATTCCTGACGAGAAAACCATCAAGGAAGAAAAAGAACATCATACCATCGATACACCTTTCGATCCTCATTATGAATTGAGCGGCTATAAGTTCCCGACCCTGGATCTGCTCAACGACTATGGCGACAAGCGTGCCGAGGTGAGCAACGAGGAATTGGAAGCCAACAAAAACAAGATCGTTGAGACCTTAGGCAACTACGGCATCAAGATCGACAAGATCAAGGCCACTATTGGACCAACGGTTACCCTTTACGAAATCGTCCCTGCCGCCGGTGTCCGTATTTCCAAGATCAAAAATCTGGAAGACGACATTGCCTTAAGTTTATCTGCCCTTGGCATCCGTATCATCGCCCCTATCCCAGGCAAGGGAACCATCGGCATCGAAGTACCGAACAAGAAGCCCGAGACCGTCTCCATGCGCAGCGTGCTCGCCTCAGAGAAGTTCCAGAACAACAAATTCGCCCTACCCTGCGCCATCGGCAAGACCATCTCCAACGAGACCTATGTATTCGACCTCGCCAAGATGCCGCATATCCTGATGGCTGGTGCTACAGGGCAAGGTAAATCTGTCGGCTTGAACGCCATCATCGCCTCACTGCTTTACAGCAAACATCCCTCCGACCTGAAATTCATCATGGTGGATCCCAAGAAGGTCGAACTCACCCTCTACAACCGCATTGAACGCCATTACCTGGCCAAGCTCCCCGATTCGGAAGACGCCATCATCACCGACGTGAAGAAAGTGGTGCGCACCCTCAACTCCCTCTGTATCGAGATGGACCAGCGCTACGACCTGTTGAAAGCTGCCGAATGCCGTAACATCATCGAATACAACGAGAAGTTCAAGAGCCGCAGGTTGTTGCCTACCGAAGGCCACCGTTATCTACCTTACATCGTGTTGGTCGTCGATGAGTTCGCAGACCTTATCATGACCGCAGGCCGCGACGTAGAGGCTCCTATCGCACGACTAGCCCAATTGGCCCGTGCCATCGGCATCCACCTCATCATCGCCACCCAGCGTCCATCGGTCAACATCATCACGGGCTCCATCAAGGCCAACTTCCCTGCCCGTATCGCCTTCCGTGTCATCTCGCAAGTCGATTCCAAGACAATCCTTGACCAAAGTGGTGCCAACCAACTCATCGGCAGAGGCGACATGTTGCTTTCAACAGGCAATGACTTGGTGCGTCTACAATGCGCTTTCATTGACACACCAGAGGTGGAAAGCATCACCTCTTTCATTGGCGAGCAACACGGCTTCAGTGAGCCTTACCTGCTGCCCGAAGTGCCTGACGAAGAAAGTAGCGAAGGCGGTGACTTTGAAGATGGCGACGAACGCGACCCGTTGTTCGAAGATGCCGCACGTATTGTGGTTCAAACCCAGCAAGGTTCCACCTCCATGATCCAGCGCAAACTTAAACTCGGCTACAACCGCGCAGGCCGTATCATCGACCAACTGGAGGCCGCAGGCATCGTGGGACCGTTCTCGGGAAGCAAGTCCCGTGAGGTAAAAGTTGCCAACGAATTCGCTTTGGAACAGATTTTGAAGGATTTGGAGTTCAAAGACCAAGGAATATGAAAAAGCAACTCACATTCATCGTAGCCATCTTATTCACGATTGCCTCAAGCACATTGTTCGCACAGAACAACAGCGACGCCATCAAAAAGCTTGCACAATCCCTCCGTAATCACAAAAGCATGGAGGTAACATTCACTTACCAGACCATCAGCGACGCTGCCAAAACAGAAGAGCCCAAGCAAGGCAAGGCTTATTTTCAGGACAATGCCTACAAATTGATCATGGAAGACCAGCAAGCCATCTCCAACGGAAAGACGACGTGGCACTATATCGTTGAAGACAAGGAAGTGATGGTGGGCGATGCCGCTGATGACGACACCCCCTACAAGATTCTCGACAACCTTGAAAGGGATAGCTCCGGCCTCAATCCTGTCATCGACAAAAAAGGCAATCTCAAGAGCCTGGAGGTCGAAATCGACGAAGGAGTCAAAATGGTGCTAAACATCATTGAGATGAAGTTCGACCAAGACTATCAGAAAGATTTCTTTACCTTTGACGAGAAAGCCTATCCCGAGGTGGACGTCATCGACATGAGATAGTCACCAAACCGAGTGAGAGGCATGTTCAAGAAGATCATCAACACCTTCGGCACCAAGATCACGGCAGCAGTCATCAACTTCCTGATTGCCGTACTCCTCTCACAAGTCCTGGGTGACACTGGCAAAGGCACACAAGCCCTGCTGCTGACCACCATCACGTTTATCCTGATTTTTTCCGAGATCGTCTGTGGCGCCAGCATCATCTACCTTGCCCCACGGCATTCCTTCAAGAAGATACTGGTGGCCTCAACGGTTTGGGCTGCCCTCATCGCCGTGGTGATGGGCTTCGCCATCTGGCTGTTCTATCCGAAACTGGCTCCAAATCTAGTTGCACATGTGGCCATCCTTTCGTTCATTTCCTCCCTCAGCAACATCAACTTCCGTTTTTTGGTGGGCAAGGAAGAAATCAAAAAAGCCAACTACAACACCTTGCTTCAGCCTGTTTTGTTAGTCCTGACACTAGCCGTTTATTACCTCATCTTGAAGAGAACCGACATTTATGGCTATGTCATCGGTCTTTATGCTGCCTACGGAGGCACTTTCTTGTTGGGCGTTTGGATGCTGAGAAAGGAATACGCCAACCTCAGCCATGACAAGGACAAGGATTACAAGCCTGTCTTGAAAGACCTGTTCAAGTACGGGTTCCTCAATCAGACCGGTCACTTCGTACAGTTTTTCAACCTTAGACTAAGCTATTATCTTTTAGACAAATACATCAATGTAGGTCGCGTGGGCGTATTCTCCAACGCCCTTTCTCTGGCCGAGGCCATCTGGATCATCAGCAACAGCATCGCCCTGGTGCAGTATGCCCGCATCGCCAATGCCGACGACCGCAATTACGCCCAGAAACTTACGTTGGACCTGAACAAGATATGCTTGGTTGTATCTGCCTTTGCCATCATTGTGCTGTGTCTATTGCCCCCATCTGTTTACACCTTCGTTTTCGGCCCAGAGTTCGGCGAGATGGCCGGCATCATCCGCATCCTCGCCCCAGGGGTCCTGTTCTATTGCGTCTTCCTCATCCTTGGCCATTATTACTCCGGCATCGGACGCTATCAGATGAACACCTTCGCCGCCTTATGCGGATTGGCTGTCACCTGTATTCTCGGCTTTACCCTGATACCTCGTTATGATGTCACGGGAGCCGCCATCACCTCGGCCGTGTCCTATACCGTCAATGCCATCTTCCTTTTCGTCTTCTTTATGAAAGAGTCGCATTTCAAAGGCCATGACCTGATACTGACTAAAAGCGAAATACAAAACTACCTCGCTGGATTAAAGCAACAACTTTCGAAACAACCTACTGACAATGAATAAACTAAAGAAATTTACCAAAGCCATCGGACGCATCATCAGGCATCCCTACTTGCTCAACCTCGTCTTACAAGACGAAGGAAGCAACAAGGAAGATGTCATCCGCAAATACGGACTTTCAGATGGTCTTCCCGTCATCGAAATCAACGAGTTGTTCCCCGATTTCGATGAAATAGCCAAGCCCTACGCCTATCTCTCCGGAGCCACCATGCCTATCGACATCGCTTTACTGAGAGCTTTGGCCAAGCGTTATGTTGTGCAGGAGTATTTCGAAATTGGCACTTGGCGCGGCGAGAGCGTGGCCAACCTGGCCGACGTTGCCCAGCATTGCGTTACCTTCAACCTTCCTAAAGAAGACATTGTCAGACTTACCAACAACCAATTGTATGCCGACCTGCACAGTTTCTTCAGCAAGGACCTGAACAACGTGGAACAGCTTTACGGCGACTCGCAGACCTTCGATTTCGGACCTCATTTCGGTAAGTACGACATGGTCTTCGTGGACGGCGACCATCATTACGAAAGCGTGAAAAAAGACACCGAAACCGCCTTTAAGCTACTGAAGGGAGAACGCAGCATCATCGTCTGGCATGACTACGGCCTCGACCCCGAGACCATACGCTGGGATGTGATGGGGGCCATCTTGGATGGCGCACCTGCCGAGAAGCGGAAACACATTTACCATATCTCCAACACGCTGTGTGCCGTGTATCTGCCCGAGGACTTCAACACCCACAAGCTCGTCCCCTACGAAACGCCCCAAAAATACTTTGAGGTTGAAATCAGAACCAAAAAACTGAACAACTGAACAACTCCCAACTGAACAACTAATGAACATCCTGCACCTATTAAGCTGGTTCCCCACTCCCGACGACCCCACTTTGGGCAACTTCTGCGTCCGCATGATCGACGCACTGCCTGAGGAATGCCGTTCCGTCATCCTCTCCGTTTGCGACGGCAAAGACATGACGCAGTCTTTTGAGGTCAAAGAGATTCAGGGAGCACACCATATCCACGTGCAGATATACATCCGTCCGCTGAAGATGAACGCCTTGCGCAAGCTTAAGATGCTTCGGATGTACCAATACGGTCTCAACTATATCAAAAAACGTTTCTTCAAGCCCGACTTGATCCATCTACACGTCGCCTATCCGCTTGGGCAGGTGGCATTGTTGTGGAAAAAACTCTACGGCTACAACTATGTCATGACCGAGCACTGGACCATATACCAGCCACAAAACAAAGATGTCATGGTCGGGAAATTGAAGAGGAAGATCGTCAAGATCGCCAACAACGCCTCGCTCATCATGCCTGTCAGCCTCGACTTGCAACACTGCATGGAAGGTCATGGCATCCACAATCGTTTCCAGGTGATTTACAACCTTGTCAACACAGATACGTTCAAGCTTGGGACTCCGCATCATGATGGGAAGAAACAGATACTCCACATCTCCACGTTACGGGATGAGGCCAAGAATTTCAGCGGCATCTTGCGCGTCGTAGAAAGGCTATGGCAACAACGCCAAGACTTTGAGCTTCATGTCATCCATGACTATGAAGCCCCCGAATTCAAGGCCTTCGTCAAGGATCACAACCTTTCCGACTGCGTCATCTTCCACGGCAAGAAGACCTCTGAAGAAGTGGCCCAAGCCTATCAAGAAGCCGATTTCTTTGTGCTGTTTTCCAACTTCGAGAACCTGCCTTGCGTCATCGTGGAGGCATTTGCAAGTGGAGTCCCCGTGTTATCATCCGCAGTTGGCGGCATTGCAGAGATCCTCTCGCCTGAGAGAGGCATCCTCATTCCATCAGGCGACGAAGAAGCGCTGTTGCAAGGCATGAACACTATGCTCGACCATAGTCAAGACTACGATCGCCAAGCCATTCGCGACTATGCCATCAAAACTTTTTCAGCGGAAAAGATTGGAGAGGCTATTCTCCAACAGTATTCTTCATGATACCGATCTTGGAGTTCTCAATAAAGCTAACAATGGCATCGAGATCCTCAGATGCAGGAAGGTTTGCCTTGATGTATTGTACAGCTTGTGAGACATTCATTCCCGCACTATAGATGACCCTGTAAACATCTTGAATCGCGTTGATACGCTCTTTGGTGAAGCCCCTTCTGCCCAGTCCAATGTAGTTTACACCAGCGTAGGAAACAGGATATCCCGTACCCGTCTTGACAAACGGCGGAATGTCCTTGTTGATCATGGCACCACCTGAGATCATCACATGGGCGCCGATACGGCAGAACTGGCTCACCGCGGCCAAGCCGCCAAGGATAGCCCAATCCTCAACAACAATATGCCCTGCCAACGAAGCCACATTCGACATGATGACATGGTCGCCAAGATAGCAGTCATGAGCCACATGGGTGAAAGCCATCAGCAGACAATCCTTGCCAACGACTGTCTTGCCACTGGCTGCGGTGCCTTTGTTGACCGTAGCGGATTCGCGCACCGTCGTGCCGTCGCCTATATAACAATAGGTGGTCTCACCTTTATATTTCAAATCCTGTGGAATAGCGGAGATCACTGCACCAGGGAAAATCTTGCAGTTCTTTCCGATACGGGCGCCATCCATGATGGTGGCATTTGGTCCAACCCAAGTTCCGGAGCCGATTTCAACGTCTTCGCCAATCCAAGCGAACGGTTCAATTTTCACATCATCAGCAATACGGGCGTTCGGATGGATGTAGGCTAAAGGTTGATTCATGGTCGTGATTTTTTATTCTTGTTGAAGCATGGCGTGTTTGATCTTTCTCGCAAAGGAGGTGTTGGAGAAATGACCCGGCTTGTAGGCAGTGACATGGCCTTTGATCGGTTTCCCCACCAAAGTCAGGTCGCCGATGACATCCAGCAGTTTGTGGCGTGCCGGCTCATTTTCAAAATAAAGATCAACGTTGTTCAAGATACCGCCTTCCTTCACGATGACTTTCGGCTTCTTGAAGAATGCGGCAATATGGTCAAGCTCTTCGGAAGAGACGTTCTTATTGACAAACACGATGGCATTCGTCAAGTCGCCGCCTTTGATAAGGTTACGGCTGAGAAGCGTTTCCAGTTCATGAAGGAACACGAAGGTACGGCAAGGAGCGATCTCGGACTCAAAGTCTTTCATATCGTGCAGGGAGGCGCTTTGTTGGTCCAACACCTTTGTGTTGTATTTCACGGTAACGTCCACCTGGAAAGATTCGCAAGGCTCAATGGAGAGTTCAATGCCCAGCACCTCATTACGGTAGCTGATGGGCTCCTTGATGACATAGTAGTCGCGCAAGGCTTTCTGCTGAACGATACCCGCCTCTTTGATCACCTTGACGAATTCCTTGCCGCTGCCATCCATAATAGGCGTTTCTTCCACGTCAATATCGATCAGGACATTGTCCACACCCATTCCCCTCAAGGAGGCCAGCACATGTTCAACGGTATATATCTTGACACCGCCTTTACCCAAGGTGGTACCTCTGGTAGTATCGATAACGTTATCGACGTCAGCCTCAATAATCGGCTGGTCTTCGAGATCAATGCGACGGAAGCGGATGCCCGTGTTGACAGGGGCCGGATTGAAAGTCAGGGTGCCGCACTGACGTGTGTGTAGCCCTGCTCCCGTGACACTGATTTTTCGTCTAAGAGTACACTGTTTTTCTTCCATAAACAACTAGACTTGAGCTCAAATTACCTCAAGAAAAACGGGCAAAGATAGGGATTATTTTTTTATGTACAAAAAAAATTGCCTCAACGCTCGGATTTGAGTCTTTCAATCTCTTTTTCAAGGGCATCGAGCTTGCGGGCCATCTCGTCGATATGACGGAAACGGGCGTTGGAAACCAAGTATTGCCTTAATGGTTGAATGGGGGTTCCCATGAATTCCTGATTCTCTTCCTTGATGCTACCCATGATGCCACATTGTCCGCCGAACTTCGAGCCATCAGCGATATGCAGGTGCCCAACGAAACCCGATTGTCCACCGACCACACAATTCTTGCCAAGATGCGTTGATCCGCTAACCCCAACCTGGGCTGCCAAAGCGGAGTTCTCCCCCACTTCGACGTTATGTGCCAGATGAACAAGATTGTCGAGCTTCACCCCTTTATGGACCCGAGTGGAACCCATGGTGGAACGGTCGATCGTGGTATTGGCACCGACTTCCACATCATCGTCAATGACCACATTTCCCACTTGCGGAATCTTGTCGTAATGTCCGTCAGCTTGGGGAGCGAAGCCAAAGCCATCGGCACCGATCACGGCACCTGCATGGACGATGCAGCGCTGACCCACCACCGTATTGCGATAAAGCCTGACTCCAGGGTACAGCGTGGTGCCATCTCCGATTACGGAGCCATCACCGACATACACCTGGGGATAGATCTTCACATTATTGCCTATCTTGACATTCTCGCCCAAAAAGGCAAACTCGCCGACATAGACATTCTCGCCGCATTGGGCACTCGAAGAGATGAATGCCATCGAGGAGATGCCTTTCTTATCTTGTGACATCTGGTCGTAAAATGCCAACAGTTTCGCAAACGAAGCGTAGGCGTCTTCCACACGTATCATTGTAGCTGAAACCGGCTTCTCAGCCGTGAAACTGTTGTTGACAATCACCACCGAAGACTTAGTCTCGTAAATATATGGCGTGTATTTAGGATTGGCCAGAAAGCTCAACATGCCGGGAGCACCTTCCTCAATCTTGGCGACATTCCACACTTCGACGTTCGGGTCGCCTTCCACTGTGCCACCCAACAAGGCTGCAATTTGTAATGCTGTAAATTTCATGTTTCCAGATCAGATTTCATTAAACTCTTTCTTCAGCAATGCGACAGCTTGGTCCACAAATGGATTGGGCAGCGCCACTAAAGCTTGCGCGATTAGAGCAACATC
Source organism: uncultured Bacteroidia bacterium (assembly GCA_902800965.1). Lineage (GTDB taxonomy): Bacteria > Bacteroidota > Bacteroidia > Bacteroidales > F082 > Limimorpha. The sequence goes on along the minus strand of CADCGK010000005.1, from coordinate 14,911 downwards.
CGTGCCATCATCGGCTTTGTCGAAAGTTGTGTTGATTTGTCCCACCAATTCCTCTTTGGCACGGCTCACGGCATTCCACACCTCTGGAGAGACATAGAGCTGTTGCGCCATATTATGTTCAAACTCATCTTCCACGCTCTGAAGAAGCGAAATGTGAAAGACATCTTTTGTGGCACCTGGAGTATAGACCCTCTTGACCAACACTGGGAGCTGAGAACGCTCCAGAAAGAGCAGGAAACGCTCGCAAGCCTGAATCCGCAATGGTGTCACCATCTTCATGGTAGCAATACGTATCTCCGACTTGGCCTTAAGCTTCAATTCCCATTCTTTCAGTTTATAACTCCGATAAGTAACGAAGACCATAACGGCAAGCAACAGCGCGATTATGACCAATACAATCTCAAGAAACAGATTCATTTTCACTGATTTTTCCGCAAAGGTACAAAAGAATTAAGAATTTGGAATTTAGAATTAAGAATTATCGTAATTTTGCATCCTTAAATCTTGAAATCATTGAAATTTAAATAAAGAATCATGAGTGAAATCATCCTCTCCAACAGAGTCCTGAACATGGCCGAATCTGCAACGCTGGCCATGACCAACAAAAGCCGCGAGTTGAAAGCCCAAGGCATTGACGTCATCAGTTTGAGCATCGGCGAACCCGACTTCAACACCCCTGAGTCCGCCAAGCAAGCCGGTGTCGATGCCATCAACAACAACGACACCCACTATCCGCCAGTTCCCGGTACGCCCGCACTGCGCAAGGCCATTGCCAACAAGCTGAAACGCGACAACGGCTTGGATTACAAGGACACTGACATCCTTGTTTCAAACGGAGCCAAGCAGGCCATCAACAACGTGCTTCTCGCCATCGTCAACGACGGCGACGAGGTCATCATCCCCGCCCCGTTCTGGGTCTCCTACCCCGAGATGGTGAAATTGGCTGGTGGCGTTCCCGTCATCGTCAAGAGCGACATGGCTCACGACTTCAAGATCACTGCCGAGCAACTCGAAAAGGCCATCACTCCCAAGACCAAGGCCTTGCTCATCAACACTCCCTGCAACCCTAGCGGCAGCGTCTTCACCAAGGCCGAGCTTACCGCCATCGCCGAGGTGCTGAAGAAATACCCGAACATCATCATCATCTCCGATGAGATCTATGAGTTCATCCAATACGAACACAAGCACGAGAGCATGGGACAGTTCGACTTCCTGAAAGACCGTCTCGTCCTCGTCAACGGCGTCGCCAAAGGCTATGCCATGACGGGCTGGCGCATTGGCTACATCGCCGCTCCCCAAGCTATCGTGAAGGCCACCAACAAGATCCAAGGCCAGATCACCTCTGGTATCTGCACCATCGCCCAAGCCGCCGCTGCCAAAGCCATGGAGCTCAGCCCCGAGAATTCGACAGAGATTCAGGAAATGCTGAAGGCTTTCCGTCATCGCCGCGACACCTTCGTGAAGCTGCTCAACGAGATCCCCGGCGTGAAGTGCAACACCCCTGCCGGCGCCTTCTATGTGTTCCCCGAAATGAAGTCATTCTACGGCAAAACCGACGGTGAGACTGTCATCAAAGGCAGCGACGACCTCTGCATGTGGCTGCTATACAACGCCCATGTGGCTTGCGTGGCTGGCAATGCCTTCGGCAACGACGACTGCATCCGCTTGTCGTATGCCACCAGCGAGGACAAATTGGTCGAAGCCGTGAGAAGGATTAAGGAAGCGTTGAAGAAGCTGAGATAAACAAATAAAAGATAAAAGATAAGAGATAAAAGTTGGGGCTGGACGGATTTAACGGGTTGAAGGCGTTAGTGGTGGGCGACGTGATGATCGACGCCTACACGAAAGGTGTCGTGGAGCGCATGTCACCTGAAGCGCCCGTGCCCATCGTCAACCTGAAAGAGCGCTTCGACCGGCTTGGAGGTGCCACTAATGTGGCGCTCAACCTCAAGGCCTTGGGAGCCGTCCCTTTTGTTTGTTCCGTCATTGGCAACGACACTTCTGGGGAACGTCTGCTCCAGCTGATGACGGATCACGGACTTGACACCGCCGGAATGATCCAAAGCAGCCAACGGATGACTACCGTCAAGCAACGTGTTTTCAATGGTGACAAGCAGCTGCTTCGCATCGACGAAGAAGACACTTTCGATCTGACCGAAGAAGAGCATGCCTCTTTAATCCATGCCTTTGAAAGCCGACTTGGCGACTGTGATGTGATCATCTTGCAGGACTACAATAAAGGCGTCCTGACCGATCGGTTGATCAAGAGCATCATCGCATTGGCCAACGAAAGGAATATTCCCGTTGCTGTCGATCCCAAGAAGAAAAACTTCTTCGCCTATCAGGGAGTGACGCTCTTCAAGCCCAATGCCAAAGAACTTCGCGATGGTCTCGGTGTTCATGCCGAGACCATCGACGAGCTCAAACAAGCCGCCATCGATCTTCAAAAAAGGCTGCACTGCAAATATTTGATGGTGACATTATCGGAACAAGGCGTCATCATCTTGAATGATGGCGATTTTTACCACATCCCGGCACATCCCAGACATATTTTGGACGTATCAGGAGCTGGTGACACCGTATTGAGCGTGGCCGCACTCAGCATGGCCATTAAGAAAGACACCAAAACAATCGCCGAGCTGTCGAACATCGCCGGGGGGCTTGTCTGCGAAGCCGTTGGCGTTGTTCCCATTGACAAGGACAAGCTGCTCAAAGAGTACAACCGAATTTGCCATGAGTGAGCAACAGGCCATCACTGAGATGTTCGACGACATCTCGCCCCGATATGATTTCCTGAACCATCTGCTCTCGTTTCACATCGACAAGATATGGAGGCGAAAGACCTCTCAATGGGTCGCCAGCCATCATCCCTCGACCATACTCGACGTGGCTACCGGCACAGGTGATCTTGCCATTCGCTTGGCCAAGGACTGCCCTTCATCACAAATCATCGGCATCGACTTGTCTGAAAAAATGTTGGAAATCGGGAAGAAGAAAATCACCAACAAACAGTTGGAGGATCGCATCAAACTTCAAATCGGTAACGCTGAACAGATCCCTTTCCCCGACAACACTTTTAATGCCGTTACAACCGCCTTTGGAGTGCGCAATTTTGAGCATCTTGAACAAGGTCTCCATGAAATGTTCAGGATCACCAAAGACAAAGGGACGGTAGCCATCTTGGAGTTTTCACATCCCGAAAAAGGTTTCATTCGCACGCCCTACCGATGCTATTCCAGACACATCCTGCCTTTTGTGGGACGAATCATATCGAAACATCATGACGCCTACCGTTATCTTCCAGATACCATAGAAGCCTTTCCGAAAGCAGAAATCTTTATGAACCTTCTGAAGAAGGCGGGCTTTACTGAAGTCGGCAAAAACGAATACAGCGGAGGCATTGCCACATTGTACTATGGCAGAGCTCAAAAAAAGAACGTTCTATCACAATAAAAAAGCAATTATAGCCGTTAAAAACACCTAAACTAAACACCGTGAAAAAAGCCTTCAAAACAATTATATTCTTGATTCTTGCCATGGCCTGTGTCAACGGCGCGCAAGCACAACGGAGAAAAGTCATATACCTTCAAACCTATGACTGGGCACCTTACCACTTCGGACTTCGTGTTGGAACCAATTTCATGGATTACAAGTTGATCATGAAAGAAAACTACCAAAACGTAATCCACACTGATTTCAGTGAGATTAACAAGGTCGTCAAAGGCATCTCCGAGGATGGTTTTCAAAGTTATCAGATCCTCAGCGTGGCAATGGACACGGTTGGCAGGCCTTTTCGCACCATTCCTCATCCTGGATTTTCGGTGGGTGTAATAGGCGATTTGCGTTTAGGCGATTTTCTCAATCTGCGATTCAGTCCCACCTACAGCTTGAGTTCCATCGACATAGGCTACACGCTTAAACTCAACTATGTCAATGATAGCACAATAATAAGAAACGAGAATTCTTACAACATACATGTAAATTGTTTAGATTTCCCTTTGCACATCAAATACAGATCGAAACGGTACAACAACATTGGGTTTTATCTTCTTACGGGTGTCAACCCAAGATTGTTTTTCACCTTTTCCAACGCTCCTGCTGAATGGATTAAAACGAAACCATGGGATGTGGATTTGGATTTAGGCGTTGGATTGGACGTTTATAACCAATGGTTCAAAATGGGATTGGAGGTAAAATATGGTTTTGGCATGCTAAACGTTTTTAGCGATTCTCAAGTATATTACTTCGGAAACCCCATAGAGAAGCTGAAAAACAGACAATTACAGATTACTATTACGCTAGAATAAAAAAAATCGCCCAATTTTGTTGTGGGTATGAAATTTTTGTCTAATTTTGCAGCGTCAAAAATGACAGATGGTCTCTTCGTCTAGTCTGGTCAGGACGTCAGGTTTTCATCCTGGTAACTCGGGTTCAAATCCCGGAGAGACTACAAGCCCGCTGAATAGCGGGCTTTTTTTGTATCTTTGCGCCATGAAAAAACTACAAGTCATCGTCAGCAACCAACACAACCCCTACCTGAACCTTGCGGTGGAGACTTATCTTACCGATCATCAGGAAGAGGGTGTGGTGACGATGTTCCTTTGGAAGAACGAGCGCACAGTGGTCATCGGCTTGAACCAGAATCCTTTCTCGGAATGCGACGTGAAACGCCTGAACGAGGAGGGCGGCCATTTGATGCGTCGCCGCACCGGAGGTGGCGCTGTCTATCATGACCTCGGCAACCTCAACTTTTCCTTTGTCGCAGACAAAAGCGATTACGACGTCCGCAAGCAGCAATCCGTCATTCAGGAAGCCTTGAAAACTTTCGGATTGGAAGCTGAGATTTCCGGTCGCAACGACCTTACCTGCCAAGGGCGCAAATTCTCAGGAAACGCTTTTTTCAACGGCACCGTCAACAACTTACATCACGGCACCATATTAATAAAGACCGATGCCGAGATGATGCAACGCTATCTTACCGTCACGCCGCAAAAGTTGCAGAAGCACGGCGTACAAAGCGTTCGCAGCCGCATTGTCAACCTCTCCGAATTGGCCGATGTCACCTCGGAAAGCATCGTTTTACCTTTAATTCAAGCTTTCGAGAAGGTTTACGGAATGAAGGCGGAGATGATTAGCTTCAACGAGATTGCCATGCTCAACGAAGTCCACGACACTGAAACACATATATCATCTCACGACTATCTTTACAGCAAATGGGAACATTTCAGAGCCGTCAAAAAAGGACAGTTCCCATGGGGCAACGTGGAAGTCGGCTTCGAGGTGGACGAAAGCACCCACGCCGTGAAGAATGTCATTATCGCCACCGACAGCTTAAACACCGAAATCACCAATATATGTAACGACATTTTCGGATTATTAGATTTAAAACTATAACCTTCAACTTTCAATTTTCCACTATGAAATACTTCCTCCTCCCCTTCGGATGCCAGATGAACCTCAGCGACACAGAACGTGTGCGCACCGTGCTTCAACAGATGGGTTATGAACCCACCGACAAAGAAGAGGAAGCCAACCTGTTGGGCATCGTGGCTTGCTCGGTGCGACAGAAAGGCATCGATAAGGTGTATGGCCGCATCGAGAAATGGAATGCCATGAAGAATCGCAAAAGCGTTATCACTTTCGTTTCAGGCTGCATCTTACCTGCCGACAAAGTGCGTTTCCTCAAGCTGTTCGACCTGGTGTTCACCATGAACGAACTGCCCAAATTGCCCGAGATGATCCGCCAGTACGGTGTGGTCACCCCGATGAAGGAATCGAACCCGTCGGCCAACATGGAGCCTTTCTGGGAGATCAACCCGATGCGCGCCTCCAGCTTCGAGGCTTACATCCCCATCCAGAACGGCTGCAACAACTTCTGCACCTACTGCGCCGTGCCTTATACCCGAGGCAGAGAGGTATCGAGGCCATCGGAAGAGATTCTGAACGAGGTGAAGGAGCTAGTGGAGAAGGATTACAAGAGCATCACGCTCTTGGGTCAAAACGTCAACTCCTACGGATTGGACAAGAAAGGCGAGGAAATCAACTTCGCAGAATTGCTACGACGTATTGGCGAATACGGCAAGGCCTCTGGGAAGGAGTTTTGGGTATATTACACCGCTCCGCATCCCCGCGATATGGAAGATGAAATCATTGAGGTGATGGCACAATATGACTGCCTCGCCAAACAGATCCACATCCCGATACAATCCGGTGACGACGTGATGTTGCAACGCATGAACCGCCACCACAACCTGGAACGCTACCGCCATATCATCCAGACCATACGCCGCGTGTTGCCCACCGCCACCATCTTCACCGACATCATCGTAGGCTTCACCCACGAGAGCGAAGAAGAGTTCGAGAACACGCGCAAGGCCATGGAAGAATTCAAATACAACATGGCTTACATCGCCCAGTACAGCGTACGCGAAGGCGCCGTTGCTTCCAAATGGGAAGATGACGTGCCGAAGGAAGTAAAACGCCAGCGTTACCATCGTCTCACCGAGGAGCTGATGAAGCACTCCTTGGTCTATAACCAGGCATTGGTCGGCACTACCGTGAAGATGCTTGTGGAAGACTACGACCGCAAGAACGGTTATCTCACCGGCCACACCGAAGGTAAGATCGTCATCAGATTCGCTTCGCATGACGAAAACCTCATTGGTCAAATTGTCAACGTAAAGGTCACTTCCGCCTCGCCCCTATCCATCGAAGGCATCCTCCTAACTCCTAACTCCTAACTCCCATGCGTGTCTCTTTCAAAACATTGGGTTGCCGTGTGAACCTCTTTGAAACCGACGCCTTGGCGTCGCGATTCAAGGCTGGAGGTTACGAAGTGGCGGACTCGGGCGAGGCCGACATCTTCGTGGTGAACACCTGCACTGTGACCAACACCAGCGACCAGAAATGCCGCCAAGCCATCCATCAGATTCGGAGAAAGAATCCCGAGGCTTTGATCGTGGTCACGGGATGCATGGTCAACCATCGGAAAGAGGAACTGGTCCAGGAAGGCATCGCCGACTATGTTATCGACAACGAACGCAAGTCGGCCATTTTCGATATTGTGGAAGAGCATTTTAAACTTGGCCACAGCGACCCGGAAGGCTACGACCGAGACCTGTTCAGCTATCAACACGCCTTTGACACCTTCCACACCAGAAGCCTCATCAAGATTCACGACGGCTGCAATAACTTCTGCTCCTATTGCATCATCCCCATGGTGAGAGGGAGGTCCACCAGCCGCCCCGCCAACGACATCTACAAAAACATCCGAAAAGTTGTGGACCACGGCTTTAAGGAAATCGTACTCACTGGGGTCAACATGGGACGGTACCATGATGGCGACACCAATTTCGAGACCTTGGTCGAACACATTATTAATATAGAAGGCGATTTCCGTGTTAGGGTCTCCTCTATTGAGCCCGACCAATTCAGCGACCGCTTTTTGCAACTATTCCAACACGAAAAACTGGCCCCGCACATGCACATCTGCCTGCAAAGCGGGTCTGAGGACACCTTGAAGCGGATGCATCGCTTTTACAGCGCAGCTCAGTTCAGAGAGATGTGCCAGCGCATCAAGGCGTTTCGTCCCGACTTTAACCTCACCACCGACATCATCGTTGGCTTCCCCGGCGAGACCGAAGAAACCTTCCAAGAGAGCTGCGACTTTGCCCGTGAAATCGGCTTCAGCCACATCCACACCTTCAAATACTCCAAACGCACCGGAACCAAAGCCTCCGTCATGCCCGACCAAGTACCCGAAATCGAGAAAAGCCGTAGAAGCGAGATCATGCGTGCCATCTCACTGGAGAACAAGCTCAAGTATTTCGAAAAGATGAAAGGAAAAAACCAGAGGCTGCTCATTGAGAGAATCGATTCAAAAGGAATTGCCCGAGGCTACGGAGAGAATTACATCCCCATTCAAATTTCAGGAGAAGACCTGAAAAGAAACAGCTTTATCAACGTGGTTCTCAACGAGATAACCAACAAAAACAACGAGGATAAAATGGCTTTTGAAGCATTACTTTGAAAAAATTTTCTCCCAAATAATTGTTTGTATCAAGAAAAGTTGTAATTTTGCAGCCCAATTAGAAAAGAAGAAGAAACAAATAAAGAGATATTTAGAAAATGGCAAATCACAAATCTTCACTCAAAAGAATTCGTCAAACCGAAAAGAGACGTCTGCACAACCGTTACTACGCTAAAGCCATGCGTAACGAAGTCAGAAAATTCAGAACCCTTACCGAAAAGTCTGAGGCTGAGAACCAACTGCCGAAGTTGTACTCCATCATCGACAAGGTTGCCAAGCGCGGTATCATCCACAAGAACAAAGCCGGTAATCTGAAATCAAAGCTCTCGAAATACACTGCCAAGTTGGCATAATAAGAGTTTTTTCATCATAATGTTGACCTCCTCTATTCTTTAGGGGAGGTTTTTTTGGTTTGTATAAAAAACTATACTAAATTTGCAATCATTATTTCATACTATTATAGATTATGATTGCAAGCAATGGCAAAACCATCAAACACTGGGCTGCTGACGACCGTCCCCGAGAGAAAATGATCACCAAAGGCAAAGGCTCCCTCAGCAATGCCGAGCTTATCGCCATCCTGATCGGATCAGGGCCTGGAGGACAATCAGCGGTGGAGCTCGCAAGGCAAGTGTTGTCTGCGGTGAGCGACAACCTCTACGACCTGTCAAAACTTAGCATTGACGAGCTGAAGCAACATAAAGGCATTGGAGAAGCCAAAGCCGTCAGCATCATGGCTGCACTTGAACTTGGCCGTCGATGGAGCCTCACTTCACCCAAAGAAAGACTGACTATCAGCAACAGCAAAGAAGCATACGAAAGCTTTCTGCCACTTATCGAAGATCCTGGAAAAGAAAACTTCTTGGTCGCCTATCTCAACCAAGGCAATAAAATCATCAGAATAGAGCGCATCAGCATTGGAGGCATCACCTCTACCTTAGCCGATCCAAAAGTAATCTTTAAAAACGCACTGTTGAAAGAAGCTACTTCCATCATGTTGTGCCACAACCACCCTTCAGGCGTTGCCAGACCCAGTTCAGATGACAGGCAGCTGACCAGAAAACTCATCAAAGCAGGGAAAATTTTGGACATCGCCATTCTCGACCATCTCATTATCGGAGAAAATTCGTATTTTAGCTTCGCCGAAGAAGGCATTTTGAATGAATAAAATGAAAATAGTTACCATCATAGGGGCACGGCCCCAAATCATCAAGGCTGCAGCATTAAGCCGCGCCATCAAAGAGCGCTACGCCGACCGTATTCAGGAAATCATCGTTCATACCGGACAACATTATGACGACAACATGTCGCAAGTGTTTTTCGACGAACTTGGCATTCCAAAACCAGACTACAACCTGCATGTCGGTTCCGCCTCACACGGCGTTCAGACGGCCAAGATGATTGAAGGCATTGAGCAGATCCTCCTAGATGAAAAACCGGATTATATCGTGCTTTACGGCGACACCAACTCCACCCTAGCGGGTGCCGTGGCCGCTTCCAAGATCCACGTGCCCATCGTCCACATCGAAGCAGGGCTGCGCTCGTTCAACAAAAGCATGCCCGAAGAAATCAACCGCATCGTGTGCGACCACTGCTCCACCCTGCTCTTCACCCCAACACGTGCCGGCTTCGACAACCTCGTCAAGGAAGGATTCAAAGCCAATAATGAAGGTCCTTATACCATCGACAACCCCAAAGTGTATCACTGCGGTGACATCATGTATGACAACAGCCTGCATTTCTCCGCCATTGCCGACCAAAAGGCGGATTTGCTGAGCCGACTAGGCTTGAAGGGTAAGCCTTATGTGTTGGCCACACTGCACCGTGACAGCAACACCGATCAGCCAGAGCGCCTCCACGCCATCCTGGATGCCTTCACAGAACTCTCGAAAGATATCACCATCGTCTTGCCAATGCATCCGAGAACGCGCAAGAAGGCGACTGATTTCCATGCGGACAATGTGAGGGTCATTGAACCCGTCTCCTTCCTGGAAATGATACAATTGGAAAAACACGCCCGTTTGGTAATGACCGACTCCGGAGGGGTGCAAAAAGAGTCTTACTTCTTCAAAAAACCATGCGTGATCCTAAGGCCAGAGACCGAATGGGTTGAGATTGTCCAAACCGGTGCCGCCACTTTGGTAGATGCCGACTATGACAAGATTATAGTTACCAGCCGACACTATTTACAACATCCTCCGATGGACTTCCCTGATATTTTCGGTGATGGCCATGCCGCCGAATTCATGCTTCAATCCATGCTGGATTAAGATTATTTCTTACTTTTGCACTTACTTACAATTTTGATTATTTAAACTCACTTTATCATGATTAAAAAAGCTACTCTTTTCTTTGTTTTGGCCTTGATGGTTACTGTTAGCGCCAAAGCACAATTGTTTGATTTGTCCAACAATCAACGTTTTTCAATGGGTATAAATTTAGGCGCAGCTGGGTACCACCTTGGTTCACAAGGTCTGAACACCACCTATAACGGCTTTGCATACGGCGCCAATGTGTCTGTCATGGGCTTTTACATCGATTTCATGCGTCAACCACCAGAGCACAAGTACACCAAGGAAGTTGGACGCGACTGGAATGACCATTCGGCATTTACCATCAACGTCGGCTACCAAATCCCCATCACTAGTTATTTGTTTGTCGCCCCTCTGATTGGCTACAGCAATGAGTCCTACGGCATCACCAAAGGCAACAAATTTGAAATAGGAGACCGCGAACTCATCCACGACTACGATGTCATTGAACGGTTCAACCACTTCAACTATGGACTGCATATCATGGCTAGAGCATTGGAGACGGTTGAAATCGGCTGTGTTGTCTCGTCACATGCCCTCTACGGAACCCTCAGCTATTCCTTTGGTAAGAAGTAACATATAGAATGAAAAAAACTTGGATCCTTCTGGCCATCCTCTCCTTTTGCGGAGTGATGGCAACGGCCCAAACCAAAGAGACTCATGCGTTCGCCGAACGCGACTCGGTACTTTATCTCGATGTGCATCGTCCATTGAAACCGCGTGACGACAAAGCTGCGGTAATCGCAGTATTTGGCGGCGGCTTCTTCACAGGTGCGCGCGACAACCAGTATCAACTTGCTTTGGCCGACTCCTTGACACACAGAGGCTATACGGTCATCAGCATTGATTACCGACTTGGACTTAAGGACAGCCTTATGGTGGCTGAGCACAACAGTCTTTTCAAGTTGACCGACTTGTTCCAATACTGCATCGACATCGCCACCGAGGATTGTGCCGATGCTGTAGCCTGGACGATTGCGCACGCCTCCGAACTCGACATTGATCCAAGTAAGATCGTGCTGACCGGCAGTTCCGCAGGTGCCATCACCGTATTACAACTGGATTACTGCCGTGCCAACCATTTGCCTTTGGTATCTGCGTTGCCTGAAGGATGGAAGCCTGCCGCTGTGATCCCCTACTCAGGAGGCATCTTGTGCAAGAAAAAAGAGTTGAAATACGACACTCCTCCAGCCCCTACTCTGCTGATGCATGGCACAAAGGACAAGATTGTGGCGTATAAGAGATTTGGAATCCCTTTCAACAGAAAGCTGTTTGGATCGAAAAGCATCGACAAGGCCATGAAGCGACAGGACATCCCCCATTGGTTCATCCGTTTCGACGGTATCGGTCATGAGGTAGCCTCATGGTTCCCAGGCTCAGTCGATGTGTTTTGCAGTTTCGCCGACCAGGCACTCAAAGGACGTTCGAGTAACCTCGACGCTTCCATGACCGACTCTCTATTGCAACCCACTCGTTGGACCAACATGAGTCTAAGAGAATTATACCAAAGATAATACACGGAAAATATTTTTGTGTAAAGCCTTGTTTTTTAGAGAAAAAGAACTAACTTTGCACTCGCTTTTTGAAGCAGTTAACAAAAATATTAATTACTTAATTATCAACAATTTAATTATGAATCAGTACGAAACCGTTTTCATTTTAACTCCCGTTTTGTCTGACGAACAGATGAAGGAAGCGGTAAAGAAGTATGAAGATTATCTGGCCAAAGCTGGTGCAGAGATCGTTCATGAAGAGCACTGGGGCATGCGTAAACTTGCATACCCGATCCAAAAGAAATCCACAGGCTTTTATCAATTGATTGAGTACAAAGCTGAAGGAAATGTTATTGCAGATGTCGAAACCGAACTGAAGCGCGACGAACGCATTCTTCGTTTCTTGACTGTGAAGCTTGACAAGCACGCTGTTGCATACAACGAGAAGAAACGCAAGAAAGCTCAAGAGCAAGCTGAAGCTCAAGCCTAAATCATTCGTTTAACTATTAAAAACTAAAAGAAATGGCACAACAACCCAATAACGACATCAAATATTTGACTCCTATCGCAGTCGATACCAAGAGAAAGAAATACTGCCGCTTCAAGAAGAACCGCATCAAGTACATCGATTACAAAGATGCCGACTTCTTGCTGAAGTTTGTGAACGAGCAAGGTAAGATTTTGCCACGCCGCATCACCGGTACCTCAACCAAATATCAAAAGAAAGTTGCACAGGCTATCAAGAGAGCTCGTCACCTTGCCCTCATGCCGTTCGTTGCTGACATGTTGAAATAATAGGAGGATTTGAAATGGAAATTATTCTGAAACAAGACATCGCCAACTTAGGCTACAAGAACGAAATCGTCAACGTTAAAGACGGATATGCTCGCAACTATTTGATCCCTAACAAGATGGCCATCTTGGCAACGGAAAGAAACCGTAAGATGCTGGCTGAGGAAATCCGCCAACAGGCCCACAAGGAAGAGAAGATCAAGAACGAGGCCCTGGACAAAGCCAAGGCTCTCGAAGGCTTGAAGCTCACCATCGGCGCCAAGGCTGCCGCCACTGGCAAGATCTTCGGTTCCGTCAACTCCATCCAAATCGCCAATGCCATCAAGGAAGCCTGCAACATCGAAGTCGATCGCAAGCAGATTGTGATGAACGAAGAGGCTGTGAAGGAACTCGGCAACTACAAAGCCAAGATCAAACTTCACAAGGATGTTCAAGCCGAAGTTGAATTTGAAGTGGTCGCTGAATAACACAGCCTGACAATTTCAATAATTTGATAAGACTGCCAAAAGGCAGTCTTATTTTTTTATCTTTGCGACATGATTACAAAGAACACCGTCAAAACCATCCAGTCTTTAAAGCAGGCAAAATACCGAAAGGAACATCAGCTTTTCATTGTTGAGGGAAGAAAAACCGTCGAAGAGCTTTTACTATCGCCTTTCGAAACAACTGCATTATATGCCACTGAGCAGTTCCTTACAGAACATAATTACCAAAATGCACGTTTGGAAACAGTCACAGAAGTTCAAATGGAACAAATGAGCGCTCTCGACACGCCTCCTGGCATCCTGGCTGTGGCAAGGATACCACAGCCGAGCACAATCAAGGATGATGGCATGGTGTTGGCCTTAGACGGAATCGCCAATCCCGGAAACATGGGGACTATCATTCGCACCGCGGAATGGTTTGGCATTAAGCAAATCGTATGCAGCGAAGACTGCGTAGAGATCTGGAATCCAAAAGTCATCCAAGCCACCATGGGTTCAATATTCAGGATGGACATCGTTTCAACCGATTTAGTTCGTTTCCTTGATTCGGAAAAACTCAAGGGAAAGGCCGTATATGGTGCTTTGCTGGAAGGAGAGAACCTCTTCAGAATGCCTCGATGGGAGCATGGTATCATAGTAATTGGCAGCGAGTCACATGGCATCAGAAACAATCTCATTCCAATGATCACCCATCCTATCACCATTCCGCGAGCTGAAGGCAGTGTTACAGAATCGTTAAATGCCTCAATGGCGACAGGAATAATTTTGGCAAACTATGCTGCAAAATCATAATTATTTTTATTTTTGCAAAACAACCATAAAAACTTACGCCTATGGCAACTCGTTTTTGTACTCAATGTGGGCAACAGCTTCCTGAAAACGGCAGATTCTGCACCAATTGTGGCACGCCTGTTCCAGAAGAGCCACAACAGGCATATTCTCAACCTGAACCGGAACCTCAGCCAGCTCCCCAACCTGAATATGTTCAGCCGGAAGTAAAGCGTCAACCTACCATGCCCAAACCGAACAATTATTTGGCATTATCCATTTTAGCTACCATTTTCTGCTGTCTTCCTTTTGGCATTCCAGCCATTGTCTTTTCGGCCAAGGTAGATAATTTCTGGAACGCTGGCAATTTCCAAGCCGCTGAGGATGCATCACGAAAGGCAAGGAATTGGATGCTGGTCAGTGTAATTGTAGGTGGTGTTGCCATCATCGCATACGTTGCGCTAGTGATGTTCTTTGGAGGTGTAGCTGCTTTAGGTGCAGGCGCCTTAGAAGGCCTATACTAACAAACTACCAACATGAAATCTATTTACAAGATAATCCTATGGATTGTAGGGTTATCTTGTCTTATTTTGGTTTATCATTATTTCGACCCATCTCACAACCAGTTGGCCCCTAAGTGTCCGTTCTGGTTATTGACAGGATATCAATGTCCTGGTTGCGGATCACAACGAGCAATTCATTGCTTTTTAAACGGAAGGATTTGGGAAGGAATCCAATATAACTATTTGTTATTACCTGCGTTGCTATATGTCATTTTGCTAACCGTTGTTCCGAAGAACGGACAGCTGATCAGTAAATTAACGAGCAGCACAGCTTGTTGGATCATCCTTGCTGTGTTTATGGTTTGGTGGGTAGTGAGGAACCTTATTGGAGTATAACTTCCAACTGATCAACTTCCAACTACCAACTGCCAACTAAAAAAGCCCTCTCGCTTTCGCGGAGGGCTTTTCCGTATGGGTGGGCGGCGACCTACTTTCCCACGTCTTACCGCAGTATCATCGGCACTGCCGG
>CADCGK010000004.1 GCA_902800965.1 uncultured Bacteroidia bacterium | reverse complement strand
CGTAACCTTCCTGGACGGCAGAAACGTTTACATCCAAGACGCCACCGCAGGCATCGACCTGTACCTTAACAGCAACACCGTCCCGACCGCCTTGGCCATCGGCGACATGGTTCAGGCCCATGGCATGAAAACCGTTTATAAAGGTCTGGTCGAACTCTCCGAAATCAACGGAGCCGACACCACACAATTTAGCATCCTCTCCAACGGAAACACGCTGCCTCTAGCCGAAAAGACCATCGCCGAGATTCTTGCCGACTATGGACAAAGCAACATGCTCCAGTCCACCCGCGTGAAGATCCAGGGGGCTGTCATCGGCGCCATCAACACCTCAAACAACACCCCGATCTATCAAGGTGAGAGCACGATGAACATCTATAAGATCCCTGTGGTGGAAGGCCTTCTTGAAGGCGACAGCGTCACAGTGACCGGTGTTATCGGTTGTTACAACGCCGTACAGCTTCGCATCAACAGCGCCAGCGATGTCGAGTTCACACACCCGACACTCCAAACCGTTGCCACTCCGACCTTCTCACCTGCGGAAGGCACCTATTATGAGCCACAAACGGTAACCATCGCCTGCGAGACCGACGGCGCCACCATCTACTACACCATCGATGGCACTGTGCCTACCCCAAACAGTACGGTTTACTCTGCTGCCATCACTATCAGCGAGACAACCACGGTGAAGGCCATCGCCACGAAAGAAGGCATGAACGACAGTGAGATCGCAACAGCTACTTACACTATCACTGATGCACCGTCAAGCAGCGACTATGTGCGCATCTCCGACCTGTCACAGCTCGGCAATGGCGCACAAGTAATCCTCGCCGCACGCTACAACGAAAATGTCAATGAATACTATGCCATGACGGCACAAACCTCTGGCAAACCCGTTGGCGTCCTCTTTACTAGTGTCCCCAGCACCAATGGCGATGCTATCCCCAGCACCCTCGCTGAACAAGAAAACAGCTTTTATTGGACTGTTACAACCGATGGCACCAACTACACCTTCACTAATGCAGCTGGTAACGTCCTTGGATACACATCAGGCACCAACTTCTCCACCGGAGGTGAAAACACTGCCTGGGCAATTGAATTCGCCACTTCAGCAGCCACTGCCATGGTTCCTGAATACTCCGGCTTCGTCATTTCTAATGTCAACAACGAAGTCAGAGCAATCGCTTTGAATAGCAGCCACAACTTCGGTCCTTATCACACCCAAAACATAGGAGGCGATGGGTATAACTTCTTCCTCGACATCTTCGCGACGGAGAGCAGCAGCACTCCTGTTTGCGCTACCCCGACATTCAGCCCTGAAGGCGGAACCTATTACGAGACGCAGAACGTTTCCATCTCTTGCAGCACTGCAGGCGCCACCATCTACTACACCTTGGACGGAAGCGACCCGACGCCAAACAGCACCGTTTATGCTGAACCCATCATGGTTTCAGAAAATGTGACCATCAAAGCCATCGCCATGAAGGATGGATTTGACGATAGCAACATCGCCACCGCGGAATACAACATCATCCTCGGCGCTGTCACCATCTTCAACCAAGATTGGGAAGGCGAGATGAACGGATGGACCTTCGTCACTATAGAAGGCAATATGCCTTGGGTCATCAATCAATATCAAGGCAACCACTACGCCTACGCCAACGGTTATGGCGACGATGTGGCCAACGAACAATGGTGCATCTCCCCTGCCTTCAACCTCAACATTTACAGCAATGCTTCGTTGACCTTCAGGAACGCCATGAAGTTCACAGGACCTGATCTGGAACTCTACTTCTCCAATGACTATGACGGAGAGAATCCATCATCTGCCACATGGACCGAGCTTACCTACGTGATGTCAGAAGGCAACTATGTTTGGACAGAATCAGGTGTCATCGATCTTGCCAACTTCACTGGCAGCAACTGCTACATTGGCTTTAAATACACCTCAACAGAAGAAGAAGCTGCAGCTTGGGAAATCGACGATATCACACTCGTCGGATCTACCACAGAGCCCTATATCACCGCAACACCTGCCTCATTGACAGGATTCACACATACTGTTGGCAACGGTCCTTCAACGGCACAAACCTTCGTCATCTCCGGAGGCAATCTGCCTCCTGCGCCAGGCGGTCAAGCAGGTGGAGTGACCATATCATGCAGCAACAGTCACTACGAGTTCTCACTCGATGGCGAGGATTATTACCCCTACCTTGGCATTTCCGTGGTCGGAACACTTGAACCTACTACTATCTATGTCAGACTCAATGGTGAAACCGTTGGAACATACGAAGGTACCATCACTATTGAAGACTACGCCACAGCAACAGTTTCCGTAAGCGGTACCGTGACTGAGCAGCCTATTCCTGGTGGTGACTGGAACAGAATCTATGCACTCTCAGACCTCCACGACGGCGATCAAGTTATCATCGCTTCACGTTATGACGCCACGGTTGGCGATGGCTATTACGCCATGACCGCAGGTGTCTCAGGCAAACCCGACGGCGTGCTCTTCACTTCCGTGAACAATAACGGCGTAGAGATGCTGCCTGCTGACATCACGGATGATGCTGACACCTACCTTTGGAATGTGACTATGGATGGCGATGTCATCACCCTCACCAATGCTGCCGGCGACGCCCTCGGCTACAGCTCCAGCACCAACTTCGCTGGCAACACCAGCATCGAATGGACCATCGCCTACGAGACAGCAGGTGAAAACGCCATGATTCCGAATTACACTGGTTTCTTGATTTCTAATGCCGAGACCTCCAACCGATGCATCGTGATGAACGCCAACCACAAGTTCGGCGCTTATCATACCAATAACATCAATAACGCCGACTACAACTTCTACCTTGACCTCTTCGTACAAGGCGGCAGCACGACACCAACCGTTGCAACACCTGTCTTCAGCATGGCTTCAGGAACCTATTACGAAGAAATCGACGTGGAAATCACATGCACCACAGAGGACGCCACCATCTATTACACCACTGACGGCACCGACCCGACCTCGGCTTCAGAAGTCTATACAGAAGCCATCCATGTGGACCATGACATGACCCTCAAGGCCATCGCCATGAAGGAAGGTCTTGACGATAGCGGCATCGCTTCAGCTGACTACGTGATCAACACTGACCTCGTCATCATCCTCAACCAGGATTGGGAAGGCGAAATGAACGGATGGACCTTCGTCACCGTGGAAGGTAATAAGCCTTGGACCATCAGCACCTACGCTGGAAACAATTATGCCAACGCCAATGGTTATGGCGATGATGTGGACAATGAACAATGGTGCATCTCCCCCGCCTTCAACATCGATGATTATGCCAACCAGAATGTGACCCTATCCTTCATGAACGCCACCAAGTTCGAAGGTCCTGCTCTTGAACTTTACTTCAGCAACGACTACGATGGTCAAGATCCCACACAAGCCACATGGCAGCCCATGTCTTACATCGCATCAGAAGGCAACTACACATGGACTTCCTCTGGAGAGATCTCACTCAACGGCTACAGCGGCACTGTCTGCTACATCGCTTTCAAATACGTCAGCACTGCAAGCAAGAGTGCTGCTGCTTGGGAGATCGATGACATCCTGGTAACTGCCGACATGAGCAATGCACCTTATCTCACTGCAACCCCAAGCGCCTTGACAGGATTCGTGCATGACCAAAACGCTGGTCCTTCCCAAGCTCAGACCTTTGTCGTAAGAGGAGGCAATCTCAATCCCGAGCCCATCTGCAAGATCCTCATCTCCGTAGAAGAGACGCTCAACAACGGATTCGAGATTTCTCTTGACGGCCAAGAATATGGCAGCAGCATCAACCTATTCCCCATTGATGGTTTCATGGAACCCACTACTATCTATGTAAGACTGAACGGTCAAGAAATCGGTACTGTGAGCGGATTGATCGACATTGTTTGCATGGATCTTTCCACCTCAGTCACACTTGAAGGTGAAGTCCTCGACCCATTTGCAGTGCAAGAAAACATCGCAGAGAATGTCAGGGTTTGGTGCCACGACAACAATAACATCATGATTGAGAACAACTGCGGTAGCGCCTTGCAAATGGTAGTGTACAACATCCTTGGCCAGCCAGTGATGGGCAAACACATCAACACCGGTTCAGTGGATCTGTCACACAACCTCTCCAGCGGATTGTACATCATCACACTGTACAACGAGATGGGTAGTGTTTCAACCAAGATGGTTGTGAGATAACCACCGCATAATGCGGCAAACAAAAAGGCCGGTTTAACACACCGGCCTTTTTTTATTCCATCTTAACAGTCCGTAGATCCAACAGATTGGTAGGATTGCTTCCCAAGCCTTTCACCCGCAAGTTCACAAAACGTAGCACCTCATCGTAAAACAAAGGCACCACTGGAGCATCCAACATCATCAAGCTGTCCATCTCGGCATAATAGGAAGCTCGCAACTCATCATCCGAACAAGCCATCGCCTTGTCGTAAAGACGATCGTATTTCACGTTGGAATAATGCGAATAATTGGGGCCATCAGGCGAGAAATTGGAGGTCGTGAACAACGAAAGATAGTTCTCTGCGTCAGGATAATCAGCAACCCATGAAGCACGGAAAAACGAAAGGCTGCCGTTGGATCTCATACTACGCACAGTAGCCGGCGGCATCACCTCCATCTTGCACTTCAGTCCGATTTGTTCAGCCTGCGACTGCACGAATTTTCCAATATCAGCATATTCAGCTGTTGTGGAGAGATTCAAAGTATAACCCTCAAGCCGGTTCTCCTTCACCAGACGCTGAGCTTTCTTGAGGTCATAATCGTAGCCAATGCTGTCGCGATGCCCAGGCAATCCTGCGGGAATCATGCCCCCTGTGGCAGGAATGCCAATGCCATTACGGAGATAACGGAGCATCTTTTCACGATCAATACACAGGTTCACCGCCTGACGCAAAGCGCGTGATCTATCCACACCCAAAGTGTCGTTGGGATCAATATAAAAGCTGATATATTCCGTATTCAGGAAAGGCCCGGTGATAAGTTCGATCTTGTCTTCATATTTCTGTCGCAATTCCCCGTCGTAAGTCAGCAGCTCATCCTTATAGCGTGCATCAATGCCGGACATGAAGTCGAACTTGCCTTTGATGAACTCCAAGAAAGCCACCTGCCTATCAATAAGAAAGCTGATGGAGACGGCATCAAGATAAGGCAGCCTCTCCCCTATAGAATCTGTCTCAAAATAGGTGGAATTCTTGCGAAAAACCAGCTTCACGCCTTCATTCCAATACTGGAAACGGAACGGTCCAGTGCCAATTGGATGGCTGCGAAAAGCATCACCGTAATACTCCACCGCCTCCTTTGGAACAATGGAAGCATATGTCATCGACAAAATGCCTAAAAACGGTGGAAAAGGCTTTGAAAGCTTGACTTGGAAGGTACTGTCGTCAATCGCTTGAAAGGCATAATGGCCGTCATCGTGAGCCACGGTGGAGAAGATCCATGAACCTGGAGAGTTCAAGCTCTTATCTACTACACGATTAAACGAATAGCAGACGTCCTCAGCGTTGACAATACGGCCTTCGGGAATTGATACATCTTCGTGAAAACGTACATCGTTACGCAAATGAAAAGTATAAACCGTGCCATCGTCGCTGATCTCCCATGACTGCGCGATCCGAGGCACCACATTCATCTCCTCGTCGAGCGCCACCAAACTGCTGAAGAGCTGGTTGCAAGCCCAGATGTGAGGCAAATCCTTGGCATAGATCGGATCCAGCGTCAGGATGCCCGCCGACTCATTGTACTTGAAGATGGACAAGCCTTCGTTGGGATTCTCTTGTTTAACACAAGAACAAAGGATAAATATAAAAGATAGAATAATAATGCCGAATACGTCATTGCGAGCAAAGCGAAGCAATCCAACCTGACCTATTTGAGTCAAGCTGGATTGCTTCGTCGTTCCTCCTCGCAATGACGTATTCCACATACTCCTAACTTCTAAATCCAACGACTTCCGTTCTCAAATTCAACAGATACTTGTTATAGTCAAGGTCGTTCTTGTCTTGCTCCTTCTCAAGGGCAAGGTCAATCACCTCCAGCATGCTACTGACATAATGGAAGTTGAGACCTTCTATATAATCTTCCTTGATATCTTTGATGTCACGCTCGTTATCGATGGAAAGGATCAAGTCTGTAACGCCGTTACGTTTGGCAGCGAGCATCTTTTCCTTGATACCACCCACGGGTAGCACGCGACCACGCAGGGTGATCTCGCCCGTCATGGCCAACTGGCTCTTCACCTTGCGTTGCGTGAAGGCCGATGTCAAGGCAGCTAGCATGGTGATACCTGCCGAAGGGCCATCCTTGGGTGTGGCACCTTCCGGCACATGGACGTGGACGTTCCACGCGTCGAACACCTCAGGGTTGATCTCCAGCAGCGAGGCGTGTGCCTTGATGAATTCGTAGGCGATGGTGGCCGACTCTTTCATCACATCACCGAGGTTGCCCGTCAGCGAGAGATGTCCCATGCCGCGGCTGAGGCTCACTTCGATGGAAAGCAACTCGCCTCCGACGGCTGTCCAAGCCAGACCGGTAGCCACGCCAGGCATCGTGTGTTTCACCTCGTCCTCATCGTGGTGCATCGGTACTCCCAATACCTTACGCAGTTCGCTCACCGTTACCCTCTTCTCCACTGCCTGTTCCATCACCACATCCTTGGCACGGGCACGCATCACATCGGCAATCTTGCGTTCCAAGTTACGGACGCCAGCTTCACGGGTGTAGTCGTCGATGATCTGCATCACGATATCTTTGGGGAAGGTGATCTGCTTGCTATCCATGCCGTGTTCCTTGAGTTGTTTAGGAATCAGGTGACGCTTGGCAATTTCGAACTTCTCTTCACGGAGATAACCGCTTAGGTCAATGATCTCCATACGGTCGCGGAGCGCGGGATGGATGGTCGAAAGCGTATTGGCGGTGGCGATGAACAGGATCTTGGAGAGGTCGTAGTCCAGCTCCAGGAAGTTGTCGTAGAAGGTGGAGTTTTGCTCCGGATCAAGAATCTCGAGCAGCGCCGCCTGCGGGTCGCCATTGATATTGTTGCCACTCACCTTGTCGATCTCATCCAATACAAAAACGGGATTGCCCGATTTGACCTTACGGAGGTTCTGGATGATACGTCCCGGCATGGCGCCGATATAGGTCTTGCGGTGACCACGGAGTTCCGACTCATCGCGAAGGCCACCAAGTGACATTCTGACATATTTACGGTTCAAGGCACGGGCGATCGACTTGCCCAGCGAAGTCTTACCTACGCCGGGAGGGCCAACGAGACATAAGATCGGGGCTTTCATGTCGTTCTTCAGCTTCAATACAGCCAGATGCTCGATGATACGTTCCTTCACTTTGTCGAGGCCATAATGGTCGGCATCAAGGATCTTTTGAGCCCGTTTCAGATCGAAGTTGTCCTTGGTGTATTCCATCCACGGCAAGTCCACCAGATATTGCAAAT
Source organism: uncultured Bacteroidia bacterium (assembly GCA_902800965.1). Lineage (GTDB taxonomy): Bacteria > Bacteroidota > Bacteroidia > Bacteroidales > F082 > Limimorpha. Next base: position 190,409 of record CADCGK010000004.1, on the reverse strand, counting down.
AATTGAGTTGGATGCCATATTCAGCAGCCTGCGGGTTGGTGCGTTCGAGCTTCTTGAGTTCGCGTTCAAACACCTCCTGCACCTCTTTCGACCATTTCTTTTTCTTGGCCTTCGTCTGAAGTTCCCTGATATCTTGTTCATTAGGGGTACCGCCCAGTTCTTCCTGGATGGTACGCAACTGTTGGTTAAGCAGGAACTCGCGTTGCTGCTTGTCGAGATCGGTCTTCACCTTGCTTTGGATCTGCTGTTTCAGCTCGATCATTTGCTGGGCGTTGGTGAGGATGCCCAGCAAGTTGTTGGCCATATCCACCACATTGGTGCATTCGAGCAACAGCTGTTTGGAAGGCAGATCCGTTTCGACGTTGCTTGCCACGAAGTTGAGCAGGAACACCGGATCGTCGATGTTCTTGATGGCGAAGCCGGCTTCTTCCGGAAGCCGTTGGTTTCGTGAGATCACCTGAACGGCAAGCTCTTTCACAGATTGGACCAATGCCTTGAACTTACGGTCACGAGGCACTTCCGTCGAGGCTTCAAAGGGCTGGACTGTGGCGATGAAATAGGGATCCAGCTGCTTCAGCTCCAACATCTCGAAACGGCGCTTGCCTTGGATGATGACGGTAAGGTTACCATCGGGCATCTGAAGGGTCTTAAGAATTTGAGCCACCGTACCCACAGGATATAGATCGGCGATGCCGGGATCCTCCACGTTGGAGTCCTTCTGCGCCACCACGCCGATGGGCTTTCTTTTCTTATAGTATTCTTTGACCAGTTGTGTTGACTTGTCGCGCCCCACCGTGATAGGGATGACGACGCCAGGATAAAGCACCGAGTTGCGGAGCGGCAGGATAGGCAGCTCTTCCGGCACCTCATCATCATGCGAGATATGGATGTCATCAATGGTCAGCACAGGGATGAAATCCGGATTGTTGGAATCCATCACATCGCTCATCAAAAAATCTTCGTCTAATACTTTCATGTTCAATTGGCGCTGACAGTTTGTCAGCAGTAACTTATATATATAATGTGGCGGTGTATTGGTCAAGAATAGTGCCACATGGTTGTTTTTGATAAAAAAAGCCCTCGAAGACGAACACTTCGAGAGCTTCTTATCTGCAACACCTGTAAAAATACTGGAATTACTTTTCCTTCTTTTCGAAGAACTTCTTGTACTTGTTGTTGAACTTATCGACGCGACCGGCGCTGTCAACGAGTTTCATCTTACCAGTATAGAAAGGGTGTGAAGTGCTGGAGATTTCAAGTTTCACCAGAGGATATTCCTTACCGTCTTCCCAGACGATGGTGTCCTTGGTGTTGATGGTTGAACGTGACATGAAAGTCTGTTCATTGGACATATCTTTGAAAACAACCAGACGATAGTTCTTAGGGTGAATGTCTTTTTTCATCGCTTTCTTTCTTTTAATTTGAGGGTGCAAAAGTACAACTATTTTTTGAACTGGCAATCAGTTTTGTCGTTTTTTTGCAATCTTTTACAAAAATTATGCATTTTTCCCCTCACATTTCAGGTAATCCATAAGGATTTCATGTCTTATCTCATAGTTCATCTCCACGGGAAGCACATTGTCGGGGGCAACGCCATAGTCGGCAAGCGTGCGTATCACCATTTCCTTGAAGCTACTGTCCAGTCCAGCCATCAAGACATAGTCATAATCGGCATTGGTAATGGATTCCACCGGATCGACATTCAAACCGATACGTCTGTATTCCCAATAGAAAGGATCGATCCATCCGGTAATCTCCACTTTGTCCGTGGCCATTAACCGGCGGTACATCTGCTGTCCAAAGGTACCTGCGCCGCCGATAACCACCTTCTTCCCTTCTATACTCCTATTGTAGATGCTGTTGAGCACCTTGTCGTTGGCAATGCTCGTGATGCCGCCGCAGCGCACGATATAGACGGCCAACATCGCATCTTCAACTTGCTTTCGCAACTGATATTCAGCGGGGTAATCCTTGACGGCATTTTGCAGGTAATAATATACCCTTTTCAGCCGTTCCGCCTCCTCGGACAAGGTCGTCATCGACTTCAGCATCGAGTCGCTACGTTGGCGATAGTGATAGGCGAAGTTGTCAAACAAAACAATCTTTTTGGCTGCCAGCATGGCGGGATATACTGCTGCTCCATCTTCCATCACCGAGAATCCATCTTCGACAAGCATTTGGAACGGGATGATAGCCTCACGACGGAAAAGTTTGTTCCAATGGTAGGTAGTCACGCCGAAGCGGAAGAAGCTGCCGAACGACATCATGTTTTTGCGAAGGAACTCCATCGATTCGCCTTCGTACACCCCGGATGGCAATGCATTATGCAGATACATCGACTTACGATACAGGTCGCGGCTGCAACCCGCCACGGCGATGTCGGCATCACAACCCATGATGGTGTTGAGCATCGACTGGAAATAGCCCTCGCCCACCCAGTCGTCGCCATCCACAAAACCAATATACTCGCCTTGGGCTATCTTTACCCCAGCTTTTCTTGCCGTAACGATGCCTCCGTTTTCTTTGTGTATCACCTTGATTCTTTTGTCTTTGGAGGCATAAAGGTCGCAAATCTGTGGACAGCGGTCTGGAGACCCGTCGTCCACTAAAATGATTTCTAAGTTTTGATAAGTCTGTCGCATGAGGCTCTCTATGCAGTGCCCCACGTACCTTTCGATCCCGTAAATCGGGACAATGACGCTGATTAATGGGTTGTTCATGATTCTAACTATAAAGGGTGTTTTGGATGGCAAAAATAATAAAAAACGCAGAAGCCCATTGAAAACCTTATTTATTTTAAAAAAGGCTTGTCGCACGGTTTTATTTCTTATCTTTGCAGCAAAATACGAGCAACAATCTTAATTAACAAATTATAAACCAACACATTAAACAACAAACTGTAATGAAACAGGCTTTTAATTTCAACGCAGGTCCTTGCGTCCTGCCCAAGCAAGCTATCGAAAGCACCGTCAAGGCGCTCTATGATTTCGACAACACCGGCATCGGTATCGCCGAGATTTCTCACCGCACCCCGGGTTGGGAGCGCATCATGGCTGAGACCCGTCAACTGTGGCGCGACCTCCTCAACATCCCTGAGGAGTACGAAGTTCTCTTCCTTGGTGGTGGTGCTAGCACACAGTTCTTCACTGTGCCCGCCAACCTCATGAAGACCAAGGCTGCCTACCTCCAGACTGGTGTCTGGGCCAAGAAGGCCGCCAAGGAAGCCAAGCTGTTCGGTAAGGTTGACATCGTCGCCAGCAGCGAAGACAAGACCTACACCTACATCCCGAAAGGCTACACCATCCCGATGGATGCCGACTACTTCCACATCACAACCAACAACACCATCTACGGTACTGAGATCAAGTACGACATGGACTGCCCCATCATGCTCGTCGCCGACATGAGTTCCGACATCATGAGCCGTCCCGTTGACGTGAAGAAGTACGGCCTTATCTACGGTGGTGCCCAGAAGAACGTCGGCCCCGCTGGCGTGACCTTCGTCATCGTGAAGAAAGACATCCTCGGCAACATCGGCGACCGCGCCTACATGAACCCGCTGCCGACAATGGTTGACTTCCGCACCCACGCTGCAGAAGAAGCCAAGAACATCAGCATGTTCAACACCCCGCCCGTACTGCCTATCTTCATGATGCACGAGACCCTCGTGTGGCTGAAGGACACTATCGGTGGCGTCGAGGCTATGAACAAGATCAACACCAAGAAGTCCAACATGCTCTATGAAGAGATCGACCGCAACAGCATGTTCGTCGGCACCGCCGAGAAGGAAGACCGTTCCATCATGAACCATTGCTGGGTCATGGCCCCCGGTTACGAGGACAAGCAAGACGCCTTCATGGCCTTCGCCAAGGAGCGCGGCATGGTCGGCATCAAGGGTCACCGTTCAGTCGGCGGCTTCCGTGCCAGCCTCTACAACGCTTGCCCAATCGAGGCTGTCGAAGCCCTCGTCCAGTGCATGCAAGATTTCGAAAAAGCGAACAAGTAAGCTATTAGCCATAAGCTGTTAGCTATTAGCAGCCGTGCGGCGAGCTAATAGCTAACGGCTAAAAGCTAACAGCCAAATAATCAAACAAAAACATCAAACAATCCTATTATGAAAGTATTAGTAGCTACTGAAAAGCCTTTCGCCAAGATCGCCGTTGACGGTATCCGCGAAGTCGTTGAAAAGAACGGCTATGAACTGGCTCTTTTGGAAAAATATACCGATGTCAATGACCTCTACAAAGCCGTTGCCGACGCCGATGCCCTCATCGTCCGTTCCGACAAGGTGACGAAGGAAGTCATCGACCACGCCAACAACCTGAAGATCGTCGTCCGTGCCGGCGCCGGCTACGACAACCTCGACCTCGAGGCTTGCACCGCCAAAGGCATCGTCGCCATGAACACTCCTGGCCAGAACAGCAATGCCGTTGCCGAATTGGTCATGGGCATGTTGGTCTATGCCGTCCGTAACTTCTACAACGGCAAGTCAGGTTCTGAGTTGATGGGCAAAAAACTCGGCCTCCTCGCCTTCGGTAACGTGGGTCGCAACGTCGCCCGCATCGCCAAGGGCTTCGGCATGGATGTCTATGCCTTCGACGAGTTCGTCCCCGCTGAGAAGATCGAAGAAGCCGGTGTGCACGCCGTTGCCAACCGCGACGCCCTCTTCGAGACCTGCGACGTCGTCAGCCTGCACATCCCGGCAACCGCCGAGACCAAGCAGAGCATCAACTACGCTGTGGTCAACAAGATGCACAAAGGCGGCATCCTCGTGAACACCGCCCGCAAGGAAGTCATCAATGAGCCCGAACTCCTCAAGCTGATGGCCGAACGCACCGACCTCAAGTACATCACCGACATCATGCCGGATGCCGACGCTGAATTCAAAGCCTTTGAAGGCCGTTATTTTGCCACACCCAAGAAGATGGGCGCCCAAACAGAAGAAGCCAATATCAATGCCGGTCTTGCAGCCGCCAACCAAATCGCCGATTTCTTCAAGACTGGCAACAAGCGTTTCCAAGTGAACAAATAAATCATGACACCAATAGAAAATCAGAAAGCAGCACCCTTTTTCAAATTTGAAAATCTCCGAATTTACCACAAGTCTCTGATGTTCTCAAACGCCGTCCTAGCTATCTATGACAACGTCCAGAACGAAGGCGACAAAATGGTCTCCAAGAAGTTCTTTGAAGCTGCATCAATGATTACTAAGAACATCGTTGAAGGTTCCTCGGCAAGCAAAAGCGCTTTCATAGGTTATCTTCAAGAGGCCAAGGGCTACATCCGCTCCTGTGTCAGCTATACAGCGACATTGCTCTACAGGAAAGCCATCGACGAAGAACAGTCGAACGACATCCGAAACGAGCTGATCGAACTTACCAAGATGGCAGGCGCGTTGATTGTCTCCCTACAAACTGAAAACAACCAACTGTAAACTGTAAACTGCAAACTGCAAACTGTAAACTAACATGTCAGTCATTAAACCTTTCAAAGGATGGCGTCCCGGCGTGGACATCGTCCAGAAACTCGCCTCCCGTCCCTACGACGTGCTGAACACTGAAGAGGCACGCAAGGAATGCGAGGGTAACCCTTATAGCCTGCTCCACGTGACCAAGGCCGAAATCGACCTGCCTGAAGGCCACAAGGACAGCGACCTCGAGACCTACCTGAAAGTCGTTGAGAACTTCAACAGCTTCAAGGACTTCGGATGGATCAAGCAAGACCAAGAGGAAAAGCTCTATATCTATGCCCAAAGCATGAACCCCACCGACGCCAACGCCCACTGGCAGTATGGCATCGTGGCATGCGCCTATAGTGAAGACTATGTGAACAAGGTCATCAAGAAGCACGAGCTGACCCCAAGGAAGACGGCTTCGGCCATCGCTTCTGGATCATCGACGACAAGGCCACCATCGCCCGCTTGGTTGAACTCTTCGACAAGAAGGTCCCGGCCATGTATATCGCTGACGGTCACCACCGCAGCGCTGCCGCAGCCCTCGTCGGTCAGGAGAAGAAGGAGCACAACCCCGCCCACACCGGCAAGGAAGAGTACAACTACTTCATGACCGTCATCTTCCCCGACAACCAGCTGAACGTCATCGACTACAACCGCGTCGTGAAAGACCTCAACGGCCTCAGCACCAAGGACTTCTTCAAGGCCCTGCAAGAGAGCTTCGACATCGAGTGCAAGTGCGATTGCACCAAGGACGGCGGCAAGTGCAACTGCGAGTTCCCCTGCCACTGCGAATGCAGCACCGAGTACAAGCCCAACAAGCTCCACAACTTCTCGATGTACATCGAGGGCGTGTGGTACAGCCTGACTGCCAAACCCGGCACCTACGACGACAGCGACCCGATCGGTGTGTTGGACGTCACCATCCTCAGCAACCTTGTCCTCGACAAGATCTTAGGCATCAAGGACCTCCGCACCGACAAGCGCATCGAAGGTCGCCTTCGCGCTCTATCCCGTGAGCATGAAGCAGATCATCGACATCGCCGACACTGGCAACATCATGCCTCCCAAGACCACTTGGTTTGAGCCTAAACTCAGATCAGGTCTGGTAATCCATACGTTGGATTGATAAGGCAAGCACCTAAAAAACACGGGGCAAGAGATTCATCTTGTCCCGTGTTTTGGTTTTATCTTTTCTATTTATTAGCCATTGTAACACATAGCCACGCACTCCACTCGTAGGCACGATAGAAGGTACCCTTGCGGAACAGGTGGATAACCGTGCATTGTTCTATCGTGGCGCGTTCGTGCTCTTTTTCAAGTATTTCTTTTAATTGTGACATAAGATATGGTTTTTATTCCGAAAAAAGTTGCTGGACGGGGGGCCTTCGTGCACGCTGCCGCGTGCGCCCCCGTCCGCCAACTTTTTCGCTTGTCATGCCCGTAACGGAACAATTAAAGGTTAGTTCTGCAACCCAGAGCGCACAGCCCGGACAGATAGACCGAAGTTGCGGTTGATGTCGCTCATGCTGCAATCGCCCGAATCGAAGTAGAAGAACCTCGCGTAGTACGGGCAGTACGTGTAGAGAGAAGTCGACCAGTAGCAGCCGCTGCCTGCTTCGTCGAGACTGCTCCCGTCGCGGCAGCCCGCAGCGGGCAGGAAGAGACTGTTGCCGTTGGCAGCGGTAAACAAGCGACCCTCAACACCATTTCGGGTTGTCCTTGATGTGAAAGTGTTATCCCTCAACTCCCTCCACTGGTCGGCAGTAGGCATGCACCAACCACTGCCCCAATTGGCCGTGGCAGCGTCGTCCTCGGGCTGCAATGTGATCAAGTCGTCGGTGAACCCAATATTGCCAAAATCGGAACTTGTACAGTACTTGGTCAACCTTGGGTCACTATACGATATACATTCCGCATAGATATAACTCTCCCATGTATAGGAGTCCTTCGGTCGCGTCTCTCCCCAAGCAAAGTAATCGCCGTATTCTTCGGGCGAATCGGCTCCCACGTTGCAAGTGGCCCATAGTGTACCACTCGGAAGACCAAGATCAACATACTTGTGACCATTGTAGATGCCACTGTTGTTTCCCCCATTATCAGGGTCTTTCTTGCATCCAGCGGCACAAAAGACCGCCATTGTTAGCATTAAGGCTGCTACTGCCTTCGTTACTTTTTTCATCTTTTCCTCAATTAGATTAATTCATATTTGTTTGTTATATCCTATCTTATGGCAAACATTTGCTTTAATTCTAAATTGAATAATTCAGAAAAACTCCACCACCTCTTCCAGCGGCCTGTGTTCAGGCTGGCGAGGCTCGCCCGACCTGTAGCCCAACGAGATGACCGCCATGATGGCTTCGTTTTCAGGGATGTTGAACAGCGTGCGGAGGGCATCAGAGTCGCGCATACCCATGATGAGCTTTATTCTTTGGGACAAAGGTAGGAAAAAAACATATTAACGAAAAAATAATGTACTTTTGCCAAACAATAGCATGACCAATATCTCACCAAATCTCATCAAGCACTATGCCGACCACCTGAGGCTGGAATTGTCGCTGTCCGACAACAGCGTGGAGGCCTATTGCCATGATGTCAACTTGTTTCTTCAATACCTTGAGAGCCAGGAACAATCAACCGACATCGACGAGGTCAAGCAGGACACCATCGAGAACTTCTTCGCCTATCTTTACGACCTGAATATCGGCGCCAGCTCACAAACGCGCATACTCTCAGGCTTGAAGTCGTTTTACCGTTTCCTTCTCCAGGAAAACCTGACCACGAAGGACCCCACAGCACTCATCACCTCGCCATCAAGAGGACGGCATCTGCCCGAAGTGCTAAGCTACCCTGAAATCCAAAAGATGATTGATAGCATCGACCTCAGCCAACCCAACGGTCACCGCAACAAAGCCATGATTGAGGTGATGTATGGCTGCGGCCTGCGCGTCTCAGAACTCATCAGCCTACAAATCAGCGACATCTATAAAGAAGACGGTTTCCTCCGCATCTTCGGCAAAGGCAGCAAGGAAAGGCTCGTCCCCATCGGCGACTCCAGCCTGAAAATCCTATATCAATACATCAATGGCGCAAGATTGCACATCACGCCAAAACCAAAGTTTACCGACACCGTTTTCCTGAACAGCCGCGGGACCGGCCTCACCCGCCAGACAGTGTTTCTGTTAGTGAAAGAATTGGCGGAACGCAACGATATCAGCAAGTCTATCAGTCCGCATACCTTCAGACATAGCTTCGCCACCCATCTCCTGGAAGGCGGCGCCAATTTACTGGCAGTACAGCAGATGCTCGGCCATGCCAGCGTCAGCACCACCGAGATCTATACACATATTTCAGATGATTTGTTGAGGGAAACGCTCACGGAATTCCATCCACGATTGAAACCCCATGATTGAAATCCCCCCGATTCTACCGAGCTTTAACCCCTACGGGCTATCTACCGAGCTTTAACCCCTACGGGGTAAAATACTCCTCACTCCTAACTCCCAACTCCTAACTCTAAATAATGTTTCCTTGGTCGTCAACGAGCACGCCCCAGCTGATGGCAGTCATCTTGTCACCATCGTAGAAGAAATCGATCAGCGCATCCTCAAAGGAAATGCGGTGCTCACCGTCCTCGTCTTCTTCCTCCAACTCCTTGAAGCCGTTTTCACGCATCAGCTCGATCACTTCAGCGCGATTCAGATCAAATGCCTTGGTGCCATATAGTATTGCATCGTGATTCTCTGTTTCGAAACAAGCAGCTACCGATTTGGTGATGCCCTCAAAATAAATGTTGGTTTCCAAATCCTCATACTCATAATAGATGGAACGGTTCCCCGTCTCCTCCATATCGCTGAGTTCCTCATAATAATTGGGTGAACCAAGCATCTTCACGGCATCATCCAAAGACATTCCGAAAGGTATTTCACCGAAACCTTTCAACGGCTCAATAACAAAGTTTTTCATCATGTTTTTCCAAAAGTTTTTTCATAATCATTTCAAGCTGTGAAAATACTGCTTTTTTGGAAAAACAAATACCTATATTGTATTTTAGAATGATTATAAATTATTCGAACCGGATGGAACGTGAAGGACGGATGCGGTTGATGATGCCAGTAGGAATCAGCAGCATCAGAATCCAAAGGATGAAGGTGCTCACATTAACCAGCAGCACCGTGCTAAAATGCATCTCAACTGGAACAGAGGAAAGATAATAAGTGGCGGGATCGAGACGAAAAACGCCCGTGTAATACTGCAGTAGGCAGAATCCCAAGCCAATCAAGTTGCCGATGACCATGCCAATCAGCAAGATACGGATGGATCGTTGCATGAAGACCTTACGGACAAAGCGATTGGAGGCACCCATGGCTTTCAGCAGACCGATGGTGGAAGTCTTCTCAATAATGATGATCAGCAGCATGGAGATCACCGTGATGCCGGCAACAAGAAACATCAGAACCAAAATCAGCCAAACGTTGGTATCCAGCAAATCAAGCCAGTCGAATATCTTCGGATTGCTCTCACGAGCGGTATAAGAGGCCAGTGTGCCTGGAATACTATAATACAGCGCATCGTTGATTTCCGCCATTGAATCCATGTCGTCGATCCACACTTCCACCACGCCAGTCTCGTCATCTTCCCAATGATTCAATCGCCGGATCTGATCCAAGTCGCAAAACACATAACGCTCGTCGAACTCCGAAAGTCCCGTCACGAAGATGCCCGTGATATTGAACTTCCTGCCACGCGCCTGCATGTCCTCGTCGATGAACCACACGCGGACCGGATCGCCTACCGAAAGTAACATCTTATCGGCAATCGCCTTCGAGACCATGACATCGTTAGACCGTTCACCCTCTTCATACTGAGGCACCTCTCCATCCACAAGGCAATCCTTGAAATAATTCCAATCGTAATCCGGTCCCACACCTTTCATGACCACGCCTTGGATCTCCTCCTCCGTCTTGATCATCCCCGCCTTGTCAGCCACCAATTGATAATGCCGAATGCCCGGCGTCGTCTCTAAGGCCTTTTTCAATCGCTCATCTAGCACAAAAGGCTGCTCCTCGAACGATTCGTTCCTGTCAAGCGTCTGGATATGGATGGGCGCAACAAAACCGATCACCTTGTCACGAATCTGGTTTTTGAAACCCACCACCACGGCCAGCGAGATGAGCATCACCGCGATTGCCAAAGCCACACTAGTCACAGCGAGACGCATCACCGTCGAAGAAAGATGATTCTTGGACAGCGAAAACAACCTATCGGAGATGAATTTCGAGCCTGGCATGCGTTTTTGAAAGATTTTGCATTATTTTTGCAAAAATACGAATCATCATCGAATTATGAATTGCAAAATGAGAAATATCACACGCTGCATCCTCTTTCTGGCTCTTGGGATTAGCTTCGCTCTCCAAGGCAAGGCCCAGTCGATCCGCCTGATTCCGAAGGAAGAATATGTGTCAGGAGCTCTTGACACCGAGAACTATTTTCGTTTGCTCACCGACCAAAACGTGGGCGTTGTGGCTAATCAGACCAGCATCGTCGGCCAAACGCATCTGGTTGATACGCTAGTGGCTTCCGGCATCAACGTGAAGCGAATCTTCACGCCAGAACATGGCTTCCGTGGCACTGCCGATGCCGGCGCAAAAATCACCAATGGGAAGGACGAGAAGACGGGCATCGAGATCGCCTCACTCTATGGGAAGACAAAAAAACCTACGCCCGAAATGCTCAAGGATATCGACGTCATGCTGTTCGACCTCCAAGACGTGGGCGTGCGTTTCTACACCTACATCTCCACCTTGACTTACGTTATGGAGGCTTGTGCCGAGAAAGACATCCCCGTCATCGTGCTCGACCGTCCCAACCCCAATGGATTCTATATCGACGGTCCAGTGCTGGAAGCTGCCAACGCCTCCTTCGTAGGCATGCATCCAGTGCCTGTTGTCTATGGCATGACCATCGGAGAATATGGCAAGATGGTGAACGGCGAAGGCTGGATGAAAAACAAAGTCCACTGCGAGCTTACCGTGGTCTCCATCCCTGGCTACGACCGCGATGCCATCTACGAGCTGCCTGTGAGGCCCTCTCCCAATCTTCCCAACTGGGAGTCGGTTTACCTCTACCCTTCCTTGTGCTTCTTTGAGGGCACCATCGTGAGCGTGGGGCGCGGCACCGACAAGCCTTTCCAGGTCTTCGGACATCCCGACATGCGGGGCGATTATGCATTTACCCCTGAAAGCAAAAGCGGTGCCTCCAAGCCCTTGCTGGAAGGACAACGTTGCAAAGGCATGGATCTGACCGAATATGCTCACGGTTATACAGCCAACGCTAACCAGCTACAGCTGGAATGGCTTATTGAGGCCTATCAGCAACTCAAGGACAAGACGTTCTTCACCAAGTATTTCAACCTCCTTTCGGGCAACAACTTGTTGAAGCAACAAATCGAAAACGGAAAAAGCATGGAGAGCATCCGTGCCTCATGGCAATCCGACCTCGACAAATTCAAGGCCATTCGCGAGAAATATCTCATCTATTGACGGGACGATCTGAAAACGTCTCTTCCAGAAGCCTTACAAACTCCTGATAGGCCAAGGTGTCCGACAATTCCTTCATGGCGTCCGCCAGGGAGCGATAATACCACTCCACATCTTTCTTCCCGTTTTGAGCGTGAAAGATGCTCCAGACCTTGTCACCAATCTGACGATAATCCCAAGCGATACCCCGCATGTTGGAGAGCTTGTCGCCAAGCGCCACCACTTTGCTGTCATAGGTAGCAGCTTCAAGCTGTTTCACCTGAGCTGTTTTTCTCTCACGCCATGTCATCGTGGAATCCATGGGGGCAGTCTCCAAATGGACGAGTTGTGCCACCCGATCGCCGAACCTTTCACGGATCTGCTCCAAGGTGACATCGGTGTCCTCCACCGTGTCATGCAATATGGCAGCGGCCAGCATCTCCTGATCGTTGGTGATAGTAGCCACAATGGTCGCAGCCTCCATGAGGTGGATGAGATAGGGATAGCCCTTGCCCCTGCGTTCGGTGCCATGATGGGCTTCGAGCGCGAATTTCACTGCCTCATCAAAGAATGTGGTGTCAAGAGGATTGTTCATGGCCTTAGATTAGGTTGATCTTTTTGGCTTGTTCATAGATACGATGGGCACGTTGGACATTATATTCGCTTTCACCGTAGAGCAATTTGAACATGCGCTCCAGCCCAGCTTCGCCGAAGCCTTGCGTCAGGATATAGACGATGCAAATGTTTTGAAGAACCACGGAATATGCCACAATGTCGAGGCCCGTTCCAGCCAATTGTATCAGTGCCAATTGATAGGCACCCTCCTCGTTTTCGTTGCGCATACGCACGACGTCGCCAATGGTCCTCATACCCATCAACATCAGGATATGGCAATACGACATCAGGTCGTCCTCGTAGAGCTCCGCCTGGTTGATGGCGGCGATCTTGTCGGCAAGACGTTGGAAGGGCTTCAGCTCGAGGAAGCTACGGAAGGTATCGCCATTCAGCGGCACCTCGTCGAAGTCGCCACTCGCCACCAACGCCTGCACGTTACGACGGTAGTCGTTGATCTCCTTGCGGATACGGCTAAACTGCTCATCGACAAGTTCCAGCATCCCAGCCAACCGGCTCATGTTACGCTGGTATTCGGCAGGGATCTCCACATCGCTCTTATAACCCATATCGTGATACATGTTGGCCCAGACATGCTGCAGCGTGCTACGCATCTGCAACTCGAACCGGATCTGGTTCAGCTGGGGCATGGCTGGATCATGATACATCCTTTCGGGGACACGGCACACATAATGCAACGACATATAACCGAAACGGTCTATTTCCAGCATCTTTCGTTTATCGACCGAGTTGTCCCAATCAATGTCAAACAGCTTCTCCACCAAGGCAGAAATGACATCCACTTCATCACTATAATAGGTGATGATACGAACACCAAGAATATCGGTGATATCGTCCAATGTTTGATATTTGCTACCCTTCAACTCCAGTTTTCCCGTCAAGCTTTTCTCGGTCTTGATGCGCGCCTCAAGTCCCGCAACTACGATCTTGTTCTCGTCCAAGCAGGCACCCAGCCGCTCAGTCACGATGGATTTCATCTTCTCGTAAAAGGGCAATTTTGCATGATACTCGTCGAGTATCATCTCACAGTGCATATCAAGTCTCATAAGGCCTGCCGATTAAATAATGGTGATGATATTCGAGAACCCCGTGATGTCGAACACTTCTTTCACCAGGGGATTCATGTTGCGCATCACGAGTTTGCCGCCACGGGCCATGACGCTTTTTTGCAGCATGAGGAAGATACGCAGCCCCTGCGACGAAGTGTAATTCATCCCCGAACAGTCAATGTCGATATCTAGATTGTCGTCACCCATCAGCGGAAGGATGTCGTGTTGAAACTGATCGGCATTAGTCGTATCAATCCGCCCATCGAGTTTCACGAAGGTCTTGCCTTCATCTTTTGTTATTGTCACATCCATTTTATTACCTTTCATTTTTCAGTTTTTTCGTCATGGTAAGCACATTGTTGCCATCCTCATAGCGATAGCTGATGCTGTCCATCATCTTCTTGCACAGATAGATCCCCAGTCCGCCGATTTCACGTTCGTCGGCAGGAAGGGTGATGTCGGGATCTGGAATTTCCAATGGATTGAAGGGCGTCCCCGCATCGCGAAGCTCGATGGTAAGGACCAGCGTGTCGTGATCCAGGCTCGTACCGGCTTCGAGCCAGCCGATACCACCATCGTAGGCATAGCGAACCACATTCTCGACGGCCTCCTCGACAGAAAGGCCTATCTTGAAACGAAGTTCTTCGTCCTGTGGCATGTCGGGCGAAGCCATCAAAAACGCGATTATCTCACTGCTTCTGTCCGTGATCGGGTTGAATCGTTTCGATCTTTCTCTCATCTCAGTTTTTTATTAAACAGCAAAAATACTGATTTTTTTCTATTTTTGCAACTCATCATACACACAAAATCATGGAAGCCATCAAAATAACTCTTAACGACTACATCCTCTCCGGCGGAGGCGCCAATGGCGAAAGCTACGACCACAAGACCGATCCGTCGGTGATGCTGAAACTCTATTTCCCAGGCAAGATCCAACAGCCTTTGGACGAGATGAAGCTCGCCAGAAAGGTGTATGACATGGGCATCTCCACGCCAGAACCCGGTGATTACGTAGTGACAGAGGACGGCCGTTATGGAATCCGCTTCCACCGCATCCTCGGGAAGAAGTCTTATTCTCGCGCCACGGGCGACCATCCAGAGATGGCGAGACAATATGCCGAGGAATTTGCAAAGATGTGCCTGCAACTACATGCCACCCACATTGACACGACGCAGTTTGAAAACGTGAAAGACCGCTACCGTCGTCTTCTGAGCGAAAACCCGTTTTTCACGGCAGACGAAAAAGATAAACTGAGCCGTTTCATCAGCAACGTTCCAGACGAGGACACTGCCATCCACGGCGACCTTCAATTCTCCAACGCCATCTTTGTTGGCGAGAAACGTTATTTCATCGACCTAGGTGACTTCTGCTACGGGAACCATCTCTTCGACGTTGGGATGGTGTATGTCTGTTGCAAGCTCAGCGACGAAAGCTTCATCAAAGAGACTTTCCACATGGACAAAGCCACCGCCATCAAGTTTTGGGAAGGCTTCGCCCCTGCCTATTTCGGAACAAGTCGTTCCTTAAAGGACATTGAAGCTGAGATCATGCCTTTCGCTGGACTCAAGACCTTAATCATCGAACGCGACACACACTGTCCGATGCCAGAGTTCCGTGCTGCACTGTCAGAAATCCTGAAATAAAAATGGTGGATGCCTCACCAAGACATCCACCAACTTTTATCTTTAAACTTTTATCTCTTATTTCCTAATCCTCCCTGGATACTCCTTCAAGGCTTCCTCAAGGCACTTGATGGCAGCCTTCAGGTCCTCAATGCAGAGGCAGTAGGTGATACGAGCTTGATGGCGACCTTCCTCAGGATCCACGTAGAAACCTGTGGCAGGGGCCAACATCACGGTAGCGCCGTTGTAGCTGAAATCGGTGAGCAGCCACTGGCAGAACTTGTCGCTATCGTCCACCGGCAAATCGATGACGGTGTAGAAAGCGCCCTTAGGCATTGGGCAGAAGCAGCCCGGGATCTTGTTGATGCCCTCGACGATGACGTTACGGCGAGCCACATATTCAGCCTGCACCTTGTCGAAATACGACTGTGGGGTATCCACGGCAGCTTCAGCGAAGATCTGACCGAAACTCGGTGGTGACAGACGGGCCTGAGCCAGACGCATGGCGATGGCATAGACCTCGCTGTTACGAGTCACCATGCAGCCCACACGGGCACCACAAGCGCTATAGCGCTTCGAAACGGAGTCGAACAGGATGGTGTTGCGCTCCAGTCCCTCAAGCTGCATCACGCTGAAGTGCTTGTGTCCATCATAGCAGAACTCACGATAGACCTCATCGGCGAAGAGGAACAGATCGTATTTCTTGACCAGACCTGCCACTTTCAGCAATTCCTCATGGGTGTAGAGATAACCTGTTGGGTTGTTGGGGTTACAGATCATGATGGCCTTGGTGCGAGGCGTGATGGCTTTCTCGAAGTCCTCGATGGGAGGCAAGGCAAAGCCTGTCTTGATGTCGCTGGGGATCGTGACGATCTTGGCATCGCACAGCTTGGCGAAGGTGTTATAGTTGGTGTAATAAGGCTCCGGAATGATGATCTCATCACCAGGGTTCAGGCACACGGTGAAGGCCATCTGAAGGGCTTCACTGCCGCCAGTGGTGACGATGACTTGGTTCGGCGTGACGTCGATGCCGTGACGGTGGTAATAGTTGCAGAGGGCGCGACGGTAGCTCGGGATACCAGCGGAATGGCTGTATTCCAGCACGCCGTGACTTGCAGGAAGCTCACGGGCTGTATCGGCGAGAGCGGCAAGAGCTCCTTTAGGAGTCTCGATGTCCGGCTGACCGATATTGAGGTGATACACATGGATACCGCGTTCCTTGGCGGCGTCAGCAAATGGAACGAGCTTCCTAATCGCTGATTGAGGAAGCTCTTGTCCTTTTTTAGAAATTTGTGGCATATTGAATTCTTAATCTAAATTCTTAATTCTTGTTGATCGGAGTTCCGATGCCAGTCTCTTTTTCAGGCATGGCTTCGGTAGGCTGTTCAAGCACCTTGCCCTTGATACGCAGTACCACGGTACCATTCTTGACAGCGTTGGAGGTCACGGTAACGGATTTGTTGATGGCGCCAACACGTGTGGTCTTGTAAGTCACCTTAATCACCTCTGACTCACCAGGAAGGATAGGTTCCTTAGGCCATGAAGGGACGGTGCAGCCGCAGCTCGATTTGGGTTTTTGGATGATCAGAGGTTCATTGCCGGTATTGGTGAACTTGAACTCGCATTCGCCATTGCCATTGTAGGGAATCTCACCGTAGTCGTGAATTACTTTCTCAAACTCGATCTCAGGACCGTTTTGAGGAGTTTTGGTATCCTGAGCCATAGCGACGCCTGCCATCATGACGAGGACGCCGATCAATAAAACAAGCTTTTTCATATTCATAGTTTATTTAAAAGATGTGCAAAAGTATAAATAATTCTTTAATCAAGAACAAAATCTTTCAAAGTTCAAAAACCATACCAAAAAAAATATTTCCAAAAAGTGTTGTTTGAAACAAAAAAAGTAGTACTTTTGCGGCTCGAAACATGGCGGGATAGCTCAGCAGGTTAGAGCGTCGGATTCATAACCCGGAGGTCATGAGTTCAATTCTCATTCCCGCTACATCGACAAAAAAGACGGCTTTTAGCCGTCTTTTTTTATTAAATAAACTCGCGAATCATCGAGGTTTGCGGAATCTCCTTGTCTGGCACCGGAGTGAAGTAATGGATGAAATGCAACAAGCGATGCGCTTCGGTGTAGGCCGAACAGTTCTTCGGGACGCTGGCAAGGATGGTCTCGGCATGGTTGCGCATGACAGCGAACTCCAATAGATACGAGGAGTTGAACATCATGTCAGCGTTTTCCTGATAGGGATAAATCCATTGCTCCTCTGCGGCAATGACGTTTGGCCACTGCTCAATAGTCTGACGTGCAGTGAACGCTCCTTTGTTATAGTCGCGGACGATACGGCGCAGCAGGCGGATGTCGTAGGTGGGAATGATATTGTGGTCGTCGAGCGAAGTGCTGGTCAAGGTATTGATGAAGATACGGAACTTGAGCGCATCGTCGATATGGTCGGTCAACTTCGGATTGAGCGCATGTATGCCTTCAAGAAGCACCACGGTGTTGGCATCCAGATGGAGTTGTTTGCCATTGTATTCCTGTTTGCCCGTCACGAAATTGAACTCTGGGATATCGACCACCTCCCCTGCCAACAGTTTCAGCAAGTCGCGCTGCAGCATCTCGTGTTGCACGGCCTCGAAGTTGTCGAAGTCGTAGGCGCCATTGGGCAGTTTCGGGGTGTCTTCCCTATTCACGAAATAATCGTCTGTCGAGAACGACAACGGCTTGAGCCCACATGCCAATAGCTGGACGCTAAGACGTTTGCAGAAGGTGGTCTTGCCGCTACTGCTCGGTCCAGTGATCAGCACCAAACGCACACCGTTCTCACCTTGATACCGCCGATAGATCTCTTCGGCGATCTGCACGATCTTTTTCTCCTGAAGTGCTTCCGAAACCTTGATCAGCACATTGGCAAGGCCATTCAGGCAAGCCTGATTCACGTCGCCCACATTGTTGAGGCCCATGATGATGTTCCATTTCAGGTTCTCGTTAAACATCTCGAAGGTCTTAGGCTGCGGGACAAAAGGCGCCAATCGGCTGGGATCATGCCTATCTGGGACACGCAGCAGCAGGCCATGGTAATAGCGTTCCAATCCCCACAACTTGAGATAGCCAGCGGAAGGCACCAGACGTCCGTAATAATAATCAGCCGTGTTACCCAGCGTATAATAGTCCATATAGACCTGTCCGCTGGATTCGATGAGCTTGACCTTATCGTCATAGCCCAGCTCGCGGAAGATGCGCACCGCCTCTTCAGTCTGCACCTCGTAGCGATGGAAAGGAATATCCTTGTTGACGATCTCCTGCATCCGCTGTCGGATCCGTTCAATGTCATCGTCGGTCACTTCCGAGCCATCAGCCTTGTGGAAGTTGCAGAAATAGCCGTTGGAGATGGGGTTCTCCATATAGATCTTCGAACCCGGGAACACATCTCGGGCAGCCTTGCTGAGCAGGAAGCAGAGCGAGCGGAAGTAGATACGCGCTCCCGAAGGATCGCGGCCATCGACGTACTCAATGTCGCGGTTGTTATAGACACGAAACTTCAGTCCCTGCGGCACATTGTTCACACGTGCGGAGACAATCTCGTATGGTTTGTCGAAATCAAATTCAGGAAGCATCTCCTGAAGCGTGGTGCCTTCGGGAAAGCTCTTGGTGGTTTTGGTGTTGCGGCAATAGATTTGTAACATGACAAGAATTATTTATTTCTTCGGCGTGGAACGCACTGGACGGACGGAAAAACCACCGCAGCGGTCAACGTCATAAAAGACATTATATTCGGTAGCACAATTGAAAACAAACACCCACGGGTGGCCTGCGCCACTATCATTGAGTGTTTTCGACCAGTAGGCACCCTCGATGGAAGGCCCAGGGAATTCATCATCCATGCTATTGGTAGCAGGCAAAAAGAGGCTGTTGCCATTTGCGGCAGTAAACAGGATGCCTTGATTGGAATCTTGCGATTTCACCCAAGTCATGGTGGTATGCTTCCTTAGCTCCCTCCACTGTTCGGCGGTCGGCATACACCATCCTCCTCCCCAGTTTGCCGTGGCGGCATCATCCTCGGACAACAACACAGTCAAAGAATCGACAAAACCGTTGTAGCCGCCGGTAGCATCGAGGCAGTATTTAATAAAGGAGTTAATTTCCCCTCTGCAATAGTTATAGTTGTACCATTCGTATGCCTCTTTCGGAGCAACCTCGCCCCACGCCACTTTGACGCCATGCTCTTCCGGAGCGGTTGCCCCCACGTTGCAGGTAGCCCATAGCGTACCGCTTGGCAAGCCGAGGTCAACATACTCGTGCTTGTCATCAGCAGCATATTGCACAGGACGGATAAGCAAGCCATTTTGGCGTGCACTAACGAACAGTTTGCTGTCGTATGAATCCATTCGGAATGAATGTGCATCCTCAGAATGACGCTGGTTAAATGAATTCGACCAGTATTCGCCATAAACCCCATGATAGCCTGATTTACTACGTTCGACATCACGACGGATGCCACCGGCGGGCAAGAAGATACTGTTGCCGTTCGGTGCCGTGAAGAGCTGTCCCTCCACCCCGTTCTGTGTCGTCCAAGCGCTCGTAGTGTTTTGGTACAACTCCATCCATTGCCCGTCGTTAGGGACACTCCACTCGCTGCCCCAATTGACCTTGGCGGCATCGTCATCCTTCTGTAAGATGTACAGCCCATCGGTAAAGCCGTTGTAGCCATAGCTTGTGTCGTTGCAATACTTGGTAAGCTCATCGTTCTCGAAATGGCAGTATTTGTAGTTATCCCAGCGGAAGATGTACTTTGGCTCCGTCTCGCCCCAAGCGAAAAAGTCGCCATAGCTCTCAGGGCTATCGGCGCCTATATTGCAATCTGCCCACAGCGTACCGCTTGGCAAGCCGAGATCCACGAAAGTGTGAGCCTGTGCATGCCCTTCCCCATCAGCTTTTACAGCTTTTTTGATTGAGCAAACCGGTCTAACCGGGAAACCGCACCAACGGTCGCCACCGCGCACATCTCGGTTGCCAAAAGAATAGATATACAAGTGCCACGCACTAAACGGCGAACTGACATACAGTGACTTGGACCAGTAACGTCCAAGGTTTTCGTGGCGAAGACCGGCCTCTTCCTCTTCAAAAAGGCCCTCGTCATCATGTTCGCCTGCAACGGGCAGGAAGAGCGTATTGCCGTTAGGAGCAGTGAAAAGAAGCCCTGTCACATCGTTTTGCGTGACCAATTTGTTCGGAATGCAGTTATAGAGTTCCGCCCATTGTTCGTTGGTAGGCATGCACCAACCCTTTCCCCAATTGACGGTGGCCGCATCGTCGTTTGGTTGCAATACGGTTAGATCATCCGTAAAGCCATTGTATCCAGACTTCGGAACGAGGCAGTATTTCGTGAAGATGGGATAGAGATATCTTGCCGGTGGACCCGGTTCGTCTTCGTCGTTTTCTTCTTCTATCAAAGCAGCCAGACGGTCATCAATTGTACTGTATTTGTAAGTATCAAGGCTATAGATGGTTTTCGGTTCTGTCTCGCCCCATGCAAAATAGTCGCCATAGCCATCCGGCGTATCCGCGCCCACGTTGCAGGTGGCCCAAAGCGTGCCGCTTGGCAGCCCCAAGTCCACAAATTCGTGGCCATCCACGGAAGTCCCATTATCAACCTCCTGAGTCACTTCCGGCTTGGTTTGTTGGGCTTCACCGTTGTTATTGTTTTTAGGACCATCGCATCCCGCAACGAGAAACACCGCCGTCAATAGCATTACGGCTGCTAAAGCCTTCACGATTCTTTGCATTGTAAAGAGTTTTATTTGACAAGGCAAAGATAGAATAAATGTAGGAAGAATTCAAAAATTTCCTAATTTTGACCCAAATTCCAAAATCAATTACAAATGAGAAAAAACAAAATCCTCCTGTTAGCCATGATCACTTGTGCAATTGTATCGTGCAACACACAAAAACCTGAAACCGAGCCGAAAGGCAAAGACAAAATCGGACCAACGGAATTGACCCTCCAATCCGACATCATGACACCCGAAGTCCTTTGGGCCATGGGCCGCATCGGCGAATACAGCCTCTCGCCCGACCATTCGCAAATCGTCTATAACGTCACCTACTACAGCGTGCCCGAGAACCGCAGCGGCTCCACTTTGTATATTATGAACGCCGACGGCACCAACAACCGCGTGCTGTCCGAATCGAACCAAAGCGAATACAGCCCGCAATGGCGCCCCGACGGCAAGAAGATCGGCTTCCTCAGCCCCAACGACGATGGCGTGATGCAACTCTGGGAGATCAACCCCGACGGCACCGGACGCCAATGCGTCTCCAACGAGGCTGACGACATCAACGGATTCCTCTATTCGCCCGACTGCGCCCAGGTACTCTTCACCAAGGAAGTGAAGCTGAAGGAGACCGTGGCCGACATCTACCCCGACCTCGACAAGTCCTCAGGACGCATCAACAACGACCTGATGTACCGCCATTGGGACCAATGGGTCGATACCTACGGACATATCTTCGTGGGTAACTTCAGCAACGGCAAGATCGAAGCTTCGTTCGACGCCATGGCAGGCGAGCAATGGGAAGCACCCGTGCGTCCCTTCGGCGGCATGGAGCAGGTGCAGTGGCTGCCCGACGGCAAGAGCTTCGTCTATTGCTGCCGCAAAAAGGTTGGCAAGGACTACGCCCTCTCCACTAATACCGACATCTACCAATACATCATACAGAGCGGCGAATGCAAGAACCTCACAGAGGGCATGATGGGCTACGACCTCAACCCCGTCATCTCGCCCAATGGTAAATACATGGCTTGGGAGAGCCAGGAACGCGACGGCTATGAATCCGACAAGCAACGCCTCTTCGTGATGAACCTCGAAACCGGCGAGAAGACCGACTACTCGGCCGCCTTCGACCAGTGCTGCACGGGCTTCAGCTGGGCCGACGACAGCAAGACGCTCTATTTCATCAGCGATGCCTACGCCACCGACCAGCTCTATGCCCTCAACATTGAGAACGGCGAAATCAAGAAGCTAACCGAAGGCCAGCACAACTACGTCTCCGTGCAATATAACGGCGACAAGCTGATCGCCGGTCGTCAGTCGATGAGCCACCCGACCGAGCTCTTCAGCGTTGACCCCACCACGGGCGAGGCCACGCAGATCACCACCGTCAACGACAAGATCTTCGACCAACTCACCATGGGCAAGGTGGAAGAACGCTGGATCAAGACCACCGACGGCAAGGACATGCTCACATGGGTGATCTATCCGCCTCATTTCGATCCCAACAAGCAATACCCTGCCCTGCTCTACTGCGAAGGCGGACCGCAAAGCACCGTGAGCCAGTTCTGGAGCTACCGCTGGAACTTCCAGATGATGGCCGCCAACGACTACATCATCGTCGCCCCCAACCGTCGCGGCCTACCCGGCTTCGGTCAGGAATGGCTTGAGGAAATCAGCGGCGACTACGGCGGACAGTGCATGAAGGACTACCTCAGCGCCATCGACGAAGTCAGCAAGGAGCCTTACATCGATGAGAACCGCCTCGGTGCCGTGGGTGCCAGCTTCGGCGGCTTCAGCGTGTACTGGCTTGCGGGTCACCACGACGGTCGTTTCAAGGCCCTCATCGCCCACGACGGCATGTTCAATCTCGAAGCCCAATACCTCGAGACCGAAGAGATGTGGTTCGTCAACTGGGACCTCGGCGGCCCCTTCTGGGATTGGAACAACCCCACCGTACGCAAGACCTACGCCAACTCACCCCACCTCTTCGTGGACAAATGGACGGCACCTATCCTCGTGATCCATGGCGGCCTTGACTACCGCATCTGCTTCACCCAAGGCATGCAGGCTTACAACGCCGCCATCTTACGTGGCCTCGATGCCGAGTTCCTCTATTTCCCTGACGAGAACCACTGGGTGCTAAAGCCCCAGAACGGCGTTCTCTGGCAGAGACGGTTCTATAATTGGCTAGATAAGTATCTGAAATAAACGACACTTTGTTTAATGAATATTCGCGCCATGGCCGTTGTTTGTAGAGACGTGCCATGGCGCGTCTCTACAGGCCAAAACCAAAAACCAACAACAATGTCAGACGACAGATTCCAAAACAAATACCGAATAGAATCTACTCGTGCGGAATGGCACGACTACAATGGAGGGACCTATTTCATCACTATCTGCACTAAGAACCGAGAGCACTTCTTCGGAGAGATTGTGGATGGAGAAATGGTGTTGTCTGAGATTGGGTTATTTGCTGACCAAGCCGTCAATAAAACCAAGCATCATAATCCATATGCCGAAATCCCAGAATATGTGATTATGCCCAATCATCTTCATTTGATTGTTATTATCACATCGGCCGACCGTAGAGACGTGCCATGGCGCGTCTCTACCAACGACAAGAACGAGATGATGCAAGAAATAGCCAACAAACAAGGGAAACTATCAACGACCATTGGAGGATTCAAACAGGCTGTTACCCGTTTCGCCAACGAAAACGACATTTCTTTCGCCTGGCAACCCCGTTTCCACGATCACATCATCCGCGATATTGAAGAATTGAACGCCATCGCCACATATATTGAAAACAACGTGGCGAATTGGAAGGACGATGAATTCTACACGCCCGAATAGGCTGTAGAGACGTGCCATGGCGCGTCTCTACAACGTTTTATCCCATCCTCTGCCGCACCACCTCAAAACAAACCACACCCGTCGCCACGGAAACGTTGAGCGAATCGATGTCACCCGGCATGGGAATCATCAGGTGGGCGTCGAGGCGCTTGAGGTAAGCAGGGCTGATGCCATCCTCTTCGGAACCCATCATCACACAAAGAGGGCCTGTGAGATCCGATTTCCACAGGCTCTCTTTGGCTTTCTCGGTGAAACCCACCACGCGCAAGCCGCTAGCCTGAAGGAAATCGATGGCATCCTTCATGTTTTCGACACGGCACACATTAATAAGGGATAAGGCCCCTGCGGAAGTCTTCATGGCATCGCCGTTGATCAAGGCAGAACCTTTGGAAGGGATGACGATGGCATCCACGCCTGCGGCGTAGGCTGTACGGGCAATGGCACCGAAGTTGCGCACGTCGGTCACACGATCGAGCATCAACACAAGGGGATCCTTGCCCTCCTCAAAAACGGCAGGAATCACCTTCTCCAAAGGCTGGTATTCAATCGGACAGATGAACGCTATGACGCCTTGGTGGTTCTTGCGTGTCAAACGGTTCATCTTCTCGATGGGTACATACTGTACGGGAACGCCGTTCTTTCTGCAAGTGTTTGCAATCTCCGTGATCTCCATCGAACGGGCACCAGCCTGAATGAAAACCTTCTCTATCTCTTTCTGTGAACGAATCAGCTCCAGTACGGGATGTACCCCGAAGATCATGTTGTTTTTCTCATTGATTTCCATAATCGCGGATTTTTTGCAAAAGTAAAAATAAAAAATAGTATATTAGCATCGAGAAATCACATTCCGAGTATTTAATACAACCGTTTGATTATGAAAACTTTACTATTAAAACCCTGGATCGCATCTATATTGCTTATATGCTGTTGCCGCCTTGGTTTCGCCCAAATCAACCCCGCAACACCCAAAGCAAGCCATCAAGTGACGGATGTTTTCATCCAACAAAACCTGGTCTATCCTAAAGCTGATCTCCAAGCGGGAAACAAAGGCAAGGTGGTGGTGGCATTCCGCTTGGATGAGCATGGCAACGGCAGCGACTATCAGATCAAGGAGACCTTCAGCGATGCCGCAAACGACAATGCTCTGGACATCGTGAAAAAGATCCTCTGGAACCCTGCAACAAAAAACATGCTGCCCATCGAATCCACCATGGAATATGAGGTGGAATACAGCGCCAAGGCCTACAAACGCTATTGGAAAAAACGCGAGCGTGTTGCCCTTCCCCTGACGTTGGAAGCCGACAGCAGCTACCATATTTTCGAGATAAGGCAACTGGAAGAAGCTGCCAAACCCTATTTTGCCGACGGTAGTAACATGGCGCAATACATCCTCAACAACCTCGATTATCCGGAATCAGCTAAGATGGCTGAAGTGAATGGCACCGTCCGTCTGAACTTCGTCGTGGAAACCAACGGCAACGTCTCCAACATCACCATCGACAAGTCGGTAGGCGCCGGCTGCGACAACGAGGCCATCCGCCTGTTACAGGAAACCCACTGGATCCCCGCGGTGAAAGACGGCAAATACGTGAGAAGCCATAACTATCAGGACATCACCTTCAACATAGGAAACAGAAATTATCAGGATGGAAACTCCTATTAGTGAGGAGTGAGGAGTTAGGAGTGAGGAGTATTTTACCCCGTAGGGGTTAAAGCTCGGTAGATACCCCGTAGGGGTTAAAGCTCGGTAGATACCCCGTAGGGGTTAAAGCTCGGTAGATACCCCGTAGGGGTTAAAGCTCGGTAGATAGCCCGTAGGGCTTTTAGCTAGGTAGATTCGGTAAAAAACCAATTAATAATAAACGAAATGAGAAAAGTATTTATCACCGCGATGGCACTCTTTTTTGCCATTGCATCTTTTGCACAAGAAGAAAAAACCGAAGGTTGGACCAACAAAGGCAACGTTGGCTTGAATTTTTCACAAGTGTCCTTTACCAATTGGGCTGCGGGCGGACAAAACGCCCTCAACTGGTTGGGCACCTTCCATTATGAAATCAACTATGCCAAGGACAACTTCAAATGGGACAACACCCTGAATGCTGCCTTGGGCTACAGCTATTTCAACTTCAAGCAGAAGCCTGTAAAGACCGACGACAAGTTGGAATTCACTTCCTTGGCCGGCCTAAAGGCCTCTGAGCATTGGAATTATAGCTTGGAATTTGCCTTCCGTTCCCAGATGGCCAAGGGCTTCGATTATGCGGCTGACTCCACCACCTACATCTCCAAGTTCCTGGCTCCCGCCTACATCAGTTTGGGTATCGGTGCCGAGTGGGTTCCCAACGAACATTTTTCCATCAACATCGCCCCCATCACCGGCCGTGTGACGATCGTCAACGACACCATGCTTGCCAACCAAGGTGCTTTCGGTGTCAATGCCCTCGACCCGAATGACACTGACATCCATGCGAAAGGCAGCAAGGTCAGGTTCGAGTTCGGCGCCCGTCTGGCCGCCAAGATGAAATACACCATCATCCAAAACGTGGATTTCGAGTCGAAGCTGGAGCTCTTCTCCAACTACCTCAACCACCCAGAACGCATCGACGTGGACTGGCAGAACCTCTTCGTCATGAAGGTCAACTCCTGGCTGAACTGCAACTTCGGCACGCATTTGATCTACGACTACGACATCCCCTTCTTCGACCCAGACCCCATCACAGGCGAACTTGTCAAAGACCCGAACTCGAAGATCCAATTCAAGGAAGTCCTGAGCGTAGGAGTGTTGTTTAATCTTTGATTAGTGAGGAGTGAGGAGTGAGGAGTGAGAAGGATTGGAATTATATCGGACACACACGGGACCATCATCCCTCAGGTCTTTGATTTCTTCAAGGACGTGGACGAGATTTGGCATGCCGGTGACATCGGAAACATCGAAACCGCTGAACAGCTCGCAGCCTTCAAGCCGCTGCGGGCTGTTCACGGCAACATCGACGACCACATCGTCCGTTTGCAGTACCCCGAAGACCTCTTCTTCCAAGTGGAGGACGTCCACGTCTATATGACCCATATCGGGGGCTATCCCGGCCATTACATGCCGGAAGTCAGAACCATTCTCCAAGACAAGAAACCGGAACTATACATCTGTGGGCATTCCCACATCCTGAAGGTGATCTACGACAAGAACCTCAACCTGCTGCACATCAACCCAGGCGCCGCCGGCACCTCAGGATTCCACAAACAAATCACGATGGTGCGCTTCACCATCGACGGGAAAGAATTCCGAGATATGGAAATCTTTGAAAAAGTGAGGAATTAGGAGTGAGGAGTTAGGAGTATTTTCTAGCTACTCCTCACTCCTAACTCCTAACTCCTAACTCATCTGATCCTGTCCACCGACTGGACTTTCTTGATGTCTTTCCTCAAGCCGGCAGAGGCGACCAGCATCATGATCAGCGCGACAAGCGGCAAGAAAGCACCGAAAGCAGGCCATCTGAAGGATGGAGCTGCAGCGATTTGTGCACCTGTCTTCATCAGATAATAGACGAAGATAGTGGCAATCAACACCACCAAAATGGCAACACTAATCCTCGAAAGCTTGAACAGCTTAATGAACTGCTGCAGTTTCACCGCGCGGAAAATCGACATCGAAATATAAAAGTTGATGAGGATGACCGCCACGGTAAGGATCAGCAAAGGCAAGGTATAGATACTGCTGAACGACACATTAGCATTAGGCGCCACCGAGACGATATCAACTTCATGGATGAACAGTTTGTAATAAGTGCCGTATTCATCAAGATACGATGCTATGGGCATAAAAAACATCCCTCCCAAAATGAGAGCCGATAAAAAGAAAAAGATGGATTGTACTCTTTGTTTCATGGTTTATCTAAGATTTTAAGGCTGCAAAGATAAGAATTTACAGAAAAACACAAAAAAAACTTGACATGTTCAAGAATTTCATTATTTTTGCAGCGCTTTTTTCAAAAAAGCCCGTTCACAACACACGATTGCATCCCGTCCGGTGATCAATCTTAATCCCCCTGAAATTATTCTTTTTTAAACCTCATGTATAAGATTTATGAATTGAACGATAAGACTTTGGAAGATCTGAAGATTATCGCTATTGAACTTGGCATCGATGACGAAGGTCGCACCAAGCAACAATTGATTTTTGACATCATCGATCATCAAGCCGAACATCCAGAAACCGTTAGGAAACCACAAAAAAAGGCTAAAGAAAACACCGAAAACAACAATAACGGAGGAGCCCAAGGAGCACAAGAAGCTCAAGCTCCAAAGAAACGTGGCAGAAAACGCAAAGGGGAAAAGCCGGAAAACGCCGAAGCCGTTGAACCGAGCGTGAAAGAAGAGGCCCCTGCCCCGTCCAACGATTCCGAAGAAAAAGCCGATGCTCCAACGGAACCGAAACAAGCCAAGAAAAGAAAAAGAATCAATAAGGAAGAAAAACCTGTCGCCCAGGAGATCCCCTTCCCAAAAGAAGAGCCTGTCACCGAGCAAGCCCAACAAGAAGGCGAGCCCAAGATGAAGCGTGAGAAACGCCCAAGAATCAACCGCGAGAATAACGGCGCACCGGCTCCTGTCCTGCCAACCCCAAAGGAAAACCAGGAAAAACCCCAAGAGCATAAAGAGGTAAAAGAAACCGCTGAACCCGTCATCCCTGCTGAGCCTAAAGAAAGAGAGCAAAGAGAGCCCAGAGACCATCAGCAAGGCAGGCATAACAACAACGGACATCAGCAACAGGGAAATCAAAATAATCAAAACAACCAGAACAACTCGAACAACCAAAACAACCAGAACAACCAAAATGGTCAGAGGGAGCAGCAACAGAATGCTGAAAAGGCCGAGAAGCAGCGTCGCGACGAGATGATCAACGAGTTTGACAGCGTCGTGGAGGCCGAGGGCGTATTGGAAATCATGCCGGAAGGCTTCGGTTTCCTGCGTTCCTCCGACTACAACTACCTCTCCTCCCCTGACGACATCTACGTCTCCACCTCACAGATCAAGCTCTTTGGCTTAAAGACCGGCGACACCGTTCAAGGTTCCATCCGTCCTCCGAAAAGCGGCGAGAAGTTCTTCCCTTTGGTGAAAGTTGACTATATCAACGGACGTCGTCCCGAAGAGGTCCGCGACCGTATCCCCTTCGACTTCCTGACGCCTTTGTTCCCGAACGAGAAGTTCACAATCACCGGACATAAAGGCGGCACCATTTCCACCCGTATCATGGACATGTTCGCCCCTATCGGCAAAGGCCAGCGTGGCTTGATCGTGGCACAGCCCAAGACCGGTAAGACCGTGTTGCTGAAAGAAGTCGCCAACGCCATCGCCGCCAACCACCCCGAGGTGTATCTGATCATCCTGCTCATCGACGAACGTCCCGAGGAGGTCACCGACATGCAGCGCAGCGTCAACGCCGAGGTCATCGCCTCCACCTTCGACGAGCCTGCATCAAAGCACGTTCAGATCGCCAATATCGTGTTGGAGAAAGCCAAGCGCCTTACCGAGTGCGGTCACGATGTGGTCATCCTGCTCGACTCCATCACCCGTCTGGCACGCGCCTACAACACCGTCTCTCCTGCCTCTGGCAAGGTACTCACCGGTGGTGTGGAAGCCAACGCCTTACAGAAGCCAAAACGCTTCTTCGGCGCTGCCCGTAAGATCGAGAATGGCGGATCACTCACTATCTTAGCCACCGCCCTTATCGACACTGGCTCCAAGATGGACGAAGTCATCTTCGAAGAATTCAAAGGCACCGGCAACATGGAGCTCCAACTCGACCGTCGTCTGTCGAACAAACGTATCTTCCCAGCCATCGACATCGTGGCTTCAGGTACCCGCCGCGACGATTTGTTGGTCGATGAGACCACACTGGCCCGCGTCTGGGCACTGCGCACTCACTTCGCCGACATGACTCCCGTGGAAGCCATGGAATTCCTGAAAGACAAGGTCGCCAAGACCGTCAGCAACGAAGAGTTTTTGATGAGCCTCGACAAATAAACCATGAAAAAACTGATCGCTTTACTGGCATTATGCCTATTTGCCGTCCAGCTTCAAGCCCAGGATGTCAACCTGTTGAACAGCATCAGAGCTGCCAACGGGAAAATCAAGACCTTTGAGGCAGACTTGTCGAATAAACTAGTGAAACCCAAGAAGACAACTTCTCAAGACGGCAAGCTCTATTTCGTTGCACCATACGAATTTGCCGCTATGTTCAATACGGGAAAGTACATGATCGTCAACGAAAAGAAGATCAATATGGAGATTGGACTGTTTTCCGGCACCTACAGACTCAGGGAGGGCGGCATGATGAAGTCACTCAGCAACATCTTCCTCTATGGTTTCCAAGGCAAGACCCAAGAACTTGCCGATGAAAACGGCTTTAGCCTAACGACCAAGACCGAAGGCGGCTTCCACATCGTCACTGGGACCATCAAGAAAAAGAAATTGATTGGCATCGGCTACAAGCAGGTGGTTTTCAAATACCACACCGACAGCCTACTGCTCAAGGAAATCGTGCTATTCGACTATAGCGGCAACATGGACACCTACACCATCTCCAACGTCAAATACGACGTGGCGGTGGATCAGAGCATCTTTGAGGTTAAGTGAGAGGTTAGAGGTTAGAGGTTAGAGGTGAGAGGTGAGAGGTTAGAGGTGAAATAGAACAACCTCTCACCTCTAACCTCTCACCTCTAACCTAAAACAAGCTCTTCAAATCCTCCGTGGTGAGGCCATTGAAATCGCCAGAACTCATGAAAGCGCCAACGACATTTTGCCGTTGGCCTTTTTGTAACAGGTCCATGAGCTCCATCTTGTTATGCACCACCTTCAAGTCGGGACGACCGAAGCCTTGGATGATGCGTTCATCGGGCATCAGCTCCAGCTTCTTGATGGCTACGGCGTGGGGATCGTAAAACACGATGGCTTGATCGGCAAGTTTCAAGGCATCACGATAATGGTCGATAAAGACCTCGCTGAGGCTGCTGTAGGTATGCAGTTCAAACACGGCCAACAGATGCTTCTCAGGGAATTGTTCGCGCAAGGCCTTCACGCTGGCATTCACCTTTGACGGCGCATGGGCAAAGTCACGGAAGACCAGATTACCACCGTTTTCGAACAGCAATTCCAGACGTCTGGCAGCGCCTTTGAACGATGCGATGGCTTCGTAGAATTGTTCGTCCGTCACACCGAGTTGACGGCACACCAATTTCGCTGCGTTGATGTTCTTCATGTTATGGCTGCCAAACACACCCACTTCCTTCTTGCCGCCATCAGGCAGGATCAAAGTAGCTTTCAGTCCATCGCTTTCGAAAGGATGCACACCATAACCGAAGGTCTTGCATTGCGCGCCTTGGGCTATCTTCTCAGCTTCTACATCCGTCTGGTCATAGATCAGGCAGCCACCAGGCTCGATGGTACGGACAAAGATGCGGAACTGTTCCAGATAATTGTCGAAGGTCGGAAATACATTGACATGGTCCCAACCGATGCCGCTGATGACGGCGATATGCGGATGGTAATGATGGAACTTCGGCACACGGTCGATAGGCGAAGTGAGATACTCATCCCCTTCCATCACCATGTACTTGGCCGACTCGCTGAGGCGCACCATTACATCGAAACCCTCCAGCTGTGCGCCCACCATGAAATCCGTCTCAATGCCCACGTGTTTCAGCACATGCAGAATCATCGAGGTAATGGTGGTCTTGCCATGGCTGCCGCCGATGACGATACGGGTCTTGTCCTTGCTTTGTTCGTAAAGATACTCGGGATAGGAATACACCTTCAGTCCCAACTCCTGGGCACGCACCAGCTCAGGATTGTCGATACGGGCATGCATGCCCAAGATGACGGCATCGTAGGTATTGTCAAGCTTCTCGGGATACCAGCCCCATTGCGGCGGAAGGATGCCTTCGTTGGCAAGACGTGACTTCGAGGGCTCGAAGATCTCGTCGTCCGAACCTGTGACTTCATAGCCCTTGCGATGCAAGGCGATGGCGAGGTTGTGCATGGCACTGCCTCCTATGGCGATAAAATGAACCTTTTTCATAGTCGATTGTTTAAGAAGCCGTAAAGGTAAGCATTTTTGACGTATTTTTGCATCATGGAAGAAAAAGAAAAAACATACCAACTTCTGTTGAAACAGGCGAAGTCGTTGGTCGAAGACGAGACCAACCTGATCGCCAACATGAGTAACCTCAGCTCGTTGATTCATTTCACCTTTAATTTCTGGTGGACAGGTTTCTATTTCGTTGACGGCAACCAACTGGTGCTAGGGCCATTCCAAGGTCCGTTGGCCTGCACAAGAATTCCCTTCGGGAAAGGCGTTTGTGGCACGGCATGGAAGGAAAAGAGAACCCTCGTCGTCCCAGATGTGGAGCAGTTTCCCGGCCATATCGCATGCAGCAGCGAGTCGCGAAGCGAGATCGTAGTGCCCATCTTCAAGGACGGCAAAGTCTGGGCAGAGCTCGACATTGACAGCAAGGAGCTGAATACGTTTGACGAGATTGACAAGCAATGGCTGGAGCAAATCGTTAAGGAATTAGGAGTGAGGAGTGAGGAGTAATCAGCTGAATCATAGTATCCTGAAGCTGGCGATCCCGAACATCATCAGCAATATTACCGTGCCTTTATTGGGCTTGGTGGACATGATGCTGATGGGGCATCTGGACTCCGTTTCGTACATCGGCGCAATCGGTCTCGGCGGCACCATCTTCAGCGTGATGTACTCCATTTTCAGTTTCATGCGGGCTGGAACGACAGGCTTCACCGCACAGGCTTACGGTGGCAACAACCATCAAGAGATTTCCTACGGCTTCTATCGCTCCATGGGCATCGCCTTGATCGCCACGGTGCTGGTGCTCTCCCTGCAGCGGCCCATCGAGTGGATCGCCATGCAGCTGCTCAACGGCAGCGACGAGGTGCTGCGTTTCACCAGCGAATACTTCCGTGTGAGAATCTGGGCGGCGCCTGCTGTGCTGAGCCTTTACACCTTCAACGGCTGGTACATCGGCATGCAGAACACCACCATTCCCATGGTCATCGCCATCCTGATCAATGCGGTCAACATAGGGCTGAGCGTGTTGTTTGTCAACGTGTTCGACATGGGCGTGGCTGGTGTGGCGTTGGGCACCGTCATCGCGCAATACATCGGTCTGCTCACCGCCATCATTTTCATGTTGGCGAAATACAGGCAATACCTCACCCCCATTGAAAAGAAAATCCTGTTGCAAGCCGACAAGCTGAAGCGTTTCTTCAAGGTGAACACTGATTTCATGATCCGCAGCATCCTGTTGGTGTTGACCATCGCCTTTTTCACCAACCAAAGCGCCAAGCTCGGCGACGACATCTTGGCGGTCAACATGATCCTGATGCAGTTTTTCTACATCTTCAGCTATTTCACGGATGGCTTTGCCTACGCTGGAGAAGCCTTGGTGGGACGTTTCACGGGAGCTCACGACCATGAGAACCTAAAGAAAACCATCAAATATCTGTTGCTTTGGGGTTTGGGATTGAGCATTCCCTTTACCTTATTGTACTGGGCCTTCCCTGAGACCTTCATCCATCTCATCTCCGACCAGCCTGGCATCGCTGAACAAGCCCGCCCCTACTATATTTACATGATCCTTATCCCTGTCATCACCTTTGCCGCTTTCCTTTGGGATGGCATCTACATTGGCGCCACTGCTGCCAAGGAGATCCGCAACACGATGATCATCGCGTCACTGATCGTTTTCCTTCCCGCTTGGTATTTCCTCATGCCCATATACGGCAACCACGGGTTATGGATCGCTTTCTTGCTCTTCATGGTGGCAAGAGGCGTGAGCATGACGGTGATGGCACCGAGGATATGGAAATCATGAAAACCCTTATTCCGGATTCTTCGAGTAATACTCTTTAAGGAAATCAGGCAATTTACGCATGGCCGCCTGTTCGCGCCATTGCTTGCGGACGTCCTGGGCAGGAACGCCGAACACAGCCTTGCCAGGCTCGATGTTCTTATCGACGGCAGAAGTAGCCAACACCACGGCACCTTCGCCGATTACCAAGTCTTTGTTGATGCAGACACGGCCCCAAAGGATTACGTCATCCTCGATACGGGTAACGCCGGCAATGGCAGCATGGCTGCCGATAAGACAGTTGCGGCCGATGTAGCTGTCGTGGCCTACTTGACAATGATTGTCCATCTTGGTGCCGCGACGGATGGTGGTGTCGGAAGTGACACCTTTGTCGATGCTGCATAAAGCACCGATCTCCACGTCATCTTCAATCACCACACGACCAAACGACTCGAATTTCTTGTAGCTGTCGGCCCTGCGCTGGAAATAATAGGCATCCGCCCCGATGACACTACCGGAGTGAATGATCACATTGTCACCGATCACGCAATAGTCATAGATGGTAACATTGGGATGAATGACGCAGTTTTTGCCAATCTTGGCATGGTTCCCGACAAATGAACCAGGCATGATAACGGTCCCCTCTCCGATCTCAGCGGTCGGGCTGATGGCCTGAGTGCACGGCTCCGATGGTCGGTAATGCCGCATCGCCTTAAGGAAGGCGTCGAAGGGATCGTCATGAATGAGCAGGGCCTTGCCCTCTGGACACTCCACGCGCTTGTTGATAAGCACGACGGTAGCGGCAGAGTTCAAGGCCTTGCCATAGTATTTCGGATGGTCCACAAAAGTCACGTCCCCTGCCTCGACCTTATGGATTTCATTGAAACCCGTGATCGGGAACTTGGGGTCGCCGACGTATTCTGCGCCAATTAGCTCGGCGAGTTGTTTTAATGTGGTCCTCGGTATTTTCATTAGGCTTTCACACGTTCGCAATATTCACCAGTGCGGGTGTCAACGCGGATCATGTCGTCAGTGTTGATGAACAGCGGGACACGAACCATCGCACCAGTCTCAACAGTGGCTTCCTTAAGTGCGTTAGTGGCAGTGTTGCCCTTCTCGCCAGGTTCGGTATAGGTAACCTTCAGCACAGTCTTGACAGGCATTTCAGCGTATAGGATGGTTTCGGTTGAAGCATCCACAACGACATCAACAATATCGTTTTCTTTCATGAATTTTACACCAGTGATATTGTCCTCGGCGATCGGAATCTGATCGTAGGTCTCAGTGTGCATGAAGATGAAGTCTTCACCTTCCTTGTACAAATACTGATAAGGACGGTGTTCAACGCGGACATCTTCCAATTTCACGCCGATGTCGAATCTCTTTTCAAGAACGTTGCCGCTGAGAACATCTTTCAGCTTGATACGCATGATAGTGTTGCCTTTACCAGGCTTAACATGTTGGAAGTCAATGCAGAAATAAATCTTTCCGTCCATACGGATAGCACTTCCGATCTTTACATCTTGACTAAGCATAGGTCTATTTTAGATTAAATGATTTAAAATTAAATATTAAAGGGCAAAAATACTAAAAAAATCAAAACCTTATAAAAAAAATGAAAAATAGATTGCTTCGCTCCGCTCACAATGACGCATACATCACCTGAAAACGATGTCGGCAACCACTTCCCGACCCACGATATTATTGAGATTTCTCAATAACACCGACTTTGAATAACTCAATTCAGAACGCAGACTGTCGGAAGTCAGTTTCACAAACATCACCCCATCCTTGATATAGAGATCTCTAGTATATTGAGCGATAAAAGGTCCCACTACGGAATTCCACCCCTTGATGATTTTTTGCTCATCATAGTAATCAGGGCCTTTGTGCTCCGCATAAAAAGCCTGGATCAACTCTCCCACCGTGTTCTGATTCGGATCATTCATGACTGACTGGATTGATGTGACCTGATTCAACCTCAAAGATACGATGATTGATGTCAGTATCCTCGAAAAGTCTTTCTATACGCTGCCGCTGGGTATCGGTGATGAACACCTGCCCGAAATGATTGTCGCCCACCAACCTAACGAGTTTTTTCACCCGTTCGTCATCAAGTTTGTCGAAGATGTCATCAAGGAGCAGAATCGGCTTGTACCCTATCTTTTGGTAGTTGTATTCAAATTGAGCCAAACGGATGGAAACCACGAACGACTTTTGCTGTCCCTGCGATCCGAACTTCTTCAAAGGATGACCGTTAAGGAGGAATTCGAGATCGTCCTTATGGATGCCCACGTTGGTATAGCATGAATAGGTATCTTGTTGCAAATTCTCTTCGAGAAGCTGTTGCAACGGCTTGTTGTCCAGTTTGGAATTGTAAATCACTTCAACCTTTTCTTTAGCACCCGAAACCACTTCGTAATAATGCTGGAAGATGGGCTTGAACTCGTCGATAAACAGCCGGCGTTTTTCATGGATGTCATCGGCGCAGACGCAGAGCTGGTCGTCCCAAAGCTGTAACAGGGAGCGGTCGAAATGACGGGAATCGGCAAACTGTCGCAGCTGCATGTTGCGTTGCAACAAAGCGCGGTTGTACTTCAGCAAGGCGTTGAGATAGAGCGGATCGAACTGGGAAATGACCCCATCGATGAACTTGCGGCGCAACTCACTTCCGTCGTTGATTAGGTCTCGGTCGTAAGGCGAGATCATCACCAGCGGGAACTTCCCGATATGATCTGACAGGCGGTCATATTCCTTTTTGTTGAACTTGAAGGATTTTTTGGCGTCGCGCTTTTGTACACATGAAACGGATTCATTCTCTTTGTCGTCGAAGCCGTAGGTGCCATGGATGCTGAAAAAATCCTGATCGTGGCGTATGTTGAGCTTATCGGTAGCGTTGAAGAAGCTCTTACAGAAAGAGAGGTAATAGATAGAATCAAGCACGTTGGTCTTCCCTGCCCCGTTGAGTCCGACAAAACAATTCACCTTCTCCGAAAATGCCAGGTCGGCGCTCTCGCAGTTCTTGAAGTTGGCCAGTCTCAATTCCTTCAGGTACATTTAGAACTTGTTGAGATCCATGGTGACGGTGAGGTAGTTGGGAGACGCTGTGATGTTGTCGCGAGAACGAGCGTAGCTGATTTCGAACATCTTGATCTTCACACCCAATCCTGCGGAGAAGCCAACCAACGTACGGCTTTCGGGTACATTCATCGCATAGCGCTGTCCGTAATTGAAGGCAGAGCGCAACACGATGTTCTTGCCAAGCGCCAATTCGCCACCAATGACAAAGTGGCAAGCAAGGTTTTTGGAGAAGCGGGCAACGCCGTTTTCTGGAGTATACTCACCGGTAAGCGGGTCGGTGTGTTGCTCCATATAAATGGGAGTCTCCATCACCTTGTTCCATTTCTGGATATCATTGTACCACAACATCACGGTTACAGGAAGATGCTCCAGCTTGCGTGAGGCTCCAAAGTCGATGGAAAACGGCAACGGGGCGTGACGGGTGTCGAAATTATTGAAAAGCTGTGTGCCGATATTTCTTGCGGTCAACGAAAGAACCCAACCGTTGTCGGCGAGATACATGCCTCCTAAATCCACAGCCATCGCTCCAGCATGATACATCTCGTGTTGGAGACCAGCATATTTGATAGCTGCACCAACGCTCCAATTTGGCGAGAGACGACGTCCCCAGCCAAGATTCACTGAAAAATCGTTGCAGGAGAAATCGCCAGTAATCATGCCGCTTTCCGAGGTCTCGTCGAAATGCCCGTAGTTGTGGTATTGCACTGTAGCAGCAAAGCTTCCAACCTTGTCAAAGGTGTGTGAATACTGCACTGTGGCAAAATTGATGTCAGTAAAATAATCCACGTATGACAAGCCAAGTTTGTTGTTCATGCCCTCATTGATAGCGGCAGGGTTGAAAGTTGAGAGTTGAATGTCATTGTCATCCATAGGCAGCGGCAATCCTCCCAAGGCTGCCACACGGGCTGAATTGGTGGCCCTAAGAAACGAATAGGTGCCATTCGTCTGTTGGGCAGATGCTCCAACTGCCATCATCAAAGCCAATATTATGATAACTGTTTTACGCATATTCTCTTAAATTACTTCTCACACCTAACTCCTCACTCCTAACTCTACACAAGTCCTCTTCCAAATTTGACCAATTTGCCTTCTTCCTTAAGCTGTTCGGAAAGCTTGTCGAGAATTCCGTTGACGAACCTCCGACTGTCAGGTGTGCTATAATATTTTGAAATTTCGATGTATTCATTAATGGTGACCTTCACTGGGATGTCACTGAATTGGCAAAATTCCGTAAGCGCCATAAAGATGATGATCTTGTCCATCAAAGCAATACGGTCGTAGTCCCAGTTGTCAATGTTCGCCTTCACCAGTTCCTGGTACTCATCGGCATGTTTCAAAGTGTCTTTGAAGAGCTTGATTAGATAACGCTTGTCATCATTGTTATCATCGTTTTCAGTCTTGAACGCAGGCGGGATCTTCGATGACTCATTGAAACTTTCATCCATCTCGTTGAAGAACTTCCATAACAGGAAAAGACCCAGCTGATAGTCGCTGTTATACACCAGATTCTTGTCGGAATAATAGTCAAACAGCAACTCATCATCCTCCATGTGGTTGTCGATGACATCCAAAATCAATTTCTTGTCTTGTTCGAAGCTGCTTTTGCTGCTGATCATATATTCCTGGTATTCCTTGTACTCACGAAGACGGTTGTAGAAACCACGAATGAAGTCCTCACGATCGTCAGCCCAGTTGATCTTGTATTGTTCGGTCAGACGCATCAGGTCTGCGTTTTTTTCCAGCATGTTGAGGATGCGGTTGTTGATGAACTTGCGGTTCGGGTTCAGGTCTTCTGCAGTGGGGAAGTTCTTGTGCATGTTCTCCTCAATCCTACGTTCGGCAAAGCATTTCACCTCCACCCAGAATGACAACTGACGGATAAATAGCCCATAAAGGTTATCGACACTGTCGAGAAGACGGCGTTCGGCAACAGTCAAATCGGTCTCTTCAGCTTGAAGATAAGCGTAAATCTGTTGCAACACCTTAATTCTCAAAAACCTTCTGTTAAGCATATTAAAAACGATTTAAAAATACTACTGTTTGTACTAAACGGCAAATTTAGTAATTATTTCCGAATGGAAGATACGACTTTCAAATAAAATGTTATCTTTGCATTTCAATAGCATGAATAGAAACTATCTCAATTTATTATAGAAAGGAATCTTAATATGAAGAAAAAATTCATTTGCCCGATTTGCGGTTATGTGCATGAAGGAGAAGAAGCTCCCGAGCGTTGCCCTCAGTGCAAACAGATTGTTGAATGGAAGGTCGTTGACGAAAACGTAGCCTTGAACTTCGTGACTGAGCATGTCCTAGGCATCGCCAAAGGCACTGGCGACGAGATGATAAAAGACCTCAACGCCCAATTCATGGGTGAAGCCACCGAAGTCGGCATGTACTTGGCCATGAGCCGCCAAGCCGACCGCGAAGGCTACCCCGAGATTGCCGAAGCCTTCAAGCGCTATGCCTTCGAAGAGGCAGACCACTGTGCCCGTTTCGCCGAATTGCTCGGCGAGGTGGTTTGGGACACCAAGACAAACCTCAACAAGCGCATGATTGCTGAATGCGGCGCTTGCGAAGAGAAGATGCGCATCGCCCGCGTGGCCAAGGAACGCAACCTTGACGCCATCCACGACACCGTCCACGAGATGGCCAAGGACGAAGCACGTCACGGAAAGGGCTTTGAAGGACTTTATAAACGTTACTTTGAGAAGTAAGAAGACAGAAGTTAGAAGTCAGATTGATTCGTATAATTCGTAAAATTCGCCGTTACTATGATTAGCAAAAAATTAGCAAAAGCAATTAACGACCAGATCAACGCTGAGATGTGGTCGGCCTATCTGTATCTGAGCATGTCTCAAGACATTTACGCCAAAGGATTCAAAGGTATCGCTCATTGGTACAAAGTTCAGTTCCTTGAGGAACAGGCACACGCAGCCATCATGATCAACTACCTCCACTCACAGGATGAGAAGGTGATCCTCGCCCCTATCGCCAAAGTGCAAACCAGCTGGAAGAGCGTTTTGGCTACCTTCGAGGACACCCTCGCCCATGAGAAGAAGGTGACCGCCATGATCAACAACCTCTGCGACATCGCCGACGAGGATCATGACCGCGCAGCCGCCAACTTCCTCGCTTGGTTCATCGACGAGCAGGTGGAAGAAGAAGAAAACGCCCGCGACCTCGTCAACCACTGCAAGATGATCGGCGACCATATCGGTGGCATGATCATGCTCGACAAAGAGCTTGGCGCCCGCGAGTACCACACGCCCTCTCCGTTGAAAGATTAAAACTGAAAACTGTTAACTGTTAACTGTTAACTGAAAACTAAAAAAGCCCCGATTTCTCGGGGCTTTTTTTATTTGGTGATGACGACTTTGATCGTCTGGTTTCCTATATCGGATGCCGCTTTGATGAAATACACTCCTGACTCAAGTCCGTTCATGTAATTCTCTAGCGTGGTGTGGTTCAGACCGTTGAAATGATAGGTCTTTATCAGACGACCCATGACATCATAAACAGTGAGATTAGCAACACAGTTTTCCTTGAGCATGATATGGATATCGCCTTGGGAAGGATTGGGATACACCATGATCAAGTCGTTCTTCTGAACGAAGGTGTCTTCCACGTGAAGGGTCTCGAAAGCGCGGGTGAAATCAGGGATACCATATCCATAATAGCTGTCGGGGTTATTGGCCCTGTCGCCGCATTGACGGACCACATCGCAGATCTCTTGCACGGATGCAGATGGGAAAGCTTGACGCAGACAAGCGACTGCACCAGCCATGACAGGACATGAGAACGAGGTGCCACTGCCATTGTAATAAGCGCCCCACCAACTGCCAGGATCACCTGCAACGTAGGTGTCTTGCCCCATTGCCATCACATCGGGTTTGATACGACCATCATATGTGGGACCCACAGAACTGAAGTAAGCCCTTTCGCCATTGGCATCCACAGCGCCAATCGTCAGGATATGTTCAGCATCAGCAGGGATTCCCAACGTACAAGTGCCTCCGCCTTCGTTGCCAGCCGAATTCAAGCAGATCATGCCACGGCTTGCAGCTATCTCGGCACCTATCGTCATGGGTGCAGTATGACCATCATAGTGTTCAAAAGGATGATTCCATTGAGCCATTTCATCGTCAAAGTCAATATAACCCAACGAAGTAGAGCAAACATCAACGCCAAGGCTATCGGCATATTCAGCTCCAGAAACCCAGTTGTACTCTTCTGCAATGGTCTCGCTATTGCCATCTTCCGTGTGAAGTAGATAGAAAGAAGCTTTAGGCGCAGTTCCAACCATATTGTTCGGATCGTAGGCGCCAATCGTGCTCAAGCATGAAGTGCCGTGCGCGCTTTGAGAATACACCGTCATAGATCCGTAAACAAAATCACGGACACCCAACAGACGACCTTCCTCTCGCATGTTGTCAAAACAACTTTGTTCAGGAGTTCCTACGAAGCCGCCATCCAAGACAGCAATCACCACGCCAGTGCCATCATAACCCATGTCGTGCAACTCGTTGACTTTTAACTGAAACACCTGATCATGGGCGCCACCATAAAAGTCTTTTGCCCTTGCAGGGCTACCCGAGACCTTCATCTCCTGAGCAAGCCAGATTTCCTTTCTGCGCTGAGCCTCAGGATTGTTTTCACAATTCCTTACAACTTCCACAAAATCAAGTGCATTAATGGCATCAATTACATCTGTACTTGAAGAATAGACGGTAACCCCGTTCAGCCATTTCGAAGGATTCAGAATTTGCGCTCCACAAGCGGCAACAGCCTGCAGGTACTGAGGATTCACAGGGATGTCATATTCGTCAATCTCAATGCCCAAACGGGCTCTGCGGTCCAAAGCACGTTGGCTCAGGTAGGCTTCCGGAGCGTCAATAGAATAGGGAGAATCGTTCTTGTCAGTAAACTGCACCCAATATATGTTGGTGGCAATTTGAGCCTGAACAAAAGTGCCGGCAATCAACGCCAGCAATAGTAAAGTAAGCTTTTTCATAGAATGCTTTTTTGTGTTGTGACCGCAAAAATAAGAATTATTTATGTAATTTTACCGAAAATTTTATTCCATGCGAATCGACATCATTGCCATCTTTCCCGAGATGTTCCAGGGCCCTTTCACTGAATCCATTATCAAGAGGGCGATTAACAAGGGCATCGTTGACATTCAGCTACATAACTTGCGTGATTACAGCACCGACAAACACAAGAAAGTCGATGACTACCCCTTCTCTGCCGGCGCCGGCATGGTGATGATGGTCGAGCCTGTTGACAACTGCATCAGCCACCTGAAAAGCCAACGCGACTATGACGAAGTCATTTACATGAGTCCCGACGGCGAATTGCTGGATCAGCCTCTGTGCAACCAACTTTCACTGAAAGAGAACATCATCATTCTTTGCGGTCACTACAAAGGCATTGACGAACGGATTCGTGAGCATCTGATTACCAGAGAGATATCCATCGGAAACTACGTGCTTTCTGGCGGAGAGCTGGGTGCTGCCGTCCTTGTGGACAGCTTGGTGCGCCTCATCCCCGGAGCCTTGGGTGATGAGACCTCCGCCCTATCCGACTCGTTTCAAGATGGGTTGGTCTCCCCTCCCGTCTATACACGCCCAAGAAACTACAAAGGATGGGAGGTGCCAGAGATCCTTCTGTCGGGCAACGATGCCATCATTAACGAATGGAAACTGGAGCAGGCTTGGCAACGCACCAAGGAACGCCGACCTGAAATGTACGAAATCTTGAAAAAAACCGAATAAAAAACGTTAGTAATCAAATATTTTTGTATATTTGCACCCGTTTTTGAGGAAAAATATATAAAAAAATATTATATAAAATGAAGAACGCGTTAATTCAATTCGTTGA
The DNA here is from genome assembly GCA_902800965.1 of uncultured Bacteroidia bacterium. Classification (GTDB taxonomy): domain Bacteria; phylum Bacteroidota; class Bacteroidia; order Bacteroidales; family F082; genus Limimorpha. Next base: position 147,682 of record CADCGK010000004.1, on the reverse strand, counting down.
AGATCAAGTTGTTGTAAAAGATTTTCCGAAGTTTAGAGCAGGTGACACCGTCACCGTTACGTACAAGATTGTTGAGGGCAACAAGGAACGTCTTCAGAAGTTCCAGGGTGTTGTTTTGAAGCGCAGTGGTTGCGGAAAAACCGCTACTTTCACTGTCAGAAAGATTTCGAACAACATCGGTGTTGAGAGATGCTTCCCCATCGCTTCTCCTATGATTGACAGCATCGAGCTGAACAAAGAAGGTGCCGTCCGCAAGTCACGCATCTACTACCTCAGAGGTTTGCGTGGTAAGAAGGCCCGTATCAAGGAAGCCAAGCGTAAGGACTAATTCCCTAACGATCTCAAACAAAAAAATCCCGACCATCCGGCCGGGATTTTTTATGTGTTACTCCTCACTCCTCACTCCTCACTCCTCACTTTCTTCTTAAAGATTTTCTTCCTCATCATAAACACCGTGAGCGCCGCCCAGAACACCACAAGGATGCCCAAAGTGATCCATGTGGCTTTCATGCTCTGCGGCGCGAAGCCCATCAGCAATAGCACCGGGAATCCCAGCACGATGGCGGCGAGTGTCTGTAGCACCAAGTTATTGGCGGCTGGTGTCTCAAACTTCGGGTCGATCTCACGAAGCAGGATCATGCCGTTGGAAGCGGTGCCCGTCAGCATGCCGAACATGGAGAAGAAACCTTCGTACTCATAGCCAGGATAGAGATGCTTGCTGATCCACAGCACATAGACAAAGGTGACCAAGGCGCCTAGCGCACAAATAATGGTGAATGGCAGTACGAACTTGCCGAACTCGTCGAAGCTGATGGCGGCGGTGCCAGCCACGATCATGATGTCGAAACAGAAGCCGCTGATGCGGTTCAGCATATAGTTGTTGATGTATTCGCGCTGGATGATGCGCTGCCTCTTGAAAACTCTCAGGATGGACTTGAAGGCGATGCCGAACAAGGTGCCTAGCAGGAAGTTGAATCCCCACAGCATGGGCTTCAGCGTATTGGTGCCGAACTTGCCCAACTCCATGCCCTGGATCCAGTTGGTGAACAGATAGACCAGGAAATACACGAACAGCACCATGCAGATCTGCACCGAGAGTTTGTCGATCGACTCTGCATCGGGAATCTCGTTCTTCCCTTCGTAGTCTTCCAGCTTGTTGACCTGGGCATTTGCGATCTTCTTAGATGAGAGCTTGCCTCTGCGACGCAAGATGTTCATGAAGATCACGCCAATAACGCTACCTACAATGAATCCCACGGCAGCAATGGACAATCCGAAGTCGGCGCCGGCGAATTCAATTCCCTGTTGTGAAGCCCATCCTGTAAAGATCTTGCCGAAGTTCAGTGCCTGACCTGGTCCCTGGCCATAGCCCATCGGCAGCAGCAAACCAGCGGCATAGAACAGCTTCTTGCCAAAGATGAAAAACAAGATGGAGACAATCAAGCCCACAATGCCTTGGATGACGTACGAGGAAGCCGTCAAGGCACCTGTCTCGATCACCTTCATCGGGGTGGATTTGGATTCGATCTTGTTGTTCTTTAAGGCCAAAGCCACAAACCCCAAGCCCAAGGCATGATAGGTGACAATCTCCATCATGGGTTTGTTCACCAGCTCACGGCATCCAGGGAAGGCTTTGAAGATCAACAGCAGCAAGCCACCCAGCAAGGCTGAAGGCAACAGGCTTTTCTTTAGGAAAGGCACCTGTGTCCTCAAAGCATTGCCCAGCAGCAGTGCCGTAGCAAGAATACAAAACTGAATCAACCATTGCCAGGCCTCCGGCCGGTCAAAAGTCATCACAGAAACATCTAGGATAGTCATAAGAACTCAAATTAGTATGCAAACGTACTAATTATATGAGAAATATCCAAAACAAATGTTGTAATTTTGCGCCATGAAAATCGTGTTCCAGCTATTCTTCACCTTTTTTAAGATAGGCGCCTTCACCTTGGGCGGTGGCTACGCCATGCTCTCCATGGTGGAGAAAGCCGTGGTGGATAAGAAGCAGTGGATTCCTTCGGATGAGTTCTGGGACATGATCGCCATCGTGCAGTCGCTGCCTGGTGTCTTTGCCGTAAACACCGCCTTGTATGTGGGTCACAGGATCGCCGGACGGAAAGGCGCTGTCGCTGCCATGTTGGGCGCCATCATCCCCTCCATCGTCATCATCCTGCTGCTCGCCACCATCTTCAGGGAATACCGCGATATGCCCGTGGTGGAACGCATCTTCAAAGGCATCCGCCCCTGCGTGGTTGCCTTAATCCTGGCGCCTTCATTAAGGATGATCAAATCGGCCAAAGTCACTTGGAAGACCGCCATCATCCCGATTGCAGCCGTGTTCCTGATTTGGTGGTGCAAGGTCTCCCCTGTCATCGTCATCATCGCCGCCATTGCCGGCAGCCTGATCTATGCCTTGGTCATGGAACGCAAGATGAAACAAACGGCAAAAAAGGAGGCTGAGCCATGATCTACTTGCAGCTTCTTTGGGTGTTCATCAAGATCGGCGTCCTAGGCTTTGGCGGCGGCTATGCCATGCTGTCACTGATCCAGCATGAAGTCGTTGACAACTACGCCTGGATGACCACGACGGAATTCGCCGACATGGTGGCCATCTCGCAGATGACCCCCGGTCCGATCTCCATCAACATGGCGACTTACGTGGGTTATACTGCCGGAGGTTTCGGCGGTTCACTCCTCGCCTCTTTCGCCCTCTGTCTGCCTTCCATCATCATGGTGTATTTCATCATCCGCCTGTTCATGAACAAGAAGAGCGGCTCGTTGATGACCAACCTGCTGAAAGGCCTCAAGCCTGCCATTGCCGGTCTGATCTTCGCCGCAGGTCTATCGATGATGAACGCACAGAATTTCGTGCAGATAGGAAAAGGCGAGAACAACATCAGCATCGTGATATGTGTCCTCGCCTTTGTGGCCTCTTATTTCTTCAAGGCCAACCCGATTCTTCTGATTGTGCTGTCGGGTGCAGTGGGTTTCTTTGTGTATTAGTTTTCCGCAAACATCTTCTCGATCACGTCCTTGTATTTGGTAGTGATGGAGCGACGTTTCACCTTCAGCGTTGGCGTGATCAATCCGTTGCCCACGCTCCATTCGTCGGCGATAAGCGTGAACTTCTTGATCTTCTCGGTCTCGCCAAGGCCTTTGTTCAGATCCTGCACCTCCTTGAAGAACAGCTTCTGCACCTGGGGAAGATTGATCACCTGTTCGGGTGTCGTGAAGCGGATCTTCTCCTGTGCGCACCAGCCTTTCAGGAAGGCAAAGCTTGGCACGATAAGGGCGCCGGCGAACTTCTGGTTCTCGCCCACCACCACGATCTGCTCGATCAGTTTGGAGCCGCTGAACTTGGTCTCGATGACATCGGGGTTGATGTATTTGCCACCCGAAGTCTTGAACAGGCTCTTGATACGTCCGGTGATCATAAGCAGGCCATTCTCGTTGAACTTGCCCATGTCGCCAGTATGGAACCAACCGTCTTTGTCGATGACCTCAGCAGTGAGTTCCGGATGCTTGTAGTAGCCCATCATGACGTTGTGGCCACGGCAAACGATCTCGCCTTCTTCGGTGATCTTCACATCCACACCTCTCAAGGGCGGGCCAACACAACCCACCTCACGCTGGTGGAGTCCCTTGTTGCTGACGGCAATCACCGGTGAGGTCTCGGTCAAGCCATAGCCCTCGAAAACGGGCATCTGGATGGCAGAGAAGAAAGCAGCGATCTTATGGTTCAAGGCTGCGGCGCCAGAAACCACACGCTCGAAGCGGTCGGCACCGATCTTGCCACGGATCTTGGAATAGACAAGCTTATCGGCAATGCGCAACTTCAAGTTGTACAGCCAGTCGCGTTTGTCATCGTCGATCTTGTAGCGTTCGGCAAGATGCACCGCCCAGAAGAAGATGGCTCTCGAGATGCCTGTCATTTTCTTGCCTGAGGCGATGATGCCGTCGTAGAAGCGTTCCAACACACGGGGAACACAGCACATCATCGAAGGACGCAGCTCCTTGATGTTGTCGGCCAAGGTCGCCAAGCTCTCGGCATAGTAGATGGCCATTCCCAAATAATGATAGGTATAAATGAGCAGACGCTCGTAGGCGTGGCATTCAGGAAGGAACGAGAAAGCGATGCTACCCGGTTTGCACGGGATGATGTCATATACGCCAAGCACCTGGTTGATGACGTTGCTGTGCGACAGCATCACGCCCTTTGGGGTTCCGGTAGTGCCTGAAGTGTAGATGAGCGTCATGCAGTCGCTGCTCTTCACGGCGGCCTCGCGGCGCTCCAGCTCCTCCTTGTGTGGATGCAAGGTGCCCAAAGCGATGATTTGGTCGAAATACGGGTATTTATCGCGGTCCACCATCGTATAGACATACTTGATGGAAGGGATGTCGGGCAGTACGTTGGTGACCTTGTTCATCACAGCCACGCCGTCGAGAAACACCAACTTGGCCTCGCAGTCGTTGAGGATGTAATGGTAATCCTCCTGACTGATGGTCGGATAGATCGGTACGTTGACGGCGCCGACCTGCATGACAGCCATGTCGATGATGTTCCATTCGGGACGGTTGCTGACAATGAACGCCACCTTGTCGCCAGGTTCGATGCCCAACTCGATCAAAGCATAGCTCAACTTGTCGGTCAACTCGATATACTCCTGGATGCTATAGGTACGCCAATCTCCATCCTTTTTTCCGGCAAGCGCGATACGCTGATCCGGATACTTCTCCAAGTAATTAGGAAGAAGATCGAATATACGTTTGATTTCCATTATTTTAGTTGCTCGTTTTCAATTGATACAATTTGCAAAGATAAAAACAATTTGATACAACGGCAAATTATTTTATCAGATGCACATAAACACCAGGGCGGCCAACACCATCAGCAAAGGGATGATTTTGCTCCGGATGTTCCTCTCCTTGAAACACAAGGCGCCGTAAACGAAGGAGACGACCAGTCGGACACCGTACAATATTAAAGGTATCAGCACCAACACGGCGGCTTCCTGTTTCAGCCCCGACAGATAGATGACGTCGGCAATGCTGACGAATACCGCCATGGCCACGATACCCCAACGCCATTCGAAAGGATGGTCCTTGCGCTTCGGCCGCCAAATCAAGAAAAACATCACGGCCATCATGATAAAGTCATATACCGTGTACCAAGCCTGGATGGTGGACGGCGAGATGGACTCCCCACTGAGAAGGAACTTGTCATAGACACCGCTCAAAGCCACCATCACGGCTGAGGCCAACAGCATATAGACCCATTTGTTGGTCTTGAAATGGATGCCCTCCTTCTTCCCAGATCGCCCCATCAGCCAAAATGACACCATGGCCAACACCACACCAGTCCATTGCATCCAGGTGAGATGCTCCCTGAAGATGGCAAACAACAGGATGAGCGAGATGGCAGGACGCAGCTGGTTCACAGGCCCTACCACGGTGATGGGCAGGTTCTTCATGGCCGAATAACTGAACATCCACGAGACCAATATCAAGGCGGTCTTTCCCATAATCAACAGATGCTGCCTCCAAGTCAAAGGCTCCACGTAAAAATGGCTCCAAAAAGCGCTCTGGTAAAAATCGGGATAGAAGTATGAGGTCAAGATAAACGGCGCAAACAACAATCCACTGACCAGGGTACTGTAGAAAAGCACGGGGATGATAGCGTTATTGACGACGGTGCTCTTCTTGAAGATGTCGTAAAAGCCCAATAACAAGGCGGAGATCAGAGAGAGTAAAACCCACTGCATAACTCATGTTTTAGCGGCGCAAAAATAGGCTTTTTATCCTTACAAAACACAAAATGTCAAATTGACATAATAAAATCTACATATCTGACAAATTGTCGTTTAAATGGGGATTGGTTAGGCTTTTGATGGAAGCGCAAGCAAGTAAACAAAAAAAAACTAACGATATGGAAAACAAGTATGAATCATTGAACCGTTACGCCAAGAACCTGAACGAATTGGCGAAGAACGGCAAGCTCGACCCTGTGATAGGTCGAGACGAAGAGATACGGCGTGTGCTGCAGATCCTGTCCCGCCGTACGAAAAACAACCCTATTTTGATCGGTGAGCCTGGCGTCGGCAAGACCGCCATCGTGGAAGGCCTCGCCCAGCGTGTCGTCAACGGCGACGTGCCGGAGAACCTGAAGCGTAAGATGGTGTTTTCGCTTGACATGGGCGCCTTGATCGCTGGTGCCAAGTACCAAGGCGAATTCGAGGAACGTCTGAAGAGCGTCATCAAAGAGGTGGTTGACAGCTCCGGCGACGTGGTGCTGTTCATCGACGAGATCCACACCCTTGTCGGTGCAGGCGCCACCGGCGGTGCAATGGATGCCGCCAACATCCTGAAGCCTGCCCTGTCGCGTGGCGAGTTGCAATGCATCGGTGCCACCACCTTGAAGGAATACCAGCAGTATTTCGAGAAAGACAAGGCTTTGGAACGTCGTTTCCAGATCGTGATGGTGGACGAGCCTGACGAAGCCTCGGCCATCTCCATCCTTCGTGGTCTGAAGGAGCGTTACGAGAACCATCACCACATCCGTATCCTTGACGAAGCCATCGTGGCCGCCGTGCAACTCTCCGTTCGTTACATCTCCGACCGTTTCCTCCCCGACAAGGCCATCGACTTGATCGACGAAGCCGCTGCCCGTCTGCGGCTGCAGATCGACTCGGTACCGGAAGACCTCGAGAATGTGGAACGCAACATCCGACAACTTGAGATTGAACGCGAGGCACTGAAACGCGAGAACGACACCAAGAAGGTCAACGAGTTAACCCAAGAGCTGGACAAGCTCAACGCACAGAAATCCGAGATCAAGGCAAAATGGGAGAAAGAACGCCATTTCGTCGAGATCATCCAGAAGGAGAAAAACAACATCGAGCAATACAAGCATCAAGCTGCCGTGGCCGAACGCGACGGTGACTACGGCCGTGTCGCAGAGCTGCGTTACGGCAAGATTCGCGATGCAGAAGCTGCCATCGAGAAGGCCAAAGCCGACTTGCAACAAGCGCAAGGCGACCATCCGTTGATCGACGAGGAGGTCTCCTATCAGGATGTGGCCGAGATCGTGTCGCGTTGGACGGGCATTCCCGTGAAGAAGATGATGCAAAGCGAGCGCGAGAAACTCCTCAACCTGGAAAACGAGCTGCACAAGCGTGTCGTCGGCCAGGACGAGGCCATCCATGCCGTCTCCGATGCCATCCGACGCAGCCGTGCCGGATTGCAAGATGCCAAACGGCCTATCGGCTCCTTCATCTTCATGGGAACCACCGGTGTCGGTAAGACAGAACTGGCCAAAGCCTTGGCCGAGTTCCTGTTCGACAACGAGAACAACATGGTGCGTATCGACATGTCGGAATACCAGGAGCGTCACACCGTCTCGCGTTTGATCGGTGCGCCTCCAGGATATGTGGGTTACGAAGAGAGTGGACAACTCACCGAGGCCGTAAGGCGTAAGCCTTATTCCGTCATCCTTCTTGACGAGATCGAGAAAGCCCACCCCGACGTCTTCAACATCCTGCTGCAAGTGCTCGACGATGGACGACTCACCGACAACAAGGGCCGTACCGTTGACTTCAAAAACACCATCATCATCATGACCTCCAACGTCGGCGCAGGATTGAAGGATCCCGATGCGGTGATGAACGAACTGCGTCGTGTGATGCGGCCCGAGTTCCTGAACCGTATTGACGACATCATCATCTTCGACGACCTTAGCGAGAGCCAAATCGCCGAAGTGGTAAGGATGCAGTTCAACCGCGTGAAGAAAATGCTCGCCGAAAACAACATCAGCATCGACATCACCGACGAAGCAGTCGATCTCATCGCTCACCAGAGCTATGACCCGCAATACGGCGCCCGTCCGGTAAAACGTATGATGCAACGTGAGTTGCTGAACGAACTCTCAAGGATGATCCTTGCCGACGAGGTTGACAAGACCAAGCCCATCACGGTGACCGTCCGCGACGGCAAACTTTTCTTTGTGAACTAACTTCTTACTCCTCACTCCTCACTCCTCACTCCTCACTGACTTCGTCGTAACCCAAGTAGAACGGAAGAAGATCAGCAGCAGCGTGATGATCTCCAGACGGCCTAACAGCATGTCGGTAGAGAGAACCCATTTGGCAACTATCGGCAAATCAGCCAAACTAGCACCTGGTCCTGTGGCTCCCGAGCCCAGGCCCAGGTTGCTGAAACATGTCAAAAAAGCAATGCTGGCATCTTCCAGACTCATCCCTACCGAAGTCAGCACGAGTACGTTAAGCAAAAGCAGTATCATGAACCACGACAAGAAGTTGCAAACCCTTTTTACGGTCAACTCATCGACACTTTGTCCTGAAATCTTGACTGAGAACATGCCCGTAGGGTGGAACAGCTCTTTGATGGCATTCTTGACAAACTTGAAAATCACGATGACACGCACTATCTTGATACCGCCGCTGGCCGATCCCGCACAGCCACCAACGATCTGCATCAGCAAGGTGGGAATCACAAAGAGCAACCCCCACAAATCATAATTGGAATTCTGTGCTGAAAAACCAGTGTTCGACAGCATGGAAGCCACATGGAAAAACGATGTTTTGAAGATGTCTTCCCCTCCCTCCGGATAGCTGGCCAGCTGCTCTTCGGTGACACCTTTCATATTCGGAGCGATGACAAACAGCACCATAAACAGCAGGGTCATCACAACGATGGACGACAGATATACCCGCACCTCCTCGTTCTTTTTGACAAGGTCCCATCGGCCCGAGACAAGGAAGTAGAATATCGAGAAGTTGGTCGCCGAGATGATCATGAAGGCGATGGATACATATTCAATGTAGGAGGACTGGAAGTAGGCAATGCTGTCCTGGTGGGTGCTGTACCCTCCAGTGGAAATGGTGGTGAAGGCATGGCAGATAGCGTCGAACCACGACATGGGCCCAAACGAATACATGAACGCACACAACAGGGTCATGATAATATACATGGTCCATAGGATGCGCGAGGTGACATGCATCGATGGCGAGAGTTTCTCAATGCTCATTCCAGGCGCCTCAGCCGCAAAAAGCGTGGCTCTCCTGGATCCTTTGGCTACCGCAGGAATAAAAGCAAGCGTGAAGACAACGATGCCCAAACCACCCAACCATTGCATGACAGCTCGCCAAAACAAGATACCATGGGTCTGCTCATCCACATTCTTCAGGATGGTGGAGCCTGTGGTGGTAAATCCGGAGATGGTCTCGAAAAAGGCATCCGTCACGTTGTCGATGGAACCACTCAGCAGGAAAGGCAGCATCCCGAACAAGGAAAACAGGATCCAAGCCAGTGAAACGATCGCGAAGGTGTCATCGTTGTCGATGTTGGTGTTCCTCCATCTTCCCGTGAGGAAAAGCACCAAGCCTACTACCCCAGTAATGGCAGCGGTAATCAGGAAACTGTTAAGGTCGTCTTCGTGATAGTACCATGCCACCGATGCCGTCAGCAAAAGAGCCGCGGTCTCGATGAACAACAGCACTCCAAACAACCTGGCTTTCATCTATTCCCATTTTTCGGCCCATCCCTCTCCGTAGTCGAAGTCGCCGTCCAACTCATCTTCATCAGGCTCTTCTTGATAGGAGTCGTCGGCAAGCGGCTTCACCCACTTCCGGAAATTCGACGAGGCGATGGCCATGATTTGACCGTCTTTCTCAGGAGAAACGGCGATGTCGATCTCATCGCGCGAGAGTTCTTTCAACCAGACGACAAGCTCAGAGAAGCCCATGTCAGTGACCTTGTAGTCTTCCCAGTCTTCCACGGCGGCTTTCTTGGCCAGCTCTTCCGACTCCCAAACGGGAATGTAAGAGTTGCCATCACCGTCCTCCAGCATGGCGAACATGCCAGTCATGGCTTCCAACAGCCACACTTGACGGGTTTCGGAAATGACTTCAAGAAAGGATTCCAGGCTGCTCATGGCTTATCTTTTTGCGTTTCTCATCTGCTGTTGCTGGGCTTTTTGTGCCTCTTCAAGACGTTGCATGAACCTCGACTTCTTCTGAGGCTTTCTCTTGTTCTCCTCAATCGTTGCACGCACCTTGTCTTCGTTGATCATCTTACGGAAAATGAACATCTGCAGGAAGGTGATGATGTTGGCCAGCATGTAGTAATAGCTCAAACCTGAGGAATAGCTGTTGAAGATGCCCAAGAACATGATCGGCATGATGTACATCATGATCTTCATGCCCTTCATCTGAGGATTGCCTGCGGTGTCCATCTGCTTGTTGTTCACGTAGGTGTAGATGAAGGTGGTGATGGTCATCAGGAGGCAGAACAAACTGACATGGTCGCCGTAGAACGGAATGTTGAACGGCAAGTCCCAAATACTGTCGTAGGTCGAAAGGTCGTCCGCCCAAAGGAAAGCCTTTTGTCGCAACTCGATGGACGATGGGAAGAAGCGGAACACAGCGATCAGGATCGGGAACTGGAGCAGCATGGGGATGCAGCCCGAAGTGGGACTGGCACCAGCCTGTTTCTGAAGGTTCATGATAGCCTGCTGTTTCTTCATGGCGTCTTCCTCCTTGGGATATTTCGCCGAGATGGCTTCCACCTCTGGTCTCAGCACACGGGTGATGGCTGTTGACTTGTATGACTTGAAGGCGATCGGGAAAAGCAACAACTTGATCAAGATGGTCAGGATCAGGATGACGATGCCGTAGTTCCATCCGTAGGAACCAAGCCAGTTGAACACATAGATGACACCGTAGTTGATCCAACGGATCAGGAAGAAGTTACCCACGTCGATTTGGCGCTGCAGGTTTAAGCCATAGCTCTTCAAGGTCTTGAAGTGGTTCGGTCCGAAATAGAACGACATCGGGAACTCGTTGACATCGGCATTGACGTCGTATGGAATCTCAAGATTCGACGACATGGTCTTGAAATACCTCGGGTTCTTGGATTTGTCGGTATTGACACCGATCTTGGCGCTGGCAAAGCCGTTCTTTGCCACAAGTGCATTGCAGAAGAAACGTTCCTTGAACGACACCCAATTGACGCTCGAATTGACGATTTCCTCTTTGTTCTTGCGGTCGTTAAGCTTATCCACGTCTTTCTCAGTCATTGTCTTGTAATACACCGTGGTGTTGATGAAGCGGTCGTCATGCTTTTCATGTTGCAGGAGATCGACTTTCCAATCCAGGTTCAACGAGCTGATGTTGTTGGCGATGACGTCTTTCATGCCGACCGTACGGAGGTCGAAATCGAACATGTAGTTGTCGCCAGGAATTGTATAGACGTATTCCAGGTATTGGTCGTTATTCGAAGAGCCGTTGAGGTCGTTGGCATACAGGCGCATGGCAAAGGCCAGCTCCTCGCCTTCCCCGACCATCAGATCGCCACCTTGATAAGGTTGGCCGTCCACGTAAGGCTGGAAATACAGCTGTGAGGTGTTGATGATACGGTTGTTCGAGAAGAAGGACAGGTCGAAAAGGGCGGTCTCAGGATCGAAGCTGATCAACGGCAAGGAGTCGTAGGTCTTGTATTCTTTCAGCTCCACCTCTTTGACGAAGCCACCTTTGCTGGAGAAGGTGATCCTTTGGAGTTTGTTTTCGATGGTCCAAGTCTGTTCCTCTCCTTTTGAAGCCGTGGCGAATGCCCCGTACTTGTCTTGGATCTTCTTGAATTCCACTGCGGCGAGGGTGGCCGAGTCCATCTCGGTTTCAGGTGTGGCAAGTGCCATGAGCGCTGCCGTGTCGGCGGCACGCTGTTGTTCTTCTTCGGCAAGTCTGATGGAATCGAGGATGGCGGCCTCTTGGCGAGCCATCATGATGGAATCCTGAATGCGTTTCTGTTCGGCTAGTTGTTCTTTGGACGGCTGCATCCACCACATCCATCCAAACAAGATGAGGCCGATGAGAATAAAACCAATAAGTGACGTTTTGTTCATTTTTGTCGGAATAAGGCGGCAAAAATACGAAAAAAAGTGTTATTCCTTGAGGAACAAACCATAAAAAAAGACATGGGACCTTGGAAAAACCAAAGCCCCGTGTCTCGAAGTCCCGCAGTCTCGTTGACTTTAATAATAGCGGTAGCTCTTCACCTGGCCGATGTGGCGAGCCAGACGGACCACCTGGTTGCTGTAGCCGAACTCGTTGTCGTACCACAGATACAAGATCACGGTTTTGCCGTCTTCACTGACCTTGGTGGCCGGAGCGTCGAAGATGCAGGCGCAGCTGTCGCCGATGCCGTCGCTTGAGACGAACTCGGTGTTGCTGCTGAAGCGGATCTGCTCAATGAGGTTACCCTCCAAGCAAGCAACACGGAAGGCCTCGTTGACTTCCTCAACGGTGGTGGCTCTTTCGAGGTCGAGCGCAAGCACAGCCAACGACACATCAGGCGTAGGAACACGCACGGCGTTGCTCGTCAGCTTGCCCTTCAGCTCGGGGATGGCCTTGGCGGCTGCCTTGCCAGCACCCGTCTCGGTAATCACCATGTTCAACGGGGCTGAACGGCCACGACGCTCTTTCTTGTGGTAGTTGTCCAGCAAGTTCTGGTCGTTGGTGTAGCTGTGGATGGTCTCGATGTGACCCTTCACGATGCCGAAGTTCTTCAACATGACTTCCAGACCAGGCACGATGGCGTTGGTGGTGCAGGAAGCAGCTGAGAAGATGGTTTCGTTTTCAAGGTCAAGCGTGTCTTGGTTGACACCGTAAACGACATTCGGGATGTCACCCTTGCCGGGAGCGGTGAGCAGTACCTTTGACACACCCTTGGCTTGGAGGTGACGCGAAAGCGACTCTCTGTCACGGAAAGCACCCGTGTTGTCGATCAGCAAGGCATCGTTGATGCCGTATTGCGTGTAGTCGAGGTCCTCGGGATTCTTGCTTTCGAGGAAGAGAATCTTCTGTCCGTTGACCATCATGGCGTTCTCCTCTAACAACGGATAGCAAACACCATGGAAGTAACGGTGCACCGAGTCGGTACGGAACAGGTTGATACGCTTCAGGATGTCCTCTGGTGAGTTCTTACGGGTGACGATGGCGCGAACACGGAGGGCATCTCCCCTGCCGGCCATCTCCGTCATCTCACGGCACAGGATACGGCCGATACGACCGAAACCGTAGAGAATAACGTCCTGCACCTTGTTGCTGCGCGGAACAGCATCAATAATGTAGGCGAGTTTGTCGCGAACAAAGGCGGTGACGTCGTTATTATACTTTTCCTTCTCATCCGTCCACTCTGAGTTGAGACGTCCGAGGTCGATACGGGCGGGTGCGAGGTTCTCGGCTAAAAGAGCCTTGGCGATGAGCAACGAATCCTGCACACGGACCGGCTTGCCCAAGACTGTCTCGGCACGGAGGTGCTTGTTCAGGATCTTACCAGAACCGCGGTTGACCAACAGCGAACGCAACATGATGAGTTCCACTGACTTGTCATACCACAGCCTTCCAACGATGTTGATCAATTCGTTGGCGGCCTTTTCGTTCTCATTCCATAATTTTAACGAGCTTTCGTAATTATCCATAATGTTGAGTTTAAATGTGACATTAGATTCGTTGGGGCAAAGATAGAAAAGATTCCATGAATTAAAAAATTTTCTAACAATTATTTGCTATACCCCGACGAGTTACATCCTCCCGTTGACGGCATCCCAGTCGATGATCTGCCACAAGGCGGCGAGATGATCAGGACGACGGTTTTGGTAATCAAGATAATAGGCGTGTTCCCAAACGTCAAATGTCAGCAAGGGCTTCAATCCGCGCTGGACGGGGTTGCCGGCGTTGGTCTCCTGGGTGATGACCAGTTTCCCGTCTTTGTCGGCGGAAAGCCATACCCATCCAGAGCCAAACAAGGTGGCGCCTTTCTTGGCAAAATCTTCCTTGAAGGCTTCGAACGAGCCGAACTGCGCGTCGATGGCTGCGGCGATCTTACCAACAGGTTTGTTGTCGGCTCTCGGTGCACGGAACTGGGTAAAATACAGGTTGTGGTTCAGGATCTGACCGGCGTTGTTGAACACACCACCCTCGCTGGTCTTCACAATTTCCTCCAAAGGCATCTCCTCGTAAGGGGTGCCTTCGATGGCAGCATTAAGGTTGTTTACGTAGGCTTGCAGGTGCTTGCCATGATGGAAACCTATGGTCTCTTTGCTGATCACAGGCTCCAAGGCATCAGCTGCGTAAGGCAAGCTGATCAATTCGTATTTCTTCATAATAAAAGTTTTAGGTGATTTTCATGATTATCACCGCAAAGATAAAACTTTTATTGATTCAAATACATCTGGTACAAAGCGGAATTTGTGCTGCTTTTAAGCCGTTTCAAGGCACGGTCGCGGATCTGACGGGTGCGCTCGCGTGAGATGCCCATCGTCAGGGCGATTTCGTCCAACGAGTACTCCCTGCTGACGCCAATGCCGTAGTACATGTTGATGACTTGGCGTTCTTTGTCGTTCAAAGCGCTCAGCGACCTCTTGATGGCGTTGTTGTCGGATTCGTTTTCCACGGCTTCATCCGTGGCGGTAGAGTCCTGATCGACATATACATCAAGGAAGTTGCCTTCGTCGTCGTCATCCAGAGGAGCGTCGGTGGAGATCTGGTGCATGTTCATGCCCATGAGGCTCTGCACCTTGGATTCCGGAAGGTCAAGTTCCTTGGCCAGCTCCTCCGTGGAGGGCTTGCGATGGTACTCCTGCTCCAACATGGCGGCAGTCTTCTTGAGCTTGCTGACGGCACCCACCTGGTTGAGCGGCAGCCTGATGATACGGGCTTGTTCAGCCACCGCCTGAAGGATCGACTGACGGATCCACCAAACGGCGTAAGAGATGAACTTGAAGCCTCGGGTCTCGTCGAAACGCTGGGCGGCTTTGATCAAGCCGACGTTGCCTTCGTTGATCAAGTCCTGAAGCGACAGTCCTTGGTTCTGGTATTGCTTGGCCACGGAGACCACGAAGCGGAGGTTCGCCCTGACCAAACGGTCAAGGGCCTGTTGGTCGCCCGCCTTGATGCGTTGCGCCAACTCCACCTCCTCCTCAGCGGTGATCAGGCTCTCCTTCGCGATGTCCTGCAAGTACTTCTCGAGCGTGCCGGCATCACGATTGGTGATGGATTTTGTGATCTTAAGTTGTTTCATAATCTTCTTTTGGTTGTATTAAGTTGTTTAGGTTGTTTTTGTTGTTTTAATTAATTGTAGTACTCAAACGTCATCCTCATGCCATTCGGATACACGCCCTCGATATAGGTCTTGCGTGAACGGCCTGCAGCCAATGCTGTTTCAAGATCATTCTTCGTATTGACGGCCTTGCCGTTGACTTTAGTGATGATGAAGCCTTCCACGCCGGCACCGTTGAATGCCCCTTGACGGATCTCCACGATCTTGAGACCGTTGTTGATACGGAGGCTCTTCATCTCCTGTTTGCTGGCGGGTTGCAACACGATGCCCAGATCGGCATTGTAGAAGCTCTCGCCTTTCTTCACCACCTCGGTGGAACCCGATTCATTCAGGAGCCCGAGGGTGTAGATGCGCTCTCTGCCGTTATGCGACACTTTCACATCGACTTCGTCGCCGGGACGGTATTGACGCACGATCTCCATCAACTGGGTGGTGGTGTTCACGTCGTTGCCATTCACTTGGAGGATGACGTCGCCAGGCTCGATGCCGGCCTTTTTGGCAGCGCCGTCTTCCATGAGGTTCTCGACATACACGCCTTTGATCTCGCTCATGCCAGCCTTGTCGGCCAGTTCAGCATCCATCTCTTTCGGGATGACGCCGATATAGGCACGTTGGGTCTCGCCGTACATCAGCAAGTCGTCAACGACCTTGCGGACGATGTTGGATGGGATGGCAAAGGAATAGCCCTCGTAGGAACCAGTATGCGATGCGATGGCCGCATTGATGCCGATCAGCTCTCCCCTGGTGTTGACAAGGGCGCCGCCACTGTTGCCTCTGTTGACGGCTGCATCGGTCTGGATGAACGACTCCACACTGCTGCCTTCACCGAGGATACCGATATTGCGCGCCTTGGCACTGACGATGCCTGCCGTCACCGTGGAAGTCAGGTTAAAGGGGTTGCCAACGGCAAGGACCCACTCTCCCACTTTCACCTTATCGGAGTCGCCGAACACCAGATAGTCGAAATCGGAGCCGTCCACCTTGATCAAGGCCAAGTCAGCAGTGGGATCGGTTCCCACGATGGTTGCCTTGCGGACCACTTTATTATTAAAGGTGACTTCCACCTCGTCGGCACCTTCCACCACGTGGTTGTTGGTCACGATATAGCCGTCGGGCGACAGCACCACTCCTGATCCGTAAGCGACCATGGTGTTGTTCTGCATCTGGCCCGGAATGCCGTATAGGTGCTCCAAGAACGCTCCGAAGAAGTCGTTGTAAGTGGCACTCTTCCTTATGATGGTGGTCTTGATATGGACTACAGCATTGACGCTGGCTTCGGCAGCATCTACAAAATCAGGGGTGTTCTCGGTAGGCAGGAAAGCCGTCCTTTGTATCTGCGGAGTAGCCTGAACCTGTTCAACTTCAGTCATTGGAACTTGTTGCGCAGTTTCTTTGTTTTCCGAAACATTAGCGCAGGCTGCCATGCCAAACAAGGCCACAACAGTCATGGCCACCTTTACCGTGGCCGAAAAATAATTCTTAACCAGCATTTTCAAAATTCTATTCTATTGGTTTTTTATTCTAATTGTCTTTGGTCTTATTCATTAATGCATTTTTTTTGACTTTATTGCATCGAAAAGTGTATTTTTGTCAAGAAAAAAATGCGTTGAAGATTTATCAAATTACATGCCATGATGTTCATCTCAAACGACATTCTTTCCCTGCGTCCGGCAGAGCCTGAAGATGCCCGACAGATCTATGATTGGGAGAACGATCGCGACCTTTGGCGAGTCAGTGAGACCAGCGCGCCGCTTTCCCTGTTTCAGATCGAGCAATTCCTGCTGGGCAACAGCGATTTGGTTGCCAACCGTCAGCTCCGCTTGATGATCGATGTGGAGGGCCGCGAGAAACCTGTCGGCTGTATCGACTTGTACGACTACAACCCCATCCACGGCCGTGTTGCCTTGGGCGTGCTGATCGACAAGACTTGCCGCGGAAACGGCTATGCCCACGATGCCATCAAGTTGTGCCTTGACTACCTGTTTCAGAATGTCATGGCACACCAGGTCTATTGCCTTATCGATGACTTGAACGACGCAAGCCACAGGTTGTTCGAGAAGCTTGGATTCAGCATGGGTGGGCGCAGAAAAGACTGGCTCAGGACCCCGAATGGTTATATCGATGTGTGCTTCTATCAAATCATAGCTCATGAAAAAGAAAGTTAGAAAATATGAACAACAAAGGAAACGAAAGAGGAATATACTTCTCATAGTTTTCGCTATTTTGATCTTGATTGCCATTTTGGCAGGTTATTGGCTCTACAGCTGGATCATGCACTCTAATGTCATGACACCTGACAAGAAAGACTACTCTCTATATATCCCAACAGGAGCCGATTTCAACCAAGTCAAGGATTCTTTGTATGCCCATGATTTGATTTATAACAAAAAAAGCTTCGAATGGGTCAGCAGCAAAAAGGGCTGCCCCAACCATGTCAACCCTGGCCGTTATGTGCTGAAGGACGGCATGAGTAACTACCAGTTGTGTAACATGCTCCGCGGTGGACTCCAAACGCCTGTGCAGGTCAAGTTCAACAACATGCGCGACATCAAGATGCTTGCCGGTCGTGTGGGTCGCCAAATCGAAGCGGATTCCGCTGAGATCGCAAGATACTTGGGAGATCGCGAAGTGCTTCAGCAACTGGGATTCAATGAGCGGACCATCCCTGCCCTGTTCCTTCCCAACACCTACGAGTTCTATTGGAATACCGATGCGGAGAAGTTTGTGGAGAAGATGAAAAACGAATACGACAAGTTCTGGAACGAAGATCGAAAGGCCAAAGCCAAAGCCGTCGGACTCACTCCCTTGCAAGTCAGCATTCTTGCCTCCATCGTGGACAAGGAGACGAACAAGACCGACGAGATGGCGAGGATTGCCGGAGTCTATCTCAACCGCCTCAAAGGAGGATGGCTGCTCCAAGCAGACCCCACCTTGGTGTTCGCCGTGGGCGACTTTGAATTGAAACGGGTGCTCAACGTGCACAAGGAAGTGGAGTCACCCTATAACACCTACAAATATCCCGGACTGCCTCCCGGACCTATCTGCATCCCTTCGCTGGCATCGATCGACGCCGTCTTGAATCCTGAAAAACACAGTTATTACTATTTCTGCGCCAAAGACGACTTCTCCGGATACCATAACTTCGCCAAGACTTTGGCGGAGCACAACAAAAACGCCCAACGCTACCAGAGAGCGCTGAATAATAATAGATAAGAGATAAAAGATAAGAGATAAAAGATAAGAGATAAAAGATAAGAGATAAAAGATAAAAGATAAAAGATAAAAGATAATAAAGATATGAAAGCATTCAAAGCATACGACATCAGAGGCGAATGGGGAACCGACCTCAACGAAGAGATCGCCTATCGAATTGGATATTTCCTACATAGGATACTGGATGTGAAAACAGTATTAGTGGGACGCGACATGCGGCTGTCATCTGATACCTTGTTTGATCATCTTACAAGAGGCATCACGGATAGTGGCGTGGATGTGGATGAGATTGGCCTCTCCACCACTCCGATGGTCTATTGGAGCACTGCAAAATATGGCTATGACGCCTCTGTCATGATCACTGCGTCTCATAATCCCAAGCATCACAATGGGCTGAAGATCTCGAAGACCAACGCCCTTCCTGTGGGTTATGACACGGGGTTGAACCGGCTTGAAGCTTTCGTGGAAAGCAACGAAGCCTGCGTCCCAGTGGCTAAAAAAGGCGTGATCCGTCACAAAGAAGTCAAGGAAGATTACTTAAAGTTCCAACAGGGTTATGTAGGCGGCCATGACAACCTCAACATCGGCGTGGACTGCAGCAACGGAATGTCCTCGCTGTTTGTCCATCAACTGATCGGCCAAGCCCATTATATCAACGACACCTTGGACGGCAACTTCCCCAACCACGAGCCCAATCCGCTGGAAGCCGCTAGCCAGGAGCAGATCAAGGCTTTGGTAAAGGAAAAGCATTGTGACATCGGCCTGCTGTTCGACGGCGACGCCGACCGCATCACCTTTATCGACGAACTGGGCAACTTCATCTCACCCGACCTGATCATCGCCTTCCTGGGCAACTATTTCCTTGGGGAAAGACATGAAAAGGGCATCGTGTTGCAAGACATCCGCAGCTCTCGCGCCATACAGGAATACCTCGACTGCTACCATGCCAAAGTCGAGACATGGCGTGTCGGGAGAGCATACGCCGCCTTGAAACTACGTGAGCTAGACGGCGTTTATGGCGGCGAACTGGCTGGACATTACTATTTCCGCAACTTTTATTATTCCGATTCCGCCTTGCTTGCGGCTTCTATCGTGCTTCGCCTGCTTGCCGAGTTCAAGAGCCAGGGCCGTACCATGAGTTCCATCATCAAGGAGATCTCGCCTTATTACAATTCCGGAGAGATCAACTTCAAGCTGAACAGGAAACAAGAGGCCATGGATGCCGTGCGCGACCATTACGCCAACATCCAACAACCCGAGCGCTTCCTCGACTTTGACGGCTACCGTCTCGATTATTCCGACTGGTGGTTCAACATCCGTCCTTCCAACACAGAGCCATATCTCCGCTTCTTGGCAGAAGCCAAGAGCGAAGACAAGTTGAAGGAGATTGTTCAGGAAGTTTCCGAAATTATTCGTACCTTTGCCGACTGAATTTAGAATGATCTGAAATGAAAAAGCTGAGAGCCATCACCCTGTTCGCATTTGTAGTATTATTGTCGAGTTGTGGTAACAACGTGGAGAAAGCCCGTATTGCCTACGACAAGGGCGTTAATTTGATGTATAACTCAAACCGTTTCGCCGAGGCGGAAGAGCAATTCTCCATTGCCATCAAATATGACAAGAACAACTACGAAGCATATTATTATCGTGGATGCTCAAAATTCAACAGAGCGATGTACGATGAAGCTATCGTGGATTTCGAGAAGGCTTTGGAAGTCAAACCGAATTATGCGGATGCTGAATTCAATCTTGGAATGATCTATTTCTTAAAGAACGACTATGACATGTCGTGCTATTATTATAAATGCGCTCAATTGCACGGTCGGCCAAATATGGAAGACTATGTGAAGTCTTGTCCTGATTAATCAAAACCGTTTAGTGTTGGAGCGCTGAAGTTCTCACTACTGATTTCATCGCCGTCTTCGTTGTAGGCTTTCCAGATGCCTGTTTTCTTGCCGTGGAGGTAATCGCCCTCCTCTTTCAAAGCTCCCGAAGGATAATAAATCTTGGTATGGCCTTCCTGCAAGCCGTCAACGAATTGGCGCTCCATCATCAGTGTGCCAGTTTCATAATAGACCAATGAACGGCCATTGACCTTGCCGTCTTTGTTGTCCTCCACAAGGATCATCTTCCCGTTCTCTTTCGAGAAATAGCGCCATTCTCCATCCTTTTTCTGGTTCAGGTAATAGCCAGTAGCGACCATCGTGCCATTAGAGTCGTATGTCTTGTTGAGCGCCTTCTCTCCCGACTTGTCGAAGGTGTTGGTGGCCTTCAGGCGGCCTTGCTCGTCATAATACTTGAACTCGCCTTGGCATTTGTCGTTCTTGAAAGTGCCTTCATAGCGTTTCTGTCCGTTGGGATAAAAATCCATCCAAAGGCCTTGACGGCGGCCTTTGTCGTCGGTACGGTTATGATCTTGGGCTATGCCGTTTACAGCAAATAGAAAAAGTATCAGCGAAAGCAGGATTTTATTCATAATTTGTTTTTTGTTTACAAAAATAATAAATTTGCAATTCATTTTCAGCTTAAAACGAAACAATAACACTTTTAGTATATGACACTGATCAAATCCATTTCGGGCATCCGCGGTACTATCGGCGGTGTTCCAGGCGACAACCTCACCCCCATCGACATGGTGAAATTCACCGCAGCTTTTGTAAAATTCGTACAGCATAAAGGTATCGAGCGTCCACGTATCGTAGTGGGTCGCGATGCCCGTATGTCAGGCTTCTTTGTCAATCAAGTTGTTTGCGGCACACTACAGGCCATGGGTGCCGATGTGCTCGACATCGGTTTGAGCACCACCCCGACCACCGAGATCGCGGTCACAGGCTTGAAGGCCGATGCAGGCATCATCCTCACGGCAAGCCATAACCCGGCGCAATGGAATGCCTTGAAGCTGTTGAACGAGAAAGGTGAATTCATCTCCGCCGCAGAAGGAGCTTGGCTGCTCGATGTGGCTGCCCGCGATGAGTTTGAATTTGTGCCGATCGACAAGATTGGAAGCTACCAACAGGAAGATGGCTGGATTGACAAGCACGTCGAGATGGTCTGCCAGCTGCCCTTGGTGAACCGTGAAGTCATCAAAGCCGCCCATTTCAAGGTCGCTGTCGATGCGGTGAACTCCACGGGTGGCATCGCCATCCCGAAGATGCTTCGTGCCTTGGGCGTGGACAACATCTTGGAGCTGAACTGTGAGCCCACCGGCAACTTTGCCCATACGCCGGAGCCTTTGGCGCAGAACCTCACCGACATCTGCCGTTACGTCAAGGAGCAAGGCTGCGACTTCGGCGTAGTGGTCGATCCCGATGTCGATCGTCTGGTCTTCGTCAAGGAAGACGGCGAGCTTTTCGGCGAGGAGTACACTTTGGTCTCGGTGGCCGACTTCGTGCTGAAGCATACCCCTGGCCCGACGGTGTCGAACCTCTCCTCCACCCGTGCCTTGCGCGACGTGACCCGTTCCTACGGACAGGAGTACTTTGCCGCTGCAGTGGGCGAAGTCAACGTGGTGGAGAAGATGAAGGAAGTGGGGGCCGTGATCGGTGGCGAAGGCAACGGCGGCGTCATCTATCCCGCCATCCACTATGGCCGCGACGCACTGGTCGGTACCGCCCTGTTCCTCACCCAGTTGGCCGAGAAACGCATCAAGTGCTCCGAGCTGAAGAAGACTTATCCTCCTTATTTCATGTCGAAAAACAAGATCCAACTCACTCCCGACATGGATGTGGACGGCATCTTGGCCAAGTTCGCCGAGAAGTTCAAGAATGAGCAAGTCACCACCATCGACGGTGTGAAGATCGACTTCGAGGAAGGTTGGGTGCATCTTCGCAAGTCGAACACCGAACCTATCATCCGCATCTATTCCGAGGGCAAGTCGGAGGCTGAGGCTGAGAGGTTCGCACAATTGATACTCAGTTGCAAAGACATACTACAATGAAAGCTAAAAAGAACAAACGGTCGCGGAAAAGCTACCAGTATCACGCGGTGACCTTCAAGCTGTCCAATGGGCAGTACAGGTCGCTGAAGAACTACTGCAAGGCCCGACGCACCACGCCTATCAAGCTGATCAAGCGCAGCATCTCGCGTTTCATCAGCAACTACGAGTACGAGGTGCCGGCTGAACTCTATCTTACCGAGAACCAGCTTCAGCTGTTTGACGATGAGCTTGATAACTGATTTTCAATGCTTTGATAAAATCTTTCGAAGAAATTCAAAAAAAAGATTGCAGTTAATCAAAAAAGGCCTATCTTTGCATCCGCAATTCGCACCACGGAGAGGTGGGTGAGTGGCTGAAACCAACAGTTTGCTAAACTGTCGTATCCCGCAAGGGGTACCGGGGGTTCGAATCCCCCCTTCTCCGCAGGAAGAAAGACGATGTTGAGTCGTCTTTTTTTTCGGGGTATGGCGCAGTCCGGCTAGCGCACCTGCTTTGGGAGCAGGGGGTCGAAGGTTCGAATCCTTTTGCCCCGACAACGAAAATCAAGGAGTTACATGCACGTAACTCCTTTTTTTTGTTACATTTGCAACCATTTTGGCGTATTGTTGGCCATAGTGTTCGAGCGGTGCGCTCACAGATAAATAACAAGAAATAAATCGTTTTAAAATGTTCCAGAAAATCATCCGCGGCTGCGTCAAGTTAGTCCAAAAATACCTTCCCGAGCCTTTCATCTTTGCCATTATCCTGACCCTGGTGGCTATCGTCATTGCCATCCCGGTGTGCCATCAAACGCCCCTTGAAGTCATCAACAACTGGGGCAACGGCGTATGGTCACTGCTGGCTTTCGCCATGCAGATGGCCCTGGTGCTGGTGTGCGGCTCAGCCCTCGCAGCGGCACCAGTCATCAAGAGAGGTATCGGGAGACTGGCTTCGAAGCCCAAGACGCCTGCCGGCTCCATCGCCTTGGTGACCTTGATCTCTGCCATCGCCTGCTGGCTTAACTGGGGCTTTGGTCTCATCGTCGGTGTCATCTTCGCCAAGGAGATCGCCCGCAAACTGAAAGGCGTCGATTACCGTCTGCTGATTGCCTCTGCCTACAGCGGCTTCGTGGTGTGGCATGCTGGCCTGTCAGGCTCCATCCCCTTGACGATGGCCACCCCAGGCGCTGGACTGAAAGAGATCACCCGTGGCGCCGTCGAGAATCCCGTTCCGATCACCGAGACCGTCTTGAATCCTTATAACCTAGTCATGGTGGCTATCACCATCGTAGCTTTGGTGTTGGTCAACGCACTGATGCATCCCAAAGGCGAGCATGTGGTTTGCGTGGAACCCGCCTTGCTTGCCGAAGATCCAGAGCCTGCCAAAACCGTTTCAAAGACTCCAGCGGAGAAGATGGAAAACAGCCCTATCCTATCCTGGATCATCGCCTTGCTGGGTCTCTCCTATCTGGTCATCAAATTGTTCTTCAAAGGTGGTTCCTTTGATCTTGGAGCGGTGATCATGCTCTTCCTCTTCGTCGGTCTGCTCCTGCACAAGACGCCCCTCGCCTACGTCCACGCTTTCGGAAAGGCAGCCACTGGAGCGGCCGGCATCCTGTTGCAGTTTCCCTTCTATGCTGGCATCATGGGTATCATCACGGGTGTTGGTGAGAGTGGGCTTTGCCTGGGCACCATCATCAGCGATGCCTGCATCTCCATCTCTACGCCGAAGACCTATCCCCTGCTGACCTTCTTCTGTGCCGCTATCCTGAACATGTTCGTCCCCTCTGGCGGCGGTCACTGGGCCATCCAGGCGCCCATCATGTTCACAGCAGGTGCCGCCATGGGCGTGGAACCCGGACTGACGGGCATGGCCATCTCCTGGGGCGACGCCTGGACCAACCTGATCCAGCCCTTCTGGGCGCTACCGGCTTTGGCCATCGCCAAACTCAACGCCAAGGACATCATGGGCTTCTGCCTGATTGACCTGCTGGTTTCCGGGTTGATTATTTGCAGCGGATTGCTGATTTGGGCGTGATACATAACAATAATTTTTTCCTTTCTCAAGGTATTCATGAGGCACTATCTGTGGTAAAAAAAGCCTCTTGCGAGACTTTAAATCAGTGCATTAGGCAAATACTTCTCAAAATCTACCGCTGGCAACTTGCTTCCTTTCGCCACCACATCATTGACAAACCGCTCGCATTCTTCAACCGACATCTTTCCTCGCTTCATCGCATAATAAAGGAAATCCATTGTAGTCAGATAAGTGATTTGCTGTTTCTTGCAGTATTCCTTGATGTCTTTCAAATTGCTGCTACCGATAACATTATGGGTAAAGCGGCAATAAGCCATGCACGCACTCTCGCCTTTGCCAAAAGTCTGCAAAAGCCTGGCATACTCGACTAGCATCTCCCCTGTCGGATTGAATGTCTCCTTTGAAATGTTCTTTAGAAACATGATTTGATTATCCACCTGGTTTTGAATGGATCCGATCTCATCAAATACCGTACTCAAAACCACATGCTCATATTCCGGCAGTATTTCGGGAAGCATGCTCAGACGTCCCGCCTTGGCGAAATGGAGCATCACATCAGCATCCAGTACGATTTTGACTTTCTCCATAACCAATAAGGTTGAGCAGTTCAAGGTAATGTCCTTCAGAAATACGTTCCTCGTCAAACAACTTGCGAGCCTTGGAGCCAAAATCACCGATGACCATGCCTTCGTTTCCAGGGGTATAAAGATCGGCGTCATAGCCTCGCATGGCTGCCTCATGGGTAATGGAACATGAAAGTATCTTTTCGGAATAGGCCGGGCTGATGATGCGCAATTCCTTAAGACGTAGCACAAGAGTCATGTGTGAAACACCATAAAGATGCTCCAAACGGAGTAAGGTATCGATACCGACTTCCTTGCTTACGATTTCATCCGAAGTGATGTTTTGCAAAAGCCCTTCCTTGGGCATGAGCAAAGCCGATGCAAACAAATTGGCGGAACGTTCCGTTGGGTCAGTGTCGGCCGCGAACCCACAGAAATGCGCCTTGGGATTATCATCATAATAGAGATGGAACAATTCATGGGCAATCGTAAAATGTTGCCTCCCTCGTCTCGAATCACTGTTCACCAACATAAAACGATGCTTCTTGTCTGGAGTCAACAAAGACAATCCAAACAGTTTGTCCGACAACGGACGATAGAGCGTCATCACATTCAATTGACGGAGCACGGTCTTCATGTTCAGGGGTTCGCTATCCGATACACGCAGCAACTCGCTTCGCATCTTTCCTGCTAGGATTTCGGCCGTTTCAAGGTTTAGCTTTTTCATTTTCCCAATAACCTTTCCATCTTCAGATAATTCAACACAACGCTCTTGAAAGCGGCCACTTCTCGCATATCTTTCATACTTAAATCATCGGCTCGGAAAGCACACACCAGCATAATGCGGACTGCCGTTTCGTCTTCCTCAAAAAGGAGCGACAATTCGCAGCCGAACAAGTCCGCCGCTTTTTGCAGCACCTCTAGTGGTGTTTCGCGTTCGCCCGCCTCATAATTGGCATATGCGGAACGCCCAATACCCAAATATTCCGAAACTTTCTCCTGGGTGTAGCCGTTGGCCTCGCGCAAGGCTTTCAGGTTTCTCCCGATGATTGATTTGTCCATTTTTGTCTTTGTTTTTCCGTGGCAAAAATACAAAACTTTTTTAAAATTATTAGTTTTGCCACGGAATTTTTGTATTTTTGCAGAAATAAATCAAAAATCATGGACAAATCAAAATTGGCCAAATACGAATCAGAAATGGCCCGCAATCTTCCAGGAGTAATTGCTGTTACGTCCTCACTTTATTCCGCATTATGCGAACCCGAAATAAAGCCTTTCACCAAAGACGATCTACATCAATTGTATGCTTATTTCAAGGCAATGTTCAAACATCACATTGAAAAGAATGACATCTGGTCGGATGAAGACAAAGAGCAAAGGAAAACAGGTATTGATACTTGGTTAGGCATCGGGGAATATTTTGACCGGTCCAAGATGGTCACCGACCCTTATTATCCTCCAAGACCTGCACAAATAAGCGTTTATGACCGAATCGTGTTTGTGATTATGGCCAATTCCATTCTTGCAGGATTGAGGAAAATCCTTGACGTCGTACAAATATGATGTATATTGAAAAGCCATCTTGTCCTCTAACTCTATCTTTCTAATAATATTCAACTATTTGTATCTCTGACTCTCTATTCGTTTTAGGGTCGCCTTCGCATTAAAGTGAGGACAACGTGTTATTGAGGGCAAAGATAGATATAAATAATGGATTTTAAAAGGATTTTTCTTTTCCATTAAGAAGGTGACCAAAAAGGGGACGATTGACGTCATTTCCCGATGCAAAAGCGCCCGAAAATAGATCCTAAGACCTCCTCAGTGGTGATCTCTCCTGTGATAGATCCAAGATAATACAAGGCCTCGCGTAAGTCTTGAGCCACTAAATCAGTAGGAATTCCATCTTCTAAGCCTTTACTTACAGCATGGAGGCTCTCCGATGCGTGTTTCAATGCCTCGTAATGCCTGAGGTTGGTCACCAAGACGGCATCGTGGTTGGCGTTCATGGCCTGCTGGATCTCACTCAGCGTCTTTTGCAGCTGATCCAAGCCATTGCCGGTTTTGGCGGAAAGGGTCTGGATATAGACGTGCCCCTCGTTCTGACCAATGATCTCGCAGGCGGTGCTTTTCAAGAGATCGACGCATTCTGCGGATGCCGTGGGACAAAGATCCGATTTGTTTAAGAGCAGCACAAGTGTCTGTTGCGCCGTGTCGATCTTATTCAAGATGAATTCAGCGGATTCCTTGATGGCTTGAAGGCTCTGCGTCATATCGATCAAGCCTAACACGATGTCGGCTTCGCTGATCTTCCTGAAGGTGCGCTCGATGCCGATCTTCTCAATGGTTTCCTCTGTTTCGCGGATGCCGGCAGTGTCGATGAAACGGAACATGGTGCCATTCAGGTTCATCACCTCCTCGATGGTGTCGCGGGTGGTACCGGCGATGTCCGAAACGATGGCACGGTCCTCGCCCAGCAAGGCGTTCAGCAAAGTGGATTTGCCCGTGTTGGTTTCCCCCACAATGGCAACGGGGATGCCGTTCTTGATGGCATTGCCGAGACGGAAGGAATCCATCAACTTCTTGACATGCGTCTGGGTCTCATCCAACAGCGATCGCAGCTGGGTGCGGTCGGCAAACTCCACGTCTTCTTCGGAAAAATCCAGCTCCAGCTCAATGAGCGAAGTGATCTCCAACAGCTTGGAGCGCAACACCTGTAACGCTTTCGAGAAGCCGCCTTTCAGCTGGTTCATGGCCACTCGGTGTGACGCTTCGTTTTGCGACGCGATGAGATCGGCCACTGCCTCGGCTTGCGCCAAGTCGAATTTCCTGTTGACGAACGCCCTGCGCGTAAACTCACCTGGCATGGCCATCCTCGCCCCTTGTCCGATGAGCAACTCCAACAGCTTCTGCTGCACATAAACTGAGCCATGTACGCTGATTTCCACGGAATCTTCACCAGTGAAGGAGTGTGGCGCCTTGAAGAAAGTCACCACGACCTCGTCCAAAACATCATGGTTACCTGATGGATCGACGATGTTGCCGTAAAACGATTGATAGCCCTTGATCTTATCCAACGGAAACGGCTTGCCATGCTGATAAAACACTTGGCAGGCCATCTCGTGTGCCGTTGGACCCGATAGTCTTACCACGGCTATAGCCGCCATTCCCGGGGCAGTGGCAACGGCGCAGATAGTGTCGTCGGAGAAAAAACTCGTTCTCATGTTGCGTATTTTGTTGGCAAAGATAATGGATTTTGTAATTTTGCGGACATGAAACGGTATTTTATCCATCTAGCCTATAACGGAGCCAACTACTGTGGATGGCAGGTCCAGCCTCAGTCGCCGAGCGTGCAGGCCGAGCTGGAACGCTGTCTTAGCCTCAAGCTCGGACAGCCTATCAGCGTGACGGGCTGTGGCCGAACCGACACGGGCGTCCATGCGCGCAGCTATTACGCCCATTTCGACTTCGATGGAGAGATTGAGAATGGACAAGACCTCGCCTACCGGCTGAACATGTTCCTGCCTGCCGACATCGTGATCTTCCGCATCTGGGAGGTGGATCCTGAGCTACATGCCCGTTTCGACGCACGTTCGCGCACCTACCATTACCAGATCACCCAAACAAAGAACCCTTTTCACCAGAACGACGCCTATTACCTTTACGGCAAGCTCGATATTGACAAGATGCAGCAGGCAGCCAAATTGTTGTTCAACTACACCGACTTTACCAGCTTCAGCAAGTTGCACACCCAGGTGAAGACCAACAACTGCAAGGTCATGGAGGCACAATGGCTGGAACAGGACGGACTGTTGGTGTTCCGCATCAAGGCCGACCGTTTCCTGCGCAACATGGTCCGGGCCATCGTCGGCACTTTGCTGGAGGTGGGCAAAGGCAAGATGAGCTTGGAAGAATTCAGTGCCATCGTCGAGCGCAAAGACCGCTGTTACGCTGGGGAATCCGTGCCAGCTCATGGCCTATTCCTTCAAGAGGTGGAATATGATTTCAACGCATCGTAAAGATGCCTGACATCGATGGACTGAACGCGTCCGTAATAGTACGCTTCATGCATCATCTGGCCTTCGCTCCGGATGGATTTCAGCCGCAACGATTGAATCTCAAGTGCCGAAGGAAGCAATACTAACGTCTCTTCATAGTACTCCAATAGCAATCCGTAGAGTCGGTTGAAGCTTTCCGTGATACGTTCGCACATGAGCTGATGCGCCGAATCCAACTTCAAAGTCTCCCCTGCCTCTTGCATCAAAATGAACTCGGAAAGCCGGTCCTTGAGCCGTTTGTTGCAAACCCTGTAAGTCACAGGATGCATGTTTAAGGCATGCGCCATGGCATGTTGCGGGATGGCGCGGCTGTGATCCAAATAGGAAAGCAACATCCGATAGAGGATGAACCGGTTACGAAGGGTGAACTGTTGGTCGGCATACGCGATAGCGGCAGCCAATAATGCAATCAGGACTTCCTCCGAATACTGCTCTGGATCGGTTCTCGTGAACACTCGGGCATGCTCCAACAACTCCTTTCGTTTGACTTCCTCCTTGGCTTTGTTCAACAAGAATCTCCGATAGGTCCCCAAGATCCAGGCAAAGAAAGCATTTTTGTTGCGGATACTCTCCAGCATGGCAAAAGGCTTCCGTACCTCCGTCCCGTTTCCTTCGTACAGGTACAGGAAAAAGTCATCGATACTGTCTTTGAAATCGTCACTCAACCCGAACCCGTACAGCTCGAACATGCCTTTCAACGCCCTGTTCAGACGTTTTGTCAACAGGTAATAGGCTGCTTCCAAGCCGGATTCTCCACCCTTGACAATTAGGTCATAATACGCTGCGGCAGACAGCGTCTTACATGGATTAATAGGATTCATTAAATGAATTTATTTGAAAAATTTCAACAAATGTAAGGCTTTCGAACTCCGAAAGCGCAGACTGTTGAAAACAAATCAAATAAATTTATTTACGATACACGTTGACCTTCTTGGTAGTCTTGTTGCCGACAGCATCCTTGACCACCACCTTGACGGCATTCTTTCCGGCTTTCATGTGCGAGTCCACCTCATAATAAAACAGGTCGTTCTTGGCATCGTATTTACCCAACACCCAAGCATCGTTCAGATAGACGTTGTAGTCGTCGATGCCTGTCATGTCATCCGTAATCTTTATCTTCAAAGTATTACTTGATGTAATCGTATCGTTTTCTTTAAAATTCAGGATTTTAACAACTGGAGCTATGGAATCGATTTTGATGGCGTATTGGCCCAAAGAACGTGTCGAAGTCTCTACGTAACCATCGCTAGCAACCTTGCCTCCAAGGGATGAGATCTTGCCTTCGCCATCGAAATAGGCAATGTACATTTTGGAGTTTCCAGCCCATTTGTCATCTGGTTTGATGCGGACTTTGAATGTCTTGAACACAGCTTGGGTATCGTATCCAAAACGGTAGCAGCGCGAGCAACAGCCCTTTGGATCGGTAGCCCCCGTCTGCATCCAGCTGTCTTTGAACAAAGTGTTCTTCTCGAGTTCTACCTGGAAGTTGTCAATGGCAATCTTACTGTTGGCGCTGCCGTCGGCTTTCACGAAATACTGGCTTCGCATGATGGGTTCTTTTTCAACAACAACGGGTTCCGTTCCCACCAAATTGAATCGGGCAGTGGACACATTGCCTGCGTAGTCGGTAATTTCGAAACGGACCGCCACCGTATCGCCTTCCTCCACATGGGCGACGCCGTTCTTGAGCACGTACATGGAAAGCCTGTTGTATGGATCCACCTCGGTGCGCACATAACGGTTCCCTTTTTCCTTATAACGTTTGTAATCGATCAGGCTGTTGATGTACTTTGGCTCGCTGTAGGAGAAGCTGTCGCATTCGAACTTAAAGCATTGCTTGTCATCAAGATACAATTCATAAGTATAAGGTCCGTTCTTGTTTGGCGATGAGCCCACCTGATCGTCGGTGTTGATGCCGAAAGCGATGTTGCCGTTGGCGTGAACGATGGCATTGCCTTTTAGGACATAGTTGGTCTTCTTCCCTTCCACATTGTAATACATGGGCTTATCGTCCCTCTCCACCGTCGATTCATCACCAACGGGATACACAGAGATGCCTTTGATGTTCGGCCTGACGTCATCGGCGACCTTCAAGCCGAAATACAATGGGTTGACAGGTTTCTCGCTCTTGGTGTGACGGATTTCGTAGTGCAGATGCGGACCTCCAGAGCTGCCTGAGTTGCCAGTAAGGCCAAGATAGTCGCCCGCTTTGATCGGGAAGGTCTCCTTCGAGAGATAGATGCTGGCTGAGAAGGTTTTGTTCCGATATTGGTAATCTGTCACATATTTGGTGATGGCCTTGTTGAAACGCTGCAGGTGCGCATAGACGGAGGTGTAGCCGTCGTTATGGGTGATGTAAAGCACGTTGCCATAGCCGTAAGGCGACACGCCGATGCGGCTGATGTAGCCATCCGCCACAGCATACACCTTCTTGCCTTCCACCCCCTGCGTCTTGATGTCCACACCCGCATGGAAACTATTGCTTCGCAGCTCGGCGAAGGTGGCACTCAGATAAATGGGGATGTCGAGAGGTGACGGATACTGAGGGAAACTATCTTGTGCGAAAACGTTGGTTGCCAATAATATAGCAGTCAAAAAAGCAGCAAATCTTTTCATAGGAAACACAAATTTTGATGCAAATATACAAAATATGTATATCTTTGCATTTAGACAAAGAATTGAATTTAAAATGAGCTATTATCCAACAAAGAAGAAAAAAGCGCCATGGTTCCAATACCCAGTGGCCAAGTTAGTCTTCAGGTTGCTGATGGTTCTATTGCTTTTCTCGCTCAGTCGATGGTTGATCTATCTGTTCAATACGGAGTTCTTTCATCATTTGACGCTTGGTCAGTCGTTTCGTCTGTTTCTCGTGGGGATGCGCTTCGACCTGGTGGTCATCGCGTACGCCAACATACCGATGATCCTCCTGTATTGCCTTCCCGCCAAGTTCATTTACAACCAGGTGTTGCAAAAGATCATCAATGTCTTGTTTGTCCTGGTCAACTCCGTCCTCATCACGCTCAACATGCTTGATGTGATCTATTTCAGGTTCCTTGGCAAGCGCATGACGACCGAGCTCGCCCAGCTCTTCGGATCTTCGGATGAAAGCATGTTCTCCCTGTTAGGCCAGATCACCGTGGATTATTGGTATATGTTGGTTTTGGCGGCGCTGTTTGTGATGGTGTTGGCAGTAGTAGGAAAGCGCACCAAGTTGGTCCAACAGACCGAGGTGATCACCAACCGATGGTATTTCCTCCAATGGATTTCCCTGATGGTCTTCTCGGTGTTGACCCCGGTAGCATGTCGCGGTGGTATTCAAAGCAAGCCTGTCAACCTGGCGACAGCTCTGAAATACACAGACTCTCAGAATATGCCCATTGTGTTGAACGCGCCTTTCTCCATCGTGAAAAGCTCCATCAACCATACTTTGAGCGAGATCCATGATTTTGAGCCAGAGGAGATGGACTTCTCTCCTATTCACTACTCCCTAAAATCCAATAGATTCGTCACGGAAGATCCGGGATATCTGCCCAATCTGGTGTTTCTGGTGCTGGAGAGCTATGGCCAAGAGATGGTGTCCTATTACAATCCCGACTGTCGTTTTCAGCTCACGCCGTTCACCGATTCGCTACTTACACAGAGCCTGACTTTCAACGGTCGTGCCAATGGCCGCCGTTCTAACGAAGCGTTGCCCTCGCTGCTTTCGGGCCTGCCTTCCCTGATGGACGTTGACTTCTCCTCTTCCGCCTATTCCGACAACAGAATTGACGGGTTGGGACAGGTGCTGAAACAACTTGGCTACAGCACTTCCATGTTTCATGGTGGTAGCAACGGCACCATGAGTTTCGATACTTTTGCCAAAAAAGCCGGATTCGACTACTATTACGGGCGAAACGAATACAACAACGACGCTGATTACGATGGCAGGTGCGGCATCTATGACGGTCCTTTCCTTCAGTACAGCCTCGCCACCATCGACACCTTCAGCAAGCCTTTCGCCACCCTGATACACACGCTATCTTCCCAGCATCCCTATACCCTCCCCAAGAGCTTCGAACTGCCCGAAGAGAGCTATCTGTGGAGTGGTTTCGAGAAGACGGTGTATTATACCGACTGTGCGCTTCGGGATTTCTTCAAGGAAGCCTCCCAGAAGCCTTGGTTCGACAGTACTTTGTTTGTCATCACCGCCGATCATGCCAACACCGAGCACTATCTCTCTGCCTACAGCAACATCTGGGGCATGTATTCCATCCCCATCGCGTTCTTTATGCCATCACGGATCCCGGCAGGGAAATGCGAAGAGATTGCGCAACAGGCCGACCTTAACATCTCCATCCTCTCAGCCATGGGCATCGAAGATACGGTGTTCTCCTTCGGCAGGAATGTCTTCGACTCCCTGAGTGATCCAAGCTTTATCGCCTACATCAACCAGACCTATCAATACAGCGATGGACAATACCTTGTCCAGTCCGACGGGAACCAGACCATCGGGGTCTTCAACGTCATCAGGGACAGGCAACTCAACGACAACCTGATTGACCGCATCCAGTGCTCCGACTTGTCGAAGAAGCTGAAGGAACGCATTCAGGAATACAACAACAGATTCATCTTCAACAAATTATATATCAACAAAGAGGCTTTACATGAGCAAGCAGAAGATACGGTTCATCATCAACCCGATATCTGGCAAGAAGCACCGGAAAAACCTGGCGAGTCAAATTGAGAGCGTGCTGAACCATAAGCGTTTCGATTACGACATCAAGGTTTCGGAATACGCAGGTCATTCCAAGGTGCTGGTCCAGGAAGCCATCGAGGGCCATTACGACATCGTGGCGGTAGCTGGTGGTGACGGATCCATCAACGAGGTAGGCACTCGTCTCATCGGCACCGACATCGCCTTGGCCGTGATCCCCTGTGGTTCCGGCAACGGGCTCTCACGTTGCCTTAACATCCCCTTGGAGCCTGTCAAGGCTCTGGAGCTGATCAACCGTGCCGCCGTGTGCAAGATCGACACCGTCGAAGTGAACGATGTGCCATTCATCAGCATCTCCGGAACGGGGTATGATGCCCAAGTCGCCGACGACTACGCCAAAGATCCGCATCGCGGCTTCAACACCTATTTTCGCTATATCGTCAAAAACTATTTCCATCTTGGCGAGAAGGAATACACCATCCAGCTGCCTGACCGTACCTTTACGACCAAAGCCTTTTTCATCTCTTTCGCCAACTCCAACCAGATGGGATATGATGTGCCTATCTCTCCCAAAGCCTCTTTGTGGGACGGCAAAGTCGATCTCTGTATCGTCAGGAAGCCCAACCCCTTGGAACTTCCCATCGTGGGCAGCTATTTCCTGAGCAAGAACATGGACAAGTCGCCCAAAGTCGATATCATCCAAACCGAGGAAGCCACCATCATACGTCCCGAGCCCGCCGTGGTCAACATCGACGGCGAGTCGGTGATGTTTGAGAAAGACCTTCATATCAAGATCAACCCACTCTCGCTTCATGTCATTGTCTAATTCAATCATTGAATCCCCATGATCACGAAACTCATCCAAATCCTTTACAATTTATTCAGCAACATGGGCGCCAGCACTTACTATGCCTCCATGATTTCTGAAGCTATCGCTTTCATCGCCGTGTTGGTTGTCGGCATCCTTCTCCTGTACCTTGCGCGATTCATCATCAAGAAAACGGTGTATAAGTTTATCTTGAAGACGGAAACGAAATACGACGATCAAGTCATCAACAACAAGGTGCTGATGCGCATCTGCTTGCTGATTCCCGTGATACTCGTCTTGAAGTGCACCCATACCGCCCTCCCCGACTTCCCCACTGCGCAGCGCTTTATCATGACTGCCAGCATCCTCTATATCATCGTGGTGACCACCATGGTGCTTTTCTCCGTTGTGAATGTTTGCAGCGACATCTATAACATGCACCAGACCGCCAAGGTAAAGCCGCTTACCGGGTTGGTCCAGACCATCAAGATCATCCTCATCATCATCTGTGTGCTGCTGATCATCTCCTTCCTGATGGGAAAGCGAATCAGCTCTGTCATCATCGGATTGGGCACCCTGTCAGCCGTGTTGTTATTGGTATTCCAAAACGTAATCCTGGGCTTTGTCGGGAGCATCCAGCTGACCTTGAACGACATGCTCCGCATCGGCGACTGGATTGTGATGGACAAGGCTGACGGCACCGTGACAGAGATCAACCTCACTAGCGTGAAGGTGCAGAATTTCGACAATACGATCACCACCATCCCGACCTCTTCCATGGTGACCAACCAGTTTACCAATTGGCGAGGCATGTCGGAAGGCGGCGGACGAAGGATCATGCGAAGCATCACCATCGACACGTCGTCGGTGAAGTTCTGCACGCCAGAGATGATCGATCGTTTCAAGCAAATTGAGCGTATCAGCTCTTTTATCGAGCAGAAGGAAGCGGACATCGCCGAATACAACAAGGCCAACAACATCGACACCAGCAACATCGTCAACGGGCGACAGCAGACCAACCTGGGCGTGTTCCGCGCTTATATCTTGGCCTACATCAATGCCAACCCGAAGCTCAACCACAACATGACGATGATGGTGCGTCAGCTGCAACCCAACGAGTTCGGCATTCCGTTGCAGGTGTATGCCTTCAGCCTCGATAAGGAATGGGTCAAGTACGAAGAGTTGCAAAGCGACATCTTCGACCACATCATCGCGGCTGCTCCGTTGTTTGATTTGAAGATCTTCCAAAGAAAGGTTTGACATGGCAGATGGTTTTGTGAGTGCTGGGAAACAGTTCACCCAACGTTACCTTCAGGTGATGTTTGCCTCCTTAAAAGACGCTACCCCCGAGCAAGTGCAGGAGGAGTTGGAGCATTGCCGCAACATCAATCGGAAGCCCGTCAGGGTGCCGCGTTATTTCCGAAAGTATTTCACGGAATCCCAGTTTCAGGCCTCCAACGGGTTCAACATGCAGGTGTTCAATGCTGAGCCTTGTCGCAACAAAGATACCTTAATCCTCTACATCCATGGAGGAGCTTGCATCTATCAGCCCGTCTTCTTCCATTGGCGTTTTGTACACGACCTTTCCATCCGTACAGGATGCCGTATTCTGATGCCTATCTATCCCAAGTACCCCGAGTACCATTGTGTTGACAACATGGCCGTGATGCTCGACTTTTACGAGCGCCATGTCATGCCGATGGGCGCTAAGAAAGTGGTGTTAATGGGCGACTCGTTCGGTGGCAATGTGGCCATGTCGATGACGCAAGAGATCGCCCAGCGTGGATGGCAGCCGGTTTCCACCCTGGTCTTGATGTCGCCATGCGTTGACAACGCTTTCACGCGCCGCGATGAGATGAAGGCTTTGCAACCTTTGGATGAGATGATCAAGCTGGAACGCATCGAAAGCATCATGGGAGGATGGCAAGGTGAATTGCCCCCCACCCATCCCTGGGTAAGTCCAGTCTATGGCGATGTAAGCGCTTTCCCCGATGACACACTGTTGATCTACGGCAGCAACGAAATCCTCAAGGTCGATGCCTTGTTACTAACTGAAAAAATGAGGGAATTGGGATGTCCGATACAATCTGTAGAGTATCCAGGGATGTTCCACACTTTCCCACTATTTCCTATTAAAGAAGGATTTGAGGCGATTCGTTTAATGGTCAATTCAATACGGTAGCCAGGGCTAGAAGTTGTTCCAATAGGCCCTCCACTTTGTCTAACGGCAGCATATTGGCGCCATCCGACAAGGCATGTGCCGGATCAGGATGTGTCTCCATGAAGATGCCGTCGGCGCCTGCTGCGATGCCCGCCTTGGCGATGACACCGATCATCTCAGGCTTCCCTCCGGTCACGCCAGAAGTCTGGTTGGGCCGTTGCAGCGAATGCGTCACGTCGAGGACCACTGGGACGCCGAAGCCTTGCATAATGGGAATGTTACGATAGTCCACCACCAGATCTTGGTAGCCGAACATGGAGCCACGTTCAGTGAGCATTACCTTGTCATTGCCCGAAAGCTTCACTTTTTCAACGGCAAACCCCATGCTTTCACCTGAAAGGAACTGGCCTTTCTTGATGTTGACCACCTTCCCTGTCTTGGCGGCCGCCACCAACAAGTCGGTCTGGCGGCAAAGGAAAGCGGGGATCTGAAGAACATCGGCATATTCAGCTGCCATACCGGCCTCTTCAGCGGTATGGATGTCGGTGACGACAGGAATTCCAAATGTATCACGGATCTTGCCCAGCACTTTCAAGGCTTTTTCGTCACCGATACCGGTAAACGAATCCAATCTGGAACGGTTGGCTTTACGGTACGAAGCCTTGAAGATATATGGGATTCCTAGCCTGGAGGTCGTTTCAACGAGGACCTCGGCAATGTGCATAGGCGAAGTCTCATCTTCGATGACACAAGGGCCCGCCATCAAGAAAAAACGACCCGCTTGCTTGTAAGGATAGGTGATCATTCCATTATTTTTTTGCAAAACTATGAATATTTTTATTATTTTTGAAGCCTATTTGGAAAAATCTATTTTGGAGGTCAATATGAAACACGTAAAAAGAATACTTATGGCCATTGTCTTGATGGCAATCGGAATGAGCGGCGCACAAGCGCAATATGTCATCACCCATGCAAAGATAGCCATGCCTGGCCAACAGAAAGGCATCTACTACGCCTTGCCACGCACCATTATCCAGCTTGACTTGATGGTTGACAAGACGGAGTTGGTTGAAGGTCCCTACAGCGACTATGCCTATTTGATCGGTGCCACCGACATCATCCATGGTGACGGCGTTGAATATATTTTGAAAGACGTTGCCATGAGCACATACGCCGAGGCAGATCCAAACGCCACGTTCTTCGTTTCCATGAACGCAAAGAATGATGCCCAACCCTTCTACCTGAATTCCAAAGGCATCCTCGAAGGTGTTGGGATGATTGGTGAGACCACCAAAGAACAGGTAAAGGCCCCTGTTCAGGTTAAGGTTACCTCCAACAACAAGACTTTCAAATACCAGTATGGTTCAAGCGGCATGAGAAGTCCCGATCAACAAGCCCGTGCAGCTGCCGATATGATCAGCCGCATCCGCGAGGAAAAGATCAAGTTGCTGACTGGTTTCCAGGAAACCGCTTTCACGCTCGACACCTACCGTCAGATGTATGCCGACCTCGATGCCATGGAAGAGGAATACCTGAGCCTTTTCGTCGGGAAAAGAGTCGTCACTCCAGTGGTACAAACCGTTTATGTGACGCTTTCGAAAGAAGTGCCCTCCCAGACCGTCGGTTCATTCTCGAGATATTCAGGATTCTCCACCGATGTCTATGGCGAGAAAACCATCACGGTTCAGGCCATCTCATTGCAAACCACTGGCAGCATCAACCCACTGAGCCAATCGGCTGTTGAGACCTTGAGCCATGAGAACAAGTTGTTCTACCGCATCCCTGAAACGGCTTACATCAAGGTAAGCCTAGGCGACGAGGTCCTCATCGAAACCCGTGAAATCATTGCCCAGTTCGGCTCCTTCATGCTGGCTCCGCTTGGCAGAACCAAATTGGCTTTGGATCCTAACACCGGTCAAATCGTCAGCATGGGAATGGAATGATTTCCAAGCACATTCTTTCGAAATCCACCTATATAAAAGGCCTTCAATGCGAGAAGGCCTTATACTTGACCAAGAAGCATCCCTATCTGCGGGACAAGCTCAGCATCGAGAAGCGTGCAAAGTTCCAACGGGGAACCGATGTGGGCATCCTTGCTCAGGAGTGTTTTCCAGGCGGGGTGAATATGGCACCCAACTCCCCATCGCAGTTTCCGAAAAGGGTAATCGAGACCATGGAGAATCTCCAAAACCCGATGGTCAACGTGATGTATGAGGCCGTGTTTCAATACAACGACACCCTTGTCATGGTCGATATCTTAGTGCGCGACGGAGAGCAGTGGAAAGCCATCGAAGTGAAGAGTTCCTTACGGCTCAGCCCCACAT
Source organism: uncultured Bacteroidia bacterium (assembly GCA_902800965.1). Lineage (GTDB taxonomy): Bacteria > Bacteroidota > Bacteroidia > Bacteroidales > F082 > Limimorpha. Next base: position 108,780 of record CADCGK010000004.1, on the reverse strand, counting down.
ACTACAACGATGCGGCTTTACAATATTACGTACTGCATGGCTGTGGCGTGCCCCTTTCCGACTTCCAGCTGATGCATTTGAACGGAGACTATGTAAAGCATGGTCCCATCGACGTGAAACAGCTGTTTCAGCACGTCTCTGTCCTCGATTATGCCAAGGAGCAGGAACCCGTCATCGCCGCCAACGTGGAGCGGCTGAAAAACGTGGTGGCCCTCTCCCATGCACCATCGGTCGCCATCGGACCACATTGCCGGGAACCTTACGAATGTGACTTCATCGGGCACTGCTGGAAGAACGTCCCGCAAGAGAGCCCCGACGTTCCCTTTACCATCGACTATAAGGCACTCTTTGCCCAATCACCAAGCCCCAAACCTCGCAACGTCGCCTACCTCAGCCTCCTCTACCACTACCCTGCCGTTCCCGAACTCGATGGCACCAAACCCTATCAAGAGATGCTGCTGGCCTTTGCCATCACAGGCGATAACGAACCAGATGGCCACACCTTCTGGAACTGCATCGACGACCGCAGCTGCTGGCAAGAAGGTATCACCCTGCTGGAGAGCCTTCTCGGCCACTATGACCTGGTGGTCACCTTCACGCCCAACCAGCTGCCGTGGCATAAAGTCTTTAACTTATACGAGGTACTCCAAAATGCCCAGATGTTTCACCCTCTCCTGAAAAAAGGAATGAGTTTACAACACACCTTCGAGGCGATGTTTCACGGGGCTAAACTCTTTGAACACAGTAGGATAATTGTTGAAGCGCTTGCACAAGATTTGACAAGTTATGAACAAACAAAAGATGATTTAATAGCTGAAAACGAAGCTATTAAGAGTATTTATCAACATTTTTTCAAATAATTACCTGTTCATAACTCACGCGTTTTTTCAGCCTTTTGAGAGGTGATTATATTATAATTTTGTCTCACAAAAAAAAGCGGAATTTTCACTTTTTAAACTCGAGATACACTTATGCCTACTGATACCATTACCAGACCGTTTTCCAACAATTTGCAACGGAGAACGCAAGCCACTCCTGAACAACTTTTAGCCAACCAAGGACGCATTCCACCCCAAGCCGTCGATCTTGAAGAGGTGGTTTTGGGCGCCTTGATGCTGGAAAAAGAAGCCGTCAACGAAGTCATCGACATTCTGACCCCTGAAGCCTTCTACAAGGAAGCGCATCAGAAGATCTTTAAGGCCATCAAGGACCTCTTCGGGAAGTCGGAACCCATCGATATCCTGACGGTGACCAACGAGTTGAAACAGGCTGGAGAGCTGGAATCGGTAGGTGGTGCCTATTACATCTCGAAGCTTACCAACCGCGTCGTTTCGGCTGCCAACATCGAGTACCACGCGCGTATCATTATGCAGAAGCATATCCAGCGCGAGCTCATCGTGATTTCCTCCGAGACCATCAACAAAGCCTTCGAAGACACCACTGACGTGTTCGACCTGCTCGACAACGCCGAGAACAAGCTGTTTCAGGTGAGCGAAAACAACCTGCGCAGGAGCTACAACTCGATGCAGGATTTGGTGAACAAGGCCATTACCGAGATCCAGAACGCCAAAAACAGCGACCAGAAGCTGCGTGGCGTGCCTTCAGGCTACACAGAGCTGGACCGCATCACCCAAGGCTGGCAGAAGTCCGACCTCATCATCCTGGCCGCACGTCCCTCCATGGGTAAAACCGCTTTCGCACTCAACCTGGCGCGCAACGCCGCCGTCGATTTCAAGCGTCCCGTGGCTTTCTTCTCCCTCGAGATGTCATCCGTGCAGCTGGTGACCCGTCTGATCTCCACCGAGACCTCCCTCACCGCCGACAAGCTCCGTTCGGGCGACCTCGCGGAACACGAGTGGCAACAGCTGAACACCAAAGTCACCCCGCTCATCGACGCCCCCATCTTCATCGACGACACGCCGCAGCTCTCCGTGTTCGAGCTCCGCGCCAAGTGCCGCCGCCTGAAGCAACAACACGACATCCAAATGATCTTCATCGACTACCTCCAGCTGATGACCGCCAAGACCGAACGCGGCGGCAACCGTGAGCAGGAGATCTCCATGATCTCAAGGTCGTTGAAGGCCCTCGCCAAGGAGCTGGAGATCCCCGTCCTGGCGCTGTCACAGCTAAGCCGTAACGTGGAGCAGCGTCCCGGATCGAAGAAGCCCATCCTCTCCGACTTGCGTGAGTCGGGTGCCATCGAGCAGGACGCCGACATGGTGATGTTCATCTACCGTCCGGAATACTATAAAAACGAGGCGGAGAACCCCGACCTGCCGCAAGGCTTCACCTGCATCGACATCGCCAAGCACCGTAACGGTAAGCTGGGTGAAGTCAACCTGAGATTCATCGGCCAGTATGCAAGATTCGAGGAATTTGGCCAAGACCGCCTCTCCTCTTCCGAAGAGATCACCTTGGGACCGAATCCCAACTTCAACAACAACACCGTGATCGTAGGTTCCAGAATGAATGACGACGATGCGTTTGGTCCTATGCCCGGCGGCATCAGCGACGAATACAATCCACCCTTCTAAAGAATTATTCTTACTTCTTTCTTCTGACTTCTATATTCTTCAAAATATTTCGTATCTTTGCGGTCCCAAAGATTGAATATTTATTATTAAAAACTTGAATATGAAGAAGTTAGCCGTTATTGCTTTCGGTGGTAACGCCCTTTTAAGAGGCGGACAAAGAGGAACATACAGAGAACAGATGCAGAATGTGACTGAGACTTGCAAGTCGCTGCTCCCCTTCCTCAAGAACGATTATAATCTGGTCATCGGCCATGGCAATGGTCCCCAAGTTGGTAATGTGATGCTTCAGAATGAAGCTGGCAACCAGGTTTTCAATGTGCCGGACATGCCCATCGACTTCTGTGTCGCTGAGACTCAGGGATTGATCGGTTTCATGATCGAGATGGGTCTTGACAAGGTGTTTGCCGCAGAAGGCATGCGCCGCAATGTCGTCACACTGGTGACCCAAGTCATCGTTGACAAGGACGACCCGATGTTCCAGAACCCCACCAAGCCCGTCGGCCCTTACTACACAAAGGAACAGGCTGAACAGTATGCCGCCGAGACCGGTGCCGTCTATAAAGAAGACCCCAAAGGTCGCGGCTGGCGTAAGGTGGTTGCCTCACCCAAACCCGTCGGCATCCAGAACATCGACATCGTGAAACGTCTGGCTGACGAAGGCAACATCGTCATCACCGTGGGCGGCGGTGGCATCCCCGTCATCGAGAAGAAAGGCTGCCTCTGTGGTGTGGAAGCTGTCATCGACAAGGACCTCGCCTCTGCCATGACTGCCATCAAGATCCATGCTGACGAGTTCTATATCCTTACCGATGTGCCGAAGGTCTTCATCAACTTCCGCAAGGAAAACGAACAGGCCCTGAACACCATCACCGTTGCCGAAGCCAAGAAGCACCTCGCCGACGGTCAATTCACCGAAGGCAGCATGGCTCCCAAAGTACGCGCCGCCATCCTCTTCGTCGAAGCTACTGGTCACCAAGCCATCATCACTGAGGCCACCAGTCTCACTGATCCCGAATGCGGCACCAGAATCGTCCCGTAAACAAAAACACTATAATACAATGAAAAAAGGATTCCTACTGATGGCCTTGAGCCTCATCCTTGGCTTGGGCTTCACAGCTTGCAACAACGCCTCGCTGTTAGGCACCTGGGTTGATCCCGCCGACGAGGACAGCGTCTTCGGCGAGACCGGTTTCACCCTCCAGAAGGACGGCACCGTCATCCCGATCAACATGGGCTACCGCGAATACAACGCCTGGGAGAAGGTCGGCGACCAGCTGATCCTCAAAGGCAACTACACCGGCACCAATCCCCGCGAGTTCGCCGACACCATGTGGATCGACGAAGTCACCGAAGAACATTTGGTTCTGAAGGATCTGGGGAATTATTCCGTGACGTATCAGAGGAAAACGGAATAGCATCGCAGGTCCGTCATTGCGAGGAGGAACGACGAAGCAATCCAGCTTGACACAATAATAGTCAGGGTTGGATTGCTTCGTCGCTTAAGCTCCTCGCAATGACGCAAAGCGACCCAATTCACCAAACCATAGAATTACCGAAGTCGCTACAATAACACGAATCCAATCGCCAATCGGCAACGGCACCACTTCGAACATGTCGCCGCCGAAAGTGACGATGAGGATTTGCCCCACAAGAATGATAGCCAAGGTCAAACAAAAGCCCTTGGCTATGTTTTTTGTAAATAGTCCGTGAAAAGCAGACTGGCCAGTCAGGAAGGCGCGGGCGTTGAAGATATTCCAGAACTGCATGAAGACGAAGATCGTGAAGAAAAGGGTGAGCTCGTAAGGGCTCATTCCTTGATGCACATGGCTGAAGTTGAAATAGTTGGCAACATACTCCTTCAAAGAGAAGTCAGCCAACGAAGTCAAATCGACATGTTTGAAATACTGGATAAAGCCGAACAGCACCGCCACAAAGGCCAGCCCCACTCCAAAGATGCGCCATGCCATCGGCTTAGTGATGATATAGGCATTCCTTGACCTGGGTTTTTCTTGCATTACCTTGCGGTCCGGCGGCAACGATGCCAAAGCCAAGGCGGCGAAGGTATCCATGATAAGGTTGACCCAAAGCATCTGCGTTACCGTCAGAGGCGATTCGGTGCCCATCAGAGAGCCGATCAGTACGATGAGACAGGCCGCCACGTTGATGGTCATCTGGAAGAGGATGAATCGCTGGATGTTATGGTAAAGCGACCTACCCCACACCACCGCTCTGGCGATACTATGGAACGAGTTGTCCAAAATGGTGATGGCGCTGGCCTCTTTGGCCACCGAGGTGCCGTCGCCCATCGACAATCCGATCTGAGCTGCATTCAGCGCTGGGGCGTCGTTGGTGCCGTCGCCGGTGACTGCCACCACTTCGCCTCTCTGCTGCAGTAAACGCACCAGCCGCTCCTTGTCCATCGGCCTTGCCCTCGACATGATCTTGATGTCGCCTACCCTTTCCAGCAACTCCTCATCGCTCATTCTGCCGAAGTCCTTACCGGTGATATGGTTCTTTTCATCCGTGTCAGTCTCCGTCCACAAGCCGATCTGTCGGCCGATTTCCTTGGCAGTGCCAGAAGTGTCACCCGTGACGATCTTGACGTTGATGCCTGCCGCAATACAATCATTGATGGCTTCAGGCACATCCTCGCGGACGGGATCCGAGATGGCTACAGCGGCCAAGAAACAAAACTTACCCACCGCCAGTTTTCCCTCGTCGAACATCGATTCAACCGCATTGCGATCAAGGTAGCTATAGGCGAATCCTAAGGTACGCATGGCTTGGTTCTGCCAACGGAGCAGGTCTTGCTCCACCATGGCTTTATAAGGTTCCAACTCCACCTCACCTTCCGGCATCCTGATCTTGGAGCAGCACTTCAGCATCAGCTCCGGGGCGCCTTTCACATACATCAGCAACACATTGGGATCTTCAGTGTTCACTATGGTCGCCATGTATTTGTACTTTGTGGAGAAAGGCACTTGCTTGACGATCTTGGTGTGGTCGCGGTAGCTGATGAAATCCACATTCCGCCTGAAGAGCCAATACAGCAAAGCCGCCTCCGTGGGATTTCCGACCGACTTGGCCTGCTGCTTGTCGGTAAAGTCGAGGAAAGCCGTGGAATTCATCGCGATACCTTCTTTGATCAAGGTGGAAGTCTGCGAATCATCAAGTTTGCCGTCATGGAGACCATAGATCTTGAACTCACTGACGCTCATCTTGTTCTGCGTCAAGGTACCCGTCTTGTCCGTACAGATCACGGTGGAGGCACCCATGGTCTCGCAGGCGTGCATCTTACGCACCAGGTTGTTGGTTTCGAGCATACGTTTCATGCTGAGCGCCAGGCTAAGCGTGATGCTCATGGGAAGGCCTTCGGGCACTGCCACGACGATGAGGGTGATGGCGATCATGATGGTGTTCAGCAGATACCTCGCGAAGTCGATCCATTCAAAAGGTTGACAGTCGTCGATGACGAGATACATCAGCAGCCTGAAGACGATGATCAGCCCAGCGATGACATAACTCGCCACGGTGATGGTACGCCCAAGCCTGTCGAGCTGCTCATTCAACGGGGTTTTGACCTTATTGTCGATTTGCGCTCCGCGATACACCTTGCCCCATTCGGTGGCATCGCCCACCTTTTCCACCACAAGGATGCCATTGCCGTCAATCACCGTGCTGCCGCGGCACACATAGTTGGAGGGATAGGTGGCTTCACTTTCGAATTCCTCCTCGTTCACCGTTTTATTCGCGATGGGCTCGCCTGTCAGCGACGACTCGTTGACTTGGAGTGCGATGGCTTCCAGCAAGGTGCCGTCAGCGGGGATCTCGTCGCCGGGGTTGATGAACACCATGTCGCCCACCACCACGTCTTTTCTCTCAATCTGTGTGATGAGCCCGTTACGGAGCACCGTGACTTTTTCCTCGTCCTTGGCTTTGTTCAGGATATCGAATTTACGGTTGGCGCTCTGTTCGAAGGCGAAGCCCACGGTGGTGGCCAGCATCACCGCGATGAAGATGCCCAAGGGCTCCAGCAAGACCCGGGCATCCGCCACGCCTGTGAAATACTGGTACAGCGACACTGCCACCGACAGTGCCAGCGTGATGAGCAGGATACGGATGATAGGATCCTTGAATTTCTCAAAAAACAGCTTCCACCCCGACTCCTTAGGCGGTGGCGTCAGGGTGTTGTCGCCGTGTTCAATACGACTCTGGACCACCTGTTCGGTGGTCAATCCTTGTTTATAGTCGCCAGGTTGCAGCATCAAGCTTGTTGGTTACCCAGCAGGAAGGTCACGTCAGTGTTCGGCTCGATCTCGACGGCTTCCTTACCGTACTGCATTACGATCATCTTCTTGCCGCCCTTGAGCATCATCTTGCCGTCGGTGACCCACAGCGAGGTGGCTTCACGAAGACCGACCACGACCATCTGTTGGTTTACGGCCAGGTATTCGTTGATGCGGTCCTGACGCGTCTCGCCTCCGTGTTTGATCATCTTGTCGATCTCCGGATGCGGGTCGAGGTAATGCGGGTTGATCTGGAACGGCACCAGGTTCAGTGTCTTGAACGAAGCCGGTTGCACGATAGGCATGTCGTTGGTGGTGCAAAGCGTCGGGCAAGCCACGTTGCTGCCGGCGCTCCAGCCGATGTAAGGTGTTCCCGACATGGCTTTTTCGCGGATGGCATCCATCAGGCCGTATTTGTGCATCTCGGCCACCAGATGGAAGGTATTGCCGCCGCCCACGACGATGCAGTCAGCTTCCTTCACAGCCTTGACTTTATCGTCAAAGTGATGCACCGAGGTAAAGTCGGTGAAGCCGAACTTCTCGAAGAACACTTTCTGGACGCGCGCCTCGTATGCGTCATAGCTGTCGGGATAGGCCTTCCCTGCGATGTTCACACCAGCGAAAGGAACGAACACGATCTTGCTATTCGGTTTGAGGTTGTTTTGCAGGCAAAAGTATTCGATCTGGTTGCATGCCCAGGCAAGGTACGTCTCCCCAAAATTGGTGGAGTTACTGATTAATAATAGTCTCATAATATACTGTGTTTTAAATAACTTTTATCTTTTATCTCTTATCTTTTATCTTAAAATACGTCTTAATCTCAGCATCATACGGAGCCACCTTCATCGTCCTCACATTGCCATCGTATGTATAGTTTTTTGTTTCCTGATTGCCACTTTGGTAATACGTAGTCTCACTTGACAGCCTGCCTTCATCATCGTAAGCGTATTCTACTCTTGCATTGAGGATGAGGTTTCCTTGATCGTCAGTGCCAGCATAATACCACTTTTCAGCAGGTTTCATGCCGCTCGCGGTTTGCTCATAGCGAGTACGCTGAACGGTATGGTCTTCCCACACAGGAGCTGGGATAACGTCCTGGACGCCGTCTCCGTCTGGATCGAGCTCATCCCACGACACCACAGCGGAATAATTGAACGTCAAGGTATCGTACAAGTAGGTGTCATCCAGGAAGTAAGACTCTTCCCTGACGGCATAGAATTCCGGATCACCCTCCGCGTGTTCTTCGCCTTCTCCTACCCGAATTCCCATATCGCTGTCGATGCTATAAGTCACCTCTCGAGTCCGGACTTTCCACGGGCCGTTTTCCACTTTCATTGCGATCAGGTGTCCCTCACGGTCGTATTGATGTTCATAGCGATCGTAATACGAGTCTTCTTCCTCAGCAAGCTGGATTACAGTACGGCCTTCTTCGGTGTCTTGGTAAGTCCACACGATGTTGGTGTCGCCTTCGGCGTTAAGTTCATAGAGCGGCATATCCCAATCGACGGTTGTTTCGGTTGTCTGATTGGTTTCAGTAGGTTCGGAAGGTTTCGGCGTGTTATTGCAGGCTGCAAGCAGCATTGCGGCAGCCAAGATAGATAGCGTAACGATGTGTTTCATGGCTTTGCGTATTATGTTGAACGCAAAGATAGGATTTTTTTTGCTTGCAATTTTGGAAAAAAGTGTAATTTTGCAGTCACAAACCATCGGACGGGAAATGGCGACTGCCAGGCCCTTTATAACTCCGATGGTTTTTTTATTCCTATTGCGGTAATACAATATTGAATTTTCATTCCTGATTTCTTTTTCACACCGACAGTCAACTTAGCCGTCCCCATACCAATCAACGGACACTCCATGATAATTATTTCTGAAAAATCCTCTTGTTTTTTGTTATCTAATTTCGGTTTTACTGGTTTACCAATTTGATAAGCGTTCCTAAGTATTAGATCAATTTGAAGGACAGCCAATGTTGACAGAAATGATCGTGAAGCGTGGTGGATTGTCTCATTTATCGAAACAAAACGGATGTTTATATAATCCTTTAAATTATGATTAAAAACGGATTTTGAGAGATTGTTGTCATACCACTTACGATATACTTCAGAGATAATTTTTTCTCTTTCTTTGATTTCTTCTTTAGTATCGCCTGAAGGAATAAATATCTTTTCTATATTTTCTGTTATCATTTTTGTCGATTTCAGTTTCATCGGCAAAAATATATAAAAATGTATATATTATTATAATTAATATATTATTTCAATTTATTAATTATTGATTCAAATCTAATAACGATGATTTTTGCTCATTCTTTGGTTATACCAATTATCGATCGGTATTCTTTAACCCCCAATCCTCCCAATTGACAACACCTTCCACTGCTCTTTCCATTCTGTCCGGAAGATTAGAGAAAAAATCGCGCGAAAGAAGCGATTCGAGTTCATCCACTGTACAGGCGCACGCTGCCAATGTCCTGTCTTCTCCCCCATTTTTCATGAGAAAGGCGATGGCGGAATAGGATTCACCCTTGTGGACAAGCAAGGCTTTGAAGCAAGCATCAGGAACAGCCACACCGTTGTGGCCAATACGCAGTGTATCATCGCTAAGGTAAGCAGGTCCGCATACGATATAAACCTTACCATATTGTTTTGCCCAGCGCCGTGACTTTTCTTCAATTTGGTTCCACTTGCCGTTGTTGAACTTAGTTTCTTGTGGGATGCAGTTGGTAAAGTAAAAGCTTTCCACCATGGCGAGGCTATCCCATTTCATGTCACCCGCGGGTGCCAGATGCCCTCTCGAGTAGCCCGAATTGCGGAAGTCGTCGTTATCAGGTTGTGGTCCATCATAGTCTGGATCGGGCATGAAGCGCAGTCCTTTTCTGGTCCATGGTCCATCGGTTTCTTCTGCAGTGAGTTCGTAGGCGACCCAGTTAGCGGTAAGGGTTTGGGGGTTATAGGAGACGGTGTAGGCGGAATGAGAGATCTCAATTTCATTAACTACTAACTTGGGGGTAGTCATATCCGCATTTGATCCTAAATCCTTTTCGACCGATTGCCGAATGGCAAATGCAGCAATTAACAACGCAACAACAAACACTATTAATTTACTAATTAACCTCCTCATTCCAACAGTCTCCTAACAATCTTTCGTCTTCTGTTTTCCACAAATTACAACCATCCTCTTTTTTGCCTAAAACAAAGGTTGTCGCTCTTTCTAACGATTCAAAAACGCAGTCTTTTTTTAACATCAATCTCACGCCTTTCCTTGAACAATTGAGTTCTATAAACTTTCTTCTTTGATAGTCTCCTGCAGTGTATCTAAAACCAGACGCCACCTCTGTTGACAACATCGAACCAGCTAACAACGTCATTGTCTTGTTCTTAACATTATAAAGACCTTTCGCATTGTAACAGTTTCGAACATAGTCTATTAAAAAACAATGAATTTCGCCTAATTCTTCACACTTCTGAGGCTTGACTTTGGCTGTTTCTTTCTCCTTTTGGTTAATAAGCGGATTAATGATTTTGTCAAACAATATGCTTTCATTTATAGATTCTTCATCAACCTGCATTTGCCTTTCCTTCAGAGAACGAAGTTTGCTCCAAGTAGTTTTTATATCAATAAGCTCAGAATAGCTTCCGCTATAAAAGGGATATGTTTCCGCGAGTGTCTTGCCATCCATCCCTTTCCACTTCGTAAAATCAGCTTCCTGACCAAGCGCATAAGCTGCAGCTAAGGATGCGGAACAATCCACGTCCTCAATCATGCGATAGCCTTCTGGTTGAAACAACTTTAATTGCAAGGCTCGGCCTTGTTCATCCTTAGTATCGGCATCGCATTTTCTTATCTCGCTTTTAGCTTGCAACCTGTAGACTGGCCAATAAAGAGACGAATCCTTCTTCATCTTTTGTTGGAAATCCGTCTTTCTTATCAAGCTGTTGGCAAGCAAATAAAACAATTGACTGTTTTTGTTAAAATAGCCAAATGCAAGAACCTTGGCTAAACCAGGTGTTTCGTCCTTGATATAAAACAGTTTCTTGCCCTCTGCTTTTTTCTGGTCGATAGTAAGCTTCAATAAATACAAATCGTAACCATAGACTTTCACACCTGTAAAAGGCAGCTTATCCTTATCGTACACGTAATGAGGTAAGTTTATGATGGTCTTACGGAAAGCCTCATACGCCTCTTCGTCCTCCGAAAAAAGCGACCACTTTGTTGGCTTGCCAAACACCTTTTCGTAATCTTCAGACCATAACGCACCCATTCTACTTGCCTTTTATCTTTTCAATCTTTTCTCTTGTGCTGTCGATATTACCCAACACGGGCACGATGTTAATCAGGAATCGTTGATTCCTTTCTTCTATCTTATGCCATTGCTTTTGATAATCGACGCTATTGGGGAATAATTGAGTAAGCCTGGTTTTATCTGGCACTTCTCTCGGTACACCTTCCTCACCACTACCAGAAATAATAAGCTCACATCTTGGAATGCTATTCAAATCAATGCCATGCTCTTTCCAAAACGCATTCAGGTATTGTGCCCTTAAATAGGAGAGGGTGTAATTGTTTCTCCATGGACCTTCATTGAAAGGTATCCTTGACGATTGACCCTCGATGATAACAAGGAACTTGATGTTGTTATCCACGGTATCAGTAATACTATTGTTCAATTCAATGATGGTGTTTCGAATCAATTCTCCAGCAACAACAATGCTATCTCTTTTCTTGTTGGCTGCGTTCACATCAGTCAAATCAAGCTTCAGCTTATTGATGGCATATTCCTTCGTCTGATACTCCACGTTTATCTGGAACAAATGTTTCAGATAGGGCTTGTTGTAACCGAAATAGTCTGTCGCATCGATTTTTCCAACGGTGGAATAAATCTTCAGAATGTCGTCGTATTCATCCACAATTTCCTGAAGCTTTGTTTCCGTATCTCTAAGCTCTTCGACTTTCTCGGTCAACTCTTTTTCCTTGATTTTGAATCGGCTAAAAGACACGGCAAACAACACGAGCATTATGGCAAACAACGTTGTCATAACGTCCACGTAACTCGGCCAAAACGAACCATTATTGTTTCCGTCCATAATGCTCAGTATCAACGCCTACCAAACAGGCCTCCGAAAACGCCAGATTTGGACTCTTCCATTTGCTTTCTAATGTCTTTCTTCATTTCATCCAATTCCTTCTGAATTGGTTGAATTGCATCTTGCATGGCCTTTTGAACAGCCTTTTGTATTTCATCTGCGGTAGGAACACGCTTCGAAACAGCGTCCATCTTTCCATCGATGTCCTTCAGTTTACCCAAATTCACAAATTCTTGACGCACATCCTCAATGGCCAGACGCTTTTCAATAGCTTCCACAAACTCCTTATGACGCTTTTCAAGCTCCTCGGTTTGACGCTCTATCATCTTCTCAAAGCCATCCATGTGGCCTTCAAGTGCTTCTTTATAACGTCTATTCATTTCACCAATGACCTTGGTCTGTTGAGCATACAAATCCTCTAAGCGGCCATCGGCCATTTCCAGATACTTGTCTGCAATCTTACCCTTCTTCGAAATGCCTTTCAATTGATCCTCGATAGCGTTCACAACGTCGTTGCCCAAGACTTCCCTTCGGTTCATCATGCCGCCGACGCGATTGACATTCTCTTCGAATTCTTTGATTCTATCCAGTATCTGATTGATGCGAACGGCAACCTCGCGTGGAACTTGCAAGGAATCGCTATATGCGTTCTGAAGATTGATGGCCTCTTGTGTGGCCGCCAACATCATCCTGCGAGCCTCTTCAAACTTGTTGAGCGACTGCGTAATACTGACAAAGTTGTTCGATGCCTCAATGTATCTGTCAAGACCACGAACAAGTTCGTCACCCTTGAATGTATCGATGAGCTTCTTCTGGAGGTCAATGTTCTCATTGATTTTATCCATATTTTCGCCCATTACATCCACTGCGTTAGCAACTACCAGAACTCTATCTTCAAAGCTATCGCCAAATGCTTTCGTGCAATTGTCGAACGTGGTTTGGAAACGATTGATAACCCTGTCAAATGCTGGCTCAAAACGGTCAACCGTTTCGTGTAGTTTGGTGATGGCTGCCACCATACTAACATCCAGCGAAGGCATCAACTCCGTCTGCACAAAATCATAGAACTCATTCTTGTCCTCTTCAATCTTCTTTCTGGCTTCTCCAGCCCTGGCATTGTTCCATGTAGTAAGGAACAATCCGACCAAGCTAGTCGACATTGAAACAAGGACACCGATGAGCAGATTCTTGATGGAAGTGTCAGAAATGCCTCCAGCAGTATCGAAGCCCAAGATGAACATGAAAATACCCATAAAAACACCAAGGAAGGTTCCCATCAAACCGATGTAGGTAGGGAAAGATAGTTTGGCGACAGATTGGTCATATCTCATATTCAGTTTGCGTTCAACTTTGTTCTGAATGACCGCAAAATCCGTTGTACCTTTGGTCTTCATCACGTAATGGTTGATTTCTTCAATCAACACATTTAAGTCCGACCCGCTTCTCCCAACAGGCTTCAGCTGTGTCAAAGTCTCTCCGCTCTCTGTACTCTTTTCTTCTGTCCCATATTCTTCGGTCTTGTTAAAGAAGCCAGAAAACAATTCCCTAAACCTTGCGGTTTCCTTGAAATACCTCCACTGAAAAATAAAGCATACGACGAAAGCTATCGCCGACACAATCCAGCTTATGACATGCATGGCTTTTAGATTTTAGTCATTTCAAAAACCTTATTGATTACGGGCAAGAAAAACACAGAATCGTTATAGATAACCTCTTCTCCATACTTTTCCTTGACTTGCGTCTTGTAGTAAGTGGTGAAAGGTGTACCCATATCTTCCTCGGCCTTGCTGACATAACGACGGGTGTCTGAAGTACCATCGATAATCTTCTCTTTTTTGAGCAAATCCAATACGGACTTATATAAGGCAGCAAGATCCTTATACTTGGTCATCAGCGCAGATTTCAGCGAATCTAAGTTGCTATTCATGTCGCCAACCTTCTCGTAACTTCTTGCCACATCGCCTTGATAAACAACATCTTTCACAATTGGAGCGTTCTTATCACGATACAACCCCCCATAACAAGTAGACTCCTTACGTTCCTCAGGTAACTTGATGTTAACATCATGGTTTCCACCATATACCGTTGTGAAAACCAAGTCGATGATTTTTTTCAGAGCGACGCTTTCGCTTGAAATAAAGTTGTCTATGTATTTACTTCCATTCCCACTGAAAACAACAGTTCTTGGAGCATCCAACCCTTTCTCTTTGTACATGTTGGCCATATAGAATAGAATGCAGGTTAAATGGTATACAAACACAGGCTTGAAGTCCTGGCTCATGAACTTGATGATGTCACAATCCTTGGCATTGCTCAGCCAGAAATTGATAATATCTTTGGTTTTCACAGAATCGACATTCTTAAAACACTCATTCAAGTCCTCAAGGTCTTTTCTTTGGAAACGAATGGTGTTAACGTATTTCTTGAAAATACCATTCTCCCGCACGTTTGCAAACGCATTGAAACCATTCTCCCAAAGCACATCGCATCCGAAATGAACGGAATTGGCGACTTGCGGCTCATTATCTTTGAAGTACACGAAATCGGTCGAGCCACCACCAATATCGATGACAGTAACGGCATCAGAATCCTTGATGTAGTCCATCTTCTTGTAGTAGTAATAGGGTGCCTCGGATTCAGAATAGCGAACGATTTGCTGTGGCTGGATGAACAGTATATTCTTTGGTTCAGAATTCCAGATGTTCTGATACACCTCTCTTGTGTTCCCCATAAAACTCAATGGACTGAACCACACAAGATTGGTCCTGTCAAGGTCGCCATTCCTTTGCAGTATGTCACACTTAATGATGAGCAACAATTCCCTGACAAAAACACGCAATTTGTCCTCGTTTTGTTCCCACTTGATGTCTGTATTCACATTCTGGTCATCGTTTGCCATAAGTTTTTCATAGAAGAAAGCGATGTTGTGATTGTCAAACAATTTGGGCTTGTTGGTCGTGGTGCGAATGCCACACAATGCAGTGCGAATGGGGAATTTGTAATCCTTGCCATCAATAACAGCTGGCACAAATTCCGTCTTGATTTTATTTCTCGCCTTGTCGAAAATCGAATCTTCTATGCGGCGAGTAATGGAATACTGAGAGTCGTCCGAATACTCATGCATGTAATTCACCATCGTCTTATCCATCCTGAAGAGTTCGGGTTTTTTGCTAAGATCTGGATTACCTTGGCTGTCGTTTTTACAACGCGACATGAACGTATTTGACGTTCCAAGGTCTATTGCATAAGTAAAGGTTTCATTACTAGCTTGACTATGTTGCCATACTGGCATCAACAGCCCCGAGTTACCCATCACATTGACTTCAATCATGTCAAACGCAGTATTGAATAGCTCGTAGAACTTTGTGCCGCTTTCTTCCACATCGGTTTTTTGGCGTGAGCGAACTACAGAAGGCTCCACACCATATTCAGCCATGTCTTCTGGGACAACTTCTTTTATCTGCTTAAAACCATTTTCGGCTTGCTTGAAAAATGCAAGATTGATTTGGTCAATATTAAAGTTGGGCGCATCAACATCTTCATCGGCTGCAACCACAAGCACCTTGAAATAATTGTTTTCTACATCTTTATAAGAAAGGATATTGGGGAAAATGCCAAGATCAAAATTAATCTTCGCTCCTTGCAGGTCAACGATTCTGCCATGTCCGGCACGGAAGCTGTCTTGTGAGTATTCTTTAGAATATTCTATTCCATTATAACGCAACTTTACTGTTACTGAATTTCTATTGATGTGAACGTCAGAATCCAACTCTTTCCCATCAAACAGATTCATCACTTCGGGCTTGAAGGGCAGCAAATAGTCATAATTTCGACCCTGAACATCGTTCTGGTAAACGACAGATTTGAAGGTTCCTCTAGAAATTCGATAAGGTACCCGAATCATAGTGTCTGTGAAATAACTATTGATGTCAATCTCATCTGAAGATTGAATATGAAGGCCGTTTATCACTAAACCGTCATTCTGGTCAGTCAACACAGGGGTTGTTTTTAATCTGAAATCATTACGTATCTCGGGGTCGTTGTTAAAACTACGCACATATTCTTTGATGGCCTTAAATCTCTGGTCAACGGTATCTGTGCCAAACAACATAGAGTACATGTAATTCTTAAACTCTGCCTCCCTCTTGTCAAACAGTCTGACATCACCTCTAAAATACTCACCACCTGATTTTCTCCTAATATGCAGGTTTTGATATTGCTCACCAGCAAAACAGATAGTAGCGGTATTATCCTTCTTCAGAATGGCCTTGTCCATGTCAGGGGGTGTAACAAACCCAGTGATGGGTGAACTGCAAGCCAGCAACACTTCTTTGCCGTTTTCAGTATAGACGAGAAAATACAACTTATCCTCAATAATATCTGTCTTGTAATAATCAACTACAGAATTGTATAAAACTGGCATCTTCGCTTTGAGATAATCCAAATTCTCCTTGCTATTCCATTCTCTCAACTCCAACTTTTGGCCATCTTTCCATGTGTTGTTTCTATGGTATTTCAGGTTAAACAACAACTCATAGACATCAAGAATGTCCGAAACCAATTGAGTATAGGCAAAACCCGCAGCTTTTTTTGCATCCAGTTTTTCTTCGTTGACTCTTCTGAATGCTTCGCGAGCCACAAAAAACCTGGCAAAAGGAGTTGGCAATGAGTTCAATGCACCGCTATTGTCGGTTTTCTGTTCCATAACATCGTCAAGATGTTCCGCAGTCAAAGCGACATCTTCAGCTGACCATTCGCTTTTCGATGTGCCACGGTCAACAATATTTAAATCAACTTTTGCCATATCTTATTTCATTATTTTCTGAGTGAAACCATTTATTGCTTCATAGGCGAATTGCAGGAAGAACCTAAATCTGTTACTATGATCCTTCTTCGTGTATCTATTACTAGCCTCAATCATGCGAAGCAAATAGTAAGAGTCGTCTTTTGCATCAAGGTCGATGGATTTTACCCATCCATCCATCTGCTTGATGTTGTCATAGTGCAACGGAGCAAACGCGCGTTTGTTTGTCGATAGTTCAAAATACCACTGATAGTATTTCTCAGTAAAGCGCACCAATGATCGGAACGCAGCGTCATTATAGAAGCTGCTATCCAATCCTCTGTTTTTCTTCAATGGAAAGTAATTCTCGTTGGGCAGATTTTGAATCAAGGTTCTCAAAATCATATAATCAGCAACACACTTGACAATATCCTTATAGCCACTGCCCATCGAAACAAGGTCTAACGACTCCACGTCATCGTCGATGGCTCTGGTTAGGTATTGCCTTTTGTCTGGCCTTTCTTTTTTCAGAAAATCAAACAAGGCAGATGCGGCCACCAACTCGATGAAGTTTGCAGTGTCCTCTTGCTTCTTTTCATCATTCTCATATACCTGCCTCAAAGTCTTTTCTCCTGCGTAGTAAAGATAATCCGACTGCACGGTGTTTTGATAATAAGCAAGAGCGGCCTTGGTCTTAGTATAGAAGTTGGCAGAGTCAATATCGCTACCCGTTGTCATAGGGTCTTTCAGACCGTAGTATGGCAAAACGGTCACAGCACCCATCAGAGCATTTTTTACTGTGGGAATATCATCTGCTCCCTTAATCTTTTTTTCAAGCAACGGATAGCCCGATGCTCCAGTTCCTCCAAAAATGGAACTTATGATAAACACTCTGTCGTCTTTCTCGCATTGCGTCTTGAACGCTTTGAACCAGTCAGCTCCCTCAATCATTTCTCCGAGTACTACAGTACCAACATTGGGATTGCCCTTAAAGCCGACAGATAAAGGATTGTTTAGATTCTTATTTGAAAACAGTGTCTGTACGAAATAGTTGTTAACATTGTTCGCGCCCAAATTGGCCACGTTGATATAAGAACGAAACTTTTCTTTGTTTCCAGCTGCTTGTTGCGTGTCGTTGAGCTGTTCATTGAGCTCTCCAATGGTAAGCATTTGAGAGTTGAAAAAGCCATCGAGGGAATTCAATGTCGATGTTCCATTATTGACGGAGTGCTTATAGATTTCCTCGTATGACTCTATCAATGAATGAAGATTTTTCTTTTCCTCTAAATCCAGATGTGGGTCAAGGATGACAGGTACAACGGTAAAACCGTTTGTGCTCATTCCGCTTGCCATCAGCATCGTGATGCTCTTCATCACGCGGATGCCAGTACCACCAATGCAAAAAACAAATACTTTTTTCATGTCGGGTAGAGTTTAGAATTTAAACAATCTGTATGCGTTAGTCTGTAGCGCATTGCACCACAAAACCGAGACTATAAAATACAATGCTGAAGCATAGATACCATTCCCAAGTGCAATTTTAGTTTCAAGCAACAATGCTCCTTTAAGATAAGGAGCCACGGCGATATATTCAAAGCCTAATGTCAACAAGAAAGCCATCACAAATGTTATGACCAAGAAAATTATCCAATGTTTGGGCGTATAGTGCCTTCCTGGTTTGTTGTTGTAAGGCTTATAGTAGATGATGGCAAACAAAACTCCTATCATCAAAGCGATGATAAGAAGTATTGTTGAGATGCCTTCCAATTTACCCCAAAAAGTCCTGGCTTGTTGATACAAGCTGTCATTGTTTTGGAATTGACTGTTAAAATCTGTCATTTTTCCAGCAATCCATTGATACAACTTCAGTAATTTCATAACGACTAACTATTTTTTGAAACTAAAATGTAATTCGGTTTAAGCGTTGTATTGACCACACCTCCGTAGAACATACCAACGAGGAAATCTTCTATGGAATATGATTTGGTAACATCTTCTTCGGCAGTAGCACCACAGAATTGCCCAAACAAGGTGTAATTCGTATCCGGCAACTCTAATGTCCATTCGATGACATCAGAGTCTGTAGGCATATCGAACAGCTTTAGTCTTACCGTGGCCTCAGCTGTACGTTTCAGCTGCTTGTCGGTGATATTTTGCACTGCAATGTTCACGTCATCCACAACAAGGGTGGTTCCATAAAGTGTCTTTGCCTTGAAAGCATTTGTAAAATAGCTTTTGTCAGTCATGATCCATCTGTATGGTGCCAAATCCACTTTTAGATTGATGATACAGGTGTCGTATGAATCGGCTTCCTCATACTCAACAAATGTTGGCTCGTTTACATTCATCTGGAAACACTTTTTGGGGATGCCGAAACTCTCCCTAATCCTGCCATAATTAAAACCGCTCTCGATATTGTCAACGAACCTGCCAGCGTTGGTTAATAGGGTGGAAATGCCGTCTCGCATTTCTGCAACACCACCATCATTGCCTATTATCAGGAAATAATATGGCGAGGCATCACAAATGGAATTTCCTTTTTTGTCCAGATAATTTGATGTGGCGCATACCAGGCTTATTGCTTTACCGTACTGGCCAAAGATCTTGCTGACATCTGTGCTGTATTGTGTCAACAGCACCTTGGGTGCGGCTTGCCCTACAGGGCTATATTTCATGTCTGAAATAAGCACAGCCACCTCGCCATTATCTGCATCCAGGTTGGCTATAATTGATTGGAGCATCAATGGCACTCTTGTTGATGCCGCCGAAACAAACGCACCTGTATTCATTTGCGTTTGGAATGTACTCAAATCATAGGTTTCGCCTTCGTCACCATTGTTTGTCAGTTTAGTCACGCCTAGTGCAATAGGTGAATAATAACTGAGTATTTGCCAAACATCTTGTTTGAAGTTTGTGGGTTGGTTGGCTCTAAAAAAGCCATTCATGCTTCCTGAGACCTCAACAAAAAACTTCACCTTCGTTAATGGCACAATTGGTGCCGCCGAATCTGTTATAACCCTGTATCCATCATCAGTAAAATGAGGGTCGTAGTTAGAGTTGATTTCTTTCCCACATGAAACAAGAAAAAAACCTGCAAGGAGAATTAATGCATTTCTACAAATATTGATGATTCTCATTTAGCCATTTATTTTCCGTCAAATACCCAAACCCGGACTGTAACATTTTACTTTTTTCCCTACATACCATAAAAAAAGCGGGGTATCTGTTGCTGCTGTCCCACTCTTTAGGTCCTGAGAAACCTGCACAAGGAACAAGCAGCACGATACCCACGCTGAAACCGTGGACGTGCTGCGTTGTTTTTGCTTGTGCTTATTGAATTTCTCAGGTTCAAAGAGTGCAAAAACAAGCGTGGCAAACGCCTTCTTTACAATATGTCTCCCCCACTGAAACGCCCTTCACAAGTCACTTCGGCAAGGGTGTCGCAAAGATATAAAAGTATTTTAGAAAAACCAAGGGGATTCCTTCGTTTTTTACAAAGGGATTGTAGGCCAATTACATAGAAAAAAGGGGTATCTATCGCTGCTTGCTCAACTGTGTATGACCTGGGAATGTTTAAACTACAAACAAACAGGAAGATACCCACGCTTATCTCTTTGGGCATCCACCTACCTTGTCTTTGCTTGTGCTTTCGAATTTCTCAGGTTCTAAGAGTGCAAAAAAAGGTGTGCTAAGACATTGCAAAATAAAACAATTTCTCAGAAATGCGCAAGCTAATTATGTTTTCATTTCAACAAACCCTCCTCCATCGCCTTCAACCGCAACATCTCATCCCTGTATGCGGCAGCAGCGATGAAATCCATCTCCTTGACAGCCTTCTCCATGTTCTTCTTGGCCTCCAAGATGGCCTTCTCCACCTGCTTCTTGGTCTTGTACTCGACCTGCTCAGCAGCGGAAGTGACAACGCGCTCCTCCTGCTGGGAATAAGTAATGCTGCGCCTTCCAGTGGCCTCGGACAACGAGCTGTCGATGGCCTTCACGATGGTCTTGGGGACGATGCCGTGGGCCTCGTTGTAGGCGATCTGCTTGGAACGACGACGGTTGGTCTCGTCGATGGTCTTCTGCATCGACTCGGTGATAGTGGCGGCATACATGATGACCTTGCTCTCGGCGTTACGTGCCGCACGACCAGCCGTCTGGGTCAAGGAACGCTCGGAACGCAAGAAGCCTTCCTTGTCGGCATCCAAGATGGCCACCAAGCTGACCTCAGGCAGGTCCAAGCCCTCGCGCAAGAGGTTCACACCGACCAAGACATCGAACTCGCCCATGCGCAGGCCCTTCAGGATCTCCACACGTTCCAAGGTATCGACATCGGAATGGATGTAACGCGACTTGATCTTCAAGTTGTTGAGGTAGGTGTTCAGTTCCTCAGCCATGCGCTTGGTCAAGGTGGTCACCAACACGCGCTGCTGCTTCTCCTTCACCTTACGAATCTCCTCCAACAAGTCATCCACCTGGTTCACGCTGGGCCGCACCTCGATGACGGGATCCAACAAGCCCGTAGGACGGATCACCTGCTCCACATACACGCCCTCGCTCTGCTGTAGCTCATAGTCTGCCGGCGTAGCGCTGACGTAAATCTTCTGCCCCGTCAAGGCCTCGAACTCATGGAACTCCAACGGCCTGTTGTCCAAGGCAGAAGGCAACCTGAAGCCATATTCCACCAAGGTCTGCTTGCGCGAACGGTCACCGCCATGCATGCCTCTGATCTGGGGCACCGTGACGTGGCTCTCATCGATGACAGTGATGAAGTCATCCGGGAAATAGTCCAGCAGACAGAAGGGCCGTGTGCCAGGACTGCGCCCGTCGAAATATCGGGAATAGTTCTCAATGCCAGAACAGTAACCCAGCTCCCGCATCATCTCGATATCATAGTTCACTCGGTCTTCCAACCGTTTGGCTTCCAAATTCTTGCCTATCTCCCTGAAATATTCGGCCTGCTTGAACATATCCTGTTGGATCTCTTCGACAGCAGCATTCAGCTTGGCCTGCGAGGTAATGAAGATATTGGCCGGAAAGATGGTGACTTCTGATATCTCCTCAATACGGCTTCCCGTGATGGGATTGAAGCTCTCGATGGCATCGATCTCGTCGTCCCAAAAGACGATACGGTAGGCGATGTCGGCGTAGGCCGGAAACACATCAAGCGTCTCCCCTTTGATCCTGAATTTGCCTTGAGTGAACTCTATCTCATTACGGGTATAGAGTGCTCCCACAAGGGCCTTGGCCACATCGTCGCGCTTGGTCTTCTGCCCTCGGGCAATATAGATGACATTCTCGGTAAAGTCATCCGGGTTGCCAATACCATAGAGGCAGGAAACAGACGACACCACGATGATGTCTCTCCTTCCTGACATCAAAGCGGTGGTAGTGCTGAGACGCAGCTTTTCGATATCGGAGTTGATGGAAAGGTCTTTTTCGATATAGGTGTTGGTCTGAGGGATGAAGGCCTCAGGCTGGTAATAGTCGTAATAGGAGACGAAATACTCTACGGCGTTCTCGGGAAAGAACTGCTTGAACTCGCCGTAGAGCTGTGCCGCAAGGGTTTTGTTATGGCTCAGAATCAAGGCGGGACGGTTGAGTTGTGCCAATACATTGGCGATGGTGAAGGTCTTTCCCGATCCTGTGACGCCCAACAAGGTCTGGGCACGGTCGCCACGCTGCAAGCCCTCCACGAGCTCCTTTATCGCCTCTGGCTGATCACCTGTAGGCTTGAAATCCGATACCAGCTTAAAGTCCATGGTTCAATTTGAATTCCATCATTACTGGATAATGGTCCGATCCCTTGAAGCGAAGGCGCTTAAACGCAGTTGTCTTGATACGCTCATTACCCCAGATGTAATCGATGCGAAGCAAAGGCAGCTTCCCTGCATAAGTATGTCCGATGCCTTGCCCTGCCACCACGAAACCATCGGTAAAGCCGGCGGCCTTGATCTGTTGATAGGTATAGGAAATCGGCGTGTCGTTAAGGTCGCCGCACAGCAGCATCGGCCGTCCGTCATGCGGGATGTCTTCCAACATGTGTCGCACCTCCACGCTCCTTTCCCTATAGGCATGCTTCAGCTTGGAGACAATGGATTTGCCATATTCCTGGACATCCGATTTGGTGTTGCCTGGCTCGGAAAACGCCGTGATCTCCTCCTTGGTCAGCTGGAAAGAAGCAAGATGCGAGCAAAGCACATAGAACGATCCTTTCTTCCCAGCATCTACCTTGGCGACAGCTCCATAGATCTTTTCCTCACCAAAGCCGTTGGTATCCTCAACAGGTGTCAAGGGATATTTTGAGAAGATCACATTGCCGCAGAAATAGGCCTTTGTATGGCAATAATGATACGGCAATCCAGCCATGTCCCCAAATAACTTGATGCAATTGTTGCGGGAAGTCTTCGGCTTGAAGATGTTGAACTCCTGAATACAAAGCACATCAGGTTGTTTCTCATGGACCAGCTTGGCAATATCCAAAGCCACTTCCTCCCCACTTCTCTTGCCATTGAAATCACGGAAAAGCTGAACGTTGTATGACATGACGCGGAAGTCACCCCCTTCGACAGCCTTGCCGTAGGAAAACGACTTGAAGAGTCCCGGAATCGCTATCAGCAAGGCCAACACAGCAATCCAAGCCCTCTTGGACCACATCAGGATCATCAACACCAACACAGCGACGTTGAACAGGAGAATCACCCAAAAGGCCAAGCCAAAAAACGATGCCCAGACAAACTTTTCCGGGTCAATGTAGCTGCTCGACACGCTCAGCGCCATGGCAACCAGCCCCACGCAGGCCAGTAACGAGAGCAGAAAGACAATGATCCTTCCGATGAGTCCTCTTCTATTTTGCTGTTTGTTTTCCTGTTCCATCGAGTACTAATAAAGACGTCCTTTCTTCTTCCAAATCAAGATGATGATCAAACCCACCAACATACCGCCAAGGTGAGCGAAATGCGCAACATGGTCGCCCGAAGCGCCAAGACCGTTGAGCAACTCAATGACCGCATAACCGATGACGAACCATTTGGCTTTGATCGGCATGAAGAAATAAAGGTAGATCATCGAGTTGGGGAACATCATGCCAAATGCCAATAGCAGTCCGTAAATGGCACCTGAAGCGCCGACGGTAGTCAGATAATTGAGGTATTGCCCCATCGGGATGATCGTGCCGCCCATGTTGACATTCTGATATTGAGACAATTCCCTGGCATATACGATATACTGCACACCCTCTTGGATCAATCCTGCGCCAATACCGCAAAGAATATAGAACAGCAGGAAGCGTTTGGGTCCCCAGATGTTCTCCAAGGTGTTACCAAACATCCACAACGCGAACATGTTGAAAAACAGATGGCTAAAGTTGCCATGCATGAACATGTAGGTAAACAGCTGGTGGACATGGAAATCCGAAGCCATGAAGAAATGCAAGCCGAGGATGTTGCTCAGGTCGATACCGAAACGGGCTAACACCACATCGGCCAAGAACATGATGGCATTGATGATCAGCAGGTTCTTGACCACTACGGGCAGAAACGAAAATCCGGTTGGGCTGTATTGGTTACTCATTGCAGTTGGAAGTTTTCAGTTGTTCAGTTGTTCAGTTATTTTATCAATTGTAATGAGAGTATAAATCTTTTTCCCGTCGGGGGCGATCTCTGCTACGGAACAGCCAAAGAGCTGATCCACGATATTCTGCATTTCCACTTCCGACATGGGTGTCTGCGACTTCACCGAAAGCTGGGAGGCCATGGTCTTGGCGATGCCAAGTTTGCGGTCCAGCTGCAAGTCGGTACGGTTGATCTTGTAATTGTCGAGCATCTTCTCCAACAGCTCCACGGGATTGGCGCCAGCGAGATCGGCCGGTGTACCCTTGATCACAAACGTGGTGGCGTTGACCTGTTCCATCACGAAACCCACCTGTTCAAGCTCTGGCAGCATCTCGCGCATCAGCGAGGCATCGTTGACATTCAAGGTAAAAGGCTGTGGAAACAGCTCCTGCTGCGAATGGCCGCTGTTGTTTTCCATCTCCTTGAGGAACTTCTCAAACAGGATACGGTAATGCGCCAGATGCTGGTCGATGACCAAGACACCCGATTTCACCGTAGCAATGATATAGGATTGATTCAGTTGCAGATAATGGACCTTTTCAACGGTTTCTTTCGGACGCTCCGGTTCCGTTTGGTCTTCCCGTTCCCCATACAGCAGCCGCCAGTCTCCCGGATCGGATTTCTTCTCGAAACCACCATAGTTGCCACCGAAAGAGCTCTTGTTGAACTCCTTTTTCTCATGGAAAGGATTATAGGTCGGATCGATGGGGATGGAAGGCTGAACGATGGGATTGGACGACTTCACCACCTCCCCGAAGTCGAAGCCCAAATTGGTCGGCTCCTCGAAGTCGATCATCGGAGAAAGGTTGTTCTGCCCGATGGCTTTTCGCACTGCGGCATGTAAGATGGCATATACCAGCTTGACGTCCAGGAAGTTGACTTCCGTCTTAGTGGGATGGATGTTGACGTCGATATCGGCAGGATCCACCTCGATATCCAGAAAATACCCCGGGAAGCTGTCCTTGGGGATCATCTCCATGAAGGCGTTCTCGATGGCATGATGCAGATAAGGATGTTTGATGTAGCGTTTGTTGACGAAGAAATACTGCTCACCGCGGGTCTTCTTGGCAAACTCTGCCTTCACGATGTAGCCATGGATGCTGACACGGTCCGTATCCTGATGAACGGGCAGCAGCTTCGCGTCGTAGTTGTTGCCAAACAGTCCCATGATGCGCTGCTTGAGGTTCCCAGGATAGAGATGGTACATCTCCTTGCCGTCGCTGGTAAGCGTGAAGCCCACTTCGGGATGCATCAGGGTGACGCGGGTGAACTCCTCCACCACGTGGCGCATCTCGGCAGCTGGCGACTTCAGGAAGTTGCGTCGTGCCGGCACGTTGAAGAACAAGTTCTTGATGGTGAGTGTCGTCCCCACTGCCATCGGTGCCAATATCTGATCCTTTACTACCGAGCCCTCGTTGACGATCTTCACCCCCACCTCGTCTTCTTTACGACGGGTCTTCAGTTCCACCTGAGCGATGGCTGCGATACTCGCCAAGGCCTCACCACGAAAGCCCATGGTACGGATGGAGAACAGATCCTCCGCCTTGCTGATCTTGGAGGTGGCGTGCCTTTCGAAGCAAAGACGCGCATCGGTCTCCGACATGCCACAGCCGTTATCGACCACCATGATCAACGCCTTGCCAGCGTCTTTCACCACCAGGTCGATTTGCGTGGCACCAGCATCCAACGAGTTCTCCAACAGCTCCTTGACCGCCGAGGCGGGACGTTGTATTACCTCGCCCGCAGCGATCTGGTTCGCCACACTGTCAGGAAGCAGTTTGATGACATCAAGCATAGCTCAAACGACTATTTTCCCATCAAACCGCCAATGAGGTTCGTAAACATCGGAGTGCAGAAGATATAATAGAAAGCGACTACCACCACGGTGCCGATGATGATGGCACGCAGCACCTTGGAACGCCTTTCGGCGGGCGTCTCCTTGTCCTTCTCTGTCCCCCACTTCTTGCGCATCTGGAGGCGCAGTTCCTCCTCGTGGCTCAAGTTAGAGTTCAATCCTGCCTCGGCCTTCTTCTTCTCCCAAGCTTCCTTTTCTGGATCGTAATATCTCGGGATGTAGTTGAAGCCTTTCGGTTTCGGTCTATAAAAGAATCCCATTTTGATTAAAGTTTAATTAATTTGCAAATATACGGCTAATTTCCAAATCCCGCATGATAAATGGGAAGATTTCTTATCTTTGCAACCTCATGAAGGCGGATCAAAACACACGGATTTGGTTTCCAACCCTGATCATCCTATTGGTTGGGGTGATGCTCTTCGTGTTGAACCTTGTCGTCGGAAGCGTCACCATCCCGTTGAAGGATTTCTGGAGCGCCATTTTCGGACAAGGCGACGACACCTACCGCACCATCATCCTTGAATACCGCCTGCCACAGGCCATCACTGCCTTGTTTGCCGGTATCGGCCTCTCCATCTCCGGCCTGCTGATGCAGACCCTCTTCCGCAACCCTTTGGCCGACCCTTCCATCTTGGGCATCTCCAGCGGCGCCAGCCTGGGCGTCGCCATCGTGGTGCTGTTGACAGGACACCTCAGCGGCATGGCTGTCAGCGCCATGCCGGGATGGTCCACTATCGGCGTGACCATCGCCGCCTTTGCAGGAGCCTTCCTCGTGCTATTGCTCATCCTGGCATTGAGTTCCCGGCTGAAGAGCATGGTGAGCTTGATTCTGGTAGGTATCATGATCGCCTACATCGCTGGATCCGTGACGGATGTCTTGAAGTTCTTCAGCCAGAAGGAAGATGTTCACACCTTCATCATCTGGGGTTTCGGCAGCTTCTCCAACGTCGGGAAAGCCCAGCTGCTTTACCTCGCCGTGACCATCACCATCGGCGCCATCTTGGCATTTCTGTTGTCGAAATCGCTGAACCTCTTGCTTTTGGGAGACAGATATGCTGAAAACCTCGGTCTGAACCTCCATCGCGCCAGCCTGCTGACCATCCTGGTCTCGGGTTTCCTGATGGCCGTCATCACCGCCTTCTGTGGTCCCATCGCCTTTATCGGCCTGGCTGTGCCTCATTTGGCTAGGTTTACCTACCATACCAGCAACCATTTTGTGCTGATCCCCGCCACGGCGGTCATCGGCATGGATCTGGCCTTGCTGTGCAACCTCATCGCCAGGCTGCCCGGCTTCGACGGCAACCTGCCCATCAACTCCGTCACCGCCCTCATCGGTGCTCCTATCGTGATCTACGTCATCTTCCACCGTCAAAAAGTGTTGTCGAAATGAATGAAGTACTGAAAACCAACGGCTTGAAGATCGGCTACAAAGGCAAGGCTTTGATGCCTGCCATCGATATCGCCTTGCATAAAGGCGAACACGTCGCCTTGGTCGGCGCCAACGGCAGCGGCAAGACCACGCTTTTCAAGACCCTTACCGGTAACCTGAGACCTATTGAAGGCAACATCGAACTTTGCGGCAAACCCCTTTCTGACTATACCCCCAACGAACGTGCCAAGCTGTTCAGCTTGGTCCTTACCGAGAAGCCTGACGACCTCTTCCTGAAGGTCTTCGACATCGTCGCAGCAGGCCGTTATCCCCACTCCGGACTCATGGCAAAGCTGAAAGACGAGGACTATGAGATGATTAAGGCAAAGCTTCAAGTCGTTGGAGTTTATCATCTCATTGACAGAGATTTCGTTTCGCTCAGCGATGGCGAAAAACAGAAGGTGATGATCGCCAAGGCGCTGGTTCAGGATACCCCCATCATCTATATGGACGAACCCACCGCCTTCCTCGATTATCCCAGCAAAGTGGAGCTGATGCAGCTCATCGCTCGCCTTGCAAAAGAGGAAAAAAAGACCATCCTTTACAGCTCCCATGACCTGGAATTATTAATGAAACATGCTGCCACGATGTGGGTGGTTGCCAAGGGAAAGCCTTTGGTGGCGGGAAAGCCAGAAGCATTGTTTGAAGAAGGGATCTTGACAACATATATTGGATACCATGAAAACCACTAAGTTTCTTACCATAATTCTTTTATTGATGTCCTCTTGCACCACCAAAACCGCTGTGGATCTCATCGTCCACAACGCCAACGTCTATACCGTCGATGAACAATTCTCCAAGGCCGAAGCTTTCGCCGTAAAAGACGGGATATTCGTCGCTGTGGGCAATGATAACGACATCATGAGCCATTACACTGCCACCGAGACCATCGACGCACAAGGCAAAGCTGTCTATCCCGGCTTCATGGACGGACACAGCCATTTCTCGGGCTACGGAGAGAACCTCGTGCGGTGGGCCGACCTGAGAGGCTGCCTTTCCTACGAGGAAGTCATCGAAAGGCTCAAGGTTCATGACAGCCTCTACCCTGCCGAATGGCTGCTGGGACGTGGCTGGGACCAGAATCTATGGCCTGTACCCGAGTTCCCCGACAACGATAAGCTGGCAGAGGCTTTCCCGGGACGCAAGGTGCTGCTTACCCGTATCGATGGCCACGCCGTCTTGGCCTCCAAGGAAGTGCTGGAACAAGCTGGCATCGACCCTAACTACAAGTTGGATGGCGGCATGGCCTTGGTGAAAGACGGTCGCTGCACGGGCGTTTTGCTCGACAACACCGCAGACGTGGCCAAAGCGCTGGTTCCATCTATGAACAAGGATCAGCGCATCCAAGCCCTGCTGAAAGCCCAGGAAAACTGCCTTGACGCAGGCTTGACCAGCGTCACCGATGCTGGTTTGGACATCGCCACCATTGAGCTTATCGACAGCCTTCAAGAAACTGGTTTGCTAAAGATTCACGTCAACGCCATGGTCAACCCCGATGACGAGACCATGGATCACTTCATGAAACAAGGAGTCATCGACAAGCAAAGGCTTACCGTCCGGAGCGTGAAGATCTACGCCGACGGCGCCTTGGGATCACGCGGTGCCAAACTCCTCGAGCCCTACTCCGACGCTCCCGAGACCAGCGGCCTCATCCTGGAGAGCGACGATTTCTACCATCACGTCTGCCAGAAAGCCTACGACAATGGCTATCAGGTGTGTTGTCATGCCATCGGTGACGGCGGTGCCCATCACATCCTCGACATCTATGCTGAATTCTTAAAAGGCCAAAACGACCTCCGGTGGCGCATCGAGCACTCTCAGGTGATCGCCGATGAGGATTTCCAGCGTTACCACGACTATTGCGTCATCCCTTCCATTCAGACCACCCACTGTACTTCCGACATGGACTGGGCCGGCGAACGGCTGGGCGATCGCATCAAGAACGCATACGCCTACCAACGCCTGCTTCAGCAAAATGGTTGGGTGGTCAACGGCACCGACTTCCCCATCGAAGATATCAGTCCTATCTATACCTTCTACGCTGCCGTAGCACGCAAGCATCTGGACGGCACACCTTCCGAAGGCTTCCAAATGGAAAACGCCCTCACCCGTGAACAGGCCTTGCGTTCCATCACGACATGGGTGGCTAAAGGCTGTTTCCTCGAAGACCGCAAAGGCAGTATCGAAGTCGGCAAAGACGCTGACTTCGTAATGCTTGACAGGGATATCATGAAGGCAGAAGAAAACGACATACCGGAAACAAAAGTTGAATTGACCCATATCAAATAAGATGCAAAACACGCCCGATTTCGCATTACAAATCGCCAAGGAGCTTCAGCTCGACACCCATCATGTGGCCAACGTTGTCAAGTTATTAGGTGAAGGCGCCACCATCCCATTCATCGCCCGTTACCGCAAAGAGATGACAGGCACGATGAACGAGGAAAATGTGGCCGCTGTGCAGAAACGTCTGGAACAACTCACCGAGCTTCAAAAACGTAAGGAAAGCGTCATCGAGTCCATCCGCGAACAGGAGAAACTCACGCCCGAACTGGAACAGAAGATACTGGATGCCGCGACCATGCAGGAAGTCGAGGATTTGTATCTCCCCTACAAGCCCAAACGCCGCACCCGCGCTGCCATCGCCCGTGAGAAAGGATTGGAACCGCTGGCAGCTCAGATCATGGCGCAAAATGTGGATCTCGTGGATCGCATCGCAGGCCGTTATGTCAACGCAAGCAAAGGCGTCAACAGCATAGAGGAAGCCCTGCAAGGCGCCAAGGACATCATGGCCGAATGGATTTCCGAAAACATCAACGGGCGCAACCGCATCCGCAAGATCTTTCATACAAAAGGTGAAATCAGCTCTTCCGTCATCAAAGGCAAAGAGGAAGAAGGCAAGACTTACCAACAATATTTCGACTTCCAAGAACCTATCTCCAAAGCTCCTTCGCACAGGATTCTGGCTTTATTCCGCGCCGAGGAAGAAGGCATCATCAGACTGAAAATCAAGGTGGACGACGAGGCGGTAGTCAATATGCTGGAGGGGATTTTTGTTAAGAAAAACAACTTTAACAACATAAACAACAATTATAGCGCTGCCAAACTAGTGGGTGAAGCCGTCGCTGATTCTTGGAAGAGACTGCTGGAGCCGAGTATCGAGACTGAGATCCGGAATTATTATAAAGAAAAAGCCGACGAGACAGCCATCCAAGTGTTTGCCGAGAACCTCAAGCAGCTGCTGTTGGCTGCCCCGATGGGTCAGAAACGCGTCTTGGCCATCGACCCAGGATTCAGGACAGGCTGCAAAGTGGTGGTGTTAAGCGAGACGGGTGCCTTGCTGCACAACGAGACGATTTATCCACACCCGCCTAAGTCGGACGTAACCGGGTCGATTCGCAAGGTGAAAAGCCTTGTGGATGCCTATAAGATACAAGTCATCGCCATCGGCAACGGCACGGCGGGGCGAGAGACCGAGGACTTCATCCGTTATATCAAGTTCGACCGCGACATCACCGCCGTGATGGTGAGTGAGAGCGGCGCCTCGGTGTATTCCGCCTCCAAGATCGCCCGTGACGAGTTCCCCGACTACGACATCACGGTACGAGGTGCCGTCAGCATAGGACGCCGACTCATGGACCCGTTGGCGGAGCTGGTGAAGATCGACCCGAAATCCATCGGCGTGGGACAATACCAGCACGATGTCGATCAGAAGAAACTCGGCGAGAGCCTCGACCAGACCGTGATGAGTTGCGTGAACGCCGTCGGTGTGGAACTCAACACCGCCAGCCAGCAGCTCCTCTCCTACGTCAGCGGTGTAGGGCCTTCCCTAGCCTCCAACATCATCAACTACCGTGAAGAAAATGGCGGTTTCAAGAGCCGTAAACAACTCCACGAGGTGCCACGTCTCGGCGACAAGGCCTTCGAGCAATGTGCCGGCTTCCTGAGAATTCATGATGGCGACAATCCGCTGGACCAAAGCGCCGTCCATCCGGAGAGCTACCACATCGTGGAGAAGATGGCCAAACGCCTGAACGTGAATGTCAGCGAGCTGATCGGCAACAAAGAGCTGATCGCCAAGATCGACCCGAAAGAGTTTACCGAAGACCATTTCGGTCTGGAGACCGTCAACGACATCCTGAAAGAGTTGGAGAAGCCCGGCCGCGACCCACGCAAGAGCTTCGAGGCCTTTGAGTTCGACAAGGACATCCGCAGCATCGAGGACCTCAAGTCCGGCATGACGCTCAACGGCATCGTCACCAACATCACCGCCTTCGGTGCCTTCGTTGACATCGGCGTGCACCAAGACGGATTGGTCCACATCAGCCAGATGGCCGACCATTACATCAAAGACCCGAACGAAGTGGTGCATCTCAACCAAAAGGTGCGCGTGAAGGTCCTACAAGTGGATGAGAACAGGAAACGCATCAGTTTAACGATGAAACTATAAGAACGCAATATTGAGCCATATATGAAACGAATTCTTTTACTATGTCTAGCCGTTTTCGGGCTGGCGATGTGCGCTTTGGCACATCCCGTCAACCTAGAAACCGCCACAACCATCGCTTCCCACTTTATGGGCACCCACGATTTGCAACTTACAGCCACCTATCGTACGGACAACGGCATTGCCGCCTTTTATGTCTTCAACACTACAGACGGCTTCGTCATCGTCTCCGCCGTCGACTGTGAGACGCCCGTCATCGGCTATTCCCATGAAGGCCACTTCGATCCGGCCAACGTTCCAGTACAGATGGAAGGCTATCTTCAAGACTTCGTTACAAGAATCCAATACGGAATTGAGAACCATATTGAAGCGGATGAAGTCACGAAACGGCAATGGCAGCTGGTGAATACAATCGGAAGACTCAACGACGACAAGTCATCCAAAGCTGCAGGTCCTTTGCTAACCGAAAAATGGCACCAAGGATGCCTTTACAACACCTTCTGCCCTACCATGAGTGGCCCCTGCGGCCGTGCCGAAGCAGGCTGTGTGGCCGTAGCCATGGGACAGATCATGCACTACTGGGGATATCCAGCAACTGGATGGGGATCTCAATCCTATTTCAATGCAGGCACGATGCTTTCCGCTGACTTTGGCAGCACCACCTACGACTGGGACCACATGCCCGATTCATTGACCGATGCCTCAAGCGAAGCCGAGGTTGAATCCGTGGCAACCTTGTTGTTCCATTGCGGCGTTTCGGTGAAGATGAGTTATACCATCAACGGCTCAGGCGCAGAGTCCCAAGACGTACCTGACGCGTTAATACGCAATTTTAATTATTCAAGACATCTTCACAGAGAGAAAAAAAGCAATGACAACGTCCAATGGCTAAACATGTTGAAAAACAACCTTGATCTTCAACGACCAATATATTATTCAGGCAAAGGTGATGCGGGCCATGCCTTTGTTTGCGATGGCTATGACAACAACGACTTGTTACATTTCAATTGGGGTTGGGGAGGCAACGCCGACGGCTATTTCTCATTGGGAAACTTAAATCCCAACGGGTATGATTTCAGCAATAACAACTATGCCATCTTCGACATCTTTCCGCAATACGAACCTTGCATTGTTACCGCTACAGTCTATCCGCCTACTAGCGGCTCCATTGAAGGAGCTGGCGAATACCATATTGGCGAGCAATGCACACTCACCGCAACACCTTCAGACAACTACGAGTTCTTCTGTTGGAAGAAAGACGGACAAATCATATCCAACTCACCATCAATCACCCTTGATATAGAGGACGAAGCTAACATGGAGGCAAACTTCACCCTTCTTCCAGTAAGCCAAATCACAACTGGGTCTCCCCTTGATGCAAGTATGAGCCTGTCGTGGAATCGAGACAATACCGAGTGGAAGCTCCTGAAAAAATTCGATGTTTATGGAGAAGTTGGCGGATTGGCTACTGACGGCAGACATATCTATGTCACCTACCCCACTTGGAATGACCCGCCTTTCATGTTCGGGAAATACACCATGGACGGTGAATTGGTAGAAATGTTCAACCTAGAAGGCATTCCTGACGCCCTCTGCCTCGCTTACGACGGAACCAATTATTATTGTAACAGCCTCAATTCCACCAATTATCTTTCAGTTTTGTACACAATCGATCTTGATAACAGAACGATTGTTGACAGCACCGATATGGGCAGATGGTTTGGTGCGCTGACATACGATCCCGACCATGATGGTTTTTGGCTTACAAGGGATTATTATACAACACTCCATGACCGTCAAGGCACAATCATTCAAAACAGTCCAACAGCACCGTATGAACTCTACGGATCGGGATACCATACCGCAAACGACGGAAGTCACCACTTGCTGCTTTTACTTGAAACACTTCATACTAAAGGATACAATGCCGGAGTTTATGATTATGACATCGACAACAACATCATTTATGAGCACCCCCTACTCTCTTATGGCGGGGAAGGAGAATCCTGTCTCGGCGCCCATGCAGGGAAATATCATGGAAAAGATGCTTTGTTCATGGTAATCGACAACTACCTTCACATTTATGAGATCAATAGTCCGCTCGCACAGATAACGGGTTATCGCATATATCGCAGCAACGCTGAAAACAACATTGTAATGCTGTCCGAAGAAGTCGATGGCTTGTCATACGTTGATGACACCTGGAAAGATGCCCCAAATGGCGAATATCGCTTCGGAATCAGTTCGGTGTACGCCAATGGCGTCGAGTCTGAAATCGTGTGGTCCGACACCATCGCGAAAACGAACTACGATATCGAGGAATACGAAAAACAGATGTCCTCTAGTGTCCAAAAGGTCCTCGAAAACGGCCATGTCGTCATCATCAAAGATGGGAAGAAATACAGCATTCTTGGTCAGGAGATCAAATAAAAACAGGGGCGCGATTACGTCCCTGTTTTTGTAGCCCATAGCGGATTCGAACCGCTGTTTTCAGAATGAGGGTCTGATGACCTAGCCCCTAGTCGAATGGGCCATCGATAAAAAAAGGTTCTTTTTGCGGAACCTTTGTGAACTAGGCGGGAGTCGAACCCACAACCGCCTGATCCGTAGTCAGGGACTCTATCCAATTGAGCTACTAGTCCATTGCCTTTCGACGCTGCAAAATTACTGCTTTTTTGATAAACAGCAAGGATTTTTTTCGTTTTTTTTCATTCCAAATCACAAATCCGTGACAATCAACACCCTACCAATCTTTAACCTTTAACCTCTAACCTCTAACCTCTCACCTCTCACCTTTAACCTCTCCTATGCTCCATCCCCATGTCATAAAGCTCATCGAGGTGCTTCTTCAGCCTGCGTGCCATCGGACGGAAGGTGTAATAGGTGATGGTGGCGGAAATCGGTGCCCCCACCAAGGGAATCACCTTCCCCACCCCTTTGGCAAAGCCCTCCTTGGTCATGTTGATGCCGATCCACTGGGCGATCTTCACGGCATAATGCGCGATGACCGTCTCCGAGATCTTGGCACCAGCGTGCTTCGAAGCCTGCGTAACAATCTTGGAAACAGCCTCAATAGCCATCTTGTTGCCCATCATCACACCCACGAACAAGGTCATGATATTGAGCGACTCGTCATCCAACTGGTTGTTGACATTGGTCAGGGCAGGCCAACCATAGAGGTAGATCAGTTTCTGCATCAAGGAGAGGATATGCCCATAAAACTGGGTAAGGTCAGCCGGGATGGTGCCCGCCATCCACCAACCTCCGGGAAGACCCATCAACGCCGAAGTGCCGCATACCATGGTCAGATGATAGCTGATGCACTGGTTGGCTAGCTTGTCGATCTCCTTCTTGGTCAGCACGCCCAGCGGACCTTCCTCAAGGGCGGTCATCACCTCCATTGGCGTACAAAACTTCGAGAGTTCCTTGGTAAGAAACTCTTCGCGATTTACCTTGACGAAAGGCAAACCGATGCTGGTTGACAGCACCTTGCCCCAAACAGAGACACTCTTCTCCGTCTGCACAGGCTGGGACGCGTTGTTTCTGTTGTTGTTTTCCATCTTTTCGTTATCCATTATCTACCAAGCTTTTACCCCTACTGGATACTCCTCACTCCTCACTCCTCACTCCCAACTCCTCAGTACCCATACTTGTTTTTCCACCGCTCACGCAAAAACTTCCTCAGCTCACGCTCACGGGGGTTATCCTGTGGCTCATACAAAACCGTGCCAGAAATTGCTTCTGGAAGAAATTCTTGCTCCACAAAGTTGCCTTCGAAGGCATGAGCGTATTTGTAACCCTCATGGTAGCCGAGGTCTTTCATCAGTTTGGTGGGAGCATTGCGGAGATGCAACGGCACGGGCAAGTCGCCTGTCTGCCGCACCAAAGCCTGAGCCGCGTCGATGGCAGCCACGGCAGCGTTGCTCTTAGGCGAAGAAGCCAGGTAGGTTACCGTTTGCGAGAGAATGATGCGGCTCTCTGGCCAGCCAATCTTGTTGACCGCATCGAAACAGGTGTTGGCCAGCAACAAAGCGTTTGGATTGGCATTGCCGATGTCCTCAGATGCCAAAATCAACATCCGTCGGGCGATGAAAAGCGGATCCTCCCCCGCCTCGATCATCCTTGCCAGATAATACAAGGCTGCGTTGGGGTCGCTGCCGCGCATCGACTTGATGAAGGCAGAGATCACGTCATAGTGCATCTCACCCTGTTTGTCGTATTTCACCAGATTGCTCTGAATGGTGTCCGTCGTAAACTCATTGGTCACCACCAGCTCTTTGGCCTCAGGATGCTGATCGTCCAAAGAAGAGACCACCAGCTCGATGGCATTCAACAGCTTGCGTCCGTCGCCGCCGCTGATGCGCATCAAGGCTTCGGGCTCCTGGACCACGATCTTCTTGTCGTAGTCGGTTTCCAACATCTTGACAGCTTTATCCAACATCACTGCCAAGTCTTCTTTCTCGAGAGACTTGAGCACATAGACCTGACACCGCGAAAGCAAAGGTGAGATCACCTCGAAGCTCGGGTTCTCCGTGGTGGCGCCAATCAAGGTGACAAGACCTTTCTCTACGGCACCCAGCAGCGAGTCTTGTTGCGACTTGCTGAAGCGGTGGATTTCATCGATGAACAAGATAGGCGCTTCAGGAGCCATCCTGGCACGATCGATGACATCCCGCACCTCCTTCACGCCGCTACTTACGGCGCTCAACTGGAAAAACTGCCTTTTGACCTGCTTTGAGATGATGTAAGCCAAGGTGGTCTTGCCCACGCCAGGCGGTCCCCAGAAGATCATGGACGGGATTCTGCCACTCTCGATGGCGCGGTGCAGCACGGCATTCTCACCGATGATATGCTTCTGTCCGATATAGTCGTCGAGGCTCGTCGGGCGTAATCGTTCCGCTAATGGGATGGTCGATTTCATTTTCGATTTGTTTTTGGCAAAGATACAACTTTTATTTACCTTTGCCAAAAGAATTCATCCTTATGAAAAAACTCCAATACCTATTTCTCGTAGCCTTATTTGTCGTCTTCAACACGGCGCAGGCATGCACCAACTTCCTGATTACCAAAGGAGCTAGCGTGGACGGCTCCACTTTCATCAGCTATTGCGCCGACTCCCACATCCGCTATGGCGAGCTCTACTTCACCCCTGCCGCCGACTGGCCAGAGGGTAGCATGAGAGTCTGTTACGACCGTGGCACCAACGCTCCACGTGGCAGCGTGCCGCAACCCGCTCACACCTTCCAAGTGGTAGGTTACATAAATGAGCACCAGGTCGGACTCGGTGAGACCACTTTCGGTGGCCGGGAGGAGCTCATCGACCCGACAGGCATCGTGGATTACGGAAGCCTTATGTTCATCGCCTTGGAGCGCAGCCGTTCCGCCCGTGAAGCCATCAAGGTGATGGCCGACTTGGTGGATGCATACGGCTATGGCAGCGACGGCGAGTCATTCAGCATCAGCGATCCCAACGAGGTTTGGTACATGGAGATCATGCCAAAAGGCTATACGCCTACGGTGACCAAGACCGGCGACACCATCAACGCCGACCGAGGTGCCGTGTGGGTGGCCATCCGTATCCCCGACGGCTACGTAAGCGGTCACGCCAACGCGGCAAGGATCACCACCTTCCCCCTACGCAACGGCAAGACCTCCATCACGGATAAAGACTGGAAAAAGCTTTACAATCCTCAAGTTGAGGTCATCTACAAGCACGACATCATCGACTTCGCCCGCCGCAAGGGCTACTTCAGTGGCAAGGATAAGGACTTCGACTTCAGCGCCGCCTACGCACCCGTGGATTTCAGTGCTGCTCGTATTTGCGACCTCCGCGTGTGGACCATGTTCAACAAGGTATGTGACGGCATGGACGAATACTGGGACTACGTCACTGGCAAGGACCTCACCCACCGCATGCCACTGTATGTCAAGCCCAACCGTAAGATCAGCCTCAGCGACATGATGAGTTTTCAGCGCGACCATTTCCAAGGTACCGAGCTGGACAAGACCTTGGATCCCGGAGCAGATCCCTTTGGCTCTCCGTTCCGCTTCAATCCACTTTATTGGGAATATGACGGCAAAAAATACTTCAACGAGCGCAGCATCGAGGTAGTGCAGACCGGTTTCTCGTTCATCGCCCAGAGCCGTTCTTGGCTACCCGATCCCATCGGCGGCATCATCTGGTTTGGCGTGGACGACACCAACTCCACCGTCTATACGCCCTTCTACTGCTCCATCACCGAGGTACCCATCGAATATCGCGTGGGCAACGGCGATATGTTGACCTACAGCGACAATGCCGCTTTCTGGGTCTTCAACCGATTGGCACATTTTAAATATCTCTACTACAATCGAGTTATTGGTGACATCCAGAAGAAGCAACAGGAGTTGGAAGACGGCTACCAGGAGCAAGTCAACCATGCCGACGAACAAGCCTTGAGCCTCTTTGCCAAAGACCCAGGACAAGCCATTGACTATCTCACCGATTTCTCCAACCAGGCTGGGCGCAACACTGTTGAGCAATGGCGTAACCTGAGCAACTACCTCTTGGTGAAGTACCTCGACAGCAACGTCAAACAAGTGGACGAAAATGGCAAGTTCCTCCGCAACCCATACGGCTACCCCCTGAAACCCAAACAACCCGGGTATCCGGATTCGTGGAAGAAGGCGGTGATTGAAGGGACGGGAGACAGGTTTGAAAGATAAAAGATAAAAGTTAAAAGTTAAAACCGGTAGAGAGGTAACTCTTATCTCTTATCTCTTATCTCTTATCTCCATCTCCTTCCTTGAACTTGACAATGGCGTCAATGATCTCTTCGTTGTCGTCGGTAAGGGTCAGCAGCATGTGCTTGAAGTGACCGCTATCGCTCAAGTATTTGAGCATGGTATAGGCCGGCATGGTCTTGGTAAAATATTCCTTGCCCATGAAGATCATGGGGCTGGCAAAGCCTTCGGTCTCGTAGTGGTTCTGACCAGCATCTTGGAAGATTTCCTGCATGGTGCCAGCGCTGCCAGGCGTATAGATGATGCCACCCTTGGCTACGGTGACGATGCCGTCTTCACGCACGCTGTTGTCAAAGTACTTGGCAATGTCGGTGGCAAAAGGCGCTGTAGGCTCATGACCGTAAAAATACGTCGGGATCGAGAGGCTGCGGTAATTGGTAACCAGCGGGAAGCGCTCCATCACCTCGAAAGAGCGTCGCAGCCAGCCAGCGTCCCTGAAGGTCGGAGAGGCAGCCATCATCGCCAAGGCCTCCTCCACCTCCTCGTCCGTCCTTTCGGCCATGTAAGCTCCCAGATGGGCGGCCTCCATGGCGCCAGGACCACCGCCGGTGACCATCAGGCGGCCCATCTCCGTCAACTTCTTGCTCAGATAAACGATCTGACGGTAATGCGGGTCGTCGCGCCGACGGCCGTGGCCGCCCATGACACCGACCACCATCTTCTCGTCGTATTGGTCGAGCAGCTTGTATAGGTGATAAGTGATGAAATGATCGTGCAGTGAACGCGCCAGGGTCTCACGGATATCCTTGCCTCGCTGACCATAGCTCATATAGCTGCGATACACGCGAGTGTCGTAGCAGTTCTCGAAAGTCGATTCGTCATGGAAATCATAGCCTTCATACAGCATTTTGTAAGTGTATAACGACTTGGGATGCGTCGAAAATGGCTTGTCCATCTTGGGGATGAACACACTGAGATCGTCCTTCCCCACTTCTTCCAGAATCCGGTTGACGATGCCTGCCGAATCCAAACCGAATTTATGCATCAAGGCTGAAGCCTGTCCCGACTCGCCAAAGCTGTCGTTAATACCGATGCGGCAGACACGGATGGGATGTACATCGGAGAGGAATTCCGACACTGCGCCTCCCAGTCCACCGGCAACTTGATGCTCCTCAACGGTGAAGATCATACGGGTCTCGTCGGCGGCTTTCTTCAAGATATCGCCATCCAAAGGCTTGATGGTATGCATGTTGATGACACGTGCCGAGATGCCGAGATGGTCCAGCATGTGAGCGGCATTCAAGGCCTCCCACACCTCATGACCCGTTGCCACGATGGTGACATCGGTGCCGTCAAGCAACAGCTGCGCCTTGCCGATTTGGAAATCCTGGTCCTCGTCGGTAAAGTCCGGCATCGGCTCGCGGCCGAAACGGATATAGACAGGACCGTCCAACTCGAGGATGGCCTTCTCTGTAGCGATCTTAGCCTGGGTGGCGTCACAAGGCGAAATAACCGTCATGTTAGGCAGGACACGCATCGCCGCGATATCCTCAAGGGCTTGATGGGTAGCACCGTCAGGACCGACCGAGACGCCGGCATGGGCGCCGCCGATGACCACATGCACGTTGTTGTAGCAGGTGGAGATCCGGATCTGGTCGTTGGAGCGATGTGCCGCAAAGACGCCGTAAGTACTAAACACCGGGATCTTGCCGCTCAGCGCCATACCCGATGCCACAGCCACGGCATCCTGTTCAGCGATGCCCATGGAGAAGAAACGATCAGGGAACGCATCCTTAAACAGGTTCATGCCGACAGAAGCCGTGATATCAGCTCCCAGCCCGACCACGCGTTCATCTTTCTGTGCTGCGGCCAGCACACCTTCACCAAATCCAAGTTTGGTAGCCTTGTTGCCTTTATTGACGTATCTCATAGTTAGAAGTTGTTCAGTTGATCAGTTGTTCAGTTCCTTCAAAAAGCCGGGAAGTTGTTCCTTCGAGGGAACTTTGCCGTGCCATTGGTTATTGTTTTCAATGCTCTTGACGCCTTTTCCCATCACGGTATCCGCGATGATGACCGTGGGCTTGCCTTCCGTCTTGTCGGCCATCTCCAAAGCCATCTTGATCTGGCTATAGTCGTGCCCATCGATCTCGATCGCATGCCATCCAAAGGCAATCCATTTATCCTTCAGGGGATCGATGCCCATCACCTCTTCAGTGCCACCGTCAATTTGAAGCCGGTTTCTGTCGATGATAGCGCAAAGGTTGTCGGCTTTATGATGCGCCGCAGCCATGGCGGTCTCCCACACGCTTCCCTCCTGCTGTTCGCCGTCGCCCATGATGCAGAACACACGATTCGGCTTGCCGTCCATCTTGGCCGAGATGGCCATGCCCAAAGCCACACCCAGTCCTTGTCCAAGAGAACCGGAGCAAGTCTCCAATCCTGGCAACTTGAACTCGTAACTTGGATGGCCCTGAAGGCGGCTTCCCAGTTTACGCAGCGTCATCATCTCCTTTTCCGGGAAATAGCCTGCTGCCGCCAAGGTCGCATATAGCACCGGCGCCGTATGTCCAATCGACAAGACCACTTTGTCGCGATCTTCCCAGAGGGGATTCTTAGGGCGATGACGAAGATGGTCGAAATACAACACCGTGAAGATATCTACAAGGTCGAGCGAGCCACCCGTATGACCTGAGCCTGCTTCCGTCAAAGAAGTCAGGATCAGCTCACGGATATGTCTTGCCTTATTTTCAAAATCTACCATATCAATCGAATTAAATCTTTAAAAATGTAAAACAAACAGACTACAGCATACACCGTCTTGATGAAGGTTCCCGCCAAAAAACCGACGAAGGAACCAAAAGCTGAGCGCCATGCATTATGATCGGGTGTGCCAGCATTCCGCTCCCCGATGTAGGCGCCGATGAACGGTCCCAACAGAATGGCAATGAAACCGATGGGGAAAATAATAGTGAAAAGCAGCCCCAAGATCAGCCCTATGGTACTTCCTCGTACTCCAGCCTTGGTGCCTCCAAGGGTTTTTGTACCCCATATTGGGACCACGTAATCCAGCACAAAGATGA
The DNA here is from genome assembly GCA_902800965.1 of uncultured Bacteroidia bacterium. Taxonomy (GTDB): domain Bacteria; phylum Bacteroidota; class Bacteroidia; order Bacteroidales; family F082; genus Limimorpha. The sequence goes on along the minus strand of CADCGK010000004.1, from coordinate 66,946 downwards.
TCGCGCCAATGATACCCATGATCACCAAAAAGCCCGTGGAATAGTCGATGCCATCCACGAATGACAATACCAGCAACCCCAAGAAACTGAACGGCGGACCGGCAATTCCCGGAACGATGGCTCCCACCAGCCCAATGGCGGCAAGGAGAATGGCGGCAATGATGAGTACGTAAGTCATGTCAAGTTTAAAATTGCAAAGATAACAAATATCAAAATACATTCCAACTCTTTTCAAAATAATAATTAGATATTATTTCAACATAATTTCAATATAACATACATGGTATTAATTTACTTTTGTATCATAAAATAAAACAATGAAAAAAAGTATTTTTATATTAATAATTTACCTATTAATTAATAGGTGTAGCGCTTTTGACCTGACAAGAGCCACAGGAGGAAGGGCGGCGGCCCTGGGACGAGCATCAGTATGCAGCCAGGATCTCTGGGCGTTACAGAACAACCCGGCGGGCCTGGCCTATCTGAAAGGATGGCACTTTGGATTGTATTATGAGAACCAATGGCTATTGAAAGAGACTGCTTTCAAGAGCGGTGGCATTGTCAAATCCTTTGACCGCATCGGTTGCTTCGGCTTGTTGGTAACTCAATTCGGAGGTGTGGATTACAGCGAAAACCAGTTCGGCATCGTCTATGCCCGCGACTTCGGCCCTTATCTACAGATGGGATTGCGATTCGAGTACCTGCTGTTTCATTGGGGCGATGGCTATCCCAACCGAGGGGCGCCAAGCTTCGAACTCGGCATCCAGTCGCAGGTCACAGAGAAACTCCGTCTTGGCGCCACCATATACAATCCCATTCGCGCAAGGCTTATGACGATCAACGAGGATCCCCTACCCATCGATTTATGTTTCGGCCTCTCCTATCAGTTTACTAATGATTTTGTCGCCCAATGCGAGCTGGAGAAAAACAGCGAACGAGAAGGATTCCAACTACGAAGCGGCTTTGAATACCAAGTCTTCAAACGTTTCTATCTTCGAGCTGGCGTCCAATGCAACCCCAACCTCCTAAGCTTCGGCATTGGCTACGAGATCCATCATCTCCACGTCGATGTCGCGGCACAGCTGCATCAAGCACTTGGAACATCGCTGCAAATCAGCATGGAATATAGCATCCCATAGGATATACTATCCGCAAAAGACATGAAAATCATCAGCATCATCATATTAAGCATCTTTCACCCTTTGAGTGACACCCTTCAGCCCGTCACCCAAAACATCGAATTCCTTTATCAGCTGCTGTTGGAGCAAACGGAGGATAAACTCGTGGAGGATTTGACATTACCCGATGATGACGATGCTTCACACGAGGACCTGTTGGAGGATTATCTGTTCTACCTGGAAAACCCGCTCAACATCAACAGCGAAGAGGTGATCCACCTTGAAGAGATTGGGCTGCTCAGCGTCTTTCAGACTGAGGCGTTACAGCAATATCGACGACAATTCGGCGACCTGCTTTTCATCGATGAGCTATTGACGATGGAGGAGTTCAACGAGGCTGTCGTGGCCGTCATCGGTCCTCTGATCTATTTCGGAAAAAGCGAGAAAACCATGGAACAGGAACGGCCCGGATTAGGCAGGATGATCGCCCAAGGCAGACACCAAGTGACCTTGAACTATGCACAAAAAACTCATGACACTACGACAAAATACCTGGGCGATCCCTTGAAACTCCAAGTTAAATACGCCTTCCATTACAAGCAACGTTTGCGATTTGGATTCGCCTTGGAAAAGGATGCGGGCGAGCCATGGCAGCACCAATTCCCCTGCTTCGACTTCTATGGATTCCATTTATACGCATCGGATATCAAGTTGACGGGAAACGCCCAAAGAGGGACTAAAGGACTCGAGATCAAAGACCTGGCCTTAGGCGACTACCTGCTTAGTTTCGGGCAAGGCCTGACGTTATGGTCAGGGATGAGTTTTGGCAAAGCCTCTGGAGGGAGTTCCCCCATGAAACGCGCCGGAGGCGTGCGCCCCAAAGCCTCAGCCAGTGAAGGCAGTTTCTTTCGAGGCGCTGCCACGACCTTCAGATACCGAGACTGGTATGCCACGGCTTTTTATTCCTTTCGCTACATCGATGCCACCATCGTGGAAAGCGACACCCTGGACGATGAACTGGATGACGCCGAACTGGTCAGTGCCCTACAAGAGACAGGATATCACCGGACTTTGAAGGAGCTTGAGAAACGGCACGCCGTGCGCCAACAGGTGTTTGGCGGACATCTCTGTTACGCCGGTCCCCAGCTGGAAGTGGGCTTCACCGCCTATCACCTACGGCTTAACAAGATGCTGCAACTCAAGCCTTCCAAATACAACCAGTTCTATTTTCAAGGCGACCGACTCACCGACTTGGGTCTGGATTTTCGCTGGTTTTGGGACAAGACCGTGATCTTCGGAGAGCTCTCACGCAGCGACAACAGCGCTTTCGCTGGATTGGTCGGCATGACCATGAAGCCAAGAGGATACATCAGCTTCAGCTTGTTGTACCGAAGCTATGACAAACGATACCAAAACCTGTTGAGCAGTGCCTTCGGTGAAAGCAGCCGAGGACAGGGAGAAGAAGGTGTTTATCTAGGCTTGCAATGCGCTCCAGCACCGGGATGGGACCTCCTCGCCTACGCCGATTTCTTCCGTCTGACATGGCTCAGCAGCCAAGTCTATAATCCCTCTTGGGGACAGGAATACTGTCTAAAGATCAACCACCAAATCAGCCGAAACGCCTCCATGCAATTCAGGTTCAAGTCGAAGACCAAGATGAAGAACTCCACAGATGACCATGTCTTCAGCCATTACCCCATCTTTAACACCAAGCGCACCTTACAATTCCAGCTCACTTACAGCCTATTCGGATCTCTGCACCTAAGCAACAAAGCGGCCTATTCCCATTATTTCAACAAAGATGGCATCGACAGCCGAGGTTATATGATTTGCCAAGATGTCGCCTATAAGCCTGACGGCAAGCCTTACTCCCTCACTTTTCGCTATGCCTTGTTTAGCAGCGACGACTACAACAGCCGCATCACCATGTATGAAAACGACGTGTTAGGAGCCTTTTCCATCCCCAGCCTTTACGGCAAAGGGTCACGCCTTTATTTGCTCGGAAAGTTGAAGCTTTTCAACGCTTTGAGTCTTTACGCCAGAATTGGCTGTTCTTTTCTCTCGGAAGAAACCAAAACCGACGTCAAAGCTGAGGTGATTTGGAAGTTTTAAAAAAGATTTATAGGACCTGTTTGTATATCACAAAAATGTTATATCTTTGCAATGAAATGGAATGAATTAAAAAGACTGGCTATCAGTAAAGGTTGGAAGCTTATGCGTCATGGGAAAAAACATGATCTTTATGTTCATCCGGATAAAGATTATCAAATCCAAATCGAACGTCATAGTTCCAAAGAAATCAAGAATGGTATTTATCACGATTTAATAAAACAACTATAAATATGAAAAAAATAGTAGCTATCATTGAGAAAGGGGAAGATGGTTCATACGGGATTCACTCTCCTAAACTTAAAAACTTCTTTTTTGGCGAAGGAGAAACTGTTGTTGAAGCCAAAGAGGATTATCTGAACAGTTACCAAGAAATGATAGAATCATACGTCAATTGGGGAAAACCTATTCCAGAAGAGTTACAAAACATTGAATTTGTTTATCAGTATGATATTTCAGCTTTCTACGACGCACATCCATATTTGAATGTCAGCAAATTAGCTGAACACATTCATCTCAACAAATCTTTAATGCGTCAGTATAAAAGAGGCCAATATATTTCCGAAAGACAAGTTCTACGGATTCAAGAAGGAATTCGTTCAATCGGACGCGAACTGGCTGGAATAACGTTGATCAAATAAGGAGGTTTCAGTCCATTCATTCACATCAATTCCCTTACCTTCTCCGCAAAATGCTGGATATCCTCTTCAGTAGTATCGAAGGCACACATCCAGCGGACCACATTGGCGTCTTCATCCCAATCGTAGAAGAAGCAGTACTCCTGAAGGGCTTTCCACACATTGCGTGGCAACTTGGCAAACACACCATTGGCCTGCACCGGATAGACGATCTCGACACCAGGGATGTCCTTCACTGACTTATACAACAACTGAGCCATCTTGTTTGAGTGTTCGGCGTTGCGGCGCCAAAGGTCGTTCTCGAAATAAGCATCGAACTGTGCGGCGATGAAACGCATCTTCGAGCAGAGTTGCATGGCTTGCTTGCGCCGGTACTTGAAGTCGGGGCAAATCTCGGGATTGAGCAACACGACAGCCTCTCCCATCATCAAGCCGTTCTTGGTGCCGCCGAACGACACGGCATCAACGCCGAGATCAGTGGTCATCTCCTTGAAAGTGCAACCCAATGCCACGGCGGCGTTGCCCAGACGGGCACCGTCGATATGGACATACATGTTATATTCACAGGCAAGGTCCACCAAGGCCTTGATCTCGTCAAGGGTATAGAGCGTCCCCAACTCAGTTGGCTGTGTGATGGAGATGAGCTTAGGCTGACTGTGGTGTTCGAAACCAAAGCCATGCAGGCGAGTCTTCACCAGCTCAGGGGTCAGCTTACCGTCAGGGGTATCAACGGTAAGCAGGCGGCAACCCACCACACGCTGCGGGGCACCGCATTCATCCACGTTGATATGGGCAGTCTCGGCACAGACCACGGCTTCGTGGGAACGTACCATGGCATCGATACACAGGGTGTTGCATCCTGTGCCGTTGAAGGCGAAGAACACCCTCGCCTGCTCGCCGAACTGTTTACGGAACCGTTGCTCCGTTGCTGCACAATATTCATCGTCGCCGTAGGCCAAGGCGTGGTCTTGATTCACATGCATGATGGCTTCCAAAACCTCTGGGCACACACCCGAGTGGTTGTCACTTCCAAATCCTCTTTTCATTTTCTCAAAATATTATCACGACAAAGATAAGTATTTTTATTAAAAGACAACTCGAACAACTGTTTAATTGTCTTCAAAATAACCATCTCGTTTCAATTCTGAGAAGACCATTTTGATCTCGCCAAAGCTATAGTCATCTCCGAGCACGTCTTTGGCGGCGCCCAAGGACGGATCACCAGTCGAATCGAAGTAATCGCGGATGGTGTCGTAATGTTCCTCGCTGACGAACTGGTTGGCATCGTATTCATCCATTTCGATGAACTTGGCGATGTGGCTGTATATTGTTGACGTATGTAATCCACGCTCCTTGGCAATTTCCTCTGGAGTGAAGCCATCATCTATCATGTTTTTGGTAACCTCGTAAGTGCTAATCTTTGGCTCCTTGGGCTTTTTATCGGTTTTCTTTGATTTCTTCTTTGGCTTCTCAGGCTCATCAAGTTCTTTCTCATCCAACACAGCGACAGCTTTGGCCCGCTGGTAATCCTTGATGGCGAAGCCGTTGCGGCAGGTCTCAAGGCAGCGCTGCTTCACTCGGAGGTCTTCAAGGAACTGCTGCCAAGCGTCGTCGAATTGTTTGTTGACGGCTTTGTTGCCCGTCTTGAAATTCAACTCAAAGATGCCTCTAGTGATGTCGTCCAGCTGTTCCTTGAAATAAGAGGAACCTTTAGCAAGGCGTTCCTGCAAGGCTGGGTTCTGTTCGCAGCATGGTGCTTGTGCATGAAGGCGGCGCAGCTGTCCTTCGAACTTGGCACTGACGCCGCAGAGTGCCTCCAGCAGCTTGGTTCGCCGTTGTGAGAGGTCGTGGATCATGTCGGCCTCAAACAGGGTGCCGTTATCGTAGAGGATCTTCATCACCTTGCCGAAACCCTTGTATAGACCGTAGAAGTCGATGAGTTCGAGCATGGTGTCGAGTTCATATTGATGTCGCAGCTGATCCACTTTCTCTTGGGTGGGTTCCTTCTCAGGGATGTGTTCCACGAAGTCGTTTACCGAGCGGTCGTTGACGAGGGCACTCGACGGGATACGGGTCTTCAGGACCAATCCCTCGAGCGAGGTACAGCGGCTCAAAGCGACATATACCTGTCCATGGGCGAAGGCCTGACCTGCATCAACGATGAGCTTGTCGAAAGTCAGGCCCTGACTCTTGTGGATGGTGACGGCCCAGGCCAGTCGGAGTGGAATCTGGACGAAGCTTCCGATCTCTTTCTCTTCAATATTCTGGTTTTCAGCGTTGATGGTGTATTCCATATTCTGCCACTGGAGCTTCGCCACGATGATGCGTTCGTCGCCACTCTGCACCTCCACAGTGCCTTCCCTTTCGTCGATGGCGATGACACGTCCGATCTTCCCGTTGAAGAAAGCCTTGTCGGGGTCGTTTTTGACGAACATCACCTGTGCTCCAACTTTCAGCTCGAGAGATTCCTTGGTGGGAAATGTATTCTCTGGAAAAGTTCCTTCAACTTTCGCCTCGAAGAAGACTGATTTGGAAGGCAGGGCAGCCAGCTTCGACTCGTTGATTTCATCGGCTTGGTAGTTATGCGTGGTAAGGGTTATGTAGCCCTCTCTGTCATCAGGCGTAAAATCAGGTATGTAACGGCTGTTAAGCAGGCGAAGGCATTCGGCGTCCAAGCGGTTGTCGCGCACCTTGTTGAGCAGCGTGATGAAATCCTCATCGTGCTGACGGTAGATATGGTCGAGTTCCACGCAGAGATAAGGAGTACGCTGCAGCACATGACTTCCGAAGAAATACACGTTCTGGTAGAAGGGAGCCAGAATCTCCCACTCCTCTGCCTTAGCCACAGGCGCCAGCTGATGGACATCACCAATCATGAGAAGCTGAACACCTCCGAAGGGTTTCTGCGAACGGCGGACACGGCGTAGCACTGCGTCGATGGCGTCGAGCACGTCGGCCCGGACCATGCTGATCTCGTCGATGACGAGGAGGTTGATGCTCCTTATGAGGTTCAGCTTGTTTTTGTTCAGCTTTTGATATTGGGAAGCCAAGGCTTTTGCGGAGGTCTCGGTTTTGGCTTCGGCCATGAGATTCTTGGGAGCATCCTCGGGGATCTGAGGGCCGAAAGGCAGCTGGAAGAACGAGTGGATGGTCTGTCCCCCAGCGTTGATGGCAGCCACTCCTGTGGGGGCGACCACCACCATGCGTTTATAGGTCTTGTGCTGCAAGTTTTTCAGAAAGGTGGTCTTTCCCGTTCCCGCCTTACCCGTAAGGAAGATGTGCGAGTCGGTGTAAAGCACCAGATCTTCTACAAAATCAAGCTTTTTATTGGTAAAAAATTTCTGCATCTTCTAAACGATTATTGCCAGTAATTCCGAAGGAGTCACCACTATAGGATTTTGCGGGTAATGTCTGATATTTCCTGTAACCAGGAACGAGCCATCTTTTGACAGCGCTGCTTCGAAGAACACCGCATCTGCTGGATCGGGAAATCGATCACCACTCTCAATTCGGTCAACCCGAACGCCCAATTTGATAACAGCTCCTATCATATTTGAAACATCAGCTTCATCCAGATTAAACTTTGTTCTATGAAGGACATCATCGTATTCAGCTAGGATCTCTTCATTATAAAGAGGGGTGACCTTCCCTAGAGTAATAGATTCAACCACTTTTACCGTAGAAGACTGGGGATTGTGCGACAACATAGCCGACACAATCACATTGGTGTCAAAAACAACGTACAACATTATCTCGACGCTCTTGCCACTCGGATTTCTTCATCGATTTCCTCCATGGTCAGGTCGGGAGTCTCACCGCTTTCGGCACGTTCCCTCATTTTCTTGAAGGCAGCATAACTTTGTTCCAAGGCCGATGCTCGCTCTGACTTGATTTCAAAAGGTATCTTACCACATTGAACCACGGCCTTTGCAAAAACATTCATTGCGGTATTGGCACTCATGCCGAATTCCGCACATAACGCATCGAAACGCTGCTTCAGCAACGAATCCATTCTCACTGTCATAGATACTTGAGCCATTGCAACCGTTTTTAAACCAGTGCAAAGATATGAGTTTTTAATCATAATGCAATAAAATTTAATCTAAATGACGTAATTTGATTTTAAAATACGTCACAAAGATAATAACAATATTTTAATAAGCAATATTAAAATATGAAAATAATTAATATAGTTTCGAGCGTTTAATAAGATAACTTGTCAACACTTGACTATATTCTTTATTAATATCGGCTTCGACATAATCGATTTGGTATTGGTAGCAGTGTTTCAGGATGTCGTCCTTGCGTTGCGACATCAGCTGGCGGTAACGCTCTTGAACTTCTACGGGATTGAGTTTAAGTGTCTCGCCCGTCTCCAAATCGACAAAACGGTACGGGCGGTTTTCGAAGTCAAGGTTCTGTTCCAGCTGTCCGTCATAGACGTGGAACAGGATAACTTCGTGTTTGTTGTATTTGAGATGTTCCAGCGCCTCGAACATCTTACGATGATCGTCGAGGTTGTCGAGCATATCGCTAAAGATCACCACCAGGCTGCGTTTGTGGGTCATCTCGGCGATCTGGTGCAGGCACTGGACGGTAGAGGTGGTTTTCTTTTGGTCTTTGTCGTAGGTGTCGATCAGCTTCTCCAGCTCGGTGTATATCAGCTTGTTGTGTACTGCCGACATCTTGGCAGGTTCATGAAATGTGATGGTTTCATCGAAGAGGTCAAGGCCGACGGCATCACGTTGGCGGCGCATCAGCTCCATCAGGGAGGCTGCGGCATAGACGCTGAAGAACAGCTTGTTGGGATGCTCAAAGTCGATCTTGTTACGCACTGGGAAGCACATGCTGGAGCTTTTGTCGATGACCAGTTGGCAACGCAGGTTGGTTTCCTCCTCGTAACGTTTCACGAAGAGCTTCTCCGTGCGGCCATAGAGCTTCCAGTCGATATGACGAATCGGCTCGCCCGTGTTGTAAAGCCGGTGTTCGGCGAATTCCACGGAAAAGCCGTGGAAAGGACTCTTATGGAGGCCTGTGATGAAGCCTTCCACGATCTGTCGCGCCAAAAACTCGAGGCTCCCGAACTGGGCAAGCCGATTCCGATCAATCGAAAAATCCAAATTACAATAGCTTTTCAAGCTTTTCAACGAAAACCCTCTCCGGGGCGGCGCCGACGTTCTTGTCAACGACCTGACCGCCTTTGAAGTAGAGCACGGTGGGGATGTTCATGATGCCGAACTTGGCTGCGGTATCAGGGCAGTCCTCTACGTCGCATTTCACGACCACGACCTTGCCGGCGTAGTCCTCGCCAATCTTCTCAACGATGGGGGCCACTTTCTTGCAGGGGCCGCACCAGGTGGCTGAAAAGTCAACCATCACAGGAAGTTCCGATTTCAAAACGGTTTCCTCGAAAATCTCATCTCTTAATTCAATCATTTTCTGTCGTTTTTAAGTTTTAGTTTTAGAGTGCAAAGATAATAGTTTTTTCTTGTCACAGGTAATTCTCTTCCATCCAATGATAAAAGTCCTCGGTGGTCTCATATCCTGATCCCCAGTGCATAAAGCGGTTGTATAGCAGTCCTACCAGCGTATCGGGGACGTTATGACTTTGGGCGAAATCCCCTAATTGTACCTTCTTGACAGTCTTTTTCCAACTTTCAACAGATTCATTATTGCTCAAGTTGTCTTCCACCCATTTCTTCTCATAATCCCAAAACAACGAATTTTTCGAGTGTCTAGGACATTCTTCTTCGCCTTTGTAATAGCGGCAAGATTGGATTAGTTCTTCTTTTTTCATATCAAGTAGTATTAAGTTATTTCAAATCCACCTCGGCGTACGGCAGCTGGTCCACGATAGGCAGCACCTCATGGGCGGCCACTCCCCCATTGAAGGGCGACATGTTGCAGGACAAGTTCATATTCGAGTCGTACAGATGGATGCTATATGACTGCTTGCCGTGATGCTTCTTGACAATCTGGATGAAATCGTCGATGGCTTCGCTGTTCATCTGTGCCACATCAAGCTTGAAGATTACCTTCTTGCTTGTGTTCTCCAGCAAGGTATCCAACAGCCTCACCTCGGAGATGCGGAGCTCCAAGTCTTTGGGTACGGCATCCTGCTCTTGCCCCTGTTTCCAGAAGGGCTTCGACAAGGTCCCGATGAGCAGCACGAACATCCCTTCGTCGAGCAAGCCCTTGAACTTGGCGTAGTTTTCACTGAACAGGCTAAACGAGAACGCTCCCGTCTTGTCTTCGATAGTGAAGCGTCCGTATGGTGTATTCTTCTTTGACATCAGATGCTCCGCCTTGGTGATCTGTCCACCCAGCCGCACGTTGAAACGGTCGTATTTCTCTGGATTCGTCATCGCTGTCTTCATGGCCTCCACCGTGGTGTTGCTGAAGAATCGCAACGGCAAGTTGAACGAATCCATTGGGTGCGAGCTGATGTAGAAGCCGATGCTCTCCAGCTCCATCTGCAGCTCCTTGAGCTTCGACCAGCGTTCACAGTCGGGGAACGGCAAAGTCAGCGTCTCCGTGGAGCTGTCGCCACCGCCCATTCCGAAAAGGTCCATCTGAGCGGAGTTTTTCTTCTCGTTGTACGAAGCCACCATACGCAAGGCCCTTTCGCTGAAAGGCACCGAGTCGTTGACAGGCATGTAGAATAGCATGGCGCGATGGAAGTTGGGGAACGAGTCGAAGCATCCCGCCGTGTCCATGCTCTCCAACGCCCTACGGTTCAAGCCCTTGTCGGCACAACGCAGCAGGAAGTCGGTAAGGTCCTTGAACTTGCCGTTGGTGGTGCGTTCTTCGATGATGCCTGAGATGGCCGCCTCACCCACGTTGCGGATGCCACCCATGCCGAAGCGGATCTGGCCTTTCTCGTTGACGGAGAACTCGTATTCCGACTCGTTGACGTCGGGACCGAGCACCTCGAGGTGCATGCGCTTGCACTCCTCCATCATGAAGGTCACCTGCTTGATGTCACCCAACTCGTTATTGAGCACCGCCGCCATGAACTCAGCAGGATAATGTGCCTTGAGATAGGCGGTCTGATAGGAGACCCAGCTGTAGCAGGCAGCATGCGACTTGTTGAAGGCGTAGGAAGCGAATTTCTTCCATTCCTCCCAAATCTTTTCCAGGCGCTTTTTCACTTCCTCTTCGGGAAGGTTCTCCGTCTTGGTCAGCTTCTCCACACCCTGTTTCATGAACTTGCCGTAGAGCTCTTCCATCTTGGCCAGCTGTTTCTTACCCATGGCCTTACGGAGGGTATCGGACTCACCGCGGGTGAAGTCGGCCAGCTCACGCGAAAGCAGCATCACCTGCTCTTGATACACGCAGATGCCGTAGGTGTCCTTGAGGTACTTCTCCATGCAGTCGAAGTCGTACTTGATCTCCTGTTTACCTTGTTTACGCAAGATGAAATCAGGGATGTTGTCCATCGGACCGGGACGGTAGAGGGCATTCATAGCGATGATGTCGCCGATGACCGAAGGTTGCAGCTCGCGGAGGTATTTCTGCATTCCAGGCGACTCGAACTGGAAGGTTCCGATGGTGTTACCGGCGGAATAGAGGGCGTAGGTCTCGGGATCGTCGATAGGAATATGGTCAATATCGATATCGATGCCACGGGTCTTCTTGATGTTCTTCAAGGTGTCCTTGATCAAAGTCAAGGTCTTCAATCCGAGGAAGTCCATCTTGATCAAGCCAACGGTCTCGATGACATGGCCATCGTATTGCGTCACCACCACCCTTTCCTTGGTCTCCTTGTCTTCGATGGTTGCCACGGGTGCGACGTTGGTAAGGTCGTCGGCACCGATGATGACGCCGCAGGCATGGATGCCGATTTGGCGGTTGGTATCTTCAAGCTCTTCGGCGTATGTCAGCATGGAAGAGACATTCTCGTCGGTGCCTTCCACTAGATTCTTCAACTCTGGAACATACTTGTAGCAATTCTTCAGATTCACCTTGGGTGACTTGCCTTTCTCGTCCTTGATGTTGTCGGGGAAGCTCCGGTCGGGGATGTAGCTCTTGATCTGGGCTACCTCTGAGAGCGGCACCTTCTGCACGCGTCCCACGTCTTGGATGGCCGATTTGGCTGCCATGGTGCCATAGGTGATGATATGTGCCACCTTTTCCTTGCCGTATTTCTTGGTGATCCAGTCGAGCACGCGGCCACGACCATCGTCGTCGAAGTCCACGTCGATATCGGGAAGCGAGATACGGTCGGGATTGAGGAAACGCTCAAACAGGAGGTCGTATTTCAAGGGGTCGAGGTCGGTGATCTTAAGACAGTAGGCCACCACAGAACCTGCAGCAGAGCCACGGCCTGGACCGACGGAGACGCCCAGTTCTTCACGGGCTGCACGGATGTAGTCGCTCACGATGAGGAAGTAACCCGGGAAACCCATGGTCTTCATCACATGAAGCTCGAATTTGATACGTTCGATCTGCTCCTCGGTAAGCGGATCGCCATAGCGCATCTTGGCACCTTCCCAAGTGAGTTTGGCCAGATAGTCGGCCTCCAACTTGATACGGTAGAGACGGTTGTAGCCACCCAGCTTCTTGATCTTCTTTTCAGCCGCTTCTTGATCCATCACCACGTTACCATGCTCATCGCGGGTAAACTCATTGAAGAGATCCTCTTCGGTAAACTTCTGGCGATAGGTCTCTACTGTTCCGAACTCCTCAGGAATGGGGAACACTGGCATGATCGGATCGGAGTCAATGCTATAGGGCTCTACCTTATCGACGATCTCTTGGGTGTTTTCAAGCGCCTCTGGGAGGTCGCTGAAGATGGCGCCCATCTCTGCAGGGGTCTTGAGCCATTCCTGCTTGGTATAGTGCATTCTGTCAGGGTCGTCGAGGTCCTTGCCCGTGCTGAGACAGATCAGACGATCATGCGCCTCAGCGTGTTCTTCTTCCACGAAGTGCACGTCGTTGGTAGCCACCACTTTGGTGTTGGTCTTTCGCGCCAGGTCGAGAAGCACCTTGTTCACCTCTTTCTGACGCTCATAAACAGTGGTGTCGCCGCCCGGTTTGTCGGTCTTGTGGCGTTGCAGCTCAATGTAATAGTCGTCGCCAAAGAGGTTCTTGAACCACATCACGGTCTGTCCAGCGCCCACCATGTCGCCATTAAGGATCTTTTGGGGCAGTTCGCCGCCCAAGCAAGCCGAGCAACAAATCAAGCCTTCGTGATATTTCTCCAAAAGGCTATGGTCGATACGCGGATTGTAGTAATAGCCGTCGGTATAGGCGATGGAGCTGAGCTTGCAGAGACTATGATAGCCTTGTTTGTTTTTGGCCAGTAGGATAAGGTGCCAGCCACGGTCCTGACGTCCGTTACGCTTGTCGATACTTACCGGTGCACAGTAGGTCTCGATGCCGAAGATCGGCTTGAAAAACTGGCCTTTGAGTTTGTCAATCTCCTGCTGGGCCTGCTGCTTCTCCTCCTCCGTCGCGTCTTCCTTTTTCAAGACAGCTTCTTGCTCCTTGATCTTGTCCTTGACTTTCCCATTGACCTTGTTGACATAGTCCGCAAACTCCTTGATGCCGAACATGTTGCCATGGTCAGTAAGGGCGATGGAATACATCCCGTTTTTGATGCATTTGTCCACCAAATCGGGGACTTTCGACATGCCATCGAGGATGGAGTAATGCGAGTGGACGTGGAGATGGGTGAAGTGCTGGGGAACGTAGTTGCCCACTTCGCGCTGTTCTTCGAGTTTGTCCTCCTCCGCTTCGGTCTCGTCGAAATTACTCGTGACCACAATGTCGGCGGGCTTTATCTTATCTGGATTCGCAGCACGGAAGTCCTCGAAAAACTGTTCGCTCTCAGGCATCTCGTTGCGGCCAAGAACGCCGATTCGGATGAGTTCGAGGAACACCCTTGCCGTCGCCTGCACGTCGGCGGAGGCGTTGTGGGCCGAATCGAACCTGGAGCCGAAGAGGATCTCGTGGAACTCATTCAGTCTAGGCAGCTTGAAGCGTCCGCCCTTGCCGCCTGGAAGCTTGCAGAACTCAGCCGTCTTCTCGGTACAGGTATCCACCCGAGGCCATGCCAACAGAGGGTTGGAACCCCGGTCACGGAGGAACTCGCAACCCACGACATTGAGGTCGAAATCGATGTTATGGCCCACAAAGTACTTGGCTTTCTCTGCCGATTTCAGGAAGGTGTCGAGCACCTCATGCAGGGGCAGGCCATATTTGGTTGCGTGTTCGGTAGAGATACCATGCACCATCTTGGATTCTATGGGGATGATGAACCCGTCTGGCTTCACCAGCAGGTTATGGTTCTCCACAAGGTTGCCTTTAGCATCATGCAGCTGCCAGGCCAACTGTACCAGTCGTGGCCAGTTGTCGAAATCCGTTAAGGGGGCGTTATATTGTTTCGGGAGACCGGTGGTCTCGGTATCGAAGACTAAGAACATAATCAGTTGGTAGTTAACAGTTTGCAGTTGGAAGTTTTACACTTTCCTTCTTCCGTTTTCAGTTTTCAAAGATAAGGAGATTTTAGGGATGGCGCAAGAACGTCTATCACTTTTTTTATATTTGCAAAGTTTTTAACGACTGACGACAAGGAATCAATTAACTATCAAAACGATGAAAAAAGCTATGTTCATGGCAGTGGCAGCATGCCTGATTTTTGCTGCATGTGGCAACAACGGTAACAACAACGGTGGCAACGCCGAAGAGAATAAAGAAGCCGAAGAGCCCAAAGTGGAAGTGGTGATCCCTGACAACTTCACGGAATACGATTGCTCTGGCTTTACAATCAGTTATCCCAACGATTTGGAGGTTTCTTGGGATGGTGACGAGATGGTCAACCTCACCAACGATGACGGCAGCGTGTTCATTGACGCCACTTTCAGCTCTTGGGGCTCAAGGGAGATTAAGCTCAAGGAAACTGTCAAGAACTTTATTGGACTGCTCGAAAACCAAGGCTGGGAGGCTGTTGGCGAGCCGGAAGTGAAGGGCTGTGCCGCGACAGCCTTGCTCAAAAACGATGAAGAGTTTAACAACTTTTTCATTATCTCCAACGGAAAAGACCACACCGTTTCCGGTTCAGTGAAATACGACAAGGAGATGGCTGCCGTTTACGACGCCTACGTCACCCCCATCATCTACTCCATCAAAGTCAAGTGAGCTGAGCTCCTCTATTCGTAGTGCCTGATCCTTGCTTCAACCCCATCAGCTTCAAGCAATGATGGGATGACACTTACGTCTGTTTGGCCATAATGATATGGGAACAGCACTTTTGGTTTGACCATTCGAGCCGCATTGAGGAGTTGATCGACCGTCATGGTGTAGGGCTGGTTGCATGGCAGAAATGCAATGTCGATATCTTTCAGCCCAGCCATTTCTGGGATATCCTCGGTATCTGCGGCAATGTAGATCCTCAAGCCATCGAGCGTCAAGACAAAGCCATTGTCCCTTCCTTTCGGGTGAAATTGCAGATGTCCTTCTGTGGTATTGTATGCAGGAACGGCCTCTATCGTGATATCATCCTTTAGCTGGAGGATGTCGCCATTCGCCATCACGGTGCCGTAACCAAGCATCTCGGCGCAGCGTTGGTTGGTAATCAACTGCGTGTTGTTGCCAGTCAATCGTTTGATGGCTGTCGTGTCAAGATGATCGTGGTGTTCATGGGTGACGAGGATATAGTCCGCCTTGGGCATGGCAGCATAGTCGATGGTTTTCTCGCCCAGCTTGGTCACGGGGTCGATTTGTATTTCCATGCCATCATATTCGATGCGAATGGAGGAATGAACCAGGGCGTGGAATTTGACTGTTTTTCCGGATTTCGTGGTGAAGCTATCGACTTCGTATCCATCTTGTTTGACATCGGCGTTGACTGCGTTTTGGCCATGTCCACAGGCGGTGGCCAGCCCCAACGCAGTAAGTAAGTTGGCAATGATAATCTTCATGGTTTTCTGTTGTTTGAAACGGTAAAAATAGTAAAAAAAGAACAATCACAAAATCTCCCTTGCGATCCAGGCACAGGCCTCGGCATCGGCCAGAGCGTGATGATGGTTAACGAGATGGTAGCCGCAAGCTTCGGCGACTGTATGAAGCTGGTGGTTAGGAAGTTGTTTGCCGAAATGCTTCCTTGAGGCACGGCAGGTGCAGTAAAATTGATAGTCGGGGTAATCCATCTGGTAGCAGCGCATCACCGCTTTCAGGCATCCCTGGTCGAAAGGGCTGTTATGCGCCACCAGCGGCAAGCCTTCAATCAACGGCTCGATTTTTTCCCAGACGTAAGGAAACACAGGTGCATCCTCGGTATCTGCCTGGGTGAGGCCGTGGACCATGGTATTCCAAAACAAATAGTAATTAGGTTCAGGTTGGATAAGCGAGTAGAACGAGTCCACAAATTCCCCTTCCCTCACGATAACCACGCCGACGCTGCACACGCTGGTGGGCTGGTTGTTGGCGGTCTCAAAGTCGATGGCGGCGAAGTCCTTCATTATTTCTCCCTTTTTAAATTTACATCCACTCCACTACCCCACTGGCAAGATCGTAAAATGCCGCCACCACCGTGACCTTCAGATGCTCGACTATCGGGTTTTCACGGACCAGTTGCGCCATCCGTTCGGCATGACAACGGGCGTTGTCATTGATACAACAATCCGAGCTGATGGAAGGTTTGATGCGTTTGGCGATATCCACCAGATGACCTGGGAGTTCTCCGCCCTGACAAGCAGCCGTGACGGCCCCACAGCTAGAGTGACCCAAGATCACCACCAGTGGCGATCCCAGATGTTCTACGGCATATTCAATGGAACCGAGCACATCCTCATCCACCACGTTGCCTGCGTTGCGAATCACGAACACGTCGCCCAGCTGTTGGTCAAACAGGATCTCAGGAGCCACCCGACTGTCGGAGCAGCAAAGCACCACCGCAAAGGGATGTTGTCCCTCGCTGAGTTTTAGGCGATCCTCGGCGTAATGGTCTTTCGGAGCGAGCTGACCCGAAACAAAACGAGCGTTGCCTTCTTTCAGGAGTTTTAGGGCTTGGCGGGCGTCCATTCTCTCGTCGTTTTCAATCCACCCTTCAATCTCTTTCACTCGTTGGGCATATTTCTCCATCTGTCCCTCGATGAAGTCGTCGCTATACTTGCGGTCGCAGAAGCCATTGCCACGGGCTATATAGTCATCGTCTTCGAGGGAACTGAAGACCTCTTCATAATTGTCCAGATATTGCTGGTTCTCCGCCAAGAGCCGACGCAGGTCGTCAAGGTCGGCCTCGATGGTTTCGCCTGTGCTGAAGGTATAGTGTTTTTTCATGTTATCATTCACTTTTTGTAGTGGTTCCACATCTGCTTGACCTTATCGGCGATTTCTTTGCGAAGCCAAAGCGGTTCCAGCACTTCAAGTGCATCACCATTCCAGAGGAGTTCTTGCTGGAAGTCGAAAGATGGTCTGACTTGCAGGGTGAAGATGCTGTAATCATCATTGCGTTCTACCTCTTCTTGCGAAGTGTGTAGCGGCAAGGAACGCAAATAGTTGGCTTGGTCGGCACTCACTTTAATCTTTACGGTCTCGATGGCGCAATCCTCATCACGGATGATCCCGAAACAGCCTTTGAAATAATGCTCCGGGTTGAATTTCTTGGGGTATTTGAAGGTCTCCTCCGACAGCCGGGCTTCCTGTACGCGGTCCAACGAATAGATGCGGATTTTGTCTTCATAGACGCTATTGCCCACCATGTACCACCGTTGGCGAAACAGCTTCACGCAATAGGGCGCCACGGGGAAAGTGTGCTCACTTTCGCTCCAAAAGCCTTTATAGGTGATTCCCAGCAATCGGTTTTTCTTCATCGCTTCCATGACCGTGGTGAGGAAGCCCTGACCCGAAGGGATATTTTCCAACAGGATACGGTCGCTGAGGACTTTGTTGTCCAACAGCGTATTGCTGACCGACATGGTGTTGAGCAGCCAACGTTGCAGGCCGTCATCCTCAAGCACCTCACGATTCTCGATGTAATAGCGGTCGCCGTCGCTCTTGTCGCATAGAATGACGAGGTCAAACATCTCTTCCACCGCGTTCTTCCAAGTGTGGAACGTGCGGCGCGGAATCTCTTCACCCTCACTCAACTCGGTTTCCGTCCACTTGCGGTTGATTTCCTTCAGGGTGATTTTCTTGGCGCGATAGAGGGTTTCTACGAGCCAGACGTATTTGTTGATTTGGTTTTTGGACATCTGTTTTGATTATGTTTTATAGTATGATTTGTTTTACCCATTCAATAATACTCGGTGTAGCATCAAATACAAATTCTTGTCCTTTATCCGCTGATTTGAAATAAGAGCCTTTCCATGGGTTGGGATGATAACTGATTTCCACTTTTTTAAAACAATCAGGTAAATTCCATTTGCTCTTTGACATGCCGTCTTTTGTAAGCACCCTGTCTTTTCTGAAGTTTAGAAGTCCGCAACCTTTGATGTTCGGAATAAAAGAAAGTTCTTTTGTAGGCAAATAAATAGAATTGTTTTTGTCATCTCTAACATTTTTGTCCCCAATATGCGGATGCTCTTTCAGCCAATCTGGAGCGTCATACTTCCTCTCAATAATAGTACCTATCTGCATATAACCATATATCACATGTAAGTCTTTTGCCTTCTTTTTGTATTTTAGTTTACCTTGTTCTATTTCCGTTTCCTTAAACCAGCCAAAAAAGAGAAACAAATCTCCTTCTCCAACTCTCATATTTCGCAAATGTGACAAAGCAGCCCCAGACTGACCAAAAGCAGGTTCCCAATCGGGAAAACGATTTTTTACATCTTTTCTTAAATCTGGGTCTAAATGGCACGCGTCCTCTGTTTTGATTGTTGTTTTCGGTTTAAGAGAATGAATAATATCATAATAACTTGTACCATTCCAATGGAGAGAAGAAAATGTGTTGTTTCCGTTTTCGTCTGGAATTGGCAATGACAGTAGTGTGCCGTCGGGTAAAATAGGGTTTGGAATTTTCCCATTTTCAGAATCGAATCCCTTTCTGCTTAATATGATTTTCATTTTTTCTTTGGATTAATCCCTGTTCCATAATTTTTAGTGACATACTCTATTACTGCCTTTGCTTCATTATCCTCCAAAGAGAACTTCCGGCATCTCGGGACAACAAAGTCTTTGTTTTTGATTTCAAGAGCATTTTCTATTCCAAAGTAATAGAAATCATTGCATATAAGAACGTTTTTTCCACTTAAATCATGAGCTTTGTTAGCATTGTCATGATGAGGATTTTCATGTTGCTCAAACTCGTTGTTTTTTCCTTTTATGGGCTCGTAAATATTGTCTCCACAAAATGCAATGTCTTCATTATTAGTTACTATTCTATTTCCACAACTCTTAAAACATTCTTTGCCTTTTTCTTTTGACTTTGTTGGCTGCTTTTTTTTAGAATATACTTTTTCAGTCTCTTCCCAGTAATCTTTATAACTAATTACTTTTTCAACTTTTGCCAAGAAGATTAATCTTTGTGCTTTGTCTGTGTATTTTTGTTTTTTACCTTGTACCACATTGGCTGCCCAACCAGATATCCAATATCCTTCTTCCGCACACCTACGGATTGTAGGTTTGCAAGTAGCCAAAGTCAAAACTCCGTGGTATGGATTTGGCGCAAATCCAGTATCATGTGTCATTTTGTAACAATAAAGATATTTTTTCTTTTCCATAGTATGTTTTTTAAAGTTTTCTTTATGCAAAAATACGTTTTTTTTCACCACCAACTATCCCCAATCCAAGTATGAACTCTTTTCCTAATATCCTCGATGCTTTCGTCGGGATGTGCTTGGCGATGTTCCTGTTCTATGGCAGAGAGTATTCCTTCGGCATCTAGATTCCTAGTGTCGAGAATTCCGAAAGAGACTTGCCTTGAGGTGTATTTGTCATATCTGAAATCAATGCCGATGCTCACTTTCAGCATCTCGGAAAGCAGTTTTACCGCTTCTTCTTTTTCGAGTTTGTACAAGCGAAGTGTCAGATTCTGAATGCACTTTTTGGTTAATGTCTCAAGATACCGCTCTATGCAATGCTGTATCGTCACACGGTAGGTGTATTCCCGCCCTTCTGCATAAAGGGCAATCACACGGTTCAGGTCACCGCCTCTTTGCACGAATGTCCCTAATCGCACAAGTTTGTCTTCCATCTTTGAACACATTCCCCATTCGCCAGAAATGTTGTCCCAATACTCGCGGTTGGCCAGGATTTGTTCGTATTCCTCTAAAGGGACGCTTCCATAATAGTCGTTCATCGCATTTAGGTTTTGTTGTTTCTACGCTGCAAAGAAAACAAAAGCCTGTGCCGAATCGCAGCACAAGCAAAAAGAACACCAACTTTTTTTCAATCCAAAAGGCCGAGCTCTTTTTGAACTAAAGATACATTGTTGACAAACGACCGCATGTCGTTATAGATATAACTGTCCTCGAAGGTTGTCTTGGTAATGCCTTCAGAATTCAGATGATAAATCACCGCTCCTGGATAAGCGAGAAGAACTGGCGAGTGGGTGCTGACAATCAGTTGGCTGCCTGCTTTCACGGCTCGATGCATCCACAATAAGAACCTCAATTGGTTTTGATAAGACAAAGCGGCTTCGGGTTCGTCAAATATATAGAAGCCACATTCCAATCGATTTTCGATCAAGCGAACCATTCCTTCGCCATGACTACAATGGTGAAGGCTTTCACCACCGTAGGCAAAAAACGGGTTTCCCCAACCTTTGAGGCTCTCAAGATAGGTAACGGCATTGTAGAAACTTTCAGCCCTATAGAAGAAATTATCGTAAAGGCGATAAGGCGTCCTTACGCATTTCAGTTCTTCCTCCAAGTTTGAATGGGTCGCATTGGTACTGAAATTGAAATTTCGTCCACCGCCCTCGGCATTCATCCCCATTTTGATGGCGATAGCCTCTAACAAGGTTGACTTGCCACTACCGTTTTCCCCAATGAAATACGTCACATCGGTGGTAAAGCTCAATGACCTCAAACTCTTAATGGCAGGGATATTAAATGGATAGCCATCGCTTGGACTAGGCTCATGAAGATTGACAATTTCAGCGAGATAAATGTTGCTCATGATTATAGTGCTATTGGATCGCCACAAAAATCTTTGCGTTTACAGGCCTTACAGTGCTTCCCTATCCAAACATCATCGAACTGGTTCATGGCTTGTTCCACCAATTCAAGGTCGTCTGTGAGGATGCCGGCCTCGAAGTTGCGCGTACTCTCGCCTTTCATGCCGATGCCTGCGCCGGTGAGGTTGGCGCTACCGATATAAGCCACTTGGCCATCGAAGACCAAGATCTTGAAATGCACCCTCGGACAAAGCACCCTCTCCAAGCCTTCAAACAAGGCTGGGTATTTGTCGAAGTCCTCGCGAAACGCCGGGCCCGGCTCCTTGGCATGGATGAGCCGCACCTCAACGCCTTTTTTGATGAGCTGTGCCAAGACGGCCAAGAAGGGCTTCGTTTGCGTGCCGACTTTGACATACAGGTCTTTGATATCGGCGGTGCCAATCCAGAGGCTGCGCTTGACCTTGGTGACCCGAGCGAGTACTTCGGTGTAATGGGCAGAATCGGTGATGAGTTTCAACATGATGGTAGTTTTGTTTGTCTTGCAAAAATAATATAAGAAATTTGAATCCCCCAAAAGCAGTTTTCAGTTTTTCTGGTTAATCAAGTTCACCACCACCTTCACCATCACATCCTTTTCCTCGGGTTTACTCTCGGCAATCATCAAGGTCAAGGCGACCAAGGTATTGTCGGCAATACGTTTGCCGCCGTCCTCGCGGTAGAGGATGCCGTTGTTATTGAGGAACCAAAGAAACAAGGTGGCCGCAATGCGTTTGTTGCCGTCGCTGAACGAATGGTTCTTGGTGACGAGATACAGCAGCATGGCTGCTTTCTCTTCCACGCTGGGGTAAAGATCATTGCCATCGAATGTCTGATAGATTTGACCTATACTACTTTTAAAAGAATCGTCTTTCTCATTGCCAAACAGCGAACTGCCACCAAACTTTTTTCGTAAGGCAGCAATAGCCTGCATGGCGTTGTCGTAGGTCGCTTGAAACTTTTCCTCCTGCGTGGTCTCTTTCACGCCCAAGCGTTGGTAGTCGTAATCATCAAGCGTGTCGAGAGCGTAAGTGTAATCCACAACGATGTCAAACAAGGCTTGGTTCTCATCGGTTTTCAACAAGGGTTGGTTTTGGATGGTCCTACCCAACATTTGAACTAGCTGACGGAGTTCTCCTATCTGTCTTTTCCGGATCTTTTCATTGACGACATAACCTTTCAACAAATAAGCTTTCAACACCTTATTTGCCCATTGGCGGAATTGGACACCTCGTTGGCTCTTGACACGATAACCCACAGAGATAATTACATCAAGGTTATAGAAAGGAACCGGTTTCTTCACTCCATTAACGTGTAAAAAATGCACGTTATTCTCACGCGACAATTCTCCTTCCTTAAACACGTTAATGATGTGTCTTCTAATATTTGACTCCTCCCTTTCAAATAACACGGACATTTGGTCTGTTGTCAGCCAAACGTTTTCATTTTCTAAACGGACCTCAATCGAAGTCTGACCATTATCGGCCTGATAAATTACAATTTGGTTTTCCATAATTAAATTTTTTAAAAGGTTTTATAACAAACATTTCTGTTGTTATGTAGCTTGAATTATGGAAATGTTTCATTCAGAATGAAAAAATTTCAAAACCTACTCGATAAAACATTCACTCCTTTTCATTATGTTTGCGAAGTAAATCGATTACCTATGACACTCGAAGAAGCCATCCGCACCCGACACAGCGTGCGGCAATACCTCGAAAAGCCCATTGAGGCAGAAAAGATCCAACAACTACAAGACCTCATCGACGATTGCAACCGCGAAGGAGGCCTTCACATCCAGTTGGTAACCAACGAACCGAAGGCCTTCGCCAGCGGCATCGCCCATTACAGCAAATTCCGCGGCGTGAGCAATTATATCGCCATGATCGGCAAGAAAGGCGATGACGTCAATCTCGGCTATTACGGCGAAAAAGTGGTGCTACTGGCGCAATGCCTCGGACTGAACACCTGCTGGGTAGCAATGTCGTTTAGCAAGCAACCTGACCAATATCAAGTACTACCAGACGAAAAGCTCGTTTGCGTGGTGTCGCTCGGCTATGGAGAAAACCAGGGAAGGCAACATCCTCAACGGAAAACAATTGCCGATGTGACGGAAGACAAGCGTTCAACAGGAAAAGGGCTTCCCCTCCCCGACTGGTTCACCCGTGGCATGGAGGCTGCCTTGCTGGCACCCACAGCCATCAACCAGCAGAAGTTTGCGTTCGTTCTCCATGAAGACAACAAGGTGGAGGCCCGCACCCGATTCACCTTGCTCAACGGCTACGCGCCCATCGACCTCGGCATCGCCAAATGCCACTTTGAAATCGGCGCCCAAAAGGAAAACTTTGAATGGATATAGAATTATGTCAAAAGACAAAATCAACAAAACCAATGCGTGCAGGCTCCTGGATCAAAAGAAAATCCAGTATGAGCTGATCCCCTACGAAGTCGATGAAAACGACCTCGGGGCACAACATATCGCCGACCAACTGGGAGAAGACATCGACCAGGTGTTCAAGACGCTGGTGCTGAAAGGCGACAAGACAGGACACTTCGTCTGCGTCATCCCGGGCAACGAGGAAGTGGATCTGAAAAAGACCGCCAAAGTCACGGGCAACAAAAGCTGCGACCTCATCCCTATGAAGGAACTGCTGCCGCTCACAGGCTACATCCGCGGCGGATGCTCGCCCATCGGCATGAAGAAGCCCTTCACCACCTTCATCCATGAGACCTGCGAGCTGTTCGACATCATCTACGTGAGCGCCGGCGTCCGCGGACTCCAATTCAAAATCAATCCCCAAGATCTCATCCATGCGGCCGAGATGACCGTAGCCGACTTATGTCCTTGATACATCGACATATTGTTTTCGCGCTCCTGCTCTTAATAACAGGCTGTGGCCAACGACAAGTGGATTGCTTCGCTACGCTCGCAATGACGTCTGACGACGCCACACGCCCACCCATCGCTGAATGGATCGAGGGCAACACAGAATCCGACGGAAGGGCTTTGCAAACCTTGGTGCTCCACAACGTGCCCGAAGGCTCAAGAGTGTGGTTCCAAGAACTCTATGACGGCAAGATCATGGTGGAAGGCCCCAAGATGCATCACTATCAAGGCACTTCCTGGTATATCGACATTCCCCATTCTGGCACCATCACCCTAAAATACTATGGCCGTCCATTGCCCCGCCAGCGATGGGCCCCCGAGGCTTTCATCCTGCAACAACAAGGCAAGCCTGACCTGCCGATGGATATCATCTATCATCTCCAAGAATTACCGCCCGAAGGACCCACCCATGAAGTCCGCCATGATGAAGTCCAACCTGCCGACATCATCCCGCAAATCAAGCGCATCCGATATGGCACCGAATCCATGGAAGCAACTGAAACACATCCCTATGGATGGTACCGCATCACCACCGATGCCAACGGGAATCCCATCGTAGAAGCTGATGACGACGACGGCGCTTTCTATGCCCAAGTCACCCTGTCAAAGCTATCCAGAAATGCGAGTCCCGACGTCCCGTGTCTCGAGTCCCCTCTAACCCTCGAAGACTGGCCCGACTACCCCTACCGCGGCTTCATGCTCGACGTGGCACGGGACTACCGTACCGTTGATGAGGTGCTCCAAGTCATCGACCTGATGGCCTCGTGGAAGATGAACACCCTGCATTTCCACATCGCCGATGACGAGTCATGGTGCCTAGAGATCAAGGAGCTGCCTGAACTCACCGAGTTCGGTGGCCGCCATGCCCTTCCCGACTGGAATCTCAAAGAGACCCTAGCCTTGAAACCCACCATCAATGGGCAGGTCGGCAATACAACTTTCTACACAGCGGAGGAATACCAGCAAATCATACAATACGCTTGGAAACGCCACATCCGTGTGATTCCCGAGTTCGACACCCCCGGCCACTCAAGAGCCTCCATCAAAGCGATGCAAGCCTACGAGCGGCGCTCTGGCGACACCAGCTACCGCCTGCAAGATCCTGCCGATACCTCGCATTATTGGTCGGCCCAGGACTTCACCGACAACGTGCTCAGCGTTGATCTACCCAGCGTTTACCATTTCTACGACGTGGTCTTCGAAGAAGTCATCCGACTGCACCGCGAGGCTGAGGTGCCACTACCCGCCATCCATATCGGTGGTGACGAAGTGCCTGCCGGCGCCTGGTCAGGAAAAGACCGCCATGCAATGAAAGAGCTGTTTATCAACGGCATGTTGGACCTCGCCGAGCAACGCGGCATCCGCCTTGCCGGCTGGGAAGACATCGCCCGAGGCCTGGAGCCTGAAACCGAAGAACGACTCAAACGTTCGCTTTACTTCATCAACGTGTGGAACACCAAAGGCCTCGAAGGCTTCCCCGTCGTACTCTCCCCCGCCTCCTATACCTACCTCGATTTGGCTTATAGCCCCGACCCACGCGAGATCGGCCTCCATTGGGCAGGCTACGTGGACGAGCGAAAGACGTTCGAACTCCAGCCTAACGACTACCTTGGTGACATCATCGGCATCGAAGCAGCGCTTTGGTCATCGCAACTCCGAAGCTTCGACGATGCCACCTATCAGATGCTTCCAAAAGCACTGGGCATTGCCGAACGCGGATGGAACAAACAATCCGATGACTTCAATCGGTTTTACAGCATCATCGTCGCCCGTGAGATGCCCGTGTGGGAAGCAAAAGGATATTCTTTTATGAAAAGGTGATCCAATACATTTTTTATTATCTTTGCTCGCAAAACCATTCCCATTATGAAAAAAACATCCCTACTCATCATCACCGCAATTTGCGCTTTCATGCTCTTTTCATGTGAAAGAAGCCCTAAAGCCTATAGTTACGTCGAGCCCAAGGAAAACGTCGCCTTCAAGGTTTGGAATCTCCTTGTGGAGCATCCAGAGGTTAAACCCGTCATCGACGAAGCGATCAACATGGAATACTTCACCCAGGAAGAATCCACTGACACCGTCAACAAGACCGAACTGACCTACGATTATGTCATTCCACGGGGTTTCGCCGAAGATGACAATTATATCGCCGCGAAATATTGGCTGAAATGCTTCGAGATGCTTGACCATTCATGGATGGGCATCGTTATCAAAGACGTTCATGGATATGGCCTGGAAGAGTCAGATTGCGGCAGAAAGCTTTTTGCAGTCCATTACGACGGCACCAAACTCACCGACTGCGACATCAACCAGCTATTCCCCAAGGAGTTCCATCGCCTTCAAGAGTTCTATTCCGAAAGCTACGACAACTTCTTCTATTTCAGCAACGACGCTATGTTTGTTGCCAATTTTGGCTATTGGCCCGTCAAATACAACTGGAATGGCAAAGGATTTGAAAAAGACCCCGAGTCCGTTTATTTGACCAATTCCGTGCAGTTGGCATCTGGTGATTTCTGTTATTACCCTCAGGGGAAATACGCTACCATTGCCATTGGTAGCGAATGTCCCAGCGACCCAAAAGTAATGGATGAAGAAGGCAATGTGTTGGCGCTTCTCGACACCAAAGACGGCATCGTTGAAGGCTACACCCTGGAATCGCCCTTATGCGGTGTCGCCCAAGATCTTAACTATGATTCCGAACTCGATGTCAGTAGGATCTTAAGCAAGCCCATCGCCTTGGGCTATCCCATCCAAAATGTGCTGGACTACGACAAAGGCTACTGGATGAAAGACACCGTCGTCAGCCAAGGCATGAAAGACGGCCATTATGTCATCACCCAGCAACTCGCACACGACAAGCTCTTCAAAAAACGCGACATCTTCATCGACTACACCGCCAAAGACGAGCACTCGGCCATCGATCAAATCCGTGTGTACAGCTATCCTCTCACTGTCATCTTGGATAACGAAGTGAATGAATCAGAAAACCTCTCGGCCGATGCCAAAGCCATTTTCAATGCACTTCAATACAACTTCAAAGCCCCTGAATTTGGAGATTTTGACCATTTCTTTTGCCATGCTGATGAGCACAACGGCTTTGATGCCTACTTCAAGGGCGATGTCCGTTCTGTCAGATTCCAGACGTATCCAGCTGGCGACAAACAGCTTGTGATTATCGCCAAATATGGAGAAGACGAAAAACTTATGGACCTCCATTCTTGGTATTACCAAAACGGCAGCTTCAAAGAAACGATTGTGGATCTGCCCGTACCCCTTCCTGAGGAGTTTGAAGCCTACACGCTAAACGAGGACAACTCCATCAAATTGGAGAACTACCTCCTCAGTTTCTACGACAATGGCATCGAGTATTACGCACTCTCCGAACGGAATGACGGTGCATCCACCAGAGACGAGAGTGGCATCTATATCAACCCGGATTTCTACACCATTCGATACGTTTGGAACGGGAAGAAGTTCGAATAATCACTCCACCACTTCGATGTAAAAGCTGAACGGCCGGAAACCATCATTGCAGCTGATCATGGCGCTCATAGGGTTCTGCATCCAGCCATCGTAAAAGTTGCCTTCTCCTTTAGACAAAGCCTCCACGAAAGGCCTCATGGAATCCCATGCCGAAGGGCATAGACCTTCCGGACGTTGCCCATCAATGGAGATCCATTGATCCCCTTCCCTTACGTCGCAGGTATGCTCAATGGGGTTCTCGTATTTGGCCATCAAGTCAGGATAGACCGTCTGGCGGATGGCAGTGATGCGGACTTTTTTCATGGTTCGGAAGATTTAGGATTGGAAGAAGGTTTTTTCTCAGTCAGGATCATGAACAAGATGGCAAACAAAATCAGGACGACACCAAAGGCGACATTGAGCGTGAAAGCCTCCTTGAAGACCAGCGTACCGATGACGATGGCCGTCAGGGGCTCCAAGATGCCAAGGACCGAGGTCTTGGTGGCTCCCACCGCCTTGCTGGAAGCAGCTAACGTGATGGTGGCAACCGCCGTTGGCAATACGGCCAGACCCAACACATTGAGCCAGCTCACGGCATCAGGCACAGGATTCAGATGGACGCCGAAACCTGAGAGGGCAAACAACATCAGCGAACCGATGAAGAAGCAATAGAAAGTCAGCGTGAGGTTAGGAATGGCCTTCACCTGTTTGCTGAGGTTGACCATCACGATAAAGATGGTATAGCACAAGCCTGAAGCGACTACCAAGGCGATGCCTTTCCAGTCGATGAAGCCACCCCCGCCCTTCATGGAAAGCAACACGGCTCCCGCCACGCCAGCGAAAATGGATACCCAGGTCTGCCATGTTGGGAACTGCTTGAAAAACATCATGATGAGCGCCACCATGATGGGATAGACATAGAGGATGCTCGTGGCAATGCCCGATGGGATGTATTTGTATGCCTCAAACAAAGTGATGCTGCAACCCGTGAACAGGATACCGAGTATCGTCATCAGCCCGAACTGCTTCCAGCTGATGCGTATCTGTTTCTTGGCGACCAGCATGAATGCCAGCATCAACAAAGTGGCGACGCCATAACGGTAAAACAACAGCGAGTTGACGTCCAGCCCCTTGTTGATGACTGGTACGCCGAAAAGTGGGTTCATCCCGTAGGTGATACCCGAGATGATGCCCGCCAAATAACCCCAATGCAGATTCTTTTTCATTTTTATTTTGACACGGGACGCGAGACTTCGGGACACGCGTCCTCAAGTCTCGCGTCTCCTCGACCCTTCTAAAAACCGCTGCAAAAATAGTTTTTTTTCGCCTTCCCATTGTCAGTTCAATAAAATGTTGTACTTTTGCAGCCGAAACCTCGGGTAGGTTTTAGTTAATTCATTCATAATCAACTTAAAACATTAAATTATGCCAGCAAAAATCAGATTGCAAAGACATGGTAAGAAGGGTCAGCCTTTCTATCACATTGTAATTGCTGATGGCCGTTCACCACGTGACGGTAGATTCATTGAAAAGATCGGTACCTACAACCCTTTGACTGAGCCCGCTCAGATCAACCTGAAGTTCGACCGTGCCCTGTATTGGTACAGCGTTGGTGCTGTCCCGACAGACACTGTTCGTTCCTTGCTCTCCAAGAAGGGCGTGATGCTGAAGTATCACCTCCTCCAAGGCGTGAAGAAGGGTGCCATGACCGAAGAACAAGCCGAAGTCAAGTTCCAGAACTGGATGAAGGAAAAGGAAGCTAAGATGGAACAGATCGCCAAGACCAAGGAAGAAAAGGTCAGAGGTGAAAAGAAGACCCGTCTGGAAGCCGAGAAGAAAGTCAATGAAGCCCGCGCTGAAGAACTTGCTAAGAAGAGACTCGCTGAGCTCGAAGCCAAGAAGGCTGAGGAAGCTGCCGCTGAGGCCGCTGAAGCTCCTGCCGAAGAGGCTCCTGCCACTGAGGAAGCTCCTGCTGAAAACACCGAAGCTTAATAGTGAGGAGTTAGAAGTGAGGAGTGAGGAGTTTTTCTCTTACTCTGAAATAAAAAGCCGCTCGATCGAGCGGCTTTTTTGTTGGAATACAGAAGTCATGAAAAAGAAGACGGAAGGCGGCGATAAAACAAGAACGACTCGTTCTTAACAAAATCGCGCAACTCACGGCAAGCTTGAAGTTCCGTTGGACAAGATAGGTCGGGGCATTCATAAACCACGTCAAACGCCTCAAGATCCACCGATGACAACGCTTTAGGCTCATACCCTTCCAGGTCGATCAAACACTCCCGCATGGCCTCAACAATCAAAGGTGGCAACTTGTCGGCCGGGTGCCGTCCCGCAGAGACCACCTCAAGCTTCTCGGAATAATCACGGAGAAAGGCCGCGGCCATCGGTCCGCAACAGTCGTCACGCTCACTCAAAACCAAGACTTTCATGTTTTAAAATTTCTTTGCGAAATTAAAACAATTCTTTGTATCTTTGCAACTTCATATTTAAAACAAGAAATATCACACAATATGGGAAGAGCTTTTGAATACCGCAAAGCGGCTAAAATGAAAAGATGGGGACACATGTCAAGAGTGTTCCCGAAACTCGGTAAGTTAATCACCATCGCTGCCAAGGAAGGCGGTCCAGATCCCGACATGAACCCCAAACTCCGCCAGGCCATCCTGAACGCCAAGGCTGAGAACATGCCCAAGGACAACATCGATGCCGCTATCAAGCGCGCCACCGATAAGGACGCCGCCAACCTCGTGGAAGTCACCTACGAAGGCAAAGGCCCCTTCGGCATCCAGTGCATGGTGGATTGTGCCACCGACAACACCACCCGCACCGTGGCCAACGTGAAGTCGTATTTCAACAAGTGCGGAGGCTCCTTCCTCCCCATGGGTTCCCTCGAATTCATGTTCACCCGCAAGGCTGTGTTTGAAATCGATATGCCCGCCGGCATGGACAAGGACGAACTGGAACTCGAACTCATCGACTACGGCCTCGACGAAATCGTCACCGAGACCGACGAGGAAGAAGGCACCACCACAACAACCATCTATACCGCCTGGACCGACTACGGCACCATGCATGACGCCCTCGAAGAACGCAAGATCAACATCATCAAGGCCAACCTCCAACGTTTCCCCAACAGCACCGTCAGCTTCACCGACGAACAGATGGTGGAAATCGAGAAATTCCTTGACAAACTCGACGAAGACGAAGACGTTCAAGCCGTCTATACCAACATGGAATAATTGTTTGTCATGAGTATCGTTGAGAGCATAAAAGCCAAAACAACATCCTTGTCAGACGTAGAGTTCTCTTACTCAGTATCAAGCGACTTCAGTGCCATCGACTCCCTTGACGACGAATGCAGCGCCATCGTAGTTGATGGCACTGTCATTTATTTTGAGATCAAGAACCTCCCGCTGCTACAAAAGACGAGCAAACGACTCGCCGCAAGGGTGTATAAGATGTATTACCATGCACTCAAGGAAGTTTGCAAAGAGACAGGTGGACATTTCAACTGCTTCTCCCCCGACAGCTTCCTGCTGGTCTATCCCAAAGAGCAACACGACTCGTCGTACGTCGTGGACACCGCACTTAGAATCGCAGACCTCTTCAGCGTCCAGCTGAGAGAGCCGTTTGAAAAGCATTGTCATCTCAATTTCTCCATGGGAATCGACCATGGCAACGTGTTGGGAACCAAAGTCACCAGTGACCACAACTTCCAGCACATCGCTTGGTATGGCACAACGATCGACAAGGCCAAGACCATCTGTCAGAAATCACTGAGGCCTTTCTACGTAGGCATCTCAGGCACTGTATATCATCATCTGAACGAAGACCTGCTTACCACCACAAAGCACATCCTGGGCATTAAGAAAAGAGTGGAAATCTGGGAAAGAGTCTCATACGAATACGACAATACCAAACGGCACCTCTACCAGACCAACTTCCATAAAGACTTTGACGGACAATAATAAAGCTTTTGCCCCATGAACGTATTGGTTACAGGATGCCACGGACAACTAGGAACGGAGATCCAGAAGATCACCGCTGCAGACCAGAAGAATCACTGGTATTTCACGGATGTTGACACCTTGGACATCTGCAACGGAACAGCGGTGGAAGCTGCTTTCTCGGAGCACCAGATCGACGTTTGCGTCAATTGCGCCGCCTACACGGCAGTCGATATGGCCGAGGACCAGCCGGAAATAGCCGCCTTCATCAATGCGTTCGCACCGAAATTGTTGGCCGACACCTGCTTGAAACACAATGCCCTGCTGGTACACGTCTCCACAGACTATGTTTTTGGCGGCGACGCCACCCTCCCCTATAAAGTCGATGATCCCATCAACCCGCAGTCGGTCTATGGCAGCACCAAAGCCGAAGGCGAGCGCCTCATCCGCGAAAGCGGCTGCAACTATATGATCGTGCGCACGGCATGGCTGTATTCATCGGTTGGAAAGAACTTCGTGAAGACCATGCTCATGCTGGGCGACACAAAAGACGAGATCAACGTGGTTGCCGATCAAAAAGGCTGCCCAACTTGGGCCCACGACCTCGCAGTTGCCATTGTCGCTTTGATCAATAAGGACAAGAAAGAACCCATTCAAGAGACCTTCCACTTCACCAACGAAGGACAAATCACCTGGTACGACTTCGCCACCGCTATCATGGAAATTGGCGGAAAGTCCTGCAAGGTAAACCCAATTACGACTGACCAATATCCCACCAAGGCCAAACGTCCCGCATACAGCGTGCTGGATTTAAGCAAGATTAAGGAATACGCCTGTATTGAGATTCCTTTCTGGCGGGATAGCTTGGAGAAATGCATCGAAGAACTAAAAAAACAATCATAATGGATCAAAAAATTCTTGAAAGAGCCCAAAGCTGGCTTACTGAACAATACGACGAAGAGACCCGCAAAAAGGTCCAGGAACTCATTGACAACGACCCGAACGAATTGACCGAGAGCTTCTACTGCAACTTGGAATTCGGCACTGGAGGCCTTCGCGGCATCATGGGTGTAGGCACCAACCGGATGAACGTCTATACCGTTGCCATGGCTACCCAAGGCTTTGCCAACTACATCAAGAAGATGAATCCTGGCGAGAAAGAGCTGCGCGTTGCCGTCGCCTACGACTGCCGCAACAACAGCCCCGCCTTCGCCAACATCACAGCTGACGTCATGTCGGCCAACGGCATCCATGTGTTCCTCTTCGACTGCCTCCGCCCCACTCCCGAACTCTCGTTTGCCGTTCGTGAGATGCATTGCCACGCCGGCGTGATGGTCACCGCTTCACACAACCCCAAGGAATACAACGGTTACAAAGCCTACTGGAACGATGGCGGACAGCTCGTCAGCCCTCACGACAAGAACGTGATTGCCGAAGTGGAAAAGATCGCCGATCCTTCCATGGTCAACTTCAACCGCCGTCCGGAACTCATCACCATACTTGACGAGAAGTTCGACGACATCTATCTGGACAAGGTGTTCGGTCTCTCACTTTCGTTGGATCTAATAAAGAAGCACAAAGACCTTAAGATCGTCTATACCCCGATTCATGGCACCGGCCGCCGCTTGGTCCCCGAGATCTTGAAGCGCAAAGGCTTCGAGAACGTGTATTGCGTAGAAGAACAGATGGTGGTTGACGGTGACTTCCCCACCGTGAAATCGCCCAATCCGGAAGAGCCTGCCGCCATGGCACTCGCCGTCAAGAAAGCACAAGACATCAACGCCGACTTGGTGTTGGCTACCGACCCCGATGCCGACCGTGTGGGTGTCGCCGTCAAAAATGAAAAAGGCGAGTTCATCCTCCTCAACGGCAACCAAGCCGCTAGCGTGTTCCTCTACTATCTGCTCACCAGATGGCATGAGCTGGGCAAGCTCACTGGCAAGGAATTCGTCGTGAAGACCATCGTGACCACCGAACTGCTGTTCGAAATCGCCAAGAAATACAATGTGGACCGCTACGACGTCCTGACAGGTTTCAAATACATCGCCGACAAGATTCTTGAGCTCGAAGGCAAGAAACAGTTCATCGGCGGCGGTGAAGAAAGCTATGGCTACCTCGCAGGCGACTTCGTCCGCGACAAAGACGCCGTCATCGCCACCAGCCTCTTGGCAGAAGCCATGGCATGGGCTGCCGAACAAGGCAAGACCTTCTACGAGTTGCTATGCGACATCTATCGTGAGTTCGGATTATATAAGGAGAAGCTGGTCTCTCTAACCAAGAAAGGCATCAGCGGCACAGAAGAGATCAAAGCCATGATGGCAAGGTTCCGCGAGACACCACCCACCGAGATCGCCGGCGAGAAAGTGGTTGAAGTCAGGGATTACAAGATCCTGGAAGCCAAAGACCTGCTGAACGGGAAAGTCACTGCGATCAACCTGCCGAAATCCGATGTGCTCCAGTTCTTCACAGAGAACGGCTCCAAGATCAGCATCCGTCCCTCCGGCACCGAGCCGAAGATCAAATTCTATTTCAGCATGAAAGGCAAGATCGAAGGCAGCATTGAAGAGTCGATGAAGGTACTTGACAAGAAATTAGAGACTGCCGCAGCACAATTGAACTGAAAAATGAAAACGGAGAACTGAAAGCTTACAGTTCTCCGTTTTCATTTTATTCAGACTGGTTGGCTATTCTGTTTATTCCTTGAATGGCAAGTTGGTAATTCGGCTTCTCTGACAAGACCTGCGTGTAAATCGACTTGGCCTGCACATAGTCGCCCATTTGCTCCAACACATGTCCTTTGTTGTATAATGCATCCAAATAATTTGGATCGCTTTGCAAGGATTGGTTGAAATAATCCAATGCTTTCTCGTTTTCTCCAAGATATACAAAATAGACATAGCCTTTGTTAAAGAGCAAACGGCTGTTGTTAGGACTCAGCTGCAACAATGTATCATAATGTGCCAGGGCTTCTTCTGGATGGCCATTATCCTGAAGGAACAAAGCCAAGTCATATCTTGCCATAGGCACATCCGGGAAACCAGAAACCAGAGAGCGCATAAATCCTTCTGCCAACGGATTGTGCTGTGCCAAATAGATTTTGCAAATCTCATGTTGCGGATCATAAAAGCTGCCATCTTGTTCACGGGCAATCAAGAAATTTTTCAACGCTGAAGCCGTATCCTGTTTGGCCATGTAGGTCATACCTCTGACAAAATAGGCCTTAGGGTTATAGGTGCTGACTTTCAAGGCATTGTCCACATAGCCAAAGGCAAGGTTGAAGTTCTGCTGCAACAGGTTAAGCTCTGCCAATTTCACCATGGGACGGGCATCATACGGATCAATCTCCAGTGCCTTATTTAAAGTTGATGTGATATTGGATTCGTCACCCATCTGATAGTAGATGTCGGAAAGCATCAGCAAGGCATCTACATTCTTAGGATCCAGCTGGATAGCTTTGTTGACATCCATCATGGCCATTCCCACCTGTTCCCTACTCATCAAAATGCTGGCTCTTCTTAAATAAAGATCAGGGCGATTCTCATCCATCGCGATGGAATCGTCAATTAGTTTGAGAGGATCCTTAGTAACATCCACCTCTTCAACCTTTGGTTCATCGTTGCCTTGATTGTTATTCTTGCCATTGTCATTACAAGCCACAAGGCACAAGGCCATGCCCAGGCACAACCAAATCAGTCTTTTCTTCATAGTTGAATCATTCAGTCTTTTCTAGGGCTTCCAAGATCTTTGCAGAGAGCTCTTCAGCCAGTTCCGGATTGTCATCAATGAGCCGTTTCACGGCATCGCGGCCTTGTGCCAGCTTGGAATCGCCATAACTGAACCATGATCCGCTCTTCTTGATGATGTTGGTTTCCACTCCCAGATCGACGATCTCACCTGAACGGGAGATACCTTCTCCATAAAGGATGTCGAACTCGGCCTTACGGAACGGAGGAGCCACCTTGTTCTTCACCACCTTGACTTTCACGCGGCTGCCGATGACATTTTCTCCTTCTTTGATCTGGCTGACCTTACGGATGTCCAGACGCACCGAGCTATAGAACTTAAGGGCGTTACCGCCGGTAGTCGTCTCCGGATTGCCAAACAGCACGCCGAGTTTCTCACGCAGCTGGTTGATGAAGATGCAGATGCAACCGGTCTTGTTGATCGTAGCGGTGAGTTTACGCATGGCTTGTGACATCAGGCGTGCCTGCAAGCCCATCTTGCTATCGCCCATCTCCCCTTCCAGCTCACTCTTGGGGGTCAAAGCAGCCACAGAGTCCACCACGATGACATCGATGGCGCCCGAACGGATCAGGTTCTCGGCGATTTCCAAGGCCTGCTCGCCATAGTCGGGCTGAGAGATCAACAAATTCTCCACATCGACGCCAAGCTTGGCGGCATAGAACCTGTCGAACGCATGTTCCGCATCGATGAACGCAGCAATGCCGCCTTTCTTCTGGGATTCAGCGATCACATGCAGTGCCAGCGTCGTCTTACCAGAGCTCTCAGGTCCGTAGATCTCGATGATCCTGCCTTTGGGCAAGCCACCCACGCCCAACGCATAGTCAAGGCCAAGCGATCCAGTGGAGATCGACTCCATTTTCTCTGCTTCGGCTCCGAGGCGCATGATGCTGCCCTTGCCAAAATTTTTCTCAATGTTGCCCAATGTCGCCTCCAGCGCCTTCAGCTTTTCCTGCTTGATCTTTTGGGCATCTTCTTGTACTTTTTCCGTTGTCATAACTGTATATTTTTAATTATTACTTATTTTACGCTATTTATCTATTTGCAAAGATATGAAAACTATCTTTGAAATGTGCAAAATGTTGATTTACTTTCTAATTTCTTTTTTATAATAATCGCAAATGCCTGTAATTCCGCACTTCTCACACAATGGTTTTCTAGCCTGGCAGACATAACGACCATGAAGGATCAGCCAGTGATGAGCCTTCGAAAGCACCTCGCTCGGGAAGTGCTTCACCAAGACCTTTTCAGTATCCAAAACATTCTTGGAATTCTTGGTCAAGCCGATCCGGTTGGCCACACGGAACACATGCGTATCGACAGGCATCGCTGGCTGCTTGAAAGCCACCGCCATCATCACATTGGCCGTCTTGCGCCCCACTCCCGGAAGCCTTTGCAGATCCTCCAGATTGTCGGGAACCACGCCATGGAAGTCTTTAACCAAAGCCTGCGCCATGCCAAGCAGGTTCTTCGACTTGTTGTTGGGATACGAAATCGATTTGATATAGGAGTATATCTCCTCAACTGTGGAACTGGCCATGGCTTCAGGTGTTGGGAACCTCTCGAATAGCGCTGGCGTAGTCATGTTGACTCGCTTATCAGTGCACTGCGCCGAAAGGATGACTGAAACCAAAAGCTCGTACGGATTTCGGAAGACCAACTCCGATCCCGCCACAGGCATGTGCTCCTCGAAATAATCCACAAAAGCGTTGTACTTCTGCTGGATTCTTGTACCTACCATAATTAATAGACCATCACTTTCCGTACGACTTCCTTTGTGCCGTTGGTGGCTTTCAGGACATACATTCCACTCTCGCAACCCTCTATTGAGATCATGCCATCAGTATAGCTATTGTTCTGATAGATCAAACGACCAGAAAGATCACATATTGTCACTTGCCACAAACCAGCATCCAAGTCCAAATAGAAAGTACCATTGGAAGGATTTGGCAAGACCACGCATTTGTCAACCGTTTGTTCCGGC
The DNA here is from genome assembly GCA_902800965.1 of uncultured Bacteroidia bacterium. GTDB lineage: Bacteria > Bacteroidota > Bacteroidia > Bacteroidales > F082 > Limimorpha. The sequence continues at coordinate 29,959 of CADCGK010000004.1, read as the reverse complement.
ACATTCAAAGTACCGTCACAGTACACCTCACAGTCAATTCTATACTCAAAATGAGATACTGCTCCTCCTCCTTTGAAGAAGGACTCGCCTTCTGAATCTTGGAAAGCGAACAAAGAGCCACTTCCCAATCCATCACCACCAGAATCCAAGACGCTTAGTCTGTAACAACCTGCATTCAAGAGCACGAACTCTTCTCTATAGGTATGCCGTGGTATATCAAAAGTAAATGTCTGAACAATCTCGCCAGTTTCCATATTCTCAACCTGCACCACCGTCTCTTCCGGGTTTCCATCCGTCTTGATTTGAAGCTTAATGAACCCATCTATGGTCCTTACTTCCTCCATTTCAACCTCTGCATAATTATCAGCCATAAACTGATCTTGGTGTCCATTAGGCATTGCAACATTGAGATGCAACACATCGCAGGGAGCTCCTTCGAAGTCATCCATTTTCACAGTGGTTGTCTCTCCAGGTTCCAAGTTTCCGTGCCATGTCTGAATATGATCTTCTTGACCATCATTAACGCACATATCAAAAGAAGTAACCGCCTGGTTTCCAAAGTTTTTCACTGTAAATCTAGGTCCCTGTATCCCAGAGCAGTTGGAATACACTACTTCACTGACATTTTCCAAGACCAGATCGTAATCTAGATCCAAAGCTGTCGACATGCGCACCGTCTGATACACTTCCCTTGAACCAGTATAGTTTTGCACCCATGCGGTCAGATAACAGTCTTCCTTTGGCCAATTCATCTCGAAAGTCTCGCTGATGGTCATCGTCGGTCCCACGAATGTAGTTCCCGCCTGGTTGGGAATCATATCCCTGCACACATGATGCAGCCCCGTCATTCCTTGCCAAGATACATTAATGTTACACTGCGTCAAAGCAATAAAAACTCTAACATTGGTACCGCTACACTCTCCCACCTGGGTCACGACGCAATTCACTCGACATGTTGACCCTTCCACCGATTCATAGCTCAAATCAATCGTAAAAGGACTCGTCTGATTAATCCTTTGATTGTACTGGTTGAGGAACGGAGCATAGTTGGTTTGACTGGCATTACCACCGTTTGCATACGTAAGCATGCCATCCGTCTTGAGTGTCGGGTAACTATTAATACCATAAAATGATGCCCTTGCATTAGTTTCCGTAGTATAGTACTCAGGATTGGAAAATGCGCTGGTATGATACGCCACCGGCGCGATGGATTTTCCTTCTTCAAGAAGTTGGGCTACGCCATTGGCTGCTGCAGGACAATAAGGGCATCTTACCCCAGTAAAGAGTTCAAACAGGACGCATTCACGCGCTACGTTGTCTTTAGTTTGAGAAATGCCATATTGGAAAATTCCAAAAATAAGAGCTGATAGAAGCAAGTACTTTTTCATGATAATAATATTTGTTTGGTGCAAAGATACGGAATATTTCTACCTAAGTAAGCATAAAAATCTTATTTTTGCAGGAAATTTCACGGTCATGATCCAAGCGACTGGCATACATAAATCTTTCGGCAGCCTAGAGGTTCTCAAAGGCATCGACCTACACATCGCCCAAAAGGAGATTGTGAGCATCGTGGGGGCATCCGGAGCGGGGAAATCCACCCTGCTTCACATCCTGGGAACCCTTGACCGTGCCGACCAAGGATCGCTCAGCATCGAAGGTACCGAGGTGAACAAACTCAACGACAAAGCCCTGGCGGATTTCAGAAACAAGAAAATCGGTTTCGTGTTTCAGTTCCACCATCTGCTGCCTGAGTTCACTGCCTTGGAGAACATCTGCATCCCCGCCTTTATTGGTGGCACTCCGAAAGAAGAAGCCACGAAACACGCCATGGAGTTACTCGACTACCTGAACCTGACGGAGCGCAAGGATCACAAGCCTTCCCAACTGTCAGGAGGTGAACAGCAACGTATCGCCGTGGCCCGTGCCCTGATCAACCGACCCGCCGTGGTGTTAGCCGACGAGCCTTCGGGCAACCTGGACTCCACTTCGGCACAAGAGTTGCATAAGCTGTTTTTCAAGCTGCGCGACGAGTTCGGGCAGACTTTCGTCATCGTGACGCACAACCCGGAACTGGCGGCTATGTCGGATAGAACCATAACAATAAAAGATGGATTAATTAGTTAGATAGAAGATAAAAGATAAAAGATAAGAGATAAAAGATAAAATGAGAAGACATTTGTTATTTGGCTTATTGTTAGGCGTTGCTGTATTATGCTCGACAGGCATTCAAGCACAGAATACCGAAAGCTATGAATCGCTGATGCGAAGCGGCAACACCAAATTCGCCTCCAAAGACTATATCAGCGCCAAGACCTATTTCGAAATGGCGCTCAAGCAAAGGCCCAAAGACGCCGAAGCCAAGAAAAAACTTGACGAGACCTTGGTTAAGATCCAACAGGACAGCCAACGCCAAGAGGTGTTCTATTACCACCTTGACGCCGGCGACGCCCTCAATGCACAGAACAAATACGAAGAGGCCTTGGCCGAATATGAGAAGGCTTTGGAAGTCTTCCCTGACGACAAATACACCGGGGCACAGGCCGATGCCATCCGTGCCATCCTGAAGGAACGCAAGGACAAACAAGACGCCTACGACACTGCCATCGCACAAGGCAACACCCTTCTTGAAGAAGAGAACTTCGACGCTGCCATCATGCAGTTTGAAATCGCCAAAGACATCTTCCCTCAGGACAATCTGCCGAAAGAACGTATCGCCGAAGCAAAACGCCTACAATCACTGTATAATGAGAAAGTCGCCCGTTTCGACAAGCTCATGGAAGAAGCCAACAACCTCGCGCTTCGCAAGAATTTCGACGGGGCCATCCAGAAGCTGAACCAAGCGCTGGAGATCTTCCCCAACGACGGACAGGCGCTGAATCTGCTGCAAACGATGCAAGGCTCCAAGGCGACCAACGACCGTTACAATGCTTACATCGCAGAGGCCGACCGTCTGTATGAGTCCAAGGAGTACAAAGATGCCAGGGTACAATACCAAGGCGCCTTGAGCGTCGTGGCCGGCGATTCCTACGCCACCGAGATGCTCTCCCGTCTCGAGCCCCTCATCGCCCAGCAGGATGCCGAAGAGGCCGCTCGTATCGCCGCCGAAGAGGAAGCCGCACGTCTGGCTGCCGAGGCTGAAGCCGCACGTTTAGCCGCAGAGGCAGAGGCCGCACGACTCGCTGCCGAGGCTGAGGCTGCACGACTCGCCGCCGAAGCCGAAGCCGCACGCATTGCCGCAGAGCAAGAGGCCGCAAGACTGGCCGCTGAAGAGGCAGCTCGTATCGCCGCCGAAGAGGAAGCCGCACGTCTGGCTGCTGAAGCCGAAGCTGCCAGGTTGGCCGCAGAAGCCGAAGCTGCCCGACTCGCCGCCGAGGCTGCTGCCGCAGCAGAGGCAGAACGTCAAGCCCGCATCCAAGAGATGCTGAGCGCTGCCGACGGACTCTTCGCAGAAGATAAATTCATGGATGCCAAGGCCAAATACCAAGAAGTGTTCACCATCGATGAAGGCAATGCCGTTGCCACTGCCAAGATCGCTCAGATCGACGGCATCCTCGCCAAGATCGCCGCTGACGAAGAAGCGGCCCGTCTGGAACGTGAACGTCTGGAAGCCCTCCGTCCACAATACAACACCTTCATCAAGGAAGGCGACAAACATTATGCCTCCAAGGCCTTCGACAAAGCCGTGGAAAGCTATGCCAAAGCCGTCGAACTTGGCTTGGGCGAGCCCTACCCTGTCGAGATGATCGACAAGATCAACCGCCTCATCGAAGAAAACAAGCTGTATGAGCTGAACTCCGATGCCTTCACCATGACGGCTAACACGCCACGCCGCTTCACCTTCAACCCCGTTGATGTGGCCTCGCGTCGTTCCAACTACGTCGTCATCAAAGCCCGCAACATCACGCCTGGCAAGAGCTTCCCGATGATCGTTAGCTTCGGCAGCGACAGCGGCAAGAACGGCGGCTTCGTGCTCGCCATCTCAGAGAACGAGGAAGAAAAGACTTACATCTTCCGCATCGGTGGCCAATACAAGTGGTTCAGTGAGAACAACACCTGGATCGAGCTGATCTCCGAGAACGACGACGTGGAAGTGAGTTTGGTGATGATCTCGAGGAGCAATTAAAAAGAAGCAAGAAGACAGAAGTAAGAAGTAAGAATATGGACAAAGCTGACTGTTGCTATCAGGCTTATTTAGCCATCCTGAAAGAAGAACTCGTGCCCGCCATGGGCTGTACCGAACCCATCTGCCTGGCCTACGCCGCCGCCAAGGCGCGCGAGGTGCTGGGCTCCATGCCCAAACGGGTGGAGATCAAAGCCAGCGGCAACATCATCAAGAACGTGAAGAGCGTCATCGTGCCCAACACCAAGGGCATGAAAGGACTCAAAGCCTCCGTGGCAGCTGGCATCGTGGCCGGCAACCCGGAAAAAGCATTGGAAGTGATCGCCGAGGTGACTCCGGAACAGAAAAAGGAAATCTCCAAGTTCCTCGACGATACGCTGATGACCATCGTGCCTTTGAATGTCATCGCACAACTTGATGTCACCGTGATCCTTTATGACGGCAACCAATCCGCAAGTGTTCGTATTGCAGGACACCATACCAATATCGTCAAGATCGAAAAGAACGATGAAGTGCTCTTCGACTCGGGTTACGAAGCCGACGCCAACGCCAAGCTCACCGATCGCAAGTGCCTCAACATGAAACAGATCTACGACTTCGCCAACACCGTCGATATCGAAGACCTGAAACCCATCATCGTTCCCCAAATAGAATGCAACAAGGCCATCGCCATGGAAGGTCTCAAAAACAACTGGGGCGCCAACGTGGGCAGCGCCATCCTGCGTGTGGGCAACGACATCCGTCAGAAAGCCAAGGCCTGGGCCGCCGCGGGCAGCGACGCCCGCATGAGTGGCTGCGAGATGCCTGTGATCATCAACTCGGGCAGCGGCAACCAAGGCATGACCGTCAGTCTTCCCGTCCTCGCTTTCGCTGAGGAGTTCCATATCGACGAGGATCGCACCATCCGTGCCGTGGCCCTCTCCAACCTCGTGGCCATCCACCAGAAGACTGGCATCGGTCGTCTCTCAGCCTACTGCGGCGCCGTCAGCGCCGGATGCGCCTCGGGATGCGGCATCGCCTACCTCCTGGGGCACAGCTTCGAGATCATCGAACATACCCTCGAAAACGCCTTGGGCATGGCCGCCGGCATCGTGTGCGACGGCGCCAAGCCTTCCTGCGCCGGCAAGATTGCCCTGGCCGTGGAAGCTGGCTTGCTCGGCTTCGAGATGAGCAAACACGGCGACAACCTCCTGGGTGGCGACGGCATCATCGGCAAAGACGTCGAAGAGACCATCGACCATATCGGATGCCTCGGTCGCTACGGCATGAAAGAGACCGACGTGGAAATCCTCAAAATCATGGTGGAATGAGCACCGACTTCAGCACCTTAGATGTCGAAGCACGTGCCGAACAGGCCGTTAACAACTTCAAGAGCGGCTACAACTGCGCACAAGCGGTCTATATGGCCTACGCCGACCTCTTCGGCATGGAGCCCAAGACTGCTGCTATCATCGCTGCGCCCTTGGGCGCTGGCATCGGCAGGATGCGTGAAGTCTGTGGCACCGTGAGTGGTGCCGCCCTCATCGCTGGACTAGCTATCCCCTGCGACAATCCCAGCGACATGGCTGCCAAAACCCGTTGCTACGCCCTCGTCCAACAAGTGGCCGACCGTTTCCGCGAAGCCAACGGCAGCATCATCTGCCGTGAACTGCTGGGCATCGCTCCTATCAAGGAATCACCTACCCCATCGCCGCGCACCGAAGCCTATTACAATAAACGTCCCTGCGTGGAGCTGGTACGGATGTCGGCAACATTCATTGGTGAGGAACTCAAGAAACTGTGATCCTCATGAGCGAAGACCGGCATAACGACCCTAACAACCTGAGCTTCGGCGAGCATCTTGAGGAACTCCGAAAGATGCTGTTCCGCAGCCTCGCTGTGATATCGGTCTTTGCCATCGCCATCTTCTGCTTCAAAGACTGGACCTTTAGGATGCTACTAGCCCCTTCTAATTGGGACTTTGTGACCTACCGTTACATCGAGAAGTTTCTGCATTGGCTTGGTTCCAGCTTCACCTTCTCCGAATACCACGTCAACCTCATCGCCACTGAGCTTTCCAGCCAGTTCATGACCCATGTGACGGCAGCGTTTTATCTTGGATTGCTTGGCGCTTCACCTTATATTATTTATGAATTGTTCCGCTTCATCACGCCTGCCCTCTATGAGAACGAACGTAAATACTCCGTTCGCATCGCCATCATCATGTATGTGCTCTTCATCGTCGGCGTGCTGATGTCCTATTTCATCCTCTTCCCCATCGCCTTCAGGTTTTTAGGCACCTACAGCGTGTCCGATCTGGTGGAAAGCAACATCACGCTACACTCCTACATCGGCACCTTCACCACCCTGACGCTCATCATGGGATTGGTGTTCCAGCTGCCCGTCATCGCCTTCTTCTTAGGCAAGATCGGCGTCGTGAAATCCGACTTCCTGAAACGCTACCGCAAGCATGCCTTGGTCATCATCATGGTGGTGGCCGCCATCATCACCCCACCCGATTTGATGACACTAGTTTTGGTAACCATCCCGCTGTATCTGCTCTATGAGGTCAGCATCGGTATTATTAGGAGGATAGAACGGAAAGCATAGTTTTTTACGAAAAGGACTCTTAAATCCAAAACTTTGTTTAACTTTGCATTTGTCAAGCCGGGAGAAATCGGCTTGGTTTGAGAAGGCGTTTGCTATTCGCTTGTTTTTGGTTTCATTGAACCTTGGAAATTCAATAACTCCGATCGAAAACAAAGCCATGGCAGATGCCCATGCATTAAAGCGTGGGTATCTGAACTGTTTGTTATCGGAGAGGTTTCCAAGGACCCAATGAGACGGCAAGCAGCAGAAGATACCCCGCTTTCTTTTTGTAAGTAACGAACAAACAATAAATGTTTCATTCCTGACTTGGGTATTGGATGGAAAAAAACATGGAGTGATGCCTAGCCAGGAACGACTTCACATTGGGCATTTGATCAAATCCGTTTTCGACGAAAGCGGTATGACCGTGGCGGAGTTCGCTCGACGCATCCATTGTGCCCGTCCGAATGTTTACTCCATCTTCGAGCGTCAAGACACCGGCGTGGAGCAGCTGATCACCATCTCAAAAGCATTGAACTACAACTTCTTTGACTTATCAGAATAATTTTCTGTATTTTGCTTGCATATTCTGTGGATAATCCATACTTTCAAAGGTATAGTAAAGAATGATGATGTTTTTATAGCCATTTTTCCTTTAAACACCAGATTTTACAGATGAAAATAATGGGAGTCCGTCTGTTGGCCGAGCGTTTTCAACAACTACTCGTAGATGCTTTACGATTAGTTTGAAGCGTTCTTTTACGCAATAATTGTCTAATTTAAGAATTTATTATTGTTGATTTAAAATCAATTTCCAATCATGTCAGAAGGATTACGTCGTAGAAATTATTGACGTAACCGTAAAATGATTGGACGCAGGTTATAGTTAGGCTATACTTTGTATAAGCTATTTTTGTGACCGATTTAAAATAATTTAAAACCGAAGTGCCCGATGGGATAGAACGGGGAAAAAAAAGATGAAGAAAAAAATTTGGATAGAAACACTATCTGTTCTTGCAATCTCAATTGTTCTCGCGTTTTTTGTTGGATGCGAAAAAAAAGAACCACCACAAGCGCCAACAGGTCTGAATTCGTATGTGTCTGGTTCGACGATCAAAGTGTCATGGAACAGTGTTGAAGATGCCGACTATTATCATGTAGAGTATCCAAGTGATTATATCTGGCATACTGAAACAGTCTATGGTACATCATTTACTGACTATTCTCCTGATGAAGGAACTAATTATTATTATGTCTCTGCACGTAATGAATATGGCTATAGCGAAAGTAGAGAAACTACATGTTATTATTCAGGTAATAATGGTGGTGGCGGTAATGGCGGTGGCGGTTCCACAACCATCCTTGCTCCAACAGGCGTTTCCGCCGATGTTAGTGGTTCAAGAGTTTGCGTGACATGGAATAGCGTTTCCAATGCCTCATATTACAAAGTCTATCGTGCTTCAAGTAGCAGTGGTTCATATTCTGTGATAGCATCCTCCACTAGTAATACGTATTATTATGATGCATCACCAAACACCAATAATTATTACAAAGTGACGGCTGTAAATTCCAGTGGTACTGAAAGTGAGAAGAGTGACTATGCATATTGCTACTATTCGTCTGGAGGTGGTGGCGGAGGAGGTGGTGGCACCACCGTACCAGATGCACCCACAGGAGTGAATGCGGAGAATTACGGTAATGCAATGTTGCCAGACATAAGAATATCATGGAATTCTGTATCAAATGCCACAAGCTACAAAGTGTATAGAAGTACTTCGGCAAATGGTAGTTATTCACAAATTGGTTCATCAACGACAAACACTTTCCTATCTGATAGTAACCCAAGACAGGGTTATAATTATTACAAAGTAAAAGCATTCAATAATGCTGGAGGTAGCTCGTATAGCTCGTATGCAGTGTACAACTATGATCCAGGTAGCCAATTAAGTCCTTGCCCCGTCCATTACACGAGTCATACTGCAACAAGTTATCAGATAACTTTGCGTTGGACAAATCCGACAACCTATGGCTGTGGGACTCCAACAACGGCATATTTGAGAGTAAGAAATCCTGACAGTGGAGTATATGCTGATTTGCAAACCTTGTCGGGTTCCGCGACATCCGCCTCCTTCAGTTATGGCATGTGGGCTGATTCGGAAGGTTATGTTTATTGTGGTATTATCACTGAAAATTCTGCAGGAACCTCAGGGGGCCTTCCTCTAGTATATAATTGGAAAACAAACACTTGGTATGGCGGTAATGGAAAGCAATACACTGAAATGATGGAAATGGAAGAATTGATTTTTTCACACATAAATCAATAAGACCTTCATGTTATAAACAGTAACGTTATAACAATTGAATCTTAAGCGAAGGAGAGGGTGACCAAAAATGATGTGACCTCAAAGAGTTGGACGGTTTAATAATTAGGCCCCTGGGAAAAGAGCTCGGTACAGCACCGGGCTCTTTCCATTTAGCCTCAGTTTGATTCTGTCGTTGTTATAGTATTGGATGTACTTTCTGAGCACTTCCTTGACTGTTCGACAGAATTCCAGTCCTGTAAATATAGCAATTCGTTTTTCATCAGGCCAAAAAAGCTTTCCGTCATCGCATTAACGACCTGATGAAAGCGTTGGAGGAATGACTGAATAATCCATAACAGGAGGAATGTCATTTTATTAACTATTGCCACAACGGTTCTTGTTCCCAACCCATTGGAATTCCCATAGCATTGGCATCGATGGTTGGATTGTCTAAAAACAAGACTGTGTATTGTGCCATAAAATAAAACGACCCGCCGATTTAAGCATTGTAAAGAGGCTTGGCGGGTTCTCGTGTTGCAAAAGTACAAACTTTTTCCAAATCCGCATGCATTTTGGCAGGATTATTTCATTATCAGAATAATTTTCTGTATTTTGCTTGCATATTCTGTGGATAATCCATACTTTCAAAGGTATAGTAAAGAATGATGATGTTTTTATAGCCATTTTTTCTTTGAACACCAGATTTTACAGATGAAAATAATGGGAGTCCGTCTGTTGGCCGAGCGTTTTCAACAACTTCTCGTAGATGCTTTACGATTAGTTTGAAGCGTTCTTTTACGCAATGCTTGTCAGTTGGTATTCCTTCAATGAATTCAGGAATTATCACCGAATCTTCATTATTGTATGTAATATTGTTCATAATTATTTATTTTAGTTTGCAAATATATATAATTCTATATAATGTGAAAATAAAATTAAAAATCATTATTAGATTTATTATAAACTATAATAATATAAACTTTTACATTTCGTAGATATTATTGACGCAATCGTAAAATGATTGGACGCAGATTGTAGTCAGGCTATACTTGTTGATACTATTTTTGTAATTAAAATTAAACAAAAAAAACCGAAGTGCCCGATGGGATAGAACGGGGTAACCGGAAAATGAAATTTGGAAAAGATATCGTATTTACATTGGCTATTTTGACAATAATGATGTTGCCTTCATCAGTATGTTACGCACAATGGGGCCAACTACTCGGGGGATTTGTTCAAGCGTTAGGAGAACGAGCTATCGACAATTCCAGCTACTCCAGTCAAGATAAGGAAAACATGAGAAACGTTCTCAATTATTTTTCAAATGAAGCAAACACAAATCAAAACGCAAGAAATGCCACAAAGGATGCGTATCAAGGTAATTATACTGGAGCAGTAATCCAAGGAGCACAGGCTATTATGAATGCTGCAGGCAATCATTCATATGATACATATTTAAATAATGCCAACACCATTAATAATGCAAATCGGGAATACAAACAGGATATAATCAATGGCATGGACACTCAGGAAGCTTTGGACAAAAGGAATACGAGTATTGGCTATTCGGTTGCTGAGTCTGCAATAAAATTACAAGAAAAAATAGCGCAGGAAAGAGCGGAAAAAGCCTGGAGACAAAGAGAAGAAGAACGACAATCAAGGGTTGAGAATGACTATTATTATGAATCCCATAATGAAAACAACCGTAGGATTTCCACCTCTGATGACCAAAATGAAAAAGATTGTCAAGAATTATCTGAAAAACTGTGGCAGAAAGCCATTGATGAGTCAGAGAATAAGGAGGATCAAGATATATTTGAAGAACTATGGCAAAAAGCCATTGATAAGACTGATAATCAAGAAAGTCAAGATGATGATAGAGAGATCCCTGAGAGCACTTCAGCGCCACAACAATCTGATAATAATGAACACAATAATAAGATAATGACTATTGATTGTGATAGGTTCTTAGCACTACTCGAAAACTCAAATATTAAGGACAAAGACCAAATCGTAAGAGTAATCCGAAACAGCTCGAATCGCAATCAGGAAATCCAAAACATGATTTTTTTGTATCCTGAACTTTCGGATATTCTTCTGCTTTTGAATTACCCAAGTGATAATAAAGTGGAAACTGATAAAGAAGACGAAAGCCACAACAGCAAAACTCTAATACTCACAAAAGATAATATTATCAAATTAAAAAACGATGGTATCAACCCAATCGCCCTTGGAATTGATCATGAATCTGGCAAACTTTATTACAACAACCTTTATAATGACAGAAGGTTTAAGTTCAGCTGCAATAATGCTAAAATTAAAATAAAATATGTCGATTATGAAAAAGAACTATCCATTACCGACAACTGCTCTTTTATCATTCCTGCCAACACCTTTGACTATTTGGATTGGTCTAATGTTTTCCTTAACATTTCTGATTCTCAACAAATTGAAAATATTAAAGTCGAATTTATCGATGCACGTATCGAATATGTTCAATATCAGTTACTTTCAAAATAAACACAAACCAATCCCGAAGAGCCTAATGGGATATAACTAGGCAAAAAATGAAAATGAAGAAAACATTGTTAAGCGTAGCTCTGATTGCAGGAATGTTTGTGTGCTCAATAGCTCTCAGTTCCTTTACTTGTCAAACAAATGAAAGAATTGTTTCTGTAACAACAAGCATCCCGAGAGGCTACAATTATGTACAGGATGTTACAGCCTATTGTTCAGTTGGCGCTGGTGACGCAACGGCATCAAGAACTTTAAAGTTGTATGAAAAGGAAGGAGATTACATCCTTGTTATTAGCAGCAACGAATGGGAACCTGTCAGCAAAAATCCTTTATACAATTCTGAAATCGATGGCGGTTGGAGAAATTCGTACCAGTATAAGGCTGGCAAGTGGTTTTTCAATATGTAATTATCAACAATAAAGAGATGAAGAAATACTTTGTTATTATAATGCTTGCGATAATTATGTGTAGTTGTGCGAGCTACAAATTGGAGAATACGGTATGGAGTACTGTATCAGCTGCTGAAAAAGACGGAGAAAAAGGTACTATCGTCACGAGTCTGTTATTCAGATCAGCAGAAGACGTTGATGTTTATACTGCTGTAGTCGTTGACAAAGATGTTGTTGTAAAACCTTTTAAATATGCAGAGGGTAAGTATGTTGTTTCTGGTAATCCAAGAAAGGAAGCGAAAATTGAAATTACGGGAGACAACATACAGAGTAAAAAAATCTATTATAAAGGTGCTTATCGTAAAACCGATGCCATGTTTTTAATTTCGCAAGATTCTATTCCCTATATCTTCGGAATACAGAAAAACGTAAAGATTCAATAATTTTATAACTGAAAAACACTTAATGATATGAAAACTAAGGTTACCATCTTAATGCTGTTATTCACCCTGTCTCTTGAGACGGTTACATATGCCCAACAAAAGAAAGGTTTTTGGGATAGGCTTTCGGATTTTTGTACTGGTGTTAAAAATGTGTGCAACGCAACTGGTATTAGTGATATGGTAGGAGCATATGTGGTAGGAAAAACAGCAGACTTTTATGAGAATCAAGGATATTCCAAAGAGGATGCACAAAAAAACGCTTCCATGATAGGGGAAGCATTAGGGGTCAGTAAGTCTAACACAGAAAGAGGTGTCGCGTGGAATAATGCCTCTAATAGATACCAACAACTTGATGCGCTATCGTATGATTCTACTGCTCGTCGTTCAAGTGATCCAGATGCTAGACGAAAGTATCTGGCCCAAACAAGCTTTACTTATGCAATAGGATGTTTAGATGAAGCATATAAAGGAGACAAGGATAAAGCTATATTAATGGGTATTTTATCTGTTGGCGATATTCTATTTGAGAAAGGTCGTATTGATCATATTGAGGATTCAATATCATACGCAAATTATATAGAAGAACAAAAATCCAAAAGAGAAATGGAAATGGAAAACCATTTTCAAAATCTAGGAATTCATAACTACACAGAAGAAGACGTAAGAAATTGTGCTAATTATGCATTAGCTATTGCAAAAACCGAAAAACTGTCGGAAAAAGAAAAAACTGGGTATTTGAATCAAATGGGCATCACACAATCTCCCCAAGAGGTTTTGAAACTATATGGTGTTGATAATCAAGCTGAACTTCATCGCCAAGAAGCATTGAAACGACAAAAGGAAGAGGAAGAAAGACGTTTGGCAGAGGAAAGAAGACTTGCTGAACAACGCGCAGCAGAAGAAAGGAGAAGCGCATTGCAAACATTGGATTCAATGATAATAGATGGTTTTGCGTTGGACGTGACTATACTTTCCGATGAACAAAAAACTGAATTGGATAAAGCCGCGAATATCCTTAACAAGTATGATGACGTGAATGTATTTCTCACGGGTCATACGTGTAAGATTGGATACAGGAATATCAATCAAAGAAAAGGTATGAAACGTGCCGAAGCAGCAAAGGATTATTTGATGTCGAAAGGTATTTCAGAAAACCGCATAACCATTGACAGTAAGGGAGAAGACGAACCGTTGGTTCCAAATAATTCAAGGGAAAACTTCAGACGAAATAGGAGAGTAGAAATCCAAATCATTAAATAAGTAAAAGAAATGAAAAAAACACTAGTATTATTAATTGCAATGTTTGCTGTATTTGCAGCAAATGCCCAAGACAGAGTTAAAATTAAAGAAGGTCTCTATCTTGTTAGTTATGGCAACACAGCTGTTATCGAAGATGATGTGAACCAACAAACCATAAGCTTGACAATTACAAAAGAAATCAAAGATTACAAGACAGGAGAATCAACTTATAATGTAGTTTGTGGTAAATGGTCAAAAAGAGTTGTAAAAGACGGATTAAAAGCCGCCATTGCTGGAGGGATTGCCGCATCTGGAGCTAGTGGAGGAACTTCTATTATCATTAGTGCAGCCAGTACATTGGCCATGTATATTTATGATGACGTCTGTGAATACTATGACAATAAATTCAAATAGTCATCAAAACATCTTCCGTATTACACAATAGCAAAAGGTTTACATAAAACAATTCCTTCCTCGCAAACAGATAGACCCAAAATGACACAAGCCCCGAAGGTATTTTTCCAACCATCGGGGCTTTGTTATGTCGAAAGAAGAAGCTATAATCCCTATTCCCCATTACCTTCTTCCGTGAGCATTGAGATATGTGAAACACATGGAACATCGTTCTACCAAGCTTTAACCCCTACGGGGTTATCCCTAATTCCTCATCCGCTTTTCTCACCTTCGCTCTCCACAGGAATGCGAGGGATGGGTAGTTCATGTTATTCCACAAGGGCGTTTCACCGTATGCTTAATGTAAGATCGCTACAAGGTTTACACCAAAAACCTCAGAAAAGATGCCGACATCCTATTAGTACCTGCATATATGACAATGTTTTTGTGATAGGTAAAAACAATCGTTTCTCCCAATGTGACGAGTGATAATTTTTTTGACCGATATTGATCAATCATCCAATAAAATCTTTACTTTCGCATTTTCAAAACCAACTATTAACTATTTATATTAACAAAAACTTTTTTTCCAATGAAAAAATTATTTGTTTTGGCCACATTAGCCATCATGATGGTGGCCTGTGGAGGCGGCAACAAACCCTTTGACGCCAAGAAAGTGAACGATCTTACCAACAGAATGTTCAGCCTTACCGCAGCTGATTATCCAGAAGTGGTAAAGCAAGCCGATGGCATTCTGACTTATTTTGAGCAGAACTATCCCGCCGAGGAACTCAAAGAGAAAGGCCACGGACTCGTTACCGATGGTCTGTTTGGCAAAGACACCGAACTGTTCAAACAGATGAACCAACTCAGCAATGTCCTCTATGGCATGGAAGACCAAATGGACGCTGCCACCCAAGAAGCCTACAAAAAATACCAGGAACATCAAGATAAGGTCTTTGGAAGCTTTTAATAGGCCAAAAAACCTTCTGATTTAACCTCAAACAAAAACTGAAAGGGTGATCAAAAAGACAAAACTTTTTGGTCACCCTTCTTTATTCTATAAAGCTATCATCCCTTCCGGATGCCTACTCCTCACTCCTCACTCCTCACTCCTCACTCCTCACTCATAACTTCCCCATAAACTTCTCGCTATCCACAACAAATCGCTCGTGAACGCCTTCTCCAACAAGGGACTCGCCTTCGAAGCATTTCACCTCGAAAACCAAACGCTTTCGATCCACCTCGGCGAGCTTGGCATCACAACGGATCAAGGCACCCACTGGACTGGCCTTAAGGTGCTTGATATTGACAGCGATGCCCACGGTGGTATTCCCCTCCCCGATCTTGTCGTTGACACTGTCCAGACAAGTCTTTTCCATCAAGGCAATCATGGCTGGGGTGGCAAAAACCTCCAGCGATCCGGAGCCATAAACGGCAGCGGTATCTTTGTGCTCCACCACCAGCGTCTCGCTGTGGCAGAGGCCCTTCAACATGTCGTAATCCATCAGAACTGGAAATTCATGGTGATGTTGACGATGACATCGGGATGCAGCGAATGCCCGACTGGACAACTCTCGGCAGCAGCCCAAAGGAGCTTTTGCTGCGCTTGGGTGTAATCACGTGGCGGGAAGTTAAAGACCAAGTCGATCTGCCCGATTCTTCTCGGATCGGCCGCCATGGTTTTCTTCACCTCGTATGTGGTGCCATCAATGTTGAAGTCATGACCTTGAGCACTGATACCCATGATGGTCATCATGCAGCCTGCCAAAGCAGCGCAGGCCAAATCGGTTGGCGAAAAGGCTTCACCTTTGCCATGGTTGTCGGTAGGTGCATCGGTCAAGATGGTGTTGCCAGACTGCACGTGGGTCATCTCGTTACGAAGATTGCCCTTGTAGGTTCCTTTTATTGTAGCCATTTTTTTTAGGATTTAGAAGACAGAAGTAAGAATTATTGAATAATGACTCGTTGGATGAAGTGGTTTTCTTTTTGTTGAATAAGGACTGCATAAATGCCTCTTCGGAAACCGTTGGTTGGAATGGTGATGGTCTGGGAATTACTTCGAGTGGAATAGACCAAACGGCCCGTCATGTCGTAGAGGATGATATGAGCTTCACCAGCTTCAGCAAAACGTATGTTGACCCGATCCTTGGCGGGATTGGGGAAAACCTCAACCCCACTGGCTTCAGCGATTTCATTGTTATTCCAGGTACCGCAAACGGAGTTGATCTCGGCATCCAGATAAGCAAAACGGGCATCCAGCCAATCGCTCATATAATCGAGCTGGCTCTCATCGACAGTAAATTCCGGCCAGGCCTCATGCTCGCGATCGTAAACGCCATCGGCAAGCAATTCTTCATATTGATTCCGAACCAATTCCATGATATGTTCACGGGTGAGGATGGAATCACGCAAAGTATTGTATCTGGCTTGGGTCAACTTCACAAAGCCATTATCGCTACAGTCGTTCAACAAACGGTCATAAAAGCCATTGGTCATGAATCCCGTGGCGTCGTTGGTCTGACTGCCGTCAGTATCCAAGCCCCAGATGGCATCCAGGTCCCAAGGCATATACAGAAATTCACTGGACTTCTTGTAACGCGCCACGAAAAGATTGCGGCCCATGTTATCCATGGCCTTCAATACATTGATGAACAAGAAATAGTCGATGGCGTTTTGGGCATCAAACATTGTGCTGTATTGCGAATAGAAGGCAATATTACTCGAATTCATCACAAAATTGGTGAAGCTGTACAAAGAGCTCCAGTCGATCACCGTGTCACTCTCGTTCGGATAGACCCACTCATAATTGTCCCAAGTATCCATTGTATTGTCATAACCTGGCAATGTATCGAACGTCGGTGCTCCAGGACCATTGCCTTTGAAAAGCATTCCACGGAGGTTGCCGTTGTACTTTCTCAGTCCCAGCTGTTTGCGGTCCATGCGTTCCGTAAGGGCATAGACACCCACGTAGGCCTCGTTGAGATACAAATCGACATACTTCATCCGGATACCAGGCAAGGCTTCAGGTTCATTTTCCTGATACGGCAGCTGATACATCTCCATCCACAGCTCGTTGGCCACCTTGTCGCGAAGTCGCAACGGCTGCGCCCACATAGCCTCAAGGTTCCAGTCGTCGTCGCTACGCAACCCAAGGAAAGTGGTATCGATCATTTCAGCACCCGTCTCATCGGCCCAAAGCTCAACGCGATATGATTTCTTTTCATATTGCTGAGACGAGGTGCCTCTGATCTTGAAGCCGGCATGCATCACGATCACCGTGCCGTTATGGTCGTCAACGGTGATGGTGCCATGCACCGCAGGGGTATTCACGATAGGGCCATCCGTGACAATAGTCACCGTAGGCATGACTGATTGTGCATAAGCCCAACACGCCAAACAAAAAAACAAAACCAAAAACAAAAACCGTTTCATATCTAAACTATTAACTTTTAACTTTCAACTATCAACTCTCAACTTTCATCCACCCTAACCACCTCCGTGATGCCTTCGATGGCTTTAATGCGATCCATCAGCTGTTCCAGCGATTCAATGTCAGGGATCTGTATAGTAATCCTACCTTCGAAAAGGCCTTCCTTATTTGTATTGAACAGGGCGTTCTTCATATCGACCTGCATGTCTTCAGAGATTACCTTGGTGATCTTTCCGAGAAGTCCCTGGTGGTTATCGCCGAGAATATTGATGGTAGCTTGCGACACGCCGTTTTCAATGCCATTCCATTTCACCTTGATGATACGGTAGCCATAACGATCCTGCATGCTTTTGGCATTGGGGCAGTTGATCCGATGGATAGTGATATTGCCCTCGTTGGTCACAAAACCAAAGACCCTGTCTCCAGGAATTGGGTTGCAACACTTGGCGAGTCTATAATTAACATTTTTGATATCTTCACCAATGGAGAGGCTCTCCTCCTCTACGTTTTCCTTTTTAACCGTCTCGACCAGTTCATGAACAGGCTTTTCCGATTTTTCGGCTTTCTGTTCAATTTCAGCGGAGAGATAATGCTTGATATCCGCCAAGTTGATCTTTTCAGTGGCGATCTCATGGTATAATTGCAACGAATTCTCCGTCTTGAATTCCTTTACCAATTGGTCGATGACATCTTCTGTGGTGGGAATCTTCCAGTTTTTCAACCGTCTGTGCAACATGCCTTTGCCCAGCTCAGATTCCTTCAATTCCTGTTCCTTCAGGAAACGGCGTATCCGGTTCCTTGATTTCTCGGTAGCCACCCAGTTCAGCCAGTCAGCGTTGGGCGACTGCTTCTTGTTGGTGATGATCTCCACCTTGTCGCCATTGGCAAGCTCCTGGCGGATGGGCACCACACGACCATTGATCTTGGCGCCATTGCAGGTCTCACCTACACGGGTGTGTATCTCGTATGCAAAGTCGAGCACCGTTGATCCTACCGGCAGTTGTTTCAGGTCACCTTCCGGCGTGAAAATGAATATCTTGTCTGACTTATAGTTCTTCTTGTAGGAGTTTTCAAGCGACACCAGTTCAGGATTCTCAAGCACTTGCCTCACCCCGACAAGCCAATCCTCGGAGCTCTGCCTGTCCCCTTTGTAGAGGTAGTGGGCGGCCTGTCCCGTCTCGGCGATCTCGTCCATTCTCGTGGTGCGAATCTGTATCTCGAAATACACTTTCTCGTCGAATTTCACTGTGGCATGCAGCGATTCGTAACCCGAGGCTTTCGGTTTGGTGATCCAGTCGCGCATACGCTCCGGCACGGGCTCGTAGAGATTGGTGATGTCGGCATAGACACACCAGCAGTACTCTATCTCGTCTTTGGGAGCGCAATCGATGATGACACGGGCGGCCAAGAGGTCATAGACCTTCTCGAAAGGAACGTTTTGGGCTTTCATCTTGGCATAGATGGACGGGATGGACTTGACACGCCACTTGATCATATAGGTGAACTTGTATTTCCCGTTTTTGATTTCAGAATCCAGCCGGTTTCTAATCGGTGCCAAGAAACGTTCCGCAATATGCCTACGGCTTTCCTCGGTAGCCTCGATCTTGGCTTTGATGTCATGATACACCTCCGGGTTCTCAAACAACATCAGCTTCTCCTCGAGTTCAGCCTTGATCTTGTAAAGTCCGAGGCGGTGCACAATCGGGATGTAGATGTATTTGATTTCGTGGAAGTACTTACTTAGACGATCAGCATCGACATCCTGCTGGTTGCGGACGTCATAAACGCGATGCGCCACCTTCAGCAAAACCGAACGCATATCCTCTGCAAGTGAGAGAAAGAGGTCGCGGAAGTTATCGGAGTTGTAGGCAACCCTTTCGGTCTGTAGCGCCGAGATCTTGTCAAATCCTCTCAATACGGTGGCAATTCTCTTGCCAAAGCGTTCCTCAAGCTCGTTTATGTCAACATGTTCCTTGTAGGTAATGCCATGCAAGAAAGCCGCCACCACCGACATATAGCCCAAGCCCACCTCCAGCACGGCAATGCGGGCCAGATCGATGAGGTGGAACATATAAGCCTTGCCTGAAACCATGTACTTGCCATCATACTTCTCCAAGCTGTATTGATAGGCATCCTCGACAACACTAAGTTTTTGAGGATCATATACATTCGGACGAATGTCAGCCAACATCAACTCATAAGCTTTCTGTATGGCCTCCCTCTCTTCTATACTATAAGTGGACATGATTTTTCAGTTTTCCGTTTTCCATTTTCCGTTATCCACTCACTGAATGCTGACATACAGCTGATGGTTCAGCATGGCGTCATAGTAAGGCTTCAGTTCTTCAAAAGTACCATGTTTGATGGCGCATTTGCCTTTATAATGGGTAATCCAGGCGCAAGTCTCGGCCTGCTCGTAGGTATGGTCGCAAACCTCTACCAGGGTTTGTATGACATATTCGAAAGTATTGTGGTCGTCGTTATGAAGTAGCAGACTTTTCTCCTCTTCTATCAACTCTTCCGTCATCACATCGACGGATTCCTGTTCCTTGTTCATCGTAAAGTCAATTTGGAGGTAAAGATACAACTATTTTGGAAATCAGGTTCGAAAATGACCTTAAAAACGTTTTTTTCGTACCTTTGCCGTCCGAACACCATGCTGAACATGCAGAATCGCTTCATCAAGAATATTATCTTTCTATTATTCCTCAACCTATTGGTGAAGCCTTTCTGGATTCTCGGTATCGACCGCGAAGTGCAGAACCTGCTTGGTGACGCATCCTACGGCACCTATCAGGCCTTGTTCAATTTCTCCTACCTTTTCTATATCCTTCTCGACCTCGGCATCACGAACTTCAATAGTCGCGCTGTCGCACAGGATCCGAAGAACCTTTCCAAGCACTTCGGAGGGCTCACGGAAATCAAGCTCCTACTTGGACTACTCTATGCCGTCGTCGTTTTCGTCGTCGGCTATTGCTGCGGCTACAACGAGGGCCTGAAGCTCAAGCTGTTGTTCTGGTGCGGGCTGAACCAAATCCTGCTTTCGTTTATCTTATATCTCAGGTCGAACATACAAGGTCTCTTGTTGTTCAAACAAGACAGCATCCTTTCGGTCTTCGATCGTGTTTTGGCCATTGTCATCATGTGCCTTGTGCTATGGAGCGGCTGGTTCCCAAGAGAGAGATTCAACGCCATCTGGTACCTGCAAGCCCAGACAATAGCCTACATCTGTACGCTTGTTTTCGCTTTGATCATCGTATTACGCCATACTGAAGGCATCAGCTTCAAGATCAACTTCCAGTTTTTTAAGGAGATTCTAAGGCAAAGTTTGCCCTTCGCCCTTCTTGTCCTGCTGATGAGTGTTTACAGCCGTATCGAGCCGGTGCTTCTCGAGCGTCTCCTCGACGACAGAGGCATCCAAGCTGGCATCTATAGCCGCGCCTACCGTCTTTTCGATGCAGGAAACAACATCTCCAACCTATTTGCCATCATGCTGCTGCCGATGTTCACTGCCACATTGAAAAACAGACCCGATCTGAACAATTTGGTCAAGACTGCGTTCAACGTCATTGTGGCCATGGCGGGTATCGTCATGATCATGTGCGTGTTTTATAGCCAAGAGATCATGCAGCTGATGTACAATCCAGAGGAGGCAGAAACTGAGGCGGCTTACCTACAGCGCATCGGGCAATATGCCAGGGTATTCCCGCTCTTGATGGGCAGTTTCTTCTGCCTGTCAACGACTTACGTCTTTGGCACCTTGCTCACCGCCAACGGGAGCCTCAAGCAGCTCAATCTCGTGGCAGCATCAGGTGTGGTGGTCAATATTTTGCTGAATCTCATCATCATCCCAAGGTTTTTTGCCGTAGGCGCCGCCTGCACCAGCCTTTGCGTGCAGCTGCTCACCGCCTTCGCACAATATCTCATCTCCGAGAAGGTTTTCAAGCTTAAGTTAGGTGCAAAATATTGGATCCATTTATTGTTATTCCTTGGCAGTATCGTGCTTTGCACATTCCTTGTCAAAATGCTGCATATCAACTGGATCTATTCATTCATTATTGCCTTTATTATCAATGTCGGCTTGATCTTCATAACAAAACTTTTAAGTCTTAAACAAATCCTTTCCCTTGTCATTCCTGCCGAAAAAAGATGACCAAATCCATTTTTTTATTGCTCGTTCAATGATTTTTTGTATTTTTGGCATCTTATTCGAAAAAAAGAAACGATATGGATGATACCCAAAAGGACAACACTTTTAGCTCCAAATACTTATGCCGTTTGTTGGCTGAGTACAGGAAAAGCATCCTGATCATTTTATTAGTTGCCGCTTGTCTTGCTGTATTGTTTAGTTCACCGATGTTTATCACCCCATTGTACAAATCCACGGTGATTCTCTATCCCACTTCCAGCAACTCAATTTCCAAAGTATTGATTAGCACGACCTCTCAATCCAAGAATGATATTATGAATTTTGGCGAGAGTGAACAGACGGAACAAATGCTGCAAGTTCTCAATTCCAACAGAATACGCGACAAGGTCATGGAGCGCTTTCATTTGATGGAGCATTACGGCATCAAACCCGATTCCAAATATCCATACACAAAGCTCAACAAGCTGTATGACAACAGGATTAAGTTCCGCAGAACAGAATATAATGCCGTGAAAATCACCGTGTTGGACTCTGACGCAGAACTAGCCGCCAAGATGGCCAATGACATCGCCGAGCTTTTTGACACTACCATGAACGCCATGCAAAAAGAAGTTGCCGTCAAAGCATTTCAGCTGGTGGAAACTGAATACAATAGCCTTTGTGCTGAGATGGCAAGGTTGGAAGACTCACTCAACACACTACGTAAACTTGGCGTTTTCGATTACGAAGCCCAAGCAGAGATGTTGAGCCAACAACTTGCTGTGGAATTAGGAAAAAGCAACACCCAAGGCATAAAGAACATTCAAAACCAGCTCGACATTCTGGCAGAATATGGTGGTGCTTATTACGCCATCAGCGAGAAACTTGACCACGATCGCCTCCAGCTTTCTTTGATAAAGACCAAATACGAAGAGGCAAAGGTGGATGCCACTGAAGACATACCTCACAAATTCGTCGTGACATCAGCTTTCAAAGCAGAACACAAATCCTATCCTATCCGTTGGATTATTGTGACAATCACCGTTATTTCCACCTTCCTGCTACTGGTATTGCTATTGGCTGTTTTTGAGCGGTACGGTGGCTTTTTTCGCAGCAAGGCCTCCGGCGCCCAAGAAAAGACCCAGGAAACAAAAAATGGTGAGTGAGCGTATCAAAGAAGAAATGGCCAACTCTGAAAACAATAAAGTATCAACCGAAATAATCAAACAAAACAATATGGATAACAATTTTAATAATCTCTCGCTCGTCCAACTGATTTACAAGTGGAAGTGGCACATCCTTATCATCACAGTGGTGGCAGCGTTATGCGGAGCGGTATTCTCAAGTGCAAGATTCATCACCCCGTTGTACAAGTCAGAGGCCATCGCCTATCCCGCTAACATCAGTCCTTACTCCGATGAAAGCGAGACAGAACAGATGTTGCAAATCATCAATTCTCAGTCCATCATTGATTCAATTGTCGAAAAATACGATTTGTGGACTGATTACAAGATTGACCGCAACTATCAATATGCAAAGACCTATTTGATGCTCGAATATCACGATAGGATTAAGATCAGCAAGACCCCATACGAGGCTGTTTCCATTGTGGTGAACGACAAAGATCCTTTCGTGGCCTGCAACATCGCAAAGGATATTCTCTATTTTTATGATAAAAAAGTCGCCCAACTGCATAGAGACAAAGTCGCGGAGGTTGTAGCCATGTACGCTCAACAGCTTGAAACCAAACAGCAGGATATCGATAACCTGAAAAAGCAACTGGCTGATTTAGGGACTAATTACGGCATGGCCAACTATGTGGGACAAAGCCGGGAGATAACAAGAGGCTATATTAACGGTTCCGCTAAAGCCAATGAACTCATGCGCAATCTGGAGCAATATGGTCCTGAAGCCATTGACTTGGAAAACAAAATCATCGCAGAAGCCACTACTTATGTGGATGTCAAACTGGATTATGAACAGAATTTGAGATTCTTCAATTCAGATCTTACCTATTCAAATATCGTCACCGAGCCTTATCCCGCCGACAAGAAGTCATATCCTGTTAGATGGGTCATCGTCGCACTTTGCGGTTTAGGTGCGTTCCTGATCACTATCTTAACCCTGTTCATCATCGAAAACAGAAAAAAGATCATCCCAGCTGAGAAATGAGCAAAAAAGCTAAAATAGGATGGCTTTACCTTGTTGCGGCAGTCTTTGTCGCAATTGCCCTGTATCTGTTGGTTAACAAGCACAACTATCTGTTCTTTGCCCTTCCTGTGGTACTGGGGGTCCTGTTGCTTTATGTTTTCTCTCTCGATAAAGTGATGATGCTCATCAGCTTTCTTATTCCTTTATCTGTTGTGTTGGAGGAGTTCGAGCAGTTGGCGGTATCTTTGCCCGCCGAACCATTGCTTGCTGGTGTACTTATCCTGTTTGTTGCCAAGATTTTATATGAAAGGAACTATGACAGAAGCATAGCCAGACACCCTGTTTCTATTGTCATCTACTGCATGTTTATTTGGATGATTGTCTCCACAATCACCAGCGAGATGCCCGTAGTTTCCATCAAGTTCATCGTCTCTAGGCTTTGGTTCATCCTTCCATCTTTCTTCTTCTGCGCTCTGATGTTCAAAAGGCCAAAGAATATCGACTGGTTTATTTGGCTTTATATTGCCAGCCTGTGTATTGTCGTGGTTTACACTACTATTAACCATGCGAAATATGCATTTAGCAATGATTCTGCACACTGGGTCATGTCGCCCTTTTACAATGACCATACAGCCTACGGAGCAGCTTTGGCTATCTATCTGATTTATGCCATTACTTACGCCTTGCTTCCTGGAATCAAAACCAGCCGTAGAATAATCATCCTCGGCGTTGTGGCCCTGCTTAGTCTGGCAATGATTCTCTCCAGTTGCCGTGCAGCTTGGGTTAGTTTAGCCGCCGCCATTGTTGTTCTTATATGCGTTTTGTTGAAGATTAAATTCCGCTGGATTCTTACCACAGTAATCATCCTAACAGGACTCTTCTTTGCTTTCCAACATCAGATCATTGATGCGTTGGAGCACAACAATCAAGATGCTTCGGGCGATGTCGTCGAGAACATTCAGTCTATCACCAACATCTCTACCGACGCCTCCAACCTCGAGCGCATCAACCGTTGGCAATCCGCGTTCAGATTATTCGCAGAACGTCCTGTATTCGGCTGGGGACCGGGCACCTATCAGTTTGTTTACGCCCCTTACCAAATGTCAAAAGAAAAAACCATAATCAGCACCAATGCTGGTGATGGCGGAAATGCACACAGTGAATACATCGGCCCCTTGGCTGAACAAGGCGTCGTTGGTTCCCTCTTGGTTTTTATTCTTGTGATCACAGTGGTATATACAGGCTTAAAAGCCTATCGCCGTGCAAAAAACAAGAAAGCCAAAGTGCTCGTTTTAGGAGCCACCCTGGCTTTCTTTAGTTATTTCGTTCATGGTTTTCTGAACAACTTCCTGGACACCGACAAGCTAGCCGTTCCTGTATGGAGCTGTGCCGCGCTTATCGTGGTCATTGATCTGTACTATGCAGACCAAGAGGAGTTCAAGGAAATCATTTGAAATCGACCAACTCCACTTCAAAAATCAGATTTGAGAATGCTGGAATAGGACCGGCTTCGCGAGCACCGTATGCAAGATTGAAAGGAATATAAAGGATGCCCTTTTCACCTTTCGACATCAAACCAATTCCTTCGTCCCATCCAGGAATCACGCGACCAACGCCCAACGGGAACTCGATGGGCTCTCCACGTTCAACAGAAGAATCGAATACCGTGCCGTCAAGCAACTTTCCAGTGTAATGGACCTTCACGTTCTGATTAGCCGTTGGTTTGGGACCTCTTCCCTTCTGTGTGCAGACATATACCAACCCGCTTTCCAATGGTTGAGCGTCGATACCATTTGCCGTGAGATAAGCATTGAAATCATCTTGGGCCTTCTGCTGAAGCGCTGCCAATTCTGCTTGCTTCATCTGCTGGTAAGCCTCTTCTGTCATGGCTTCTTCAACTTTTACATCCCAACGAAGGAAAGCGCCTGGAGTGACAAAACCAGGAATAATCGGAGCATGGAACTGCTTTCTATAGACGGAGTCCGCATTGATCATGAACGACATGACATCACCGACATGCATCATTCTGAAACCTTCATAAAGATCGCCTTGGAAGGCTGATTCACGAACCATGTCGTAAGCCTGTTCTGGCAAACTATCCGTAGTGAAAAGCAATGAATCATTGATGTAATAGGCAAGGTTCACCTTAACGACATCGCCATTCTTAAGCTGTTCACCAGTTCCTTTTTCAATTTGTTTGTAATACAACCCAGTACCCGTTGGCGTATATCCCGGGAATGGAGATTTCGGTCCGCAAGAAATCAATGTTGCGGAGAACAGGAAGCACATGGCCACCCAAACGATACTTCTTTTCATGAGACAATAAATTAAGTTATTAATATTCTGTAAATTAAATTTCAACTTTAAGCACCCTGACAGTATAAATCAACGTAGATCGCTCAGGTATGCTTTTCCGGTCACCAAGCAGTCCATAACCTATATGTGAAGGAATGATAAGTTTGGCCACATCACCTTGATGAAGATGAGGCATTGCCTCATCAAGTCCCGAGACCACATCTCCACAACCTACAACGAACTTCATCTTTCCATCCTTGTCAGAAGAATAAATCTCATCCCCCATCACATTGTATAAAACATACTCCAGAGTGACAGTCTGGCCCGGCTTAATCATCTCACCATCACCCTCTTTGATAATCTGGTAACGCAAACCAGTACCCGTTGATACCACATCCAGTTGATGACGCAATATGTAATTCTGTATATCCTCTTCTTCGTCATTGACAAGATAACGATTGGCTTTCTCAAGACTTTTTTTCAACTTGGCATCATCCACTTGCACAGGCTTTTGAACTTGTTCGTGGCAAGAATAGAACATGCCACCCAACAATACCGTGAGCGTCCATATCAACCACTTCCTATTCATAATGATTCAATCTTGATTGAGCATAGCCTTATATTCAGGCAAAATCTGATGCAATTTCTCAAGAGCAGCTTCCATTGAACAGGTCAATGTCCCACCAGCTGCATTGGTATGTCCTCCACCATTGAAATACTTCTGCGCCACTTCATGAACTGAAAAACTGCCTTTTGATCTGAATGAAAACCTGATAACACCTTGTCTTTCAGTCACCAACACCGACATCCTGATCTTTTTCAAAGACAGAGGATAATTAACAACGCCTTCTGTATCACCTACTTGATAATCAAAACTAGCAAGTTCATCTTTGGTTAAAGCAATGATTGCCGTAGCGTACTCATCCAGAATTTCCATTTTGTTACTGATAGAAAAACCTAACAAACGCAATCTGTTTTCAGAAAAAGTATCGTAAACCAACTGGTGAATTTGGTTATAGGAGATAGATTTCTCAATCATTTTTGCACAAATTGAGAAGGTCTCTGGATGATAGATGGAATGTGAAAAAGAACCGGTATCGGTAACTATTCCGACAAGGATATTAGTTGCAATTGATTCATCAACAAAATGCTCTCCATAATGAAGAATCGTCTCAGCTACCAATTCCGATGTGCTTGACACTTGAGTATCTGACAAGGCACACAAAAAGACGTCAAAATCGGTATCGCGATGGTGGTCTATTAAGATCTTATTGATTTTTAATGATTTAAGCTTATCCTGAATCAACCCGGCGCGTGAAATATGATTAAAATCCAAAATTGCAATCAAGTCAGAAGATTCAAGAATCTGATCACATATATCAGACTCTTTGTCATAAATATGAATGCGAGAAGCGCCAGGCATCCATGCCAAAAATTCAGGGAAGTCATTAGAAACCATTACTTCAACTTCATGTCCGAGTTTTTGAAGAAACTGTGAAAATGCCAACGATGAGCCAATGGCATCTCCATCTGGGTTGACATGAGACAACACTGTGATTTTTCTAGGAGCCTGAATCACAGTATCTAAGGCATGGAAAAACTCTTCTCTTTGCATTTTTGCCGAAAATAATTGGCAAAAGTACACATAATTCTTGAAAGGCCGACACCTTATTAATTAAAAAGAAAAGATCATCTAGGAGAGAAAGACTCAAAGGTGCCATCGTCATAAAATACCACGATGGATTTGATACCGTTCTGAAGGACTTCTTCTTCAACTGTTGAATCAAAAGGAGGGACAGAAATCTCCTCATCATTGTCCTGGTCAAAAGAGAAAAGGTCCGCTTTGGATTGAACTTCTTTTTGAGATTCCTTGAAAGCTTCCTTATATGGTTCAGATGTCGTCATGGGTCCAGTTCCGAAAATAATCCAGTCTAGATTATACTCAGGAAAAGTTTCTTTAATCTTCTTCACGAAATCTAAACTCGGTTTATTTCGTCCTGACAAAATATGAGAAACGCCGGAAGGTTGGATTCCAAGCAATGCGGCAAAATCGGTTGCTTTTAGATTTTTTGATCTCATTATATGAGCGATTCTGTCTTTCATAATGTCCGTGATTTTTTTGTTTTTGCACAATAAAGATTTTACAAAAGTAAAAAATATATCTTTACAAAAAACAAAAATTGAAAGATTACATCTGTAATATTTTAAACAATCTATAAAACAAAGAAGTTTTAATTTAGGTAAGATATTTTATTTAACTGATAAATAATTATTTAAGTGTTTTGCTAATTTCATGTTTATTATCCCATTCTTTTAACCACTTTATTAATATTTTAATTCAAATTAAAATTTATAATATACTGATTTATAGTGATTTAATTGATACAATTTGTATTATCTTTGTTTATTTACCTATTGGAAATGATTTACAATGGTAAACTAAATTTTAGTAATGTGAATCAATTCTTTATTTATTTGATTTATAGTGTTTTATAGAAATTCAGATACATTTGTAAAATATTAACAATTCTAAGAAATCAAGTTGTGAAAATTGCCTGTCGTCAACGATTTTGGTCCTGTTGAGGGTTTGTGTGGGTGTAAAATTAGCGTCTCTCAGAGGGCCAAAAAAGGGCTAATTTTAGCCTCCCCTATTTTCCCCTGTTCGAAGAAAAATTGTAATTTTGCTGAGTGATGAAAAACCGGGAAAAGCACATACAAAAGTTGATCGAGGAAGGCGAACACCAACAGCTGGATTTCAAATTTGAGATTTCCGACAGCCGGAGAATCGCACGTTCATTGGCTGCTTTTGCAAACACTGACGGCGGACGTCTATTGGTTGGCGTCAAAGACAACGGTGCAATAGCCGGTGTAAGGTCCGACGAAGAGATCCACATGATTCAGGCAGCGGCCGAGATGTATTGTCAACCTAAGGTGCACTATACGACTGAAGAATGGGAGATCAATGGAAAGACAGTGCTTGAAGTGATCATTCCAAAGGATGAGTCTGATAAACATAAGGCTCCCGACAACCAAGGTGATTACAAGGTGTATGTTAGAGTAAAAGATGAGAATTTGGTAGCCGACCCTATTCTACTCAAGGTTTGGAAATACCAAAAGAACAAAAAATTCACCAAAATCTCTTTCACAGAGCCAGAGATGGCACTACTCCATTATCTGTCCGACCATCCATCCATCACTTTGGACGAGTTTTTGGATCTTACACCTATTATTAATAAGAAGCGTGCCGAAAATATACTGATCAATTTCATTTTGATCGGCACCATTAAGATGACCATGACCAGTCAAGGTACATTTTTCGAGCTTTCGGACGAAGAATAAACGCTCTACATTGGTCTATTTTAACCCTCAGGCAGCATTAAACTCAAATATTCGATTCTCGCGGACTTATTATTTGAAAAATTATTTCTTTGTTTATCAACACATTATATTTTTTTTGAAAAAAAATGCAAAAAAAAGCTTGCGGGGAAAGATTTTTGCTGTATTTTTGCCATCCCAAACGACGAGAGAGGGACAGTGAAGTTGGATGTTTGGAAAGTTCTTTGAAAACTTGAGGCCAGCATTAGTCCGAGACGGTAGCCGCGAGGCTAGACCGTTTCGAGGTAAGGAACAGAAGAATCATAGCGGAGCCCTAAAACAGGAAAAAGAAAAGTACAACAATATTACAATGAAGAGTTTGATCCTGGCTCAGGATGAACGCTAGCGGCAGGCCTAATACATGCAAGTCGGACGGGAACTTCCCTTCGGGGGAGCGAGAGTGGCGCACGGGTGCGTAACGCGTATGCAACCAACCCCGCACTGGGGGACAGCCGGTGGAAACGCCGGGTAATACCCCATGCCGACCCTGAGGGGCATCCCATGGGGTCGAAAGCAGCGATGCGGTGCGGGACGGGCATGCGTCCCATTAGCTAGTTGGCGGGGCGACGGCCCAC
Source organism: uncultured Bacteroidia bacterium (assembly GCA_902800965.1). Classification (GTDB taxonomy): domain Bacteria; phylum Bacteroidota; class Bacteroidia; order Bacteroidales; family F082; genus Limimorpha. Next base: position 26 of record CADCGK010000004.1, on the reverse strand, counting down.
CAAGGCTACGATGGGTAGGGGATCTG
>CADCGK010000003.1 GCA_902800965.1 uncultured Bacteroidia bacterium | reverse complement strand
CAGATCCCCTACCCATCGTAGCCTTGGTGGGCCGTCGCCCCGCCAACTAGCTAATGGGACGCATGCCCGTCCCGCACCGCATCGCTGCTTTCGACCCCAAGGGATGCCCCCCGGAGTCGGCATGGGGTATTACCCGGCGTTTCCACCGGCTGTCCCCCAGTGCGGGGTTGGTTGCATACGCGTTACGCACCCGTGCGCCACTCTCACCACCCCGAAGGGTGGTTCCCGTCCGACTTGCATGTATTAGGCCTGCCGCTAGCGTTCATCCTGAGCCAGGATCAAACTCTTCATTGTAGTATTGTTGTACTTTTCTTTTTCCTGTTTTAGGGCTCCGCTATTGCTTCAAGTTTACCTTGCTTGCTTCTTATGCTGGCTTCAGACTGTCAAAGAACTTTCGCCCTCAATCTCACTTGTCCATCTCACGGGGCGAAAACGGCTGCAAAATTACAGCTTTTTCCTTTACGTGCAACTATTTTCGCAACTTTTTTTCCATTAATTTTCAAATTATTTTTCTTTACCTTGACTATCAGCGAAATATAAACACAAAAAAAGAGACGGCGCACTGCACCGTCTCTACATTCTGTCTTCTGACTTCTGTCTTCTTATTCAGCAGTCAGGTCAACCACTGGAGCCTCAGGAGCGTTCTTCACTACGGAAGCAACACCATTAAGCATGTTCTTCTCATTGGCATACATTTGGCTGGAACCGATGATCTGGCCATTGGAAGCCTTCAGGTTGAAGAACGGTTTGCCGTTAGAAGCAACTTTCTTGTCGAAACGAGCCTCGGTCTTGCAGTTCTTTCTCACAGACTCGATGCCGTTCATGCATGCAGATTTGGTAGTGTAGCCTTCGCTGGTGAGAATCACCTGGCCGTTAGTGGCTTTCAGATTGAACTGGAATTCACCGTTTTTTCTGAGTGTAATGACAAATTTTCCCATTGTCTTTGTTTTTAAGTGTTTATTGTTGAATGAAATAATTGTTGTTTTAGACTTGCAAATATAATCAAATAACAAATAAACAAAAAAAAATTTAAATCATTTTTTCAATTTGCCACACAAAGGCACGCAAACCTAGCTCCGGAGCTTTCAGATCGTGCTCATGCAAAGTCTGCAGGATGCCATCTACCCTGTCATCCTCCACAATGGAGATCACAGCGTTGTTCAAGGTCGGCCAAGCATGGCTTCCCAGATGGGGCTCGCCGGTGTCACTACCGTGTCCCTTGATCTCATCCCATTCAGTATAGCCTTTGACGCCATTGTCGTTCAACACCTCAGCAATCTCATCGTAATAGGCCTGATTGTATGTTATAAGTATCGCCTTCATTAACTTTTATCTTTTATCTCTTAACTCTTATCTAATATTCTCCGTCTTCGTCTTCGCCTCTTCCGCCTTACGTCTCTTACGGCGCACAGCACGGGTCTCCAACGAGCAATACAAAGCTGGTATTAATAATAAGGTGATCAAGGTGGAGATGGTCAGACCCCATGCCACTGTGATACCCAAACCGTTCCACAACTCAGCGCCCTCGCCACGTCCAATTGCCATCGGGATCATGCCGAGCACCGTGGTCAACGTGGTCATCAAGATAGGACGCAGACGCGAACGGGCCGCTTGCACCGTGGCTTCCTTCACCTCCACCCCTCTTTCCTCAAGCAAGGTGGTGTAGTCGATGAGCACGATACCGTTTTTCACCACAATACCCATCAAGATCAGGATACCCACGAAAGCCATGACGCCCAAAGCCGCGTTGTTCAGCCACAAGCCAAGCAACACACCCGTGAAGGTGAACGGCACGGAGAACATGATGACGAAAGGCTTCATCAGGTTCTCGAACTGGGCTGCCATCACGATATACACCAAGATGATGATCAGGATCAACAGCACGATCAAATCGCCGAACATCTCCTGCTGGGTCTCGTAGTCACCCGCGATCTTGGTCATGATCTCTGACGGAATCTCCGTCTCTTCGATAGCCTCCTGGGCCATCTTGACCACCTCACTCAGCACTTGCCCCTTGCCGACGACGGCGGTGACACTGACCATACGTTCACGGTCCTTGCGTTGGATGTTGGGTGGCGTCAACGCCTCGACCACCTTGCCGAGGTCACCCACCCGCACTGCCTGGCCATAGCCGTTATATATCTTGATGTTCTCGATATCCTCAACGCTGGTACGGAACTCAGGTGCATAGCGCACACGGATGTCGTACTCGTCACCGTCTTCACGGTAGTAGGAAGTGACCGATCCACTGATCCTGTTTTTCACGTATGTCGCCGCAGTGGAGCTGTTCAAGCCGTTAAGAGCGAGCTTCTCACGATCGAAATCGACTTGATACTCGGGGATGTAGTCATCACGACCCACGATCACCTGCTTGATGCCACGGTCGCGTAGATTCTGTGCGATCTTGTTGGCGACACGGTCGGTGGTGCCGAAGTCATAGCCATAAACCTCCACCTGAACGGTACTCATGCCGCCCATGCCGCCGCCACCTTCGTTCACATTGACTTTCTTGATCATCGGGATGGCGTTCAAGCGGGTACGGAGCTCATCGGCAACCTCTGTCGAAGTGCGGAGACCCGCCTTGCGACGCTCGGTCTTGGTGCCGATACGCAAGTTGTAAGAGATGATATGGGTGCCGTTGTTTCGCATGGAAGCGAAGGCGTTGTCACTGTCTGCTTGTCCGAAGCTGAAGTTGCAAATCTTGACTTCCGGGATGGCCATGAATTCCTCCGCGAGGTTCTTGGCAAAAGCACCGGTTACATCCTGGCCTGTACCCACAGGAAGCTCAATGTTGATGGAGATACGCTCGGAGTCGGACTTCGGCATCATCTCGGTCTTTAGGTTGGGGGCAAAGAGCACTATAGAAACCACAAAAATCAACAGCATGCCCAAAATCACCAGTTTGCGGTGGTTCACTGCCCAGTTGATCAAGCGTGCATAGCCGTTGCTGATGGCATCCAGCCCTTTGTTGATGGGTCGGAAGATGGCTTTGTGGAATTTGCTCTCATGAGGATTCTTCACCAAAATCTTCGAGCACATCATCGGCACCAAAGTCAAGGCGCCGCAGGTGGAGACGATCATGATGATAGAGACAATCCAACCCAACTGGCGGAACATCACACCGGTTACGCCCTTGATCATGGTCAAAGGCAGGAACACCGCCAGCATGGTCAAGGTGGAGGCAATGACAGAAAGCTGCACCTCCTGGGTGGCATGCACCGCCGCCTCCTTGGGTTTCTCTCCCCTATCGATATGTGTCGTGATGTTCTCCAAGACCACAATGGCATCGTCCACGACCATACCGATGGCAATGGAGAGTGCCGACATGGAGATGATATTCAAAGTGTTGCCAGTGGCAAAAAGATAGATCAACGAAGCCAGCAACGAGATCGGGATGGCCAACACGATGATGAAGGTGGCGCGCCAACGGCCAAGGAAGATAAACACCACCAGCATAACCAAGATGAAGGTGATGAAAATGGTGCTCTTCAAGCTGTCGATGGTGTTAATGATCTCGTTGGATCCATCGACGATAATGGTGAGTTTCACATCGGAAGGCAGTGTCTTTTCAATCTCCACCAGCTGTTTCTTAATGCCTTTGATGACATTCACTGCGTTGGCGTCGGTCTGTTTTTGGATGACGATGGTGGCGCCTTGGACACCGTTGCTATAGGACTCTTGGGAACGCTCTTCGGGACCGTCGATCACGCGGGCGACGTCGCGGAGATAGATGGGAGCGCCATTGCGCGAGCCCACCACAACCGATTCCATTTCCTGAGCCGAGCCGAATTCCTTCTGCACGCGAAGGTTATAGGTGTTTGAGCCAATATCGATGTAGCCCGCCGGGATGTTCTTGTTCTCGTACATCAGCGTGGAAGAAAGCGTCTCGATAGTCAAGCCGTAGGCTTCCAACTTGTTAGGATCGACATAGATCTGGATCTCACGTTTTGGGGCACCGTTAGCCGAGACCGTACCGACGCCGCTCACACGAGCCAAGGGGGTGGTGACACGGTCATCGATGATCTTCTCCAAAGCAGGAAGGCTCTCTTCGGCAGTCACACTGATCAGCATGATTGGCATGTCCTCTGCGTTGAACTTGAAGAGCACGGGGTTGGTGGCCCCGTCGGGAAGATAGTTTCGCACCACGTCGAGTTTGTCGCGCACGTTGTTGGTGGCCTCCTCAATGTCGATGCCGCTCTCGAACTCCAGCGAGATCACGGAGGTGTTCTCTCTCGAAGTCGATGAGAGGTGCTTCAAGTCGGGCACGGCGTTAAGCGTGTTTTCCAGTGTTTTTGAAATATTGGTTTCGATATCCTCGGCACTTGCACCTGGGTATGAGGTCAACACCATGATGAAGTTGGTCTCCATGTCGGGGAAACGGTTGATGGAGAGGTTCATCAAAGAGTATATGCCGAAGATGGCGATGGCCACAAACACCAAGGCCGTCGTCACCGGATTATTGACTGCTGTTCTTTGTAGGCTCATATTATTAGAAGTCAGAAGTTAGAAGAAAGAAGTAAGAATCAGTTACCATTCGTTATCAGTTTTTCACTTGAACGGTAACGCCATCCTTGAGTCGGGCTTGGCCTTCGGTGACGATCTTGTCGCCTTCGTTGATGCCACTGATGATCTCGTATCTGTTGCCAAGGCGCTTGCCCACCTCAACGAGTTGGTACTTGACGGTGTTGTCGGGTTGCAGCACATAGATGAAGTGTTCTCCCGAGCCCATCTGTTTGACCACCGCCACATCGGGGACCACCACATGATGGTTGGTACCGAAGTTGGCCGTGACACGGGCAAACATGCCTGGACGCAGTCTTTGATCGGCATTTTGGCAGACGACTTCCACAGGGAAGGTATGGGTGGTGGCACTCACGGTAGGATAAATGAGGTTCACCTTGCCTTGGAAGGTTTCGCCAGGATAGGACTCCACAGTGATGTCAAACTCCATGCCTTGATTCACTTGGGTAAACAGGCTTTCCGAGACGTTGATGAGCATCTTGACGGGTTGGATCTGCTGCACCACGAAGATTGGCTGGGTCATGCTATACATGTCGCCCTTGTCATAGTTGCGAGCCGTCACCACACCGTTGATGGGACTGCGGAGATAGGTGTTCTCTGCCAAGTTATTGTAGGTCTTCTTGGTGATGTTCAAAGCCAGTTTGGCCATGTCGTAGTCAGCCTGGGCAACGGCACCGATGTTGTAGAGTTCGGTGAGACGGACAAGTTCGGTTGAATCGTTGACATACTGCATGCGTGTCTTGGCCAGATTGACATCGTCCATGGTGGCCAACAATTGGCCTTTGCGGACTTTATCACCCACCTCGGCCCTGATGCTGACGATACGACCAGCGGTTTGCGACACGATGTTATTCACCGCAAACGGCTCGATATTGGACGTAAAGGTGTTGGTGATGTCAACATCCTCCGCTTGGGCGGTGACAACACTTACCATAGGTGTCATCTGTGGTGCTGCGGCATTGTTCGATTCATTCTTCTTTGATCCACAGCCTGCCATCATGGCGACTGCAGCAATAAACAAGAAAATTCTAGTGTATTTCATATCCTGATCTTTTATTCTTTTCCAATCAATTCATCTAACGAAGCCTTGGCCACCATGAACTCATAGATGGCTTGCGCTTGGGTCAGCTGTGCCTGTTGCAGAGCCAGCTGTGCATCGTTGAGTTCCACCAGGGTGGCCTTCCCTACTTCGTACATCTTGGCCGAAATCTCGTAGCTCTTCTGGGCGATCTCCACCGTGGCGTTGGCGGCGGTATAGTTCTTCACACACAAGGCGATGCGGTCGTTGTAGTTGCGGATGGCGATGCGTATCTGGCGTTCGGTATCCTCGCGCTGCATGGAAAGCATGTCCTTGTTGATCTTGCTTTGCTTGATGGCATAATGCTTTTGGAAGCCGTCGAACACAGGGATGTTGAGACTCACAGCAGCTGTTGACGATGGGAACCAACGCAGTTCATCATCACCCATGGCGCTATAGTTGTAGTTGATGCTGGCAGCCAGTGTAGGCAGATACTGTTTCTTCTGCATCCTGATGTTGGATTCCAGCATGCGGTCTTGGATGTCGAGTTGCAGCAAGGAACTGTTGTTGCTGATATTGTCCTCGCTGACGTACGGAGTGAGCAGCTGCTGGGTATAATCCTTAAGGTCACCCACAGCTTTAATCTCTTGTTCAAGATTCAGTCCCATCACAGCCTTCAGTTGCCAAGTCGCTAAAAGGACTGCGTTTTCAGCACTGGACACGTTAGGATCAGCGTTCATCACGTTAACTTGGGCGCGAAGTTTTTCCAGCTCCGAGGCCTTACCGACGTTGTAGCGTTGCATGGTCTTTTCATAGTTTGCCTGTGCGTTTTCACGTACTTGCTTCACCACGGCAAGTGACTCTTTTGCCAGCAACACGCCGTAGAATGCTTGCTTGACTTGCGACACGAGAGACACTTTGGATGAACGAGCCTGTTCCACAGCCAGCTCCACATCGAGGGCTGAGAGTTTGAGGCTTTCCCAAAGAGGTGCGTTCACCAAAGGCATGCTGGCACTGGCCGAGGCACTGATATTGTTGTCGCGACCCACCTTGATTTCCATGGCTTGACCGCCCATGTCCATCACCATCACCTGCTTGAGCAAGGTGCGTTGGTAGGAACTCGTCACATTGACATTCGGATACAGCGAGGCATAACTGCCTTTTTGGGCATAGCCACTTTTTTCTACAGTCATATCAGCGATCTTGACGGTGTTGCTTTCCGACAAAGCGATTTCCAAGGCTTGATCCAACGTAATACTCAGGGTGTCCTGTGCATTGATATCAACAACAAACAAACTGAATATCAATAAGATAAAAAAATACTTTGCTCGATTCTTTACCATTTTTTATAGATAAAAGATTAGAGTTAAGAGATAAAAGTTAAGTTTGCAAAGATAGCACTATTTATTTGACGAAAGAATAAACTATATAGAATAGTTTAAGCGCTTCAGCAAACAAAATGGGCGGTTCAAGACCATTCGTCCAATTCGAGCCAACGCATTTCCTTCTCATCAAGCAGGTCCTTGATCTCCTGAAGTCGTTCCCCCATCTCTTGGAGTTTCACATAATCCGATATGCCTGACATATCCTGATGGATCTGTTCCTTCTCGGCTTCCAACGATGCTATCTCGTTGGTCAGTTGTTGGAACTCACGCTCCTCTTTGAAGCTGCGTTTTTTCTTTTCGCGGACTGGCCTGGGCAGTTCTTCCTTTTTCTGTGCCGCTTGAGCCTTGCGTTCCTGCAACTCTTTTTCGTTTAAATAGTCCTTGTATTGGGAATAGTTACCCATGAAGCCTTTGACCTTGCCGTCACCTTGGAAGACGAAGAGTTGATCGACCACTTCGTCCATGAAATAGCGGTCGTGCGACACCACCAGCAGGCACCCCTTGTAGGCCTTCAGGAAGTCCTCCAGCTTTTGTAGCGTCAGCAGGTCGAGGTCGTTGGTAGGCTCGTCGAGAATGAGGAAGTTGGGATTCGACACCAGCACCGTCAGCAGGTAAAGGCGTCGTTTCTCTCCTCCCGAAAGCAAGGCGATGGGTTGGCGCTGCATCTTGTAGGGGAACATGAAATGTGCCAGCAGCTGGTCGGCGGTATAGACCTGATCCTTGCCATAGTGCAGCACTTCAGCGATGTCGCGGATGGCATCTATTACTGTCTTGCTCTCGTCGAAATGGATGCCTTCCTGACGGTAATAGCCGTAAGTCACAGTGTCGCCTACGATGATCTTTCCTTGGTCGGGTGCCACTTGCTGGGTGATGAGGTTGAGGAAGGACGACTTCCCCACCCCGTTACGGCCGATGAGTCCGATGCGCTCGCCCCGCTTGAATACATAGTCGAAGTCGCGCAGCACCGTGACATCGTCGTAGGTCTTGGTGACGTTGTACATCTCGAGGATCTTGCCACCAAGGCGTTGTGCTTGAAGGCCGAACTGCAGCTTGTCGTCCGCCTCCTGATACTTTGCCTTTTCCTTAAGGTCGTAGAAGGCATCTATACGGCTTTTCGACTTGCCGGTGCGCGCCTGTGGCGTGGATCGTATCCACTCCAGTTCGCGGCGAAGCTGCGAGGCAGCCTTCTCGGCGGTAGCGCGCTTCACCTCCTCACGCTCTCGGCTCTTCTCTACATAGTAGTCGAAGTTGCCGTAGTGGGTGTAGATCACGCTTTGGTACAGCTCCAGAATCTTGTTGCAGACCCGATCGAGGAAATAACGGTCGTGGGTGACCATGAGCAAGGTAACACTCGATTGGGAGAGATATTTCTCCAGCCACTCCACCATCTCCACGTCGAGATGGTTGGTAGGCTCATCAAGGATCAACAGGTCGGGGTTGTCGAGCAACACAATGGCCAAGGCAAGACGCTTGACCTGACCTCCCGACAGGTTGCCGATCTTCTGTTCAAGGTCGTTGAGTTCGAAACGGGTAAGCATCTGGATGAGACGTTGCTCGTAGGAGCACGTCTCCAGATCCTCCATTGTCGCCACACTATGTTCCCGGGCGGCTTGGTCGATGATATCTTGGATGCTCAGCTCAGGATCGTATTTCGGCAATTGCTCGAGATAACCGACACGAATGTCGTTGGCGAAAGTCACTGTCCCAGTATCAGGAGATTCCTTGCCAACAAGGATCTTGAGCAAAGTGGATTTGCCCGATCCGTTCGAGGCAATCAGCGCAGTCTTATCCCCTTTTTCAATGCCAAAGGTGACATCAGAGAACAGGGTCTTGATGCCATACGACTTGGAGATACCGTCAACGCTGAGGTAATTCACTTATTTGCCGTTTTCAACGCTGAACTTATAGATGCAGGTATGTTTGTATTCTTCTCCTGGATTCAGCACTGATTTAATAGAGAAGTTCTCTTGATGAATGGCATCGGGGAAGTTCTGCGTCTCAAGTGCCACAGCGCCTCTATAGATATGGTTACCTCTCTTACCTTTGGTCTTTCCGTCAAAGAAATTGCCGCTATAGAACTGGAGTCCAATCTGATTGCTGTAAACATCCATCTTACGACCGCTCTTGGGATCGAACAATGTGGCAGCCTTCACAATCTTGCCGCCCACAGCGCTGTTGATGATCCAGTTATGATCATAGCCGTGCCCTTTGGTCAGCTGAGCATTGTTTTCATCAATGCGGTCGCCTATTGCGTGCATCGTATTAAAATCAAAAGGCGTACCCTTCACAGTGATAAAGTCACCGGTAGGAATCATCGACTCGTTAATAGGCAACGCCCAAGGGCTAATGATTTGCAGTTGATGATCCAGCACGGTCTTACCTTCACCATTCAGGTTAAAGAAAGAATGGTTGGAAAGGTTGCAAAGTGTAGGTTTATCGGTGGTAGCAAGATAATCGATGCGGAAAGCGTTATCACTTGTCAAAGTGTAGGTCATGGTGATATCGAGATTACCTGGGAAGCCGTCCTGACCGTCAGGCAGCACCACATGCATCACCATAGCGGAATCGTTGGTGCTGACCACATCCCAAACCACACGGTCGGTACCAAGTTCGCCACCATGCAGGGTGTTATTGCCGTCATTCTTTGGCAGTTGGTAGGTCACGCTGTCCAATTGGAACGAGCCATTGGCAATACGGTTAGCACAACGGCCGACCACAGCGCCCAAATAGCGCTCACCAGGATTGTCCAGATACTTGTCGATATTGTCATAGCCCAACACGACATCGGCAAAACGGCCTCTCTTGTCAGGAGCCCATAAGGCAACAACACGACCACCATAATTGGTGACCTGCATGGTAATGTCGCCATTATGCATGGTATATAACGACACCTGTTTGCCATCCACTTCCTTGTTGAATTTGGCTGCGTCAATCAGCCGCACTTTCTTTCCACCACAGCTCGCCAGCAGCAATGCCATGGCAACCAAAACGAATACTTTCTTCATGATTCTATATTAAATTATTACTTTCTTTTTGAGGCCGCAAAAATAGTCAATTTTTCATTCAATGAAAAGCACGGCGCACACCTTTGTAGGAAATAGTTTTTTTATCACGAAGATACTGTATGAGCATCTCCTCGGAAGTCATAAACTGGCTCTCTCCGTCGTCGAGGCTGTCAAAGCGAAGGGTGGAGACCATATAGCTGTTCATGGCCACCTTATAGGTCGCTTCATTGGAGAACCTCCCTTTGTCAGGTTTGATAATCACAGATTTCGGATAGCCGTCGTAGTCGGTGATCACGGTATAAGTCATGCCAGAGACATAAGACGGAAAGCGGCCGTTTTTCTTATAGGTCTCCATGATGAAACGCTCCAGCTGTTTCCCTTTCATGGTAAAGACAACGATATCATTGTTAAAAGGATCGATTCTATAGACGTCTTTAACGGTAACCGGACCTTTCTGAAGATGGTCTATGCGGATGCCGCCCGTATTGTTGAAAGCGAAATCGGCACCGCTGATCTCACGGATGGCATCCGTGACGAGACAGCCCAACTCCTCGCGGTCCTCAAAGGGAGTCGTTGCAGTAGCCAAGGTTTGGTTAAATCTGTTGTCGCTGTTGAAGCCGTCAACCATGGCTTGGATCTTACGGTTCTTTTTCCTGAAACTTTGGATATCGAAGTTCTTGGCCTTCACATCGGTCACCTTGCCATTCTGAACGGTAAACAGCACCAGCGTAGCGTATTTCAGGCTGGACCCCGCTTGGGTGACCAGCACCCCATTGTGTTTTTGTGGATTCTCCACATAAGTGTGGGAATGACCGCCGAGAATGGCGTCGAAAGACGGGAAACGGTCGGCCACTTCTAGGTCGTCTTCAAAGCCCAGATGTGACAAAAGGATGAAGACATTGGCCTTGTCCCTCAAAAACTGGTATTCAGGGAGCACATCGACACCTTTCTTAAAAGTAATGTCCTTGAAATACATGGGATGCGCACCAGGGATACCACTATGGCGCACTTCCAGCAATCCCACTACAGCGATGTCCAGACCTTGTTGATGAAAGATCTCGTATGGTTTCACGTCGAGTTCTTTCCCTTTGGGGAAAAACACATTGGCGCAGAGGAACGGGAAATTGGCGTCTTCGATATTGCGCTTCAAGCCTTCAATGCCGCCATCCCACTCGTGGTTGCCGACCGCAGAGAGATCGAAACCCACCTCATTCATCAAGGCAATCATCGGGTAGTTGGTGGGATCATACTGGTCGTTGACAGGATTTCCGGTACGGTTGTCGCCAGCCGAAAACACCAACAAATCGGGATAAACACCCCTCAGACTGTCCACCAGACCGGCAAACTGTGGCATCATGTCGATGGCGGAATGCATATCGTTCACAGAAAGCACCGCCACTACTTTTGACGGACCACTTTGCGAAGGCTTCGGCAATTTACAAGAGGTCAGGAAAAACAAGAAAGCTGCTGTGACACAGCCTATCAGCATCAACCTTTTCATATTGTAGAATTTTATTGCAAAATTACACTTTTTTCGGAATAAGTATTATTTTTGCGAAAAGAATGGTAAGACATATCGAAAGGAGAACGAGTTGGAGGGTGGTATTTACCAACCTGTTGGTCATCGCATTATGTGGTGCCATGTTTTACTATATTTATAAGTTGCAGGGCTCCGTCCAAAACCAAAGGGTCAACCTTGACGTGCAAAACGACGCGCTCAACCTCACCAACAGGTTCACCCAGGTGGTCCACCAGGCACAGTCGGAAGCCAACCTGTTCGCCTTCACCGACAACCCCAAGCACTTGAAACAGTTCGGTGTCTTGAACAACGAAATCAGCCTTTATGCCGACTCCATCTTGGTGTTATTGCCAAGCAAGGAAAATGAAGAGCGCATCCATGAGGTAGAGCGACTGATCATGCGGAAAGGACAGATCAGCTATGTGCTCTCGCGACAGTTCTATTATTACGACCCCCTTGCGGAAATCGATGCACGACTCAAGGCTTTCACGCCTCCTTCCCCACCAGTGCTCGACCCCAACGAGAAAGACAGCATCGCCCAGACCAGCAGCATCACCATGGTCAACGAATCAACCATCGACATCTTGAGCGACCTGAAGATCCTCTCCGACAAGGCCAAAACCGAATACAAGAAACGCATCAAGGAATATGAGCGGAAGACGGCGGAGCTGATCACCGACGACAACCACCTCTCTGAAGAGATCTCAGAACTGCTGTTGGCACTTAACAAGGAGATTCTTGAATCCGCCTTGCTAGAGATGGAGATCAGCGAAAACATCATCGACGAGAACATGACCGCCTCGACCTACATCGGTGGCATCGTCCTTATCCTGATCATCATCTTCGTCATTTTGATCCTCAGCGACGTGAACAAAGGTTTCAGGGCCAGAAAAGCGGCCGAACAAGCAAGAAACGAGGCCGAAGAAGCCAGGAAAAAGACTGAGGAGATCATGGAAAACCGCCACAAGATGCTCCTCACCGTCTCTCACGACATCAAGACGCCGTTGGCATCGATCTTGGGCAACCTGGAGCTGATGGATAATACCGGCAACGAAAAAGAAGCCCACTCCATCCAACAAAACGCCGACCACATCCTCAACCTGCTAAGCAACCTTCTCGAGTTCTCAAGCCTTGAGCAAGGCATGCTTCAGCTGGAGAAGACCTCGTTCAACATCAGCCAATTGTGCGACGAGACAGCCTCCATGTTCGAGCCCATCGCCCAGAAGAAAAATCTGGTTTTCGATTACAAAAACGACATAAAAGAGACCCTTTTCACCAACTCCGACCGTCTGAAGATCAAGCAAATCATCAGCAACCTTATCTCCAACGCCATCAAATACACCATCGAAGGAAGTATCGGCTTCAGGGCCAGCTATGAAAACGGCGAGATGGTGTTCCGTGTGAGTGACACCGGCATCGGCATCCCGAGCGACAAGATCGAAGAGATCTTCAAGCCCTTTGTTCGCACCGACAGCGGCAGTAAGCTGTCGGAAGGCAGCGGCTACGGCCTCTCTGTGGTGAAAGGTCTCACCGACTTGATGAAAGGCAGCATCGACGTCCAGTCGGAAGTCGGCAAAGGCAGCCTGTTTACCATAAGGATACCTTCGGAGATCGAGTTTGCAGAGGACTTCCATGCTGCCGAGGATGCATCCAATTCCAATAAGGAAGCCGTTCCTGTCATTAACGAGCGACACATCCTGATCATCGACGACGACGAGTCGCTGCTCACGGTGGTCAGCAACATGATCGGGAAGCTGGGACATCAGGTCAGGAAATGCCGGTCAAAGATCGACTTGGACGAGGCCTTGCTACAGATGGAGACCTTCGACTGTGTCCTCACCGACCGTGAGATGGGCGCGTTGAGCGGCAACGACATCCTGAAGCTGTTCAAAAATGCCGACCCCGACAAGCCCGTGTATCTGATGACCGCACGCATGGACTACGACACTGAGAAGGCCAAGGAGGAGGGCTTTGACGGATTCCTGCAGAAGCCTTTCAACCTCAAGACCCTTGAGGGGTTGTTTGGACGTCATATCCCAGAAGAAACCAAGGCGCAGGCATGTGAATTCACTGACTTCCCAGAACTTTGCGAGATGATGGGCGACGACGCCGAAGCCATCCGCGGCATCCTGACCGTCTTCGCCCACTCCACCGCCGACAACCTGGTGGCACTGAACCAGTGCATTGAGAACGACGACTTCGTCGCCGCACATGCTTTGTGTCACAAAATGCTTCCCATGTTTATCCAGCTACAACAAGGTCAAGCCATCACCTTCCTCTCCAGGATGAACGAATCAAAAGGATTAAGCGGTGACGCCTATCCCGAATGGAAAGAGGATGCCGTGAAGTTTATGGATATGGCAGACCAGCTACTGGAGATGCTTTCTGAAAAATATGAGATAGTTTAAAGATCCATCCCGAATTGATGCATCTTGTTGTACAGGGTCTTCCTGTCAACTTGTAGCAGTTTTGCCGCGACGGTCTTGTTGCCACGGGCTTTCATCAGCGCCGCCTCGATCTGTTCCCTTTCGTTACCTGGGCGCAAGGCGTAATCCTCATTGGAGTGCGCCGATGTCTTTTCTTCGTGTTCAATATAAAGCGGCAGGTCCTCGGCTTCGATATAGTCGCCTTCGGCAAAGAGCACGCAGCGGCGGATGACATTGCGTAGTTCTCTGAGATTACCCGTCCAAGGCATCTTCTTCATCACGTTGATCGCCTTTGGAGAGACGCCCTTGATTTCCTTGCCCAGTTCCTCGTTGGCTTGAGAGACGAAGAAGGTCACGAACTCCTCCAAGTCCTCAATACGGTCACGCAGCGGAGGGACTTGCAGTGTGAATTCGTTGATGCGGTGGTAAAGGTCTTGGCGGAACCTGCCCTGCTCGATGGCACGTTCGAGGTTGTCGTTGGTGGCTGCCACGATTCTCACATCCACGTTGATATCGACGGCTGATCCCACGGGGCGCACTTTCTGTTCCTGTAGGGAGCGCAGCAGCTGCATCTGCACTTCGTAAGGCAGGTTACCCACTTCATCGAGGAACACCGTGCCGCCTTTAGCTTGTTCGAAGACACCTTTTTTATCAGCGATAGCGGAGGTGAAGGAGCCTTTCAGATGGCCGAAGAGTTCGCTGGGGGCCAGTTCTTTCGACAGACTTCCACAATCGACTGCGATGAAAGGCTTGTCGCGGCGAGGGCTGCAATCGTGGATCATCTCGGCGATGTATTCCTTGCCCGTACCGCTTTCGCCGAGGATCAGCACAGAGAACTTGGTAGGCGCTACCAGTTCCACATGTTTATAGAGACGTTGGATGGCTTCACTCGACCCCTTGACCATTACTTTTTTGGGATGAAACAGTTCTTCCACCTCAGGCTCGGATTCCAATGCGGCGATGATCTTTTCTTCCAACAGGCTCGGGTTGATCGGCTTCTTTAGATAGTCAAACGCTCCTAATTTCATGGCTGACACGGCGGTTTGCACTTCGGCATAGCCCGTCATCACGATAAAAGGCACGCGGCTCTTAAGTTGTTCCCTGACCCAACCCATCAGCATGATGCCGTCGCCATCGGGAAGACGGAGGTCGGTAAGGATCAGGTCGATTTTTTTTGATGATATCTCCTTTTTCGCTTGGGCATATTGGGTGGCAAGCACAACATCGTAGTTGTTCTTCTTCAGCCAGGTTTGAAGCATCACTCCAAAGGAGGCGTCATCTTCGACGATCAAAATGGTATGTTTCATGACAGGAATTATCATGCAAATATACAAAAAATGCTTCACCCACAAAAAAAAGAAGCCTTGCAACGGGGAGAAGCAAGGCGTTCGTAAAATTGAAAACGAGCAGAATTTTATTTGATGGAGATAATCAAATAATTAGATGTATTCCAAAAAGCGTCGGCGTTGAGGATATTGAGAGAGAGCATTCCGTCATCGCCCTTTGTTATCTGGTAACTGCTTTCTGGATGATTTGTCAATATTGTTGCTTTAGTTGTGTTCAGTGCGATAAGTTTCAGTTCGCGCTTGTCGGCAGCGACCATCATGCTTTTGTCGATCTCGTTGGATGCGGTGCTCTTGGAGAAGAGGCCTCCTTTGTTGGCGAGGCCGCGTTCCACGAGAGTTTCCATGGGAGCCACGAAATAGTACACTGTGTTCAATTCGGCGTCTTGGTTGCGAATCACAGCCTGTTGTTCCGCGTTCTGGGTATTGAGGTTATCAATATTCTCATTCAGATTACGCACGTTTTGGTTGAGGCTATCCACACGGACGGTGAGGTCGGCCACTTGAGCCTTGCTAACGTTCAGTTCGTCACGTAGATTATTGATATAGGTGTCTTTTTCGTCCAATTCTTTCTTCAAACGATTGACAGTGGCGGACAGCTGTTTTGAGGTGGATCCTGACTGTGCCAGTTGATTCTCCAATTCAGCGATTTTCTCTTTGTTCTGCTGGATGGTGCGCTGGATGGCATCGATTTGAGAGACGGCATAATTGGTATTGCCTTCCTGGCTCTCGATCATGATGATATTCTCGGCCTCACGCACAGTCTGCAAAGCGGTCTCAATTTCGTTGATAGTACGCAACGACGCTTCAAAGTCAGTAGTGACATTGCTGGCTACAAGACGGAGCGAGTCACGTTCTTGGACAACGGCGTCGTACTTGCTTGTGCTCACAAAACAACTTGTAAGAGCCATGGCAAGCGAACAAATACTTAATATGGAGACAATCTTTTTCATATCCGTTTGATATCGCCGTTCCTTTAGGCCAAATCTATGCCAAAACACAAATTGCAATTTAATAAATTGATAATTAAATATTTAGATTTTTACCAAAGCACAAGTGGATTGTGGAAATTTGTGGAATCGTTTCCACAAAAAACATCGATTGTGGAAATTTGAGGAAAACGTAGAAGACAAAGAGTTAATTCATATCTTTGCACTACGTAATTACAAAACTATGGAGAACACCTTTGATCCCAATGCGGCCGCTGTAGCCGATTCCGGCATTTACGGCCTGCCATGCACCGCCGAGGAGGCGCAAATCATCATCATCCCTGTAGAATGGGAGCTGACCACCAGTTACAATCGCGGCACCGTTGACGGGCCAGCAGCAGTTATGGAGGCGTCCTTGCAGGTTGACCTCTGCCACCACGATTATCCCGACCTGTGGAAAAAGGGCATCTGGATGGACGAATTCCCCAAGGAGCTGCGCGATTTGCACGACACCTTGGCGCCAGTCAGCGAGGAAATCATCGAGGCCTTGTACGAGGGTACCATCGACGAGGATCCTGATAAATATAATAAGATGTATGCCGACATCGAGCAAGCCACCGAGAAGAAGAACGCCTGGCTCCGCGAAAGGATCGCCTATTGGAAACGTCAAGGCAAGATTGTGGGCCTCTTGGGTGGCGACCACAGCTGCCCCCTCGCCTACCACCAGTATCTCCATGAACAAGGTGTGGAATACGGCATCTTGCATGCCGACGCCCATTGCGACTTGCGCGATGCCTTTGAGGGTTTCAAGTACTCCCACGCCTCCATCTTCTTCAACACTTTGAAGTTTGACAACGTGAAGAAACTCGTCCAAGTGGGCATCCGCGACTACTGCCATCAGGAGAAAGAACTGACACTTGAGCATTTCGACCGAATCAAGGTATTCTACGATCGCGACAACCGCCGCAGAATGTACGAAGGCACCCGATGGAAAGACATCGTTGAAGAGATGATCGAGGAACTTCCTGAAAAGACCTACATCTCCATTGACATCGACGCATTGGATCCCAAGCTTTGTCCCAACACAGGAACGCCGGTTCCTGGAGGCATGGAATACGAGGAGCTGATGTACCTGCTTAACAAAATCCGTGAATCGGGCAAAGAAATCATCGGCTTCGACCTCTGCGAGGTCTCTCCCGGCGACAACGACTGGGACGGCAATGTTGGCGCCAGGGTATTGTTCCACCTTTGCGGGGTCGTCTCTGCCGAATAAAAAAAGTGGAGACGGCGCGCAAGCCGTCTCCACAGAAACAAATCCCAGGTTATTTAAAATACTGCACCTGAAGCAGTTTTCCTTACGAGTCACAGACAACTCTCAACCAAACCCAAAGTGGGCACGGCTTGACAGTGCAAATATATGAAAAAAGTATTATCGTTGGTTTTTTTCCATAAAAACTTTTCTTACCTTTGTGCCATCTTTCAAACCATTTGAAACAATGGCACTGAACAACCTTTTCACCAGAGGAAGCAGCCGCGAGAAGCACTTCTTCCCCACCTACCTGCAGCAGGCGCAGACCGCACAGGTTGCCGCCAAATACCTCAAGGAGCTCGTCAAGAGCGACGACCCTGAGGAACGCAAGCTGCTCACACGAATGATCAAGAAACAGGAGACCACCGGCGACGAGCTGCTGCGCGAGTTCTATATCGAGCTGAACGGCGCCTTCGTCACCCCCTTCGACCGTGAGGACATGAACGCCTTGGCCATGGATTTGGACAAGTTCCTCGACTTCATCAACCACTCTGCCAAGACCATCCTGATGTACAACCCCAAGAAGATCGACAAGCAGATCAAGGAGATCATCGACAACATCCACGAGGATGCCACCATCATGATCGAGATCTTCAGCCTGCTCGATGACCTCGGGAAGAACCACCAGCAGATCAGCGAGCTGTGCCAGAAGGTCACCCTCATCGAACACGCCGTCGATGACATCTACGGCGACTACATCTCTTATCTTTTCGCCAACGAGAAGGACGAGATCGAGCTGTTGAAGAACAAGGAGGTCGCCCAGGTGGTCGAAGACACCACCGACCGCGCCAAAGAGGTGACCAGCACCGTTAAAAGTCTTATCATAAAAGAATCGTGATGAACGTCCTGACCATTGCCATCATCCTCTCCATCGTCCTTGCCTTTGTGTTCACTTTTCTCAACGGCATGAACGACGCGGCCAACTCCATCTCGACCATCATCGCCACCAAGGTGATGACCCCGATGCAGGCCATCCTGTGGGCTTCGTTCTGGGAGTTCACCGCTTTCATCATCATACGTCTGGTTTTCAATCAACAGTTCGCTGTGGGTAACACCATGGCCAACTTCGCTGACCAGAACATCATCGATCCCTATCTCATCCTGTCGGCTTTGGTGGGCGCGGCCATCTGGGTCGCCATCTGCACCAAGAGTGGCATGCCCATCTCCACCTCACACGCCCTCATTGGCGGCATTATCGGAGCGGCTTGGTTCGTCAACGGCAGCGCGGTGCTCCACATGAAGCCCATCATCATTACCCTCGCCTTCATCGTCCTGTCACCGCTCATCGGCTTGTTCTTGGGATTCTTCCTCGAGTGTATCTTCCTGAAGATCTTCAAGAACAGTCCACGCAAGCGCGTCGATAAGATTTTCAAGGTCTTGCAGCACTTCTCCACGGCGGCCTTTTGCATCGGCCACGGCTCCAACGACGCGCCCAAGACCATGGGTATCATCGCCGTGCTGATGGCCAGCGTGTTCACCACCAACGGCGTCAGCGACTCGATGAAAGAATTCATCGGCAACTTCTACGACAGCAGTCAAGGGTTCCACATCCCCGACATCCTGGCTGTCGTTTGTTACATCATCATGTCGTTAGGCATCTTGATCGGCGGCAAGAACGTCATCAAGACCATGGGGGGCGGCTTGGCTAAAATCACGCCGGTACGCGGCTTCTCCGCCGAGTTCGCCGGTGCCACCACCCTGATCGCCACCTCGTTCTTAGGCATTCCTGTCAGCACCACCCACACTATCACCGGCGGCGTCATCGGCGTCGGTCTCACCGACGGCATGAAGTCCGTGAAATGGGTCACGGCAAAACGCATCGTCCTCTCGTGGATTCTTACCATCCCCGTCCCGCTCCTCATCGGCGGCGCTTTGAACCTGTTGTTTAACCTCTTATTCAAGTAACGCCATGAGTCTTAACAATTTCTTCCAGTTTTTCGTCCCTAAGGAAAAGAAGTTCTACCCGCTCTATCAGAAGCAGGCCGACTATATCATGAAGGCTTCACAGCTGCTGCGCAAGATGATCACCGAGACCGACATCCAGCAGATGGAGACCCTCAGGAAGGAAATCAAAGCCTGCGAGACCGATGGCGACGACGTCCTCCGCGACTTCTACAGCCAGCTATTCAGCACTGTGCTCACCCCCTTCGACCGTGAGGACGTGCACGAGCTCGCCGAGATGATGGACACTTTCCTCGATCGCCTTGACGACTCGGCCAACATCATCCTAACCCGCCGTTTCACCGGCGTGGACGAAGACCTTACCACCATGACGGACAACATCGTGTTCGCTTCCGAAAGCCTTGGAACCATCATTAGCAACCTGGAGTTCATGAACACCGGAAAAGCCAAGGAGATCATGCGGCTCTGCCAGGAGATCAAATCCTACGAGCACGACAACGACGAGCTGTACGGCAACTGCATCAGCAAACTATTCAGGAACGGCTATAACCTCACCGAGATCATCAAACGCAAGGACTTGGTGCAGGTACTCGAAAACACCACGAATTCGGTGAAGTATATATCAGATAAGATCAGAAGTATCGTCAGTAAAATGTAGAATTTTAAGATATGAGAAGAATTATCAACAGCCTGTTAGACAACGACCTTTACACATTCAGCGTGTGTTACGCCTATTTGCAGAAGTTCCCACGCGCCATGGGGCAATATACCTTTGTCGATCGCAACAACACGGTCTATCCGGAGGGCTTCGCCGAGAAGCTGCGCGAGCAATTCGACAGTCTCGCCGACCTCCGCATCACCAGCGAAGAGACGCGTTTCATGAAACAGAAGTGCTATTACTTCCCACTGTGGTTCTTCACCTTCCTGAAAGGCTTCCATCTGAGACCTTCCGAAGTCGAGGTGAGCCAAGACGAGGAAGGCCATCTCCACATCCAGGTGACAGGCCTGTTGTGGCGCACTGTGTTTTGGGAGATGCCCATCCTGGCTACCGTCTCCGAGCTGATGCACGAGCTGAAGGGCGAGTTTGAGCACTATGACGCCGAGAAGGAATATGAGAAATCCTATGCCAAGGGCATCCGTCTCATCGGCAATGGAGTCAAGTTCAGCGACTTCGGCACACGCCGTCGTTTCTCGTTCGAGCACCAGGACCTTGTGATCCGCTCGTTCATCGAGGCGCAGAAGCAGTTCACCAAGACCTGTTTCGTGGGTACCAGCAACGTGCTGCTGGCCATGAAGTACGACCTCACCCCCATCGGCACCATGAGCCACCAGTTCATCGAGACCTGCTCGCTCTATGGCTACAACGAGGCCAACTACCTCGCCATGGACTACTGGCAGGACGTGTATGCCGGCAGTCTGGGA
Organism: uncultured Bacteroidia bacterium; assembly: GCA_902800965.1. Classification (GTDB taxonomy): domain Bacteria; phylum Bacteroidota; class Bacteroidia; order Bacteroidales; family F082; genus Limimorpha. The sequence goes on along the minus strand of CADCGK010000003.1, from coordinate 149,308 downwards.
GTATTCCTCTACGACACCTACACCCGCAAGGCCTTCTTCCAGAACTTCACCCAGCTGCACGCCAAGCTGTTCGACGGATTGCGCGTCGATAGCGGCGACAACTACGAAGCGCTTGAAGAGATCATCGCGAAATACAAGGAACTCGGCGTTGACCCGACGCAGAAGTCCATCATCTTCAGCAACGGCTTGAATGTCGATGAAGCCATCGCCATCCACGAGGCAGTGGCCGGCCGCATGCAAGACTCGTTCGGCATCGGCACCCACCTCACCTGCGACATCGACAACGTGAAGGCCATGAACATCGTGGTGAAGCTCACGGCGGCCAAGATCACTGAGAAGCGCACCTGGAAGAAGGTGGTCAAGCTCAGCGACGACCTCGGCAAATACACCGGCGACCCAGAGGAGATCGAGATCTGCAAGAAGACGCTGGAGATTAGTTAGGAGTGAGGAGTTAGGAGTGAGGAGTAATCAAAAGAATCAATAATTAAACAATTATCTTTTTTTGTTTTCTGTGAGGTATTTCCAGTAGCGGAGGGGGATCTCTTTGAGCTGCTTCCGGGGGTTGAGTCGTTCCTTGATACAGATGGCTTTGAAATAGGTGCGCCATAGGTCTTGGAAGAGCTGGTCGTCGCTGCTCAACAAGTCGGGGTTTAGCTTGCCGTCATAGAGGTTGAAAGGAATGGCAGACTCATCCTCAAAGGTAATCTGCATGGGCATTCCCGAACCCTCATAATAAAACCCGTAATGGCGCTTGGCGTCATAGATGAGCCAGGGCTGGTCGTTGAAACGGTCGCGGAAATGACCGATGACTAGCGGCAGCACGTTGTGGTCGGGACCGATGACGGCGAGGTAAGTGCCGTCCTTGGCCTTCTGGAAACGGATGAACTGCTTCATGCGTAGCTGTTCGTGCGACACCTTCCACCCAATGCGGGTCACGGCGAGCACGTCGGGATCGGCATAGTTCAGCGCGATGCTGGCTGCTCCTTGAGGTTGTCGGAAGGTCTTGCACACGTAGTTGAACAGCGGCTGGACCACCTCGGGCAGTTCCGACAGCCAGCTCACCGAGATGATCCGCAAGGCCTGGCAGGTCAAGCGTTTCTCCAGTCCTGTCCATACCCGTTTGGCCTTCTCCTCGTCGGTGATCACTTCGTGCACGTGGTCGCAGAACAAAGGCAATGCATCGCCCTTGGTCAGCAGCTTCTCCGGCTGTTCATGCCGTTCGAAAGCGTCGAAGACAGCTGTCATCAACCCGTCCAAGGTCCCGTCGAAAGTGTAAACCGTCATGGCTCGAAATCCAGGGTAAGTTGTTTTTCTTTTTCAGCCAGCTTGCGCTCTTGGGGCGAGACGAGCAGTTGCCGCACCCGCTCGGGCTGCAGTTCGTTGACGCTGCGTATCGATCCCGGGAGCGGCGAGGTCAGTTCATGACAGGTGATAAAATACTTGGCTTTCTTCATCACGACGCCGATCCGCTTCAAGTCGAAAGAGGTGAGTCGTCCGAAACGACGCGAGTTCACGATGGTCACTGCCGACTTCACGCCCAGGCCAGGCACCCTCAGCAGCGTCTCATAGTCGGCCGTGTTGACATCGACAGGGAAAAACTCGGGATGGCGCAGGGCCCATGACAGCTTCGGGTCGATTTCCAGGTCGAGGTCGGGATGCTGTTCATCGACGATCTCCTCCACCTTGTACTGATAGAAACGCAGCAGCCAGTCGGCCTGGTAGAGACGGTTCTCGCGCACCAGGGGCGGCTGTTTGAGCACTGGCAGGCGCGCGTCGTAGGTGTTCACGCTGACATAGCCCGAGTAATACACACGTCGCATCGTGGGTTGGGTGTAGAGTATCGACGACATGGTGAGGATGTCGCGGTCCGACTCCTTGGTGGCGCCGACGATCATCTGCGTCGATTGGCCTGCCGGCACGAAACGCGGCGCATGATGGAAGCGTCGGCGGTCCTCCTTATTCTCCAGCACCCCCTGTTGGATGAGTTTCATCGGCTGGAACACACTCTGATGGTCCTTCTCGGGGGCGAGCAGCTTGAGCGACTCCTCCTTGGGGATCTCGATGTTGACGCTCATACGGTCGGCATACAGTCCCGCCTGGCTGAGCAGCTCCTGAGAGGCGCCCGGGATGCTCTTGAGGTGGATGTAGCCGTAGAAACGTTGGGTGGTCCGCAGCTCGCGGACGATGGCCACGAGGCGTTCCATGGTATAGTCGGGGCTACGCACCACGCCGCTCGAGAGGAAGAGCCCCTCGATGTAGTTACGCCGGTAGAACTCCATGGTGATCTCCACCAGCTCCGACACGGAGAGCGTCGCCCGTGGGATGTCGTTGGAGCGGCGGTTGACACAGTAGGCGCAGTCGTACATACAGCTGTTGGTGAGCATCACCTTGAGGAGCGAGATGCAGCGGCCGTCGTCGGAGAACGAGTGGCAGATGCCCACGCCGCCCACGGTGTTGCCCACAAAGCCCTGCTTGCCACGGCGCACCGTCCCGCTCGACGAGCACGACACGTCGTACTTCGCCGACTCGGTGAGGATGCGCAACCGTTCCATGGTGTTCTCTGTCAGCATGATATCGTAGGGTTAAGGATGGGTATTCGTTCTCATGGCCAGCACCACCGCTTCGCCGACCAGGGCGAATTGGGATAGCCTGTAGTGTTGTTTTCCTTTGCGCCGCACCGTTCCGCCCGCCATCTCCCCTGTACGCAGCAGGCGGCTGCGGGTCTCCCAGTCTTCGAAGAAGGTGGCGCTCCCGATCGCCCATGCCGTCCCCGAGGGGCTAAAGCCCGAGATGATGGGACCCGCGTCATAGTCGAAGGTCATCGCCGGCGACTTTCGGAGGTATTCCTTGATGCCGAACACCGTTTTTCCAGCCACGTCATCCTCTTTGGCGAAGGTCTGCATCATCTTCCCGTACTGTTGATGGGCGAAGTCGGGGTCTATCAGTGAAAGGTAATAGGTGCTCAGGGCGCCGTAAGAGCCTCGGGGAGCACGTCCGACTGAATTCTTGTTGAGTTCTGCCAGCAGCAATCCCGTGTTGGGATGGATCCACTCCGTCTTGGCTTTTTCGAGCCATCGCTCCACCGTCTCGCCATAGCAGTCGCCATAGAGCAGGTCGTGGTGGTGCAAGGCGACGATGGTCACCAGCATGTCGGGGAAGAAGACGATCCCATTGGGGAAGGATGGCAGGCACAGGTTCTTGCTCTCCAGTGTCCTACGGTTCAGCGCCTCGCAGCAGCTTTGGAACAGCTCGTCGAAGGTCGTGGAGGTGCCGCCCGCCAGCTTGTAGTTGCCGATGGTCCAGGCGAGTAAGCTGAGGTAAGTCATGTGACCACGTTTGCCTGGAAGTGTCTCCAGCGCGTCTTTCTTCCATGCGATGGTGTCGTAGTGTCGAATCTCAGGCGACATCGTGACTTCCACCAGCTTTTCAAGCCTGTTGAGGCATTGAGGCAGCTCTTCGGGGTACAACCGGCTGATGTTGAGCAATGCCGCCGAAAGCATGGCGCAGGAATAGATGGCCCATTGTCCGCCGTACTCTTCGCCCAGGAAGGAAGGCATCTCCTTGAGGAGCTTCTTAGGTTCCGTGATCACCTTGTCGCACAGCCAGTTGGCACGTTCCAAGATCTCAGTTTTCTCTTCCTCCCAGCTGCTTTCCGTGCGGATGGGCACGTTGTCACCTGATTTGATGAACAGGTGTAGCGGGAGGCTGGTGACGGATGTTAGGATGTCGTGGTTCATGGTTGGGAATTGGTGTTACAAAGTTAAAAGAATTAGCCTCAGCTCCCGTGAATCAAAAAACTAAGTTGTGGCAGACATTTCAGGGCGATTCCGGTGCCTCGAGCCACGGAGTGAAGCGGATCATCGGCCACGTGGAACTCGATGGTCATCTTTTTTGAGAGGCGTTCAGCGAGGCCGTGAAGAAGGGCGCCGCCACCGGTGAGGTAGATGCCGTTGCGCACGATATCGGCATACAGCTCCGAGGGCGTCTGTCCCAAGGCCTGAAGGATGGCCGCCTCGATGTTGGAGATGTTCTTCTCCAGACATTGAGCAATCTCTTTGTAAGTGACATTGACTTTCAGCGGCAGGTCGGTAGTCTTGTTGGGACCCACCACCTCCATGTCTTGCGGCGGATCTTTCAAGTCGGTCATGGCGGCCCCCACCCCCATCTTGATGCGTTCCGCGGTCGGCTCGCTGATGCGCATTCCGTGCACCTGGTCCATGTGTTGGATGATGTCTTGGTTGAGCGCGTCGCCAGCCACGGCGATGGACATGTTCACCACGATGCTTCCGAGCGACATCACGGCGATCTCGGTGGTACCGCCACCGATGTCCACCACCATGCAGCCGTCCGGGCCTTCCACGTCGAAGCCCATGCCCAAGGCGGCAGCTTGTGGTTCATAGATCAGGTAGAGTTCTTTTGCCCCGGCATGGACGCAGGAGTCGTTGATGATGCGCATCTCGGCGTCGGTGGCTCCTGAAGGGACACATACCACCATCCTGATGGAGGGTTTGAACAGTCGTTTACGTTGAGGGATAAGGTCGATGAGGCCACGGATCATCATCTCGCAGGCTTTATAGTCGGCGATGACGCCTTTCTTGAGTGGGCGCACCGTGTAGATGCGGTCTTCGCCGCGGCCTATCATGGCGCTGGCTTTGCGCCCCACGGCCATCATTTTGTCGTCAGATTTGCGGATCGCCACCACCGACGGTTCCTCAACGGCAATCTTCCCGTCGGTGATGATGATAGTGTTAGCGGTCCCGAGATCGATAGCGATCTCTTTTGTCAAAGATAGCAAGCTCATAATCTTTATATTGTTAAGAAAAAGAAAAGGGAATCGTTTTCTGTTTGCAAAGCTACGAAGGGTCGCTTCGATTTGTCAAGGGGAAAAGCGGTATTTATTTATCAACAAAAAAGGCGGAACGAGAATCATTTATTACCACTCCGTGGCAGTTCGCATGGCGAGCATGATAGCCTCACCAACCAAAGCCATGTCGGCAAGCAGGTAATGGCTCTTGCCCTTTCTATGCCATGTCGTTCCAGCAATCTCTCCGGTTTTAAGCAGTCTCTTCCTCAAAGCCCAATCTTCGAAGTAGGTGACACTTCCAACGGCAAATGCCGTTCCCGTAGGGCTTAGGTTGCAAATAATCGGTCCAGCATCGATATCCATTCCCAGCCAACAACGCCTATCATGATATTCCTTAAATCCTGTTATCGGCCTTCTTTGAAGGAAATGCGCTTTCAGCTTCTCATATTGGTCACGTGCAAACTCCTTGTCGATAAACGTCAGGTAATAGCAACTCAAAGCAGTGTATGACCCCTTAATGGGTGATCCTTCATAAATACCGCTCCTATCATTTGGCAGATATGAAGAAATCAGTTGGGTATCAGAATCGAGCCATTCATGCTTCGCCTGGTGGATCCAGTTGCAAGTGGTCATATAGTACTCGCCGTTGTTCTGCTGTGAATACAGCGTCAGCGCCACGATGGCCACCAACATGTCCGGCATATAGACGCACTCGCCTGGATAGGTCGGAAGATTCATGTTGGGGCTTTCGAGGATCCTTCGGTTCATGGTCTCGCAGAGGTCGTGGTATAGTCCATCATACTTATCGCCACCGCCGATTTGCTTGTAACCGCCTATCATCCATGCCAAATGGCTCAGATACGAGACATGGCTTTTGTGACCGTCCAGCGTTTCAAGAGGGTCCTCGCCCCATCGCTCTCTGTCGTATGCCCTAAGCTCCGGTGACATCACAATCTGGATCAGGCTGTCAATACGAGCGATGTTATCTTCCCTGTCCTCACCATAGATCAATGTCGTGTTCACCAACGACGCCGACAGCATGGAGCAGGAATACAAAGCCCATTCCCCTTGGAACTGGGGTCCTACAGCGGCGGGCATCTCGTCAATGAGCTGTTGTGGGTTTGTGATCACCTTTTCCAGCAGATAATTACGCCGGGAAAGTATGTCTTGCTTCTCACTATCGAAGTCGCCATTGTGCCTTGTGGCAACAGCAACCCAGATCATTTTGGCAACAATAAGTGCGATTATTACGCACAAGAACCAAATCATTCTTCGTTTCTTTCTGCTTTTTGCCATAGCTTACATTTTTCAGCACCTTGGGTCAAACAAATCGAAGTCTGTGCTTTTGGTGCCCATAAATTCAAATCGAGATCCTATGGTATCTCCTGTGATTGCTCCTAACATATTGAATTGGTTTAAAATGTTCGATCTTCATAATCTTTATATTGTTTTGTTTTGAACTGTTTTCTAAAACGGAAGCTCATCATCGTCGAAGTCGAAACCGGCACCAAAGACGCCGCTGTCATCTCTGAAAGGAGTCGTCAACCCCGTTTCGTCGCGGGACAACCCCGATGCTTCAATGGGACTGTTCACTGGCATGGCTTCTTGCTTAAACTCAGGGTCATCATCGGGGATCTGTTCAACGATGGATTGATAGGCATGTTTGGCGAACACGCTCCAATTCCATTGCTGGTATTCCCGAAAGTCTTCTTGCATCAAGGCCATCTTGGCTTTGGAATCCATTTCTTCGGCAAGATACCCTGGCATGTTGTTTTGCAACATCTTGTTCCAACGATGGAACTTGATGATAGTTGAGGCATTCCCCGTCTGACCCAAAGCCCAAATCATATACCCTATGGTCTTGTTGAATATCAAAGAAGGAACATAACGGGACTTATCTTCCATCCGGTCTTCGACAGGACCTCCGTAATGGGTCTTGAACGCCATGGGCATCGACCCTTGGGCAAGTACGCGTTTTATTTGGCCGAAAAGAATCCTGTCGGCTTCTTCGTCATCGATATGTCTGTGACAATGCGCTATCACAAAGAAGTAGTCCGAAGGGCTTAACCGGGACTTGTCGATGACAAAGATTGGATCATGTCCCAACCGCTGACAAACACTCTTATAGTCCAACTTCCCCATGGCTTCTTGATGTTCTTTGAGAAAAGCCTCCGACAGGCGTATTGATGCAACGAAAACACATTTTCTGTCCTTGTGGTCCAGCCAAGCTTTCTCCAAATCCGCTGTCAACGACTCGTCCCACCATTTGAGCATCGTTCGATAGCACCACTCCCTATCCGTTCTGGTACCATTCAAGAACAGGCGCATGATCTTTATTTGGTCTGTGAAGGACTGGTATTGAAAACGTTGCTGGAGACTTCTCCGAGCCTCCACTCTCTTTCCCTTGACGTTTTTATAATGCTTGATCAAGGTGGCGATGGAAAGGTGCCTTTTCTGTCGTCTACTGTAATAGAACTCGTCATCGATTAACGGCGATTTGAGGCACAGCGGCGAGTGTCCCAACACCTCATTCAGTTCTTTTATATCTTCCTCGGGCAGATAATGAAGAATCGCCATCATGATTTCCGAATCATCGCTTGGATACAAAGGACATCCCAATTCGTCCGATCCGATGGCCTTGTAGTTCTCGGCGATGTATCGTGCTTCGTCGGTAAGAAATGTTCCTTTTTTCTTCTTGGGCATCCACCACGGTCTACTCGGTGGAAACAATGGCGACTCGAAGTCTTCGTTGTGGCCATCATACGGTTCGTCATCGAAGAGCGAAAGTTCTTTTTTCAGTTTCTCTGCGACTGATCCGATGTCTATGTTGTTGTCGTTTTTCATTTTTGACCATTTTACCTTTTACCGAAAAAACTGTCAATATTAATCCAACACTCCGATGTGTAATACTTGATTCGCTCATTTCTTAATTGAGTGTGTCGCTCAAGCCCTACTTCGTCATCCTTGTATTCGTTATGGCTCTCATAGTCTTTTTTCAGGAAAACCCAGTCTTCTTCGGTGAAAAAATAGACCTTGAAGTTTATGACATCGTAATTATGGCCCATCCCGCTATTGACGAGTCTTTGATTGCATCTCTCGAAATGGTCAAAATACATTTTCATGACTTCATGAACTTCAACTTTTGATCGGAACTCGGCAAACACATATTCATTATGAATACCATCCATGGAGTTGTCTGTATCCATGATAAGCGCGTCTTCTTTGCCATACCCCCATCCGCTACGTTGGCCGATCCAATCCGGGACTTTTTTCAGATAATCGGTTATGGGGTTATTAATCTGCGTCGGACGCTCGATCTCCGTTCCGATCTGAACAACCGGTCTAGGTTGTTGCTTGTTCGTTTTCCTAGAAAACAGTTTTGATAAAATACTCATAATCTTTATATTGTTTTATTGTTATTGAAAAGCTGCTCCCTTCAGAGGTGACGCCATTATCGGCCCATTACAAAATGAGCCTAAACTGGTCAGTTAAGAAACAAAAACAGGGAGTCGTTTTCTATTTGCAAAGCTAAGCATAGGTGTTTTAGTTTGTCAAGGGTTAATCAGGTATTATTTTATCAACAAAACGGATTATCGTAGTTCAATGTCCTTTAGCGTCACACCTTTATGGAACCTATCCAGATCAACATAACCTTTAATACCATCAATATGTCCTTTTTCGGAGAACTGCCAAAGATGGTAATCGTCGATATGAGCTTTGGACTTATAGGAAGCAATGAATATAGGGTAATCATCAAATTCACCCTTGATGATTTGGAGGTAGGACGAGTGTGGGCAGTAGATCATCGGTTTGCAGCCGTATTCAGCCTCAAACAACTTCAGCAGATTGCTAAGCGTCAGGACAACTCGATGGCGTCCTTTGGAGTTTACTTGTAGTTCCACATCGACAACGGGAATCAGATCCTGGGTGCAACCTTTGGTGGCCTTCTTGAAATTCTCGAACTGGTCCTTGGCTTTGGCCGACATGGTGAAGAAGTGGTAAGACCCGCATTTCAGCCCGTGCTTTTGTGCGCCCTTGATGTTCTTCTTATATCTGGAATCGCGAAAAAAAGCTCCCTGTGAGGCCTTGATATAGACGAACTTCACGCAGGTGTCCTGGGCGACCTTTCCCCAATCGATCTTCCCCTGATGATGGGAGACATCGATGCCGTTGTAATGCCGAGGACCTTTCTTGAATTTGAACGACCCGTCGTTGACGCATGAGAACAGCAAAAGGCTGAGGGTCAACAAGAGTAAAACCGCCTTGGTGTGTTGATGGATTGTTTTTATGTTGTCGAGATGATGAGGCATGTTTAGTATTCAATAAAACAATGACGATACAAAACAACAAAACTTAGAACTGATGGCCAAATGTTTCCCTGGGTTCTGTACGAAATACCCCAACGGTGTATGAACTCGACCTCGGCGGTTCAATTCATACTCGTTTATTCTATGCGACTGAACAACGTGATCACTTCTGTTTTGTGCAAAAATAGTTCTTATCGGAATGCAGTCTTGACTTTTACAAGGCTTGCAAATCCACCAATTCGCGCGGCAAGGTTATCTTCTTGGGTTCGCCACGCTTGCCGGTGATGTAGTGGTGCTCGGCTTGTATGCCGTTGAGTTGTTTGAGGAAGGCTTCGCGGATGCGGGCGCACTTCTCGTTGATGGAGTTTTTGGTTGGATCGGTAACGTCAAGGATACTATCCACGATGTTGTTCTCGATAATGCGGTTGCTGATCTGCCTGTAGATGTCAAGCAGTTCGTCATAATAGTTATGCAGCTCTTTAAACAGAATACCCTCTGGATGTTTCAGGAAAAGCAGGAACACGGCTTTGGGCAATGGCGACATCGTGATTTCCATGTTGTTGAAATCAGGAAGCATAATCCGGAAATCCTTGGTGACAACCAGACGGCTCAATGTGAGTTGCTCATAAACAAGATCCTGCAACTGGCACAGCCGCACTCCCCTCTTACGTAACTCCAGGACTCGAAAACGAATCTCTTCGGTTAGGTCTTGGTTGGTTTTCGTTGGCAAGACATCTTTATCATTATTGGCAATATCAAAGACAAAAGGTGTCGCGTGCAGATGCCGAAACATGGCAGTGTCAAGGTCGGTTCGAAAGGTTGCTAAAAGTTGGTTCATAGGTTCTGGTTTTATGTTTGGTGCAAAGATAGGAATGGTTTGTGCAATGGAATTGCACAGAAAACAAAAAGGATGGAAAAAGTATCTCTTGCCAGCTTATCAACGCAAGATTTCATACAAAGACATCGTTCTAATGCCAAGCCCATTCGCTCTCGCTTGAAGTACTTTGTCGGAGGTTAATAGTATAGCATTGTCATCTTTGTGCTTTAAGACAACCGACAAAATCATGCAATCAGCGTTGTGCGTGTCAAAACCTTGTGGAAGCAAAGACACATCTGCTTCTTCCATTTTTGAGTAGTTTTTTGTGAAAGCAAGACTTATGTTCTTAGCAGCTTCATTGATGGCTTTCTTGTCCGAACTTTCTTTTTGCTTTAACTTGTCAAGCTCTTCAAGTACTTTGGCCGGAACAATCACTTTGTTTTGCTTTCCAATTCGACTGATGATATCAGGGCAGCTCACGAATACATTGGTGTCAATCACATAAACGGTGCTGCTTTTAGTCCTTCGTTCCAATTTTGAGAGGTCAATTTTGTCAACCACCGAAACACTAATACTGCCAGCCGTTATCGTCTTGGGCTCAAAAGTCGCAAATTTGTCTTCCTGTGCCTTCAATAGATATCGCCTTACTTCAATTGGCATGTCTTGTTGAAGAAGACTTTTGTCAGCAACAATAACCGTATATTGCTTAGCACGACTTGTGACAACATTAAACAATTCTTTGTTTAACGACATGTGGTATATGGTATTTGGGATAAAGTAGAAACAAATATCACAGGTCATTCCTTGTATGCGTTCAACGGTATCAATGAGGACGTTGTTTTTGGTGCCATATCTCGTAATAAAACAGTTTTGTAACATTCTTACTGTAGGCCTAAACTTAGAAAGAAGTGCAATAGTCGCATTAGGTACTTCTTTTAATAATTGACCGATTAGTTCAACCACATCATTACAACAACCTCTGTCGGCTTTTTCACCATTTGGCATTTCTTTCTCGATTATTGACGTTCCTCCTCTTTTATCTATAAATGGCAATGTCGTATTTGTCAATTCAGTTGTTGATACCGACACCAAAGGTACATCATAAAAAACGCTTGTCAATTCGGCAGACCTTGATTGAAGTCTGAAAGTATCTACAAGCATATATGAGGGCATATCAAAGTTGTCACATAACGTTTGAAACCCATTTATCAAATTTGCATAGTCCTTCCTGATAATTGTTTCTTCTGAAATTGAAACGATAGGCGGCAATTGTTTTTGATCACCAATCCAAATCACTTTTTTTCCAAGGTTTTTGCACGAAGCAACCATGGCGAACAAAGCTTGACTGGCCTCGTCCATTATCACATAGTCAAAAGGTGGTGTATCTGTACTGATAATTGCCCAGCCACTTGAATTATAGAAGGTTGTTAGTGTTAATTTGCCAGGCGAGCTAAACAATTTCTTGCTCTCAATACATTCAAGTTTTTTGCATAGTGACAATTCGTCCGTTGAAACATTAGTTTTATAAATATTACCTTTCTCAAGGTGCTGCGTTAAAGCCTCTTTTGAGGCTAATTCTATTAAAGCCCTGTTGGTCAATGCTGTGGCTAACACGCTTTTATTATTGTCAAGAAGGTTGGAAATGACATTTGCCATCATATACGTTTTCCCAGTACCTGGAGGACCTTGCACAATGATATCATCGGCCTCTTCCAACTTTTTCACTATAACACTTGCAGGAGGAATCGTAGATGATAAAGGTGTTGGGCTCCATGTGTGCATGGAATCTTCGTAATCAAGCAAAGCATTTGCTCTTTGCTTTTGATTATTATTCGATACCATGTTGATTAAATTCTGGTAATAATCAATAGGTGGCATCTTGGGTCCAAGCACGATGACGCAGCCATTAAGTTTGTTGTCGATTAAATGCTTTGCCATTTCAATGGACAAGCCTGCAAAACCACATAACAGAAAGCCATTCTCATCGGTTTTTCCCTGCCAAACACAATGCACTTCAGAGAATTTAATCTGGTTTTTTCTAAGGTTCCCCCAAGATATATTTCCCCAGTTTCTGGGAATGCACATTTCTTTGTCTAACAAAACTGCAACAAAGTACTCGTTTTTTCGAGGAATGCCTTTGTCACTTTTAAACTTTAATAGCAACTGTCCGTTACCACAAAAATACTCAGTTCCGTTTTGGTCAATTTGCTTTTCCAGTTCAACTTTCACAAATTGAGACACATATACTTCGTTGCTTTCCAACAAGGCGACGGCTTCTGTATTCAGTGTTTTTAGATAATCTTCACAGATTTCTTGTAATTCTGTATCCAAAAACTTTTTATGTTGATCACGCGTATAATGCATAACTACCAATTATATAAATCATCAAGTGAAATGTCCACAATAACAGTTCCTCCTTCTTTAACTTCTTCCAAACCAAAACCCTTGATTTGATCTGAGATCGAGAACTTTGGGTTTTCTACAACGAAACACGTTTTTTTAGTTGTTCTATATCTATTTGCTATAAATGCAAATTCCTTGGGGGTTATAATGTCTGTATCAAAAATTAGATTTACATCGGGATTGTCTTTAAATAATTCCACAAAAGACCATGAATAAATCTTCCCATCCACATAATTCAACAACAAATTATCAGGGTTTTCCATTAGCTCTGCAAAAGCATAAGGATGCAGATGTAGTCTACTTTCATTAGAACTAATTACAACTACCACAATTGTTTTTCCATTGTGTTTAACATCATAAACAATTTGTCCACTATTTTCCGCATCCCATTCGCTGCAATCATAACCCGGTTCGTTTTCAAGGTATTTTTTTGCTTCAATTCTTGCTTCACGGTTTAATTGTATGCGTTCTTCTGGTGTCAGCTTCCCTTTACGTAAAACCTTGCCTGGAGAATCAACAATAGGCACTGGGGTTTCCGAAGAATTAATTTCTTCGGCATATTCTGTTCCAGAAGATTGGACGTTTGATTTACGCATGGAATCATCTCGTCCTTCTTTTGACGAATGCATTGGTTGAGGTTCTGGGATCCCTTCTGCGATTCCAGATACATCACTTTCATACTTCTCAAGTCTTGCTTTTAGGTCTTCGATTATTTCATCTTTTTGCCGATTTGATTCCGACAAGGATTCTATGGCTTTGTCCTTAGCAACAATTTCATCTTTCGATACAGCTACTTTTCCTTCTAAAAAGAGAGCTTTATAATCATCTAAGAAAAAACTGGTTTTTCCTTCTTTGGCAATTTCAAATAAAATGTCATCAATCTTTTTTGTGTCACTGATGTACAGTTTTTCATTTTTTGGATCACGCTGTTTATCATAGTAATAGGAGCGTTTGTCATTATTATAATTGACAAGCAACACGCTGCCATAATAAACACTTTCTGGTAGATAACCTGGATAAATAAAGATGCGCGGATAATGTTCTTGTGTCCAAGTATTATAATCTGCATTATCCCACTCTGTTGAGCTTTTTTGCAATTCCTCTAAATCAACCTTTGTTTCTAATTTACAGCATTTTTTGTTTAGCAGCTCCAAGAGTATAGCTCTCTGGTTTGCTCCTTCAAAAGGCCTGTCAATATAGCCTGCAGATGCAATGAAAGCTACTCCTGACGCCAAGTCACTATCAGACAAACTATTTAGAGAATCAATTTGTTTATTTTCTATAAATAACTTGCGGAAAAGAATGGCAGGGTCTTCTTCGTTTTTTACTCCATTTCTTATAAGATACTTCTTCTTTTTATCATCATTGGCCCATAGCTCAATAGCCTTTAATATAGTTTCTTCTTCAAAAACAAGTCGGTCGTTAAAGCTTTTACCTTTAAAATAGCTCCTTAAATGATATGTAAAAGGCGATGTTTCTATTTGCAAATCATTATCACACAAGAAATCCATCATTTCAAAGATAAACGCATCAGATTCTGAGCGAAGATCTATCTGCAACCCTTTTACCACGCTCCAACTCTGTTTGCGTTTATACACAGAAAACATGTATTGAATAGCATTCCCACTTCCCGTTTTCCACGGAGAATATGTTGCATGAACAATGCCAAGTGTGCTATTCAGTTCCGAATATACCTCTGAAATTGGTTTTGGTTTAGCATCAAAAAATTTGTCAATCCATTTTTCACCATTAAATAGTATCTTAATACTATCACTGGTGTTCGACTGATTCTGATATTTAGGTAACAATCTGGCCAAAGACATTATCACCTTTTTTTCTTTACCTTCTTGGATAAATGTGCATTCAACCTCATCTTTTACAGAATAATCTTTAATACAAGTTCCATCGAAATACACCTTAGAAGAAAAGACAGAAGGATCTGCCATAATAGACAACGCCATTTGAAGCACACGGTATTCGTATGATTCTTTCTTATACGAGGCACCAGACAACAATTCAATCCTTTGAATACCATCTAAAAAAAACTGTTTCGTCTCAGTATGCGCATCTTCAACAATAGGAAGCAGCAAAGCAAGATTATTGTCTTTCTTGTATTTATCGATTAACGCAGTGGTATATTTATCATCAGTCCATTTATAAGAATGGTAGACATCAGTTATAGCATTACCTTGTTCAGTAGTAATAGTATCAATGTTCTTCCATATAACATCGAACTCATTCTGTAATAAGTCTTTTATTTCATCAAAACATTCCTCTTTAGCAATCATAAAAGGTCTAGCCCAAAGTGGGGCACATTCATTGTACGCAAACATTTCGTTTAAGCTAGACAATTGCCCTTCAGAATTATGGAAAAACCGAATCTTAGATAGTTTTTCTGGACCAACACCAAGAAAACCCTCCATAGCTAGGAATAATCGCAATTTATCACTTGGCTCTAATAAAGCTTCATTTTGCTCCATTATACGAGCTGTAATGCTCTCAAAAACTTTTACTTCGTTTTGCGGTTCAATAAAATCATATATCGTACAACTCTCATCAAAATAGTTGTCTGAACATTGTATTCCTATTTTTAAAAGAACATCCTTAATTGGCTTGATGTGTTCTGTACAAATGACATAATCATTTAAGTCAATTTCCCGTCTTGTTTTAAACTGTTCGCCAAATTGGAATAGTGGTAGGTTGGAAACCAAATTGGGCAAGTCATTCTCATTAGACGAATAATTCTTTGCCTTAACCCACTCAATCCATCTAAAAATAGTATCCTTTTGTTCACCTGTTGCAGTAATAAACCATGAATTGAAATCTGCATTATTGGTTATAGCCTCAATCACATCATCAATAGAAGGTTTTTCAATCCTTTCAAAAATACCACTTCTTAAAATCTTAGCATCAATGTCTGTTGAGGGCAAGCACTTGCTGGTTCCCATAATCTTGCAGAACAAATCAGCGCCAATAAGTTGAGAAATACCAGGTATATCTAAAATGATTTCGTCTTGTCGTGAAAGTGTACCTTTATGGTTTAGAATAAACGCTTCAGTTTCAAGAGTATGTTTATAGGAACGATTAAAGTGTTCGGCAAGCTGCCTTGTATCTGGTGAATCTTCTTCAAAATACTGGTTTACAAGAATGTTTAATGCTTTTTCTTCTCGATTTTCATTCAACGTGCCACACCATCGAACAATGCACTTTGCAATTTCCTGCATAAGATAGAAATTCCAAGGATTATCGCCCAAAATTCGTTGACGTGGTGGATCAAGAATAAAATTGGCATTGATGTAAAACGGAAATCTAAAATCCTTTACCAATGTAGGCAAAAATGCAAACATAGAAATCTCATTACATTTCGTGTTTGGATTGAGTTCTCCATTTTCAGTAATAGGAGCTGCAAAAGATATTGATGTTGAGTTATTGATTGCTATCTTTTGTGGAACATTTTCTATCTCTTGATTATGAATATCAACAAATCTCGCCTCAATAATTCTCCCAGTAACCTCGTCCTTCTTCTCTACTTTTATACGCAATTCAATATCGTTATTCTCAAATACATCATTATTTACTTCTATTACGAAATCATCCCTTCTGAAATACTCTATTCGCTTGGCATTAAACGAATTTTTTAGAGTAATTATACCGCCTTTTGTTGTTTTACTGACAGATTTCCCGTTAAAGTCAATGCGCTTAGTATTGCGCAAAAACAACATGAATTTTGGATTACGAATAATATCCTCAATTGCACTACTATATCCTGAATCTCCTTCTATTTTATTCTCACCCAATTTAAGGGCTATTGAAACATTGGCAGTTGTAAAATTATCTCCTAATTGTTCCGGGAAACTCTCTACCCAAATAGGCTCTAGTTGCCATGGGATAGAATGAATACCGTCAAATTGTTTTTTGTAATCTGAATATAGATTTAAAAACCGACTCTTTGACTCATCATTTATTATCATAGGATTATTGTCCAAATAAAAACTGTTAAAATCCTGAAAAATCGGTTCTCTTTTATCAAATTTAAAATGGTATCCTCCCGTATGAATAAACACCTGTTCGGAATCAGTAAACACAGATTTAAATCCAATACCTTTATATCCAGTTTTATTTTCATTAGCCTTTTTCGTTCCATTTGCAGCCGTTGTAATAGAAACGAAATCATCCTTATCAAAACTGAATCCATTATGTCTAAGAATTAAGTAGTCACCTTCCGTTGCAACATTAACTAGAACACCTTTTTGGGATGCTGCATCATCAGCGTTCTGAATTAACTCAAAAAACATCCTGTCCTTTGAGGAATACATGTTTTTCCCAATTTCATCTAAAAGCTTTGCATCTCTCTGGTTTGCCGCAGGATTCGTAGTATTCCTTTGAAACGCTAATCTCACATCTTCGATGTAAGGATTCGAAACTTCTTCAAAGTCCGTTGCAATAAATTGGAATAACTGGTTTCGACTCAATCTATAATCCTTCGATACAAGTGTCAACTTTATACGATAAAACCTATTCTCTTTAACTGTAGTTATCGTATTAGGCACTAAGGCGCGTATATTATATCCATAAAGAGGGTCAATAAGCAACTTCCCCTTTTGATTGATGTCATCTGAATACAAGTTTTCTATGAAGAGTCCATAAGGATATCGTTTTGCTTGACCAACAAAACACTTTGAATTATGGCCTGCAAACAGAAGAAGGTCTGTCAAACTTAAATTATACAAAGAATCATCGTAGGGTTTTTCGTTCAACAGCTTTAAGCTGAAGTATAGTTTGCTTTTTTCATATTTAAGAAACACTGCATTGATGGTCTCGCCTTCAAACAATATATCCTCCAACCTATCAATCTCGTTCCAATTTATATCCTCTTTTTTTATGATGCCTTGCACTCCTCCAAGGTCAATATAAACTCTCGTATAATTAACCCTAACTACAATTGCTTCAAAAATTGTACCCACAGCATACTTTGTAGCAAAATCATCAATCAATTGCTGCATTCGGGCTTTTTCTTCCCTTTTTCGGATTTTCTCTAGTTCCTTTTTATAAGTATCAATATCTGAAAGAATAATCCCTCTTTCTGTTATTCGGTTAACCACAACAAAAAAAGTATCGCCAACAGATTTTGTAAAATTTCCATTTTCATCAAAACAACTTGGCATAAGATAGTTTGGCATAAAGCCAAATTGATTCTTCCAAATGGGAAGGAATGTACAATAACATCCGTTTTCTTGAATCTTATTGATTCGTACCCTTACGCTATCTCCAACTCTATAAAGTTCTCCGTTTTCTTTGTTTGCATTAAAAGCCAGTTTTTCGATGCCCTCAGCAACCTCCAAAACACTAGGTAATTGTTCTGGCCCAATGATTTCGGGAGCATGTAGTTGAGCGCCATGCTCTTTTAACAAAATAGCATATTGCTCAGGAGTAATTATTGTATTAGGACTAGGATCCACTTCGTACCCATGTAGCTTTAGACTCTCAACGAGAGTCTCTCCCCCTATATTTAATTCTCTAGCAACCTTGCTTAATCTTATTATTTGAGTTTCCATTATTATTTGTTCTTTTTTTGTTACGCAATAACCATCTTATGGCTATCCACACCATCGCACCCACAGCCCAATAGCCAACATGACAATTGTCCGCTTAATAATTCTATAAACTGCCACCTCTGTTTATAGTAATGACAAACAATTAATTCTTTGATTCTGTTTCGATTCTACTCACATTGATAATCTCGTTTGTAATCCTATTCCTTTCAATACTAATTCGATCGTTTTTTGCAAACAGCCTGACTTTGTAAAACAATTTACCTTTATCAATAGTCAAGTTTTCGCCATTATCCAACTTTATGAAAACAGCACTGGGTAAAACATTGACAATAGTACCCATTGTTTCTTTCCTTGCCATAAAAACGCTAATCCGTTCAACATACCCAACAAGTAATCCGGTAAATTTTAGGTAATATAAATATTGATGAGGAAGGATATTGGAAATGATATCTTCCTGATACTCGCTTCGCCGCCCTCCTCTATGATTAAGGTTTCTACATTGATACAATTCATTCAATTCAGAATACTTGGATTCAAATGTATACTTTGTAGTTTTCTCCTCAAAAAACACAAAATACAGTAACGCACGTACTTTTTCGTTAAAGAACAAATCTTTTAATTGCAAACTCTTCCTTTTTTCATATTGTTCCTTTTCTTTAGTATTGATTATCAGTTCTCTAATAGTAGATATGGGATTCCCTTCTTTATCTTTAAAAGCACTATCTTCATCTCGTTTGCTCACATATAGGTCGATGAACTTCTGTCTTAGGCAAAACCAGTTAGTAATGTTTTCTACCTGTTGGAATACAGCCAGACAAAAATCTCCAAAATTGTTCTGCCTCCTATATCTTTCCATTCGACAATAGTCTTCAATTAACTGACTTGTCAAATCAGTAATGGGGAAATCTTTATAAAACTGGGTCGCTTGTTCTCGAATCACCCTCTCCACACAATACTCATAAATCTCTTCAATACGCGTATTTAAATCTGCCGAAATCGATGGTTTCACATTATTGATACCATATCTATTCCCCAGCTCTCTCACAAACCAAGCATTATCCTTATCCTTGGCTAGTTGGTCAATGAAATCAAGCAGTTTGTTCAGTTGTTCTTTGTTTTGTCCCATACATTGTCTGTTTTATAATAACGATAGGTCAAAATTTGATTCGCAGAGATTCTGCAAGACGGTGTCGAGAGAATCGAAAGCAGTCTCAGATGGTGTACCATCCGAAGCAGGTGCAATAGGTTTATCAGAATCATCTGAAACCGGAACCGTGCCAAGTAATTCGTTGAAACGATTCCTTAACCTAATGTAGGTTCCATCCTTTTCGCCTTTCACCATTTTCAAGAAATCCAACTTGCCACCAATAACGTTTTCGATATGATGCAATCCGGTAACATTCTTGGTGGGATGATAGTGCTCAAGAAATATGCTTTGAGCGTAATCATAACCAGCCACTTCCCAATTGTGAAGCATAATACGAATTAGCTTCACATATTTTTGAGTTACATTCGGCTTGACATTGATGGTCAACCCTGTGACTTCCTGACGACGGAAGTAACTGTTAACCCTCGTCTTTGCGTCATTGATTGCGAATCCTTCTTTTTCAACGAAATGACGAAGCGTTTTAACAAATTCACCATCCTCGTGAAACAGGTTGCTCATGCAGCTGAATGTAATGTCATCAGCATAACGAGAATAGTGCATGCCATAGCGATTAGCCAATTTGGTCAAACGCCAGTCCAACCTTGCACAAACAACATTGGTTAATGTAGGTGACGTTGGAGCTCCTTGAGGCAATACACCTTCATGACAACAAAGGTCGGCAATTAAGCTGGCCGTTTCTTTTTCGTATGAAAGGGGGGGCAGTTGAAGACAAGCAAACACTCGACCAACTGTTATACTAGGAAAGAAATCTTTTAAATCGATGTTGAAAATGTACTTTTGTCCCAAATGAACTTTGGCATTATCAACAATAGACTTTCCAGGGACGAAACCGTTGGCTGCCGGGTGTGCCGTAAATTGTTCAAGCAACATGGCATTGATGCAACGCTGAATGCATTTCAAGCCGGCATTAGGAGCTGTAATGGTGCGGAATTCCCCTTTTATTTTCTTGGGTATTTGAAATTGGATGTAACGTTTAGGGTTGTTTTTGGAATATGCATGATAGTTGAGCTGCTTCATAGTGATCATGTGACAGTTCTCACCATACAGCTTCCCCTTGATCTCATTGAGTTGGCTCAAAAGGCCCCTCTTTACCTCGTCATTCGGTTCAGTTTCTGTATCTCGCATATTCTCGACTCCGTTTTGTTCTTGTCAAAGGTGTCACGGAGGCTTAACTTCTTAAGATATGATTCCGCTTCTACTTCATATATAATATCATACATATAAATATCCGAATACAGGAATAACTTACAGAATGACAAAACTAACATTGTCAAAGTAACCACCCGATTCAGGTGGCAAAGTCAAATTAAGCTTGTCCGTAACACCTTATCAAAGAACGATTGCAAATATAATGAATAGTTTCTTATCTCCCGTATTATTGCAAGGTTGCAGCTTTTTTTTTCGTATTGTAGTTTCGCTTGGTATATATCATTTGACTGCCATAATCAATCACAATCCCATGCTCTGCCAGAAACTTGTTGCCAAGAATACCGCAAACAGGGCTATCGAGTAACTGGGAAATACGGAAGAACACCTCCGATGATGGCAGAATACCAAAAACATCTTTATGACGTTCCGTACCAAGATCAAAACTGAACTCGCAGGTTACACATTCAAACTCTCCTCCAACACCCGCAGTTGAATAGGACGTATCCTTCTGCATATCAGAAAGACTATTAGGAAAATACTTTTTCAGATATTCATAGCCATAGGCTATTAAATGATTGTCGGTAGAGCCGGTATCAATGAGGAAATAAAAATCGTGACCTTCACATGACAAGATGATGAAGGGGGCTTTGGCTTTTTCCATTCCGTAGGCGATTGACTGTTTCATATCTTTTTTGGTTTTAATGGTTTGTGTTTTCGTTTGTTTCGATTGCAAAAATATATCCTATCTGTGCAACCAATTTGCACTCTTTTTTTTTAATCCCCGTTCTGCTTTTTTCGCTCAATAATACTAGAAGCCAAACCATCCGCTGATTGAAGCAAAGCGCAAAGTGGGTAGAGATCACGAGCCATGTTGAGATTGTTTTTCTGTTCAGGGCTTTGGAAAGCAAGGTCCCAGGCACTCATGTGCCAGCGAATAGCAAGCATCTCTTCATCAGTGAGTTCAAGGCCCGATAGGAGAAGGCGAATAACGGATTTCTCACCATGTCCCATAGGAAAGCTGGAGTAATCCACGTCAAACCCTGAAACGTCTTCCCAGATACCGTACTCGTTTTTCTGCCGCTTCATCACCTTTTTATATATCTCGGCTTTGCAAACATCGTGAAGTAAAGTAGCAATAATAACACTATCTTTTTTCAGAAAAGCCTCGGATGCAGGTGACAATTTCATCATCTCTTCGCGTAGCATCAAACCGACTTTGCACACGTTGAGAGAATGCTCGCATAATCCACCATCGTGATTGAGGTGAAACTTCGTGGAAGCCGGCGCGTCAAAAAAGCCAAGAGTTTCAAGATCTTCAATGACATAGTCAACCCCTTCGCGATGCGTGCTTTGAAGTAGTTCACAGAACTCTTTTTTCAGCGTTTCTTGCTTAATACGTTGTTCGTTGTAATTCATTTCTATTGTTTTTTGGTTCAAGTATTTCGGTTAGGTGTTTTTACGAATCCTCACGACAATCATGGTAATCTTCAGAATAACCACCTCGGCCGCCCATTCTTCTATTCGGCAGTTCCGGATTTAGATCACAAAAGAACACATCATCCTGCTCACCATCCTTTACAACTTTGGTCGAACACCTATTCTTGCCAAAGAAATTCCATATTTCTTCATATTCCAGAGGCAGGACCTCTTCTCCCTTCTCATTAATAATACCCCAAACCTTCTTTTTCAAAAAACTGATTTGATCAACCACAACCCTTTTATTAACGCGAGCCAACCCCTGGTCAAAGCCATCGATCCAATCGTATTTTCCAAATGGGACGATGGTATTGCCCTTGCTGCCGATCACACCCCATTGATGCTTATCGTTTTGAGCAACCGTTACTTCGTTGTATGTATTTTGGTTTAGAATTCTCATAATCTCTCCTTTCATTGTTCAGCTGCAAAAGTAGTATAGGTTTGTGCAACCAATTTGCACTCATTCAACTCTTTCACCTCTTCCATGTAGCGGTCGGCCAAGAAACCGATGGGGCGAGGTGCGGGTTGCTCCCTGAACTCATTCTTTATTTTTGAGTAGTTCGCAACTAAGCCCTTGTATGTGATCTCGATTTGCTTGAAGGCGAATCCAAACTCCTGGACAAACTCCTTGGCTGAACGTACCGACGTCTCCACACAGCAGGAAAAATGGTCGCGCAACAACCGCGTGGTAGTGTAGTCGCTGTGATTGTTACACTCCGAGGTCAGCCACATCAACCCTTCCGGCATCACCTGAGCCATGTCATCGAAAGCAAAGTTGAGGTTGAAGTGCACCCTGCGTTTCATCCAACCCGGGGTGTTCCATATCTCCACCTCGAATGGCTTACCGTCCTTGATCACTATGAAATGGTTGTCCATCATCTTGCATTCAAATCCAGCCTTGGTCATTCTGCGGGTCACCACCTTAATGAAGTGTTGTTCTCTTTTCATGGTCTTATTGTTTTGGGTCATAAATTTGGTTTTGATTTCGACTGCAAATTAAGACATTATCAGTGCAATGTATTTGCACAGAATAAAAAATGTTATATCTTTGCAAAAAAAACAGAATTATGCCTATCACAAAAGACTCTTATCTTCGTTATCGCGTGCTTGACAAATGCTTCAGAAACCCTGTGGGCAGGTACACCATCAAGAAACTGATTGACAAATGCAACGAAGCTCTTAGCTTTAAAGACAAAAGCAGTATCAGTATCAGAACCATCCGTTACGATATTGCCTATATGAAAAGCGATGAGATCTGGAAAGCCCCGATCGTTGCCATTAGAGATGGCCACGAGTGCTATTACCGTTATAGCGACCCCAACTTCTCCATCGACAAAGTGCCTCTGTCTGAAGCGCAGATGAAACTGATCCAATCGGCAGTCGAAGTGCTAAATTCTTTTGAAGGTTTGCCTCAATTTGAAGGGCTGGGCGACAACTTGGATAAAATTGGATTGATGACATACGACACATCATCCGAACCATGTTTTGGACTGGACCAGAATATCTACGTAAAAGGCAGAGAGCACGTAAAGCCGCTATTTGATGCCATCCAATACAAAACAGTGATGAAGATTCAATATAAGCCCTTCGAAAAGCCCAAGATGACGTTGATCTTTCACCCGCAGTTCCTGAAACAATACAACAATCGCTGGTTCATATTTGGGATAGAGCAGGAGCATCCTGAAGAGATATGGAATCTTGCTTTAGATAGAATAATTGGCAAGCTCAAACCAACCAAATTGCCATACAACAAACTTGAAACAAACTGGAAAGAGTACTTTGAAGACATCGTTGGCGTAACCAATTACGAGAACAAAAGTGTTGAAAAAGTGCATTTCATAGCACATGGAATCACCTCATATTATATAGAGACAAAGCCGTTGCACGAAAGCCAGCGCGATCACCGCATTGACGACAACACCTTGGACGTAAAACTTGAAGTAAAGATCAACCCGGAATTGACACACCTCCTCCTCTCCTACGCTCCCGACATCACCATCCTCTCCCCTCAATCACTTGTTGAGGAACACAAGGCGAGTTTGAAGAAAGCTTTGGAGCAATATCAATAGCTATTTTTCGTCCGTTATTGTCAATGATCCTATTACAAATAGTATTCGCTCAGCCAATTACAGGCTTCTGAAAGACCTATGTTGAACGGGTTTTGGCATTTAAACTGGCTGGGGTTGTCCGTTTTTACAATGAACGGAAGGATCCGCACTATTCATTTTTCCAGAACCGCTTGCAAGTATAATTCTTCGGCCTTCACCGGATCTTTCTCAACGCCCTTCCCATGCTCATAACAATCACCAAGCAGGAGTTGCGCCAATGCATTTCCTTGTAAAGCGGCTTTTGTGTAACATTCCATAGCCTTTGCGAGATCTTTTTCTACGCCATGGCCGTTTTCGTAGCAAACGCCAAGACCACATTGGGCATCTGTGCTTCCCTGTTCGATGGCTTTCAGGAACCATCCTATAGCTTTTTCGGGGTCTTTCTCAATGCCTGTTCCCAGGTAATAGCAGTTGCCAACGGCATTCATAGCTTTAGCGTTTCCTTGTGCAGCAGCCTTAAGGAACCACTCTACGGCTTTTGAAGGGTCTTTCTCAACGCCGGTCCCTTGATAATAGCAACAACCAAGGTCACACTGAGCCGCTGCATCCCCTTGCTCAGCATGCATCTTGCATTGTCTTAATAATTCAGAGTCATCTTCAGTTTGTTTTCCGCAATAGTTACAATTCATAGTTCGATTGGTTTTAAGTTGTTTGTTATTCGGTTGCAAAGATAGAGAAGTTTTGTGCAAAGGAACTGCACACAATAAATGATCTGAATGATCAATTATTCATTTCATACTTCCAGTTAATGCCATTTGGTTATGGGCTATCCTAAACAAGGGAAGGGAAGATTGGCACTAATCAAAGAAGAAGGTTTGAACACTATCCTCGTCCTCATATTTAAATATCAAAATCCTATCGTTAATAAAAAGATTGAAATCAGATTTATCATAAAAAGAAGTGTCTTCATGAATCCTTAGGTACTGAGGCACACTTCGATTCACAAGTTTAAGACTTTGCGTTTTATTGCTTAATTGCGAAACAAGTACTGGGCTAAGCAGGCCAACGCTTTCGATTTTCGTGTCAATAACATAAACATGCATACATCCATCTGAAAGCCAACTCACTTTCCCAAAAACAGCAACTCCGTCTTTGTATTTTTTCAGCTCCGAATCCGCCCAGGGAGACCTGAGAATATCCAAAGAAGCGGCTTGGTTTCTAGCTTGTCTAAAACAGCTGCTTTTGCGTTTATTATGCTTTTTCAGTTGCTTTCTTTCCGCTTTCCCTTCTTCTGAAAACAGTACATGTGCTTTTTCTTGTTGCCTTTTATCCCCACAGAGTGAATCATTCTCGTGTCCAGCTTTAATAACGACGACATGAGCATCGTTCAAAGTCTCAGTTATTGCATAGTCATCCTCTCCTTTTACAATGACGTAATTGGATCTCTTTAGCTCTTCACTCTCTTCGAGATAACGCCGGATCTCTTGTTTTAGTACCGGGACACCATTACTATGTTTCCCCTTGCCGTGTATAAAAACGCAACCTAGCAGGTCATGCTCAATCACCCATTTTACGCACCGCTGAACAGTGTTTGTTGCTTCGTTAAGGTTCTTGTTGTGTAAATCGTGTTGTTCAAGAATCATGGTGTTGGTTTTTTTCAATCAAAGTCACTCAAATCGATATCCTCTGTCGTAACATAGCAACACTGATAACAAGGTTCAAATCCTAATTGCTCCAACAGAGTGCTTTTGAATCTTAAATCCGGGTTGTATGTTTTTAGATAAAGATTCTGCAAGTCATGTATAATTTCCTTTTTTCTGAGATGAATATACCGTAAAACCTCCTTGATTTCATCCTCGGAATAATGGGTGGGATTATGGGATATTTGTTTGTCCTTTTTGTCTCCCAAATAGGAAAGATATGCAAAAGTGTTAAAAATTATCTCTCGCTTTTTCTCCTCTTTTGCCCACGAAAACAGATCTTTAAACTTCTTATTGATTGCTTCATTGATTTGTGCAATAGTAATGTTATCTATTTCTCTTATTCCAGAATTGCTTTTGGTTTCAACTTCAAATTCTCGGATGTTGATATGAAACGCCAAATTGATTCGCGCGACAAATGCTTTCGGATTTTCAAGTCTTAAGTCCTCGTGTTCGTTCCACCATTTCCGAAACGCTATTACTTTTTCTTTGCCCTGTTCACGGATTTCTTCAGGGATTGCTATACTTTCAAATTCTGAATGAAGGGCAAGACAATTGGGGTCATTATGATAGGACGGCGCTTTTTCAGGCTGAATATATTGATAACTATCTTGAGGCTTTGGAAGTTTGCGATAAAATTTGCCAGCTGCTAGCGCTGTGTCTTTACAAAATGCCTTGAAAAGCAACAGATCGTTAACATCCCAACGTGCAAATAATCGGGACGGATTGTCTTGGTCATACACAATACCCTCAGGACTGATCCATATAATGGTGTCGTCAAACTTAAAGTCCTTGTCTTTAGGGATTTCAAATCCTTTGGTTATTCTTGTGAAGTTGTAATTCGTAATGTATGCCATATTGTTTAATAACCTAAAAAATCATAATCTCCATCAAAACCTTCGGGCATGTCTCCATACTCACCATCAGTCATGGCATACCAAGTATCTTTCTTCCATTCATCGTATTCATTGTCGTAATACTCATCATAATCTTCGTATGGATCGAAATAGTTATCGTGGGTGTTAGAAGGATCTATGGTATCGTTTTCATAGTTTTCGCAATATGAGTTTAACTTTTTTATTCCCATTTGGTCGTTTTGTTCAGCCGATTTCTCATATAATTTTTTAGCTTTAAAAAGATCTTTCTCGACTCCCTCCCCTCTCTCATAGCAATAACCAAGATTACACTGCGCTCTAGCATTTCCCTGCTCGGCGGCTTTTGTGTACCATTCCACAGCACTGAAGAGGTCTTTTTCGACACCTTCCCCGTATTCATAGCAAACGCCCAGGTTGCATTGCGCCCTAGCATACCCTTGTTCAGCGGCTTTTGCATACCATTCCACAGCCTTGGCAAGGTCTTTCTCGACACCGTTCCCGTATTCATAGCAATATCCAAGGTTGCATTGCGCCCTAGCATACCCTTGTTCAGCGGCTTTTGCATACCATTCCACGGCCTTGGCAAGGTCTTTCTCGACACCGTTCCCGTATTCATAGCAAACGCCCAGGTTGCATTGTGCCCTTGCATTTCCTTGCTCAGCGGCCTTGGTGTACCATTCCACGGTCTTGGCCAGATCTTTTCCGACACCATTCCAGTATTCATAACAATATCCAAGGTTGCATTGCGCCGTGGCATGTCCTTGATCGGCGGCTTTTGTATACCATTCCACAGCCTTGACAAGGTCTTTTCTGACACCGTTACCGTAATAGTAGCAATTACCAAGGTTGCATTGCGCCCTAGCATACCCTTGTTCAGCGGCCTTGGTGTACCATTCCACGGCCTTGGCAAGGTCTTTCTCGACACCGTTCCCGTATTCATAGCAAACGCCCAGGTTGCATTGTGCTGTTGCATCTCCCTGTTCAGCAGCTTTTGTGTACCATTCCACGGCCTTGGCAAGGTCCTTTTCCACACCATTTCCGTATTTATAGCAAACGCCCAGGTTGCATTGTGCTGTTGCATCTCCCTGTTCAGCGGCCTTGGTGTACCATTCCACGGCCTTTGCAAGGTCTTTCTCGACACCGTTCCCGTATTCATAGCAATAACCAAGGTTGCATTGTGCAATTGCATTTCCCTGCTCGGCGGCCTTGGCGTACCATTCTACAGCTTTTGCAAGGTCTTTCTCAACTCCCGTTCCATTATCATAATACATCCCCAAAACTCTTTGACCTCGTGCATTTCCAGCATCAGCAGCTTGTTTGGTGTAGTTAAATGTTTTGGATAAATCAATAATTGTCCCATACCCGTTTTTATAGCAACACCCCAAACAAACCATTGCTTCGTAGTTGCCGTTATTGGAAGCTAACTGAAAGAAATTAAAAGCTTGTTCTTTATCCTCCTTTTTTTCACAATAATAACGTCCTAAAGAATATTGTGCGGAAGCGTTATTTTGCTCTGCCGCCTTTTGCCACCATGTAACGGCAATTTGTTCGTCTTTTTCAACGCCATCTCCCTTTTCGTAACTGTTTCCCAATTTATACTGAGCTTCCGCATCACCTTGCTCGGCAAGCGTTTTGTACTGTTTCACCAAATCCACTGGATTCAGTTCTTCTTTCTCGCTTACTTCTGGAGTTGTTAACAAGTATTTCCCACAGAAACGACAATAACGAGAATCATCATCAATTTGTTTTCCGCAATATTTACAGTACATGTTTGATTGGCTTTTAAGTTGTTAGGGTTGGTAATTGTTTCGAAAAAAACTTTTCTTTAATACGGTTGTCAAAAAAGTGTTTTGTTGTTTTTGAAATAGCTTGATTGGAGCCATTCAACGATGGTTTCTTGAGAAAACTTCAGCAATGTCAGTTGGCATGCATTAATAAGATAATTGCATTGCGATACCCAAGTATTATTTTCAATATTTGACCTGCATCTAACGATATTGCTTTCTAATAAGAACTTGGCATTCAAGCAACGTGCGCGGAAATCCAATACGCTTCCTGCATCCATGGATGTTTTTATTCTGCTTCCAAGTTCCGTGAGATTGCGTGTCTCATTGTTCTGAAGCAATAAAAGCTTGGCTAGTAGTTCTTGTATCTCATTCATAGTTAAAACTTTAAATAATTGGATTTTGCTTTTCCTTTTCCTAAAATCATATCCTCGTTATTTAACTCTTTTACTTTTTCGAGTATCATTTGTGCTTGCAAAAGAAAAGACCTGGCAAAATCATAATTGCTTTTTTTTGCTAAACTATAAACATCCAACTTAATTCCAGATGAAATCATTTCTCCTTTACTATTATAGTAACAAAAAGAGTCTCCTGATGTGTACATCATATAATTTGTAAAGATAATACGATCATGATCGGCGTTTTTGGGCTTGTCATTATTTTTTTTATCTTCTTTTGGAAAGAATACAATTGTAACATTGCCAGTAAAACCAGTTTTTTCTTTTAACAAATTAAAGATATTATCTAAAATAGTATTCCATTCAGGTGTTTTTGTGACTGTTTTCCCGGTGTCTTTGTCTTTAAAACTATTTGTTTTGTTACAGAATAATACCAAATTAACCTCTCCTTTTACATTCTTTACCAATACTTCAATTATTTTGAACAGATTGTATTCCATAAGTTCTTCCTGTGAGCCAATGTATCTGTCCATAATGATAATGTCAGAAAGGGGAAGGGTCAGCTTGTCTTTTTCGAGTTGTTCCCAGTTCGGAAAAGAACAGGAGTCATGGATGTTGTATAAATGGTTAAAATCATAGTCTTTACCGCAAAACAATCGCTTTATTGTGTTTAATTCTTCTCCTAATTGCCCTACTAAATATAATCCTTTTTCTTTGAATAAAATTGTTTTTTCATCATTAATCAAAAAAATAGCGGAATGATCCTCGATGTCTTTAAATTGATTAGCGGCATTTGACTTGATGGGTCTGGCGGGAAATAGTTTTGGAGAATAGGTGTCTTTGTCTTCACTCCAGCCTCGATTTGTAGGCGAAAAACCATGCAAGAAATCCAGTGTTTCTTTGTATTTCTTTCGAGTTTCTTCATCTTTAAAAAAAGAATCGGTTGTAAAATTCCATACTATACTTAGTTGACGTTGTAACAATCGAAAGCAATCTTCATAGCAGTCTTTGTATTGCTCATTCTCGCGTGATGCGATAAAAGATCGGAGATTTTCAATATCTATATAAGCTCTCATGATTGCAATAATTTAATTGTCTGGTTTATTGCTTCATCATAAAACCCGGAGCCAAAATCTTCTGCAAACTTACCATCTTTACGATATCCTAATGAATAAGGTTTCCCGTCTTCTGGAACATAATAGGTTCTGAAAGGACTGTTGCTGTCTGATTCCAAATTTGATTGAAAGCCCATCTTTGAGACCAACACCTGGCTCTTTCTAATCAAATACTCGCTGTGAGTCTCAATGATAAAGTGGATATTGTACTTTTCGTATGCCTCCAAAAATAAATCAGCTAATTTGGATTGATAGTTTGGATGCAGGCGGATTTCGGGTTCTTCAATTGCAATGGTTCGGTTTTGGTAATGGAACGTTGGAGAGTCCTCTTCATTATAAAATGTTTCATCTGCTGCTGAAAGTATAGCGTTTGCTACTTGCAAAAGAATAGAAATCAATTGGGTTATTCCATATCCTTCGTCAGCTAGGAGACATCCTTTCTTATCTTGCCTGGTTTTGTGCAAACGAAGTTGTACGCCGATTCCTTCCTCGAGAGGGGAGACTGATAGGTATTTCCCGATATTAAACCCTTTTTTACCCAACCATCGATTAATAAACTTATCTGATTCATATCGCTTATAATAGCCCTTTGAGGGGTTATTTACTCTCATTAATTCAAGATATTCTTCAATCGATTCAGAAAACAGATCTTTGGTTTCAAGAGTATATAGTCTCTTGATTTCTGCTTGTGCTGAGCTGACATATTTGATTTTTCCACACCAATCCGGACAAAGAGATTCCTCTATTAACTTAGACACAAAAGAATACAACAAGTCGTTTATAAAATGATTAGCAACTGCTCCAGATCTTCCAAATACATGCTCGCTATAAGTATAAAAAGGATTGTCCGTATTATCATCCTTAATAATATTTCTATTCCACTTCATTATTACATCATAGAATTCTTCAAAATCAATCTCTGTGTTATTCAAAACAATTTCATCATTTTCTTCACTTGTTCGAAGGGAAAATCTTGACAATACAATGTCAGAAAGATCAATGGGGATTCTAATGGCAAAATTGTCTAAGTGGAGGCTCTCATTTTTAGCAAAATAATCGCTAAATAGAGAGAATTCGGATGTAACAAAATCTTTAAGTATTCTTTTTGTAAATATTTGTTCTTTACGAGAACTGTTTTGAAGGAGGTTCTCTTCTGCCCATTTTAGAATATCTTCTTTTTTTATTTGATCAATTATCTTTAGTACGGGGATATAATACAGAGAAGTATTTTTCTTGGTCCAGGAAACAATATCTGGTTTTTGTTGATGTTGAATAATGATTGGCTTTTTGTAATCTCCCTGTTCAAAATGTGATCCTATGTATTGCTTGACATTGTTGCTAGCGCTTTTTTTGATTTCGTAATCAACAACTTTCATTAATGATTTGTAGTTGGCCTTTGAACACTCAACCGATGTTTGCCAGATGATGTATTCAAATAACAGGAAGTCAATACCTGCATCTTTAATGATATTTAGATTGCATTTATTGCCTTCTGTTCTATCAGAACTAAAGAAACAACCTTCGGAAGTAGATAATGTGATATTATGTAAGTAGCCATTGTTTAACACATCATTCTCGTCTGAAGAAAAGATAAGCCGAACAAAAACCGTTTCTGAAATCATCAATGAATAGGTTTCATACTCAATTGTGATGGTTCTGTTAGGGGATCCTGCATGCACCACTGTGTCAAATTTACCCAATGTGCTGATAGGATATCGGTAAAAATCTAGTTTGTAGTTCTTCAATGTAATTAGTTGGCCATTGACGACATCGTTCTTTACTTGTTTCAAGAACGAATCCAATAACAAAATGGCTTTCACAATGGAACTTTTTCCGGAACTATTAGCTCCTGTTAGAATAGTTATTGGATTCAATTCTAAAGTGACACCGTTTTCATCAAACACCCTGAAATTCTTTATGCCAAGTTTTGTTTTCATTGTTTATAGAGTTTATTGTGGCTTTAGATTACTGACGCAAATGTAATTATTATTTAGTTTGGTTTCACTGATTGCAACCTTGCAACTTTTTTTTCTGTGATTGAAGCTTCCTTATCAATTCTGGCTTTGGTCATTAAATGCGGTTCGTATAAACGATGTTCTTCTGATAGTCGATGATGATGCCATACTTCCTCAAGAAACGGCTCCCTAAGATGCCTCCGACAAGAACACTTAACTGTTCAGAAAAGATTGCAAAGACTTCGGGGTGGGGTATGATGAGGAAAGGCTCCTTATATGAGTGGTTGTCTATATTGAAACCAAATGAGCATGCCCTGCTTTCAAACTCTCCATTGACACCGGCAGTAACAACAGGCTTCTCTGTCGTCAAGTCGGCGATAACATCTGGGAAATGCTCCTTGAAATAGAGGTAAGTGTATGCCATGAGGTGGTTCTCGGTGGATCCAGTGTCGAGTAGGAACAGAACTTGCTTTCCTTGGCAGTTTAATTTGATGAAAGGCAAGCCTGTTTTTTCGATTCCGTGGGCGATTGATTGTTTCATGGTGGTTTTGTTTTAATGGTTCGTGTTTACGTTTGTTTCGTTTGCAAAAGTAGGCCTGGCTTGTGCAGCCAATTTGTACATTTCCCGTTTTTCTTCCTCATGGTAGCGATCGGTTAAGAAGCCGATGGGCCGACGTTCAGGCTGCTTCAGGAATATACATTGGAACATAGGGTAGCTTTCTTCCATCGCTCTATGGGTTTCACCAATCTGACGGATGGCAAAATCCAACTCGGCAACAAACTCTTTGGAGCTACCCACCAATGTTTCCACCCGGCAGCTGAAACTGTCGTCCCAAAAATGCGTGGTGGTATAGGGGCTGTGGTTGTTGCTCTCTGAAGCCAGGTTGAGCAAGCCGTCTTTGGTGAGTCGCTCCATACTTTCAAAAGTGAACTCATAGTAGAATTGCACACGATGTTTTCCGCTATGTTCATCACGCTGGATCTCTGCCTCAAAAATTTTCTCACCTTTCTTTATTTTAAGAAGATCCAACTCTTCGTGGCACTCAAAACCCACCTTGCCCAACCTGCGGATCACCGACTTGATGAATCTTTGTTCTTTTTTCATGTTCTTATTGTTTTGGGTTTCGGTCATCCTGTTTCGGTTTTGAATTCGGATGCAAAGATATGACGTTTATTTAACGTGACAATACTTTTAGCAAAATGTTTATTGTGATATTACTATATCACGATATAGTATTTTGATTATAAATTATTTATATTATTTTCGATTTTCAATATTATCGTGACAATATTTATTTTATCTTTGCAGCATCTTAACAATAACAAACAATGAACAGCGAAAAGAAACACAGAATCGAAATCATGGACGGGTTGTTTCGAAAGGGCAAACCCGTATCATTCCTAGAGGTGGCAGAGGAATTGAATAAGGTATTCAATAAGTGCAAGTCGCCAGCAGCATATTCTGGCCTATATAGCGACACCTTCCGCAAGGACATGCAAACCATCAGGGAGGTTCTCGACAACCCGTTAAACGGCATCGCCCATGACATGCTTCAGACCGCTGGCGGCAACCGAAACAGAACCTATTGGTATGCTGATCCGAGCTTCAGCATTATTCCTTACCTCACCTATTATTACAAGAACTCCGATTACAAAATGCTCGACAAGGCTCTCGAACTATTGCGCGACACGCTTCCTGATGATGTGTTTGACTCTGTTGAATTCTCAATAAAGAGCCATGTGGAATACGAATTTGGGAAAGGCGAAAAGGGCATTGATTACGGTGAAAACCTAAAACTAAAAGGAAGACATTGGCTGCCTTTGTTATATCAAGCAGTGAACAAAACTGCATTGATAATTACCTATAAGCCATATAAGTTCGACGCTTATTCATACATCCTTTACCCCTATCTGTTGAAGCAACACAACAACCGTTGGTTCTTATTTGGACGTATCGATGAAGTAAAAAAGGAATACTTGAAAGATCCGAATGAAAAAAAACAAAACGTTAATCAGGATTATTGGAACGCACCTTTGGACCGCATAGAAAACATCGAAGTTCTCAAAGTCGTCCCGTTCATTCCCAGACCAGCACATTATGGGGATCCTTTTACCGAAGTGAT
Organism: uncultured Bacteroidia bacterium; assembly: GCA_902800965.1. Lineage (GTDB taxonomy): Bacteria > Bacteroidota > Bacteroidia > Bacteroidales > F082 > Limimorpha. The sequence continues at coordinate 115,631 of CADCGK010000003.1, read as the reverse complement.
CGGTGTTACCAACAAGAAACCTAATCCCATCGAAATAATTCATTTTATAGCGAAAGGCAGCACCGCTTATTATATAGCCACCAAACCATTGCACGCCTCACAAGATTCCCAATGGATCGATAACGAGACGCTTGACGTAAAACTACAAGTGAAAATCAACCCAGAATTGACTCACCTCCTCCTCTCCTATGCTCCCGACATCACCATCCTCTCCCCTCAATCGCTTGTTGAGGAGTATAAAGCGAGTTTGAAGAAAGCTTTGGAGCAATATCAATAGCTGTCTTTCCGTCCGATATTGTCAATTATCCCTGTTATGTATTTTAACGGATCCACATCCAGGCATGATAGTCCTTGTAGGTATCGCAACGACCTTGAATGCTTTGCCAAGCCAGGGTATTCGAATATCGCTCTTTTACCGTCTTGAAGTTGCAAAAGCGCAGCTGGGCTTGGGCGGCATATTCATCGTTGGTGAAGGTGTTCAGGGCTTTGCTGAGAAGACGATCGGCTCGCTTCAAGGCTTGTTGGGTCAACTCCGCATCTTCCCAAGAATCGTCTCTGTAGTACGACGTGCATCCGCGTCTATATTGCGTCAACGCCCAACAGTAATCAAACGAATTGCGCAACCCTATGCCAAAATCAAGCATCAACATGGCTTTTAGGTTGGGATCGGAAGTGGATGCCATATCTTGCTCCAACCGGTTCATCTTTCTGGCAAAGCAAAGTTTTGCATCGACACCATGACTCCACATACTACGTTCCACACTGAATGGATCACGGCTCAAATACCCGCCCTTGTAAACATTGGTGCGGACAAAATAATCGGGCGCGACCTTAGCGAGGTATAACTCCGCGTCAGCATAACGCATTTCTCTGAGGCAGTGGGTGCCTATCAACTCGTTTAGAAAATCACTGTCTATGTATGAATGATTATTTAGAAATCTCTGGAACTCCGTTTTTGGTTTCAAAGCCACATCGGCGTAAGCTATTAACGCATTAGCCGAAAACGAGTTGGCCATCTCAGCAAAATCACTGCAATAGTCATAGTCATTCACAAGTCCCGAATGCCGGTATTGATATAGATTAAACGCAGCCTGTCTTCCATACTTGGCAATATCTTCGGGAAGATAGAACTCAATCTCCACCCTATTCACCTCATTCACCAGCGTATAACTTGCATAATTTGCCAACTGGAGGGCCAGCGTGGTATTACCCTGCTCAACCAATCTCGGACACACCGTACCCAGCAAAACGCAACGCATCGCATCATTCCAATAATAGTAGCTGTAATTGTCAGCCAATTGGTAGAAGCGGAATCCCTTGGCTATTTCCCCATCTAGGTTATCCTCTATCATCCCTTGCATCCATCGCAACTGTCCAAAAATCTTCTGCTCGTAGGCTTTATCGTATTTGCAGATCTGGGCATCAATGAAGATCCTCATCACTTTGATGGCATCGGCAAGATTCCGATCCTTGACGGTACTTTCAGCTAACTTCAAATAACGATCGGCCTGCTTGTCGTCTCCCCTCAGATGGGCAATGTATGTGGCCGCGTATGCCCACATCGCTTTGTCTGCTGGCTGGTCTCCGTCCAGCACTTTGTCGCAGAGGGCAGCCAATTGAACGATCTCCTCTCTATCATCACCCCTCCATGCCCATTGCTCATCATCCTCCCAATCACGGTTGGGCTCAATCCGTCCCAAGACCTCCCAAAGATCCTTTCGGAACTTAGGACAGTCGGGGTAGCTCTCGTAAAGCAGCTCCATCTCCTCTACCCTGCTCATCCCGGGCTGATATCGCAGATCGCACGCCAACAGTCCAACCAAGTCGTTGGCTTCTTTATAACATCTTTTGGCCTCTTCGACATCATCAAGGTGGACGTAAGCTCCCGCCACATACGACAAGATCATCCATCGCAAGAAGCCTTCAGGGATGTCCTTCTCGATCGAATTCCAGAAACTGATGATGTCCGAATACTGCATGAGGGTTGTCATCGCCCTAACCGCCTGCAGCGCATAACGGTCGCCAAATTCGTAGTGGTTGGCTTTTTGGCGAGCCATCTCGGCAACCTCGTTGAGAGAATACTTGACGGGATCTTTCTTCGAGGGATAATACCAGGGCGAAATGAACTCACTCCGCAGCCATTCGCAGTTTTTGGCTAAGATCAAGAAGTTCAACGCTTCCTTGCCTTCTCGACTGCCCAGCCATCTGGCCATCTTGTTGGCTCTCACCTCGGGAGGAATCTTCCCCGATTTCAAGGCCTCCAAGGTTTCCAATTTGTATTTATACACCACCTGATAGATGTCGTCCAACGGGATGGTCGAAGAAGATTGCTGTTGCCATAGCAGGCAGTTTTCCCTGCTATTGGGATTGAAAACGCCGTCAGAGCCATCGGGCAGATCGACAAGATGGAACAGATAGTATTCTGATGGAGAATAGACGAAAGGACCACATGCAAAAACAGCGTTTGCAAAGCACAGGAAGCTAATGGCAACGATAAATCTGGCGTATCTCATCGGAGGTATAGTTTGAAAGGTTAGCGGAGTCAAGATGGTAAAGAATAACGGAGGCACTGTCGGACGGCAGTTTCAGACGAACCAGGCTATCCAATGCACGTAGCTCACCGAAACTGACTTGTTCATGACGAAGCACATCGCCAGTCTTGACCAACGTATCATTGTCAGGCCGCTGGTGGAACAAGCCCATGTAGGTGTTGTCGCGGAACCACACGTACCAACTATAGGTGGGATAAGCGAAGTCCAATGGCAAACCGTAGGGCTTTCCTTTTAGATAGGCTTTCACATCGTTAAGGTCAAGGATGGCGTTACTGGTATTGGGATTGGTGATACTACCCGTATTGTAAAGCATCAGCACGCCACGATCGACAGGCGGACAGGCGCATGCCAGCTGCCACAACCGGATAGTGCAACTTAGCCGGATGCCGTAGGGCTTCAATTGGTCCTTCACCGCCTCGCACAACCTGAAATAGCCTTCTTGGGTCTGCTGGGTCCAATCGCAGTCGAGTTGCACTTCGTGGATGACCCCCAGATCATGGAAGTCGGCCATGTTGAGGATCCGTTCAACAATCAGTTTGGAATAGTCGTTAAGAGAGCTATTGATCAATCGCAGCGCCTCAATGATGATATATACCACCGGCACGATTTCCAACCCTTCGGGCATCGGATCGTGGAATAACAAATTGGCACTGGGCACCGCCTCGTAGTTTATATGGTAGTTGGAGGTGGTGTTCGGATCGGAAGGCACTACGTCGAAAAAGCGCAGGTACAATCGTTTCACTTGATGTTCCGTTAGGAAACTTCGTTCTGTGTCATTCAATTCAAAGACTGTCTTCCAATAATAGATGCCATTGCCTGGAACGTGTCCCGTTTCGTTTTTCCCATCCTGCTGGTTTTCCGCTTGCGGGGTCGGCGAACATCCGACCCCGACCAGCATCAGCAACGCCATGAAAAAAGGTTGCAGTTTCATAATCTTGGTACTGTCTCGTTATATTTACGACACAAAAATAAAGGACCCCGAAAAGCTGACCAAGCGTTTTTCGGGGTTCTGTATGAAATGTCTATAAGGTGTATGAAATGTTCTTCAGGAAGGAATTTCGTAAATATTAAGATAACCGTCTTCCTTGATAAGTTTCTCTATGGTTTCAAGAAAAACTTCTGCGGTGGGAACCATTGGCATAATGTCGTTTTCAGTCACCACTTTCCAATCGTCGTAATCTCCGGTTTGTCTGAGTTCAAACAATTCGCTGTAGAATTTACCTAATTCGGAGGAAACAATCCCTGATTTTACAAAATGGAGACCAAATAACCCTATGGTACCACCATGGGTATGGGAACTTTGACCGATTTTAAGTAGCAACGCCGAAACCATATAATAACAGGCATAATACATCCTATTGGCAGCAGCATACCAATACCCATCCTCAATGATGCCTTTCGTCTCTGACCAAGTTTCCCTTGAACGTCTAACTTTGTTGGCTACCAAAGCTTTCTTTTCATCTTCAGTCAGCATAATGCTACTCCTTCCTTGTTGATGTTTTCATAAAACGGCGTTCCTTTTCGACCGGCCCATTCCGAATAGGTATAGATTTTTGGACTGAAATAAGTGCCGTATTCCCAGCCCAGCTCCACAAACGGATAGCCATAGTCGCCAAAGACATCGCCTTTAGATTGGTCATCATTAAGAAGGATAAGTAAATCCCAGTCGGATTCATCATGCGCATCGCCACGCGCCTGCGAACCGAACAGAATAAGCCTAGCCCCTTGGGGTAATACCTTCGAACCTAGAGCCACTATCGATTTCAATATAGATTCCTTTGTTAGTGACATGATTACTGTTTGTGTTTTGCAAAGCTAAAACTTTTTCTGAAATTCCGCAACTATTTTTCTCGCATCACCAGATAGTTGATATTCCTCCACTTCTTACTGGTCTTGGGATTGGGGTCGCCGAACTCATGGCGTTGGCCTTCGGAATCGGTGGCCCAGCCGTAGGCGTTGGCACCGACCAGATAGATGGCATTGTCCACCCCCAGATCCACCAAAGCTTGGGCGAAGTCGTGGAACGATTCCTGAGTGAGCGTTTCCATGGTAAAGAGTTCTCCGTTACGGACACAGAGGGCCCTGCGCACCGATTTGCCCTTCTGTTCGTTTTCAACCAGCTTCCCGTTATCCACCAAGGGGAACTGGCGGAAGAAATAGCCGCTCTTCTCCGTGGCTTCTTCAAAAAGGGGCGAATTGTCGGCCACTCCCACCGTCACCGTATCGTTGATGATGGCGCAGTAGCCTTTCTTGGAGAGGCCCCATGCTTTCGGCTCGCCTTTCAGCACGAAGGCACCCACGATGCCGCCATTGTCAGCTCGGATGTCGGCTGCCTGGGCGGTAAAGATGATGCCCTTGTCCTTTTTGTCGATCGGTCCCAAATGCAGGCTCAGACTCACTTGATGTGGAATATAAAGCCGCATCGGAATGTCGTTGATGACGGTGTCAGCCATCTCAACGAAAGCGCGTCCTGTATCCTCGGCCTTAGCCAAAGGCAGTTTCACAACAGGTTGCTCTACCGTAGGCTTCGAGGGCTCGAAAACGCCTTGTTCCGGGTCTTCAACTGGCGGTTCAGGCTTGGATGGCCATACTTGCCAAATGATGACGCCGACGATGATGCCCGCCAACAAGAGCAGCAACCATCTCCAGCCTTGCGGCTTGGGTTGCTTCTCCTCGCCGATGACGCGGATCTCATCGTCTCTTATTTCATTGATTTCTTTCATTCCTTTGCCTCCTTCTCGATCAACTCCTTTAGCTGTTTCAAAGCTTCCTTCGATGCCGACACGGTATGGGTGAAGCGTGCCACATCGGAAAGGATGAGCTTCTGGCTCTGGATATTGATGTAATAGATATAGTTGCGGTTGATGATCAGGCCCCGACCAATCCTGATGAATTGGAGGCCTTCCGTGCCAAGCTGTTCACGTATCATACTCTCCACCTGTCCGAGCTGGAACGTCAGCATTCTCGTCTCGTTGTCAGACTGAACGAGGTTGCAGTAGTTCCCGTCCGACGAGATAAACACGATCCTCTCGGGAGCGATGCGCACCAAGTCGGTGGTGGTTGATATGATCAGATACTTCTTCAGCATGGCGAGGCAAAGGTAGCAACTAGTCTGCAATGCAAAGTTATGAATTTGGTTGAAATGTACGAAATAGGCCTATAAATGTATGAAATGATTCCTGTTCACAAAGCTACTAAGGAATAGTATTATTACCTTTGCCCCCGAAATGTTTGTCGGTGAATTGATATCGTTGGGCGTCGCCCTATCGTGGACCGCCACCGCGCTGTTTGCGGAGGTGGGCTCCAAACGCATGGGGTCGTTGCCGTTCAACACCATCCGCATGACGATGTCGCTCGTGTTCCTGTGCGTCACGCTGTGGCTGGTGATGGGCGTGCCTTACCCACGCTATGCCGACGCCAGCACCTGGACGTGGCTGCTGCTCTCGGGCGTGGTGGGCTATGTCATCGGCGACTATTGTCTGATGCAGGGTTACATCCACATCGGATCGCGCTTTGGGCAGCTTTTCATGACGCTTTCGGCACCCACCGCAGCGATTACTGGACGGCTGCTCCTCGGCGAACAGATGCGCCCCATCGCCATCGTCGGCATGGTGGTCACCCTGAGCGGCATCGCCCTGTCGATCCTGTCGAAAAACGACGACACCCACCAGCACGGCATCCACTTCAAGCTGCCGAAGAAAGGCATCTTCTTCGCCGCGATGGCAGGCATCTGTCAGGGCTTCGGCCTGGTGCTCAGCAAAGGCGGACTGACGCATTATGACGCTGCCCTTACCGCCGCAGGCATCTCTAGCGATGCGGTCTTCGACAATGCCGTGCTGCAACTGCCAGTGAGCGTCAGCATGTCATTCGCCGCCACCACCATACGTGCCTATATCGGGCTGGCAGGCTTCTTCTTGGCCTTGGTGCTATTCAACAAAGACGGCCTGACAAAGCTACGCCACGCCCTGAGCGACCGCAAGGCGATGTGGTGCGTGCTGGCCTCCACCATCTTTGGACCCTTCATCGGGGTCAGTGCCTCCCTCTTGGCCACCCAATTCACTTCAGCGGGCATCGCCCAGACGCTCTTCGCCCTTACCCCTGTCCTCATCATCGCCCCAGCAGCCCTTCTCTTCCATCAGAAAGTGACGCTACGCGAGGTAGTGGGAGCAATAATCAGTGTTATTGGAGTGTGTTTGTTTTTTATCTAGACATGAAAGAAATTTGAAAGGCGAGATTCGTCTTTCTCTGAATCACTCTGCCATCGTATTAGAAGGAAAAATCCTGTCAACAACGACATAATCACCATCAATATGAAAAACCACCGTCCAGCGGTGTTTCATGATAGATAACGTCTTGGCTTCGGGATGAATTTTGCGGGCGGTTTGGAAACTGCTTAAAGGGAAAATTGAAGCGCAATAGCTTAACTTTTTATAAAATCCACCAAAGAGTCAATTGAAGCCATAGCTTGAGAATCAAGAATGACTTTGTAGCGACGCATAGGCTTCTCTGAGTTTTTGTTTCAATAATTCATCAAACTCTTTTAAAGTGTAGTAGCCTTCCGGAGCATTAGTGTTATCATTTCGGAGTCTCTCGTAAGCTACTTCGATTTCTTCTTTGTGTTTCTCGTAATAGTCGTCAATATCAAATTCGTTGTCTGCGATACCAATTATTTCTTCCAAGTCCATGACAGGTTCGTACACGGCTTCAGGTTCTTTGGCGACGCTTTCTGCTTTTTCTTTCTGCTCATACTCTTCCATAATAGTCGTTTTTGTTATTTTACCGTGCAAAAATAATCAATATATCTGAAAACCGCAAGTGATTCACAACAAAAAAAGAATCAGAACGCCTTCCTCCAGCTGCAGCCGTTCTTCCACTCGGAACAGCCGAAAGCGGTCTTGCCTTTGATGATACGGCCTTTGCCGCACTGCGGACAGGGCTGTCCGACGAGCATCACCGTGGTGACGATCTCTGTGACCATCTGCTTCAGCTCTTCAAGGAATTGGCGGGCGTCATATTTGTGTTGTTCGATTTCGCGGAGCTTCTTCTCCCAAATGCCAGTCAACTCGGCACTCTTCAGCAACTCCTCGTGGATGAGGCCGATGAGCTCAATGCCCGTGGGGGTAGGCTCAAGGCTCTTCCGTACCTTTTTGATATAGTTGCGCTTGAACAAGGTCTCGATGATGGCGGCACGCGTGGAAGGACGGCCGATGCCGTTCTCCTTCATCACCTCGCGGAGGGCCTCATCATCGACGAGCTTGCCGGCCGTTTCCATGGCGCGCAGCAAAGTGGCTTCAGTGTAAGGCTTCGGAGGCGTGGTCCATTTCTCTGCCAGCTGGGGCTTTTGGGGACCGTGTTCGCCTTTGGTGAAGATCGGTAAAGTCTTCTCCTCTTCTGTCTTCTGACTTCCGTCTTCTGTCTTCTCTTCTTCTGTCTTCTGACTTCTAATAACGAGACGCCATCCAGGCTCCAGGATCTGCTTACCAGAGGTCTTGAACTCGACGTCCTCCACCTTGCCTAACACTGTGGTGGTGGCAAACTGGCAGTCGGGATAGAACACCGCGATGAAATGGCGACACACCTCGTCATAGACCTTTTCTTCGGCAAACGACAGGCCTTGCGGCACCACACCCGTCGGGATGATGGCATGGTGGTCGGTGACCTTGCTGTTGTCGAACACCTTCTTGCTCTTGGCTAGCTTCTTACCTGCCAACGGCGCCGTCAACTCTGAATAGTTGGTAAGCTTGGCAAGGATACTGGGACATTTCGGATAGATGTCGTCGCTCAGATAGGTGGTATCGACACGGGGATAGGTCGTGTATTTCTTCTCATAGAGGCTCTGGATGGTCTGTAGGGTCTGCTCGGCCGACATATTGTATTTCTTGTTGCATTCCACCTGCAACGATGTCAAGTCGTAAAGCTTCGGCGGTGCCTCCTTGCCTTTCTTGGTTTCGATATCGGTTACGGTGAACTCCTTCCCTTCAACGCTTTGCAGGTCCTTTTGTCCGTCTTCCACCGATCCGTATTTGCCTTTGGTGGCGGTAAAGGTAGTATCGCGATAAACCGTTGACAGCACCCAATAGGCCTCGGGCTTGAAGTTCTGTATCTCCTGATAACGCCTTACGATCAGCGCCAGAGTCGGGGTCTGGACTCGGCCGATGGACAGCACCTGTCGGTTACGGCCATATTTCAACGTATAGAGCCTCGTAGCGTTCATGCCCAGCAGCCAGTCGCCGATGGCACGCGACAAGCCCGCCTCGTAAAGGGATTGGTAATCCGACTGGTCTTTCAGGTTTTTGAAGCCCTCGCGGATGGATTCCTCGGTCAACGAAGAGATCCAAAGGCGTTTCACAGGGCACTTCACCTGTGCCTTCTGCATCACCCAACGCTGGATCAGCTCGCCCTCCTGGCCAGCATCGCCGCAGTTCACAATCTCGTCGGCTTTCTGGAACAGGGATTCAATGATCTTGAATTGTTTTTCAACCCCTTTATCAGCAATCAGCTTGATGCCGAACCGCTGCGGGATCATCGGCAGACGCGTCAAGGCCCAAGCCTTCCATTGGTCCGTGTAGTCATGGGGTTCCTTCAAGGTGCAGAGGTGACCGAAAGTCCAAGTCACCTGATAACCGTTGCCTTCCATATAGCCATCGTGTGACTGGGTGGCACCCAGCACTTTCGCGATGTCACGCGCTACGGACGGCTTTTCGGCAATACAGACGATCATGATAGTGAGGAGTTAGGAGTGAGGAGTGAGGAGTTTCGAGAGCACATATTCTTTTTTACTCTCAGAAAGCCTCTTATATAGATTGATTATGTCGATAGCAAACAATCTGCTTTTATCTTTTACTGTTCCCTTCTCCCCCATAACTCTTTTTGTTTCTTTATTGGTACTCCTCACTCCTAACTCCTCACTCCTCACTATTAATTAAGATTTCTGCTTTGGATTTTTGGGCTACGAACCAAACCAAATCGTAGGGCTGGAACTTGATCTTGGCAGAAGGGTTCAAGATAAACTGACCTTCACGCTCGATGGCGATGATCATGGCCTCATATTTATCGGACAAGCCTGAATCCATCAAGGCGACACCGACAAAAGGACTGTCGGGCAGCACCTCGACCTTATACATATCCACATCGCTCTCCTCATGCTCCTGGATCAAGGCATCGTCGAAGGCCTCCACCCTGCCCAACAGCAGACGGAGATGGTCCTCATGGCCCACAAAAGTGATCTTATCAAAAGGATACAACTGGAAGTCGGACTTGGGCAACTCGAAAAGTTGCTTGCCGCGTTCCACGCTGACCACGCTCACATTGTAATTGTCGCGGAAATCGGTCTCCTTGATCAGCTTGCCGGCATAGACGCTATCGGGGCTGAGGGTCATCTTCTGCAAATGGCAGTTCTCTTGCAGGATCTCTGGGATGGCAAACACCTGCGACGACTGCCGCTTGTTAAGGTTCTCTGTAAAGCGCTCTTCAATACGCTTGTGGAACTTCATCGCGGGACTCAACACACGGAGCAGGATGGTAAAGACCAAGGCCATTCCGATATTGATCATACGGTAATACGGCGCTCCAATGCCAAGATGCGACCAGAAATTGGCATCGAAGTAATGACGCATCACTGAGGTGGCGACCACCCACACGATGATGAAACGGATGATGAAGATCGACAGTATCGTAGTCTTGTTGAATCGACTGTTTTCCATCAGCTTCTGCGTGGTCTTCACCAAAGTGTGCCTGAATCCGATCGCCCAAAGGAATGGCGAAACCAGCACCAGCGTAATGGCAGCGCTGATGGCATTGCCCCAAATACCCGGCACATAGTCCATGATGACGGAACCGCCCCAGAAACAGAGGAACAACACCGCAATCACGATGGCGACATAGATGATGATATGCTTGAACTGACGTCCCATGAAACTGGCCATACTCACCTTTTGGCCGCTCTTCACCTTGATGCCGCTATCCTTGTTTTCAAGATGGCTCAACCACTGATGGGGAATGCGACCGCTAAGCCAACGATAGGTCGGAAGCGCCGCCTTGATGGCGTAAGGCGTGAGGAAAGTGGTGATGATGGAAACCGAGACAATGATGGGATACAGGAACTCGTCGATGACTCCATAGCTAAGACCCAACGTAGCGATGATGAAGGAGAACTCACCGATCTGGCTGAAGCAGAAACCGCCTTGGACGGCTTGTTTCAAGCCCAAACCGGCGATCAAGCGACCCACCACATTGCTCAACGGTTTGAAGATGAGCAACACGATGGTGATGACCAGAATCTGCCACCAATAATTGACCAAAATCTGAGGATCCACCATCATACCCACGGAGACGAAGAAAACGGCTCCAAAGAGGTTTTTGATAGGCGTGGTCAGCTTATGGATCATCTCCGCCTCAAGCGTCTCAGCCAAGATGGAACCCATGATGAAAGCGCCTAAAGCGGAAGAGAATCCGGCGAGGTTGGCCAGCACAACCATGAGGAAGCAAAGGCCAACGGCAAACACCGTCAGCGTCTCCTCCGACATGAATTTCCTGGACCAACGCAGTACCGTGGGCACCAGGAAGATGCCTCCGATGAACCAAATCAGCAAGAAGAATCCCAACTTGAGCATGCTGTAAAGCAGCTGCATGCCGTCAAATGTCTTGCTCACCGCCAAGGTGGAAAGGATGACCATGAGCAAAACGGCCTCCAGGTCTTCCACCACCAACTCACCGATGACATTGCCACTGAACTTCTCGCGGTATAGCTTCATGTCCTCGAAAGCCTTGGCGATGATCGTCGTGGATGAGATGGAGAGCATGGCACCCAGGAAGATGCAGTCCATCTGCGACCATCCCAGGATCTTTCCCAGCACGAAACCCACCAGGCACATCGTCACCAGCTCGGTCAAAGCGGTGATGCCCACCGTCCCTCCTACCTTCTTTAGCTTCTTGAAACTGAATTCCAGTCCGATACCGAACAGCATGAACACCATGCCGATCTCGCTCCAAGTCTCCACACTGGTGTGGTCGTTGATGACCGGGAACCATTCGAAATTGGGGCCAATCAAGAAGCCAGCGATGATGTAGCCCAGCACGACCGGTTGTTTCAACCATTTAAAAATAACGGTGGTCACGCCTGCGGTAACGAGAATCAATGCTAGGTCGGAGAATAATGCGGGTAGGGAGTCCATTGGGAGGTGAAAGGTTAGAGGTTAGAGGTGAAAGTTGAGGTATTCGCTTTGCGTCATTGCGAGGGAGGAACGACCGAAGCAATCTAACCTGACACGTAATAGCTTTGATCATTCAGGTTGGATTGCTTCGGCCCAAGGCCTCGCAATGACGCGAAGCGTGGCTATATACCTTGCAATAACGCAAGGCGTCAATAGCGTTACAGCAGATGGCAGGTAACCGTAAGACCGGCCATCACGATGCTCACCATGCTCATCAGCTTGATGAGGATGTTCAGCGAAGGACCTGACGTGTCTTTGAACGGGTCACCGACGGTGTCGCCAACGACGGTAGCCTTGTGGTTGTCAGAGCCTTTGCCGCCGAAGTTACCTTCTTCGACATACTTCTTGGCATTGTCCCAAGCACCGCCTGAGTTGGCCATGAAGACAGCCAGCACAAAGCCGGTGGCAAGACCGCCGATCAACAGACCGAGGACACCAGGAACACCGAGGATCAGACCGGTGAGGATCGGGACGAGGATTGCCAAGATCGAAGGAACCAGCATCTCATGCTGAGCGCCCTTGGTGGAGATGGCAACGCAACGCTCGTAGTCGGGTTCGGCATGGCCTTCAAGGATACCCTTGATGGTGCTGAACTGACGGCGTACCTCTTCAACCATCTTCTGGGCGGCGCGACCCACAGCGTTCATCGTCATACCGCAGAACACGAAGGCCATCATGGCGCCGATGAAGATACCCACCAGAACGACGGGGTTCATCAGGTTCACTTGGTAGAACTCCATGAAGTCGATCAACGAAGCTTGAGCCGTGTTGACCACTCTTTCACCAAGATCCAACGTTGCCTCACCGACACGCAGCAAGGCGATCTTGATCTCTTCGACGTAGGAAGCCAGCAGAGCGAGAGCCGTCAAAGCGGCGGAACCGATGGCGAAACCTTTACCGGTAGCAGCGGTGGTGTTGCCAAGAGCGTCGAGAGCGTCAGTACGTTTACGGACCTCAGGATCGAGGCCGCTCATCTCGGCATTACCGCCAGCGTTGTCGGCAATAGGACCGTAAGCGTCAGTAGCCAGGGTGATACCCAGTGTGGAAAGCATACCCACAGCGGCGATACCGATACCGTAAAGACCTCTTGAGAGGTTGACAGCGGTGAATTCGATATGGAAGCCATTGGCGCAGAGGTAAGCAAGCACGATAGCCACACCCACGGTGATGACCGGGATGGCGGTAGAGAGCATACCCAGACCCAGACCGGAGATGATCACGGTAGCGGGACCTGTCTTGGAGCTCTCAGCCACCTTCTGGGTGGGCTTGTAGCTTTGAGAAGTGTAGTATTCAGTAGCCTTTCCGATGATCACACCAGCCAGCAGTCCAACGACCACGGAGAGTGATGTTTGCCACCACATGTTGGCATAGTCGCCAGTCTCTTTTCCAAAGAGGAAATACATGATGCCGAAAGTAGCAGCGGCAATCAGGACGGCAGCGGTATTGGTGCCACGGCTCAGAGCGCCCAGCAGCTGTTTCATGCCAGCGTTCTCTTTGGTGCGGACCAGGAAGATACCTATTAATGAAAGGAGCACGCCAGCAGCAGCGATCAGCATCGGGGCGAACACGGCTTTCAGCTGCATGGCCTCACCGGCAGCGCTTTGTGTAGCGGCTGTGGCAAAGGCAGAGGCACCCAAAGCCATGGTAGCCAGGATAGAACCAGCGTAGGACTCATAGAGGTCAGCGCCCATACCGGCAACGTCACCGACGTTGTCACCGACGTTATCGGCGATGGTGGCAGGGTTACGCGGGTCATCCTCAGGGATGTTGTACTCGGTCTTACCGACGAGGTCAGCGCCCACGTCAGCAGCCTTGGTGTAGATACCGCCACCCACACGGGCAAACAGAGCCTGCGTGGAGGCACCCATACCGAAGGTCAGCATGGTGGTGGTGATCGTCACGAGGTCGGCCTGAGCGCCCACCATCTCAAGGAGCTTGGTGCCTTTCAGGACCAGGAACCACACGGACACGTCGAGCAGGGCAAGACCCACGACGACGAGACCCATCACAGCACCGGAACGGAAAGCGACCTTCAGACCACTGTTCAGGTTTCTACGAGCCGCATTGGCCGTACGGGCTGAAGCGTAGGTGGCCGTCTTCATGCCGAAGAAGCCCGCCAAGCCAGAGAAGAAACCACCCGTCAAGAAGGCAAACCAAACGATGCCGTTCTGCAAATGGAACAGACTCATGACGAAGAAAATGATCGCCAGCACGATAAAGACGATGATGACCACCTTGTACTGTTGCTTCAGGTAAGCCATAGCGCCTTTACGGACGTGCGCTGCAATCTTCTTCATTAAATCGGTGCCTTCCTCTTCCTTCATCATCGACTTGTAGAAGAAGAAAGCAAATGCCAGCGCCAAAATAGAGGCAGCTAACACCCAATAAACGATAGATAGACTCATAAATACTAGTAATTTAAAGATTTAAGATTTATCAATTTTCATCATTTAAAGCATGCAAAGGTAGGGAGTATTCCTATAAATTAAAAACATTTTTTAAAAAAATTGCCCATTCCAGTTTTTTCTTGGAAATCTCGGGAAATGTATCTACTTTTGTCCTTTGAAGGGAAGAAGGTTTTATTCTTTGCCATTGCATTGAAAATGAACAAGATCACATTAGAAATCAAAGAGCTATTATACAGCCAGTCCTCTAGCGGGGCTTACGTCTTGATTCTTGGCGACAAGCACTCCATGCGGCGTCTGCCCATCGTCATCGGCGGCGGCGAAGCACAAGCCATCGCCTTGGGCCTAGAAGGCAACCAGCCATCGCGTCCCCTCACCCATGACCTTTTCAAGAAGTTCGCGGGAAACTATGGCGTGGACCTGATGGAGGTAGTCATCACCCGCTTCCTGGAAGGTGTGTTTTATGCCATGCTCGTCTGCAAACAAGGCGACGACATCACCATGATCGATGCCAGGCCGTCAGACGCCATCGCTTTGGCGGTCAGGTTCAACTGCCCTATCTCCGCTTACGAGAACGTGATGAACGAGGCAGGCATCGAGATGGAGGAAATCGAAAACACCGATACGACGGTCCCAACTGAACCAGAGGAGGTGTTCGAAGACAACCTGAACAACTTTGACAACCTCAGTGTCGATCAGTTGAAGAAGTTGCTCCAGATAGCCATCGAAGAGGAAAACTACGAAAAAGCCGCCGAGCTCCGCGATTTGATTAATGGTAAAATGTAATTCTTCCTTCTTAATTCTGTCTTCTAAATTCTCAAAAATATGAAAGGTATCAAATTCAGACTGATTGTGATGAACTTCCTCATCTTTGCTGTATGGGGAGCTTATCTCTGCTCGTTGGGCATTTATCTTGGCCGTATCGGCATGGGCGCCCACATCGGAAAGTTTTTCGCCATCCAAGGCATTGTGTCACTGTTTATGCCCACCCTCATCGGCATCATTGCCGACCGCTGGGTGCCGGCCCAAAAGATGCTGGGCATCTGCCATTTCCTGGCCGCTATCTTCATGGCGCTGGCGGGTTACATGGGCTATAAATACGGCAACGACGTCACCTTCGGACAGATCTTCCCCTGGTATGCGCTAAGCGTGGCCTTCTTTATGCCAACCATCGCCTTGGGCAACTCCGTTTCATATAACGCCTTGACACAAGCGGGCCTCGACACGGTGAAGGCCTTCCCTCCTATCCGTGTGTTCGGCACCATCGGCTTCATCCTCTCCATGTGGATCGTGAACTTCACTGGGTTTAAGGACAACTACATGCAGCTGTTCGTGTCGGCCGCCTGGGGTATCATCCTCGGCTTCTATGCCTTCACACTGCCCAACTGCCCAGTCAACAAGACCGCCAAAGGCTCGTCGTTCGTGGATACCTTCGGTCTGCGCGCCTTCTCGCTGTTCAAGGACGGCAAGATGTGCGTGTTCTTCATCTTCTCATTCCTGCTGGGCATGTGCCTGCAGGTGACGAACGGCTTCGCCACCCCATTCCTCGATGCTTTCGGTGCCGATCCACAATACGCCAACGCCTTTGCCGTGAAGAACAACGTGTTCCTCTCCTCCATCTCGCAGGTCTCTGAGACGCTGTGTATCTTGTTGATTCCTTTCTTCCTCAAGAGATTCGGCATCAAGAAGGTGATGCTCATCGCCTTTGTGGCTTGGGCGCTCCGCTTCTTCTTCCTCGGCGCAGGCAACCCCACCGGATTCGGTCTGGTGCTGTTGATCCTCTCCATGATCGTTTACGGCGTGGCCTTCGACTTCTTCAACATCAGCGGCTCACTCTTCGTGGAGCAAAACACCAACGAGAGCATCCGCTCGAGCGCACAAGGCGTGTTCATGATGATGACCAACGGCTTGGGTGCCACCATCGGCTCGTTCTGCGCACAGGCAGTGGTGAACCATTTCGTGTTCAACCCCGCCTCTACCGACCCGAGCTTCAACGTGATGGGTGGCTGGTCCACCGCCTGGTATGTGTTCGCTGCCTTCGCCCTGGTCGTCGGCATCCTGTTCGCCTTCTTGTTCAAATACAAACACACCCCCGAAAAGGCCTAACCGCTCTGCTACCGAGCTTTAACCCCTAACGGGGTATTTCTCCTCACTCCTCACTATTATGAAACAATATCTGGACTTACTTCAATACATCCTCGACCACGGCATCCAAAAGGGCGACCGCACAGGCACTGGCACCATCAGCGTGTTCGGCTACCAGATGCGGTTTGACCTCTCGGAAGGCTTCCCTTTGGTGACCACCAAAAAGACCCACCTGAAGTCCATCATCCACGAACTGCTATGGCTGTTGAGTGGCGACACCAACATCAAGTATCTACACGACAACAAGGTGTCGATTTGGGATGAGTGGGCCGATGCCAACGGCGACCTCGGTCCAGTGTATGGCGCCCAGTGGCGTAACTGGAACAACGAGGGCATCGACCAGATCGCCGAGGTGGTGAAGAGCATCAAGGAGAACCCCAACAGCCGCCGCCATATCGTGACAGCATGGAATCCCAGCGTATTGCCTGACGAACATGAAAAGGACTTCGCCGCCAACGTCGCTGCCGGAAAAGCCGCATTGCCACCGTGCCATGCGTTTTTCCAGTTCTATGTGGCCAACGGCAAACTCTCCTGCCAGCTCTACCAACGCAGCGCCGACGTGTTCCTAGGGGTGCCGTTCAACATCGCCTCCTACGCCCTGCTGACCATGATGATGGCCCAGGTGTGCGACCTCCAGCCTGGAGAATTCGTCCATACCTTCGGCGACGTGCACATCTACAACAACCTCATCGAGCAGGTGAAAACCCAGCTGCAGAGGACTCCCAGGCCCTTACCCACAATGAGAATCAACCCTGAAGTGAAAGACATATTTGAGTTTAAATATGAAGATTTTAAATTGGAGAACTACGATCCATGGCCGGCGATTAAGGGAGAGGTTTCGATTTAGATAAAAGATAAAAGATAAGAGATAAAAGATAAAAGTTATGACATTATCTATCATAGTAGCGATGGCCAAGAACCGCGCCATCGGCATCAACAACCAGCTAATCTGGCACAATAGCAACGACCTCAAGCACTTCAAGGAAGTGACTTTGGGCCACTGCGTCATCATGGGACACAACACATGGTTGTCGCTCCCGGGACAAAAAGCCCTGCCCAACCGGCGCAACATCATCATCTCCGACCGTTTGGATGAAGCCCCGGAAAACTTCGAACTCGCCCTTTCCATCCCTGAAGCCCTGAAGATGGTGGAGGACGAAGAGGAAGTATTCATCATGGGTGGTGGCAGCATCTACGAGCAGTTCCTGCCCAAAGCCGACAGGCTTTATCTCACCCGTCTCGACAAGGAATTCGAGGCCGACACTTATTTCCCCTACATCAACTTCGAAAACTGGGATCTCATCGACCTTCAGGTGATTGACGACGACCCGCAGGTGGATTACTCTTACAGGTTTGAGGTTTGGGAAAGAAGATAGAAGACAGAAGTAAGAAGTAAGAAGTAAGAAGTAAGAAGTAAGAAGTAAGAATAAAAGAAGGCGGGATCCGAACTGGATTCCGCCTTCTGTCTTCTGTCTTCTGTCTTCTGACTTCTTATCTAATCACCGAAATCTTTCTGACAGTTTCGCCTTCGTTGCAAAGAACCTTTACCATATAGATGCCGGACTCGACGTTGCCGAGGTTTATTGTCACGGCATCGCCTTCGCAAGCCTGGTTATAAACCATTTGTCCGAGGGTATTGTAAACCATCACACGTTGCAGGCCTTCAGCCTCGACAGTGAAGTCGTCGTGGGTAGGATTCGGATAAACAGCAACTTTGTTGGCAAGCACATCGTTCACATCAGTGACCGAATAAAACACTTTCACATAGTACTCATTACCATATCTAGCCTTAATCGGAGCTGAGAGACATGATATGTCCTTGTAATAAGTCAACACTTTATAATAATACCAAGTATTCTCTTCGGAAGCAGTATAATCAATAAACTCTTTCTTGTTAGCGCCCAAGACCTTAATTCTCTTATAATCTTCATTACTAGTTTTTCTATAAACATAGAATCCAGAAAGGCCATCTGTCACTTCGGGACGTTCCCAAGAAACGACTGGTTGTCCACCAGGTTGCAACTCCACCCAAAGATCAGTACCAGGATCACAACCTTCGCCTACCGTTGTACAGGCTTCATTTGACAAAGGTGATTCACCTCCCTCAGTCAGGAAGCAGATTTGATAGCAGTGTCCACCAAGTCCAGGAAGCAGGTCCACAAACTCATTGGTTTGAGACAATCCGCACAAGAATCCGTCACGATAAATATTTACTCCGAAATCTGTTTTAGCTGCATCATTCCAGGACAGGACAACGTTATCGCCATCGGCTGTTGCTAAAAGTTCTCCTGGAATATCAGTCGGGGCAGTGTTGCCACAACCATTGTTGCCAGTATAGAAAAATCCCGAGGGAATACTATCGGAGGAATTGGTCGGGAAATCATATACCGTCGTTCCTGAAGCATCTTTAATCTTAAACGACAGGGTTACGGGCTCTGAACCTGTTTCCCATGAGAATGAGACTCTTCCAAGGGTGAGATTAATAGGGAGGTTGGTCGGATTGTTACCTGTCATCGTGACAGAGGTGATCTCTCTACCGGCGCCGTCATAAGCAATGATCTTGCCGCCTTTCCAGCCTTGCATTGCAGCTGCGGTAGCGGTGACCTTCCACTCACATGTCGGGCCAAACGATTCAGAAGCCCTGGCAGTCTTACCTTTGCGTTCACCGCTGACAGCATAGACTGCATATTCAAACGTACTGTAGCAAGGAACACTATTGTCAACAAAAGACATGGCAGCACCTGGCGTCACGTTGTTTTCGGTATGAATGACAATATTGTTTCTTGTAATAACAATCTGATCAATTGCGGACAACGACTGATTGTTCAAGGTTTTTGAAGGATTCGTCCAGGTAATAGTAGCTTCCTGAGCGACATCACTTGTCCTATGGACGACGAGGTTGGTAGGAGCCATCGGGGTGCTGTTATAGACAGCCGTTGGCACGAAATTGACGACAATACGCATGGATTGATAATAATCAATCTCTCCTATAATAAAATAGCCATCACCTGAGCCGCCCCATCCCCAATTGAAGTGGAACATGTCAGTGTCATCATAACCGTCGCAAATAAAAGCATGACCTCCACCGTTTGGAGCAGGATCAACGCCAGCATAATAGACAGGCCAACCCAGGTCAAACTGTTCTTTCAAGGTATTCTTCCACCACGAAATATTGTTATTATAGCTCAAAAGAGAACTGGCGTTCGAATACAAGAAATAGTTTTGGATTGAAGTTGGAACACTCTCAGTGAAAGCGCCACTGCCGTTATCAGCATTGTTTCCATACATCATATTCACCGAAACGCCGCAATGGTAGCAGATCGTGGAGACCGCACTGCCTTGTTCTGGAGTATAATTACCCGAGGAATAGGAGTTTAACATTTGATCCCAATGATATGTTGTAGCACCAAAATTAGCTGTTTGTTGGCCATATTCAGGATGTCCAGGATAACCAGCCTGAGGATTGGCATAACAATAATAAGAATTACTGCCCTGACCATGTTCCGGGTAATTCCAATACTTCATCAACTGCGACATGGCGGTTGCGACACAACCCACATAAGTATGACCTCCTGGGCTGTTTGGGTCAGCGGGGCACATGCTGTTATAGGGGGCAGGACTTTGGTCCCATTTGGTTTGGACCAAAAAATCAACGCCTTTACCGCCGTTGTAAGAAAGCAAACGGCCGTTACGCTCAAGGCTTTGCCATTCAGCGGCCACGTTAGGATCAACAGTGCTGCCTTTAGCCTGATCTCTTCCCATAACAATTGAATTCAGATAGAAGCTGCACTCTGGCGACATGTTTTCCGGATGGAAGCTGTTCTCTTTTGAATAACCAACAATAGGACGGAATTGATCGTCTGCAGAAACAATGACAAATCCATTGTCATCTACATCAAAAACGTACAGACTCGACTCGCCTCTTTGATTACTAAAGGTGTAAACCAATTGCAGATCAGCTGCGCTGCCCTGCTCGAAATTCGCCTGGACGAACTTATGTCCCAGCGCTTTTGCAGTATTCACATCCACCGACTTAGCGGATACCATTCCGATACCCATAATGGCGGCTACTGCTAACAATAATAACTTTTTCATGTACATTGATATTTAGTTAATAACTCAATTTATTATTCAATTACTGATATTTTCTTTGTAATGAATCCTTCAGCGGTTTCGATCTTGACCACAAACATCCCGTTCCCAAATTCTTTCATGTCGATAGAGCATTCGTCAGCACTCAACCGCTTTTCATAAACCACTTGTCCAAGAAGGTTGCAAACTGAGACATAGCTCATCCCTTGCGCCTCAATCTTAAGCATCCCCTTTGTGGGAATAGGATAAACTCTCACTCCGTCCTGACTCTCATTAGTTCCTGTGACAGAATAATAAAAATGCAGGTAGTATTGATCTGGATTGTATTTATAAGCCGCTGGAGCTGAATAACAATCCAAGTCTTTATAATAGGCAACCAACTGATAATAATAGTCACCTTCTTCCACTATTGTATTGTCATTATAATAAGTGGCATTTGCTCCCAACACCTTTATCCTAGCATAGTCTTCCGAGCCATATTTTCTGTAAAGATAATAGCCAAACAAACCATCATCCGGGTCAGGGCGTTCCCACTCCAGCCTGCATTTATAATTAGACATCAATTCAAAGTCGATATTCCGAGGTGCATGGCAAGCTCCTGATGATTCACAGCTCATATTGGAAGTTTCTCCGTTCATGCCGCCTTCACAAAGCACCGCCACTTGATAGCAGTGCCCTCCAAGCGGCACGTTTACATCATCAAATTCTGTGCTCCCATCAACAATCATTCGCAATGGTTCATCATCGCGATAGACAACATAGCCATAGCCAGGATTGTCCACTCCGGTCCAGCTGAGATGAATTGTGGTCTCATTATCTGCATCTTGCGTTGAGCTCAATGCCGATGGCGTCCCACAGTCAGCCGATGCACCGCAGCTGTTATTGCCTTCATAGAAGACACCTCCCTGCATCGAGTTGATGTTTCCCGAGTAACTGTAAACCGAATTGTTATCTGAATCCTTGACATTGATAGAAATATTGAAACTCACAGATTCATCTGAAGGCAGCCATGCCAAGCTTATAAAACCTAAAGGCATTTCAACATGCTTTACCTCTGGTGTGGAAGAATTGACCGTCACACGTCCAACTTCATTTCCACTGGCATTGTAATACACTATATAGGCATTGTGCCAGCCTTGGAAGTTCGAAGAGGAAACAACGAAATTCCACTGACAGGTAGGCCCGATGTTGATTCCCTTCACAAGAGCTGATTTACCGCGTTGGCCATTACTGACAGCGTAAACCGAATAATTATAGGCGTCAAAAAGCGGAATATCTTGGTCCACAAAAGACATGGAGGCACCTGGAAGCACATTGTTTTCACTATACACCACATCGTGTCCCCTCATCACCACAATCTGGTCAATACTGGTAAGGGTCTGGTTATTAATTGTCTTGGTGGGATTGCTCCAGGAAATAGTAGCGGCAAGCTCATTGTTGTCAGCCGCAACCACTGACAGATTGGTCGGGACATCAGGTGTTGCATTGTAAACCTCTGCAGGAACACAATTGCAGATAACACTCTCACCTTCAGCATAATTATGGTCATCAAAATCAAACCAAGAATCATTCGATCCACCCCAACCCCAGTTGAAATGAACCATTCCGGCATCATTATAACCATCAAGCACATAGGCATGGCCATTCCCACGATGAAGCATTGGCCAACCCAAATCTATCATCTCAACGATAAAGCCCATATACTCCTCTCGAGAATAATACTCTCTATAATAGTGCTCCATGTGATTGGTATAGAAAAAATATGCAGGAAGGCTATTGCAGAGCATTCCCGTAGTAGCACCACTACTGGTGGGTCTATAGTTCATATCGACAGACACACCGGCATGGAAGAGCAACGTTCCAACGGCTTCCAACTGCTCAATTGGCGATGAAGAGCTGATAGCATTCGGCATATTATCCCAATCATAAGTGGTGTTGCCAAAATTGACAGTAATCGGCCCATACTCCGGATGGTCTTCGGGGTAATAGGTATGACTCCCCTGACCATGAGCTGGATGATTCCAGTACTTCATCACCTGACCGGCAGCTGTAGCCACACAACCTGCATAGACATGTCCGCCAGGGCCATCAGGAGCTACAGGACAACAATAGTTGTATGGATAGTTTTGATTCCAAGTGGTTTCCAACAGAAACGCATCTTCTTTTCCACCATAGCGTGACACGAGTTTTCCTTCATTTCTCAGGGTATTCCAATCGTTTGCCACATCCTCCCGCATCGCAATATCAGTGCGGCTGGTACGGTAAGAGTTGATCCGGTCCAGATAATCCTGCAAAGCAGGAGCCATATCGTTGGGATCAAATGTTCCTTCTTGGGAATATCCAACAACTGGCCTGTAACAATCGTTGGAGGAAATGATCACAAATCCAGTATCCCCGACATTGAAAACGTAAAAAGAAGGTTGGGAATACACCATGACAAGTGCGGAACTCTGTCGTGTAATCTCAAAATTCGCACTGACAAATCCTTGCGCCAACGAGCGCGCTTCTTCAAGACCAACTGGATTTGCATTTGCAGCAAAGCCGCATAAAAACAATATCAAAAACAATAATGCCTTTTTCATGGTGATGATAGTTTAGTTAGTGAATAATGACAACCCTTGTTGAGCTTAAGCCTTTATTAGTTGCCACATTGATAGTATATACACCGGCATTAAAAGCAGCAGTGTTGATTTCCAAAGCCTCAGTCGAGCCTTCAAAACGATATACGCACTGACCAAGGAGATCATAAACCATCACTTCGTTGATCTCTTCGGCCCTGACCACAAACTTGTCGTTAGCGGGGTTAGGATAAAGAGCAACAGTGTGGTTTTGTTCGCCCACCGAAGTCACAGTAACAAACACATAATCAACACCATCAGCTGTGAATGCCGGAGTTGACTCGCAAACGGAGTTGTATGCGGTGACCTTATAGTAATACTCGCCAGCAGCAGCCAAGTCAACATATTCATTCACTGTATTGTCAACTGTAGCAATCTCTTCATAAGCCACCCCGTCATCACTTCTATAAACCTTAAACTTGGACGGTGTGTAGTCGCACGACCAAGTGATACGTGTACCGAACTCTCCACTCTCATAATAGTATTCTCCAGCAAGATCCGTTGGAGGAGTACATCCTTGGCAATCGTTGTTACCAGTGTGAATCGTTCCGTTGAGCTGGTTGGAACTTCCGGAAAAGCTATACACTTGTTGGCCTGAAGCGTTCTTCAGGGAGATGGTCAGTGAAGACACTTCTACATTCGAAGGAGACCATAGCAAAGAATAGTTGCCTTCGGGCATCTGGAACTTTTCAGACATCGGGGTTGAACTTGTCATCGTGAACTCTTTGAAAAGTGCACCATTTTCGCTTAAGACCTGCACTTTGCCGTTGTTCCATCCTTGGAAACTAGTGGTTGTGCAAATCATTTTCCATGTACAGTTTGGTCCGACAATCACAGACTTTGTCACCAGCTTTCCTTCCATGTCATTATTCAATCCAGTAATGGAATACTCGTATGCACCATATTCATCCACATTGTCTTCATAAGTAATCACCTCTCCGGGCTGAGGATTGGTGAATGTATGGAGGGTTGCTCCGTTACGTTTCAAGACAATACTTTCAATGGAAGTCAGGGCAGCACCCGATTCTGAAACCTCAGGAACTGTGAACGAAATATTCACTGTCTTGGTCATGGCATCCGACACCTGAAGTTCCAAGGTCTCAATAGGTGAAACAAGAGCATCATAGATATAATCAGGAATCATGTCAAAAACCACCCTCTGATAGGTATTGAAACTGCCGTTGCCAGTGTTTAATGCGTCAATTTGATAGTAATTGTTATAGGAGCCGCTCCATCCCCAGTTGAAGTGGAAGTAACGTTGTGCATTGTAACCGTCGCAATTGAAAGCATGACCGCCATCGCTGTCAGCACCGGCATAAAGCAACGGAATGCCGCGATCCAATCTTTCAATTAGCATGTCTTCCCAAACTTTTTTGGAATAAGCGTCACGACTGTCAACATAGGTGCAGGCACCATATCTGAAGTGTTCAATCACTGCAGGCGGCACATCTTCGGTATGAGCGCCGCTGCCGGAGGGATCAAAGTCCATATCAACAGCCACGCCGCAGTGATACATCAAAAGTGCCACAGCCAGTGCTGCAGCATTGGCCTGTGAACCAAGTTGGTTAGGCATAATAGCCCAGTTATAGGTGGTTTCGCCGAAGTTTGCCGACAGGGTACCGCCATAGGTGCTGGTGCTGTATGAATGTTCTCCGACACCAGTCTCAGGCCAGCTCCAGTATTTCATCAGCTGACTCATCGAGCATGCCACACATCCTGCATAACAGTGGTTTCCAATCCAATAGTTGTTACAGGCTGGAGCATAATAATTATATGGATAATCCTGATTCCATGAAGTAAGGAGCAAGGGATTCACGGCAGTGTTCATCCTCGTTGAAGTGACAACACCCTCTTTTTCGAGCTGATACCATTGTTCAGCAACCTCCATATCCAAAGGCAAGTCATTATCAATAGCATATTGGATTTGACGGGCATAGTAACCAAGATAGTAACGGAGTCCCTCTGGGATCTGATCAATATCAAAGGCTTGACCTTCCGTAGAGCCTAGAATAGGATAAGCACGGTCGTCGGCAGCTACAACAACGAAACCCTGATCATAGTTAAAGACATAAAGAGCATCTACACCTGCTTCACTTGCCTGAGTGTAAGCCAAGGAAAGATCGGCGGATTTTTTTCCAAGTGTATTATGGACAAACTTTTGTCCAAGTTCTTTTGCCGTATTCACATCAACAGGACCGGCAAAAACTGCACTGGTGAATCCCAATGCGAGCAATAAAAGCGACAGTCTTTTCATATTTATTTTAATATATAATTATCTATAAGAAGGCAAAATTACATTTTTTGCAAGAATAATGCCTTTTTTAGTGAAAAAAAATATGAACAACGAAATCAACAGGAAGCGGAATCAGGTCTTCTGCTCTTTCTTTTTAGCGGCTGGAAACAGAATGTTGTTAAGAATGAGGCGATACCCCGGGGAATTTGGATACATGTCAAGCTCAGTAGCCGGATCCCCCACCATATGCCGATAATCCTCCGGGTCATGTCCACCTAGGAAAGTCCAGAAGCCATTCCCGAAGTTGCCATGAATGTATCGGTCTTCCTCCAGGGCTGCATTGTCGCCTAGCACAATCACACTCGGCTTGACGTATGCTTTGCGGAAAGCCGTAGTCTGTCCCATAAAACCCTTGACAAGCCGCTCATGGCATTGCGTCAACATGGTCGGGACAGGATCCCATTTTGCCGAAAAGTCGAAAAGAAGGAAAAAGTCATTGCTTTCATTTACAGTTCTGATGCGTTCGTTTGGCACATCAATATTGGACACCTCGTATTCCTGAGGATTAGTTGATACGGTAAAATCGGTAAATGCAAAGCAATTGTCGTAATTCAGACGTTGCGGATCGCCAGGTCGTATTGCGTCGCCATCAAACATGTAATCACAGATATCCAAGCCTTCTGCCGCCAAAGCAATATCAAAACTATCAGGAGCGGAACACATGGCGAACATATAGCCTCCTCCTGCAACAAATTCTCTAATCTTCTTTGCCACGGCAAGTTTCAATTGAGACACTTTCTTGAATCCCCAGCGGGCTGCAGTTGCCTCTTGCAACTTCACATCTTCCTGATACCATGGATAATTGTGGTAGCGCGCCCAGAACTTGCCGTATTGACCTGTAAAATCTTCATGATGAAGATGCAGCCAATCATACGAAGGAAGCATTCCTTGCAACACCTCGTCATCATAAACTATATCATAAGGGATCTCTGCATATGTAAGTACCAGGGTCACGGCATCATCCCAAGGAAGCGAGTTTTTAGGAGCATATACGGCAATGCGCGGAACCTTCTGCAGCTTCATTTCATCCATATTGACCCCAGGATCGGCAATCTGGGCCAAGATGGCATCAGCCTGTGCGTCAGCGATTACTTGATACGAGACGTTGCGCATCTTGCACTCCCGTTCAAACATCTCATGGTATGGAATCAGGTAACTTCCGCCTTTGTAGTTGAGCAGCCAGCTGATCTCCACTTCCCTCTGAAGCACGAAATAGGCAACACCATATGCTTTTAGGTGATTCGTCTGGGTATTGTCCATGGGAATCAGCAGACTGGCGGCTTTTGCAGGAAGCAGCAACAACACACTCAAAAATAGCAAGATAAAACTCTTCTTCATACGATCTAAAGGACTTGCAAATATATCATTATTTCTTGAATGGAGGACCACAAAAAGAATTAATTGATATTATTTCAATATTTATATATGATATACATTTATTTTTATATTTTTGCGAAGTTAAAATAGCGTAGTATGAAAAACAGCAAGAAAAGTTTCAACAGAGGACTTATCGTGTTGAACAAAGGGGAACGCATTGCAGTAATCAGCCTTCTATCCATTATTACCATCTTTTTGGGAATTAGTATATTTCGACCCGAAATCAAGCTTTCAAGAAAAGAACGAATGGCTTTTCACAACCTGGATTCCATGATTGCCATCCAAGAAAAGGCCATGAAAGAACAACAGGAACAAGTCTTGATTTCCGAAAACAAGATAGTTTCAGAACCCGTCTCCAAGCCGAAAACAAGCTCCCCTTCTTACAGCAAGCCAAGCGTTAATGAGCCTCCTAAGTCTAACCCCAAACCCGAATCCAAGTCCATCCCCATCCTCGACATCAACACAGCCGATTCAACGGCTTTGATTGACCTACCTCAAATCGGCCAAGTGATGGCCAGCAGGATCCATCGCTACCGTAACCGTCTGGGAGGCTTCGTATCCTTGACACAACTCTTTGAAGTCAAAGGCATGGACCAGGATCGTTTCGAGACCATCAAACCATATATTGTATTGGAGAACAACGAGATAACGAAAATCAACGTAAACCAAGACGAATTCAAGACTTTGCTGCGCCATCCTTATCTGGAATACGAACAGGTGAAAGCCATCGTGAACCACCGAGAAAAGAAAGGCTTTATCAACAATTGGGAGCAATTGCAAGGTATCGTAGGAGACGTCAATCCTTTACTAGAATCGTACGTTTGTTATTAGCTGTCCCGAGAATACTATTTAATAAAACCAGAGATGAAAATCACCATGATGGCAATAGGAGCCAAATACTTGATGATGAAATAGATAACTCCCTTAATGGACAACTTCAGCTGGCCGCCATTGGTAATCTCCTCGAAAAATTTCGACTTCCCCATGATCCATCCCACAAAGATGACAATAAAGAGAGCACCTAACGGAAGCAGGATATTGGAAGAAACGAAGTCCAAACTATCGAAGATTGACTTGCCTCCGATGGTAAGACTCGTATTGCTCTTCAGGCTCAAGGAAGCGAACACTCCTACCGCCATGCAAGCCACTGCAGCAATAACAGTAGCCCAACGTCTATTGATGTGAACTTCTTCTACCAGATATGCCACGATGACTTCCAACAGGGAAATGGTGGATGTCAGGGCGGCAACGGCCAAAAGCACAAAGAAAATGATGCAAAAATAATACCCTCCTGCCATCTGGTTGAATATCATAGGCAAGGTGTTGAATACCAAACCCATGCCTGCGGTCGGCTGCACCCCGAACGAAAACGCTGCCGGGAAAATCACGACACCGGCCAACACAGCAATCAGCGTATCTGAAAGGGTCACTGAAAGGGCACTGGTAGCCATGTTGTCGTCTTTTTTGATATACGAGCCGTATGTTATCAACACACCCATGCCCATGCTCAGGGAGAAGAAGGCCTGACCCAAGGCGCTGATGAGCACCGAGCCAGTAATCTTGGAAAAATCAGGCTTGAAGAGAAAGGTAAGGCCATCGCCGGCACCTGGCAAAGTGATGGAACGGACAGCCAACACTATTAAGATGACCACCAACAGGGGCATCAACACCTTGGAATATTTCTCGATGCCATCGGCGACACCTTTGAAAACCACAAATGCGGTCAAAAAAATGAATATTCCTTGCCAAAGGACGTTTTTCCACCCGATGTCATGAAATGCGGTAAATTCCTGCTCGATGGTTGCCAAATCCTTGTCCTTGAACTGGTTGCCAACAGCTTTTACGATATATTCCAGCGTCCATCCAGCAACCGTGGAATAGAAGGCCATGATGACCAAGGCACAACCGACCCCCATATAACCTATGATAGGCCAACCGGATTTCGGCTTCAGCATCTTAAAAGCCCCGATGGGATTTTTCTGGGTTTTCCTACCAATCACAAACTCGCTGAGCATGACGGGGACGCCAAGCCCCAGCACTATTAATAGATAAACGAGCAGGAAGGCTCCTCCTCCATTGTTTCCCAACTCACAGGGGAAACGATAGATATTACCCAAGCCCACCGCCGAGCCTGCAGCGGCGGCAATGATGCCTAATTTAGAGCCAAATCCGTCTCGACTCATGATCAACTGTGTTTTTCACCAAATGCCAAATCACCCGCATCACCCAGACCAGGAACCACGTAGGCTCTTGCCGTGAGCTCATCGTCAACGGAGCCAACCCAGATCGTCACTGGCTTACGCGCCAGTTTACGCTTCAGGTGTTCCATGCCGTCAGACGAAGCCACTGCCACGGCAATGTGAATGTGCTTGGGTTCCATGTCGTCGCCCAACAACCCATCGATAGTCTTGACCAACGATTCTCCCGTGGCCAACAGCGGATCGCAGATAATCAGCACCCTGTCGTTCAGATCGGGAGCCGAGAAATATTCCACGCGGATCTCCGAGTCATCGTCTTTGTCGTACTTGCGGTAGGCGGCGATAAAAGCATTGTCAGCTTTGTCAAACATGTTGAGCAATCCGTTATGCATCGGCAATCCAGCTCTAAGGATTGTGGCCAATACAGGCTGTTCCTTGAGCACCCTGACAGTCTTGACACCCAAAGGCGTCACCACCTCTTTGGGCTCATACTCCATAGTTTTGCTGATCTCGTATGCGAAAATCTCGCCCATACGTTCCAAATTGCGACGGAAACGCATGCGATCTTGCTGAATTTCAGCATCACGGACTTCAGACATCACTTGATTGAACAGACTTTCACGCTGTTCGAAGTTAACAATTTCAACCATAGCCAAGAGTTTGACACAAAATTACAACAAATAATAAATTTCCAAATATTATTTTGCTTTTTTTCAAACAAAAGGATTGGAAAAGCGGTAACGAATTCCTGGATAAGGCACCTCTACAGCCCCAAAACCATGATAATACCGAGCCAGCTGTTCGTCATCCGAACCCTCAAAATCAAAAACCAAAGGTTGCCCGGCATTCTCGCGTATAACGTGATCAATCAAAAATGTCATCGCTTGAGTCTCTCGACCTTCGATATTATTTCCTGAAAACAGGAAAGTGATACGATGATGAGATTTCATAAATAATGCTCCACATATAATATCCTTATTATCTGCTTTTTGAACACCATAAACGAAAGCATTACTTGAATTAATGGCAGCATCAGTTAAACGAACCAAACGAGCATATTCCTCATCGCCCCAATGTTTGACAGAGGCCCCTCGATTAGCGCGGAATAAATCAATGACGTTTTGCACCGGAACACCCTTTACGAGATGCAATTTATTATTCAATGATTTCTTTAAATTACGCTTTGTATTTTCGTGATAATGTGATGATAATAAATCATAACTATTATTCAAATCCAACAGATAGTTCCGGTGCCACTCGATACCTTTTAAGCCTTTGGAAAGGTCGTTTTGTTCATTCAATCGGATCTCAACGAGCCAATAACGGTTAGGGATGGCTTGAAGAAAGGCCATGGTCTTCTCCTCAGTGACTTGTTCCGAAGAAAAAACACCCAGCTGCTGCACGAAAAAAGGCTGGCAAAGATAGTTAATGCCATACTTTTTCTTTTTTGTTATCGGCATTATAGTCAAATAGTTACCTTCTATTACCTCAACCAAAGCATCCCATCCAGGATGAACAATATCCAAGTACCATGACCAGACATAAACGTTGCCGTTCACCGACTGGTTAACGCAATCGTCCCAGCGGTTTTTATCAATTTGGTCATGGGTCAAATATTGGATCATCGGGCGTATTCTATGATTTTTCGGTACAAATCTGGCCAACCGACCCATCGTTTCTGCCCTCCAAGCGTCTCATTGTGGGTCAGATAAATGAAAGTTCCGTGGACTTTCTTTATTTCATCTATTACTTTAGATACTAAATTATAAGAATCTGTAATACTATAATTTAAATAATCCTTTAGCGTTCCGTCCATCACGGCAAAAGGATGCACGTTAAGCGAAGTGGCGGCATCGCTTTCCAGGTCATAAAAACGGAACGTGTTGGCGGTACCGGCGCGGAACCCTACCTGGGAGGCATACCCCATGGTATAGTCATCTTTGATGTCCAACTCTACAAGCCGTTGATAGCTTCTCGGCAGGGTCATTCTAAGAAAATGCTGCCTGCTTTTGGTCACCTCCCTATTCAACACCGACGACAAACGCTCCACCTCCATCTTCAATCGCTCAGAATCTAGATAGGATGAAAACGAAGGATGGATCCCTACATCGGCATAGTCGCCGATGGTTTTGATCAACTCACGGAAAGCATCCTTTCTGATGGAGATGCTTTTGTCGTTGAGCCCATAGTCACCGCAATGGATGAAATAGATCGGTTTCAAGTGATACTCTTCTTGAAGCTTAAATTGGAAGTCAAAGCTATCGAAAGGATCCCTTTCATGTTTGAACAGCACCCTGTTACGATGCCGTATCTCTTCCCAATCCCCATGAACCAAGTCCCTCGAATAGGCACCAGCCGTCCGGAAGAAGCCTTTATGCAGGTAAGCCCACGCCGCATCAATGTCGTATGTAGGCTGGAAGGCATATTTCCTAGGCTTCATAACATCCTCTAAATGAAGCACCTTAGCCAGTTCCATTACCCAAAGGTCAACAACGGGTCTTGCAAGCATGCCCATCTGGAACAGACAGGATGATTCCGGGGTAAAGCGTCCGTATTGGTCACGAATCTGAGGCAGGTATTCTTCATATCTGGAAACCAAATAAAACGCAGCCGAAAACACATCGAAAGACATGAGGGATCGCTGGCTATAGACAGGGAAAATCGCTTTGATATCCTGAAAATCAAATGGTTTCAGATCCTGATCATAGATATCACGCTCAAAGAGCAGGTTCACGGACTTTTGGAAAGGCTCGTCCCAAAGCGGGTTCGGGCCATAGCTCATCTTCCGTCCTTCAAAATCCCTGAATGCGTTTTTATCAGTTGTCAACTCAAAATC
Source organism: uncultured Bacteroidia bacterium (assembly GCA_902800965.1). Classification (GTDB taxonomy): domain Bacteria; phylum Bacteroidota; class Bacteroidia; order Bacteroidales; family F082; genus Limimorpha. Next base: position 83,903 of record CADCGK010000003.1, on the reverse strand, counting down.
AACGCACAACATGGTGCCAAAGACCAGGTCGAAGGCATAATGGAGCCGGTTGGTAATCCGTGGAACGAGAATCAGCATAATCCCAAAAATAATGAGCAAACTTACGCAAAAAAAACGGACAAAGTCAAGGATGCCGAAAAAAAGTGTATCTTTGTAGGTTTAAATCACTGGAGAAAAAATGGAAAATTTCATCGTATCAGCGAGAAAATACAGGCCTGCCACCTTCGACACCGTTGTGGGTCAGCAGTCCATCACGACCACGCTGAAGAACGCCATACGGAACAACACCTTGGCCCAGGCCTTCCTGTTTTGCGGTCCGCGAGGCGTAGGCAAGACCACCTGTGCGCGTATCATGGCCAAAACCATCAACTGCCTCCACCCCACTGAAAACATGGAGGCTTGCAACGAATGCGAGTCCTGCCGCGCCTTTAACAACAACGCGTCATTCAACATTTATGAACTTGACGCTGCCTCCAACAACTCCGTGGAAGACATCCGAAACCTAGTCGAGCAGGTGCGCATCCCTCCCCAAATCGGACAATACAAGGTCTATATCATCGACGAGGTCCACATGCTCAGCCAAGCCGCTTTCAACGCTTTCCTGAAGACGTTGGAAGAACCACCGGCGTATGCCAAGTTCATCTTGGCTACCACCGAGAAGCACAAGATCATCCCCACCATCCTATCGAGATGCCAAATATTTGATTTTAAACGGATTACCATCGAAGATATCGAGAAGCACCTGGCTTACGTCGCCAAGAGCGAAGGCGTCAACGCCGAACCTGAAGCGCTGAACATCATCGCCCAGAAAGCCGACGGTGCCTTACGCGATGCCCTCTCCATCTTCGACCAAATGGTGAGCTTCTCAGGCAAGGACATCACCTACAAAGCCGTCATCGAGAACCTCAACGTGCTCGATTACGACTACTATTTCAGAATCGTCGATGATCTTCTTCAAGGCAACACCACCGACATCCTGCTGGTGGTAAACGATATTATTAATAAAGGATTTGAACCACAGCATTTCATCACTGGTATGGGCAACCACCTGAGAAGCCTCTTGGTGAGCAAAGACCCAGCTACAACCCAGCTGCTCGAAGTCAGCGAGCAGCTCCGCCAACGCTATGTCAGCCAGTCATCACGCTGTCCTCTACCCTTCTTGATCAAGGCCTTGGACATCAACAACCAATGCGACATTGATTACCGCAGTGCCAGCAACAAACGTCTGCATTTGGAAATCAACCTGATGAAAATGACGAATATAGAAGTCGGAAATCAGAAGACGGAAGTTGGAACAAACCCTACGCTGGGCGGAGCTAATCCGCCACAACCTCAAGCCCTACGACCCCAACCCCAACCCCAACCCCAACCTCAACCAAAGCCCCAACCCTCAACTGCCCAACTCCCAACTGACCAACTCCCAACTGATCAACTGCCAACTGATCCACTCCCAACCCGCCCTCGACCTCGCGGTGGAGGCAGCACCATCTCTATCACCAACAGCATAGAGCAGGCCGCCAAAAAAGACGAAGAGGAAGAACCCAAGTGGGACACTCCGTTCACGCAAGAGCAACTGGAAACCTCATGGAATGAGTTTGTTGGCAAATACAAAAAGATATCACCGAACTTTGCCGCCGGTTTGAGCAAATACAAACCTGAACTGAAAGGCGAAAAGGAAATCCACTTCCATGTCGATAACAAACTGTTTGAGAGCGATGTAGATGGCATGGCTGCATTAAAAAGCCATCTAAAGAACACTTTGCACAACAACCAATACGAGCTGATCCCTGAACTGATGGAACGTCCAGCCGAAATCGAAGCCTATACCGACAAGGAAAAATTCGAGAAGCTGGCACAAGCCCATCCTGAACTAAGGAAACTACAAACGGAGCTCAAACTGGAAGGAGACCTGTGATGAGTAAGAAGTGAGGAGTTAGGAGTGAGGAGTAAAAAGTTAGAATCTAAGAATCTAAATATTATATTAATGAAAAAGAAAAGTTTTATCGCCATGACAATTATCTGTACAATGGCAGCTGGCTGTGCTGAGAAGACAGTCGAGACACCTGAACCGAAAAAAGAAGTTGTTCCAGCCATCGAGCTGGGTAACATGGACACCACCATCAACCCTGCGGACGACTTTTTCCGCTATGCCAACAACAATTGGTTGAAAAACAACCCAATCCCGGAAGAGTATTCCAGATATGGCGCTTTCACCGAAATCGACCTGAAAACGGAGGAGCTCATCCAAGACATTATCAATGATGTTCAGAAGGACTCTTCAGCCGCACAAGGCAGCAACACCCAGAAAATCCGCGACTTCTACAACGCCGGCATGGATACCGTTGCCATCAACGAGCGCGGCTACAGCGAGTTGCAGCCTTATTTCGAGATGATCAATGGTTTGAACGACAAAGCTGAATTGGCCACACTGATGGGCAAACTCCACAGCGAAGGCTTTGGCGGCTTCTTCAATGCCGGTGGCAGCACCGACCCGAAAAACGCCGAGATGGTCATCATGCACCTCTACCAAGGTGGCCTCAGCCTGACCGACCGCGACGACTATCTCCTTCCTGAATCACAAGAGATGCGTGACAAGTACGTGGAACATGTTGCCAAGATGTTCCAGCTCATTGGCGTTGACGAAAAGGAAGCTGCCAAGAAAGCCAAGAACATCCTCGCCTTGGAAACCCAACTGGCAACAAACTCCATGAGTCGCGTGGCCATGCGTAACCCCGACACATTGCTCAATATGAGAAGCCGTATGGAGTTGCAGCAATCAACACCCAACTTCAACTGGGACAATTACTTCGATGCCGCTGGCGCTCCCGCTTTCGATTCTCTCAATGTTGGCATGCCCGACTACATCGCCAAGCTCAACAAGATCATCCTCAACACCGACCTTAACACCATCAAGGACTACCTGACCTGGAAAGTCGTCCACGGCAGCGCCTCCTTGCTGAGCAGCGACTTCGACACGGAGAACTTCGACTTCTACGGCAAGTACCTCTACGGTCAAGAAGTGCAACAGCCCCGTTGGCGCCGCATCCTGAACAGCACCTCTGGCTGCCTCGGCGAAGCCATCGGACAGCTCTATGTTGAGAGACATTTCCCCGCTGAAGCCAAAGAGCGCATGCTCAACCTCGTCGGCAACTTGCGCATCGCACTGGGCGAACGTATCAAAAACGTCGATTGGATGAGTGACGAGACAAAGGCCAAAGCCCTCCACAAGCTCGACTGCTTCAACGTGAAGATCGGTTATCCCGACAAGTGGAAGGATTACAGCAAGCTTGAGATCTCAGCTGACTCCTATTTCCAGAACATGCATCGCGCCATCCGTTTCGAGAACGAGAGAGACATGGCCAAGATCGGCAAGCCCGTCGATAAGGAAGAATGGTTCATGACACCTCAAACCGTCAACGCCTACTACAGCCCGGAGATGAACGAAATCGTCTTCCCCGCCGCCATCCTTCAACCTCCTTTCTTCAACATGGATGCTGACGACGCCGTCAACTACGGCGGCATCGGCGTGGTGATCGGCCACGAGATGACCCACGGCTTCGACGACCAAGGTCGCAAATACGACGAAAAAGGCAATCTCAACAACTGGTGGACCGAAGAAGACGCCACCAACTTCCAAGAGCGCACCCAACAACTTGTCAAACTCTTCAACGAGTTTGATGTAAGAGGCTACCAGATTAATGGGGAACTAACTCTTGGTGAAAACATCGCCGACCTAGGTGGACTCAACATCGCATGGGATGCCTATCAGATGACCGAGGAGGCCAAAGCCAACAAGAGCCTCGACGGCTTCACCCCTGCCCAACGCTTCTTCATCAGCTATGGCACCATCTGGCGCAACAACTCACGCGACAAATACCTCGAGCGCCAAGTGAAGACCGATGTGCACTCACCCGCCGAAGCCCGCGTCAACCGCACCCTCGGCTCCATGCCGCACTTCTACGAGGCTTTCGACATCCAACCCGAGAACAAGATGTATATCGCTCCTGAAGAGCGCGCTGCCATCTGGTAATCCGACATGGGTCTCAAGAAAGCAATAGCAAAACTCGGCTTCAAGATCGGCCGGTGGAAGGTTGTCAACCAAGCACCAGCCGATCTTGGCAACGCCGTCTGTATCGTGGCACCCCACACCGCCATCGAGGACTTCTTCGTGGGACTGTGCTTCTATTGGTACTACGGCATCAAATTCAAGGTGATGATCAAGAAAGAATTCTTCAAGCCCGTCCTAGGATGGATCCTGAAGAAAATGGGGGGAATTCCCGTCAACCGTGGACATCAAAATCACCTTGTTGAACAAATGGTTGACATGTTCAGCCAAAACCAAGACACACACCTCATCATCTGCCCCGAAGGCACCCGAAAAGCAGTGAAGCACTGGAAAAAGGGATTCTATGTCATCGCTCAAGGCGCCCACGTGCCCATTATCCTTGGTTTCATCGACTACAAAAAGAAATATTGCGGCATCGAACGAATCTTTTACCCAACCGGTGATTACGAAAAAGACCTGGCCGAGATCTGGGACTACTACAAGGATGTCAAAGCCAAGCACCCAGAAGGATTCAATCTTGATGAGCAATATCGAACAAAAGGCCTTGCGTAACCCATTCTTTTTGTGTAATTTTGCGGCCTAATTTTTTTACAATGAAAAAACTGACTCTTTTCCTCACCATGCTTTTTGCTATGGCATTTGTTAATGCCCAAACTATTGAACAAATCTATCACTTTGATCAACCCGGAGTATCCTCGAGAGAGGGTTACCAACAAATCAGCCTTGCCGGTTGTCTGCCCATGGGTCAGGTCGGAGAGCCAACGCTTCCTTGGCAAAGTGTCAGTTTAATACTTCCCCAAGGACAGAAGGCCGTTTCTATGAGCGTGGAGTTTCTTGATTACGTTGAAATGGAAGGTAATTACAAACTTTACCCGTATCAAAAGCCCCGCCCCTACTCCAACAAAGAAGAAATCCCCTTCGTTAAGAACGAACAGCTGTATCGTTCCACAGGCACTTACCCAAGCCGTTCCTTTGGCGAAGTCAGCACACAATATCTGAATGGCGTGGCATTTGCTTTCGGTGGTTTTACCCCAATGCAATATGTACCTGCAACAGGCAAGGTCAGCATAGCACGCACAGCGATAGTTCATATCGAGACCACCACCGATCGCGACGACCACAGCAGCAAGCTTTGGCTTACTCCTGAAAACAAAGCCTCCGTTGAACGGTTGGCTCAAAATGCGAATTTGCTGAGCAGTTACAACCATCGTGGACGCGACATCAATGGTTATGACATGCTGGTCATCACCGCCGAAGAATGGATCCCGAGCTTTGGCGAATACCTTAACTTATATAACGGAAAAGGTATTCGTTCCCGTATTGTTTCTCTGGAAGAAATCTACGCCACTATGAGTGGACGTGACGAACAGGAACAAATCAGAAATTACATCATTCAAGAATACGAGGACAACGGCATTTGCATGGTCAACCTTGGCGGTGACGTGTCCATCGTTCCATTCCGTCCTCTTTGGTGCTGGGCTCAGGATGAAGAGCAGGACCAACTGCCTGCCGACATGTATTACGCTTGCCTCGACGGCTCTCTGAACGAAGATAACGACGATCGTTGGGGCGAAGTGGGAGAAGACGACCTGCTGCCCGAATTGGGAATTAGCCGCATGTCTTTCAACAACAGCACTCAGTTAGAGACCATCCTGCACAAAACCTTCAGTTACCTCCTCGAACCTGTTCTTGGCGAGTTCACTTCTCCCATCTTTGGTGCCGAGCATCTTGGCGACGGATACTACGGGAGCGACGACATGGAACGCCTCATTGGAGTAAACAGCGACTATGATTACACGACTTACGGTTATCCTGAAGATTATGACTTCAAGAGATATTACGCAACACCCACCACTACTTTCAACGGGTCGATATTTAGAAACGTTATCGGCACTGGCGGACAATATGTACACCATGTAGGACATGCCAACACCTCCACCGTAGCAGGTTGGGAAAACAACTCCTTAAACGACACTTACTTTGCCGGCAACAACGGCATCGACCATAATTATATGCTTTTCCACTCGCATGGCTGCATCTGTGGCGACTTCTCCCACAATTGCATCCTCGAAAAGATGATTACCATCACTACCGGATTTGTTGTCACTACAGGCAACTCACGCTATGGCTGGTATGTTCCGTGGGGTGACGGCATGGCCGCACACATACACCGTGAATTTGTTGACGCATACTGCCACGATCATATCCCCAATGTCAATATGGCTTTGCGTGAAGCAAAGATTGTTACCGCCCCTTGGGTAACCGCCGGCGGCGAAAATGGCTGCCTCCGCTGGAACCTATACTGCCTTAACGTATTGGGAGATGGTGCTATCTACCCTTGGTTTGAAGAACCCTTCAACCCCAATGTAGTGTATGAGGCCGGTATCTCTTCTGGCGTCACCTCCACAACAGTTCATGTCTCTCATCTCGATACTCCGCTGCAAAATTTCCAAGTCAGCCTCTTCAACGGAGAAACACTCCTTAGCCGTGCCATAACAAATGAGAACGGCGATGCTACGCTGAGCTTTGGACCCGTTGCGGGAGAAACCATGCAACTCATCGTCACTGGGCAAAGCGCATGGCCACAAATCTTTGAAGTCACAGGCATCAACGAAGGCGATGCCTACATCTATGGTGATATCAACAACCTCGAAGAAGAAGCCATAAGTGGCACACAATCAATCTTTGTTAGTGGAGACTTGTACAATAAAGGCAACACCACAGCCAACAACGTCCATGCTGAAATCACCTCAACCAGCGAATACATCACCACCTATGGCAGCAGTTTTACCGTTGACGTGTTTGAACCCAACAGCACCATGCATTTCGATCATCTAGGATTGATCGACATCGCTGATAACATCCCGGACCAGACCGTCTTCACACTAGATCTCACCACTTACCTTGGCGACGTAACACATACAACCAGCAAGTCATTCATCGCTTCGGCACCAAACCTGGAATTTAATGACATCGTCATCGATGATAGCGAGGGCGACAACAACGGCTATGCCGATCCTGGCGAACAAATCATTTTACATGTCAGTGGCAAAAATAAAGGGCACGCAACCGCCGCTGACTCCTATCTTTCAGTTTCCAGTGATGGCACTGGCATCCATTTCGAAAACACTACAATTCCTATCGGCGACATTGACGCTAACGGCAATTTTACCGCCGACGTCATCTTTACAACCGACAGCGACATTTTGAGTGGTACAACTTTTTATGTTGACATGGAACTGAACTCGGGCAGTTACTCTGCTGAGCACCAGTATATCACACCCATCGGCGTTGCTATCGAAACCTTCGAAAGCGGCGACTTTAGCTTCATGGGATGGGACCATAGCGGTAATATGCCCTGGTACATCACCTCTGACGAAGCTCATAGCGGGACCTACAGCGCCCGTTCAGGAGACATTGGCAACAACCAATTGAGCAAACTGATCATTTACGCCGACATCCTTATCGATAGTGAAATCAGTTTCTGGTTCAAGACCTCTTCAGAACACCAAAAGGATTACTTGTATTTTGCTATCGACAACAAGCCAAAAGACAGATGGTCAGGAGAAAACGACTGGACTTTCGCCAGCTTTAACTTCGAAGCCGGAAGTCATGTGTTCCTTTGGATGTATGACACCGACCTTTCTGGAAACGCAGGCAGCAATTGTGTATGGATCGATGACATCACCTTCCCGCGCACATGTATAGTGACCGGTGTAGAAGAAATCATCACCGAAAAGACCAATGCCGCCTATCCCAACCCCAACAACGGCAGCTTCAACCTGGAACTTGCAGAAGAAAGCGAAGTGTTTATCAGCAATATGCTTGGACAGATGGTGATGAAACTGCATGAGACTCCAGGCATCCATCAGATTGATCTGAACGACGCCGGCTTGTATCTCATTCAAATCCGCAATGCTTCAGGAGTAGAAACCCTTAAGGTTGTCGTAAAATAACTCTTGTCAAGAGAAAACACTATTTTCTGCGTCTCCCCTGCTTCGAGATGTACACGCTGGAATGCTATTAACCGCTCCGACGAAAGAGCCAAACCAGGTGTGTTTTCTTGGGCATAAAGCTGCACCACCTCGTCTCCATCCACAGGGCCGACATTGGTTACCGTAACAGCAACCTCGGTGCCGTTGACTTCCAGTTCGCCATACTCAAATTGGGTATAGCTTAATCCATAGCCGAAAGGATACAATGGCTTGGACGACTCCTCGACATAATCACCCATGACAGGTTGCGAGTGATAGACAGGAATCTGCCCTACCGAACGCGGAATCGAGATCGGTAATTTGCCCGATGGATTGTAGTCACCCCAAAGGATATCCGCCAGAGCCGACCCGCCCTCCATGCCAGGATACCACATCAACAACAGAGCATCGCTCTGCTCGCTTGCGAGGTTCATATCCATGGGCCTTCCACAGATATACACTGTCACTACCGGCTTGCCTAATGCATAGATACGATGCATCAACTCCTCCTGAGGGCCAAGGAGCCTCAAAGAGGAGCGGTCAAAGCCTTCGCCACAATCCATATCCGAAATACGTTGATCCACAATAGCAGCACCGGTCTCTTCGTAACTCGTCTGGAAGTCACGGGCGGACGAGCCTCCTACCACCAACACGATGGCATCTGCCCAACGGGCGACTCTGACAGCCTCTTCGATGTCATCCGCAGCCATGTCACGTATCGAACAACCTTTTGCATACCGGACTTCGACCAAGCCCTTACTTTGAATGCCTTCAAGCATGGTCACGATACGATCAGGATCTTGAGGCGCCGTATAATCACCCAGTTGGTTGTACATATTGTCGGCATTCGGGCCGATGACCGCTACTTTCTTTACAACTTGATCAAAAGGCAACAAACCGTTGTTTTTTAATAATATGGCCGACTCTTTAGCTACATTCCATGCTAAATCAGTATGCTCATCGCAACCCACTATAACCGTTTCTTCTTCTTCAACATAGGGATTTTCAAAGAGACCAAGATCATTTTTCAGCTGCAATACATGCCGAACAGCGCGGTCGATGTCTGATTCAGCAATCAATCCTCTCTGCAAAGCTTCTTTAAGGAAACCACCGTAGTTGTAGCCGCCCAAGTCAATGTCCACACCGGCCTTCAATGCCAAGGCAGCGGCCTCTGCAGGATCAGCAGCCACGTGATGCGTGGCATACAAGGCATTGACGGCATTAAGGTCAGAGAACACCACCCCTTTGAAGCCCCACGACTGGCGCAGCATCTCTTGAAGCAGCCAACCATTAGCCGTACAAGGCACACCATCAATGGTGTTATAGGCCGTCATCACCGATCCGGCATGACCTTCTTTAACCGCCATCTCAAAGGCAGGGAGATAGTCGTGCTTCAACCGGTTGGGACCGACATCGGCGGTAGCGGCATTATGCCCACCTTGAGGGACGCCGTAGGCTGCCAAGTGTTTCAAGGTTGCCACGACATGTTTCTGCATGCCTTTGACGATGGCTGTCCCCAGCACACCGCTGAGATACGGATCCTCCCCCATGGTCTCCTCCACCCTCGACCAGCGCGGATCACGGGCGATATCGAGCACAGGGCCATAACCCAGATGGGCGCCTTGGGCACGGATCTCACGACCCATCACCTCACCTACATTTTCCAATAATTCAGGGTCCCATGTGCTTGCCATCCCGATCCCTGTAGGAAAGACCGTGGTCCCCACAGCCATGTGACCATGAGGCGTCTCTTCACAAAACAGCATAGGGATGCCCAAACGAGTGTTCTCGACAGCATAACGTTGCATCTTGTTCAGCAGCCTCGCCGACTCGACTGGCTGCAAGCCCGTTTCCACCGTCTTCCTCGACCATGGATCGGCTCTCAAAACCGCCCAGCAAGAGCCAAGCGGCAGCGTGTCCATGACACCGGTAAAACCGTCGGAAAGCCAGATGGAATCGCCTTCTTTGCCATAATAGTTAAAGCCAATGGGACAGGTCAGCTGTCCGCATTTCTCTTCGATGGTCATCTGCGACAATAGCCGATCTATTTTGTCTGTTTCCTTACAAGAGACAAAAACCGTCAGAAGCCATATCGCAATGCACCAACGCCTCATACCAAACGTCCAATCCAGGATTCTCTCTCTCCTGGCAACATATCAATGACAGGAATCTCGACCATGGTATAGCAGCCTGGTTGCAGGCGCATTGTGGCACGGGCCACATTGACCAGCACCTGACCGGTCAAAGCGGGGTTGTTGATGCTCATGTTGAACTCCATGCGTTGGTTCTGGGTCTTGCCCGACACGCCCTTGCGCACCAAGTTCACGCCATGTCCCATATCGCGAACCTCGTCCACGCTATCCACAGCAAAGACATGCGTCTCATCGTTGGCGAAATACGGATCCGACTTGATTTCAGCCGTCACCTGATCCAAGGTAAAACCGTCCTCCAGTTCCACATATACCATGCGGCGATGGATGCCCTCACCCAACGGGATGGTCACCGAAAGGGCGTTCTTCACGCCTTTCTTGGAACGGACACAGACGCTGTGGCCCATCGACATGCCAGGACCGAAATTGGTGTAGCTCAAGCCTTTAGGTGCCAGGCTCTGCATCAAGGTACGCACAATGGAATCCGATCCCGGATCCCAGCCTGCCGCGATCACACTGACCGTTTTGGTCTCCTTGTTCAGCGGCATCAGCTCACGACGGTAATCCAAGATAGAAGTATGGATGTCAAATGAATCCACTGTATTGATGCCCAAAGGCAAGATCATCTTTGCATATTCGGGACAAGAGCGTGTCGGACAAGCCAAAATGGCCACATCCACGCCATCCAATTCTCGGATGTCCTTCACCACCTTATAGTTGGTCAATTCCAAAGGCAAGTTAGTAGCGCCATTGCGACGCACAATTCCTGCCACTTCAAAGTCGGGAGCCGCTTCCAGGGCTTCCAAGGCAAAACGCCCCACATTGCCGTAACCTACTACGGCTGCTCTGATTTTTTTCATTGTTGAGTCTTTTTAGAGTTTACATTAAGCATGACAATGGAGAACAGCATGACAAACGCCGCCATCCACTGTACAGGAGTATATTTCGTATGATTGACAAAGTAGTCGAGCACCACCGCCGTGATTGGATACATCAGTTCCAAAAAGGTGGAGATCGACGCTTTTACGTTTCTCAGTCCGTAATAATATAGGAAAATGGCACCCGAGCCAGTTGTCAAGCCGATCAAGGCCACGAAAAGCCAGTTGCGTTGCGTGACTTGGGCGAAGTCCAAGAGATGGCCTCCAACCAGCACGATCACCAGCATGATCAATGTGGTGAAGCCATAACGGAAGAAGGTGGAAGTCACAAAAGAGTAATTACCCAAGATCTTCTTGGAGAACACGGTGGAGCTCCCAAAGGAGAAGGCCGCCAACAGCGACAGCAAAGCCGCATAGACAGTGGTGATCCCGTTCGTGCTGAAATCCGGAAGACTCCATCCAAAGGTCATGAAATAACTCGCAACCAATGCCAAGGATGCCCAAATGGCAAAGTTTTTCCTTACCCTTTCTTTCAGGATCAAACGCGCCAGCAGGATGGCAAAAACAGGTTGCAGCTTTTGCAGCAACACAATCACCGAAAGGTTGTTGAAATTCAGCAGGAAGAGCGATTTCACGATGGCCAAGGTCCCCAAGGCACCGCCGAAGAGCGCCACCAGCAGGAAAAACAGCAGATCTGAACGCGTCATGGTCTTCAGATGGCGGTATTCCCTGAAGAAAAACACATTCATCAGCAAGAAGGGAAACAGATGCAGCAAAAACACCACAAAGGAGGTGTTGAGATTATACAATTGTGGGGTAAGCAAGATGCCGTCAACGCCCCACAACATGGCTGAAAACGCCACTGCCAATGCACCTTTAGCTCGAATCTTCCTCTTCTCGTCAATCATGTTTCATTCAGAAATAAATGCAAAAATAAAACATTTCGGTTTTTATTGTATCTTTGCAGTGTTATTTATTTAAAGATAAGGAACCTAATTAATCAAAGTTTCCTAAACCATTAAACACATGAAAAAACTTTGTTTATTCTTACTTTTGGCTCTCGTTTGCGGCTTCGTCAACGCCCAAACCATCGAGAAGAGCTATTCTTTTGATCAACCCTCTATCACCCAACTTCAGGGTTATGAGCAAATCCAGCTTCGTGATTGCATGCAATCTGCCCTTGCCGGACAGCCTTCACTGCCATGGCAAAGCGTCTGCTTGATGCTTCCTCAAGGCCAAGAAGCTGAATCCATCGAGGTTTATCTTTCCGACTTCCACGAGCTGGAGGGAACTCATGAGATTTTCCCCTATCAGCCTTCACGCACCTATTCCGACCCGGAAAGGCACGAGTTCATCAAAGACGAGAGCATCTACAGCTCCAAAGCAGTTTATCCCAGCAGAGCCAACGGTCAGTTGAGCACGTATTACATGAACGGCATCGGCTTCGCTTTCTCCGCCTTCACACCCGTGCAATACGAGCCTGCCAGTGGCAAGGTCAGCTATGCCACCAAGGCTACTGTCGTGGTGAAGACAAGAGCTACGCGCGCCGATCATAGCAACATGGCATGGCTTACCCCTGACAACGTTCGCCGCGCCGAGCGCCTGGCCCAGAATCCCGAGATGATTCGCAACTATGAAGGCAAAGACGGCCTACCAGCCTACGACTTGTTGGTCATCACTAATCAACAATACGTCAGTTCCTTCGATGAATACATCAGCTTCTACCAAGCACGTGGCTTACGCACTCGCGTCGAAACCATCGACAACGTTCTCAGCACCATGAGTGGCCAAGACGATCCCGAGAAGCTGCGCAACTACATCTTGCAAGAATACCAGAACAACGGCATCCAGATGGTGAATCTCGCTGGCGACGTGCCCGATATCCCCTTCCGTGCCCTGCATTGTCACGTGACATCCGGTGGCGGCAACCAAGACGACAATCTCCCAGCCGACCTTTACTATGCAGCTTTGGACGGCACCTGGGACGACAACGGCAACCACATTTGGGGCGAAATAGGTGAAGATGACCTACTCCCCGAGATCGGCATCGGCCGCATGTGCTTCAGCAATCAACAAGAGCTGAGCAACATGATGCACAAGACCACCGCTTACCAGGACAGCCCTGTCCTTGGTGAGTTCCATAAAGTCATCATGGCCGGCGAGCATCTATACGACGATCCTTTGAGCAACGGCAGCCAATACCTGGAACTCCTCATCGGTGAACGTACTGATAACGGCTACACCACCGTCGGCATTCCCGAAAACTACAATTTTACAAGACTTTATTATGAATTGGGCACCTGGAGCGGCGACAACCTGATGGACGCCATCAACCAAGGTACAGAATACGTCCACCACGATGGACACGCCAACACCACTTACGTGGCAGAATGGTCCAACAGCGACATTACCGACAGCAACTTCAGCGGTGCCAATGGCGTGGACCACAACTACACCTTTTTCCACACTTCCGGCTGCGTCTGCGGTGATTTCACCAGCAACTGCATCCTTGAGAAGATGACCAAAATCAGCAACTTCGCCGTGGCTACCATCGGCAACTCGCGTTACGGCTGGTTCAACGAAGGTCAGACCGAAGGCCCCGCCATCCACTTGCATCGTGAGACCGAGGATGCCTACTACCACGAGCGCATCCCGCAATCCGGTTTGGCTTTGACAGAAGGAAAGATACAGACAGCTCCATGGGTCAACGCCCCTGGCCAGTGGGAAGAAGGCGCCTTGCGCTGGAACTTCTACGACCTCAACCTCATGGGCGATGTCGCCGTCTGCCCTTGGCACGATGAGCCCTTCACTCCTGTAGTCAACTATAGCGCTCAGCTCCTGGTAGGCCTTACCTCCACCGAAGTGAACGTCAGCGATGAAAACGGCAACGTACTTAAGAACTTCCGCTGCGCCATGTTCCACGGCGACGACCTGATCGGCGTCGGCTACACCGACGAAAACGGTGCAGCACAGATCGAATTCACCCAGCCCATCGATTTCGTGGATGCCATGAATCTCGTGGTGACCGGTTGCGATGCCTGGCCACAAACCTTTGAAGTACTCACACTTCCTGGCAACACTGCCTACGTCATCTACGACAGCTACACCCTTAACGGCGGAAGCAATCAAATCGAATTCAACGGCAACTATGCCATCAACCTAGTTGTGAAGAACGTGGGAACCGTCAACGCCAGCAATGTCACCGCCACCTTGAGCTGCGACAGTGAGTATATCACCATCAACCAGCCTACAGCCAACGTCGGCACCATCAATGGCGGTCAAGACATCACCCTCGAAAACGCTTTTGCTTTCAGCGTGAGCGATGACGTGCCTAACAACACTTTGGTGCGTTTCAACCTCACCTGCACCGATGGCACCGACACTTGGGAAAGCCACTTCAACACTAGAATCTACGCTCCAGAATTCGAATTGGTGAGCGCTGTATTAGACAACCGCGACGGCGTGTTGAATCCAGGCGACAGCGGCATGGTACATTTCGTATTCAAAAACAAAGGCGGAGCTATGGCACCTTCAGCCTTTTTCGATGTTTACAACTCACATCCCGAGATCGAGATTGGCACAACCCAATGGACCTTTGAGAACCTCGCCGCTGGTCAGGAATTCACTGCCGACATGAGCTTTACCCTCAGTGATGCAGCTTCCATCGGCGCCTTGTACGAACTTCCTTTCGCCGTACAATACGGACACTACGTCTTGTTGGAATCCTACTACGTACCTGTTGGGCGTTCGTCCGAGGGCTTTGAGACTGGTGACTTCAGCGCTTTCGACTGGCACCAAGGTTCCATCGTCACCGCTTGGGAAATTGTGACAGATAATCCATACGAAGGCCAGTATTGTGCTAAATCTTCAGCCATAGATCACTCCGAAACCTCAGTGCTTTCTATCAACCTTGAAATTGCCGTTGATGGCGAAGTGAGTTTCTACTACAAAGTATCGTCAGAAAACAATTGGGACTGGTTCGAGTTCAAGGTCGACGGTGCAAAGAAAGGTGAGTGGTCCGGAGAAGTGGGCTGGACTCCAGTTAGCTTCCCTCTGACTCCTGGTTCACACACTCTGGAGTGGAGCTATAACAAAGACGGTTCCGTCTCCAGTGGCAGCGACTGCGCCTGGATTGACAACGTGGTCTTCCCCGCCGCTCAGGTGATCGCTATCACACAAGAAGTCACATCGACCATCCCTGCCCTCTACCCCAACCCGAACAACGGCAACTTCAGCATCGATTTGCCTGAGGAGGATTGCACGATTGCAGTTTACAACGGCCTCGGCCAACTCGTCTATCGCCAAGAGAACGCCAACGGACTGACCACACTCAATCTGGAAGGTCTGAACAAGGGCATGTATTTCGTCAACATCCAATCTGCAAACGGCACCAGCACGCAGAAATTCGTAAAACAATAATATGAACCAAAACCTGGCCATTGTCTTTATCGGACTGCTCATCTTCGCAGCACATCTGTTTACCGAGATCTTTAGTAGGAAACGGATTCCGGATGTGCTGTTGCTGATGATCATTGGCCTGGTTATCGGTCCCGTACTACATTGGGTAAGCCCAGAGATGATGGGGGCGATGGGCAGTGTCTTCACTACCATCACCCTCGTCATCTTGCTATTCGAAAGCGGCACACAGCTGAACTTTGAGACCTTGATGAAATCCATCAAGGGAACGATGAAGCTCACCACCGTCAACTTCTTCCTGACAATGGTCGTAGTGGCGGTATTGGGAATGCTCTTGGCACGGTTGGACATCTGGACCAGCCTGATGCTGGGCGCCATACTGGGCGGCACCTCTTCAGCCGTGATCATCCCCATGGTCAGCCAGCTGAAGATCGGCTCCAAAAGCCAGACGATACTCATCCTCGAGTCCGCCTTCAGCGACGTGCTATGCATCGTTTTCGCCTTGGCACTGCTCCAGGTGGTGGAATCAGGCTCGATGAACCTAGGACTGGTGCTCGGCAAGGTGCTCTACTCCTTCATCATCGCTGCCTTTATCGGCATCGTTTCGGCCATCCTATGGTCATACGTCCTCGACAAGGTTCGCCATGTCAAGAACTCCATCCTGACCACACCCGCTTTTGTGTTCATCGTTTACGGCATCAGCGAATGGCTAGGCGCCAGCGGTGCCATCGCAGCACTGTCTTTCGGCATCGCCATGGCCAACATCGACAGGATCTACACCAAGATCCTTATCAAGATGCTGCACACGGAACCCACCAAGTTGAACGAAACGGAGAAACAACTCTTCAGCGAGGTCGTGTTCCTATTGAAGACCTTCTTCTTCGTCTATATCGGCATCTCCATCCAGCTCGACCACCTCTGGCCCATCCTCATCGGACTCATCATCACGATCGTGCTCTTCGCGTTACGCATCCCGATCGTGAAGATCTCCATCTGGAAAAAAGACGATATCGAGCCTTTCGACAAAGCTTTCATGGCCGGCATGGTACCCAAGGGCTTGGCAGCTGCGGTGTTGGCTACCATGCCTGCACAGGCTGGTGTCCCAGGAGGCGAGATCATCCAAAGCATCGTCTTCGCCGTCATCCTCTTCAGCATCGTCTTTACCTCGATCATGGTGCCCATACTGGAACGAGAGAATGCCATCAGCCGTTTCTATCAAAAACGTTTTGAGAGGAGAAAAGAAACCCTGGGGGAAAGAATCGAAGAAAAAGTGGAGAACAAACTAGAGAATATCATCGACAACGAATAAGCTATGGGCGAAAGCGACCATATTGAATCCATTAGCCAGACCATCTCGACAGGCCTATCGTCAAGCAAAATCGGCTTGATCATCGCCATCATCGGTCTGCTGATCTTCGCCGCTCACCTGTTCAGCTCCATCTTCAGCAGAAGGAGGATCCCCGATGTCTTGTTCCTGATCATCATCGGACTCGTCATCGGACCCCTCACCCATCTCGTGGACTCCGAAAGGCTCACCCTGTTGGGGAGCATCCTCTCGGCAGTCACCTTGGTGCTGATTCTTTTTGAGAGCGGCATCCAGCTGAGCTTCAGCAACCTGAAAGACTCGTTCAAGCCATCCTTGAAGCTGACGGCGGCCAACTTCATCATCTCCGCCGTTGCGGTATGGCTGGTGACTTGGCTGGTGTTGAAAGTCGATCCCATCGTCAGCTTGATGATGGGCTGTGTGCTGGGCGGCACGGCCTCTGCCGTGGTCATCCCGACGGTTCGCCAACTCAAGATGTCGCAAAAAAGCGCCACCATCTTGATCCTGGAAGCCGCCATCGGCAACGTGTTCAGCATCGTGCTCGCCTTGGCACTGTTGGAGGCCATCAAGTCGCAACATGTTGAGTTCGGCATGATCTTCGGCACCATCTTCTCCTCGTTCATCCTGGCTACGGTGATCGGCCTGCTCGGCTCCATCTTCTGGGCTTTGATCCTCGACAAGGTGCGTAACATCAAGTATTCCGTCTTGACCACTCCAGCCTTCGTGTTCATCATCTATGGTGTCAACGAGTGGATGGGCTATAGCGGTGCCATCGCCGCCTTGGCCTTCGGCATCGGCATGGCCAACATCGACGGGATCCACCGCACGCTTCTGAAAAAGGTAATCAAGAAAAAGCCCGCCAACCTCAACGACACGGAGCGCGCCTTGTTCAGCGAGCTGGTATTGCTGCTGAAGACCTTCTTCTTCGTGTATGTGGGCATGTCGATCCAGCTCAACGCCTGGCAGCCCATCGTCATCGGCTTGTGCATCACCGTGATGCTCTTCATCCTGCGCGTCCCCATCGTCCGACTTGCCATCTCACGCAAGGACATGATCCCCGACAAGGAGCTGATGTACATGTCGGCCATCGACCCAAAAGGACTGACCGCAGCGGTGTTGGCGACGCAAGCCATCGCCTACATCCCCGACATGGAAGTGGGGTTCTTCATCCGCAACATCGTGTTCTCCGTGATCCTGTTCAGCATCGTCATCAACTCCATCCTGATTCCGCTGATCGCGAGAGAAAAGGGATTGTACCGCTTTTACTACAAAACGCTGGCTTTCCATCAGAAGATGAAGAACGTGGTGTCGAACGCCAAACAAAGGCAGGAAGACAAATTCAGGAGGAATGCCAAGGCACGCGAGTTCGCCGATGAGATGTTCTACTCCGATGTCGTCGCCGACGTCTTCAAGGATCAAGACACACCCGGCGCATTGAACCATCCTGATTCGAGCAACTCCGATGTCGCAGATTAACATCCACCTTAACCTTTAACCTATAACCTTTAACCCTTACCCCCATGAGCATCCTACTCGCAGGCAACCGGATTGGCAACTACAAGGTTCAGCATCTGATCAAGCAGAATGAATACACCGAGACCTACAAGGTGGTGAACGAAAACGACCGCGCCTATTTTCTGAAGGTCTATGTCATGAAGCGGACTCCCGAGAAGCTCATCGACCCAGAGACTCGTGAAGTGCTTGAAATAGCACTCCTTCGCAAGATACAGCACCAAAATGTGGTGTCCTATATCAGCCACGGCATCATCGACAGCGAACTCGGCGAATGCCAGTATGTGGTCACTAACTACTTTACTGGAGAGGTGCTGGCCGACAAGATCGCACGCGAAGGCGCCTTCAATCAGGAAAAGGCTCTTGGCATCTTCATGGAGATCCTCAATGGGCTGAAGGCACTCCATAACGCCAACGTATGCCACAACGACATCACTCCAGGCAACATCATGCTTTCCAATGCCATGAACGGCATACCAGAGCTCATCGACATGGGACATGCCTCGAAAGCATGCAAGGGCACCATCCCCTTCGACACCGTCGATCTCGACCCCCTCTATTGCGCCAGCGCCAATTCAGCGGGCATCTTCGACGAGCGCACCGATGTGTTTTCCGCCATGGCAGTGTTCTATACGATGCTGACCGGCAAAGCCCCTTGGGTGATGGACTTCGCTCCCACCATGCCCTTCGCACAGAAGATGCTCAAGATGAAACGACATCGTCTCGACAACCCACTCGACGTGGACGGATTGCCTGTTGACGACAAGATCAAGTACATCATCGGAAAAGGCTTGTCACCCTCCATCTTGGACGGCTACACCTCCGTTGACCAGCTGCTATCGGAACTCAAGGGCGAGAAAGCAGAGCCTTCTTCCAATCCAGGCAAGACAGGTGGGCAGGCACAATCAAGCCGTTCCGAGAATACAGAAAGGGAGCAAAGCAAGGAAGAGGATCACACCGCACTCGACATCGTCGTCAAAAAAGGCAACGGGCGCGGCTTCGAGGACATCGCAGGCATGCACGAGCTGAAAGAGATGTTACAAAAGAAAGTGATCTTCATCATACAAAACAAAGAGCTAGCGCAGGAATACAAGCTCACGCCGCCCAATGGCATGTTGCTTTACGGCCCTCCAGGCTGCGGAAAGACCTTCTTCGCCGAGAAATTCGCCGAGCAGACCGGCTTCAGCTTCATCTTGATCAAGTCGTCCGACCTCGCCAGCGTCTATATCCACGGCAGCCAGGAGAAGATCGGCAAGCTGTTCAAGGTGGCTGAAGAAAATGCGCCGACGGTGCTCTGTTTCGACGAGTTCGACGCCTTTGTCCCCAACCGCTCCGCCCCGGGGAGCAGCTTCGTCGCAGGCGAAGTGAACGAATTCCTCTCGCAGCTCAACGACTGCTCGAAACGAGGCATCTTCGTGGTGGCCACCACCAACCGTCCCGACATGATCGACCCTGCTGTCCTTCGAACGGGACGACTCGACAAACACGTCTATGTCCCCATGCCCGACCATCAGGCCAGGAAGGAGATGTTCGCTATCTATTTGAAAGGAAGACCTTGTGACGAGACCATCGACCTCGATGCCATGGCCGACCTCACCGATGGCTATATCGCCAGCGACATCGCCTTCATCGTGAACGACACCGCCATGACGGCCGCCTTCACCCATGCCGTGATCACACAAGCCATGCTCGAGCAGACCATCCGCGACACGAAGCCTTCCGTCAGCAAGGAATCGTTGAGAAACTATGAAAACATCCGCGCAAGGATGGAAGACACCGAACGAATCAACGCCCTACCGAGAATGGGCTACAAAAAATAACGCCATGAAAACCACAGAATTAGTCTTCAACTACCTCAAAGAACAAGGTCTTGTCCCAAAATTCAACGACCGCGGCAATATCGAATTCAAATACCAGATGCGCAACTTCCTGTTCTTCAACAACGACGATGACGAGCAGTTCTTCCAGCTGACCATGCCTTCCATCTTCGAGGTCACCGACGACAACAGGATGGCCGTGATGGAAGCCATGAACGAGGTGAACGACACCAAGAAAGTGGTGAAGCTGACCGTTCCCAAAAGCAATATGGTGTGGGCATCCGCCGAGATCATGATGGATTCCACGCCCGAACTCGACGATCTTATTCCCAGACTATTGGGCATTTTGCTGGGAACGCAGGAGGATTTTTACAAGCTGATGGAAGTCTAACTTTAATTTTTTTTCAAATACAACCATTTTTTTCACTATTTTTGGAAGTCTAAAACATCTACTCAATATGAAAAGAAACTGGTTCATCTTATGTCTGATGTGCTTTTTTGCCCTCATCAGCGCAAGCAATAACGCCATGGGCCAATACGCCACTGTAACAAGCTCCTGGATTGACACGAGAGGTAAAGCCTCCAACGGAGAAAAGGCGTTGGTAATCCATTACAGCCTCAACGTAGTGGGATGCTATGGCCACACCATTACCGCATCCGTGGATTTACAAAATGAAGAAGGCGTTTTCCTTTTCAACAAGAATCATAACAAGTTGACCGCTTCAAACAACCACGAAATACATTACGACGACTCCAACGTCAACGACAGAACGCTAGTCATCCCCTACTCCAAATTCAACATTCCCTCTGGCAGAAACACTTACTATTACCAAATCATTGTCACCGACAAAGTGACGGGCGCTTTTTTGGGCAGTTCAGATTTTTCGGATTTTGAGCTGACAGGATCGTCAAGTTCGAGCAATTCCAACAGCTCCAATAGTTCTAAGACCCAAAAGACGAGTTCAAGTCGATCCGCTTCTTTCTCAGATCTAAGGTTCATAGGTGGCAAAAACAACAAGGGAGAAGATGCATTCCTTTTTTACTATGATGTCAACTTGAAGGGATGCAATAATCGAAAAGTCAAAGTTCAATTGAGTTTCAAAGATTCTAGTGGAAATTACCTATACGGAAAAGACAATAAAAAACTGATCTGGAGCCAATCGTACGATGTCAAGAGTGACAATATCAAATTCACTGACAAGTCGTTCGCACTGACGTTTAAACAATTGAATACCCCATCCGCAGGAAAGAACTATTACTATCAATTCGCAGCATACGATGAAAAAACCGGCGATCTCCTTGGTCAGTCGCAGAGGATTGAGCAATACATTGGAAATGCCGTGGTATTCAAAGACCAAAGGCTTAATCTCAATGATGTCGAAGACGGGGTATCCGCCGTCACTTATTCTTTCCACTTGGACTTCATTCTTCCCGAAGCACACGACTTGAAACTAGTGTGTGCACTGGAAACTGACAAGCATGGTCGCCGCCATCACTTTGCTGATGGAAGAGAAATGATTAAAGAACACTATTGGAAAAACGACAAAAAATGGGTCTCTGGCTACCTTAATGTCTGCATGGGATTCGACTATGATGAAATCAACCCCTTGCCAGGGAAACACACATACTATATGCACATCTATGTCTATGACGGTAATACTGGGAAGTATATTACAGAATCTAGCGCGTTGTCATTCGATGCGGAAGATGCAAGTAAGAGATAAAAACTTAATAAAGGCCAAAGCATGAAAAGCTTCATATCTAAACATTGGTGGGTGCTGTTTATCGCCGTCATGGTCGGGGTTGCCGTTTACCTAACGGCAGCAGGCACCTTAACCGCTCCTAAATACCAATCCAGCTCTTTCGGCAAGAACCATCCCATACCAGATGGGCTGGAATACGATATACCGAAGACAGAAAGCGATTCGGCAGCACCTAACGTCGAGAGCCTTCAGGAGAGTGATTATCTGCAGTTATGGAACGGGATTCAAGGTGGTATCTACAAATATAGCTTCTATTACCCAGCGTTGCCAGATGGCGAGGTGTATTTGCGTTGCTTCGAGGTGACTGAAAACATCGAGTTATCCGCTTCACGACTCAAAGAGGCCTCTACCGCCTTGGTAATAAACCATAAAGAATTCGGTCCAATCGTTGAAAGACAACAATTCGTCATCTATGAAGGCGACTGGGACGATTACTATGCAACACGCATCGAGGTGTGGTTTAAAGACGGAAACACAAAAGAGGAAACCAAGTTGATGGAAAAGATCTATCGAGTGGAAGGATGGATGAGATAAGAGATAAAAAAGTGTAAATTTTACACAAAAATACTTGCAGGTTCCAAAAATTGTTGTAATTTTGCGTCAAATTTACACAATTATGGAACAAGGAAAGTATTGTTACAAGTATCCCCACCCTGCCGTCACGACCGACTGCGTGGTATTCGGCTTCGATGGAAAACGTCTTAACATCTTATTAATAGAAAGAGGTGGCGAGCCTTTCAAAGGCTGCTGGGCTTTCCCAGGTGGCTTCATGAACATCAACGAGACGGCCGAGCAGGGCGCCATGCGCGAGTTGTGCGAAGAGACCGGCCTGAAGCTCGAATACCTTAAGCAATTCGGCACTTTCACCGCTGTAAACCGTGATCCCCGCGAGCGTGTCATCACCATCGCCTTCTACGCGTTGGCGCGCAAGTCGGACGTGCAAGGAGGCGACGATGCCGCCAAGGCCCAGTGGTTCCCCATTGAGGACGTTCCTCCCCTAGCCTTCGACCACGACTACATCCTGCGCAAAGCCACCGAACAGCTGAAGAAGGATATTCACTTCGAGCCGATCGGCTTCGGGTTGTTGGACGAGCAGTTCACCATGCCCGAGCTGCAACGCCTTTACGAGTCTATCCTAGGCGTGCATTTCGACCGCCGCAACTTCTACAAGAAGATGATGCAGACCGGCATTTTGGAAGAATCGGAAGAAGAGATGGACGAAAGCGAATCACGCTATTACGGGGAACGCAAAGAGATGTGCTCCATGAGCATCGATGCCCTATTTGGCAGTGCTGTAAGCCGAGAGCCCCAGCATCATTACAGCGAAGAACCTCGCCGCCGCAAAGGCACCAAGTTCTCCTTCAACAAAGAACGATATGAAAGGTTGAAGGAAGACAAAAACTTTAGATTGGAATTTTAGGAGTGAGGAATGTGGAGTGAGGAGTGAGGAGTGAGGAGTGAGGAGTGAGGAGTAAGAATTACCAACAATTATACAAATAATCAATTAAAAACAATTAAACATTATGAAAACCCAGATTTACAACTTGATCATTTTAGACAAAAGCGGATCAATGAGCAGCATTGCCAAGGCCGCCATTTCGGGATTTAATGAAACCGTCGGCGGTATCCGCTCCGCCCAAGAACGTTTCAAGGACACCCAAGAGCACTTTGTTTCGCTAATGCTTTTCTGCGGATGCGAAAAGACCATGGTTTATGACAAAGTGCCCGTTAATGAAGTCAAGGAATTGACCTCACGCGACTACCTTCCCTGCTGCAACACCCCATTGTACGATGCCATGGGACTCTCCATCAACGCCCTATGCAAGGACATCAAAGACAAGGAAGATGCCACTGCCGCAGTTACCGTCATCACTGACGGCATGGAAAACGCCTCTCGTGAATACAATGGCGCAGCCATCAAGGCCTTGGTGGAACGCATGAAGGACGAGGAAGGCTGGAACTTCGCCTACATCGGCACCAATCAAGACGTGGAAGCCGTTTCCGCATCGCTCAACATCGACAATCATATAGCATTTGAAGACGATGAAGCTGGCATGAGTGAGGCTTGGGAGAAAGAACGCAAGGCCAAGATGAGTATGTTCGGCCGCATTTCGATGGAGTCTTCTGTTTCGTATTGCATGTCACCCTCAGAGCGCAAAGCCTTCCGCTCGAAAAGTCACCGAGAGAACCGCAATTTCCGTGAACTGTCGGAATTCCAAAACCGCGTCACACCCGACCACATCAATACGCTGGGTCCCAACGAAATCTTCGTCTTCGGCAGCAACCTCGCTGGCAGGCATGCTGGCGGTGCCGCTCGTTTAGCCGTGGACTGCTTCGGTGCCATCATGGGCCAGGGCGTGGGCTTGCAGGGACAGAGCTATGCCATCCCCACCATGCAAGGTGGCGTGAACACCATCCAACCCTACGTGGATGAGTTCCTCCGCTTTGCCGACTGTCATCCCGAGATGACCTTCCTGGTGACCCGCATCGGCTGCGGCATCGCAGGCTTCACCCCTGCCGAGATCGCCCCGCTGTTCGCCGCCGCCACCAGCCTTCCTAACGTCCATCTCCCATTGGATTTCTGGAAAGAACTCGTTTAATCAAAGAAGACAGAAGACAGAATATTCTGACTACTGTCTTCTGACTTCTGACTTCTAAAAACTTATAACTTATGCTTGGCTCAATCATCGGAGATACCGCCGGATCGGTATATGAATTTAACAATATAAAGACTATGGATTTTCCGTTCTTCTCCGAGAAGAGCGACTACACCGACGACAGCATTATGACCATGGCTGTGGCCGACTGGCTGTTGAAGGACCCCACACACGGCATGGATACTTTGGAAGCGAGCCTTATCAGCTTCGCCAAGAAGTATCCCTGCCCCATGGGCGGCTATGGCGGGATGTTCTTCCGTTGGCTCTTCAGGAGCGACGGCAAGCGCGAGCCCTACAACTCATGGGGCAACGGCTCCGCCATGCGTGCCAGCGCCAACGGCTGGATGTTCGACACCTTGGAGGAGACCGAACGCGTGGCAGGCCTCTCCGCCGCCATCACCCACAACCATCCTGAAGGCATCAAGGGTGCCCAATCCACAGCGGCTGCCATCTTCATGGCCCGCAACGGCAGCAGCAAGGAAGAGATTCGTTCGTACATCACGGAGAAATATGGTTATAACCTCAACCGCACTTGCGACGAGATCCGTCCCGTCTATGGCTGGGAGGGCTCCTGTCAAGGCACCGTCCCTGAGGCCATGGTCGCCTTTTTCGACAGCACCGACTTCGAGTCCGCCATCCGTTTGGCCGTTTCCCTAGGCGGTGACAGCGACACCCTCGCCTGCATCACCGGCGGCATCGCCGAAGCCTTCTACAAGGAGATCCCCGACCCCATCGCCAAAGGCATCTGGAGCCTTCTTCCAGAAGACTTCAAAGCCATCCTCCAAGAGATGGAGGCTAGGACAAGTTATCGGCTGCCGGAGGTGTTTTCATCCTGTGAAAGGTGATTTTTTGTATCTTTGCGGAAAACCAACCCATATTGTATATGAAGAATCTATTGCTTATCGCCGCCCTAGCCATGACCTTCATGGCTCACGCACAAACCATTACCATCGGTGAAGGTTCCGAAATGACCACCCAGACCCCATTCAACACCTTTTACAATTACTCGTTCACCGAGCAGATTTATCATGCCAACGAAATCGAATACGCTGGAAACATCAAAGCCATCAGATTCCGTATTGCATACAGTTACAACAGCGAACACACCAGCGACATCCTTGTCTATCTGAAAAACGTTTCGAAAGGCTCTTTCACAGATGGATCCGATTACGAGGCCGTAACAGCTGAAGACTTGGTGTTTTCAGGTCCTTGGACCATCCCGGCCAACACCGATGACTGGATCACCATTGACTTTGATACCCCATTTGCCTACAACGGCACCGACAACCTGCTGATCGCCATCGACGAGAATTCTCCCGACTATGCCATGCGATATTTCAGATATACGGATGCCACCAACACCGTCCTCAGTTACGCTAGCGACACCCAGAACCCTGATCCATACGATCTTTCTTCTTTTTCTGGCATCAAAGAGGTCAGCAGCCAACGCGCCAATATCAAGCTTGTTTTTGATCCCAACGTCGGGGTGGTTGAGAACAATGAGAATGCGGTGTTGGCATATCCGAATCCTGCAAAAGACCTCCTTTACATCGAAGGTGCCGACCATGAGATAGTCAACGTTTATGATGCCACCGGACGGTTGGTGATGCAAGAGATCTATAACGGACCGCTCCACATCGAAGGTCTGGGGCGCGGCCTCTACACTGTCATTACTGCCAATGGCGCAATAAAGTTTATGAAATAGCCTGACGCAGCGCTTTGGCTAGCTGATCCGGACATGAGGTGGGCTTGAATCCGCAATGGATGCCCTCCAGCCGTTGGATGACCTCCTCCACTTTCATGCCTTCCACCAGACGGCCCACCCCTTGTGTGTTGCCGTCGCAGCCTCCATAGAACTGGACGTTGTGGACGCATCCGTCAATGATTTCGAATTCAATCACCTGGCTACAAGTGCCCTGAGGATAATAGGTGTGTTTCATTTTGAGATTGATTTGGCGGCAAAGGTAAGAAAAAATATCTGCTCAAACATCTTCCGATAAGCCTCCACCTTCTTCTCAAATGCCAACGGATAGGCCCGCGACGACGAAGGCAACCTAAAAAGTGACAAACCCGGTTCCAGTTCGGTGACACTGCCCAAAGCGGGAAGCTGAACCACCCCAAAATAGCGGCACACCTCCCCTGTCGCTTTCTCGCCCGTGGTGGCGATAGCATGGCACTGGGGAATCTGGCGAAGCAATGCCTTCAAATCGGTCGGTTCCACGATCTCCAAAAAGGCATCGGAAGCGTTGTCCTTCAGTCTCCGGACCACCTGCGCCGTGTCGTACAAGGCGATACCTTTTTTATTTAGGAAATCAACGATTTTCTCCTTGATAAAACACTTTCGTTCCAAATCCACGAAATAGTTCTTGTCGTTGAACCACACCGCCCCCTCGATCCGCCAGTGGTCGTTCTGGAAATTCGGGTAATAGAAGTCCATGCACCATCGCTGCCGAGGTGGCGGAAAACTCCCCAAGAAAAGCACCTTGGCATTCTCAGGTAGAAAAGGCTCCAATGGATGGCGTTCGAGTGTCATTGACTTCCTAATTAAACGGCAAAAATATAAAACACCTCTAATTCTAAACTCATAATTCTAAATTATTTCTTATTTTTGCTTTCACTATGAAAGCAACCTATTCACAACGTTTGATCAAGCTCGCCGACCTCAACCACCACCAGACCTTCTTCGCTGGAAGATGCTCCGAATGGTTTCTGGAGAGCTCCTATTTCGCCGTGGCACAATATGTTGACACCAAAGACACCGTCCTACTGGTGCTTCACGGCATCGATTTCAAGTTTCCCATCTTCGCTGGCGACATCGTCACCTTCGAGAGCAAGGTGATCCACGTGGGGCGCTCGACCCTTACCGTCTATACCAAGATGTACCGCAGCCGCGAGCCTGAAAAGACTGCCGCCGATGGCTTCGCCACCTTCTCCTATTTGGATGAGAACCACCACTCCAAGCCTCATGGCATCACGCTGACACCCGAGACCGAGGAGGAACGCTGGCTTCAACAACAGGCCAAAGAGGTGATGGAAGACTCGAAACGCAGAGCCATAGCCATGAATGGGCATCAGAATTAAGAATTAAGAATTAAGAATTAAGAAGAAGCAAGGCGGCCCGAAGGGCCAAAAGCAAATAGTCCAGGGCAGCGCCCTGGGTATTATGGTATTATGGTGAAATGGTAAAATGCCAGGCGCGCCCCATCGAGGTGCCACATCGGTAGAAAAAAAATTATGAAAACCTCACCACCATATCAAAAATTGTTGTAATTTTGCAGCCCGTTTAGAAAAGTTTAAGTAAAAAGTAAAGAAGTATTAATCATGTATTTGACTGCAGAAAAGAAATCAGAGATTTTTAGCCAATACGGCAAAAGCGCTGCCGATACTGGTTCAGCAGAAGGCCAAATCGCTTTGTTCACCTACAGAATCAAGCATTTGACTGAACAAACAAAAGAGCATCACAAAGATGTGGCGGCCAAGCGCGCACTGGTTCGCTTAGTAGGTAAGAGAAGAAAACTTCTCGATTATTTAAAGAGAACTGACATCGAAAGATACCGCGCTATCATCAAGGAATTGGGCATCAGAAAGTGATCTACTTTCACGCTGCCTAAGCGGAATTCAAGAAAGGCAATAGAAACTATTGCCTTTCTTTTGCTATTTAAGAAAGAAGACAGAAGTCAGAAGTAAGAAAAGAAGAAAAGAAGAAAACAAGAATTAACTTATGGGTCCAGAAGGAATTACTCAAATCATAAAGATGCCTAACGGTCAGGAAATCAGCATCAACACTGGCCGTTATGCCAAACAGGCCGACGGCTCTGCCCTGCTCCGCTGCGGCGACACCGTCCTCCTCGCCACCGTCTGCTCAGCCACCGAAGTCGCTCCGGAAACGGACTTCTTCCCGCTGTCAGTGGACTACCGCGAAAAATACTACGCCGCCGGTAAGTTTCCCGGTGGTTTCTTCAAACGTGAAGCCAAGCCTTCCGACTACGAAGTACTCATCTCCCGTCTGATCGACCGCGCCCTGCGCCCCTTGTTCCCAGATGACTATCATGCCGAGACCATCGTGCAGGTGAACCTGCTCTCCGCCGAGAAGAATGTGGCCCCCGATGCCCTCGCCGCCCTGGCTGCCTCTGCCGCCATCAGCGTGTCCGACATCCCGTTCCACGGCCCGATCTCCGAAGTGCGCGTCGCCCTCATCGGTGACGAATACGTCATCAACCCTACCTTCGAACAACAAGAAGAAGCTCGCCTCGAACTGATGGTGGCCGCCTCCATGAAGGACATCTGCATGGTGGAAGGCGAATGCAAAGAGGTCTCCGAAGAAGAGATGCTCGGCGCCCTGAAAGCCGCCCATGAAGCCATCAAGATCCAGTGCCAAGGCCAGATCGAACTGATGGAGAAGGTTGGCAAAGCCAAACGTGAATACTGCCACGAAGTCAACGACGAGACCATCCGCGCCGAAGTGCAGGACAGCTGCTACCAGGCTTGCTACGACTTCGCCCTGTCAGGCTGCGCCGACAAGCACCTCCGCGAAGATACGTTCAACGGCATCCTCGACAAATATCTTGAAAAATATACCGAAGAAGAGCTCGAAACCGTGAAGCCGCTGGCCGCCCGTTATTTCCATGACGTGCAGCGTTCAGCCGTGCGTAACGCCGTCCTCGACAAACGCACCCGCCTCGACGGTCGTCAGCTCAACCAGGTGCGTCCCATCTGGACGGAAGTTGACATCCTTCCCTCAGCTCACGGCTCCGCTGTGTTCACCCGTGGTGAGACACAGGCCCTCGTGACTGTCACCCTCGGCACCAAACTCGACGAACAGACCATCGACGGCGCCGTGGTGGAAGGCACCAAGAACTTCACCTTGCACTACAACTTCCCCGGCTTTGCCACTGGTGAAGCCAAGGCAGCCCGTAGCACTTCACGTCGTGAGATCGGTCACGGCAACCTTGCTGAAAGAGCACTGAAAACGATGGTGCCCCACGATGAGACCATGCCTTACACGGTCCGTATCGTGAGCGACATCCTCGAATCCAACGGCTCCTCCTCCATGGCCTCCGTTTGCGGCGGCTGCTTGGCTCTGATGGACGCCGGCGTGCCGATGCGCAAGCCCGTCGCTGGCGTTGCCATGGGTATGATCTCCGACAGCGAAACCGGCAAATACGCCATCCTGACCGACATCCTCGGCGATGAGGACCATCTCGGCGACATGGACTTCAAGGTCACCGGTACCCGCGACGGCATCACCGCCTGCCAGATGGATATCAAAGTCGATGGCCTCAGCTACGAGGTCCTCACCGAAGCCCTCGAACAGGCCCGCCAAGGCCGTCTGCACATCCTCGACGAGATGGCCAAGACCATCAGCGAGCCTCGTGCCGACTACAAGGAGATCGTCCCTCGCATCGAGAAGATGTTCATCCCGAAAGACTTCATCGGCGCCGTCATCGGCCCTGGTGGAAAGGTCATCCAGGAGCTCCAGAAGGTCACCAACACCGTCATCACCATCACCGAAGACGAAGAGAAAGGCATCGTGGAGATCGCCTCTCAGAACAAAGCCGACATCGAAGCCTGCAAGGCCAAGATCCGCGGTATCGTCGCTGTGCCTGAAGTCGGCGAGGTGTATCATGGCAAGGTCGTCTCCATCATGGCTTTCGGCGCTTTCGTCGAGATCCTGCCCAACAAGGACGGTCTGCTGCACATCTCTGAGATCGGCTGGGAGCGTTACAATACCATGGAAGAAACCGGCTTGAAAGAAGGCGACGAGATCGACGTCAAGTTGATCGAGATCGACAGCAAGACCGGCAAGCTACGCCTCTCCAGAAGAGAGCTTCTCCCCAAGCCGGAAGGCTATGTGGAGAAGAAGCCCAGCAACGGTCCACGTCCCAATGGCAACGGTGGAAAGCCGAGCAATGGCGGAAAACCTGGTAACGGAGGAAACCGCAACGGCAACCACGGCCATGGCGGCAACCGCAACCCCAACCACAAGAACTAATTTTTGGTTAACCAACACGTTATAAATGAGGCAGTTAAAGATTACGAAGCAGGTTACGAACCGTGAGACCGCGTCTCTCGACAAGTACCTGCAAGAGATTGGTAAGGTTGAGCTGATCTCGGCTGAAGAAGAAGTCGAATTGGCACAACGTATCAAGCAAGGCGACAAGGTAGCATTGGAAAAGCTCACAAAGGCCAACCTGCGCTTCGTCGTCTCCGTATCAAAACAGTATCAGAACCAAGGCCTTAGTCTTCCCGACTTAATCAACGAAGGTAATCTTGGACTGATAAAAGCCGCACAACGTTTCGACGAGACCAGAGGTTTCAAATTCATCTCGTATGCCGTGTGGTGGATTCGTCAATCCATCCTCCAGGCACTGGCCGAACAATCTCGTATTGTCCGTCTCCCTCTGAACAAAATCGGTTCCATCAACAAAATCAACAAAGCTTACGCCAAGCTGGAGCAAGAGTATGAGCGCGAACCCAATGCAGAGGAGATTGCCGAGGTGCTTGAAATCACGGAGGCCGAGGTCAAAGAATCAATGAAAAACGCCGGACGTCACATCTCTATGGACGCCCCACTGATTCAGGACGAAGACAACACCATGTACGACGTCTTGAAGAGTGAAGAGGCGCCCACCCCAGAGACGGAACTTCTGTACGAGTCGTTACGCAAAGAAATTGACCGAGCCATCTCCACGCTGACACCGCGTGAGGCCGATGTGGTCCGACTCTATTTCGGACTCAACGGCAGCCACCCGATGACACTCGAGGAGATCGGAGAAAAGTTTGACTTGACGCGTGAACGTGTGCGTCAGATTAAGGAGAAGGCTATTCGTAGGTTGAAACACACGAGCAGAAGCAAGATCCTTAAGAGTTACCTCGGTTAAGATCTTTGGATTTTTAAAAAAAGCCCTCCGTCACCGGAGGGCTTTTTTAGTTACAGCGTGATACTAAGCAATTCCTCGGCAAACCGATGGATTCCCTCGCAAATTCGGTCACTCTGTTTCTTGCGAGGTATAGTGCGGCGATTCAAGTAATTGGATAGTTGCTTTTGGTTGATTCCTGTCATTTTTTCCATACCAGCAAGCGACATAAAAGAAGAATAGTATTCCAAGAAGCTTGGCACCTCCATTCTCCACTCGATTTCAAAGTCCCCCTTGATTTGCTTCGGCCATTTGCTCTCGGGTAGATTTTTCTTAATTAAGCGGATTGCCTCGAATGTATCAGCTTTTACGGCTTCCACATTTTTACCCGCAGCATAAATGCCATCACAGTTTTCGGAATAGGCTCCGTAATGATCGCTTGACTTTTCAATTACCATGATGATTTTTCCCATGACTCTAACCTTTAATTGTTCATATTTTGTATCTCTTTATCAATTTGCTTGCTAACCCAATTGGCATTTCATGAGCGCCATGATAAGGAATCGGTTCTGACAACACCTCATCCTTAACATAAAAGTAGTGGCTTCCTTCGGCGTGATCGAATTGCCATCCTGCTTTGATAAACCTTCTATGTAGTTCCCGATACTTCATCTATCCTGTTTTCAGAGAGCAAAAATAGCAAAATTACCACTGTTTGTCAAGGGATTTTTGTAAATATTTTTATATTATTATGGATTTTCTCATTAAAAATCTAATTATTAAAACGCAGGGCTACCACAGTGTGACAGCCCTACTGATTCTAACGGAACAAAGGTTAGTTCTGGCACGACGAGCGCACCGGCCGCACAGAGAAACCATAAAACCGATCGCAGCTGTCGCACACGCTGTAACCATCTGAATAAAAGTAAAAGCTCCAAGTGCTGATCGGATGGTCGGTATTGAGTGAGCCCGACCAGTAGTTGCCATAGCTACCAGCGTAGTGGAGCCAGCCGCCTGATCGGCAGCCAGTAGCAGGCAGGAAAAGAGTATTGCGATTTAAGGCAGTAAGAAGGCGCCCCTCTACACCGTTCTGTGTCGTCCATGCTGTAATGGTATTGTCCCTTAGTTCTTTCCATTGGTCAGCTGTAGGAATGCACCAACCATTGCCCCAGTTGGCCGTGGCAGCGTCATCCATCGGTTGCAACACAGTCAGAGTGTCGGTAAATCCATTATAACCATAATGGGACTTATTGCAATATTTAATCAATTTTTGTTTGCCATCGCATAATTGATAGGTACTCCAGTTGTATTTGGTTTTTGTAGAAGTCTCGCCCCATGCGAAGTAGTCGCCATACTCCTCAGGAGCATTTGCACCTACGTTGCAGATGGCCCACAAGGTACCACTCGGCAGGCCGAGGTCAACATAACCGTGACCGTTGTATGTGCCACCGCCATTGCTTCCTCCCCCTCCGTTATTAGGGCTATCCTCGGGTTTACACCCAGCGGCAAACATCACCACCATCATTAGCATCAAGGCTACTGCGGCCTTCATAATTCCATTCATATTATTGTTCTCTTAGTGTCCTTTTTACTACAAATACTAAAATTGCTTGAGTGTTATTGCAAAGTCACAAATAATTTCTAGAAAACGCTTCATTATTCCGTGAAGATTGAATATATTTGCCACAACAAACAAACTGAACAACTGATCAACTGAACAACTCCCAACTATGAAAATGCTCGCCCCTTCCCTGCTCTCAGCAGATTTCCTCAATCTAGGAAAGGATATCGACATGGTCAACCGCAGTGAAGCCGACTGGTTCCACTGCGACATCATGGACGGACGCTTCGTGCCCAATATCTCGTTCGGCATCCCCGTGGTGCAAGCCATCAGCCAGCAAGCTGAAAAACCACTGGACGTCCACCTGATGATCGTGGAACCGGAGAAGTACTTCGATGCTTTCGTAAAAGCAGGCGCTGACATCATCACCTTCCACTATGAAGCCAGCACCCACATCCACCGTGCAGTGCAGCAGCTGAAGGCCCTCGGCGTGAAGGCCGGCGTAGTGCTCAACCCTCATACGCCCGTCTCCGTGCTGGAAGACATCGTCGGCGACCTCGACCTCATTTTGCTGATGAGCGTCAACCCAGGCTTTGGCGGACAGAAATTCATCGAGCGCACCTTCGAGAAGATCCGCAAGCTGAAAGCCATGATCGAAGATCAAGGGCTTGATACCATGATCGAAGTGGATGGTGGCGTCAACACCCAAAATGCTGCCGCCCTTTATGAAGCTGGAGCAGACATCCTCGTGGCAGGCAATGCCGTGTTCAAGTCAGAAGACCCGATGGCAACAATATCATTATTAAAAGCGCCGAATTCGTCATTGCGAGCATAGCGAAGCAATCCAACCTGACCCGAACAAAGACGATTCAAGTTGGATTGCTTCGTCGTTCCTCCTCGCAATGACGTACCCACATCAACTGAACAACTAAACAACTAAATAACTTCAAACTATGAACGATTCAATCTTAAAACTCGCGCCAGCAGGCGTATGGAAAGAATTCCAAGGCATCCTCAGCGTGCCACGTCCTTCCAAGAAAGAAGGCAAGATGGTCCAATATCTTGAGAAATGGGCCAAAGATCACAAGATCAAATATACCAAGGAAAAATGCGGTAACATCATCATGACCGTGCCGGCCACCAAAGGCATGGAAGACCGCAAGATGATCGCCCTCCAGGCCCACATGGACATGGTGTGCGAGAAGAACGGCGACAAAGTCCACGACTTTGAGAAAGACCCCATCGAGGCTGTCATCAAAGGCGAATGGCTGCACGCCAACGGCACCACCCTCGGTGCTGACGACGGCATCGGCGTCGCTGCCGCACTGGCTATCATCACCGACCCGAAGGTCAAACACGGCCCGCTGGAGTGCATCTTCACCGTGGATGAAGAGACCGGACTCACTGGCGCCGAAGCCCTCGACCCAAAACACATGAAGAGCCGTATTCTCCTCAACCTCGACTCAGAGGACGAAGGCGAGATCTTCATCGGCTGCGCCGGCGGCATGGATACCATCGTCAAGATGTGGTACGACCTGGAGCCCGCTCCGGAAGAAGCCACTGCCTACCGCGTCACCGTGAAAGGCCTTAAAGGCGGACACTCTGGCGACGACATCAACAAGAACCTCGCCAACGCCAACAAGCTGTTGACCCGCATCCTCTGGGAAGCCACCGGCCGTTATGACCTCGCCCTCTACGACTTCCAAGGCGGCAACCTCCGCAACGCCATCGCCCGCGAAGCTACTGCCGTGGTCTATCTGCCCAACGAGTGCTGCGAAGGCTTCGTGAGCTTCTGCAAGGAGATGGAAGGCAACTTCCGCAACGAATACCAGGTAGCCGACCCAGGCATCACCGTGGTCGCTGAGAAAGCCGAGATCCAACCCGATGTCGTCATCGACGAGGTGTCGCAATTCGAGCTGCTCAACGCCCTCTATGCTTGCCCGCACGGCGTCATCGAGTGGTCACAGACCATCCCGAACTTCGTGGAAACCTCCACCAACCTGGCCTCATGCAAGAAGAGAGAAGGCTACTTCTTCATCCAGACCTCGCAACGCAGCTCCATCGACTCGGCTAAGGAAAATGTCGCCAACATGGTGGAGACCATCTTCAACCTCGCCGGCGCCGATGTGGAACACACCGACGGCTATCCAGGCTGGACACCCAACCCCAAATCGAAGATCTGCGACATCGCCGTGAAAGTCTATAAGAAACGCTTCGGCAAAGACCCAAAGGTGCGCGCCATCCACGCTGGACTGGAATGCGGCCTCATCGGCGACAAGATCAAAGGCATGGATATGATCAGCTTCGGTCCTACCCTCCGCGGCGTCCACTCACCCGACGAACGCATCGAGATCAAGACCGTTCAGATGTTCTGGGATCTGCTTTGCGATATTCTTAAGAATGCACCGAAATGAGGTTAGAGGTTAGAGGTGAGAGGTTAGAGGTCAATTACCACCTCTCACCTCTCACCTCTCACCTCTCACCTCTCACCTCTCACCTCTCACCTCTTAAACGGACAATCAACATTACAGGAGGCACATTGGTTGCCTCCTGTTTTTTTGTCTTTTCCATCACAGCACGAACGTTTGCCTTTGCGCAAGGTTATGACGGCAAGGGCCACAAGGGCCAGCACCACCAACAGCACTATGACAGTAGCAAGATTCATCCGATAATAGCGTTAGCGATGAGATAGGCAACCCAAGCGACGACCCAGGCAACCACACATTGGAAGGCAATGATGAAAAGCATCCATTTGGTACCCAGCTCGCGACGGATGGAAGCCACCGCAGCCACACATGGCGTATAAAGCAGGCAGAACACCAGCATGGAAACGCTTGTGGCCAAGGTAAACAACGGCATGGCATTCAACACTTCCAAGGTGGCAACAACACTTTCCTTCGCCATGAAGCCGCTGATCAAAGCCGTGACCACTTGCCAGTTGCCCAAACCTATCGGACGGAAGATAGGAGCGATCCAGCCAGCCACACTAGCCAGCATGCTACCTTCACCGTTCTCCACCATCTGGAAATGGAAGTCAAAGGTCTGGAGGAACCAGATCACCAGGGTGGCCAAGAAGATCACCGTGAAGGCGCGCTGCACGAAGTCCTTGGTCTTGTCCCACAACAGATGGGCGACGTTTTTGGCGCTCGGCATACGGTAGTTGGGCAACTCCATCACAAATGGCGCCACGTCATGATGTCTATTGAAAAGCTTGGTAACCAAGGCCGTGACAATGCCGACGACGATACCCAACAGATAGAGACAGATCAGCACCACGCCGCCACGACCAGGGAAGAACACACTGGTGAAGAAGCCGTAGATCGGGATCTTGGCCGAACAGCTCATGAAAGGCGTCAGCAGGATGGTACGCCATCGGTCGTGGGTGGAATGCAAGGTACGGGAAGCCATGACAGCCGGCACAGTGCATCCGAAGCCGATGAGCATCGGCACGATGCTGTGTCCCGTTAGGCCCAGCTTACGCAGGAAGCTGTCGCTAACGAAGGCCACACGGGCCATGTAGCCGCTGTCCTCCAACAGACTTAGGAAGAAGAACAGCAGGATGATGATCGGAACAAAACTGAGCACGCTGCCAACACCACCGAAGATGCCATCAACCACCAAGGACTGCACGGCGGGACTGACGTTCCAACGGGCCAAGGCGCCGCCACAGACACCAGCCAACCAAGTGATGCCCTGGTCGAGCCAATCCTGCAAAGGCGCACCGATCAAATCGATGGAGAGATAGATGATGGCCACCATCACCAGGATGAAAATCGGGATGGCCGTCCATTTGCCCGTGAGGATCTTGTCGATCTTGCGACTCCGGCGATATTCCTTACTCTCCTTGGGTTTCACCACCGTCTTGTCGCAAAGACGCTTGATAAAGGCAAAACGCATCTCGGCCATGGCTGCAGCACGGTCGAGGCCGCGCTCCTCCTCCATCTGAACAATCAGATGCTCAAGTGTTTCTTTCTCGTTTTGGGAAAGCTTCAATGCTTCCATTACGATGTCATCGCCTTCGATGAGCTTGGAGGCGGCAAAACGAACAGGGATCTCAGCCCGTTGGGCATGGTCCTCGATGAGATGCATGATGCTGTGCAGGCAACGGTGCACCGCTCCGCCATGATCGTCTTTGTCGCAGAAATCCTGACGCACCGGCGCTTCTTGATATTGGGCGATGTGCAGGGCGTGCTCCACCAACTCGGTGATACCTTCGTTTTTCGAAGCTGAGATCGGCACCACAGGCAGGCCAAGTATCTTTTCCATGTCGTTCACCAAGATACTGCCACCATTATTGCGAACCTCATCCATCATATTCAAGGCGAGCACCATGGGCTTGCCCAGCTCCATCAGCTGCATGGTCAAATAGAGGTTGCGTTCGATGTTGTTGGCATCCACGATATTGATGATGGCTTTCGGCTTCTCATCGATGATGAACTGACGTGAGACGATCTCCTCCGAGGTATAGGGGGACAATGAATAGATGCCTGGCAAATCGGTTACCATGGTCTCGGGATGCCCTTTGATCACGCCGTCCTTGCGGTCCACCGTGACACCGGGGAAGTTGCCCACATGTTGGTTGGCGCCTGTAAGCTGGTTGAACAGCGTGGTCTTGCCACAGTTTTGTTGACCCGCCAAGGCGAAAGTAAGCTTGGTGCCTTTAGGAAGCGGCTTCTCATGGGTCTTGTCGTGATAGATACCTTCCTCACCCAGACCTGGGTGGGCGTTATGGTCGTGCAAGGCACGGATGTACAGTTTCTCATCGCTCTTTACATCGCGAGGCTCTTCTGTCGAAGGCTCACAAGGAGCTACTTCAATCAAAGCGGCATCAGCCTTGCGCAGCGTAAGGGAATAGCCATGTATCATCACCTCCATCGGGTCGCCCAAAGGCGCGTATTTCACTAAATGGATGACAGCATCGGGAATAAGTCCCATATCAAGAAAATGCTGGCGACGAGAGCCTTCACCACCGACCTTCTTGATCAGCGCTATCTTTCCTATCTCAAGTTGATCCAAAGTCATCATGATCTTTTTCTTCAATAAAACGGGCAAAATTACCGCTTTTATCCATGCGAACGCATCCTAATTATTAGGGATATTTTAGCCCGTTTTTCATCTATTCATGCGAAGTAGCGTCGGTTCTTCACGAGTAAAAAAGCGAACACTTACCTCTGGCAGCTTTTTGTCACTTTTCACATCGCAGGAGAAGATCACGGATGACTCCCCCTCGGGCAACGTCAGCATTTTTGCCATAGTAAACTCCTGAAGAGTATGATAGTCGGCATCGGTGACCCTTGCCACACCATCAAAGTCGCAAAGCAGGAACTCTCCCGCCTTCACAGTGTATGGGAAGGCCAAGGTGTCTGTAGCCGTAACAAACATCGGTTGGCGGATCTCTCCTTTGCCCTTTACCTCGATACGCAACTCGACAACGCTCGTTTCATCCGACTTCCACTGCCACGTCTCCCGATGCGGTCCCTCCTCTTGGAAAATACAACGGTAGCCTCGTGACTGATGGACTGGAAATAGCAGATAGCCCTCCTTTCCGTTTGGCTCCAGATGCCAGTCGGCGTATGGATCGCTGAGATCTTCTTTTTGGTACTCGGTAAGCACGCCAGCATCGCGAACCGCATTCCACGCTTTGACGAGCGCCATCACTTTGTCAAGTTGTCCATAGCGCTTCAAAGCGATACGGTCGATTACCAGCCCAAAGCCAGCATTAAAGGCTGCCGCCTTTGACAGCACCCACTCCAGGTCTTCCAGCGTCGAGCTCGCCTGCCGTTTGTCGGAAACCCGAACAGGGATCCATCCGAGCATCAGCGGCTGAGAGCCATCGTGATGCGACCAACGTTCCACCAGCTGCACTCGTTGCGATGTATTCACCAGATCCTGTCCATAGCCACCATTCAGCATCGTGAAAGGGCTTCCTGCAGCGACAATTCTTTGGACCAATCGGTTTCTGACAGAATCGAGCAAGGCACCTTCGGGAGCGCAATATCGCTCAGGCGAGTCCCATATCTTGTAGGCTTCTTCCCTTTTTTCATGCTCCACGTTTTTCGTACCATGAATGCCGCGGGAGCAACGATGCAAGAAGAGCATGTCGCCAGCAGGTTCCATCGTGCCGTAAGAAAGCATCTCCTTACCAACCAAAATCAAATTCAAGGTAGAAGGTTGATCCAGTTCTTCAGTATGGTAAATCACCAAATCCCGTTGTTCTGCCGTGATATTGGTATAGAACTGCACGGGGCCAGTCTTCCGCAACTGTTTGAAATAGCGAGGCGCAAAATAACTGTCATTGAGGCTGATCGCATCTTCATGGATAAGCAAGCCCAACCGCACACCAGCCTCTTGAGCCTTTTGCACCATCCGAGCCACCGAACGGTCGCCCTTGCTGGCAAAAGAAGGATCCCATTCGTAATGCCCATACGAAGAAAAAGGACTCTTATGCAACACTTGCTCGACACCACCTCTTTCACAGAGATCCAGCACCGATTCCAGCTCGTCTTCCGCAAAATCGCTGACCATATAGGTTTGGGGCGACTGTGCTTGGACAACGCCGAATAATAACACGAGCAAGATAAGGATGCAAAGTCTCTTCATTTGAGTTGAAATCTACCGCAAAAATACTACTTTTGCATCAAAAAGCAACAGCTATGAACTGGAACGACCTCCTTTCAACCCACCGCTACGCATCGCCACACAAGAGCGCCGACATTCGCAGCTCCTTCCAACGCGACTACGACCGCATCATCTTTTCAAGTGCATTCCGAAGACTGCAGAACAAGACACAGGTGTTTCCCCTTCCTGGAAGCCAGATGGTCCACAACCGTTTGACCCACAGCTTGGAAGTGGCCAGCGTTGGGCGTTCCATAGCTTGTAGGACCGTTCAGAAACTGATAGATATTGCTCGCAATGACGCGATGCGCGAACTGAAAGAGCACCAGTCCGACATCGAGACCATCGTCTCCACGGTATGCCTCGCTCACGACCTTGGCAACCCGCCTTTCGGCCATTCCGGAGAAGACACTATTGGCAGCTTCTTCAAGGACGGCAAAGGCAAGGAACTCCAAAACACCATGCTCCCAGAGCAATGGAGCGATTTAATCGCGTTTGAAGGCAACGCTAACGCTTTCCATCTGCTGACCAGCCAATTCCACGGTCGCCGCCCTGGAGGTTTGTCGCTGACAGCCGCCACCTTAGGCTCTTTGATCAAATACCCCTACCCCTCTTTCAACAAAGGCAACAGAAAAAAATACAATGTTTTTTATTCCGACCTAGAGGTTTTCGAGGAAACCATGCACGAATGCGGCATCCCCAAGATCGACGACGAGCATCTGGTCTATGCCAGACACCCGTTGTCATACATGATGGAAGCCTCCGACGACATCTGTTACCTGATCCTCGACATGGAGGACGCCCACAAACGGGGTATCATCAGCACAGAGACCATCGAACATGCTTTCATGTCGTTCTTCGACCCCACAAAAGATTCCAACGTCTTCAAGCACAAAGACGAGGTGTATCGTGAAGTGAGCGACCTGAACGAACGCATGGCTTTCCTGAGAGCCACCTTGATCAACAAACTGGTCAACTTGGCCAGCGACATCTTTGTGGCTCATTACGACGAGATCATGGAAGGCAGCTTCAAAGACAGCCTGATCTCCTATCTTCCCGAACATGAGGAAAACGCCTTGAAAGAATGCCGCAAACAATCCGTCAAAGACATCTATCGTCACCCATCCGTGGTAAAAATCGAATTGACCGGATTCAATGTCATCGGGACACTACTCGAGGAATTCATCGGCGCCATCTTGGAACCTGACAAAGCATACAACAAAAAGTTGTTGAGCCTGATACCCGAGCAGTTTACGCCATTACACGAAGGCATGTACTACAAGGTCCAATCGGTGCTGGATTTCATCTCCAACATGACAGATCTCTATGCCGTGCAACTTTACAAGGACCTGCGGGGAATTAGTTAGGAGTTAGGAGTTAGGAGTGAGGAGTAAGTTTTCAGCTTTCTACTCCCCTCAAGCTTTGTCGAGCGTAAGGCGTTAGGTCTTGCGAAGCAAACTCCCCTTTGAGGTATTTGAAATAGCCTGCCACAGCTACCATCGCAGCATTGTCGGTGCTATAGCTGAGACGAGGGATGAAGACCTTCCAATGGTACTTCTCGCCCATGGCCAGCATGGCATCGTGCAAACCGGAATTGGCGCTCACACCGCCAGCGATGGCCACCGTCTTGATACCCGTTTGCCTGCTGGCCTTCACCAACTTGTTCATCAAGATGTCGATGATGGTCTTCTGCACCGATGCACAAAGGTTTTCCTTGTTTTCCTCAATGAAATTCTGATTCAGCTTGAGGTTGTCACGCACCGTGTAGAGAATGCTGGTCTTCAATCCGCTGAAGCTGTAATCCAGTCCAGGGATATTAGGCTTGGCAAAACTGAAAGCATTCGGATCGCCAATCTTGGCCAATTTGTCAATGACAGGTCCTCCAGGATATGGCAAGCCCAAGATTTTGGCCGTCTTGTCGAAAGCTTCACCCGCTGCATCGTCGATGGTTTTTCCGATGACTTCCATGTCGAAATAGTCCTTCACGACCACAATTTGGGTGTGTCCACCCGATACGGTTAGGCACAAAAACGGAAAGTCGGGCACCTCAGTGTGCGTCGCATCGGTGGCAAAATGCACCAAAATATGCGCATTCATGTGATCGACTTCCACCATCGGGATGTTTAGCGTCTGCGCGAAAGCCTTTGCAAATGAAGTCCCTACGAGCAATGAGCCCAAAAGTCCAGGTCCACGTGTAAAAGCAATGGCAGATAATTGATTTTTATTTATATTTGCATCCTTTAAGGCCGTGTCAACGACGGGGATGATATTTTGCTGGTGGGCACGCGAGGCCAATTCGGGGACGACACCCCCGTATTTCTCGTGAACCTTCTGTCCGGCAATGACATTGGAGAGCACGCACGTGCCTTGAAGAACAGCGGCAGAAGTGTCGTCACACGATGATTCGATGCCTAAAATGTATTCGTTCATGAACTGAAATTTGGAGGCTCAAAATTATTAAAAAAAAGATTATCCATAGTATCCTTGTGCTGATTGTGGTGATCATCTCGCTCATCATGAGCATCTTTGTGGCCATCCAAGACCCTATCATTCAGAAGTTTACCATCAGAATCGCAGGAGGTTACATTTCTCATAAAACTGGCGCCGATGTCAAGATAGGCAGGTTGTACATTTCCCCCAATTTCACCATCCATATTGATCAGTTTTCCGTTAAGGACCTGAATAACAACAATCTATTGCATATCGGAGAGCTCAAGGTCCGACCCTTGATGGAAGAGATCATCCATGGCGACATCCATTTGAGCAGTGTGGAACTGAAAGATGCTGAAGCCGATTTGGTTACCTACGAGGGCGACGAGCATCTGAATCTCCAGTTCCTGATAGACGCATTCTCCTCCGATAAAAAGAAAGAAAAGGAGACCACCACCAAAGTCCGCATCGACCGGATCATTCTGGACAATGTCGATTTTCAGTTCTGGAACCAGAATAAAGACAAGCCAGAGAAGACGGAAAACCACGAGATGGATTACGCCCACATTGATTTGGACAGCATCAATCTCAACGTGGAGAACCTCGTGATTATCGGCGACTCCATCAACGCCCTCATCCATCATCTTTCAGCATCCGACATCAGTGGCTTCACACTCGACCATCTGGAGTCGCAGGCAACCGTTTCGCAACGCGGCATCCTGCTTGACGGGCTGCAAGTACATACCGGCAGCACCAAACTGAACACCGATCTCCACATGCTGTATAGCAGTTTCAAGGACTTCAGCGACTTCGTTAATACGGTCAACTTCGATACCAAGATACGTCCTTCAACCGTTAAAGTCAGTGACCTGGGTCCGTTCTCGAAGATCTTATATGACATGACCGATCCCGTCCATTTTGAAGGATGGATGAAAGGGCCCATCAAAAACTTCAACATTGACGACCTGAAGCTAGCCTTTGGTAAAGAGACACGCTTCTCTGGCAGCCTCGCCTTACAGCCGTTGGATTTCAAGAACGGTCAGCATACGCTGAACATCAACAGGCTGGACTACTCCATCAACGACCTGAGCAATTTCCACCTTCCGATTCCTTCCAAGACCATCCCGATTCCCCCTTCCTTGTCGGCATTGGAACGCGGCACAATCAATGGATACTTCAAAGGATCCATGAACAGATTCAACGCCGACCTTTCTGCCACCTCGGCCATCGGCAATGTCAGCGCCACCTTGGAGAAACGTTTGAACGAGATGCGATACAACGTCTTTGAAGGTCACGTGGACGCCGACAGGATCAATGTGGGTCTCTTGGCCAACGCATCCAAAATCATCGGCGACCTCGACTTGAACGCCGAAGTCAAAGCCCAACAAACCCCGGACGGCTTGAATCTCGATGTCAACGGCTCCATCGTTGATGTCGCATTGCTCGGCAGCAACATCAATCAGATTGACTTGAACGGCAACCTATTCAAGAACCGGTTCGATGGACTTGTCAAGATTGACGACGAAGAATTAAAGATGGATTTCAACGGCAGCCTCGACTTCAGCAATCCCAAGGCACTCGGAGGGAATTTCCATGCCGACATCGTTTCTGCTGACCTCCACAAACTCAACCTCATTAAGGACGATCCAGCTGCCTCAATTTCAGCTTCCATCACCGCCAACGCCACTAGCCTCAACAACTTCAACAACGCCGAAGGCACGTTGTTCATCGACGGTTTCACTTTCAGGAACAGTAAGGGCAAGTTGAATATGGAAAGCCTTGACGCCTCGATCATCAACGACAAGCTGATGCAGAAACGCATCAATCTCGACTGCGACTTCCTCCGCTTCGAGATGGCAGGCAAGATGGATTTCGCCACCATCGCCACGGCATTCAAGCAATATGTCCAGCATTATGTCGAAATACCGCAATGGACCGATGACCTCGCCAAATTTGAAGAAAGCGGTAAGTCATCCGACCAAGACTTCATCGTTAACATGACGGTGTTTGACACTAAGCCACTCACCGACATGTTTGCCCCCAACATCTCAGTGGCAAACAACACTTCGCTGAAGGGCACTTTTACTTCAAGGTCCAACTCCTTGAACTTGACAATGCGTTCAAAATACGTAAAGATCAACAACATCAAGATCAACAACATCGAGTGCAAGAGTCTTAGTTCACCTAGAAGATCCATCACTAGATTCAGCGTGGACAACATCATTTTGCGCGACAGCACCGAGAAAGAACCTTCTAGGCTGAGTTTGGACAACATGAGCATCACAGCCATGCTTCAAAACGACAGCATCAAGGCAAATCTGTTTTGGGATGACATCACCAAAGACGACCACAGCAAGGCCGATGTCCACATGTCTTACATCCCCATGATTGGTGGCGGACATTTCAGCATTAACCAAGCGAACATTGTGCTAAACGACACTGTTTGGACCGTGCATCCCGACAACTATATTGATGTCAATTACGACAAAGTCCGTTTTTCGAACGTTCAGCTTATCAGCCACAACCAAAGCCTGAAGATCGACGGCATGCTTCCCATGACGCAGGAAGACACCCTATCCGTCGATTTCAACGCCTTCAACCTTTCCACCTTCGACCGCGTCTACAAAGGCTTCGGCCTCGACATCGACGGCTTCGTTTACGGCAACGCCCAGGTCAACGA
Source organism: uncultured Bacteroidia bacterium (assembly GCA_902800965.1). Classification (GTDB taxonomy): domain Bacteria; phylum Bacteroidota; class Bacteroidia; order Bacteroidales; family F082; genus Limimorpha. The sequence continues at coordinate 39,203 of CADCGK010000003.1, read as the reverse complement.
CTTGAAAAACAACATGACCATCTTTGCCAATCTCGACATTTTGAACTTTGGTTTCGACGGTCATAATTATGGCAATGTTGAAATTGCCAGCCAATGGAACAACGCCAATGAATCCATCGAAGTGGACTTAGGACTCATCAACCAGTTGCAGCGAGCGTTGAATCTATCCGGAGTGTTTTATCCACGACGTGAAACCGACAATCTTGACTTCAAGTTAGATGTCGACAGCCTGAATCTCGGCATAGCCGCCCCCTTCCTTGGCAACATCGCGCAACGCTTACAAGGGTATTGTTTTGGCAACATTGGCATTAAGGGATCGCCTAAAAACATTGACATTCAAGGCAAACTCAAAGTCAAAGACGGCGGATGCAAGATCAACTTCCTTAACACCTTCTACACCTTCAGCCCCACCATCACCTTGACCAACAATCTCATTTCGTTCAGCGATCTCACACTCACCGACACCCTTGGCAACACTGCAAATGTAGTTGGAAGAATTTTACATAATCATTTCAAGAACATGTATCTTGACTTCAAGCTATATCCCGACGACTTCCTTGCTTTGGCAACCAATGCCAGTGTGAGTCCTTCGTTTTACGGGACAGCCATCGCCAACGGCGTCGTCGTTATAGAAGGACCAACAAACAATTTGTCGCTCGACATCAAGGCGAAGACAAGAAAAGGAACCGACATGACCATCCCCATCGGAGGCAACTCCAGTGTCAAAAAGCACGAGTTCATCACCTTCGTGGACAGAAAGGCTGCCGAAACGGAACAAGATACCATCGTGGAGCAGCCTGTCAAAAAGAAAGAATCCAACAATATTCATATTGGCATGGATCTAGACGTAAACAATGACGCGCAGGTCAAGATATCTCTACCCAATGGCCTTGGCAACATGGAAGCCAGAGGCAACGGCGACATCAAACTCAGCCTCGCCACCGCCACCAACGACATGTCACTCATCGGCGATTACGTCATCAGCTCTGGAAGTCTCTCTCTCAACATCAAAGACGTCATCCGAAAGAACTTCATTCTGGATCCTGGAAGCAAAATCTCCTGGACCGGCAGTCCGACAAATGGCATCATCAATGCCACCGGCGTTTATCAAACCAAAGTCGCCCTCGGCTCCTTGGGTCTTATCGATTCAACCAGCATGACATCCAGCAACGTCAAAGTGGAGTGTCTGGTACGCCTGAAAAACAAGTTGCTCAACCCTGACATCACATTCGGATTACGACTTCCCAACGCCCCTGAAGATCTTCAAATGGCCGTCTTTAATGTCATCGACACCAACAACCAAGCCAACATGCTCATGCAAGCCGTATCGCTGTTGGTCTTGAACTCGTTCACCTATGGAAGCTCCGTCAATAGTTATGACATCATCACTGGACAGCTTAACGACTTCATCTCTAAGTTCACTGGCGATATTGACATCAACTTCAACTATACGGCTGGCGACGACCTGAGCAATGATGAGATGACCGTTGACCTGAAGAAGCAGCTTTTCGATGACCGTCTGACCATTGAAACCAACTTCGGCGTCCTTATCCCTAACTCCACCAACAACACGAACACCACCAACATCATCGGTGACGTCAACATTGATTACAAAATCACCAAAGATGGACGCCTGAGCGCACAGATCTTCAACCGATCCAACTACAACACCATCTATTACCAATACACTTACTACAAGATGGCACCCTACACACAAGGAATCGGTCTTTCCTACAAGAAGAGCTTTGACAGGTTGCGTGACCTGTTCAGGAAACGCAGCAATGCCATCCTCCCCAACCGCCCCGTTATCACACAGCAAAAATCCACTGACACTTCCAATCCCGAAGACAATGAGCCGAACAACTGACAATTTCAAAGTCTATCAGGCCTCGGCGGGATCAGGAAAGACCTACACGATCGTCAAGGAATATCTCAAGCTGTGTTTGAAAGACAGTGCCTCGACTAATAATTACAGCCACATCCTCGCTATCACCTTTACCAACAAGGCAGCCAACGAGATGAAGGAGAAGATCGTGCAACAGCTCAACGACATCATCCAAAGCAATCCCGACCTAGCACCGAAAGGCATGGAAGCTGACCTCATCAATGAATTGCAACTCAGCCGTGAGTCACTTAAAGCCAATGCCGGATCGCTGTTTCAGCACATCCTCCACGACTACAGCAGCTTTTGTGTCAGCACCATCGACGCCTTTGTGCAAACGCTTGCACATTCCTTCGCCAAGGACTTGGGACTGCCCTCCCAATACAATGTCAGTATCGACAAAGACGAAGTGGCCGATGCCATCACTGAACGTATTGGGGAACAAATCGGAAGTTCCGAGCCATTCCTTACCAAAATCATCGAGGATTTCGGTGAAATGAAGTTCGACAGCGGGAAAAGCCTCCGGATCGACATCAACCTTCACGATTTTGTCAACTTGCTGTTAGAGGAAAAGACCTTCCAAAAGCATGAAGAAAACCATTTTGAAAGCCTTGAACAATACAATGAAACCTTGGCTTTCCTTCATAAAAAGACCAAAGCGTTTGAGGACAAGTGCCAACAATTTACCAAGGACTTTGCGGCATTCCTAGACACACATGGTCTTACCCAAGATGATTTTAAAGGAAAGTCGAGAAGCTCATGCCTCTCTGCCTTCAAAAAGCTGCAGCACAAGGAATACAGCCCAGTTGGTGATAGCTTGGCAAAAATACTTGCAGGCGATTCAGACTGGTTCTCAGATACACTTCCTAGGCGCATTGGAATCGCCGCATTGGAAGAACTGGATCGCTTGTTCCAAAAGACGTTCGTTGTCTTTTTCAAGGCATATCAATCACAAATCGGCGCCTTCCTGTTTTATAAAAAACAACTCAGTTTGTTGAGTTTCTATGCCCTGCGTTCGAAAATCAATAACGAGATGGACAATTACATCTGCGAAGAACAGATCGTCCATATCTCAGAGTTCAACAAACGCATCAACCAAATCATGGACGATTTCTCCGTACCCTTCATTTACGAGCGGATCGGAGAGCGCATCCAGCATCTCTTCATTGATGAGTTTCAAGACACTTCCGTACTACAATGGCAAAACCTCATGCCACTTGTTGAGAACAGCCTTTCCAACAACAACATGAACATGATTGTCGGCGACGGAAAACAATCCATCTACCGCTGGCGTAATGGCGAGGTGGGACAGATCACTGCGCTCCCGTTGATTTATGGCAAACCGGAAAACAGCCCCATTTTTGACAATTACGAGAGGGCTTTTTGTAACAACTTCGACTTCAATGCTTTAAACAGAAACTTTAGGTCTTTTAAAAATATCGTTGAGTTCAACAATAGTTTCTTTGAATTCAGCTCAAAGTATCTTCCTGAAGAAAGTCGTAAAGTCTATGTGGACCAAAACGAATACAAGCAGGTCTCCATCAAGCAGGAATGCCAATTTAAAGAAGAAGGATTCGTGCAAGTGGAGCTGTTCGAGCACAACAACGACGGCAATGAAAAAATGCTTTCACGCATCAAAGAACTGATTGAAGAACTCAACGAAAACGGTTTTCCGAAAAGCGACATCACCATATTGGTACGCACCAACAAAATCGGCGTTCTGATCGCTGATTATCTGAGCGAAAACGGCATCGACATCTATTCCGCAGAATCCATTCTGATCAATACTTCCGAAAAAGTTCAGCTCATCATAAGCACGTTGGACTATCTGATCCATAGTGACAACAGTTCCAAAATCGCATCATTGCTGTATTACTGGAACGCCACCCACCAGCAAGGTTTCAACGGCATCGTGGACGGCATTTTTGACAAGGCCGACAGTATTGCAAAGGGGAGAATCACCATGGAAGAGGTCTTTGGTCTGGAGCCAAATACTTTCGCATCATTATTAGCCAAGTCGTACAGCCTTTACGACCTCTGTTCAGCTTTGATCAGGCTATACAATTTCCATTCTATCGGCGATGCCTTCCTCAACTTCCTACTCGATGTCGTTTACAAGTGGCAGTATTCTGACGAGACCGGCATCGCCAGCTTTTTGGATTATTGGGACAAGAAAAAAGACAGCCTTTCAGTGTTGAGCAGTAACGCAGATGCCGTCAGCATCATGACCGTCCATAAATCAAAGGGATTGGCTTTCCCTGTGGTGATCTACCCCTTTGTGGAGGACAATATCGACGACAGAAAAGCCAGTTCTATATGGATCACGCCTGAAGCATTGGGATTCGAACCCATTCCGAACATCGACCAGGTGCAGTTCACCATCACCGACGACAGTGCCAAGTGGAGTCCACAAACCAAACGTATCGTTGAAGAGGAGCACGATAAAGTCCGTCTTGACAACCTGAATATCAATTACGTTGCCTTCACAAGAGCACGCCAACGTCTTCACATCCTGTCATACGAAGCCAAGGACATGGATAAGAGTCCATTAAACGCATTTCTCAAGGAACATCCCGATCATTATGGCGATCCAGACTCCCGAAAAGTTGAAGACAACAATAAGGAAGAACCCATCAAAGAGATTTACAATGAATCTTCATCCTGCGAGTGGTTCGACAAGATCAGCATTGACCCGGAACCAAGCATGTTCTGGATTTCGAAAGAGAACAAGATGCAGCCAGTGGAATGGGGTGAGTTCGTGCACCAAGCCTTGTCGGAGGTCCAACAAGCCAACGACATAAAACACGTGCTGGACCCCTACCTCACCTCAGGAGTCATTGACTCAAAGACCGCCTCAATGCTCCGGGGCCTCTTCGAGCAAATGGTCATTCACCCCATGATTTACGAAGCTTTCTCCGATCAAGCCAAGATCAAAAACGAATGCGAGATCCTCTCACGTCAATATGGCATCATCCGACCCGACCGGTATGCGGAGTTTCCTGACAAAATCATCCTGTTGGACTACAAGACGGGCGTCCCATCTAATGAGCACCACAAGCAGCTGAAACAATACGAATCCGTCCTTCGGCAGATGGTCAACAAGGAGATCTCCTCCTATTTGGTTTATCTGAGTGACACCATCAACGTGGTCCCCGTCAGATAACAAAGCTATTCCAGCAAGCGATAATACTTGGTTTGATAATCTGGTTGGTGCTCCGCCATGACTTCGGGATGGAACAAATAGATGAAATCGGCAAGCAGTCGCTCGGGCTCGATTTGTGAAGTCTCGAAATAACCCGTTTCTTGGATATCGCAAACGATGATCTTATGGTTCTTGTACGCATCGAAAAGCGCATAAACGGCATTCTCCCGTTTCAGCGACTCGTAGGTCATCGGCAGCGACGATGAGTTGGCCACACGCCAGAAGTCGGCATGCCGGGCTTTGGCCAAGATGGTTTCCGAATCCAACGGGAAACTGGCCGTGGACGGATTGTCCTTCCAGATATAATCAACGCCGGCATCCTCAAACAGCTGTGCAATATAGCTCTTGCCTCCGGCAACATACCATTGGCCATTGAAGGCCAGGTCAGAGAACACCGTAGGGCGCGTCTCCACCTCAGTGCACCAGTCTTTCAGCTCGTTATAACGGCTTTCAATATCGTCGAACCAGGCATCGGCATCTTCTTGACGACCCGTCAAGATCCCGACGACACGGATCCATTCTGCCCTTCCCAACGGCGTGGTCTCCAAGTAATCGGCAAAAGGAAACAAGGCTCCACCCGTCACCTTCAAAGGATCCTGGTTACCATCGAAATAAGGCGAATACAAGATAATGTCGGGATGCATTTGGATCATGAGTTCTATGTTCTTGGCCGACTCCGTCCCGACATCTTGAACCGAGCCATCGGCCAACAAAGCTTTCATCTTGGGACTATGGATGTTCCTCCCCTCCAAGATCCCCTTCACACGGCCGATCTCACCAAGTTCCAAGAACACCGACCATTGGGTAGAAGAAAAAGAAATCACCGACTGGACTGGGATCTTAACCACCACAGCCCCATCGGCAGCAATGTTTTGATCATGAAAAGGTTCGTCCACCAAGGCGAAAGAGCCCAATCGCTGGGTGGAATCCCAGGGATTGAGCACTTCCATCTTGTAACCGTATGCTGTCGGGAATGCCAATACATTCTTGGCATATCGAAAAAGATTCCCGCCAATGCTATCCTGCGACAAAACCGCTTCAGGCATCGGCTGCTGCTGTCTGTTGTTTTTGCATGACAGCATAATAAGCAGCACGCAAAGCCACAGCAGCACGCTTATTTTGACAAGCTTTCGAGACATTCCTTGCATAAGCAATCGTTATACTCTTTCAACTTAACCCTGGTTTGCTCGCTCAACTTGACCTTGGCGCACCAGCAGTCTTTCGAGTGAACGCACTCGAACTCTTTTCCGCATCTCGGACAAATCTTCTTCATTCTGTCTTCTGACTTCTATCTTCTTAATTAAACAACATAAATCCCGGACAGATTCCAGCGTCGAACGAGCTCAGCAGCACTCCATCGGAAGAATAGCGATACACGGTACCATTCTGCACGTATGTCTTGGCGTCGGAGACATAGATATCACCATTCTCCGGATTCACGGCAATCTTATAGAACATCTTGCCTTCCGAAGCGATTACGAATTGGTCTTCGGCTTCCGGATTGTCGATGCTCTTGCGATGCACATCACCGCCGAGGAAATAGTAAAGATAGGTGCCTGTCGGATCAATGGCCAAATTCATGGCACCATCCTCTTTACTGAACGAAGTCATACATTCAGCACGTTTCGTCATGGGGTCAATACGCCATAGGGTTGGATCTTCGGCATCATTTGTCCAGATGGCACCTTCGCACAGCACCCATACCATGCCATTCTTATCCACGACCATTCCGTTAGGTTCCATGCCTACTGCAATGTCGGCGACTTTCACATCATTGTTCAGGTCAACCACTTGAACGGTATTGTTATCCATCCCCGGAAGGTAAGATTTCGACCAGTTTGTCACATAGAGTTCACTACCAACCTTCACCATGGTCTCCGTTGATTTGCCCATATTAATGGTGCCCAAGATGGTCATCTCATCGGGATTGATGATCCACAGTCCTTCACTGGCAAGGTCGGAAACGTAGGCTTTATTGGGTGCCACAGGCAACATATAACGAGGCTGGACGAAACCCGTAAGAATATAAGGCTTGGTGGTATCGCAAACCAGGGTGCTGGCGTCCACCTTATAAATGTAATTGCTGTTGTTGACCACGATGTAGAGGTGCTTGTCGATCAAGGCCAAACTTTGTCCCACATCACCGATGGGAGCGCCATTAATACGGTAAAACAAATTGTTTGCTACCGTGTCCATCTCGGGATTATAGAACGTCAAGGAAGAGTTGGCGTAGGTAAAGTTACCTTCATTGATCACGAAAACGCCCTTACCGATCTTTACTGCATCAGGAGTAATGGGATCCTTTGGGCCGCAAGAGGCCATCAGCAGTGCCACCAGGCAACAACATACAATAGTAATTCTTTTCATTTGTTTCAGTTTTTAATAAATCTATTCACCACAGTGGTTTCTTTCGTCATGACACGGACCACATATATCCCATTGGGAAGCATCGAGACATCCATACGGTTATTGTCCGAGGACAAGACCCGTTGCCCAGCGAGGGAGAAGACTGTCATTGAGACAACATCATCCGAATTCACTGACAAGATATTATGGACTGGATTGGGATAAACGAGCATCTCCCTTGACATTTGATCACCGACGCTGTAATGCGCCACATCATGAATCACACCGACGGCATCCAAGTCAAAGCCGCTGGATGGGAACGGTGTCGGCCACGAATCATTGACGATATGGCCCTCGCTGTCGTAGGTGGCATATTCAGGGTTGACGCATCCTACCACATCGACAAGGCGCACATGTGTGATGCGATCCTTGTTGAGCAGCACATCATCAGGCAGCTCGTCCAAATCGAAAGGTGTTCCATAGTGGGAGGCGTACTTGCCCGCGAAGTTATTGATGAGCTTGGGATCCGTACATTCAAAGCTCCCAATTTGAGGTGTCTCGGGGAAGAGAGAGACGGCTGGGAAACGAAAGTAGTTCTCTCCGTCAGAGCTCACTTCCACGAAAGCTAGTTCAAGGAAATAGAGGTTGGTGTCCTGAGCGTATTTGAGAGGATTCTCGAACACGGCAAAGTCAAATCCGTCGCCATTGCAGATAGGCGAGTCGAAGGTCAGCACCGCTTTACCGCCATCGCCAAGGCTGACCACCAGCAATCCATCTGGTTTGCCCAACGCGTCGGCATCCACGCCATACGAAGCCAAGCCGTTCTCAGGCTTGTCGATTTGCTTGGGACCGCGTTCCACGGTGCACCCCGTAGCCCATGCCACGAAGGCTGGAGAGTCTTCATGGATGGCTGTAGAACCCTCCTGCCCCGCCGGTGGTGCGAACTGCGCCACCGACAGCAGCGGGAGAACAACTAAAAATATGGATAAGATTCTTTTCATTGCACAGAGAGCTTCACCGTCTGACGGCTTGTGGCATTGCTCACAGTCACAAAATAAATGCCTGCACGATAACCTGCTGTTTCGATACGGACAGGCTCGTTGGCTTGCTGTACCGTGAAAGTGCTCAACACTCTGCCTTGGAGATCAACGACAGACACTACTGCATCATCAGTCATGCCATCAAGTTTCAGCATGGTGTAGGATGTGGCAGGATTGGGATAGAGCGAGAGTGAAGTGTTGGTGCTTTCGATCACCTCTGTATTGACAGTAACAGGCTGTACAGGTGTTTCCCAAACGTATGTCCAGGCAGCAATCTCGGTACCGATACGATAGTCACCCCATTTCACAAAGTCGCCATTCACAACTGTTTGTTGGTCAAAGGTCAGCCATGACATGGCACCATTCAGATTATACATGGCATTGAAGCCTTCGAGAACGAAATAACGCTCACCATTGGCAAAAGTGATTTTGTTCAGCCAGCCCTCAACCGATGCATCAAAATCAAAACGACTATCAGCGGCAGCAATGTCATCCATCATGTCTTTGATTGTAACATTATCCGTTGAGAAACGGTAGCCCCAAGCATAGCATACATCTTCAGGTTCAGCGAAGTTCACTGCGAAGATGGCCTCATTCTCGCCTTCGCCAACCCAGTAAAGGATTTCAGAAGGATCGATCATGGCCTCATTGGCCAGCGGATACACGGCGACAACTTCCTTTTCCCACACATAGATGTAGTTCACAGGATCAACTAAGGTGCCGCAATGAGTGTCACCTAATTTCACATATTCGCCAGGAGCGACCGTAGCCACATCAAAGGTATCCCATGAGGAATTACCATTGATCAAAAATGAAACCCACATCTCTTCTACAAGACTCAGGTCAAGGTTACCATCGTTAAAATGCATATTGAGGAGCCAACCAGCATCAGTTGCTTCATAACTGAAACGGTAATCAGCTGCAGCAATGCCATCCATGATTTCTTTAACAGTGACGTTTTCAGCATTGAAGCGATAGCCCCATGCCAAAGCAGTGTCGGGTTCAGCCCAGTTGGCAATAAAAATAGCCTCGTTTTCACCTTCACCAATCCAGAATTTGATTTGATCAGGGGTGATGGTGGCATCCTCTTGAGCAAAGAGGTTGGTCGTGAAAAGACCGAAGATTCCCATAAGGAACAAAAGGGTAAAGTTTTTGAAACGCATACGCATAAGTTTTTAAGGTTAATAATTCATTTCCCTCAAAACTTCAAGGACGGGGTTGGGGCACCTATTTTAAATAAATGAAGCCAGCTCTTATCCCGAAAGCTTTGTTTTCAGCGACACGGGGCAGGTCTTCTGACTTGGGTCTCTACTTGCCGCCTTCCCATCAGACGGAGCGTCCGACAGTGGCTTTGTGACAAGCGTCCAACCGACACAGCAGCGGGAACTGTCCGGGATTCACACCCGATTCCCTATTGAGTCCTTTCGGACACCACATATCGTTGGCAAAAATAATAAATTATTTTTTATTGTTCCAAAATGTTTGGAAATCTTCATAATTCCTTTGAAGGAGATTCGGGATATCAAGACCGTACGGGCATTTGCTCTTACATTGGTCGCAATGCACGCAATCTTCGATCAGCTTCATCTTCTCTGCCCATTCTTCGGTGAGATAGACGCTCAACGGGGCACGGCGCAGGAAGAGACTCATCCGGTTGCAATCGTTGATTTGGATACCCACGGTGCATGGCATGCAATAGCCACAACCCCGGCAGAAATCACCAGAAAGTGCCTTGCGTTCCTCCTCCACCTTCTTCCATCTGGCTGACGACATCTCAGGCGGATCGGATTGATACGAAATGAACTCGTCTAGCTCGCTCTCGCGCTGGATGCCCCATATTGGAAGCGCGTGGTCATATTGGTCAAGGAAGGCATAGGCCAAGGCGGAATCGTTGATCAGACCACCCGCGAGTGCCTTCATACAAATGAAACCCATGCCTTGTTTCCTAGCCGCCTCTACGATAGCTTCGTCCTCCTTCGATGAAAGATAAGAGAACGGATACTGCAAGGTGTCATACAAGCCTTTCTCTATGGCTTCCAAGGCTACCCTTTGGCGGTGGTTGCTAATGCCGATGAACCGCACCTTGCCTTGGCGTTGAGCCACTTTTATCGCGTCATACAAGCCCTCTTTGTCACCTGGTTTCGGGCAATAACTGGGGTTATGGAACTGGTATATATCCAAATAATCTGTTTTAAGGTTGGTCAACGTGGTGTGAAGGTCCTTCCAAAACTCCTCCACTGTGGTAGCGCCCGTCTTCGAGGCAATCACAATCTTGTCGCGACATGACGACAACGCCTCACCGATCTTTTCCTCACTATCGGTGTAAAAACGCGCCGTATCGTAAAAATCAATGCCGTTGTCGTACGCCTTTTGAAGCAAGTAAACTGCTTCCTTCATGTTGACTCTTTGGATCGGCAAAGCTCCAAAGCCGTTTTTGTTTACTTTCAGGCCTGTGTTGCCAATAGCGATTCTCTTCATATCTTTAGATTTTGCTCCAAATATATGAAAAAATAACACTACTTTTGCATTATGAAAAAAATATTGATTCTCAACGGGCCAAATTTAAACCTTTTAGGCGAGCGCGAGCCAGAGATTTACGGCAATGTCTCTTTTGAAGCCTATCTGGAGTCGTTAATCGCCGAATTCCCTGATATCCAATTGGATTATTACCAGTCGAACCATGAAGGCTATTTGATCGACAAGTTGCAGGAAGCCAATCATCAGTACGACGGTGTGGTCATGAACCCCGGCGCATACGCTCACACCTCCATTGCCTTGGCCGACTGCATCAAAGCGATCAGCATCCCCGTGATCGAGGTGCATATCTCAGACATCAGCAAAAGAGAATCCTACAGGCATCATTCCTTTACGGCCGAAGCATGCAAGCATTGCATTATGGGGCAAGGGATGAAAGGCTACGATTTAGCTGTGCGTGAACTTCTGGGGATCTAATTCCGAATATAGTTTCTTGCCTCTCAAGAAATTCTCAAAGACAATATTGCGTTGATACACCTGACCTACCAGCTGTTTTGGCAGTCCTTTACGGACTTTCCGCAAGGAAGGAATGCGCCTATAAAACGCGAAATGAGCCCTGATGACAGCCCAGTAATCCTTCAAGCCACCACCACACAAGAATTTTAGTGCGGCCACCCAATCCAGCACGATGCGGTAGGCTATGGTCCAAAAGACACGGTTGGACGGGAGGTTTTTGTACAGCAACGAAAGGTTATTCCTAAAATTCAGATAGGTCTTGCGCGCTGAGCTCTTTGGCAAGGTGCCGCCTCCAATATGATAGACTTTCGACTGGGGACAGCAATATATCTTGTAGCCTAAGTTTTTCATCCTCCAGCAGAAGTCGATCTCTTCCATGTGGGCAAAGAAAGAATCATCGAGGCCTCCATGCTGCAGATAGAGATCTGCCCGTACAAACATACAGGCACCTGTCGCCCAGAACACCTCGCAGGCATCATCATATTGGCCATGATCCTCCTCCAGATGTTGGAACACACGTCCACGGCAGAACGGATAGCCATACTTGTCGATGAAGCCTCCTGATGCGCCAGCATATTCGAACTTCTCCTTGTCGTAATACGACAATATTTTCGGTTGGCAAGCGGCTATGTTGGGGTCAGAGTCCATCAATTCGATGACAGGTTCTATCCATTGCGGCGTCACTTCGATATCAGAATTCAACAACACGAAGTATTCCGCTTCGATTTGTTTCAAGGCAAGATTATATCCTGTTGCGAAGCCACCATTAAAGTCATTGACGATCAATCGGATGCCAGGGAAACGTTCCTGCATGAAAGCCACAGAACCGTCGGTCGAGGCATTGTCGGCAACCACAATCTCAGCCATCTCGGCATTGGTGTTGGCAATAACATTAGGGAGAAACTCCTCAAGAAATTTCTTACCATTGTAATTCAATATGACAACCGCGACTTTTTTCATGCCTGTTGCTGCCTTGTATGTTTCCATCGGCGGTGAGACCACAGCCAGTTATCAGGATTATCATGGATGAAACGCTCCACATGACGCACATATTGTTCCATGATGGCGCCTTCTTCCATGGCTTTGGGATCCTCACAAATCAAGTCGAAGCTAACCGTATATTGGCCTCTCCCCACCCTGCGCATATCGACGAAGACCACGGCATAATCCAACAGTTTGGCCATCTTTTCCAAGCCATAGAACCAGCAGGTATCACGGTGCAGGAAATCGGTCCAATAGTCGCTGGCAATGCCACGGGGTGACTGGTCGGCAACTATAAGGATGGCGTTGACCATCTCCTTGCGTCGCACCAAGGCTTTCAACGCCGTTGAGGCTTCGATCATCTCTTCCTGATCTTGGTTGAAGTTCAGCCGCAGCTGTTTCATGAAAGCATCGAAATACGGATCCTTCACCTTTTTATAAATACCTGAGGCCTTATGATCGGAGACCGTATGCATGAGTTTTCCATACCACTCCCAGTTACCTGAATGGGGAATGGAGGTAAACACGCTCCTGCCCTTTTCATAAAGCGACTGGATCAATTCCGGATTCGTGAAAGTGACGTGGCGAGACATCTCCTCGGGCTTGAGTCGCAACATCTTGCATGTTTCCATAAACAAATCGCAAAGGTTGCGGTAGAACCGTTTTTCTATCTTCTTGATTTCCTTGATGGATTTCTCAGGGAACGACTTCACGAGGTTGTCGCGCACTACTTTTCTACGGTAACGAATGACGTGATATAGCAGGAAGGAATAGATGTCGGATCGTAGGTACAGCAAGCCAAAGGGCGTAATGGCAATCAGATACGCCAGAGCCTTGACAAACCAGAATCCGATCTTCTTCATGTATCAGTTGCCTTATCTTGGATTCCTATAGAGGTCACCAGCGCGTGTACCCCAGGCACCGGGAGCATCCGTCTGGTCGATGATATCGCCTGTATAATCAGGACCATAGAAACGAGAATAAATCATCATCTGCCAGCGGGGATTATTGACTTCTCCGATGATATCTGAATGAATCAGCTGGTAATCGTTGGTCACCATATCCTGTGACATGAACACGCAGTGTTTGTTGCGTTGGCCAGCCACTTCATAGTAGTGCCAGATCTCGTAAGGATAGGCGCCTGGTTCGAAAGGTTCCTCACAAATTTTGTCTGGTGTACCATATTTCAAATACATATAGCCTCTATCGGTCATATAGCCTTTCTTGGTCCTTGTGGAATAGGAAGCGTTGACTCGTTTCACCTGGTTGTAGTATTCCTGCCATGCGTCTTTCGGATTGAGAGGTGAACGCGTTGCCCAGAAATTATAGAAGAACTGTTGCATAGTTTTCAGGTCATCTGTTTTAATCAGGTTGTTGGCATAGTCGCGCTCGGTCTCTGAGCAGCAAGGGTTCAAGCAGCGGATATATTCGCGGATGGTGTCGAGATTGTTGAAATTGGCGGCAAAGGTATGTTCGATTTGCGTTGAAGCAAGATCTTCGAATTTTACCTCGCAGCCGGGATTGTAGCGTTGGAAGAACACGCTGTTGGAAGCCATAAGGTTGTTGTTTCTGTCGTGCATCTCGACCACCAAATAATAATTGCCAGTGGGCAGATTCTTGATATTGATGGTGTTCAACAAGATATTCACCGGCCCCACATCCATCCTTTTCACGAAGCTGAAGTCCTTCATCTTCACCGAGGATTCGTAGGATTGGATATAATAAGAGAGCATATACTGGCCTCCATCCTTATAGATCTTGTCGCTATTGTACAATTCGGCATAGAAAGTCAGGTTTTCGACGCTAGGAGCATAGAACGCATATACACGTGGGATCATGTCGTAGCCGCTCTTGGTCAGCGAGGTATTTTTCACTGCCTTCTGGTAGCTCTCCACCAACAGGATGTCGGAAACGGCAGGTTGATTGGCAGGGAAGTTGATTACGACAGTCTGTTCGGATTTATAGGGAATCTGCTTGGGGTTGTTCAGGTCCTTGACAGTAATTTCCATCAGGTATTCTCCATTTTCAAGCGGGAAACGCTGTTGGTCGATGAAGGCTCCCGTGATTTTGGTGGTATCCTTCACCATAGGGCTATCGAGGGCGATTTTGGAGAAGGTATATACTTTATCACCTTTCTTAAAGATGGTCTGCACTTCCACGGTAGCCTTGAAGCATCCGGGCTCATATTGGCGATAGACCACGCTGGAGCAGTCGAAGGCAAGGGCGTTCTCGATGAAAGGCTCATCACCGGGGACGTTGTAGGTCGTGTAGGAAAGGAAGGACTGGATAGCTTTGTTTTGTGCCATGCCCATTGTGGACACAAGCAGCAAAAGCATCAATGGTAAAAACATTTTTTTCATGACGTTCTCTGATATGATGATGCAAAAATAACAAAAAAATTTTTTTTGGGCCAAAATGCTTGTATGAAAGCAAAAAGTTGTACTTTTGCAGCGGAGATATGGCTGAGTGGTCGATAGCGGCGGTCTTGAAAACCGTTAAACCGAAAGGTTTCGGGGGTTCGAATCCCTCTGTCTCCGCAGCATAAAGCGACGCAGGTCGCTTTTATTT
The DNA here is from genome assembly GCA_902800965.1 of uncultured Bacteroidia bacterium. Taxonomy (GTDB): domain Bacteria; phylum Bacteroidota; class Bacteroidia; order Bacteroidales; family F082; genus Limimorpha. Next base: position 24,193 of record CADCGK010000003.1, on the reverse strand, counting down.
TTGACCATAGGAAAGATGCCGGAGTGGTCGATCGGGGCGGTCTCGAAAACCGTTGAACGCTTTGCGTTCCAAGGGTTCGAATCCCTTTCTTTCCGCGTTGGTGGGAAGCCGGACCGCAGTAGCGGTCCGGCTTTACTGTGTGGGAGTGTGGAGTCTAAAGAGCTCCGCTCTTAAGGTCTCCACACTCCCACACAGTAAAGCTCTAGGCTGGGCACCGCCCAGCCAGCTTCTCACCAACGTAAGGGCCCCGCGGCGAGCGCCAAGGGATCACTCGCGCCAGCGAGTAATCCCGAAAAAACAATATCTTTGCATCATGAACCCTACCCTATTCAACGGCCGACGTTTCAACGCCTACAGCAACTACTTCACAAAGCAGTTCGGTGCACGCGTCCAGAAAATCAGCATCGACGCTGGATTCAGCTGTCCCAACCGTGACGGCAAGCTCAGCACCGGAGGATGCAGTTTCTGCAGCAACGCTGCCTTTAACCCATCCTATTGTAAGCCAGAGAAGAGCGTCCGACAACAGATCGAAGAAGGCATTGAGTTCCATCAAAAACGCTACCGTAGGGCAAACCAATATTTAGCCTATTTTCAAGCTTATTCCAACACCTACAAGCCGCTTGAAGAGCTAGAACAAATCTACCAACAGGCTCTTGACATGCCTAGTATCGCAGGCATCGTCATCGGCACCCGACCCGATTGCATCGACGAACCCCTACTCCGCTATCTCAACGAAATTCAAAAGACCCATTATGTGATGCTGGAGTATGGTGTGGAAAGCGTGTATGACGAGACCTTGAAACGCGTCAACCGAGGCCACGACTTTGCCACAGCCAAACGAGCCATCCAACTAACTGCAGAGCACGGCATCCCTTGCGGGGGGCACTTCATCTTCGGTCTTCCGGGCGAAACCAAAACCATGATGCTCGACTCGGCAGACATCATCTCACAGCTACCTTTGACCACGGTCAAGTTCCATCAGCTGCAAATATTCAAAGGCACCAAGATGGCCGAAGAATATCAGCTGCATCCTGATGCCTTTCATTTGTTTGATTTAGACGAATACATCGACTTCGTTATTGACTTTGCCGAGCGATTGAATCCCAACATCGTCATTGAGCGCTTCGCAGGCGAGGTTCCGCCCCGTTATCTCGTTTCCGAGCCCTGGATGAAGCTCCGCTACGATGAGGTGCTGAACCGCATCGAGAAACGGATGGAGGAAAGAGACACTTGGCAAGGCAAGCGTTATAAAAAGCAATTTGAATGCACCTAAACAAGAATCATCATCATAAAACCATGAAAAAACATTTGCTTTGCCTCGTTGCTATATGCCTTTCTTCTCTGACATTCGCCCAAGAGCAGATCAAGATCAACATCATTTTGAATGAGCAATCTGATGCCACGACCTTAAGCCGTGAAGCGAGTTGGCTGCCTACCAAACAAGAGCGCAGGGCATACGTCGTTGAAACTTTGAAACACCATGCGGAGACATCCCAGCAGGAATTGATGGGGCTGCTCCGTGAGTTGGAACAAAACGGATTGGTGTCCGGAATCCAGCCCTTATGGATTGTAAACTCCATCTGCTGTTACGCCACCAAAGACGTCATTCACAGTTTGGAGGAACGACGCGATGTGATGACTGTTTACCAATGCGAGGAAGTCCATGGATTATTTGACGAGGAAATCACGCTCACTGACAGTGGCGACAATCGTGAGATTGCAGAGAACCTACTGAAAGTGAATGTTGACAAGGCATGGGAGCTCGGCTTTACAGGGCAGGGGGTGCTCATTGCAATTATTGACACTGGCGTCGAAATGTCACATGCAGACCTTCAAGGGCGTTTGTGGGATGGAGGCACAGCGTATCCCCATCATGGTTACGACTTTTATTCAGATGACGATGATCCTTCAGACACCCAAGGTCACGGCACCCATGTGGCAGGCACCCTTGTCGGCACCGGCGCATCAGGCACTCGGACGGGCGTCGCGCCAGATGCTGAGATCATGGTTCTCAAGGTGTTCCATGGCGAAGACAACCTATCCGAAGCCACGCTATGGGTTGAAGCAATGCAATTTGCATTGGATCATGGCGCTGACGTGCTCAACATGTCATTGGGTCAGCCTTTACCTAATGCCGGAACGAAGCTGATGTTGAGACAAGCTTGTGACAACACCTTGGCTGCAGGTGTGGTTGCTGCCGTTTGCGCCGGCAATTCACGCCAGATACAGATGCTGGCTCCTGTCCCCAATAACATCTGGTCACCTGGAGACTGTCCGCCGCCCTATCTTCATGAAGACCAAATGGTCAACGCTGGAGGCACAAGCTGTGTCATCTGTGTCGGCGCCGTCGATAACAACGACGTTCTCGGTGGTTTCTCATCAGAGGGTCCATCGACATGGACTGACGTAACGCAGTTCAACGACTATCCCTATATCTCAGGAAGTCCTACCCAAATCGGTCTCATCCGTCCAGATGTGTGTGCTCCTGGAGTAAATATCAAATCTTTGGATTTCAACACTTCCAATGGATACTGCCTAAAAAGCGGCACCTCTATGGCAACGCCTATGGTTGCCGGCACTATCGCATTGATGCTCTCCAAAGAGCCAGAACTCACGCCTGCTCAGATCGATGAGATTTTGGAAAACACAGCGGTCCCCTTAACTTCACACAAAAGCAACGACTTTGGCTCAGGCCGCATCGATGCCTTGGCGGCTGTCAATGCAGTTCCAACATGGAACGATGTCATCGAAGTGGACGGGCACCAAGGCCATATCTTCCCCAACCCCAGCAAAGATGTTTTTACCATTGAATGTGAGGGGATGCATCTGATCGAAGTGTACGGCATGGACGGTCAACTTGTGAAACATATTCAAACAGCAAGCCCCGTCCATCAGCTGAAGGGCTTGACGAGCGGGACTTACCTAGTAAAGATCACCACCGATGACGCTGTGATCGTCAAGAAAGTGGTGAAGCTATAAGCGTTATTCTACCACAACTTTCTTTGTAGTTCCATTGATTCTCAAGAAGAATACACCTTGAGGAAGTTCCATGGTGGTCTGTCCATCAAGGTCGAGTTCACGGACAATCTGACCCAGTGTGTTCATCACCGTCATGTGACCAACGCCTTCCACGGTGATGGCACCCTTTGATGGATTGGGATAGATATTGATCCTTGAAGCGTTTTCTTCGACATCGGTAATCATAATATCGACTACGACATTTGCTGATTCGCAGGTCTCATCCCCTCTTACATAAACGCTAGTGACACTATACTCATAATCGCCTATATAATCCACCAAATCAACATACTCATAACTAGACTGTCCTGTATAAGGCACAATGATGGCTTCTTTAAGAACAGAAGCATCGCTATAGATGGCAAAGTGATCCAAATTGGCCGTACTTGATGGAGCATCCCACGTAAGCCTAGCGCCGAATTCCTGCTCATTGTTCCAAACATATTCCCCTTCCAGGTTCTGGACTGGATAGCATGTCAGCGGACCAAACTCGCAGTTGTTATCGTAAGTCATGAACACGCCGTCATTCAAGTCACCCGAAGTATAGAGCTCGTTGCCTTCAGCGTCCTTCACGGTGAAAGAGCATTCATAATCGGTATCGTATTGTTCCTGAGTATGGTACCAGCCATGGTTCCAGATGAATCTCAGATTTTGCTTCAACAGCGGCATGGTCACGGTCTGTTCAGAGCCTTCATCCATGCTGATCACAGCGATACGCTGGCCATTCTCGTCGGCCACGCTGATGGCAGCACCTTTCCAGCCGTCACCGCCATCGTCATGGAGCTCAAAGATGACATCGCACTTCTCACCCACCAAAACCTCACGATATGCTGTACGACCGACACCAGCGGTATTGGTCACATAGATAGCGTATTCGTAAAGACCCGGTTCAAGGCCGCCATCCTCATAGCCACCGGCAGCACCCACTTCAGCACCCGTCAAGGTAGCCAGCGGTTGGTTGTTGCGGCGAATCGAAATTGACTCGATGGAAGTCAAAGGCTCACCATTCAAATTCAAAGAGGGGTTGTTCCAGCTCAGCAGCACGCCTCCCCTATCTTCGTTCTCCATGATAGCGAAGTTGGCCACGCTGTCTGCTCTTTGATAATAGGTAGAATTCGAAGGAACAATGTGACCGATATAACTGTTGTTATCGTTGAAAGCATATTTTGTCGTATTGAGCGCACCTATCGGGCACCATGCGTCATCGCGGCCGCTCCAGCCCCAGTTGAAATGGAAGTAGTCATTCTCATCGTAGCCGTCGCAAACGTATGCATGACCACCCGCACCATTATCGTCAGAGCCACTGTAGTATAACGGCATGTTTTCATCCAGACCGCCGTCTTTCAGCATCTGTGCCCATTGCTCATTGGTATAGAAATTGAAGCCCCAGTAGCCCAAGGTCTCGAACTCTTCAGTGGAATAGCCAAAATAGTTCTGCAGCGCAGGCGGCACATCACCGGAATACGCACCGCTACCATTGCCGCCATACATCATATCGACGGCGATGCCGCAATGATGCAGAAACTGTGCGATATAATAATAATCCTCTTCGGTACTTGTCGAATCGAGTTCGAGAGGCATCAGCTCGAAATGATAGTCCGTCGCGCCGAAGTTTGCGGTCTGTGAGGGATAGCCTTCAGGAGTATAAGTATGTGAGCCTGTTCCTCTTTCCGGATAGTTCCAGTATTTCATCACCTGACCCATAGCCGTAGCCACGCAACCAGCATAGACATGTCCACCACTTCCAGTAGTGTCATCCGGGCACTGGCTGTTCCAGGGGAAGTTCTGGTTCCAGATAGTCTGACACAACGGTCCTACCACGCTACGGGCAGCACGGCCTTTGCGGATATTGCCAGTAGTCTTCAGCGATTGCCATTCGGCGACAATGTCAGGAGTAGCTACAAGGTTGTAATCGCGCACATTTTGGATCTCCTGTTGGAAGACGCGCAAGGTATAGGCAAAGCCTTCTGACACATCTTGAGGATTGAAACGACCCGTGGTGGAATATGCCAGAACAGGTTTCACTCTATCATCACCGGCAATGATGACAAATCCTTCACCACCAGTCACATTGAAGACATAATAGTCAGTGGCACCACGTGTCGCAGCAGTGCTGACCAGCTGAAGTTGGATGGCGGCATCACGCTGAGCCAGTTCCGTATTGGACATAAATAAGGTTCCCAGTTGTTGAGCTTTTTGCTGATCAACCGGACCTGCTTGGATGCCTGTCAAAGCCAAGGCAACAAGGCTAACAAGTAAAAACAGTTTTTTCATAATTAAAGTTTCAATATTCCTAGAAATAGGTGCAAAAATAATCAAAAAATAACGTTTCATGCATCCAATAATTACAAAATTTGTATTTTTGAGCCAACTAACTAAAAGTTTAACAGTATGACAAAGCATTTTACCCTTATCAAAAAGATGGTTTTGACCATTTCGGCCATTGCCATTGTCTTTGCGCTCAGCTCCTGTGGTGACAAGAACGCAAAACGTTTTAAAGAAGCTGCCATGCAGCTTGACAACACCACGCTTACCCTCGACGATTACGACTATTGGCCAGAGGGTGGTATTCGCAACATCGGTGGCCATCTAGCCTCTCTCATCTCCCTCAATGAGTTAGAGAAGATGCTCCCCTGCCCCTTGTACGTCAGCGGTCCACACCACGACGGGCAATGGGATCTCTACAGTGATGAATTTGGCCATTACAACCCCCAAGCCATCCAGTACCTTGCCGACCTCGCCAAGAAGGTGGTCGCCGACAAGAAGTTTGTTGCCGCGAGCAAGCCTCTGGTGGACAAATACCTGTTCGAACAGATGCACATCATGATGGTCCTCCATGACTTGATGTATGACGAGAACGTGTTCGAAAAAGAAGGCCGTGAATACATGTTTGCAGACATGATCGAAAATTACGGTTACACCGATGGACTATTCTATTTCTTGGAAGAAATCGATCTCTACGACGAAGCAGGCATTTACAACTACTTTAATTACGAGTTCCTGTACTTCTGGGCAAGACGTTGGAGCGATGGCACCATCGACCAATTCTACGATGGACTGAGCACCATCTACAAGGCTTACTACCCTGATTACAATTTTGTTGCGGACGATTATTATTTCCCATACGAATATGAAGAAGAAGAGATGGGTGAAACCAGCTACTACTATGAATTGGAGCCAGACGAGCCTGTGCAGGCCAATGAGCGCATCAAAGAAAACGATGCCGTCAACATGTTCCGCGAAGCTGCTTCCAACCTCGACAAGACTTACCACGTTTTGGGAAATGAATTCGACTATTGGCCAGAATGCGCCATCCGTGTGACAGGAAGCCATCTTTTCTCACTCATTTCATTGAAGACCCTCAACCGTATGCTTCCCTGCGACCTTTATGTCTCAGGACCTCATCACTACAACCGTTGGGAGCTGGAAGTCCCTTACGACTTCGGACGCTACAACCCCGAAGCTATCCAATACTTAGGCAACCTCGCCAAGAAAGTGGTGGCTGACAAGAAGTTCATCGAAAAAACGAAACCCCTTGTGGACCAATACCTCAAACGTCAGATGTTCATCATGAAAGGCCTTTATGACGGCCTCAACGACAAGAACGTGTGCAACGACAAGGAGGCGGTGCTCCAAAGCCTCATGGAAACCAGAGGACATGCCTACGGAACCATCGCCAATGATTTCCTGGGCGAATTGGACGACACCCTCGAAGATGACAGTTACGTCTATGGCAACACGGGTGAGATGTTCCTCTACTGGTGGGCCAGAAGAGACGCCGACGGCACGATGGAGCAATTCCATGACGTTCTGGAAACGGTGTACAACGCCTACTATGCGGAGTAAGTTGTATCCAACCTAAAAAAAGCGCGTCTCAGTTGAGGCGCGCTTTTTTCATTCATACGATTAGCGAAGCTTACTCAGCAATCTCCTTGGCCTTCGCCCTGAAGTTCACCAAGTCTTCCTCGATGAAGTTCTTCACATAGACGCTCTTGCCGATGACGTCTTCTTCGGCGGCGTGGATGTAAACGTTGGCCGATTGGGTGAAAAGATGAGGAGCGTGAGTGGCGTCATCCAAGATCAGCAGTGACATGATGATGTCACCGGTCATGTCGTAGAGACGGCGAGCCAAGAAGTCCTGAACCTCCTGATTGTTGGCGGCCTTCACGTAGTTGATGCTCTGCTCGTAGAGTTCCACGAGGGTGCGCACTGTGTTCTGCAAGGGCTTCAAATCCTCGGAGACTTCGTTTTCAAGCATCTCCTTGATGATACCAAGATAGGTGCCGTTGGTGATGTAACGGATGGCAGCCACTACCTGCAACTGCGTGGTACCTTCGTAGATGGAGAAGATACGGGCATCGCGGTAGAGGCGCTGGCACTTGTACTCCATGATGAAACCTGAACCGCCATGGATGCTGATGCAGTCGTAGGCATTCTGGTTAGCATATTCAGAGTTCATACCCTTGGCGATAGGCGTGAAGGCATCGGCCAAGCGTGAATACTTCTTCAACTCAGCACGCTCTTCGGGTGTCAGCGGACGCTCACGTTGGATGTCCTCCAGGCACTTGTACACATCGACATAACGAGCCGTCATGTAGAGCAACGAACGACCCGCATCAATCTTAGCCTTCATGCGTGAAAGCATGTCGTAAACGGCAGGGAACTCAATGATCTTCTTGTGGAACTGCTGACGCTCACCGGCATACTTCAGAGCCTCGTTGTAAGCCTCTTGTCCGAGACCCACCGATTGGGCGGCAATGCCGAGACGGGCACTATTCATCAAAGCCATGACGTATTTGATCAAACCCATGCGGGTGTCGCCGCAAAGCTCTGCCTTGGCGTTCTTGAACACCAGCTCACAGGTCGGTGAGCCGTGAATGCCCAGCTTATGCTCGATGTGGCGCACCGTGACGCCGCCATTGCGCTTGTCATAGATGAACATCGAAAGACCACGACCATCTCTCGTACCTTCCTCGGAACGGGCCAGCACCAAATGAATGTGGGAGTCGCCGTTGGTGATGAAACGTTTCACACCGTTTAGCAGCCAGCAGCCTTCCTCTTCGCTGTAGGTAGCCTTCAGCATGACGCTCTGCAAGTCGGAACCGGCATCAGGCTCGGTGAGGTCCATCGACATAGTCTCGCCGGCGCAAACGCGCGGGATGTATTTCTTGCGCTGCTCCTCGTTGCCGAATTCATACAAGGTGTCGATGCACGACTGCAGCGACCAGATGTTCTGGAAACCAGCATCAGCGCTGGCCACCATCTCGCTCAGCATGGAGAAGACGGTGATGGGTAGGTTCAAGCCACCGTAACGGCGCGGCATGGAAACGCCCCAAAGGCCACCTTTGGTGCAGGCATCGATATTTTCGACCGTCTTGGAGGCATAGATCATGCGGCCATTCTCGAGGTGCGGGCCTTCGAGGTCCACGCTCTCGGAGTTGGGTTCGATGATGTTGGAGGTGATGTCGCCCGTGATGTCGAGGACACGGCGGTAGTTCTCCATCGCGTCTTCGTAATCGACAGGAGCATCTTCGTAGGTATCTTGATCCGCAAAATTGCGTTCCTTCAGCTCGACGATGCGCTTCATCAGCGGGTGGTCGAGATAGAAATCAAGGTTCGGGTTATCGTTATAATAGTTTGACATTTTATTTCGCTTTTAGCTATTAGCTATTAGCCATTAGCTTTTGTGGCTAACGACCTGCTGCTAACTTCGGTATTATTTACTGTTTTGCTTATAGTATTTGATTAATTTCGGAACAACCTCTTCCACGGTGCCGACAATGACATAATCAGCAATCTTATTGATGGGAGCATCGGGATCGCTGTTCACCGAGATGATGATCTTGGAGTCCTGCATACCCGCGATGTGTTGGATCTGACCGCTGATACCGCAGGCGATATACACCTTGGGGTGCACGGTGACACCCGTCTGACCAATCTGGCGGTCGGTGTCGCAGAAGCCCGCATCGACGGCGGCACGTGAGGCACCGACTTCGCCGTGGAGCACCTTGGCGAGTTCAAACAACATGTCGAAGCCTTCCTTCGAGCCCATGCCGTAACCGCCAGCCACCACGATGGGTGAGCCTTTCAGGTTGTGCTTGGCTGCCTCCACATGATGGTCAAGGACCTTCACGACGTAAGCCTCGGGAGAGACATACTTTGACACTTCGGGATAGACGACTTCGTTCTTGGCCTTGCCTTCGTAGATGGCTTTCTGCATCACGCCTGAACGGACGGTAGCCATCTGCGGGCGGTGTTCGGGGTTGACGATGGTCGCCACGATGTTGCCACCGAAAGCGGGACGAATCTGATAGAGCAGGTTGTCGTAGTGTTTCTTCGTCTTGATATCGTCGAAGTCACCGATTTCAAGTTGAGTACAGTCGGCGGTGAGACCGCTGGTCAACGAGGAGCTGACGCGCGGGCCAAGGTCGCGACCGATGACGGTGGCACCCATGAGGCAGATCTGCGGTTGTTCCTCCTTAAAGAGGTTGACGAGGATATCGGTGTGCGGTGCAGAGGTGTAGGGGAACAAGCCCTCGCCGTCGAAGGCGAACAGCTTATCCACGCCGTAAGGCAGGATTTGGTCTTCCACCTTGCCCTTGATGCCTGTGCCAGCCACGACAGCGTGCAGTTCCACGCCCAGCTGGTCGGCCAGTTTACGCCCTTTGGTGAGCAACTCCTGGGAGACCTCGGCCACTTGTGTGCCTTCAGTCTCGATATATACAAATACGTTGTTCATTATCCGATAATCTTTTCGTCCAACAATTCTTTGATCAATCCTTCCACATCGGCATCGCTGGCGGTGAGGGTCTTGCTCTCCTTGGCCTGGAAGACGATGTTTTGTACGGTTTTCACCTTGGTGGGGCTACCTGAGAGGCCACATTGGTTGGGGTCGCCATCCACGTCGGCCACGCTCCACTGGTTCAGTGTCAAGTAAGGACGCTCTTGGCTCAATGCTGCATTCCGTCTTCCGACTTCTGTATTCTGATCTACTTCCAGTGGGCACATCGCATACTTATACTTCATCACCAACTTGGCGTTGCAGGGACGGCAGGGAGCGGCGCTGCCGTTGACGGTAATCACGCAGGGCAACGGCACTTCCACGGTCTCCACGCCACCGTCAATATGGCGGCGGATGGTGGCGATGTTGTTTTCGATCTTGAGGATTTCCTCGGCGTATGTCACTTGGTTGAGTCCCAGCTTTTGTGCCACTTGGGGACCCACCTGAGCGGTGTCGCCGTCGATGGCTTGGCGACCGCCGATGACGATATCCACGTCACCGATTTTCTTGATGGCGGTGGCCAGTGCGTATGAAGTAGCTAAGGTATCAGCTCCGGCAAAAAGTCTGTCGGTAAGCAACCATCCCGTGTCGGCACCACGGAAGAGGCCTTGGCGGATGATTTCACCTGCGCGGGGCGGGCCCATGGTGAGCACGCCGACGGTGCTGCCGGGGTTTTGTTTCTTGAGGCGCAGGGCCTGTTCAAGGGCATTCAAATCTTCAGGATTGAAGATGGCGGGCAGGGCGGCGCGGTTCACGGTACCTTCAGACGTCATGGCGTCCTTGCCCACATTTCTCGTATCGGGCACCTGCTTGGCAAGCACCACGATTTTCAATGCTTTTGTCATAAAATAAAAAATCTCGTTTTCAAATCGGCGGCAAAGGTACGATTTTTTTTGGAAACGAATAATAAAGTTTAAATGACATCAATAATATCTTTCAACAGCCCATTGAAGTCAATGACATGATCTGGCAGCGGAGAATAGCCAAGTATCACGACCACCAATTCCTTCGAGGGGATGATGAATATCCTTTGCCCATCATGGCCTTTGCAATAGTACATATCCTCTGGAACATCGGGGAGTTCCTTGCCTTTGTTGAGCCAGAAGAAAGCGCCGTATCCACCTTTGCTGTCGGAGGCAGGCGTGACGGTGTAATCCACCCAGCCTTCCGGGAGGATTCTTAAGGAATCAATGCAACCGTCATCCAAATAGAGTTGCCCAAAGCGAGCAAAATCCTTCGCTGTGATATACAGGTAGGAAGAGCCAATCGGCGTACCGCTCATGTCCTGCTCAAAGACAGCGTTGCGTATGCCCAAAGGAGCAAAAAGACGTGTACGGATGTAGTTGAGAAATGCCTCGTCGGAGTCGAATTTGCCACAGAGATAACGCATGACAATATTCGTGGTGCCACTGGAATAGTACCAATGAGTACCGGGCTCATGTTCAAGAGGTTTGGAGAGCGCGAAGAGGCCCATATCCTTCTCGCTATGGAGCATCAAGTTCACATCGGAGCGGGCACCGTAGTCTTCATTCCATTCCAGGCCGCTCTGCATCTGCAGCAGATTGCTCAGTGTGATATTTTTACGGTCGTCATTTTGCCACTCGGGGATGTCCATGGGCGCATCAATATCCACCATGTTGTCGCCCACCATCAGGCCAGCGATGGCGTTAGTAAAGCTCTTGGCCATGCTCCAACTCAACAACTTCATGTCCGCATGGATGCCTTCATCGTAACGCTCGGCCACCAGCTCACCCTGATGGAGGACTACAAAAGCAAAAGGATGTCCGTTGTAGGATCGGTCATCCACCAAAGCCTTGGCGATTGGTTCCAGATTGGCCCGCAATGAGGAATCGCCCATCGGAATGGGAGCTGACGGTGTTGTCTCCTGAGGGAGCGGAGAGCACTGCTGTCGCAACTCATCGGCTTCGTCACCACGCAACAAGGTCACGCCATAGCCATCACGATATACCGCCGTGGCTTTTCCCCAAAGGAAGCGACTGGTGACCGTCTTGTTCTCATAGTCCACCGTATTGCGATTGAAACGGATAAAGGAGAAATTCAGGTCTAGGGCTTCAACATCCTCGGCATCTCGACCTGAAATAAAAACCGCTGAGGCCAAATTTTTGGCTGCATAGCCAGTAATAATGGGCATCAAGCTGTTCAAATAAAGGCAGCCGCCAATGACAGCGACAAGGAGCAACACTCCCAAATAGCGCAAGATCTTCTTCATGATGGCACAAGTTTCAATTCAGTGCAAAAGTAATTCTTTTTTGTTTATTTTCTTATCTTTGTCCCCGTTTTCAACGTCATCATGAACATTACCGAGATCCTACATAAAACCGAGCTCACCCACGAGGAAATCAAGCTCCTCCTTGCATCCGAAGGCGAAGACAAGAAGCAGCTCTTCGACCGTGCCTTGCAGGTGAAGCTGGAGCATCTGGACAACTACGTCCACCTACGCGGACTCATTGAGTACAGCAACATCTGCACAAAATACTGCCTCTACTGCGGGGTACGCTGCAAGAACCTGAAGGTGGAGCGCTATACTCTCAGCGACGAGGAGGTGATTGAATGTGCCAAGCTAGCGCATGAGCTGGGCTATGGCTCGGTGGCACTGCAAAGCGGCGAACGAAGCGACAAGGCCTTTGTGGATAAGATCACCTATTTGGTAGAGGAGATCAAGAAAATCGACAACGGAAGTTTGGGCATCACTCTTTCGTTGGGCGAGCAGACTGAAGAGACGTATCGTCGTTGGTTTGAGGCAGGCGCTCACCGCTACCTGCTCCGCATCGAGGCATCCAACGAAGAACTCTATTACAAGATTCACCCCCACGACGAGAAACACGACTTCAAGCAACGCTTGAACTGCATCGACAGCCTTTTGAAGGTTGGCTATCAGACCGGCACCGGCGTGATGGTGGGCCTCCCCTTCCAAACGCTTGACGACCTCGCCGACGACCTGCTGTTTTTCAAAGAGAAAGACGTGGCCATGGTCGGCATGGGACCATTCATCCCCCATCCCGACACGCCTTTGTGGCAATACAGAGACCAAATCCCGTCAGCCGAGAAACGCATGGAGATGACGTTGAAGATGATCGCCATCCTTCGCTTGATGATGCCGGAGATCAACATGGTGGCTGCCACCGCCAACCAGACCGTCGATCCTCAAGGGCGCGAGAAAGCTATCCTCGCTGGAGCCAACGTCATCATGCCCAACCTCACACCAAATGAGTTCCGAGAGAACTACCTCATCTACCCCGACAAGGCCTGCGTGAAGGACAAACCCGACGAATGCCACAGCTGTCTAGATATCAGATTGGCTGCTATCGGACATAAAGTTTTATATAACGAATGGGGAGACTCAAAAGCGTTCACCAAAAGGCATTAGGTGGATTGCTTCGTCGTTCCTCCTCGCAATGACGATATGGATAAAATAGGAAAATACGAATTTATTGCGGAGCCGTTCCACTGCGACTTCTCGGGACATCTATGCTTGGGTCATTTAGGAAACCAGATGCTCAACGCAGCCGACTTCCACTCCACCGACCGGGGATTCGGCATGAAGTATTTGATGAACATCCACCGCTCATGGGTGCTGTCCAGACTCGCCATCGAAATGACGTCGATGCCAGAACAATACGAGCGTTTCACCGTGGAGACTTGGGTGGAAGACGCCATGAAGTTCTTTACCCAACGCAACTTCCAAGTCAGTGGCAACGACGGGATAATCTATGGCTACGGCCGCTCCGTGTGGGCCATGATCGACACAGAGACACGGCAACCTACCGACATCTATGATATTGACCATGGAGCCATCAACCAATGGATTGTGAAGGACAAGCCATGCCCTATCGAGAAAGGCGACCGTGTGAAGATGAGTCCCAACGCAGAACTTATCCGCAGCATTGACATCTACTACCACGACATCGACATCAACGGGCATGTCAACTCCATCAAGTACATCGAGCATGTGATCGACCTGTGGGACATCCAATGGTTCAGGGAGCATCGAATCAAACGCTTCGACATCGCCTACGTGGCCGAAACCCATCAGGGCGACAAGCTGCATTTCTATAGGGAACAGACGGGAGAACAGACCTATTGCATCCGTCTGGTCAAGACCGACCAAAACACCCTCCAAGACACCGAGGTCTGTCGCTGTAAAATTTCTTTTTCTACCGAGCTTTAACCCCTACCAAGCTTTAACCCCTAACGGGGTAATTACTCCTCACTCCTCACTCCTAACTCCCAACTCTAATCGATGTTCTCAATGATCTTGTCCTCGTCACTCAAGTCGGGATCCAAACGTTGGATCGGCTTGAAGCGATGGAAGAAGCGGAGGGCAATGACGCGCACCACGGTATAGGCTGGGATGGCCACCAACATGCCCACTGTGCCGCCAATGTGGCCAGCCATGAGCAATACGATGAAGATCTCCAACGGATGTGCCTTGATACTGGTGGAATAGATCACTGGCTGATAGATGAAGTTGTCGATGAGCTGTGCCGTGAGCATGATGGCCAAGATGATAAAGGCAAAAACCCACACATTCACATCCAGACCGGCACCGACACCGACTTTCAGAACGATGCCCAAGATCACTCCAATGGCCTCTCCCATCAACGGTCCCACGTATGGGATCACATTCAAGAGGCCAGCGATGAAGGCTATGCCGATGGCATAGCTGAAATCCAATCGGGCAATCAGCCAAAGTCCGAGGAAATCAATCAAAGCAACGCCAATCATCTCGAGCAACAGTCCCACGAAATAGCGTGAGAGTAGCTGCTTGATATCGTTCAAGGTCGCATGCATCGTCTGTTCAATCCTATCAGGCACCAAGGCATAGATGATTCTTTCAAACAAATTCGAGTCTTTCAGGAAGAAGAACGAGATGAACACCACCGCAAACAAGCCCACAAAAGCACTGGAAACCAGCGAGGCCACCGAGCCGACGAAGCCGGACACATTACTGAAACTCACCAACTCGCGAAGCTTATCCATGACCAAAGCCATCAGATCGAAATCATGACCCAAATCGGGGAATACCCTGATCAGCCAAGCATTGACTTTATCCACTGGATTCGACTCCAATGCGAGGCCGTTATTCAACATCGAAGCATCTCGGACAATATTGGACACCAAAGGAATCAACTGCGTGACAATCAAAATGAGCAAGCTGAGGATGATCAGGATAGTCAGCACCGCAGAAAACCAATCCGGGAGATGAAATTTCTTGATTTGAAACTTCTTCAGCAGCTTCATAATGGGTCTCCCGACCAAGGAGACAACAAAAGCCACAATGATGTATATCAAAATGTTCTTGAAATACCAACATAAGGCTGCGATGATCGCCAGACCTCCAAGCTTGATGAGATATCCCGACAACCGGTCGACATTCCTTTCTTTTTCCATAACACGCTCATTTTTAATTTGCAAAAATACGAATAATTTAGTTTTTGTTTATCTTTGCAAACATAAAGCATGGAAAAATGAAAAAACTGGTTTTTACGTTCCTACTATTGCTGGCAACTTCTTGGTCCTTTGCCAGAAGCATTTTAATCGAGGGATTTGAATATGCCAATCACGACAACGAACCGCCGATTGGTTGGACCTGTGACGACCAATCTTGGCTATGCGGGTATTTGGACAAAGACCACAACAGGAAGGCGCATTCAGGAAATTGGTACGCCTTTACCGATGCTGAGGAATCTTGGATGTTCATGCCTCTGTATTTCAGCTCGGAGCTGAAATACCGTTTCAGTTATTGGGCCGTTTCAGACGGGACTTACGATGTTGAATTATGGCTTGGTGACGAAGCTGATGCCGTCCACATGACCCAATTGCTGCTATCGACAACGATAAACGGAGGCGAGTACGAAAAGATTGCTGCATATATTGAATCTATCTCATCTGACTTCCAATACTTTGGCATTCACGCCGTTGCCACTGAGGGAGCTTATCATCTCACCATCGATGATATCAACGTGGAAATGGTGAGCAGGTTTGAATTAACCGCCACACCATACAATGCCGACACTGTTCTTTACCCGAATTCACAAGCCACCTATCACTTTGACGTTCAAAATCTTGGTTACGAACCCATCGAAGTCATCATATCGCCCTCTCATGATTACTTCACTGACTTTCATTTCTATGTCGAAGGAAACGAATGCACAACTTTCCACCTTGAACCTGACCAGATGCAACAAGTCACCGCGGAGGCCACATTGTTGCCTTCCATTCAAGTTGGTACCACATGTTGGCTGGACATCATGTTGGTGCTTGAATGCGACTGCGCCACTGCCTTGACCACCTTATGGGTCACTGTTGTGGATCCTACCAATGTCGCAGAATACGATAACGAAAAAGAGGTGTTACAAGTGGAGATCTATGACCTCACCGGCAAGCGAGTTGACGCTTCATGCCTAAAACCAGGCGTTTATATCGAGAGGACTATTACCACAGGTGGTGTTTCCACCCGCAAGGTAATGAGGCAATAATCATTTGAATATCAACGAGAAAATTGTCATCTGGCTGTCGCTTTGTTCCAGATACAAGTTACCATTATGCTTCACCATTATCTGCTTCGACAAGCTCAAGCCGATGCCCGTCCCATTAGGTTTGGTGGTGTAGAATGGAATGAAAATTTCCTCGGTCTGGCGTAACGGGATGGCCTTGCCGTTGTTGGCCACACGGATGACGGTTTGGTCCTCCGAGTTCAGGTCGGCGGTGATGCGGATGGATGTGGCACCCGCCTGCACGGCGTTCTTGACCAGGTTGTTGAAGACTTGCATAATCTGTCCCTCGTCGGCATAGATGAGCAGGTCGGGCGTGTTGGCTTGATAGGTCAGAGTAGCCCCTTGCTCGGCGATCTTGGCCTTGTTGAGGAGCAACACACGGTCCATCAGTTCGTCGACCATCACCGCCTTGCGGACGGGCGGCTGGGCCTGTGTCATGCTGCGGTACGAATCCACAAAACGGATCAAGTCTTTCGATGAAGCTGAAATGGTCTCCAAGCCTGCCTTCACATCCACGCCTTCTTCGGTGAGCAAAGCATCACTCAAAGAAGCGATGGGCGCGACGGTGTTCATGATTTCGTGTGTCATCACGCGAAACAGCTTGTTCTGCGAGGACTCCTCGTTGGCTGCGTCGCGCCGTTCGAAGATGCCCTTGATGCGGTTGAGGGCTCGGTTGAGCGCCGACTTCTCCTTGAAGTGGAAGTTCAACTCGCCGTCCTCCAAGGCGTCCATCATGAAGCCCACCTTTCGGGCATCGTTCCTACGCACGATGAGTGTCGTCGCCACAGTCGCTGCAACGACAGCCACCACCACAACCAATATCCAAATCCAGACACTCATATTCCATATTCCTTTAGGCGGCGGTACAAGGTCGGACGACTGATTTTCAACGCCTTGGCTACGAGGGTCAGATTGCCGTTGTAGGTCTTCATCGCATTGCGGATGACCTGCTCCTCGGCACTTTCAAGGGTTTGGTTTTGCGTCTTTGGAGTTGCTTCTTCCATCAGTTCCGAGGCGCGGAGTTGGAGGTCGGCGGCGCGGACTAGTTCGGTCTCGGAATAGATGACTGCCTTCTCTATGCAGCCTTGCAGTTCGCGGATGTTGCCGCTCCAGCGGCAGCGTTTCAAGAGATTCAACGCCTCGTCGGAAAGGCCTTGAGCCTTACGGTGGTATTTCTCGGCATATTGCTTGACGAACAACTCTGCCAAGGTGACGATTTCGTCGGGGCGTTCACGCAAAGGTGGAAGGTGCAACGTCACCGTGTTGATGCGGTAGAACAAGTCTTCGCGAAAACGCCCTTCCTTGACCATCGTCGCCAGGTCCATGTTGGTGGCACAAATCAGGCGAATGTTGATAGGGATGGATTTCGTGTCGCCCACCTTGGTAATGCTGCGGTTTTGGATGACGCGCAGCAGTTTGGCTTGCTGTGCCAGCGGCACATTGCCGATCTCGTCGAGAAACAGTGTGGTGCCATTGGCCTGCTCAAACTTGCCGATATGGTCGGCATGGGCATCGGTGAAAGCCCCTTTTACATGACCAAACATCTCGCTCTCGAACAAGGTGTCCGTGATGGCCCCGATATCCACACCTACCATCGGCTTGTTGGCGCGATTGGAAAGACGGTGAATCTCGTTGGCCAAGACATCCTTACCCGTGCCGTTCTCGCCCGTAATGAGCACAGTGGCATCCGTGGGAGCCACTTTCTCCATCATCGCGCGCAATTGCTGCATCGCTTCGCTCTCGCCCCAGCGCATCATGGGGGCAGATGCTACGATAGGCTCCTTCCCTGCTATCTTACGATGTTTCATGCAGGCCTCTTCGAGTGTGGCGAGCAGCTTGGCATTGTCCCATGGTTTCACGACAAAGTCAAATGCACCGCGTTTCATGCCTTCCACGGCGAGGGCGATGTCGGCGTAGGCCGTGAAAAGCACCACCTCCACCTCGGGGAAGTCGCGTTTCAACTCGGAGAGCCAAAAGAGGCCTTCGTTGCCCGTGTTGATGTCGGTCTCGAAGTTCATGTCGAGCAGCACCACATCAGGCTTGAAAGTCCGCATGGTCTCCATCAGCACCTTGGGCGAGGCGATGAGTTCCACCTCGGCAAAGCGCATGGGTAGCAATATCTTCAGTGCCGACCGGATGCCGGCGTTGTCATCGACGACTAATATTTTCGATTTGAGTTTTGACATGATGCAGAATTACCTAAAATTGAAATTGTAAAACACCATCGAATAGCCCAAGGTGTCCCCATTGGACTCCTCCACGTAGAGGCCGATGCTGTGATCGGGAAGGATGCAAAGCGAAGAATAGGCAGCATCGTATGGCACGATACATTTGCTAACAGGCCAAGTCCGACCTTCGTCGAAGCTGGCATAAACCGTCACGTTCTCGCGACGCTCGGGTCCAGGCAGCGAATGCAGTAGGATGTTCCTTTCGCCGCCATCGTTTACCGATGAAAAACGGATGATGTCGCCATTGCAAGCTGTGGCCACGAGGTCGCTCCATGCGGAAGTCTCGGGACGCCAAGTGAGGCCGCCATCTTCAGAGATGTTGTACCATCGCTCGCCTTCGTGGCGGATGCTCATCAGGATACGGCTGTCGGCGAGTTCCACCACCTTGGCTTCATCACCACGTTGCGAGGCACGGCCCGAGATGCTCCATGTCTCACCGTTGTCGTCGGAATAGACGACATAGTTGCAGGCGGCCCATTCCTCGGTATCGCGCACAGCCAAGACGAACATGATACGTCCCGTGGAGGTCATCAAGCCATTGCCCGAGGCAAAGAAGGCCGACCACCAGGTACGGCTCACCTCGTTTTCGCACTTCGCACCATAGAGTTCATCGGTGATATCCTTGGGTTCCGTCCAGGTCTGGCCATTGTCGTAACTTCTGGCGATATAGGTGCGAAGCGGGTTCTCGGGGCGCCCTTGCCAAAAGCCGCAACCGCCCACAAAGGCCGCCAATAGGCCACCTTCGTCGTGGGTATGCACCAAAGCACAATCACCGAAGCCCTTCCCCACCCCTTGACCTTCGACAAGCGTGTAAGGCTCGCTCCAGGTATGGCCTCCATCGGTGCTTCTGTTAATCAAAATGTCAATATCTTCGGGCAGGTCGGCATCGTTGTATTTCCGCTTGTCGGTGGCTACCACCAGTGAACCGTCCTTCGCCGTGATGATGGCGGGGATGCGGTAGTTCCTCGAATCATAATCGCCCGGCCGAAATAGCACCGTTCGGGTAACGATGGTATCAAATGCAAGTTCTTTGGGCTGCTCAGGTTTTTTGGGGGCGCCGCAAGAAGTCAAAATGAGGCCGATGACGATGGCAACAAGAGTAGCTGAGAATCTCATAACCATATTATTTTGGTCTCAAAGATACAAATAATCCCTTCATTCTTATACACTGCTACTGGTTTTTTCATTCCTTCTTCAACGCCTCCGCAGGATTCGTCCACGCAGCCTTCAATGTCTGCCAAAGCACCGAGAGGAAAGCCATCAACATGCCGAGGATGACCGCCGCAGCGATGATCCAGCCGTAATGCTCAATGCGATAGGCGAAACGATCCAAATAGCGGCCACAGAACCAAACGGCAAGCGGGATGCCGATGAGTACCGCAATGCCGACCAAAACCATGTAGTCCTTCACCGTGCGCCACAATTCGCGGTGGACATTGCTGCCAAACACCTTGCGTACGGCGATGCTCTTGGTGCTTTGCTCGCTGTAATAGGTGCTCATGGCCACGAGGCCGAGCAAGGAAATTAGCACTGACAGCAACATGAACAGTTCCAGCAGGCGCATGGCCATTTTTGCAGGTTGCAGCAACAAATTGTTCAGGTCTTTCACATAGCCGTTTTGGGCTGGCTCCACGTAGGTGCCGTTTTTTTCCTCGGAATAGTCGGCGTAGGCTTGCAGAATGGCCTTTTCGGTCTCTTTGTAATCACCTGAAACATCAATCATTACACCATTGCCCCAAATCAAGTCTTCCGCACGTGCAATGATGACCGCCGAAAACTGGTTGGGTTCAGAAGATGCCGCCGAGCGCGTCGGGATGTCCTCATAGATTCCGCCTACGGTCTCAGGGTTGCTGCCGTTGATATGCATATTGCGTGTGTAATAATGTGCCGTTGAGTCGCTCAAAGCGAGTTTTTCAGCCAAAGTCCTCGACATCCATACCGAATTGGTACGCAGTCCGAAATCTTCAACGGCTTGCAAATCAAGCATATTGAAATAAGTTTCGTCGCATAAGATAAGTTGCATGTTCACCCTTTCGCCTTCGGGCGTGGTTACAGTGGTACCCATATTCATCTGCCCAGCAAAACCGCGACCGTAGCCCACCGCATTCACATTCGGAATCTTTTCCAAACGGTCAATGAGCGGCGCAATATCAGAATAATCTTTTACCCAGCATTGCAGCGAATACAAGCCCTCTGAACGCATGTTGGTGGGACGGTTCATCATGTGACGCATCTGCACCTCCATCAGAATCGCCATGGCAATCAGGACGATGGTGATGGTGTTTTGGAACACGATGAAAATCTTGCTGAACACTCTTTTGGTTTGAAGCCGATAGGTGCCACGCACCACGTCAATCGGTTCAAAACGCGAGGCAATGGCGGCAGGCGCGATGCCCGACAGTACGCCCACCAACACTATGGCTGCAAGATAAACTGCCACAACGCCCACCGTCCAGTCGAATCGGATCAGTACAAACTGCCCCAATGATGCATCGATACTCATATCGCCGCCCCCAACGTTTTTCAGCAAACCATTCATCATCGGGAACAATGCACATGCTAATAGGAACGCCAGCACGAAGCACACAGCCGTAAACGACACGGATTCAAGGATATACTTTAAAACGATTCTCCCTTTCGTGGCACCGTGAAGCCGCCTTGTGGCCATCTCCTTGGCGCGTTTTCCCGAAAGGGCCATGTTGAGGTTGATGTAGTTGAAAATGGCCGAAACGAGCAGCAGCAACACCACCACGGTCAGTGTTTGCATCACCGGCTTTTTACCTCCTTTGAACATCCATTGGTTGTCATTGAAAAAGACTTCCGGCAAAGTGTAAATCGGCATGGCACTCACGAAACCATCGGAGTAATTAGGCAGTCCGACCTCCTCGACCTTCTTTGCAAATTGCTCACGGTCAGTGCCTTCTTGAACTTTAATCAAGGTCATATATTGCCCAATGGAACTGAAAGGCTTTTGGTTGGGCAATGTGTTAAACTTGGGGTTGAGCAGCACGTCGGAGTTAGGCATCATTGAGTTGGGAGCATCCTTGAAAATGCCGCAGACCATGCTCTCGATTTTATCGTCGAAATAGGTGATTCGGATGGGCTTGCCGATGGCATCGCCGTTGAAGGCGCGGTTGGCGAGCGACTCGGAAATCAGGCAATGCCCTTTGAGACAGTACTCGTCCATGCTGCCTTCGAGCAAGGTTAGGCTCGGGAAAAGATCAAAAATTTCGGGGTCGGCCTCGGTGATGACGGCACTGACAGGCTGTTCGTCGCCGAAGGTGATATAGCCGTCATAGTCGGAGCCAGAGATGCGGGCCACTGTTTCGGCTTCGGGGAGTTTGTCCTCAAAGACGGCTTTATCCCACCACGATAACGACATATAATCTTGGTTTCCAACGGCATAAACCCTATTTCGATAAGGGTTGCCGTAGGCCACGGAATACTGCTGATAGACATAGTTGCCAATCAAGATGACGAAGGCAATGGAAACGATGAGACCGATGGCCTCGATGACGGTGTAGAGTTTGTTTCGGGAAAGGAATTTGATGTAACTTGACATATTGTTGAATCGATGATTGTTGAACTGTTGAATTGTTGTAGATCGTATGTCATAATCCGTGCCAAAATGGTGTAAAGAAACTTTACAGTCGGGACTTCATGGGGCTTTTTATAGTTTCAATTCAAGACACCAATTTTAAACTGGTTGAATAAATTGCGATATTTTACCAATTTCAAAGATTTAGACTGCGGTATTTTACCAATTTTACTCCTTCTTCAACGCCATCACCGGGTTCACCCGGGCCACGGAGACGATCTGCCACAGCACCGAGCCGATGGCGATGACAAACGACAGTACCACCGTCACCACGAAGATCCACGGATACAGGTCGATACGGTAGACGAAGTCCTCCAGATAACGCCCGCAGACCCAAACCGCTATGGGGATGGCGACGACATTGGCGATGAGAATCATGATGATGTATTCCTTCAGGTTGCGGCGTATCTCGCTTTGCATCGTGCCGCCAAACACCTTGCGGACGGCGATGGTCTTCTCGCGCTCGGAGGCGAAATGCGTGCTCATGGCTACCAGTCCCAACAACGAGAGCATTACCGCCACTGCCATGAACAAATCCACGAGGCGCATCTTGTTTTTGGTATCCCGCAAACGTAACAGCAGCAGGTCATCGATAAAGTCCATCTCACCTGGCTCCCAACAAGCCTCTTTCTTGCTGATATGATTATCATATACTTCCTTGATGGCTTTTCTGGCCTCAGCATGGTCGCCAACGATTTCCAACACAGGGTTGTATGCAATATGCGCAAACATCGGTTTCTTTCCAACAATGCGGATGGCTCCAAAATCCTCATCCACAACATGAACTGCGTCATCGAGCGCAAAATCTTCCACCACACCACCTATTTCAGAACCAAAGTTTCTTTTATACCAAACGCCTAACGAATCAAGGTCAAACTGTTCAAACGGCATTCCCGTCTGGCTTTCCAACAAGCCTTGGGTGACCAGCCACTGATCCTCGCTAGGCTGCATAAACATAGCCTTGACATGGAAATCGAACATGTTGAAGGCCGTCGTATCGCACAACAAACAACTCACAGAAACAGGAGGCTCTTCCTGATTAAGGCGATCCCAATACGTTCCCATATACGTGCCTCCCGGATAGCCGTAAGAATGTCCCATCCGCTTCACGCAAGGCAAGGCCAACAAGTCATTCTCGAAAGCCTCGTCGCCCGAAAGGATACTTTCACAAAAAAACAGGTTCTCGGTATTGCACCCGACAGGCCTCCGCTCCAAATGGCGCATCTGCACCTCCATCGTGATCACCAAGGCAATCAGCACGATGGCGATGACGTTCTGCAACACGATGAAAACTTTAGAAAGCACCATCTTGTTGCGAAAGCGGAAGGTGCCTTTCACTACGTCTATAGGCTTGGCCCGCGACACCACGATGGCTGGGATCAAACCAGCCAACAACGCCACCACAACCACTATCAGCAGGTAGGACATCACATAAAACGGCGAGTACTTTATGGTAATGGCGACATCACTTCCCAACAGCCGATTGACCAACGGTACAAGTGCCTCTGCCAGGAGAATGCCCAGCACCATACACACCGTGGTGAACGCCAGCGACTCCCAAAGGTATTTTCCGATGATCTCGCCTTTTGTCGCCCCAAGCAACCGTCTCGAAGCCATCTCCTTGGCACGTTTGCTCGTCAAGGCAACATTCAGGTTGATATAATTGAACAAAGAGGATATCAGCAACAGCAATCCCACTGCCAACAGACTGTGCATCATGGTTTTGTCGCCTTTTTTCAGATTGGTACTACAGTCGCTGAAAAACAGTTCGTCCATGCGCACCAACTGTATTTTGGAAGATAGTTCAGCGACATCCCTCCCTGACAGTTGCCTAAAGAAGGTCAAGTAAGCCGTGGCTAACTTTTCCGTCAATGCCGACCTATCGGCTCCTGGAAACACTTTGACGAAGACCCACACCTGTTCGAACAAGTTGGCGGGGATAGCCGGGCTTTCGAGGCCGCCAAAAAACTTGACACCTTCGCTAATATCCACATTGACAACCACATCGGGCAAATCAAAGAAAAGTGAGGTGCCGAAATCGGAAATGACA
>CADCGK010000002.1 GCA_902800965.1 uncultured Bacteroidia bacterium | reverse complement strand
ACTATAGGCTCCAACCAATAATGAACCTATGATAATGGCGGATGTGAGAAACTCTTCACCATCCGGGTCAACATACCTCAGCGGGTTGTTCAGGCAATACGCATACCGGTTGAAGTTCTGCGAGTTTTTGGGGCTTTGCACATATTGGTCAACTGACAGAAAACCGCTCATCACCGGGTCGTACATGCGGCCGTTCATGTTGATGAGGCCGAAGTCATACAAATGCTCGTGTCCAGTGAAGCCTCGGTCGAACATCGGGGTTCCCGAGAAGCTTCCGCTCCAGGTGTTGGGGTTGCGAAGGTTGCCCCAAGCGTCGTAACTCAGCCGTTGTTCCACAACACCATCGCCGTCGGTGATTGTGGTCCACGAACCGAGGTTGTCCTTGAGGATGTAGTGTATTGTGCGCGTGTTATTCTCGGTCTCCACTGCCGCAAACAAGCCCGTGGGGCCGCTGAGATAGGTGATCCATCGCGAGACGTTCGTGTTTCCCGTGGTTTCCGTCACGTACTCGCAGTTGCCGACATAGCGCTTGGCGCGTGTGGTGTTGCCCACGTGCTCCTCCATGGAGATGCGCTGACGGTCGTAGCCGTAGGTGTAGCCCAAGCTGTGGTTGCCTTCGGCAATTCCGCTGACTTTGTCAAAATGCGTGTAGGTAATGCTCTGTGCCGTATTGGGGAACAGTCCCTCGGGAACCGTTGCCGACCTGAGGGCATGCGGCTTGTCAGCCATGTTGTAACTGTTTGCGTCTGTACTGAAAACAGTCTGCCCATCGGCGCTTTTGCTGGTGATGCGTCCATAGCTGTCATACAGGGTTTGCCCCTTTTGGACCCCGTTCAGTGTGACGTTTTTCAGCCTGTTCAACCTGTCGTATGTAAACGCCTCGGTGATGCCGTTCCCGTTGTTCAAACGATGGTCCTTTCGGCTAAGCAGGTTCCCGAAGTCGTCATAAACATAAGTCAGCCGCTGGATCGTGGCATTGCCGCTCGGACCTGTGGAGTGTATTCCCGTAAGCCGTCCCGTAAGTTCGTCATAGGTGTTCCTTGTCACGATACCGTTACCCAAGCCTGTCTCGGTTGGCTGTCCTGCCGCATTGGCGTCTTCCAACCTCCATAATATTACATTTGTGTGCAAGTCGGATATGTCGTGAAGGTAGCCATTGGATTTGTAACCATATTTGACGGACACCCCGGATGGATATGTTTCTGTAAGAACACGTGAAAGGCTGTCGTAAGTGTAGGAACGGGAATAACTCTCATTGCCGATGGTGTTGGTCACATTGGACACCCTCAACTGATTGTCATAGACATACGAGATGGTATGGTTGTCGTGGGTCACGGATGACAACAACCCTTTATATCCGGTTGATTCATTGTAGGTCCATGCCGTGGATTCCAAAGTGGAACCGCCGTTTGTCACGGTGCGTGTTGTGTTCCGGCCTAGTAAATCATACGTGTTCGTGGCGACATTTCCTTTGGGGTCCGTTTCGGAGACCAGTTCGCCGAAAGCGTTGTAATGGCTGCTTGTTGCACCATAATCGGGATCCCGAAGATAGACACGGTTGCGCCGGTGGTCGTAGCGAAGGCTGTCGCACATCCCCGTCTGACCATTCACCTTGGCCCAAGCAAGTGCCCCGTCGGCATAATGGCCGTATGTGACTGTGTTCTCCGCATTGTCGTCAAGCTTCTCGGTGGAACTGACCGTCCAACCCATCACATTGGAATAGACAGTGGTCTCGTGTGTCGTCCCACTGACAGGTCTTGTCAGGTATGTGGTTGTCAGACCGTCATAAGTGGTTTCCTCTCTGGTTCCGTCAGGCTTGACAATCCTTGTCAGCCTGTCATAGTCATCGTATGTGTAATTGGTCCAAATGACCGCATCTCCTTCAAAATATGGAAGCGATTCTTTTTGTACTCTACCGAATGAATCGTATTGAGTGGAAGATAGTACTTTTTTGCCGTTTATCCCATAGGTGGAGGTCCGTTTTAACTGTCCTTTTTTGCCATAATAGGTGCGGTTGACTCCTTCACCGGAGGATTTCGACCATGTGTAATACTCCGAATTGCCGCTCCATCGGGTTGCAACGCACGTTCTGGTGCTGTCAGGATAATAAGTCCACTGGGTAATTCCCAAGGGATCCCGATCATATCGCGTTGTCCTTCCATTGCAATCCGTTTCAGAAGTGACAAAACCGTAATACTCGTCATAGGCATACGAACTTGTGTAACCCATGGGCGAGGTTTTGCCCGTAAGGAAACGGTATCCGTAATCGGCGCTGTACTGGTACGTAGTGGTTCTGTCGGGCAAAGTGGGGTCATTGGGCGCTTTCAACGTTTCATTAATGACACGTCCAAAGCTGTCGTACAGGTATTCGATCTTCACTGCCAAGGCATCGTTGGTCCCTGATCCGTTGTTGGGCAAATTGAGTACATTTGACACAAGTGTGGGTCTAGCCGAATTGTATGTGTAGGTGACACGGTGGCATACATCTTCGTAATCGCCATTTCTCGACGTCGTGTATGTCACATTAAAAGGACGGTTCAGCGTCCAAGATGAAAGGATGTCTGTTTTATACTCTGTTTCTTCCCATGTCTGGAATTCATAATCCTGCTGGACGGTGGCGTTGTCGTTGCTTGTCACACCGCACCATTTTACAGACTGTTTAACCGCGTTGTTATAATGGTTTTGAGAACCAGATATGTCGGAGCTGTATGAGTTCATGACAAAAGTCTTTTTCTGGAACAGATGATGGTCGAGATCCCAAGTCCAGATAGTTTCTCCGTTCATCAGGGGCAAGAAGACTTTTTGGCTCGCGTCTCTGTTGTTAACGAAAGGGACATAATTATATTGCGAACAAGAAACGAGATTGCTGTCTTTGTCGAACACAGAGTCGCATTGGGGGACGATCATCGGAAAAGGATCGAGCATTGCCAAGTTGCCATAGGTAACAGCTTTAGTTTGTATCCTTGAATTATTCTTTGTCGTCACTGTCTTTTTTGTAAACCCCAGAAAACCTTTCCCTTTATTGTGAACCACAGCCCCTTCATATTGGTAATCGATCGAAACTATACCCCCACCAACATTATATTCGGATGTTTTACTCACCGCCTTAATGGGCAAAGATACAGATAATATTCCATAATTACGGTTTTCCAAGGTATTATTCATTAAATAATAGTCATCCCAGTTCACTTCCTGAAGGTCGGGCATTAAATACTTGTATTGAAAAGACGTCGTGTTGCCCATGCCGTCAGTGATGTCTGCCACTGTATATCGATTCGAAAGCGGAGTGACAGAAAAGAGGTCATCATGCCAACAAACGGAAACGTTTTCTTTGCCAAGGAAATTACCAATGACAGCAGAGTAATCAAGGGCGGTTCCCATGCCGGTTAAGTGTTTTGGGATGGCCTGCCTATAAGCACACCCTTGTGTGCCAAATGGTGAATAAAGTATGATGAGACTATCATTTACCACACCGTCATTTTTTACTGTTGCAATATCGGATTTCCCGTCACCGTTGAAATCAGCCACAGCGACCATCTTATATTGGTATGTTTGGGAAAAGGTGCTTTGCATGGAGTATCCATGGTCTCCTGGATCTCCTATCCCCATCTCGTTTGTAATGTCGAACTGGGGCCAGAACAAATAACCTTCCTTCGACAAGTTGATCTGCCAAGTTCCGCCACCGTTACCGTCGGATGCGAACGACAGAAAATCCGCTTTGCCGTCGCCGTTGAAATCTCCCGGAAACACTTTGTGGTACCTTGTCAGCACATTCCCGTTGACTTCTACAAAGTTCTTGTTTTGGTCAAGTTTAATGATCTTTCCCTCTGTAACGCTTTGATCGGTTTTATAATACCACAATTCGGTAATGCCATCGCCGTTGAAATCTGCTGCCTGAATGGTTTCTGCATTTGGATTAATACCGCCGATATTATCCTGTCGCATTTCTCCGCTTGCATCGTCATAATAGATGTGGTACCGCTTGTAGGTGTGTTTGTTATCTTCCACAGTCTGAAATACAAAGGAGTCCCTTCGGTCTCCTGTGAAATCTCCCATTGCCATGGAAATGCCTTTGTCGTGCCAAATCCAATAGGCCGAGTTTTGCGGTGAGGCGCAAGGAGTGAAAGACAGAGTGCCATCAGGATTCTTTTCAGTTATATAAATGTCGAATGTGACAAAATCATAAATGGTATTGTGCTCTCTATTGAGAAACAACAAATCGGAGAGTCCATCCCCATTGAAGTCGCCTGTGTAGATCCAGTCCACATTGTCATCTATGTTTAGGGAGTCGGCTTTTGATAACTGCCATCCACTTTCGTTTAAATAGATGTATGCGAACTCTTGGTTGTCATGATACCATGTGGTCACGATATCGGAGTATCCGTCGCCATTGAAATCGCCAGCGAACTTGATGTTGCCCATTTCAGGATATTCGTGCGTGCTGTAATCATAATGAAAGAAATTACCATCAATGACCAAACTGATTTTGTTATAATCATTTTGACTTTGATTCCACGATATTATCGTGGGGTTGTAGGACTGGTTCCCGCATTGGAATCCGATGGAAGTCAGACGATGATACACATCCTTTGTTCCCAAACCAGTTGATTGGTCATAGTTGAAATGGTAATGCCAAAGAATTGAATCATTGTGTTTTACGCCTATCTCCTTTAAAAGATAATACTGTTTTAATTCGTTATTGCCAATGAATATCTGCTCTTTGTCTTCTCTGGTATCGTAGCTGAACAACACCTCGTATGCGGGGGTTGAAAGCGCTGTTTCGTTAAATGTATATTTGACTTTTGTAAGTTTGTAGTGGTTGTTGCCTTTTTCGTAATGATATGTCATATAATTGCCGTTCCTGTCCTTGACTTTGCTCAAAAGCCATAAACAGACGTCGTTCCGTTGTTGAAGTCCAATCCTTGAAGCCGATGTGCCTCCATATTCCAAGATAAGACCGTTTGCTGTCCAAACTTTGAACCTTGCGGGTCCATTGGTCGTGTCACAAGTATAGGATACTATCTTCGCCATCCCGTCTATTTCGGTTTTATACTCAGCTCCGTTAGTCCCATAGCTTCCACTGACAACCATCAAACGCTGACCGTCAAGATAAAACTTGTCGTCAGTAAAATCCGCACCGCTCATGTATCCGTCATGGTAAAGGGTCGTCCCGGCTCTTGTGATGGCTGAAACACCCGTCAAATCCCATCCCCATCCCAACAGTCCGTTGCCTGCCTGGCTGTTGTAGGTGATGGCAAGGTTGGGTTGCATCCCGTTGATGCCAGCAGGAAGCTCTATGGGGATGCTATACACGGCGGCACCCATCAGGCCCACGTCAACCGTGCCGCCGATGGCGCCCACCACGCCGTTGCTGTTGGAAGCGGGGCCACCCGTGACACCTGCCGTGGGCGGATAGATGCCGTACGGATCAAGCTGCAAGGTGGTGCTTTTATTGACATTGGGATTCGACTCAAAACCTGGATTCAGATCGATGTAGTCGCTCGCCGTGTATTCATGGCTCTGGCTGGCATTAAGCGTCGAGTTCAGCTCGAAGTACTCGCCGTAGTGGACGTTCTGCGCCCTGGCCGCTAAGAGCAGGGCCATGAGGGCGGTTGTGAGGATCAAGATCTTCTTCATGGCGCCGGCGTGTTTGTCAGTTTCTCTTGATGACTTTCCACACCTTCGTCTCACGGTCGGAGGTAAGACGGAGCAGATAGACGCCCGCCGGCATTCCGCCGAGGTCGAACGCCTCCGTGGCGTTGCTCACGCCGCGCTCCTCGAGGACCTTCCCGTCCATGGTGCACAGGACGGCCTTGGCATCTTTCGGGAGCTCGCCGCCTATCGACAGGATGAAGCCGCCTTCCGTGGGGTTGGGGAA
This sequence comes from uncultured Bacteroidia bacterium, assembly GCA_902800965.1. GTDB lineage: Bacteria > Bacteroidota > Bacteroidia > Bacteroidales > F082 > Limimorpha. The sequence continues at coordinate 313,831 of CADCGK010000002.1, read as the reverse complement.
GAGTGAGGTCTCCGCACCTTCGAAGCGGTCGCTCAGCGAGGCCTGCCATTGGTCGGGTTGTTCGGACGGCGTGCCTCCAGCCAATGCATCCGGCTCCACCCTCGAGAACTCTAGGGTGCGGCTCACGCGGTTGCCGCAGGCATCGTAGCCGAAACGCACCGTCACCAACGTCCTCAACGAGTCGATCTCCTTCTGCTGCCGTATGACGTGCAGCGTCAGCTCCTCGATCTTGCCCAGCAGCACGGCCTGCATCTCCGCCACGTCGTAGCCGTCGGCCTTCACCTCGGCCTCCGAGGGCACACCGGGTAGGTGCCGGTTGGCGGCCACATAGGCCTCCACCTCGCCTAGGGGCATTAGACGGTAGTCGTCACCGAAGACGCAGTCCTGCCAATTGCTCACCTCCTGGATGTGCACCTTCGTGGTGAGGATGCCGCCGTCCACCGCCAGGGCATAGCCCGGGTAGGTGTTCTCGATGTTGACGCCCACCCTGCCGTTCAGCATGATCGATCCGTTGGGCTTCACCGTCACAGGGTTCTCCAGGTTGGTGATCACGCTGTTACGGGGCATCATATAGTAAGCCGTGCACAGACGGAAACCGTTGTCGCCGAACTCCATGATATAGGACGACCCCTCTCCCCATCTGCAATAGGCACCGTTTTCGTAATAGGCATTCAAGCCGATGGAGGACTTGTCCGTGGCAGTGCTCACGAAGAACTTGTTGGTGTGGTTGGTCCCAATGGACACGCTGCCGCCGTCAAGGAATACCGAAGACCCTGTAATCTTCATAGGATTGTCGCCTGCCGTCACCAGCATCTCCCTGTCGTGGTGCACATATAACATGTGGTCGTTGTCGTGCAACATAATGTATGTGTTGTCGGCCGTAGGATCGTCCGGCTCCAAGATGAGGCCGGCATCCTCGTCTTTGTCGGAATGGATGTGGAGCTTGGCCGTAGGCGTCACGTCGCCAATGGCCACCTTGCCGGTCCTGTCGATGATTCCAGTCCTATAGTTATTGGGCGAGGGACCCACAAACAGTGTGGGTTTGGTGCTGTAAAAACCCACCACCAGGCTTTTGTCGGTGCTGTTGACAAGGTGTTGTCCCGATGACCCGTCGGCGTTGAAAACACCACTGCCGATCACCATGCCAGTTTGGCAATGGGTATAGACATAGTTTCCAATACCTATGCTATTAAGCCCGGTTATCTTCACCTTGTTGCCCAACGCAATGGCGTTGTTGCTGTTCTCATCTATGGTGTCGTTGGAGCCTACCGCCAATGCGTGATAGGACTTTGTCATGTTTTGTAGCCCTATGGCATTACCCATGACACCACTAAAAAGGTTGGGCGCAAGGGTGTTGTTCGTGCCAATGTTCAAATTGGGACCCTCAACGATTCTGTTTTGGGCAAAACACTCTTCCAAAGCGCTCAGCATGATCGCCGCAAACGCCATCATGATGACGACCTTCTTCATGGTTCCCTGTCGAATTCGCCCTCGGCATAACCAAAGGTGTTGCTGAATACAATGGTGTAATTGTTATTTGAAGAGCTTGTGATGGGAATGACCAAGAGATGTTGCATTGAGGTATTGACCACGGTGCTGTAAATCAAACCGCTCATATCGCCGTAAAGCGACACGTTGACACTGCCGAAATCCTGGTTGAAATAAACATAGACTGCCTGGTCGTCAATATACACCTCTAAATCATCGGGACCAGCATTGATGTCTAATTTGCCTTGAATTTCGATTTTTTCATTGCCCGTGTAGGGATGTGTTGGGTCAGCTTTGCCATAGGTCATGATAATGGCAAAACAAATGAGAATGATGCTTTTTTTCATGGTTGCTGTTGTTTTAGGTTAGTTTCTCAAAAGTAGAGGATTAAACCATCGTCCAAACAGCCATCCAAAAAATAATCAGTTTTAATGAACCATAAAAAATTGATTAATAATGAAATACAAAAAAGTCTATCCAAACTTTTTTTTCAAAAATCCAAACTTTTCACCCTTCTTACCCGGCCTCTTACCTTGTCTAGAACGCTGGTGCTTACCCCCAAAATAGCGGCTTCGTCGGCACGAGAAAGCTTAAAGTTCGACAAAAGGACGACTTTCAACTCCAACTCGTTTAACATCGGATACTTTGTCTTGATTCCATCATACAACCCTGGATAAGCCTTGTTGATGAACTCAAGCATCACAGTCCAATGGTCGCGCTCTCCAAACAATTGGTTTTTCAGGTCATTCAGAGCGATGGAATTTTTGCGGTCCTTGAGAAGAACCTCCAAAGTCTGCATGGCTTTAACCCTTTCCTTTTGAAAGGCTTTCAATTGTTGAACCATCTCAAGTTTCTCCCACTCTTGCTCGGCATCCTTGTTCAATAGCTCCGTGTTTTGCTCCATGAATTGAAGAAGGATGTTGTTGAGCTCCACCTCACGGAGCTGCTTTTGAATATAACGATGGTACAATAAGAGAGTAATAATCAGAATGACAACCAAAGCCAAAACAAGCATCACGATGATGCGTTTTTTTTGGATAACCCGGTCATTCATTTCGCGTTGGAGGCGCTCATAATCGTATTTTTGTTGTACGTAATAGGTGCTTTTCTTTTCTCTCTTGTCTCTTAAATCACCGTTGCAACGTTCATGCTCTTTCCGATACTCCAATGCTTTCCGATAATTCCCTTGACTTTCCGCAAAGCTTGAAAGTGATCCGATTATGGCTATCTTGGTCTCATCTTTCACCATGATGTCGTACAGCTTTTTTTCGACAATATGATAGTAGTACGAAGCTGAATCCAACTCCCCCGATGCAGCAAAAGCATCTCCAAGATTCAAATGTTTTAGGAGTCGTTGCTGCTCGTTTTCAGGATGAATCAGTCTGAGGCAGGAGGTAGGGCTTTTGATGCCTCCTTTTCTATCCTGTCTTTATACAACATCCTCCCCATTTGATACTGCGCCCGGGCCATGGTGAGGCTGTCGTTCACCAACAATCCGTACCGCTCGGCGTTACTAAAGGCCTCCATGGCCTCTGCCTTGTCGTAGTCCATCTCGGCATAGCCATGGTAGAGCGCCGATAAAGCCGCTTTGTCGTATTGTTTCTTACTGGCATAATAGGCCGAGGCTTTGTCCAGTTCGGGAATGAACAACAACGTGTCGTTCTCGCCTTCGCCATAAACGAGGCGAGCCTGCTCAAAGGCAGCATCCATGCGTCGCGCCTCGCTGGAATAAGGGCCGCAAGAGGTCAGGATTGCGAACAAGCCCGACAAGACCACCGCTTTAATCACATCAACCATGCTGTTTTGATTGCCTTTTGTTGAACAATAAGGTCGTCAGCTTCCAAATAATCAACCCCACCAATATCCCTAGCACGGCACCCGCAAGGACGTCGCCAGGATAATGCACACCGATATATATCCTGCTATAGCTGGAGATCAACGCCCAGGCAAACAGCCACCAGCCGATGCTGCGATAACTCTTGCGAAGAGCCGCAGTCAAGAAAGTGGCCACGGCAAAAGTATTGGCAGCATGGGAAGAAACGAAACCGTAACGTCCCCCGGGGAGACCCTTCGGAAGATGCACCAGGCCTTCCAACTCAGGATTGAAACAGGGCCTCAGACGATGAAAGACGGGCTTGCACACATGCGCCGAGAGCTGGTCGGAACACAAGATCACAAGACCCACTGCCAAAAAAATCCAGAGACTTTTCCTGCCATACTGCTTGATAACGAGGTAAGCCAACAAAATGTAAATGGGAATCCACGGCCACATCTCCGTGATGGACACCATCACCGTGTCGAGCCACCCGGCATGTTGCCCGTTCAGCCATAAAAACAATCTCGAATCAATAGCCTCAACCCATCCCATTGTTTTCTGTTTTTATCTTTTCTGGTCTCGTCATTGCGAGCGAAGCGAAGCAATCCAGCCATTGTGTCCTTGTGGATTGCTTCGGTCGTTCCTCCCTCGCAATGACGTGGTCCACGCTCTTTCATTCTTCTCTGTTCAGCGTCAGCCAAATCAGGTCCTTCAATTCGTCAATGCCCTTGCCGGCCACCGAACTGATGAACACATGCGGCACCTTCTTCGGCAGATGCTTCTTGATGTCTTTGATGGCATCCTCATCCACCAGGTCGCATTTGGTGATGGCTAAGATGCGGTCTTTGTCCATCAGCTCTGGGTTGTATTTCTTCAGCTCGTTGAGCAGGATTTCGTACTCTTTCTTCACGTCTTCAGTGTTGGCAGGCACCATGAAGAGCAGGGTGGAGTTGCGTTCGATATGTCTCAAAAACCTGATCCCCAGTCCCTTGCCTTCGGCAGCCCCTTCGATGATGCCAGGGATGTCGGCCATGACGAAGCTGCGGTGGTCGCGGTAGCCGACGATGCCGAGGTTGGGCACCAGGGTGGTGAAGGGATAGTCGGCGATCTCAGGTCTGGCGGCAGAAACGACCGACAGCAGGGTTGATTTGCCGGCGTTGGGGAAGCCCACGAGGCCCACATCGGCCAGCAGCTTCAGCTCCATGATGATCCAGCATTCTTGAGAGGGCTCGCCAGGCTGGGCGAACTTGGGCGCCTGCATGGTGGCCGACTTGAAGAAGGCGTTGCCTTTGCCGCCGCGACCGCCCTTGAGCAACACGATGGTCTGTCCGTCCTCGGTGATCTCGCCTAGAGGCTTGCGGGTCTCGGCTTCGTAGGCCACCGTGCCCAGCGGCACGTCGATGAAGACGTCCTTGCCGGAGGCGCCTGTGAGCTGGTTGCTGCCGCCTGGGACGCCATCGCCGGCCATCAGGTGCTTGGTGTAGCGAAGGTGCAACAGGGTCCACATCTGGGCATTGCCTCTCAAGATGATGTTGCCGCCACGACCGCCGTCGCCGCCGTCAGGACCGCCTTTTGGGATATATTTCTCACGGCGGAAATGCAGCGAACCTGCACCGCCTTTGCCGGAACGGCAGTAAATCTTCACGTAGTCAACGAAATTCGAACTGGCCATAATGATCTGTTTTTAAAACACGTCGATGTATTCCACGGCATCGTAATCGACCTCTGCCTTGCCACAGTCAAAGTTGAGATCGACATCGGTGGCAGTCGGTTTCGGGAAGTTCCCTTTGCTGACATTTAAGGTGGGATCAGCATAGACCTTCTGCATGTAGATAGCCCAGATGGGTAGCGCCGTGCGGGAACCTTGTCCCAAGGCGGTGCTTCTGAAATGCACGCTGCGGTCCTCGGCACCTACCCATACACCCGTAGTCAGGTCGGGGGTGATGCCCATGAACCAACCGTCGCTGTTGTTCTGGGTGGTGCCGGTTTTGCCGGCGATGGGGTTGGTGAGCTTATATACCAAACGTATACGCCCGCCGGTACCGCTCTGCACTACACCCTTCATCAGCTCAATCATCTTGTAAGCTGTCACCTCGCTCATGGCTTCCGACTCTTCAGGCGAGAAACGCTGGATGACGTTGCCGTTCTTGTCCTCGATCTTGGTGATGAACATGGGCTTGATATAAACACCTTGGTTGGCGAAGGTGCTCATGGCACCAACCATCTCCATCAGCTTGAGGTCGCAGACACCAAGACAGATGGCAGGTACTGGGTCAATGGGCGATTTAACCCCCATTCTCCTCGCCATGGAGATGACCGCCTCGGGACCGAAACGGTTCATCAGGTAAGCCGAGATCCAATTGTTGGACTGGGCCAAAGCCGTCTTCAATGTGATCTCACCACCACCGCCACCGCCGTTACGGGGCGACCAGAAAGTGCCGTTGTCCAGTTGGATGTTGTAGGGGATGTTGGGTATCTTGGTGCAAGGTGTGTATTCTCCTTCCTGCATGGCTAATGAATAGAGGAATGGCTTGAAGGTGGAACCCACTTGGCGCTGCGCCTGCATCACATGGTCGTATTTGAAAAAGCGGTAGTCAATGCCTCCGACGTAGGCCTTCACATGGCCAGTGTGCGACTCGATGGAGACCAAACTTGCCTGAAGGAACCATTTGTAATAGCGGATGGAATCCATCGGCGTCATGATGGTGTCAATAGGACCATTCCAGGAAAAAACAGCCATCCTCACAGGCTTGTTGAATTCCGCCTTGATGGAGTCTTCGCATAAACCATCTTTCTTAAGCATCCGGTAGCGGTCGCTGCGTTTCATGGAAGCATCAAGAAGCTCGTCTATCTGGTCGGGGCTCTTTAAGGAGAATGGAGCGTTCTTGTGGCCTTTCCAATGTTCGAAGAAACTTGGCTGCAGGCTTCCTCCGACGAATTCTTTCACCGCTTCCTCAGCATAGCGTTGCATGCGTGAGTCGATGGTGGTGTAGATCTTCAAGCCGTCACGATAGATATTGTAAGGCTTGCCATCGGCACGAGTGTGGGTGTTTGCCCATTCGGTGAGTTCCTTGCGCAACTGTTCCCTGAAATAGGTGGCTTGTCCAGTGGTGTGGTCCATCACACCGAAATGAGACATGTCGATCGGGATTTGCGAGATGGAGTCGCACTCCGCCTCGGTGAGATAGCCGTTCTTGCACATGCTTCTCAAGACCAGATTACGGCGTTGCATGGAAAGCTCTGGATTGCGGATAGGACTGTATCGTGTCGGGGCGTTCACCACGCCGGCCATCAGGGCTGACTCTTCAATATTCAAGTTCTTCGGATCCTTGTCGAAAAAGGTCTTGGCTGCGGAGCGGATGCCGTAAGCGTTATGGCCGAAAGCTACCGTGTTGAGGTACATGGCGATGATCTCTTCTTTCGAATAGTTGTATTCCAGCTTGGTGGCTGTGATCCATTCCTGGAATTTGCGGATGACGAGTTTCACCGTGCTGAGGTTCTCCCCACGGGGGAAGAGGTTCTTGGCCAGCTGCTGGGTGATGGTACTGCCACCGCCCTTCTTGTTGCCAGTGAGCACACCGAAAGCGACACGGAACAACGATTTGCTGTCGATGCCAGAGTGTTGCGCGAAACGTTCATCCTCGATGCTGATCAAAGCTTGGGGAAGATAGGGCGACAGGTCGCTGTAATAGACGTTGGAACGGTTCTCAACATAATAGCTGCCCAACACCTTTCCATCGCAGGAGATGATTTGTGTAGCCAAGTTGGTCTGGGGATTTTCCAGTTCCTCGAAAGTCGGCATAGTGCCGAATACGCCTTTGGCAACGCAGAAAAAGAACACTATGATAAGTAACAGCGCGATACCGAAGATAGACCAAAGCACTTTAACTGCTTTTGAGCCGTTGCTGCCGTCTTTAGGGTTTTTCTTTTTTGTGGTTTGCTTTTGCATAATTGGGTGATTATGGTTGCTTCTCGACAAAGAGGCCGATGTCGGAGATGCCTCTCAAAACAGGCTCCCGCATGGCTTGTTCAATTTCAAAATGATAAGTTCCTTCTAAAGGAAAACGCAGGTTGGGATTCAAAGTAATGCGTAAATCACGCATGCTGCCGCTGCTCTTGCCAATCCATTGTCCGTCGGGCAAGGCAAGCTGGCATTGTATGGTGTCGTGTGTGAGATTGCCGTTGGGCATGGTGGTGTGCAGAAACACATAGAGGTTGCTGTAACGGTAGTTCTCCAGATGCCTCAGGCTTAAACCAAAAGCATAGATGCCCAAAGTGTCGTTCACTGTCACATCGAAAGGAATACGATGCTCCACTTCCCATTTGGCCTCCGGAAGGACCTCGCGCTGCTCGAAACCCTTGCCACCGCAAGCGGTAAGCAATAGCAAGAGCAATATCATTGGGATCGTCATTGCGAGGGAGGCACGACCGAAGCAATCCACCTTTTTTTTATTTCTGTTCTCAATCATCTTCTTACTTCTTACTTCTGTCTTCTGTCTTCTGTCTTCTGTCTTCTGTCTTCTAAATCAATCACTCATCGTCTTAAGATCCCCCTCATTGTACCCTTCATTGGTATTGGTGTGCTGTTCCATGGTGACGGCGTAGTCCTCCAGTTTCTCGGGAAGCTCGCCCTTCTTGTTCTTCGCGATGATCTCCTTCACCTTATCGACGGGGATGGCCATGATGTTGCTCTTGTCGGTGGTGTAGGAATACCACATGATGCCTTTGAAGACGTCGTTCTTTTGGTGGATGGCGTCACCGTTCTTGAACTTCAGCACGATGTTGGGATCTGAGAAGGCTTTCAAGGCCTCCACGTAGGCGTCGTATTCGTAATTCAGGCAGCATTTCAGCTTGCCACATTGTCCAGCTAACTTCTGGGGGTTGGGTGACAGTTGCTGGACCCTGGCCACGTTGGTGGTCACCGACTGGAAGTCAGAGATCCACGAGGCGCAGCACAGTTCCCTGCCGCAGGACCCGATGCCGCCGAGCTTGGCCGACTCTTGGCGCACACCGATCTGACGCATCTCCACCCTGACGTGGAACTCTTCCGCCAACTTCTTGATGAGCTCGCGGAAGTCCACACGACCGTCGGCGGTATAGTAGAAGATGGCCTTGGTCTTGTCGCCTTGGTACTCTATGTCATTCAGCTTCATCTCCAGTCCGAGGTTCTCAGCAATGGTGCGGGTGCGGTACAAGGTATTGTCTTCCAATGCGATGGCTGAAAGCCATTTCTCCACGTCGTTGGCACGTGCCCTGCGATATACTTTCTTCATCTCCTCCAAAGGGGTCCGGAAATGTTTGCGCTTCATCTGGCGCACGGCCAACTCGCCAGTCAAGGTAACGATGCCAATGTCGTGTCCAATGGCAGCCTCCACAGCCACCAACTCTCCCTCTTGAAGGTTAAGTTCTTCGGGATAGGTGAAGAAATCTTTGTGGTCGTTCTTGAAACGCACTTCGGCAATCAAAGGTTTGCTTTCGGAAGTGTTCCCTTCATAGTCTTTCAACCAGTTGAATTCGTGCATCTTGCAACCGCTGTGGTTCAAGACGGGCGACCCTGATACATATTCACCACGCATCTTGCAACAGCCGCGGTTGAAGACAGGATCCTTCAAGCTGGGCTTCGATTCAGTGGTTTTGCGCGTATATTGTTGTTCTTCTGACATGGAATTCAAATTAAAGTTATCAATAAACTTGCAAAGATAGTAAAAAATCTCGTAACTTTGCCTTTAAATCTTTAAATCTTAAATCTTGAAATCATGAAAAAAGGTGGATTACTTCTTATCTTAGTGCTCCTCGGCCTCTTGGCCTGGTGGGGCGTTGGTGTTTACAATAACCTCATTGCCAAGCAGGAGACGGTGGAGCAGTCGGTGGGTGACATCCAAGCAGCTTATCAGAAGCGTGCGGACCAGATCCCAAATGTGGCCGCCACTGCCAAGCAATACTCCGATTACGAGAGTGAGGCTTTCAAAAACATTGTCGAAGCCCGCGCTAAGGCTACAGCCACAACCATCGACATGTCGAACCTCGATGAGCAGCAACTGGCCAACTACCAGAAGGTGCAGGATGAACTCATGAATACCATGCGTGCCAACCTCAACGTCATCGTGGAGCAGTATCCCGATCTCAAGGCGAACACCTTGTACCTGAACCTTCAGGAGAGCATTGAGAGCTGCGAGAACCAGATCTCCAATGCACGTCGCGTTTTCAATGAGAAAGCCAAGGATTTCAACCAATACCTCCGTCGCTTCCCGAACAACATCATCGCCAAGTTCGGCAGTTTCGAAAAGATGCCTTATTTCGAGGCTTCAGAGGGTGCTGAGACCGCTCCGAATGTAAAGGAGTTATTCAACGAGTAAGTATCATCATAAGATAGGCGACCGATAGTCGTCATTGCGAGGCCTTTGGCCGAAGCAATCCAACCTGATAGTTTCGAGTCAAACTGGATTGCTTCGGTCGTTCCTCCCTCGCAATGACGACTATCGGTCACTTCATATTAGGGCTACCAGTTACCTTACGTATTTAGGCTACCAGTTACCTTACGTATCAAGGCTACTGGTTCCTTTTAATCGTCCATTATCAGCTGTTATTATAAAGCATCGTAAGCCACCGACTGGGTATCTCCTTGTCGGAAATCCCCTGTCTCCAAACCTTTCTTGAACCAGCGGCTGCGTTGCTCGGAGGTGCCGTGGCGGAAACTCTCCGGTGAAGCATAGCCTTTGCTGCTCTTTTGGATATAGTCGTCGCCAAAGGTGAGGATGGCATCCATTGCCTCTTCGACGTCGCCTGGCTCGAGCGACTTGAAGCGCTCGTTCTCGTGATGTGCCCACAAGCCCGCATAGAAATCGGCTTGCAGCTCTACCCGAACGGTGGCCTGGTTGTCTTGGAGAGATCCTGTGCCATACCTGTTCCTGATCTTTTGTCGCGGCTCCATCTGTCCCAAAAGATATTGGACGTGGTGCCCCACCTCATGGCCGATGACCATGGCATGGGCGAAGTCGGACTTACGTCCCAGTTTCTTGTTGAGGTCCATGAAGAAGGCCAGGTCGAGATAGACGGTGGCATCGCCTGAACAGTAGAAAGGTCCGGTCTTGGCGGTGAAGTCGCCGCAGGCGGTGTTGACGTCTGAGCTGTAGAGCACCATCTTGGGTGGGGTGTAGCCGCGTCCCATCTTTCGGAACTCCTCGGTCCAGAAGTCTTCCGTGCTGGCCAGCACCTGCTTGCTGAACTTGACCATCTGCTCTTCGGTCTTGCTGTCGATATAGGATGAAGCGGTACTTTGCACTGTCTCCACCACTGAGCTGATGTCAGGGGCTTGTCCCCCGAAGATCCACGCTAAGATGGCGATCACAACACCTCCAATACCGATGCCGGCGGCTTTGCCGACATTCTTCTTGGTGCGGCGGTCTTCCACGTTGACGCTCTCGCGCCGTCCGTCCATTTTCATGGCGACCTGCGATTAGAGTGCACTGTAGGCAGGGGAGAAGGTGTCGCCTTGACGGATGTCGCCGGTAGCGATGCCTTTCTTCAACCATTTGGAGCGTTGTGCCGAGGTGCCGTGGTTGAAGGTCTCGGGCATGGTGCGTCCGTAGGCTTGCTTCTGCAGGTAGTCGTCGCCGATCTTGGCGGCGGCGTTCAAGGCCTCCTCGATGTCGCCGTCTTCCAACGAGCCGAACATCTTGTTGTCGTGATGTGCCCAGACTCCTGCGAAGAAGTCGGCTTGCAGTTCCAACCGTACGCTGGTCTGGTTGTAGCCTTGGGTGTTTTTGCCGTATTGTGCCATTTTGTTGTGTGCCTCGTCGAGGATGCCTAGCTGGTTTTGCACATGGTGTCCCACCTCGTGGGCGATGACGTATGCGTAGGCGAAGTCGCCGTCAGCGCCAATCTGTTTCCTCATACTCTTGAAGAACTCGAGGTCGAGATACACGGTCTGGTCGGCAGAGCAGTAGAACGGTCCGCTATCGGAGGTCGCACTGCCACAGCCTGAGCTGACCGCGCCCGCAAAGATGACCATCTTGGGCGGCTGATAGGTCCTGCCCAGCTTTCTGAACTCTTGCGTCCACACGTCTTCGGTGCCAGCCAGGATCTGCTTGCAGAACTGCATCAACTCTTTGTCCACCTCGCTGTAGTCCTTGCCATCGGAATATTGCGTGGTGGTACTGCCGGGTGACATCTGCTGCAGCATGCCCGGATCAGGAGCTTTGCCAGTCAGGAAATAAATGAGGGCAACAATAATGATACCACCCAAACCGATACCACCGGCTTTCACGACGCCGCCTTTGCCGCGGCGGTCTTCCACGTTTGTACTTTCTCTACGTCCGTCTAATCTCATGGTGATTATAATTTAAAAAATGATGTGCAAAGATAAAAAAAAAGCATTTGGCATGCCGTTTGTTTAAAAATTATTTATAAATTTGCCTAGCAAATGCAAAGATAATTCAATTAATGTATAACTAAAATCTAGCGTTATGAAAAAAACATTACTCTTATTGTTGGTTTTGCTGGCGACAGCTGGCATGACCTTCGCCCAGGACATCTGGTCTTGCGGCACACACGACAATGGCAGCCGTACGGGTGTTGGTATCTATCAAAACGGCGAACGAGTCAAGACCTTGCAGCATTCCTCGTACGATTTTACTCCTTATGACATTACTCGCTGGAATGGTCATACCTACATGGCTTATAGAAATACGACTTTAGAAAAAGCCTTTGTCTATGATTATGAAGGCAATTCTTCTATAGATTTTGGCGCAAACACCACTGTTTACAGTGTTTTCGGCCGCAGTCTCCTTTGGGCTGTAGGCTATAGGAGAGTTGGTTCTGTTAACAAAGCTACGGCTTGGATAATAAGCGGTGGGAATGCCACAGTGGAATATACCTATGACAATGGATCCTATGACACCTATGCATATTGTGGTCTCATAGCTCCTGATACTCATGCTTATTTAGGTGGTTATCAACATACGGGAAGCGACGACTGGCATGCAGCGGTCTGGAGAGAAGGTACGGGTTTGTTATTTGAGATCCCGCAGACAAAATCATTCATCAGATCCTTTGCTTACTATGATGGTAATTTGTATAGTTTAGTGATGACCAATGCTTCGAACGCAGTGTGGGTTTATAAGAACGACCAACTCAAATATACGTTAACCGATGTCAGTAGCATTTCCGATGCTCAGGATTTGTATATTGACGGTGGCGACATCTATGTTTGCGGCTTCGTAGGTTCTCAGCTCAAGGTGTGGAAGAACGGCCAGCTCCTCTACACCCCTAGTGGCTCTTATCTACGAGGCGTGTGTGCCAACAGCGAAGGTGTCTATTATTGCGGAAAAAGTAATAGCCTTGGCACAATTTGGAAGGACGGTTCAGTGTTGTATCAATCTTCCGATTGTAGACAAATGTATGAATTGTATGTCGAAACTCCCGAGTGCGCTAATGCCGACATCCGCACCCTGCCTTTTGAAGAAGGCTTCGAGACGGGCGAGACCGATTGGGAGTGCTGGACCAAGATCGACGTGGACAACAGCAACGACTTAGCAGCTTCTTACTGGGCACGCAACGGCCAATGCACCAGCATTACCTCCACGACACCTCACTCGGGCGACCACTATGCAAGACACACACACAGACCTTCGGGTTCTTCCCAAGAAGGCTGGCTGATCAGCCCGAGACTCTTCCTGCAGCCCGGCCGCGACTACACAACAATGAATTTTTATTCCTATGTCGGCTGGACCTATGCTTCTGGCATGGCTTCGGTTTTGGTCTCCACTGACAGCGACCCGACCAATCTGAGCGCCTACCACGAAGTGTATTCCTTGCCCTCCAGTGATGCTCACTGGGATCAACAAACTGTTAGTCTTCGTGACTACCAAGGCTATGCCGTTTATATTGCGTTCAAGTATGCCGCTAATAGTGGCACCAACGCTCCTTCTTGGAACATCGATGACGTGGAAATATACGAAGACTGGGGCGAGTGTCCGGTATACGCTCTTCCTTTCTATGAGGATTTCGATTCCGAGCTCTCGGATTGTTGGTACATTATCGACAACGACCACACAGGAGGTCGGAAATGCTGGCAGTACAACAGCAGCCACAACTGCGCCTACCATCCTTACGGCCAGAACAATGGTATCAAGCAGCAAGGAGCGCTCTTCTCGCCTAAGATTGACTTGTCCACGGGCTCACACTTCAAGTTGAGCTTCTGGCAATTCAGCGAGTATAGTGGTTCCGACAAGGCCAACAGCGTATGGATTGCAGTGGACGAGCCGAGCGTGCCCGATCCAGCCAACTACACCCAGATTTGGAGCGACACAGAATTCCCGAGCTCATGGAATTTTGTTGAGATAGACCTGTCGGCCTACGCTGGCCATGAGATCACGCTTTGCTTCGTATACGAGGGAACTTGGGCCCACGAGTGGTATATTGACGACGTGAGCGTGGAGGAAACGACGATGTGGTACGACATCAACGTGGAGTCGAACAACACGGCGTGGGGTTCAGTATCCGGCGGCGGAAGCTACGAGGAAGGTACGTCTGTGACGATCCACGCCACGCCCGAAAGCGGCTACGAGTTTGTGAAGTGGACGAAGGGCGGCTCAGAGGTGAGCACGAACGCAGACTACACGTTCACGGTGACGGAAAGCGCTACCTACACTGCGGTGTTCGGTGAGCCTGCAACGACCTACTACACAATCACCACAACAGCTACTCCAACGGAAGGCGGCACCGTGACAGGTGGCGGCACGTTTGCGTCCGGCACATCGATCAGCCTGGTTGCGAACCCGTCCGAAGGCTGGCACTTTGTGAAGTGGCAGGACAACAACACTGACAACCCGCGCGAAGTCACAGTGAACAGTGACGCGACATACACAGCGACGTTCGCCAAGAACCAGTATACGATTACTGTCAATGCATCTCCTGCTGCTGGCGGTTCTGTGACGGGTGGCGGCACGTATGTGTATGGTACTAACGTTCAGCTGATGGCTACGGCAGCAGATGGCTACACGTTCCTGAACTGGAGTGACGGTGTGGGCGCCAGGGTGCGCTACATCAATGTGACTGAAAACGCAGAGTACACCGCATACTTCGGTGAGAGCGGCGGCACAACGTACACGTTGACGGTGTTGACGAACGATGCCAGCTTGGGCGAGGTGAGCGGTGGCGGAACCTACCCAGAGGGCGCAAGCGCTACGCTGACAGCAACGCCGCTTGGCAGCGCAGTATTCCAGAAGTGGGATGACGGCGACACGCATAACCCACGCACAGTGACTGTGACGGCTAACGCTACCTACAAGGCAATCTTCGTGATGCCGACAATGTACACGATTACAGTGGTATCGCTGAACCCAGAGATGGGCACAGTGTTGGGCGGCGGCACGTTCGCTCAAGGCAAGGAGATCACGATCCAGGCAATCCCGAACGGCGGATACTACTTCAACGGCTGGGATGACAACAACCACGACAATCCGCGTAAGATCACGGTGACCGGCAACGCTACCTATAAGGCGAAATTCTCGGCACAGCAGTCGCAAACCTACACGCTGTCGGTGATGTGCAACCCAGGCGAGGGTGCTGTGACAGGCAACGGCACGTATGCTGCCGGTACGTCGGTGACGGTGGAGGCCATCCCATACACAGGCTACGCCTTCGACCACTGGAACGATGGTGTGACACAGAACCCACGTACGGTGACAGTGAATGATAATATGACGTTGGTGGCGTTCTTCAAGAAGACGGAAGTGGGTGAGTATAACGAGGCTATGCTGAGCGTGTACCCGAACCCAACGAAGGACAACCTGCGCCTCGCTGGCATCGAGACCGATGCTACGGTCGAAATCTACAACAACCTGGGCATGCTGGTGAAGGTGGTTAACATGAACACCGACCAGGAGATCCACGTTGGAGACCTGGCATCAGGCCTGTACCTGATCCGCTGCGGTGAGAAGACAGCACGCTTCATCAAGGAATAAACGACAGCTGTTATTCTCCATCGCGAGAAACCTAAACGACAAAAGCAATCCATCCTTTGGGGTGGATTGCTTTGTTTTTTTTGAGAATCTTTATTATTTTTGCAGCACCTAAATTATATTATATGGCTTATCAAGAAGTTAACAGGACCTCTTACGGTCGCAATGTCGGCAACTCCTTTAAGGGAATTTTCATCGGACTCATTCTGGTGATTGTCGGCACTATTTTGATTTTCTGGAATGAAAACCGCGCCATCAAGACGTACAAGGCGCTGGGGCGTGCCCAAGACGCCTGTGTCGAGATGCCTGACATCAACACCGTCTCTCCCGAGTTTGACGGGAAAACGGTGCATTGCACTGGTATCGCCACCACCTCCGAGACACTCTCCGATCCGAACTTCGGCGTCAGCGTCAACGCCATCTCACTCTCCCGTGAAGTGGAATATTACCAATGGGTAGAGCACGCCAAGAAGGAAACCAAAGAGAAAATCGGCGGCGCCACAGAGGAAATCACCACCTATACCTACGAAAAGAAATGGGTCTCTTCGCCTCAAGACAGTGAGGAGTTCAAGGATCCCGACTACCAAGGTCTTAACTTTGTTTACCAGACCATTGAAGACAAGGAACAAGTGGCTGAGAAGGTCAGCTTTGGCGCTTTCACCTTGCCTTCGTTCATTGTCAGCTCCATCCGTGGTAACGAAGAACCTCAGGTGAAGATGGACAGCGCCACCGTCAATGAATGGAACAAGGTCATCAAAAGACAGTTGGGTCTCAATGACAGCATCAACGCCAACTACGTCACAATGAACGGCAACCAGGTGTATTTTGGAGCTTCTTCCGCTAAACCTGAAATCGGCGACGTCCGCGTCACCTTCACCTATGTGCCCATTGACCAGCAGATTTCTCTTGTCGCCAACGTGAAGGGCGACACTTTTGAGAAATATGTGGATCCCAAGAACGGCAAGACCGTTTCCTCTGTCGCTATGGGTGAGAAGACCGCCGATGAGATGTTTGAATCGATGAAGCAAGGCAACAAAATGCTCACGTGGATTATCCGTATTGCTTTGATGTTGTTGATTATCCTGGGTTTCAGAAAGATCTTTGCCCTGGTTCCCACATTGCTCAAAGTACTTCCTTTCCTTGGCAAAGGTGTGGGTGCCATCTTGGGCCTCGTTTGTGTAGTGCTGGGATTTGTCTGGTCGCTCGTATTCATCGCCATCGCTTGGGTCGCCGTACGGCCTGTACTGGGTATCTCCTTGCTTGTCGTGGCCATCGCCTTGATAGTCTGGCTGGTGATGCGCAGCAAAAAACAAAAGGTCGAAACAGAAAACTGCTAACTGCCAACTGCTAACTGCTAACTGCTAACTGCCAACTATATGTACGTCTTTGTAAACGACACTCCAGTCAAAACTTATTATGGAGCCAAGGTGAAATCAGCCGTTTGGGCCTATTTCAGGGACCATGACATCCCTGTGAAGACTTCTGTGAAAGAGGTCAGGGATGCCTACGGCAACCTCATCGACATGGACGGGTCCATACGTTCCAACTCCAAAATCTATTTCAAACTATGAGAAAAACCTTGTCATCCACTTTTGGAATGGTATTTGCAATTGTGGAAGTAAATTGTTTAACCCTTAAAACAACAGCATCATGAAAACCAAGAAATTCTTTATGACTTCCCTGTTAGTGATGGGGATGATCATCGCCAAAGCAGCGAACGGCTTTCCGCCAGAATTGGTCTTGGTCTCACAGCCCGTGTTGACCTACAACGCCAATTCGGTCACTGTCTATTATGATATCCAAAACATTGGAGACTATACTTATCGGGGAGACCTCTTCATCTACCTCGATCCTGACGATGGGCGCTACTACAGCAGAGAGTACATGAGAATCTGCCCCGGTAGAATCAAGAGAGTCGCAGTGACGATCCCCGCCTACCGTCCGAATCCGTCCTGGGTCTATACGGTGATGCCGTACTATGAACTGGGAGGCGAGCTCTACAGCTTCACCACCTTCGAGTACTTCGAGCCGGTGAGCTTCTGCTGGAACGGCTATCGCAACGAGCCTTGGGTGGTCTTCCGTGTCGGACCGCGTCCGCGCTACTACCACCGCCCGAATCCGTACCGCTTCTACTACGACGGCTACTATCCGATCGCTCCTCCGCCTCCAGGTGGCTATCCTCTGGGATACTTCGACCACATGCATCCGCTGGATCCTCACCACCACACCTATCATCACCACCACACCTACGGCGGTTATCCTGCCAACTACCATCCGACGAACAACGTTCCTCCTGGATACAACTCCTACTCCGAAGCCACAGTGGTTCGCCCTGGTAGCAACACCCCTGGCAGCATGAGCACCAACGGCGCTGTGAACAACAACAGCAACACCCCTGGATCTTCCAGCAGCAACAATGGCGGAGCCGCGATCCGTCCAAGAACGGGCACCGGCAGCACTACCCCCGGCTCCAGCAGCACGAACAACGCTGGTAACGATAGCGGACGCTCCGGAACTTCCAGCAGCGTAAGCCGCTCGGAAGGCACCTCGAGCAGCAGCTCCAGCTCCTCAAGTAGTAGCTCCAGCTCCTCCAGTAGCTCCTCCACTCGTGGCTCCTCTAGCAGCGTAAGCCGCTCTGGCAGCACCTCCGGCAGTAGCTCAAGCAGCTCAGGCACCAGCAGCAGCGGACGCTCTGGATCCTCCAGCAGCACCAGCCGCTCCAGCTCATCGGACAGCAACCGCTCGGGTACCTCCAGCTCCTCAAGCAGCAGCTCAAGAGGTTCTTCCAGCAGCTCTTCCAGCAGCTCTTCAAGAGGAAGCTCCAGCAGCGGACGCTCAGGCACAACAGGTGGAAGAAGATAAGAGCTTATGATTGAGAATATCATCAATACCGTAAATGGCTGGGTGTGGAGCCCAGCCTTGGTATTTTTATGCCTCTTGGCAGGACTATATTTCTCCTTTGGAACCCGTTTTGTGCAGGTGCGCCGTTTCGGTGAAATGGCGCGTTTGCTGTTTTCTACGGACAAGACGCAGAAGACGGGCATCACCTCGTTCCAAGCCTTTGCCATGGCTTTGTCGGGACGCGTGGGTACCGGCAACATCGTGGGTGTGGCCACCGCCATCGGCTATGGCGGTCCCGGCGCCATCGTCTGGATGTGGATCATCGCCTTCCTCGGCGCCGGTTCGGCATTCGCCGAAGCCACCCTGGCGCAGATCTTCAAGGAAAACCACAAAGGAGAATACCGTGGCGGTCCAGCCTATTATATTGAAAAAGGTCTTCGCGCCAAATGGCTTGCCGTGATCTTCGCCGTATGCGCCGTGGTGGCCTGCGGTCTGTTTCTGCCTCCCGTTCAGTCGAATGGCATCGCCATGTCGTTTGCCAACACCTTCAACGTGAATCCGGCCTGGATTGGCTTGGGCGTGGCGCTGTTGATCGGCATCGTCATCATCGGCGGCGTGAAACGTATCGCCAACGTGGCACAGGTCGTGGCGCCCTTCATGGCCATCATCTATATCTTGCTCTCCATCGTGATCCTCGTCATCCATGTCTCCGAGGTCCCTGCCGTCTTTGGCGACATGGTTCGAAGTGCCTTCGGCTTGAACGAAGCCTTAGGCGGCATCTTGGGCAGCACCATCGCCTGGGGTGTCAAGCGTGGCATCTATTCCAATGAGGCGGGACAAGGCACGGCGCCCATCGTGGCTGCCGCCGCCAAGGTGTCGCATCCAGTGAAGCAAGGCATGGTGCAAGCCTTCTCGGTTTATGTCGATACGCTTCTGGTCTGCACCGCCACCGCCGTGATGATCCTCGCCTGCAAGACTTACAACATCTACGCCGCCGACGGAAGCATGCTTTATGCCTCTCAAGTAGCCCAACTGGGCGAACCTGACGTGTCCTATACCACGGCCGCCATCAGCACCTTGCTGGGACCAGGCATCGGCGGACTGGTCGTGTCGTTTGCCTTGTTTTTCTTCGCCTTCACCACCATCATGGCATATTATTACTACGCCGAGACCAACTTGGTATATCTCTTCGGCAAAGGCCGCAAGGAACGGCTGTGCATCTGGATCTTGCGTATCTGCTTGATAGCCGCTGTGTTCTATGGCTCTCTCAACAAAGCCAGCTTGATGTGGTCGTTGGGTGATATCGGCGTCGGCACCATGGCGTGGATCAACATCATCGCCATCCTGCTGCTGTCGCGTCTCGCCTTCAGATCCCTTAAGTCGTACGAGAAACAGAAGAAGGCAGGAAAAGAGCCGGAATTCAATCCCGAAGAATTGAAAATCAAAAATGCAGATTTCTGGAAGAAATAATTTGTAATTTTGCAACCCAATTAACTGATAACTGATTAACTGAACAACTGATAACTTCCATGACAGTCAGAACACGCTTCGCCCCAAGCCCAACGGGCTACATGCATATCGGCAACCTCAGAACCGCCTTGTATGCCTACCTTTTCGCAAGATCACAGAACGGTAAGTTTGTGCTCCGTATCGAGGACACCGACCAGAAACGCTATGTGGAAGATGCCACTCGCGTGATTTACGAGACCCTCGAAACAGCCAACATCCATCATGATGAAGGCCCGGATGTGGGCGGCGACTATGGCCCGTACGTCCAGAGTGAGCGTAAGGCCATCTATAAGGAATACGCCATGAAGCTCATCGAGAAAGGCGCAGCTTACTACTGCTTCTGCTCCAAGACGGAAGAGGAACCCGCAGAAGGCGAGGAAACCAAGGAGAATCCCTTCGAGAGCGACTGTCATTGCCGTAACTTGAGCGCCGAAGAAGTGCAGAAAAACCTGGCTGAAGGCAAACCGTATGTGATCCGTCAGAAGGTGCCGCATGAAGGCACCACCACCTTCAACGACTTGGTCTATGGCGAAATCACCGTTGAGAACGAGACCCTCGACGACCAAATCCTGCTGAAGAGCGACGGCATGCCAACGTATAACTTCGCCAATGTGGTGGACGACTACCTGATGGGCATCACGCACATCATCCGTGGCAGCGAATACCTGTCGTCCAATCCCAAATACATCCTGCTGTATCAGGCTTTTGGCTGGGAAGTGCCGTGCTATATCCACCTCCCTTTGATCAACGGCAAGAACCCCGACGGCACGGTGAGCAAGCTCTCGAAACGTCATGGTGCAGTGAGTTTCCAAGCGTTGGTGGAGGAAGGCTATCTTCCTGAAGCCATCATCAACTACATCGCCTTGTTGGGTTGGTCGCCGAAGAACGAGCGCGAGATCTTTACGATGGATGAACTCTGCGAGGTGTTCTCGGTGGCAGGACTGCACAAGAGTCCGGCCGTGTTCGACTACCAGAAACTTGACTGGGTCAACGCCCAGCATATCCAAGCCATGCCGTTTGAGCTGTTCTCGAAGATGGCTTTCGACTATTCAGGCGTGAAGGGCACCTTCCTTGAGGAAAAATGGAACAAGATTGCCACGCTGATGCAGCCGCGTATCAACAAGTTCTCGGAAATCCCGGAGAAACTCAAATTCTTGTATGAGGTCGCTCCATACGACGTGGAACTCTATGTCAACAAGAAAAACAAATCCACGCTGGAGACCTCTGTTGACATCCTTCAAAAGACCATCGATGCGGTGAACCAAATCGACAAATGGGATGAAGAGACCCTCAGCGAGGCTTTCGGCAAGGTAGCCGCCGACAACAACATCAAATACGGACCGCTGATGTGGCCTTCCCGCATCGCCATGTCAGGCCTGTTGGCCACCCCTGGAGGCTCTACCGACATCATGTATCTGATTGGCAAGGAAGAGACTTTGAAGCGACTGAAGGCTGGCTTGGAGTTCATTAAAGATAAACTCTAAGACGCAGTACCAATATTTCTTTATTTTTTTTAACACCCAAATTAGGAAGATAAATCTACAATTTGTGTAATTTTGCTACTTAATTTTTAAAGATTAATAGTTCCTTAAAAATGAGAGCAAAACTTACCCTATTGTGTTTGGTTATGGCCATGTTCGAATTGTCTTTTGGCCAAACCTCCATCAATTCGTTGAATCAAATCACAGACATGTCGGGACATTATGTGATTTCCCAAGATATTAATGCTAGTGGATTTACGTCCATAACCGGCGATTTTGTAGGCACGCTGGAAGGCGGTGTGAAAGCAGATGGTACGTTCTACACCATCACGGGATTGACGCAGCCTTTGTTTGTCCACACGAATAACGCCATTCTCCGAAACATCATTTTGGATGAAGTGTCGATCAACCGTTCGGGTAACGTGGGTGCCATCGTCATGACGGCTGCGGGAAACACCCGAATATACAACTGCGGTATTTTGTCAGGCTCAGTGGGCAGCACCGACGGCTACTGTGGTGGCTTGGTGGGATACCTTTCCGACAAATCACGCGTGATCAACTGTTATAGCTTTGCCGACATCACAGGCGGCACCACCGTGGCTGGTATTGTGGGATACAACAACTATGCCTCGACGGGGACAAAGACGACAATCGATGGTGTTCATTGGGCTAATAATTTAAAAACCATGGTGATGAACTGTATGTTCTACGGAAACATCACGGGTGGTAGCCAACGTTATCCTGTGTATGGCGGTGAGAAGATCCTGAATAAAGGTAAAAATGGTATTAACAACTATGACTATTATCGGAACGAGGCATCGTTGGGTTCCCTTACAGATTATAACTGCTCCTGGCCGGCAGAGGAGAAAAACCTGACCCGTTTCGAGTATTACCGCAGCGTGCTCAACAGCAACCGTGAGCTGGCTTCGTGGTATGTATCGGCAGAAGATCTGAACAGCAGGTCGCCCAAGGACACGACCCTCATTGCCAAATGGGTGCTCGACCCAAGCATCAAGCCTTATCCCATCTTAAAACGTTGGGGGAAATACCCTACCATCATCAATCCTGATCCTGAGAAAGTGTGGGACGAGAAGAATCATGCTTGGGTGAGCCGCGTCAATGCCAATCCTTTTCAAGGAAAGATCTTGGGCACTTTGAGTGTGACGGTAAATGCTGGAGAACATAACGCTACGGCGACCTCCAGAAACCTTACCTTGAACATTACCGATATGGACACCTTGCATTATGACTATGGCTATGCCAAGGTGCAGCTACCTTATTATAATGAGCTGTTCGGCGATCCTTCCGCTACCGACCATGCCACACGTTATGGAAACAATTACACCGACTGGGTGGTGACTGGCTGGAAGGTGACAGCAGTGACAGGTGGTACGCCTGGTACCTTTAAGGCCAACTGGGAAGATGGCTATAACTTTGCTGACCGCTATTGCACCCAAAAGGACTTATATAATGTGAGTGGACGTGTGTTTGCCCAAGGAGGCTACTATTACGTGCCAGAGGGTGTGACTGCCATTGCCATCGAGGCCTATTGGGGTAAAGCCGTCTATCTTGCCAGTGCCGAGCAACGTTATGATGTCATTTCTAATCAGGCCAATCCTTTTACGGTTGCTGGAACTCGTCCCCAAACATTTGCTGGGCAGAGTGTGAAAACAACTTTAGCTAATTCTTATAAAGAGTTTACGGGAAGGACGTTGGCCGATGGTATGACGGTATATGATAACGCCATAATATTGTACTATAATTTTCAATATATTAAAGCCAATGATGGTTTTGCACAAAAGGTAGATAAAAGTTATGTGCCTGCTACCATCATGTCGATGGACTTGAATTTCGACAATGAGCCGGACTATTGTCTGGAATTGCAATGCAGTACCAAAACCACTCGATATGCCATCAATCCTGTCCGTTTTGATTTTGTGCCATACGTGCGTATGGGACTGGCCATGAAAGAAGACGGAACGCGCTACACCTACGGTATTGGCATCTGTGCTCCGAAAGGCCATTTTGAAATGACGGAAACCTCTTTTGCTGATTTTGGCCAATTTGAGTATGATATCCGTGACGGTAGCAAGGAGGAAGCCCCCTTGATCCTCAATGGCGGATCGGTCCGACAGATTGTTACTTCCAATACGGGTGGCAATGTATTGACGGATAGGACGTCGTACATCATCTTAGGCGGACGGCTTTCCATGAAAGCGTTTAACCCTGGAACGCATAACAACATGAAACATGCGAACCGTCACTGTGCCGTGAATGTCATTGGTGGTGAGATAGAGAAGCTGACCCTTTCGGGTTGTTATCAGGAGGCAGCGAATGTACATGCCGACAACCCACATTGTTATATGAACGGTGGCAAGATGAAGTTAGTGGCAGGTGCTGGCCAGGAAAAGATTGATGGCGATGTCACTTTCAAGATTGACCATGCGATCATCAAGGAGTTTTATGGAGGTGGTATCAATGCGAACAAGCCGATCTCAGGAAACATTGATGTCACCATCGACCACAGTCTGGTGAATAAGTATTGTGGCGGTCCCATGTTTGGCGATATGGCTCAGGGTAAAACCGTGACTACCCGCGCCACAGGAACCACCTTTGGCGTGTTTTATGGCGCTGGCAATGGAGGCACCAACTATCGTTTGGTGGAAACACATGACAATAGGGGTAATGAGACATGGGTTACTTTGGATCAGTGGAACTGGGGTGCTTACAACCCCACCGCCTATACTGGAGCGACAACCAATGACTATCAGGCACAATATGAGTTTGAGTTGATGACTGGAGACCCGGGAGATGCAACGTGGGCTGGCAAGTCGGTGTGTCGTTTTTATCGTTACGCTGGCCAGTTTGCTGTTACCGCTACCCATGATGTCAGTTCCACGTTGACAGATTGTGTGGTGAAGACGGATTTCTACGGTGGCGGCAACCTAGGTGGAGTGAATGGTAATACGACCTCCGTGCTTAAGAACACCCATGTTCTCGGTTCAGCCTACGGTGGCGGCTTCTCGGCTGCTGTGCCTACCATAGATGTTTATAACAAGGATAGCAATGTCGTTCCTCCGCAACTGAATGACATCACCAACGTCATCACTCCTGCGGTGTATGGATCCCATACTCGCTATTATTGGACCAATGAAACCAATCTCGGTGGTCAAACACTGAGTACGGCTCATCCTACTGTCACAGTTGATAGTGTCAATTATTTCTATACCAACAAGTCGCTCGAAAACCTTGGCGCTGTTAGCGGCAATACGAGCATTACGGTCAATGGTACCTCAGTCATTGAGGGTAATTTGTTCGGCGCCGGCAACGAGAGTGAGGTGCTGTCGAGCACCAACGCCATTGTCGATGAGAATGCTTGGGTGAAAGGCAATGTGTATGGCGGCGGCAACGTGGCCAACACGGGTGCCAACACCTCTGTTCAGATGAAGAGCGGCATTGTGGGTGTCGAAGGAGGCGAAGACGTTTCCTTGGGTAACCTCTTTGGTGGTGGTAAAGGAACCAAAACAAACTTGGAGCTTGCCCATGTGGGAGGCAACACCAGCGTAGAGGTTTCGGGCGGCACTGTGGTGCGCAACGTATATGGCGGTGGTGAGCTGGGTAAGGTGCTCGGCAAAACCGACGTCATGCTGATCAACGGCGCCACACTGAATAATGTGTATGGTGCCGGTAAAGGCGATCCCGAGGCGGAAGGTCGGTCCAGCGCCAACGTCAGTCAAGGAACCCACGTCAAACTTGTCGATGGACAGGTGAAAGGCTCTATCTACGGTGGTGGCGAAAGTGGTTCGGTAGGTGTTGACGGTGGCTCCAAAGACAACACTGATGGCGCATCAGTGGTCGATATTGACGGTGGAAGAGTGCTTGGAAACGTCTTTGGAGGTGGTAGTTTAGGTTACACCAATGGCAATACCATTGTCAACATCAGCAACGACGGTGTGATCAACCAGAATGTCTATGGAGGTGCTTTTGGAACCAGGGGCAAAGTGTATGTGTCGGGCCTCCGCATGGTCAACATGCGTGGCGGTACGGTGTATAGCAATGTTTATGGCGGTAGCCGTAATGCCGATGACGCACTAACCTTTGAGCCTGGTGACTTTGACGAAAGCGAGGAACAGGAGATGGCTTCCGTGGTGAATATCAGCGGCGGTCATGTCTTTAAACAGGTCTTTGCTTCGGGCTATTTCGGCAATGTATATGGCTCCACAAGTGCATTTGTCGGCACCAACGCCATCATGAATGCTCCGAATCATACTGCAATAGCCGATGGAACCTACAACCAGGAGTTCTTCGAGGATCATAAGGCCTTGGTGCTGGACGGCTCCATCTGGGCAGGTGGCGACTTCGGTAACTATGATGGTTATGCCTTTGGCGCTCCTACCATTACCGGCCGATCCGACGTGTATGTTGACGGCCAAGGCTATATGACCGATGCCGCAACGGCATCCACCGACGATGCCTATATGAATATCGACGGATCGATTTATGGTAGCGGCACCAGCTGTGATGCTGGAAAACAAGGTCGCCGCATTGTGGTGCGCAAATACGGAGAACTTGTTGCCAATCCGGATTACCAAAAAGACGGCTATGTGGAACCTTACACTTCGGCGACGCGTTCCCTCTATTCCATACAAAGGGCCGATAGTCTGACCATCGACGCTGCCCACATCAACCTGCTCGGCCAAGGTCTGGTCAACTCGTTGATCACCACTGAGATGTACACCATCCATGAGTTTGACAACATCGTCAGATTGGCCAACGGCTGTTCGGTGTTCCTCCGCAATCCGGTGGAACAAGTCAAGAAATTTGGTTCTTACACCTGTGAGGATGTATATGTTGCGCATCCCGTCTATACAACGGTGACAAACGAAAGCCTGAGCACAACGGGCAATGACAATAAGATGCGTATCAACGATGGTTCGTATGTGGCAGTGAAGTATGATGACACCTATGGTGAACTCCAAGGTTTTGCCTATGTCATGACCGATGCGTTCAACAACACATTGGCTTACGCCCGTCCAAAACAAAGCCAGGAAACAGGTAACATGATTCCTGAAGAATATAACAACGAGGAAGATGGTGGCTTTGTCAGTTACACTCCTCTTTACAATATCTATACCTTGGCTGGTGCTTTGATTCCTGGTGGAGGCAGCAAACAACTCCGGTATGAAAACCACACCCCAAACATGAGGGGTGATACCCAGTATTTCCGTGTCTGGCGTTATGGTGACATCCACAGCAATCGCGAAGGGGTGTTCAATGCCATCGCTCAGAACGGAGAGGGCTTCTCCACGGTGGATGTCCTCATTGACCTTCCTGCCTCGGGCGGAAGCAACAGCTATTTCCGAATCAAGTCAATCCACGGGGTGCCCTCCGTCAATTATGGCACCGATGTCCAGACGGTGAATGCCGGATGCTATGGGGCGACTTCAGCTGATGAGTGGATGTATTTTGACCATGATGTTTCAGGTAACTATGTGACTGGTTTGGGTGTCGATCATGACTCCATCACCACAAATATGTCCCCGATGCTCCTGACGCCGAACAATACCTTTGGCTTGGTGGCCATCCCACAAGGTTCATTGGTAGGTGAAGGCAACGACAACCTGCTCTTCCATCCTTTTGCTGACGATAGATTGGTGGCTGAACAATGGTATAACATCGACAACACCTCCAACCCTGAAGTGCTGTTCCGTTTGACCTACAACAACCAACTGACGGGCAACTTCACATGGGAGCCTCTTACGATCGTGTTTGAACAAGTGAGAGTGGTGGATGGCAATGAAACCATCATCGATGAAGTGACCGTGACCTTGGTGATCAATACCACAACCAGCATTGAGCAGGATATCACTGCGCAATCCTTCGCCTTGATGCGCGGCAAGGGAACAGAACATGACACTTATGTCACCAAGGTGATGGCGCCTGCCTACCTGTTGCACATGACGGAATTCGGTGATCTTTCCAAATGGTATCTCACCGATGTGAAATGGACCAAGAGAGACCAAACGGAAGAAGAACACCAAGCCTACATTGAAGTCCCATACGAATTTGTCGGTGGTAACACTTACGTCGGTTCAACAGAGAAGTTTGGCATGTCGTTAAAGCCTTCTCTCAATGTGGATAACTCTTCAGGATGGAGCAACAATGTCAACACGATTTCCGTCCTAGATGCCCATACCTATTTAAATTATAGTGGGAATACACCTTATTATTTAGGTGAGACCGACGGACGTTATTCCATCGCCTTTGACTTTGTCTTGAATTACGACGGAAGCCATTATGCTGACAACGACTACATGGGTCTGCTGGAATTCGACATGTATTTCACCAACTATAAGACTGGAGATCCCGATCATGAATACAGGAGGGATTTCAAGATCTTCGTGGAAGTATATCGTCGTGGCCAGGGTACCCGTTACTATATTGACGGCGTCAACGGCCGTAACGACTATTCAGGTACCTACCCGAATGCAGCCAAACCCAATTTGGCAGGCATCCTCTATTTCACCGATTTCCAGCCAGGTGATGAGATTTACATCGTCAACACCGTCACGGTCAACGATGCCAATGGCTTGAATTGGTATGGACAAGAACATGGAGAGCTGACACTCTATCGTTATCCTGGAGGACATAATGTTTATCATGGCTTGGACGACCAGCCTCACTGGGAAGGTTATGATATCGAACACAATCCTGCTTTCCTAGGAACCTTGTTGGATGTCCATACGTCCATGAATATTTCAGCAGTGACCCTCGATGGATCTTCCATCGCCCACACCTCTACAGGTTATCCCGAAGACCCCGCTGTCGTTGCAGAAGCTCCGATGATCAACATTGCTGATGGTGCCACCTTGACGGTTTTCGGCAACTCAAGTTTGCAAAACAACGCCAATGGAACCACGAATGGTGGTGCTGTTTATGTCGCTGACAACGGCAACTTCATCATTTATGATGGCTCCACGATTGTTAACAATAGCGTTGCCCAAGGAGAAGGTGGCGGCGTGTATGTCGCTCCAAACGGCAACATGTTGGTGTCGGATGTCATCACCATCAACGACAACCACAAAGGGGATGACCAAAACAACGTCTATCTTGAGGATTACAATACCGTGATCCATGTTGGAACCGCCAATCCTAACGACTATTTTGTCGGTCTGGATCCGACTTCAAAGTTGGGCGTCACCAAGACGGCTTGGGATGACGAGCTATATTATATGCCGGTGCTTTATTCAGATGAAGGCATGGATTATCTTGGCAACCTGGCGCGTAACATTATCGTTTTTGACGATCAGAGCATTTATGCCATCGAGCAACTGGATCCCATTGATCCCGAGAACCATTTGTATTACGTAAGGACCTGGACCAATGTCCAACGCACAGCGCCTTCTGGATTCAATGCATCGGCGATTGACACGCCTGAGGAGCTGGCTTGGGCCATCTCCTTGGTAAATGGACTTAATGGTCAAACCGCCCTGCCAACACTGAATATGACCCTTACTGGCGACATCGACATGAGCGCTGAGATTTGGGACGTCATTGGTGACGGGGAGCATCCTTACAGTGGCCATTTCAACGGTAATGGATATTTCGTAAGCGGCATCCACAGCCTGTTGAACCGTGAGGGAATGGGCATGTTCGGCACGACCGATGATGCTGTCATTTCAGACATGGTTGTAAGCACTGCTTTCGAAGGTGGTACCGACCGTTATCTGGGTGCCGTGATAGGAACGATGCAAGGTGGCAGCTTGTCAAATGTGGAGGCTGCCGGAACGCTACATGGCAATTCGGGTACTATCGCCATGGGTGGTTTGGTCGGCAAATCGGAGGATGGCACGGTCCATTCGTCCTTTGCAGTGAATACCATGCAGGGCAGCACCTCAACGTCGATGGGCGGTTTGGTGGGCCTGAACAGTGCAGATCTTTATAATTCATACAGCAATGTCGTCATGACAGGTAGCGATAAAATGGGCGGATTGGCTGGAATCAATAACGGAACCATTGAGAACTGCTATGTTGTCAGCGGCTCAGCCACCTATCCCTCATTTGCGTTCGAGAACAATGGGACCATCGTCTATTGCTATGCGGATAACGCAGGAAACTATATCGTTGAAGGTTACGAACCCAGTGGTCACGGCACCTACGGCGATGTTATGGATAGGCATGCTTACGGTTATATGTATTACGACAACATAGTGAATGCAACGAATAGTTACGTGCCTTCAGGGGTGATTTATACGGACAACCAAATCGACAAATGGCAAGGATTGCTCAGTGTGTTGAACCAATGGGTGAAGGCAAAGAGTACTTCTGGAGTGAAGTATACCAACTGGCTGCGTCCAACTTCAAAGGCTATCAATGGTGACCTGCCGGTGCTTTGCTTCGGTAAGGACAACTGCCTTGGCACTGAAGATGGCAAGTTCTTGCTTTACAGTGCCACAAGCTACAATGCTGACGGTGAGAACAATGCCAACAACGGTCTTGACAAGCTGCTTGACAACTATGCCGATAAGACGGCCAACATCTTCCTCTACAATACGGCAACAAATGTCACAAAAGTTCCTACAGACAATGTCAATGTCTTTATCAACGAGGATGCCGTGTTGCTGCAGTCTGCCAATGCCGGCGAGTTCAAGAATGCCACGGTGGGTGTCACTTTCGACAATTCCTGGAAGAAAGCCGTCTCCACTGGCGATCCATCCATGCCACTCAACTACGACTGGCACCTCATGTCAACTCCGCTCAGCAACGCCCCCATGGGTATCAGCTGGAGCGAAGGACAAGTCAACTGGTGGGATACCCAAAACTGGAACGATGCTATCGGACAAGTCACTGGTGTCAGCGGCAGCTACCTGCCTGACGGAGTGGATAATGTCCAACACTGGGATTTCTACTGCTATGATGAACCGAACTACCACTGGATCAACTTCAAGCGCAACAGCTCCAGCCACGCCCACTTCGATGAGCCACACGATTGGATCTCTTACGACAATGAAGCTAATCTCGTCCCAGGCAAGGGATATATGGCTGCCATTGACAAGGACAGCTACCTGAGCAATACAGGCATCCTGAACAGGGGTAATGTTAAGGTCACCCTTACAGCAAAAGCCCCTGATGATCATGATTGGTTTGTATATGACAGGGGCAGCAACCTCATCGGCAACCCCTATCAGGCATATCTCGACTTGAATGAAGTGGCTGCTAAGACTCATTTCACAACATTCTATATCTATGAAGCTGAATCGGGTATTTACGTGCCTTTCGCCTATCGCTCTTCCAAGAACCCCGTGGTTCCGTCGCAGTACATCCATCCTCATCAAGCTTTCTTCGTGCTGAAGGATGCAACCGATGAAGAAGAAGACTTTACGTTTACTTACGACATGGCTACAGTCAAACGGAACGAATACTCTTACTTCCGTGAAGACCATGTTGACTATCCTGTTGTCAACCTCTTTGTCAACGATGAGAGCGGTCACCGCGATCTGACCATCATTGAATTGGGTCGCCCAGAACTTGGCGGTGCCTTGAAGACCAAAGCACTGCGCAATGCCAGCTTCCAGCTGTATTCGCACTTCGGAGATCGCAACTACGGCCTGCTGTTCACTCCGAAGGATGCAGATCGTGTTTCTGTCCAATTCAAACCTACAGTAGATGGCACCTACACCATGACTTGGGGTACTTGCAATGGCACGTTCACCAACCTGGTTTTGGTGGATAACATCACTGGTACGCGTACCAACATGTTACAGGAAGATCACTATACCTTTACAGGATCGAAATATGACTATGCAGCTCGTTTCTACATCCTCTTCAGTTATACTGATGTAGATGAGTTTGACAGTGATGACAAAACTTTCGCATTCTTTAATGGCAACGAATGGGTCATCAGCGGTCAAGGTCAGTTGGAACTTGTTGACATGAACGGTCGCATCCTGATGTCTCAATATGTTGCGGGCGAACAGACCCATCTGCAATTCGATGGTTATGCCAAGGGCGTCTATGTACTTCGTATGACCGGCAACAAGAGTGTGATAACTCAAAAGATTGTCGTTAGATAATCAATGTGCTGTCAGCTGCTTGTATCTTACTAAGTTGAGGCGATATTCCATGCGGCTGTCGCTGAGTTCGTCACGGCTGTTTTTGAGCATGGTTTGAGCCTCCAACAAGTCAGAGAGGGCCACCAGCCCGGCTTCGTAATAATCCTGTGTGATCTTCAGGTTGGCTTGGGCATCGTTCAAGGCGGTTTGTGCCATGCTGATACGCAGCCAGCTCTGCTCGAGGTTGAACCAGGCTTGGTTGGTCTGCATCTCCATCTTTTCTGTTAAATCACGACGGTTATTCTCGGCGATTTCCGCGTCAAGGTTATGCTTTTTCAGCTTGAAGGCGGTTTTGTGCCAGTCGGTGATGGGCACTTGTAAGACGGCGAAGACCATGGCGTTGGATTTGGCGTTGTCGAGGATGGTATGACGGTTCACGCTGCCTCCCACGAGTAAGGAAGGCAGTGCTTCTCCCAGTGTCATCTTCTTTTTCAGCTTTTCAGCTTGCAGAGAGAGGTCGAGCAGATGCGACTCGTTGCGCTGTGCTACGGCCTCGGGAGCGGCATGGTAATAGGTCTCGGGCGTGGCTTCCAACCCCAAGGTGTCAGTAAGGACCATGGTCTGCCAATTCACTCCGATGTATTGTGCCAAAGCCATCTTCAGCAGGGTGATGCCATCTTCCACTTTTTTCCGGTTCAGCTGGCTCTCGTTCTTTTTGACAGTCACTTTGAATTGATCGGTAGGCATGGCCAAACCGGCCTCAATGGCGCCTTTCAGGTCCTTGTCGAGAGTGTCAAGCAGTTGGTCGAGCTGGTCCAAAGTGGCGATTTTCTCTTGTAATGAAACGATTTGCCAATAGAGGCTTTCCGTTTGCAGGCTGACTTCGTCTTCCTTGATCTTGGCTTGGTATTCGGCTGCTTCGATGCCCAGCTTGGCCAGTTTGTTGCCATTGTAGATGCGCCCTCCGGCAAAGACTGGTTCCGTGGCCATGGCGTTGAGCATCACGCCGTTCTGGATGAAAGAATACTCCTTTTTCAACCCCAGCAGAGGGCCATATTGGGTGTAAAGGTTGTAGAGCGTTTGCCGTACCAGGGCGTTGCCGATGTCATCGATGCCGAAGCTGATCATGGGGTTCACGGCATCGAAGGCTAAGGCTTGTGCCGATACTGTCGGGTAATATTCCGCCCTTGCCTCGTTTTTGGTTGCCTTGGCTTTCTCGATTTCAATTTGGCTGTTCTTCAACTCGAAGTTGTTCTGAATGGCCAAGTCGATGCAGTCGGCAACGGTGAGCCTCACGCAGGTGTCAGGCGTTTGGGCGATGGCTCTGAAACTGAACAAGAGGAATGCTATGACGGGGATGGTTCTTTTCATGCGGTTTGTGGTTGGGAGGATTTCTTGGAGGTTCTGAAGATCTGCCAGTACATAACAGGCATGACGGCGAGGATGATGACCATGGAGAGCACCACGCCGAAGCAGATGACGACGCCCATAGGCATCCAGAGCGGGTTGCGGGTGATGATCATGGGCAGGACGCCGAGTGCGGTGGTGGCCGAGGTGAGGAAGATGGGCCTCATGCGGCGGCTGCCGGCTTTCATGGCGGCCTCCTTGGCATCGAGGCCTTCCTCGGTGCGAAGGGTCTCGGCGTATTCATACATCACGATGCCGTTGCGGACGATGATGCCGATGAGGCTGACCACGCCCAGCACGGACGTCATGCCGAAATCAAGCCCGAAGAGCCATTCGCCAAAGAAGGCACCAAACATGCACAAGGCGCTGGAACATAAGGTCAACACGGCGAGATTCATTTTCTTGAAATAGGCTACCAAAAAGGCCAACAGCACTAAAATGGCTGCAATCAGACTCTTGAGAATCTGCGGGATGACCATGGTGTTCAAGGATGACAGCCCGCCGTACTCGATGCTGACGCCCTCAGGCATGTTGGGGCGTATTTCTGTGTCGATAAAACGTTGGATCTTCTTCATGCTGGCGGTTTGTGACTTCCAGAACTTCATGTCGGCGGCCAGGGTGATGGCGTTCTTGCCGTTACGATGAGAGATCTGAGCGGGATGCCAGTCGGGGCTGATGTCGGCCACTTGCCTGAGCGGCACGTTGGTGCCAGGGACCATGGTGGGTATCAGCTGGTTTTGCACGGATTCATAATCGTTGGGATCGTAGTTTTGCTTGGAGTAGAGCTTGACGGGGATGCTTCGGGAGCCTTCCCATACGGTAGTAAGGGGCTGCCCGTTGAGGGTGGTGGCCATGTCGAGCGAGAGGATGCCTTTGGTGATGCCCAGCCTGGCGCATTCCTCAGGCTTCATGGTGACTTTCACCGATGACAGCTGCTCGTCGTTGTCGGAATGTACCCAGCGCAGCTCCTTGTCCAAGGTGAGCATGTAGTCTTTGATCTGTTCCGCAATAGGGGCGGTCTTCGTGTAGTCGTCGCCATAGACAAAGATCTCCACGGGCGTTGTGACCGCCTGATAGTCCAGCTGCCGGAAACGCACATGGGCTTCGGCGAAGTAGTAGGAATACTTGTCGTCCATCTCCTTCAGCAGGTCTTCGGTGGCCTGTTTCGAGGTGGTGTTGACGATGAGCTGTGAGAGGTTCTTGGCTGGGATGCTGGGAGCGTAGGTCACATGGAAACGTGGGGCGGTCTCGCCGATGAAGGCGGTGACGGAGGTGACGCGTTTGTCTTGAAGTATAAGATGCTGCAGCGAGTCGCTGATGCGGCTGGTGGCTTCGAGGCTGCTGCCTTCGGGCAATCGGATCTCCACGGCGAAACAGTCGCGTTCGGCATTGGGCATCATCTGCACGTTGAGGGCTAGGAACATCAGCACACCCAATGCGATGGAACCCAGTCCCATGCCGATGGTGAAGTGGGGATGCCTGAAGCAATGGCTCTGCATCTTGTCGTAAAGCGACTGCAGGAAGTTAAAGAAACGCATTTGTGCCCGCATGAAAGCGTTGCGGTGCGGCTTGTCGGTCTCGGGCTTGATGAATAGGATCTCCAAGGAGGGGATGACGAGCATGGCGTAGGCCAGGGAAGCCATCAGTGAGAAAGCCACTGTCCAGGGGAAGAGTTGCACGAAATCGCCCAAGGGACCAGTGATGATGCGGGTCATCGGGAAGAACATGGTAGCGATGGCGGTCGTGGCGATAAACATGGGCATGAACAGCTCCTTGGCGCTTGTGGTGGCGGCTTTGAAGGGCTCCATGCCTTGGCTCAGCTTGTCGATATAACCGTCGATGTTGATGATGGAGTCATCGACGATCATGCCGAGGACGACGATGAGGGCGGCCAATGTGACGGTGTTCAGCTCGATGCCGAAGAGGTACATCAGCCCGATGCTGATGGCGGTGCAGACTGGCAACCCCGAGCTGGCGATGAGTGCCGTGCGGAAGGGGAAGAGCAGCAACATGACGGCGATGACCACGATCATGGAGATGAGCAGGTCGCGAAGGAAAGAGCTGACGGAGCGCTGTACCACCTTGGGTTGGTCGGTGATTCGGTATAGCTTGACGCTGTCGGGCAGTTGGGTCTTAAACTCGCCTAGCACCTTTTCGACGGCTCTGCCGTATGCCACGATGTTAAAGCCTTTACGCATCTCCACGGAGATGATCAAGGCGTTGTGGCCGTTGAAGTTCACCACCTTCGAAGTGGGAGCAAGACGGCGTTCCACGGTGGCTATATCACGTAGCTTGACGGTGTTGCCCAAGGCATCGGAATAGATGATCTGGTCTTCGAGTTCCTGTTCTGAGACGATGGGATTTTGAATGTGCAGCGGGATGTCGAAAGCTTCGGTCTCCATGGATCCTGCGGTGGTCAGCAGTCCTTGTGAGGCATATTGCAACATCAAGGTGTTGGGGCTGATGCCGTAAAACGAAAGCTTCTCCTTGTCAACGGTGACGGCGATTTCCTCGGTCTGCTCGCCCAATACGCGGACGTTGCCAGTCTCTTTGATCTTACGCAGGCGATGGGTGAGGTCGTCGGTGTATTCGCGCATCTCGCGGTAGGTCTTGTCGGGCGACTCCATGGCGATGAGCAGGGAAGAGGTGTCGCCGAAGTCGTCGATGACGGCGATGGCGAGCACGCCCGCAGGGAAGCTCAAAGCCTTGGCATCGTTGATTTTTTGCCGTATCTTGGTCCATGCCTTGGCGTTGTCCTGCAAGGTCATGTCAAGCATCACATAGACGTAGCAGATGCCTTCCTTGGTGACGGAATAGGTCTTCTGCCGGTCCACTTCAGGCAAGGCAAACAGTATCTCTTCCAATGGCTTGGTAAGCTGCGCCTCCACTTCTTCGGGGGTGGCACCGGGATAAACACCTGCCACGATACCTTGTGGATTGGCGAAGGCTGGGAACTCGTCTTTTTTCATATCGACGAGGGCATAGATGCCAAAGGCCACCACCACCGCCACGATGATCCAAACGATCTTCCGGTGGTTGATGCTTCCAGCGATGATGCCTCTATTTCCCTTGATCTTCATTGTCTTTTCTCTCTTTTACTCCTCACTCCTCACTCCTCACTCCTCACTCCTCACTCACTTCCCCCTCACCTTCATCCCTTCACTGATCTTCTGATATCCTTCCACGATGACGTGGTCGCCGCTTTTCAGGCCTTCGTTGACGATGACGCCCGGGCCAGAGTAGCCAGAGATTTGGATGAACCGGCGTGTGGCCTTGCCGTCTTCTTCCACCCAGACGAATTTGCCTTCCCGGTCGATCAGGATGGCGTTGGCGGGGACGATGATGCCGCTGCTGACGTCAGCCTTCAGCATCACCTTGCCAATCATGCCAGGTGCGAGCTCTTTGTCGGGCGTCTCGATGAGCACCTTGACGGGGTAACTGTGGGTCAGCAGGGAAGATGTCATGCTTTTTTCGGTCACCTGTCCGTTGTAAGTCCTGTTGTCTAAGGCAGGGATGACGATTTCAGCTTGGTCGCCGATATGTATTTTGGAGATCTCGTCTTCGGGGACGGAGATTTTCACCGATAGCTTTTCCGTATTGATGAGACTCATGACGGGTTTCATCGGGGGCAGGTTCTCTCCGGTTTCGGCGTTGACGGAGGCGATGGTGCCGCTGAATGGAGCGGTGAGGGTGTTCTCGATCATCATGGCGTTGGCGAGGTCGTAGGCTGCCTGGGCTTTTTCGAGGTTGGCTTCCATCTCCTTCCATTTGATCTCAGGCAAGCTCCCGTTGTCATGGACTTTCTTCAGACGGTTGTAGGCATCTTCCGCTTGCGTCAGGGTGGCTTGTGCGGAGCGCACGGTGCTCTCCATTGAGGGAGAGGAGACATGTGCCAGTACCTGTCCCTTCCTTACTTGTGATCCTTCCTTGACGTTGATTCTATCTATGATGCCCCCGTATTTGAAGGCCAAGTCAACAGACTGTCCCTCCTCAAGCGTGCCAGGATAGGTGTTGCTGATGATGCCACTTGTGGAATCGATGTTCAGGATGCCGACTGGGATGATCCGCTCTTGCTTGTTGCCTCCAATCAGTCTCTCCTTGAGCTGGCTCGGCTGCGTGTCGGAGCAACTGCCGAGAAGCAATGGAATGAGGATCAGGAATAGGGTCTTTTTCATGGCTTCAGTTCCGATATGCGACAATCTTAACGTCTTTGTCCTTTATTTTGTACGTTACCGAACCTATTTTGGCTTTGCCATTGTATTTCATCTCGAAGATGATCATGTTGTCATCGTACATTTGGCCGGTACCACTGACATTGATGTAGAAATTGTTCGAAAACAGGGCGGTAACGGACACGGGAAGGAAGTCGTGACGGAACTCTTCGATTTCGATGGTCTTCCCGTCGCAGGTTCCATTGGTAACCACCACATCGCCGTTCAAATAGTTGAACACTGCCACGACTTGGTCGTTTTTCTCGTCAGAGGAACAGATGTTCAGTTGCCCGATATCGGATGACAGATTGACGTTTAATGAAGCTGGGATATTGACATTGCTGCTGTCGATGACGGCTTCCGCTTTGATGGAAATCTCGCCCGAGGTCTTGAAGGAATAATCTCCCACAAAGAGATTGACTCCGCTTTTATGGCAGGAAGTCAAGGCAATGCAACAAATCAATGAGAAAAATAAGGTGATTCTTTTCATGATAAAGGGGTTCAATGTGAATAGGGCTGCAAAGATACCGCTTTTTCTATTGTCGGAGGTGTCAAAAATTGTTAATTTTGCGCCAAACAAGGTTGATATACGCCCCGCTCAGGAAAACGAAGTCGGCTTAATCCTCGTTGATCAGATGGATGTCGCATTGCGGGAACGGGATGGCGATGCCGTTCTCGTTCAGCGTGTTATAGATTAATTCCTTGGCTTTGTCGATATAGCCGATGCGTTCTGCCACCAGCACCTGTTGCTTCACGGCGATGGTGACGGCGCTGTCGTCCATGTCCTCCAAGGTGATGCTGACGCCGCGTTTCTGATCCACGATGTCGCGTCCAAATGAATCTTTGTCCTGCAATGTCTTCAAGGCTTCGCCCAGAATCTCACGGACACGCTGGATGTCGGTGCCGTATGCCACGCCTACGGTGATCTTGACGAACTCATAGCCATGGTTACGGGTGAGGTTGCTGAAGTTCTTGGCGAACAAGGTGGCGTTGAGGAAGGACATCTCGGCGCCGTCAACGGTCTCGATCTCCGTGCTCTGGTAACCGATGTGGGTGACTTTACCGCGGATGCCATCGCAAACGATCCAGTCGCCGATGCGCAGACGGCCCGACATCAGTTGGATGCCGTAGATGAAGTTGTTGAGGGTGTCCTTGAGGGCAAAGCCAATACCGGCCGAGAGACCGCCGGCCACAAGACTCAGCGAGCTGGTGGGAATGTGTAGCGTCAGGACGATGACAACGATGTAGGTCAACCACACCAACACGCTGATGATGCTGTTTCCCAGCGAGAGATTGATCTCGTTGTTGCGGATGGTCTTGCGGTTGTGCTTTCTCATGAACAGTGCGTAACGACACTGCTGCCAGATGGCGTGCAAGGCGCGGTTGATGTAGCGGAACACGAAGAACAGGCAAATCAAGACAAGGATGCCGTGGAACGAAAGCCTGAAGGTATCGACGCCGCTGTCGTTGACAAGCTGTACGAAGTTGTGGTGGTAGATGTTGTTGTACAGATCCTCGAAGTCGAACACGTCGAGTGCCAGATGGAGGCAGAAGGGGATCGACAGCAGACCTATCACGGGGAGTACCACTTCCTTGACCAGATCATAGAACCAGGTGGCCCCGAACATCAGCGTCTCTTTGCCTGGACCCGTGATGAAGGTGATGCGGGAGCGGTAATCCTCGATGCGTGGTTTCATCCTCTTATCCCTATATTGGACAATCAGATGGAGTATGGTGAAGAAGGCGTGGATGGTCGCCAGTTGGAAATACCACCAGACCAAGATGAGGAGCGATGCAAAGATGTAGCCGGCGATGGATACCACCAAAGCGGCGCCTGTCGTTACCAACGAGATCCAACCCAGGAAACGGTCACCGCGATCGACTTTCTTGGCGTTGCGCAGGCAGGCGATGAGCTGCCAGATAAAGAAAGCGATCAGGACGGGTGGGAAGATGTAGTTCATCAAAGAGTTCGGCATGAAGATGACGCGGCACCAGATGACGGCCAACGCAGTGCAGAAGACAGGCAGGTAGAGCTTGACGCCATATTTCAGCTGTCGTGGTGCCAATCGGAAGAACAGTGCAATGAGGATGGCTATCAGCAGCCAGAGGAAGGTGTTGGTGAGTTTTGCAGCGATGTGGAGCATGCCGTCTTTCCAAAGGATGCTGTTGACGATGATGGTGATGAGGATGCCGAGCAACAAGGAGAGGTAACGCCGCTGCCCTCGGGTAAACTTGTCTTTGAGTGCCTTAACGCGACGGAATATGGGAATGAGGATGAGCGAGGCGATGAGCCAG
The DNA here is from genome assembly GCA_902800965.1 of uncultured Bacteroidia bacterium. Lineage (GTDB taxonomy): Bacteria > Bacteroidota > Bacteroidia > Bacteroidales > F082 > Limimorpha. Next base: position 274,768 of record CADCGK010000002.1, on the reverse strand, counting down.
GATACCAGTAATTCGACCACAAACAGAAGAACAATGAAGACCTGCAACGTGTATTCCTTATTGTATTTCTCCCGTATATCGCTGATGACCTGACGCCAATAGCGTTGTGGATGGGTCAGGATGGTGAACCAAGGGGTCTGTCCCTCGACGAAGATGCGGTCTTGCAACACTTGATAGTAGTTGTGCGCGTAGTCGTAGGTCTCCTTCAGTCGAAGGAAGGTCTCATAATAGTGAATGCTGTCGGCCACCACGACGGCTTTGGTGTCGGCATACATCATGAGCAGGTCGCAGGCGTAGGAGATGCATTGTTCACGGTCGTTCTGTCCCTGCTCGTCAAGGAGGAAAGGTGTGGAGAGGGAGTCGGCCATGGCCTTGACTTCCTGATCCAGCTCTAGATGTGTCCTGCTGAAGAATAGCGGGTTCAGCGTGTCGTAATGGAGGAGCAGGCTGTCGGGCACGCCGATGATGGTGTCGAGCTCGGGTGGGAGACGGCGCAGCGACTCGATGAGGCGGGCATAGCGCTCCATCTCGACATTGAGGTTGCTGACGATACGGTCGAAAGGCCCTCGATCTTGGCTGAACTCGTTGTATTGTTGGGTGACCTTCTGCAAGGCGTAGCTCACATCGAAGGTGAACCCTTGTTTCTGTGAGTACAGCTTCAGCGCCAGTTCGTCGCACTGCTTCATCATATCAATCATCTTCTGGCGTTGTTTCTCATAGTCCTCGGTGAGCCGGTCGCGGTTCTTGTCGATCTGCCGGTAGTCGGCATCCAGCTCGTTGCGCAGCACACGGAGGGTCTGGTTGAGGTTGTGGCCGTAGGAGATGGCCAATATCGGCACAGTGACGGTCAGGAGGGCCATCAACAGAAGAAGGCGTTTCTGTTTGAAAGGTGTTCTCATTGGGCGATTTCTTTAATGAAACTCATAAACAATGGATGTGGGTGGAGCACGGTGCTCGAATATTCAGGGTGGAATTGGGTGCCGATAAACCAGCGATGGCTGGGGATTTCGACGATTTCAACCAGTCCGCTCTCAGGGTTGATGCCGACGCACATCATGCCGTTTTGCTCAAACTCGTCTTTGTATTTATTGTTGAATTCGTATCTGTGGCGATGACGCTCACTGATGAGGTGAGAGCTGAGAGGTGAGAGGGGAGAGGTGGCTGCCGCATTATAGGCTTGTGCGGCTCTGCTTCCTTCTTGTAGCTGGCATTCGTAAGCACCCAGTCGCATGGTGCCGCCCATGTTGGTGATGGTCTTCTGCTCTTCCATCATGTCGATGACGTTATGCGGCGTGTCGGCCATCTCACTGGAGTTGGCGTCTTTGTAGCCTAATATGTTGCGGGCAAATTCGATGACCATCATCTGCATGCCGAGGCAGATGCCAAAGGCAGGAAGGTTGTTGACACGTGCATATTCAACGGCGATGATCTTGCCCTCGATGCCACGTTGCCCGAAGCCGGGACAAATCAGGATGCCTGCTACATTGGATAGCTTCTCGGCGACGTTCTCCTTGGTGATGTTCTCGCTGTTGATGAAGTCGATTTTCACTTTCACATGATTGTAGATACCTGCCAAAATCAAGCTTTCGCGGATGCTCTTATAGGCGTCTTGGAGGTCGTATTTGCCCACCAGTCCCACGTGGACTTCCTTAGTGGCGGTGCGTTGCAGTTCGAGGAAATGATGCCAGCCTTCCATCTTGGGCGTCTCGCCCACAGGCACGCCGAACTTTCTTAGTAACGCTGCGTCGAGTCCTTGGTTTTGCATGTTGACGGGCACTTCGTAGATGCTGGGGAGGTCTTCGCTCTGCACCACGCATTCAAGATCGACGTTACAGAACGAGGCTACCTTCTGGCGGATGTTGTCGGATAGATGTTTCTCAGTGCGCAGTACGAGCACGTCGGGTTGTATGCCTGCGCCTTGCATCTCCTTTACTGAATGTTGCGTGGGCTTGGTCTTGAGCTCATCGGCGGCCTTTAGGTAAGGCACGTAGGTGAGGTGCACGCTGACGGCGCGGTTGCCAAGTTCCCATTTCAGCTGACGGATGGCCTCTAGGAAGGGTGCCGACTCGATGTCGCCGATGGTCCCCCCGATTTCGGAGATTACGAAATCGACCTCATCATTGTGTTGTAAAATTCTATGTTTGATCTCATCGGTGATATGAGGCACTACTTGAATGGTTTTGCCGAGGTAGTCGCCATGACGTTCCTTGTCGATGACCGCCTTGTAGATCTTGCCAGTGGTGACAGAGTTGGCTTGGGTGGCGCGGATGCCGGTGAAGCGTTCGTAGTGGCCCAAATCGAGGTCGGTCTCCATGCCGTCCACGGTGACATAGCACTCGCCGTGCTCGTAGGGGTTGAGTGTTCCTGGGTCGATGTTGATGTAGGGGTCGAACTTCTGGATGGTGATGGTGTAGCCTCTAGCTTGTAGTAGTTTTCCGATGCTGGCTGAAATAATGCCTTTACCGAGGGAGGAAACCACGCCTCCCGTCACGAAGATATAGCGCGTCATAGTAAGTAATGATGAGTTAAAAAGGCAAAATTATTCAAAAAACTGTAACTTTGCATAAAAATCAGTCATTGAATAAAATAATATGAACCCCATCGCACTGCGATTATTAAACCAGCAACTCATTTGCCCACAGTTCAGCGAACCTGCTGAAGTGGTCAACTATATGGGTGCCATGCAGGCGCAGGAATACCGCCTGATGCGCTGGGCGGTGGCGATGCGGACCAAAAAGCCTTCGGCCAAAGCTTTTAAGAAGGCCTTCGACAGCGGTCAGATCATCCGTCTGCATCTGATGCGTGGCACCTGGCAATTGGTGTCTTCCGAGGACTATTGGCCTTTGCTCGAACTCTGCTCGGCGAAGGCGTTGGCCGTTATCAAAGGCTGGATGCGCAGCAACAAGATCAGTATCCCTGAGGAAGAAGTAAAGCAAATTCGGGAGATTTTGATTCGGACTGCTGCCGAAAAGGGTAGTGTCACCAAGGAAGATTTTGCACAAGCTTTGGCGGAGAAAGACATCCAGATGGATGATCATCGCCTTTCGTACCATATCCGATACGCTGAGCTGTCGGGTACGCTTTGCAGCGGCGATCTGTTGCCAATGAAAGCCACCTACGCCCTTGTCGCCGATAAGATAAAGCCCTGTGTCAAGATGGATCGCGATGAAGCCCTGGCTTTGCTTGCTCGGAAATATTTCCAAAGTCGCCAGCCTGCCACCTTGGAGGATTTCGTGTGGTGGTCGGGGTTGAGCATCAACGATTGCAGGCGGGGAATGGAATTGCTGGGTTCGTCATTGCAAGCGGAACACAGTGGAGCGCGGCAATCTACTTGCTGTAGAACTTACTATCTCACCGCCGATTGCCGCACACGTGGTTTCCGCAAAGGCAACTATCTATTGATTCCGCCTTACGACGAGTATCTCATTGGCTATAAGAGCCGCGATGTCGTCCTGTCGCCCGATTATCGTCACAAGGCCCACAACAACAGCGGCATCTTTCAACCAGTCATTGCTCTTGATGGCGTGATTTGCGGCAATTGGACACCTTTCAAGGAAGAGCTTCAGGCGGAGTTTTTCATGGGTGAGCATGAGGCCGACTTCCAAGCGGAATGGAAACGATACAAGACATACCAACTAAAATGAAATGAATATGAAAGAAAAACATTTGTCCGACACCAAACGGTTTTTGTTGACGCTTCTAGCGACCACATTCTCTATCATACTCACTTTCGGCACGTCGGCCATCATCGAGAGACGCCATAAGGCGGCGGCTAAGAAGGAGATGGTCATGATGATCATCTATGATTTTGACAAGACCCTAGAGCTGGCACAATATGCCGATTCTGTGCTGCAACAGGCAGGTGTTGCGGAAATGGAGATTGCTCGGCATCCGGAATACTTCGACAGCCTGCGCCCTCAGTTCTTGTCGGCTGTCGGGGTCACCCAGACGGAGTTTTCGGAGACGACGGAAAACATTTTCTCCTCCAATATCGAGACGTTCAACACCCTGGGCAATGTCAACTTTGTCCACGAGGTCTCTGCTTTTTACCATCATCGCAGGATGTACAAACAACTTGTATTTGATGAATTGTTGACCCAAGTACAAAACTCGCCCATCATGTTTTCCGTTGAAAACCTTCTCGAAATCAGTTTTCCGATATATAGTTTGTATAGTTGGCAAGGCTTGGTTGCCTTGCGGGCTATTCGGAACCGTTGCGTTCAAATGATGAACGTCAACGAGAAGGAACTGGAAAAATTCAGCCAACGACGCGTGGAAACCGAAGACTATAGTGAAGAAGACGAGCTCATTAGGTTGCAGCGGCTGGAGAAAATGATTGAATTTGGAAAAATCACCAGTGATCCAAAAACAACTCGCAAACACTAACTAAGGAAGCAACGAATTAAAAAAAACGTGAGATGAAAAAGACCATTATGATCCTGTTTGCACTGGCGTGGTCAGTGCTTTCATGGGCGCAAAACATCAACTTTGAGCAGTATTTCCTTGAGGAAGGCTCGCTGCGCATGGATGTGTTCCAGTGTGGCAATGCCGACAGCTCGCACTATGTGTTTGAACGTTTCGTCATTGAGCCGTATTTCGGCGGCTCCAAAGTCAACCTGATCGACCCTTTCAACTTTGGGACTAACCGGGTGAAAGTAATTGATGTTCAGACTAATACAGTAATCTATTCGAGAGGTTACAACACGCTGTTTCAGGAATGGAAAACCACCGACGAGGCCAGAGTGATGGAACGCTGCTATGAAGAATCGGTGAGTGTGCCCTTGCCGCGTAACGAAGCCTACGTTATCCTCGAAATCAGGAATTTCGATGGCGAGTTTGAGGAAGTCTTCTCAAAGCTTTATGAGCCTAACGAGATCTTCAATACTACCGAGCAGCGCTACGTGTTTCCCGTTCATGATCTCCTGGTCAATGGCACGCCCGAAAGCAAGGTCGATATCGTGATTTTGCCCGAAGGTTATACCGCCAGTGAAATGTCTCGGTTTCAGCAAGATTGTCAGGCATTGGTCGATGTATTTTCACAGGAGGAGCCGTTTGCCAGTCATCTTGACGACTTCAATTTCCGCGCGGTGTTGGCCCCTTCCGAGGAGAGCGGTGTTGATGTTCCCGCTTCCCATACCTGGAAACGTACCATCCTCAATGCGCATTTCGATACCTTCTACATCGACCGCTATTGCACTACCCGCAGCTATTTCTCGGTGAAAGACGTGGCGGCCAATGCGCCATACGACCAGATTTACATCTTGGTGAACAGCAGTCAGTACGGCGGTGGTGGATTCTATAACTTTTACTCGATGAGCACAGCGGGTAACATGTCGTCGGCCAGTGTCATCATTCATGAGTTTGGCCATGCTTTCGCCGGCTTGGCCGATGAATACGAGGAGCCAGACAATCCGCTCGCTTTGCTTTACAACTTGAATGTGGAGCCATGGGAGCCCAATATCACATCGCTAGTCGATTTTGACTCGAAATGGGCTGACCTTGTGGCACCTGAAACACCCATTCCAACGCCCGAGACCTATCAGTATTACAGCACGGTAGGTGCATTTGAAGGTGGCGGCTATTTGGAGCAAGGCATGTATCGTCCGCAACAGCATTGCATGATGCGCGATTATGCGCCCTTCTGCGCTGTCTGCAACCGAACGATTTTAGATGTGATCGAAGCGCATTCCGATCAGTTGGTTTCGGTGAAAGTGGAGCAACAGCCCGAACCATCATTACGTGTATGTCCCAATCCCGCCGTTGATTTCATCGATGTTTTTGTGGAAAACAAAGACTGCCAAGCGGAGATCATTGACATCACAGGAAAAACAGTGAAGACCATTCAGCTCAACAATGCGGTGAATCGGATTGTGATCAGTGATTTGCCCTTGGGTATGTATATGCTTCGTGCGAATGGTGAGACAAGGAAATTCGTGAAACAATAATATTATGGAAAACGAACTCAAAAGAATCTATTCCGGTTCTTTCGTCAATGCGGAATTCATTGGCAGCGTGCTGGAAGAAAACGACATTCAATTCTTGATCCGTAATTTCCAGGAAGAGAGCCTCGTGGCGGGTTGGGCGGCCAACACCATCAAAGGCGATGCCTCGGTGTTTGTCTTCGCTAAGGACTACGAAAAAGCCATGTTGCTCTTGGATGAGATTGAAGCCTCGGAGATGGAGGAGGAGCCTGAAGAATGAAACAGCCTTTGAATAAGTCTCCGTTGATTGGCGTCACTCCGCTTTGGGATGCGGCACGCCAGAGCGTTTGGATGTTGCCGGATTATCTGGACGGCATCAAGGCGGCTGGTGGTCTTCCTGTTGTCCTTCCTTTGAACTTGACAGAAGAGGATGCGGAAAGGATTGTGGAGACCTGTGACGGATTCCTTTTTACCGGCGGTCAGGATGTCTCGCCGGAGCTTTATGGAATGAAGGATGCCACAGGAACCATCGTATCCAGTCCGGAACGTGATCAACTGGAGTCGTTGCTGCTATCCAAAGCTTTGGAGGCTGACAAACCTGTTTTGGGCATCTGCCGTGGCCTTCAGTTCATCAATGCGTTCTTGGGTGGTACGCTTTGGCAGGACCTTCCCTCACAACATCCTTCGGAAATTGTCCACCGACAAGGCAAACCATACGATGTGCCAACACATCAAGTCATATTGAATGGTGACCTCCAGTCGTTGTTGGGCAGAGAAGTTCTCGAAGTGAATACGTTGCACCATCAAGCCGTCAAAGACCTTGGCAGCGGTTTGACACCTATGGCGGTCGCACCCGATGGTCTCATCGAAGCGGCACAATTGATGGGCAAGCGTTTTGTCTGGGCCGTGCAATGGCATCCCGAGTATCTATTCAGGACGGTTAAGGATAGTTTGGCGATTTTCGCATGCTTTGTTAAGCATTGTTGTCGTTGAAGTCACACTCCTCCAACCACTTTTCTAAGATCTCACAGTATTTGTCGGTTTGTTCGACGAAGCAGGTGTGGCGTGCGCCTTTGAAGACTTCCCAGCGGCTGTTGGGGATGTTCTCGTAGAGCGAGGCAGCCACCACGGGGGTGCAGATGTCACGGGTGCCACTGCAAATCAAGCAAGGTTGTGTGATTTGGTGCAGACGGTCGGTGTATTCGAAGTCGGCCAGATCGCCCAAGGGTTGGTATTCGTTGGGTCCCCAGCCGTAGAGGTAGGCTTCGTTGCCGGCGCGTTTCGGGCGACGGATACACTCGGGCGAGTTTTCATCCACGCTGATGACATAACGCTCATAGTAATGTTCGTTGGCGCGGAGATAGCCGGGGTCGTCCCACTTTCCCGTGGCTTCGGCATGGCGGATGGCCTCTTGGTCTTCAACCGACATGTATTTGATGAGGCGGTGCTGCTCACTGGCCCACAGCGAGCTGGAGGCATGGCCCGAAGAGAGGATGACCGACTTGATGCCCTTGGGCTGGCAGTCGATGATATAGGCGATGGCCTGCATGGCGCCCCACGACTGGCCGAGGAGGTGGAGCTGGTCGAGGTGCAGGTGCTCGCGCAAGGCGATGAGTTCGTTGATCCAGGTCTCTTGGGTCCACAGTTCGGGGTGGCCGTCGAGGTAGGAGTTGCCGCAGCCGATTTGGTCGTAGGAGATGACCTGACGGCCCGTGTCGGCGATGCGGTCCAGCACTTCGAAATAGTTGTGCGTGCTACCTGGTCCGCCGTGCAGACAAAGCAGTGCGGGCTTGCTTGAAGGTTCACCGACAATGCGGTAGTAGGTCTGGTAGCCGAGATAAGGCATATAGCCTTCTTGGATGGGGTGATTCATAGGATGAGGTATTTTTGTTTGGGGCAAAGATACGAAGTTTTCCTTCGTTGATGGCTCGCCCTTGGCCGATAACTTCTTACAAATTAGAATTATATATAATATATACTTTTAATAATAATCTGAATTATTAAACGTTATTGAATTATGAGTTACACACAAACGTTTTATCATATTGTGCTTCGTACCCATCGAAGTATTCCCGCTATTGCCGAAGAGTATGAGCGGGAACTCTATTCCTACATGCTGGGGTTTATCAACAATATTGGAGGCCGTCTCTATCGCATTGGCGGTATGCCTGACCATGTACATCTTTTTGTATCCTTGCCCGCGACCTTGGCGATGTCCAAGTTTGTGCAAGAACTCAAGGTATCTACTAGCAAGTGGCTTAAGGCTAATCCTCACTTCCCGATTTTTGACGGATGGACCAAAGAGTATGCGGGCTTTTCGTATAGTTTGCGAGATCGGGACAAGATAGTGAGGTATATCGCCAAGCAGAAAGAGCACCATCGTAGCAAGGCATTTGCCAAGGAGTACCGCGAGTTCTTGATTGAGAACGGAGTGGAAATCAAGGAGGAGTACTTTCTTAAGGACTGACTTCCGCATCATGCCGGAGGCATGAGACGCGCCGATAGGCGCAATTAACACTATACAAGCGGCGAAGCCGCGTAGTGTAGTGCTATCAAGAGCTACGTCTACTGCATATCGGAGATATGCTACATCGCTATACGATCCATCATGGTCGGTCGCATCTCTCCGAGATGCATAGGGAGTGTCATGGACATCTCCTACACCACACTGCACTGCTCTTGTGTGGCCACCACACTGCGCCTGTCGACTGGTATGGTGTGGCCACCACACTGCGCCTATCGGCTTGTATGGTGTTAATTGCACTGCGTGCGTTCAGCCTCTCCGAGGCTGTGAGGGGTTCTATGCTATTTTGCAAGCATCTTCCCTCTGAGGTGCTTCAAAACCGCGGGAAGCTCCTCTGGCTCCATCAGCTGAAGCGTGGCGTCGATCTCTTCGAGCAGCTCAGGATAATGGGCACTCTGCGCGTAGGCCAACTTGATGGCCAAGCTCTTCACGCCGATGGGTTCATCGGAAAGAATGGCGTTGAAGCAGAAATCGAGGAAATCCGTGCGGAGGTGGTTGGGGTCGAAGGTGGTCCGATCCAAGAGGTTCATGATGAGGCGGCGTTTGGTGGTGCTTGTCGTGTGCATGGCCTCGTCGATGAGGATGTTTTGGCGTTCGGCCAACCAAGCATCGGCAGTCTTGGGCAAATGGGTCAACACCCAGGCGGCGTTGTCGGAAGTGCGTTTGTCGGGGTCGAAAAGCAACTGAAACAGTTCCTCCTTGATGTCGGCTTGGGCCAATGCTTTGGCATCGCTGCCGCCGATTCTACTTGATAATAGTGTCTTCAGTTCCGACATGATTTTTGAATCATACTGCAAAGCTATGTTTTTTTATGATAAGATTGTATTTTTGCAATCGCTAAAAGACATTTTTGCCATGATGTTTTTTGTAAACAGATAAACCTATGGAAATGAAGTTTTGTCAGAGCTGCGGAATGCCGCTTACTAATGAAACCCTCGGTACCAATGCCGATGGTAGCAAGAATGAGAATTATTGCATCTATTGTTACAAGGATGGCAAGTTTACCCAAGACTGCACGATGGATGAGATGATTGAGTTTTGTGCCCAGTTTGTGGACGAAGTGAACAAAGGGTTACCACAACCTATCACGAAGGAAGAATACATTGGTCAGATGAAGATGTACTTCCCGCACCTGAAACGCTGGCGTAAGGAATTGTCGATAGATGGTGACAGTTCAGAAAACCCTGCCTTGATGGGCGTTAAAGAGCTTATCGCCAAGATGGCCGACACGCTGCCCATCACCATGATATCGTCGGTCGATGAGGAGGGCTTCCCTTGTACCAAGGCCATGCTGTCACCTCGGGTCCGCGAAGGCATCAAGGTGTTCTATTTCACCACCAATACCTTCTCGCTGCGTGTGGCCCACTACAAGTCCAACTCTAAGGCCAGCATCTATTTCTGCGATGCTGAAGGTTTCAAGGGCATGATGTTGCGCGGCACTATGGAGGTGCTGACCGATGCCAAAAGCAAGGAGATGGTTTGGCGCGAGGGCGACACACAATACTACCCGGGCGGCGTCACAGACCCGAATTACTGCGTGCTGAAATTCACCGCCACCGATGGCCGTTTCTACAGCGACTTCTATCCGAGGAGCTTTGTAATTGGGTAAAGATTGTTGATGAAACATCTGCCAAATGCTATATCGGCACTTCGATTTTTAGGGGCCGTTTTCCTTCTATTTTTCAGAGTCGAGAGCTGTACTTTCTGGGTCATTTATTTTGTCTGTGGCCTAAGCGATATGGCAGACGGCTATCTCGCCCGAAAACTCGGATGTGAAAGCAAGACGGGGGCGTTATTGGATAGTTTGGCAGATTTTGTCTTTGTGGCTTGTTGCTGCTATAAACTGACACCCTCGTTGGTGTTCCCAAAGTGGCTGTGGATCTGGGGCGGAGCGATTGTTGCCATTAAAGTCATCAACCAAATATCTGCCTTGGTGATGTACAAGAAGTGCCTCTTTCCTCATACCATTGCGAATAAATTGACAGGAGTTCTGCTTTTTGCCGGAGTCCCATTGACATTTTTCTTGGGATCCATCATTCCCGTCATCATTACTGCGGTTTTTGCTACCTTTGCTGCCGTTCAAGAAGGTCATTTCATTAGAACGGGGGTGGAGAAACCAAGGTCTAGAATGGGAAACCGCCAAGCATAGATTATTTCACCACAAACTTCGCCGTTTCAAGAAGTCCTTCGCCCTTGATTTGCAAGAAATAAACTCCCTTCTTCAATCCAGCAACGGAAATGCTTCCATTGGTGGAACCCGCAGTCACTTCCTGACCTAACACATTGAAAATGGAATACTGCACCGTTTCCGAAGGAAGGTTCTTCAGATAAAGCACGTCTGAAACAGGATTGGGATATACTTCAAGTTGCTGTTGGAAGGAGGCCTCGTGGACTGCCGTAGGCGGAGTCGCAGGGATGATGTTCAAGATGATTCCCTCCAATTTGGTCAACCCATAAAAGAAATTAGGATCAGGGATGTCGTACCAGTTGTCGTAAGCACCACCGTAGCCGAAGTTCATGTGAAACTTGCCATCTGATTCGCGATAGCCATCGACGACGACGTTGTGTCCAGCTGTGCCAGCTGGATTCTCGACAGCCAGATGGGCAGGATAACCGGCCTTTAAATTGGAGATCAAGGTGACATACATGAGGGAGTCGGGCTCGCGAAACAGCACGCAGTCAGTAAAGCCAAAACGTTGGTAGGCCTCAAAGGCTTGGTTCACTGCGTATGTGCCGGAGCCGTATGACCCCGAGGCTGTATAGACCTGTGTGAGAGCCGTTCCGCAAGCAAAAACCACGGCAGCAGCCAGCTCGCCATTAAGTTCCTCGTGGCGCTGGAAAGCGGCATCCACGGAGTCTAGCATCTCGTTCAACTGCGGGAAGGAAGGGAATAGATAAGTCTCCCAATCATCGTCAATATGGAAATTGCGACCGGCGTAACTGGAATAATAGTCATCACCATCGTCAAAGCGGGTGTTTTGCGTCGTTTGCAGATAATTGATGATCTGCCCCATGGCAACGGCAGGACACCCTGCATAACTATGGGCATAATTCTCAAAAGGATCCGCTGGACAAAACTGATTGTAAGGATAATCCTGTGTCCAGTGCGATTTAAGGAGAGGAGTTTGCGCAAAGCCAGTCAGAGCGCAGAAAACGAGCAATAAAGATAGCAGTTTAGACATTTTTTCCAGTTTTGAATCACACCGCAAAGCTATGATTTTTTATGGATATTATTGTATTTTTGTGCGGTTAAAACAAAGTAATTTATAGAATCCAAACAAACTATCGACGATGAAAAAACTGATGCTGATTTTGCTGGCCTTGGTTGCCATGCAGTTGAATGCCCAAGATTTGGCGCATTATCAAAAGATTGTCAAAGAATTGAGCAGGGCTAAATACCAAGGGCGCGGCTATGCCAAAGACGGGGCCAACAAGGCTGGGGCGTACCTAGCAAAAGAATTCTCCTATTTGGGTGTTGATAGAGTGATATGCCAATATTTTAAATTGGATATCAACACTTTCCCGGGTAAGATGAAGATGTGGGTGGACGGGAAGAAGCAGGTTCCAGGTGTCGATTTCACCGTGCGCGAGTTCAACCCGAGCATCAAGGGTGAGTTTGGACTTTATTACATTGACACAGCCAATTATGATTCCGAAAAGATTTTCAATGATTTGGCAAAGCCTGAAAACAAAAACGTTTTCGTGGTCTGCGACTTCATGTTCAGCTACAAGCACGGGAAGGATTTCAAGCGTATGCAGAACAAGGATTTTGACGCCGTCGCCGGGATTCTCTTTACTTGGGAAGAGCCGTTGAAGTTCTACAAGGCGTATGGCGAAAAGGTCTATGACAAGCCTGTCATCTGGGTGCCGTACCGTTTCCCGAAGGACGCCAAGACCATCAAGCTGGACATGGAAAACAAGTTCTTGAAGGATTATGAATGCTTCAATGTCATCGCCAAGGTGGATGGGAGGAAGCATGACAGCTGCTATGTCTTTACTGCCCATTACGACCATCTGGGCAACCTCGGTAAGAGGGTCTATTACGCTGGTGCCAACGACAATGCTTCGGGTACTGCCGCCATTGTCACTTTGGCCGCTCATTACGTTATCAATAAACCTGAATACGACATGTATTTCATCGCTTTCTCGGGTGAGGATGCCAACCTTCGGGGCTCGGAGTATTATGCCAAGAATCCCATCGTGCCGCTGGAGCAGATCAAATACTTGTTCAATATCGATATGATTGGCGACAACAACCCAGTGCAGTACTGCGAAGCCAGCAATGAAGGCATGCGCGGTTTTGCTTTGTTTGAGGAAATCAACGACAGAAAGCACTATTTCAAGTCGCTGAACCGCGGCAAGTTAGCCGCCAATAGCGATCATTATCCCTTTGCGGTGCGTCATGTGCCCTGCATCTTCTTCGAGAACGAGGGAGGCGATGCTTTCAAGTACTACCACACGATCTATGACACGTATGAGAATGCCCTCTTCGATAGCTACGAGCCCGTTTTCAAGCTGGTGACAGATTTTGTGGAGCGGTATTAAGGTGTTAATACAAAAACTCCCGCCTCATCACTGAAGCGGGAGTTTTTTGTTGTGAAGAAGGATGTGTTTTACTTGACCTCCTCAAAGTCGGCGTCGGTGACGTTGTCATCGTTACCACCGGTGTTGCCGTTGTTCTGGCCGTTGTTGCCGCCTTGGAAGCCGCCGCCCATGTTGTTCGGGTCGAAGCCGCCTTGCGGGCCGCCTTGGGCGCCACCAGCGTTGCGGTACATCTCCTCGGAGGCTTTCTGCCAGATGGCATTCATCTCGTTCATGGCGTTGTCGATGCCGGCGATGTCCTTGGCCTCGTGGGCGCTCTTCAGCTTGGCGAGGGCGCTCTCGATTTCTGACTTCTTGTCAGCAGGCAGCTTGTCGCCGTATTCCTTCAGCTGCTTCTCGGTCTGGAAGATCACGCTGTCGGCCTGGTTGAGCTTGTCGATGCGTTCACGTTCCTTCTTGTCGGCTTCGGCGTTGGCTTGTGCTTCGTTCTTCATGCGTTCGATTTCGGCATCGGTCAAGCCGGAAGAGGCCTCGATACGGATGCTCTGGGTCTTGCCCGTGGCCTTGTCCTTAGCGCTCACGTTCAGGATGCCGTTGGAGTCGATGTCGAAGGTGACTTCGATTTGCGGGACGCCACGCGGCGCTGGCGGGATGCTGTCGAGGATGAAACGGCCGATGGTCTTGTTCTGGTTGGCCATGGGACGCTCGCCTTGCAACACGTGGATCTCCACGGAAGGCTGGTTGTCGACAGCGGTGGAGAACACCTCCGACTTCTTGGTCGGGATGGTGGTGTTGCTCTCGATGAGCTTGGTCATCACGCCACCGAGGGTCTCGATACCCAGTGACAGAGGAGTGACATCAAGCAGCAGCACGTCTTTCACCTCGCCGGTGAGCACGCCGCCCTGGATGGAGGCACCGATGGCGACCACCTCATCGGGGTTGACGCCCTTCGAAGGTTCCTTCTTGAAGAAGTCGCGGACGATGTTCTGGATGGCGGGGATACGTGTGGAGCCGCCCACGAGGATGACCTCGTCGATGTCGCTGACACTCAAACCAGCATCTTGCAGGGCCTTACGGCAGGGTTCGAGGGTGGCCTGGATCAGATGATCGGAGAGCTGCTCGAACTTGGCACGGCTCAAGGTGCGGACCAAGTGCTGTGGGATGCCGTTGACGGGCATGATGTAAGGCAGGTTGATCTCGGTCTCGCTCGAAGAGCTCAACTCAATCTTAGCCTTTTCGGCAGCTTCCTTCAGACGTTGCAGGGCCATCGGGTCCTTACGGAGGTCGATGCCGCTGTTGTCCTTCATGAACTCCTCAGCCAGCCAGTTGATGATGACTTCGTCGAAGTCGTCGCCGCCGAGGTGGGTGTTACCGTTGGTGGATTTCACCTCGAACACACCGTCACCGAGTTCCAGGATGGAGATATCGAAGGTTCCGCCGCCGAGGTCATAGACGGCCACTTTGGCATCGCTCTTCTTCTTGTCCAAGCCGTAAGCCAGGGCTGCTGCGGTAGGTTCGTTGACGATACGGCGCACTTTCAGACCGGCGATCTCACCAGCTTCCTTGGTGGCCTGACGTTGTGAGTCGCTGAAGTAAGCCGGCACGGTGATGACGGCTTCAGTCACGGTCTGGCCGAGGTAGTCCTCAGCGGTCTTCTTCATCTTCTGAAGCACCATGGCGGAGATTTCCTGCGGGGTGTAGGTCTTGCCGTCGATGTCGATACGTGGGGTGTTGTTGGGGCCTTGCACTACTTTGTAAGGCACACGGCGCATCTCGGCTGCGACCTTGTCGTAGGTCTCGCCCATGAAACGCTTGATGGAATAAATGGTGCGTTGCGGGTTGGTGATAGCCTGACGTTTGGCAGGCTCGCCGACCTTACGCTCGCCGTTGTCGGTGAAAGCGACAACGGAAGGGGTGGTGCGGTGGCCTTCGCTGTTGGCGATGACGACCGGCTCGCTGCCTTCCATGACGGAAACGCATGAGTTGGTGGTTCCTAAATCGATACCAATGATCTTTGACATAATTTGTTTCTCCTATTTTTAATTAACTAATACTTTTTCAGTTTCGGGTGCCGCCGTTGGATGGCGGCGACGCGCTCTTTTAGTCAAGGATTATGCCAAAGGGCTTGGTAGGGGTTGGGGCTGACAATTTGGCAGATTTAAACAATTTGAAACTGCAAATAATCAATTAAAGAGGCGTAGTGCTGCTGGAATTTACTTGCCTCTTTTTCTATGGTTTTGACTTTGAAGTTTTGGAGTGCATTAAGATAAGCCATATCAAGAATGGCAGAATCCATAGCATCAACTTTTTTACAATATCCACTAACACGTAAAGCGTGGGTTTGTTTCTTGAATTCTGATACAGCCTCGAAATTTCTCATTGTTGTACAACTGCTGAAGTGAACAATTCGATCTTCGAAAAAACCAGGGACTATTTGAGCTAATTCAGACAGTTTTAAAGGATCTTCTTCTCCTTCAAGATAAATTGATTGACTTGTGCCGTGGGCAGCTATATATATTATTTGATAATTTTTAAACCTCCGTCTATCGTTGAAATAATCCATGTAATAACCTATGTCATTACGAGTAAGTATTTTCCTATAGATAACTTCAATGTTATAAAACTCTTTAAGCCATTGTAATATTGGTTGGGTGTTCAAATTAAACCTATTTTGCTTATCTTGGTGGTTATATAGCCATTCTGTTTCAAAGCAAATAATGTTCTTCATGACAGTGGTGTTTTCTAGGTTTTTCAAAAGCAAAGATACATTTTTTTGTGTTTTATTATTTGATCAATCCTAGAATAATCTTCGGCTCAATCTCCATCTCGGCGACGGCACATAGTCCGGAGCCGATGTCCTTCAAACTGGCACCTATAAAATATACCTTGTCATCGATGATCAAAAACCGGTCATGGTTTCGGTGGGGGAGTTGATTGCGACGAAAGCGTTCATTATTTTGATGCTTGTTTCAATGGCTTTCTTGCTATGTAAAACGGTTGATAGTTGTCCTATTCCTTGTTCGGTGAATGCGTATGGTAATGTGGGACGATACTTTAGTGATTTGAGGTGGTTGCAATTTGCAACCACCTCGTCTCGTTCTGCTTCTGTTAGAGTGAATCGGAAACTACTTGGGAACCTTTCTGAATTACGATTAGCCTGTTGGTTTAAACGTTTTGTTGTTACGTAATAGAGTTTAGCAACATCTTGATCAATAAGAACCTGTTCTCCTCTGACCGTGATGATAAGTTTTTCAATGTCGTGTTGAGTGATTATGGATTCAGAATACCACTATCTTCGCAAAAAACCAGTGAAAAACAATGCGCAGAAACATTCATTTTGCGCAAAATCCCTTATCTTTTCTTCTTGAAAAAACTTGTTAGTAAGGAGAGGCACTCATTCTTCATCACACCAGCGACAAGTTTTGTTTTGGGATGTAGCATGTTGCCATATTTTGAGAATCCGTTTTTGGGATCGTCGGCGGCATAGACCACCTTGCCGATGTGGCTGTGGGCGAGGGCGCCGGCGCACATGGGGCACGGCTCTAGGGTGACGTAGAGGGTGCATTCGTCGAGGTATTTGGCACCAAGGGCGTTGGCGGCTGCGGTGATGGCAAGCATCTCGGCATGGGCCGTCACGTCGTTGAGCATCTCGGTCTGGTTGTGGGCCCGGGCAATGATCTTGTCGTTGCAGACTACCACAGCACCTATGGGGATTTCATCGGCTTCCAGAGCCAATTCTGCCTCTTTGAAAGCTTGGCGCATATAATACTCATCTGAGAATACGGTGATCATAATGGTGGCGGCGAATTATACGAATTAAACGAATTTATAATCATCCCAATCTTTGCCGATAGGGAATTTCTCACGAAAGTTCTGGAGTTTTTCGTAATCCAAGGTGCAGGATAGGATGGCTTCGGTGTCTGTTTCTGCTTTAGTGGTGACTTTGCCTTTAGGACTGACCACCTGGGAATGGCCATTGTAATGTACACCTTCGGGATCGTCGCCGATGCGGTTCACGCCGATATAATAGGCTTGGTTTTCGATGGCACGGGACTTCAGCAACGTGTTCCATACCTCAATCCTTGATTGGGGGAAGTTCGCCAGATAGATGCCTAGATCGTAATCGTAAACTCCGTCCTGATAGTGGTTCCTGGCCCATAAAGGGAAACGGATATCGTAGCAAACCATGGGCTTGATCTTCCAGCCGTTCAACTCTACAATCAGGGATTCCGTGCCGGGCTCGATGGGCTCCTTTTCTCCCCCGATCGCAAAGGTGTGCCGTTTGTGATACAATTCATAGCTGCCGTCGGGGCGCATCCACACCAAGCTGTTATGGTAATGGCCATCAAGATTTAGAAGCAGGGTGCCACAAATCACGGCATCCAACGCTTTGGCCTTGGCACTAAGCCAGTTCATGGTAGGTCCGTCAAGTGTTTCGGCAAACTTTAGAGGATCCACCGGAAACCCAGTGTTGAAGGTCTCGGGAAGCAACACCAGATCGGTGCCGGAGGGCACTTCTTTCAATAGCTGATCGAAATGATCCCGGTTGCTTTGTGGGTCCTCCCAACGGAGATCGGCTTGGATGATGGTGATTTTCAAATTGTCCATAATCGGTTACAAAGATACGTTTTTCTGAAATGCCATCCTTTCGTCGCCGTTTAAAAGATGGATGATGCCACAATACCGATACCCGTGTTTTTCCAGACCTTTTCGCATGATGATGTTAGCCTCGTGGGTGTCGATGCGGATGTTTTGGGCGATGGATTCGCTGAAATCTAAAACGGCATCCAAAATACCGTGAGATTCGGGGGTGCTGGCAATACGGTGGATGACATGATAAGGTTCATCGTCGAGCCATTGGCCGTCATAAATGACTTTATAGGTGATGTCGGGGCCAGGGATCAAAGCAAAGGTCCCAACGATGGCGCCAGTTTGGTCAGCCATCACATAGCTGCAGCCTTGTTCAATATCGTGGATGAATTTCTCATCGTAGGGATAGCCGTCGGGCCACTGGAACGTGTTGCCATAGCTGCGCATGATTTCGCGAGCTTGATCCCGAAGGTTAAGGATGACGGGCAGGTCATCAAGATTGGCTTTTCTGATACAGTAACTCATCGTTCCTCAAGTTTTGGTTTGATGGGATCGTCAATGCGATAGATATGGTCGTAGGCTACGGAAACCACCCCTTTGACGTTTTCGAAATAGGCTTTGGTAGCTTCCAGAGTCATCGTTTCAGGTTTGCGTATGGCCATTCCCGTGATGAGATTATAATCATAGATGATTTCGGCTTGGATCTCCTGGATGGCCGCCAGCAAAGGCTCTTTCCCGATCTCAGCATCATACATGATAATCAGGTTGGTGGGAGAGTAATCCATCCCCGAAATGGGTTGGTGTTCCGGGACTGGTGTGGGCGGATCCAGCTGCTTTGGGGCGCGACAGGAGCTTAACAACACCAATAAACCAATACAAGTCAGTAAGTTTCTCATGGTTTCAAGAATTGTTGGCGTTCTTCTTCCGTAAACTTCTCAATGGCATACCGCAGCATGGTGCGGGGCATGTCCTGATAGCGGTCGCTGAGCCAATCTTTTAGCCGTTTCTCATCACGTTTACCAGCTTCGCGAAGCAGCCAGCCGACAGCCTTTTGAAGAAGGTCGT
The DNA here is from genome assembly GCA_902800965.1 of uncultured Bacteroidia bacterium. GTDB lineage: Bacteria > Bacteroidota > Bacteroidia > Bacteroidales > F082 > Limimorpha. The sequence goes on along the minus strand of CADCGK010000002.1, from coordinate 256,126 downwards.
GAAGCGGCTTGGGCTTGGCCAAGAAGATGTCGGCGATTGCATAAGTGTCGTCCAATTGTCCATACCTTAAAAATTGCATGGTGCTTACCATTCCGATGCGTTGTTCCCAAATGGTCTTTCCATCCCGAGCCAGATCGTAAAGCAAGGTTCGGTCTTTATCTAACAGCCATACCCCCAGTAGCTCGTAACAGGATAAATCCACCAAATCCCAATTGTTAATAAACTCAGTGTGAGATAGATAGAAATCAATATATTGTTTTTGCAGCCCTACATCTTTCTTGGCGTGCTTGAAGAGCTGCACCAATGCCAGCAGGGCCGCCAAACGTAGCTCATGGTATTCTGATCGGATGCAAGTCTCCAGGTTATCGAACGAGGTGGTCTGCCAACATTGTTTCACCACCTCACGGGTGACAGGTACCTTGATCCCCAAGAACTTGTCGCCCTCGCCATATTGCCCTTTCCCCGTCTTGAAAAAACGGGAAAGACCTTCAACCTGACTTGGGTCTGCATGAGCAAGGATAGCTGTATATAGAGGACTGTTCATATTCTTACTTCTTACTTCTTACTTTTGTCTTCTTAACCCCCAAAACACACCACCTCACAAACGGGATCCTCCGGAGGATTTCATAGATCGCGGGCGAGAGCAACATGACGGCAAAGAAGAGGATGACGTACATCATCCATGGTGCCAAGTTAGTGTACATTTTCATCATGTAACCGAAGGAGGCGATCACTAGATAATGGACGATATAGATGCCATAGCTGGAGCGCGTCATGTAGGTTGCAAACGGACTGGTCTTGTCGGCCCAAGACTTGAAGCAGCCTAGCATGGCGAGGATGGCAAACCAGGCGAAGAGGTTACAGAGCCAGCCTTTCAGCACGATGGGATCGGTGTCGTTTTTGCCATACATTACGATGGTGAAATAGGCGCCTGTGACCAATGCGAGCATCAGCAAGGGAAGGTGCATTTTGGCAAGTCGTTCTTGTACGGCATCGTGTGAAAAGACGAAATATCCCAATAAGAAAGGTACAAAATAAGCCAAGGGCCGATAGAGGTTCCACAAGCCGTCGGCACTCTCGGGATTAGGATGGGAGATGGAGCACTGGGCACCTGCCCAAACGAAAAGGTAACCGACCACTACCAGCGCGATGGTAAGCCCCATGGATTCTTTTTGGAATAGTTTGCCAATTGCGTTGTGCAGCTTGCCTTTCTCAATGACTTTTATCAATACAAGAACCAGTGAAAACAGCCATAAATCCTGGATGAACCAAAGAGGTCCGATGCCGCTAAAGGCTCGAAGAACGTGCTTGACGGGTTGAGGGACTGCGGTCAAGACATCCACGCCAGCCACCTGGGTGTTGAAATAGCCTGTCATCCATTGAAACACCAAAAGGCCTATCGTGGCGGGAACTAACAACTTACGTGTGCGACTCTTGATGAACTGCCCGTTGGTCTGTTTGTCGAGCGCATACTTCGAACTGATGCCGGCCACCACAAACAGCAACATCATAAACCAGGGATAGAGCATCGACATGATGCAGTCCCAAGGCTGGTCCTCATAGAAACCGCCGATGCCGCCGAACACGCCTTTGGCATTGTAGAAATAGATGACGTGGTAAAATAATACCAACAACACTGTCACCCAACGGATGTTGTCCAAAAAATGCTTGCGTTCCATCCTTAATCCTCCCCTAAAACTTCGTTGATTTTGTCTTGAAACACCTCGGTTTTCAGCACTGCCATGCCTTTCTTGTCACCGAGAATCAATAAACTGTCGCCTGCCTTGATGCCATAGATCTCACGGGCATCCTTGGGGATTACAATCTGTCCGCGGTCGCCCACTTTGACGACCCCGAAAATGTATTTTCCTTGTTCTTCCAACATGTTAGTTTGATTTGTGTGAAAATTCATATTTTTCTGCAAAAATACACTTTTTTCCATAAATACAAGAAAAAAAGACCCATTACTGGATCTTTTTTATTTTTAAGTAGAGTCGGCTACTCCTCTCTCCTTCGAGATTATTTTTAATAAGTAGAGTCGGCTACTCCCCTCTCCTTCGAGGAGAGGGGCTGGGGGTGAGGTCAATAGAACGGGAAGAAGAAGAAATAGGCCGCTACCCATTCGCGAGGAATGCCCTGCGCCCTGCCGATGCTGGAGCCGGAACTGTTGCGGACAGTGCCGTCATTCTCAACCTTTCCGATGCTGGAGCCGGAGCTGTTTCGCACCGTGCCGTCGTTGTCGAGTTTCCCGATGCTGGAACCTGAGCTGTTGCGGATAGTGCCGTCGCTGTCAATCTTTCCGATGCTTGCTCCCGAGCTGTTGCGGATGGTGCCGTCGTTATCGAACTTTCCGGCACTGGCGCCGGAGCTATTGCGCACTGTGCCGTTACTCTCAATCGTTCCACACCTCGAACCGCTGCTGTTGTAAACGGCCTGGGCAGAGGTGGCAGAAGCTATCATGGTGGCCAAGGCCAAGATCAAAATACGTAAAGCTTTCATTTTTCTTTCTATTTAATGGTTAACTATTGTGTCAAAAGAAATCAAATATCATTCCAAAGAGGTTGTCTGAAAAGGTTAAAGTTCTGAAGATAAATGGTATTTCCCGCTCCCGCATGTCTTTGCCTCGTAACCGTCTTTAGTAGGCAGCCAAACCTCTGCGGTGGTATTTGCAGGAATGACAAACTCCCATTCGAAGTGATTGCCATCGCGCTTCCAATGGCTTTCAATGTGGCCTGAAACGGAATTATAGGAGCAGTTGACGTAATCCAAACCCTCTATTGGATAAGGCTTTAGTGTAAGGTGAGAGGTTAGAGGTGAGAGGTTAGAGGTGGATGGCATAACCGAATAATCGACACGGATGCCAGCGAGGTATTCATATTCCCAAAGGATGAGGTCGCCGAGGAGCATCACGTGGTTGCCGCTGTTCATGGCGGGATCGGCGGTGTTGCCGTTCCACAACTCCCAGATGGTGGTGGCGCCATTGCGGACCATGTAGCCCCAACTGGGATAGGTGTCGTTGGACGCAATCTTCAAGGCGAGGTCCCCACGCCCGAACTCGGTGAGGCAGCGCATCAGCTGTTGGATGCCGACTACACCAGTGGAGACATGCCCCCCACATTCGTTCTCGGTTTTGTCAACGATACTTGCAAAAACCTGTTCTCTTAAGTCCATAGGCGCCATGCCGAACCACAGGGGTAGGATGTTGGCGGTAATGGTATTGTTGCCGTAATGGCAGTCGGTGTAGTTAAAGTATTTTTGGTTGAAGGCGGCGGTGCTGTTGTTGATTTCTTCATTGAAGAAAGCGACGTCATCGGTCTTCCCAAGTGCTTCGGCAAACTTGGCCATCTTGCCGCAGAGATAGCAGTAGAAGGGGGTGGAAAGCAGGGGGCTGTCGGTGATGCGTTTGGGGTCGTTGGAGTGGATCATCTCCAGCGATTCTGGCGGCATGCACCAGTCGCCGTAGGTGTCGCGGTGGATGATGCCGTCTTTCATGTAGCCTTTGATGTGCAGCAGCCACTTTTTCCATGCATCGTAATGCTGGCGGATAGGTTGCGCATCGCCAAATCGGGTATAGAGCATATCGGTGGCGGTGATCACGGCACCTGGCCAGGTGAGGTTGTCGGTGTAGCCGCGCCAGTAGGGCGGAATCACATTGGGCAAAGAGCCATTGTCCCATTGGCTGTCTTCGGCATCGGCGAGCCATTTGGCATAGAGTTGATGGTTGTTGAAGATGTAGGACTCGCCGTAGTTGCCCGTCGTCCTGTCGCCTGTCCAGCCCATGCGCTCGTCGCGCTGGGGACAGTCGGTGGGCATGCTGCGGTAGTTGCCTCGGATGCCCCAATAGGCGTTGTGATATACGGCGTTGATGACTTCGTTGGAACAATCGAACGAGCCCGTGGTGGGCATCTCATCGTAGATTACCCAACCTTCGAAGTCGTCGATAGATGGTTTTTCTCTCAAACCTGATATTTCAACATATCGGAATCCGTGATAGACAAAAGAGGGGTGATAATCGTCATTGCGACGACTACCACTCGCAATGACATACCTGTCCGTGCACTCTGCTCCACGGAGGTTGGCGGTGTAAAGCAGACTGTCTGGAGTGAGGAGCTCGGCGAAACGAAGGGTGATGGTATCGCCAGGCTGCTGGTCATGAAGCTTCATGTCGATGAAGCCCACCATGTTCTGTCCCATGTCGAGCATCCATTTGTCGCCTTTTTGGAACAGCACTATTGGCTTCAACTTTTCCATCACGGTGATGTTGGGATTGGGTTGTGGGCTGAGCTGGCCTTCAGGGGCTTCTACCAGTTCGGCTTGGAGCCAATCGGTATCATCATAGCCAGTCGAGGTCCAATCGCCAAGTTCATAATTCTCGTCGTAGGTCTCGCCATCGTATTCATTAGCGGTTCGGATGGGACCACGGTTGGTGATCTTCCAAGATTCATCGCTAACGATCATCTCTTTATGCCCGTCCTGATATGTGATTTCAAGCTGAAAGCATAATTTTGGAGTGCCGAAACTCGGGATGTACTCGGTCCCATCCCAGCCGTTGGGACTGGGAGTGTTGCGCATGGTCGAAAAACGTCCCCCTTCAAGGATGATGCCGATGGCGTTTTCGCCTTCATGGAGCATCTCAGTCACATCGTAGGTGTTGAAATATACCCGTTTTGGATACCATGAAAGCGTCGGCTTCAGAAGTTCCTCGGGAGCAATCTCAGCACCGTTCAAATAAGCACTGTACACACCCATGCCGCTGACGTAAAGCCTAGCTTCGCTGATGGCTGCAGCTAACTCGAACTCCTTGCGGAGATAGCGTGCAGCCAGTCGGGTGTGCCCTGTCAAGATATCGTCGTCAAACTCATAACCGATCCACTTTGCTTGCCAATCGTTTGGATCTAATAGGCTGATCTCAAAAGATTGGACCTCGCTTTCAATTCTCGTCCTATGGCTGCCATTGCTTGTGACGGTAGCGATCACCTTCCAGAAAGCCTTGTCACGGCTTTTCAAGGCCTTCCCTTCGTATGGGATATAGAGCATCTGATTTGACGGCACTTCTTTGGAATCCCATAGATCGCCAAAGCCTTTCTGAGCGTTTTCCAACGTGGATGCTACAAGAATACGATAGCTCGTTTGGATCACGTTTTCAGCTTCGGTACCATAGTTCCAGCTAAAACGTGGCTGCGCAGTGGCCAACGCTTGTGGCTTGAATTGTTGCTCCACCTTGGGATTGACGAAGCTGACCTCGATTTTGCCGCATGATACCAGGCAAAGCAAAGATAGAATGAGAATTATAGTGCGTTTCATAGGTGCAAATTTAATGATTTTTCCTATCTTTGCTCGAACGAATTGTAAATCAGACTATGGCTGACGGATATTTGGAAAAACGTTATGAAGAGGTCTTTGGGAAAGGCGGCAAAAAGACCGTGATCAAACATGCTTCATTGGAATCGCTGATGGAGAAGAACCGCAGCTTCCGGGGTTACAAGAAAGACTTTGTGGTAAAACAGGAGATGCTGGAACGCATTGTTGCAGTGAACACCAAGATCGCCTCGGCGAAGAACCAACAGGTGCTGCGTTTCAAGCTTGTCACCCAGGAGACAGGCGCCGAACACATCGTCCAAAACATGAAATTGGGAGGCCTCTTGCCGGAATTGCATCTGCCTTTCGAAGGAACGGAGCCGAACGCCTTCATCATCATCTGCTCGACCATCGCTGAAAACAAGTTTGTGGATATCGACCTCGGCATCGCAGCGCAGAGCATGTTGCTGAAGGCTACGGAGATGGGACTTAATGGCATCATGATAGGAGCCTTCAACAAGGCTAAGATCACAGAAGCGTTCAACCTGCCCTACGAGCCCTTGCTGATCCTCGCCATCGGAAAAGGCAATGAGAAAATCAAGCTGCAACCTGTTGACGAAGGGGAGAAGCTGGCTTATTACCGCGACGACAAAGGGACGCAATTCGTTCCGAAAATCCGCTGGGAACAATTGATTATTCAATGATTTAAGGTTGACCTATGGAGCCTAAATTCGACACTTGTTTCTTTGAACGTTATGCGATGTGCTCGCTACGGTCGCTGCTTGGCAAGCGTTACTCGCACTTGGTCAACGCCGACCGTCCGGACTTGCAGGATGTAGCACAAGGCATCGGTATCGAGGTGACGCGTGCCATCACCGAGGACAGGAACGTGGCCAACTCGCTCATCAACGAGATGGCTGGCCGTCCAGTGAAAGAGGTCAACGAAGACCTGCTGAAGATCCAAGAAAGCGGCTATTCTTACGGTCTGGGCATGAACTACACTGTGGGCTCCAACGAATACAACTACTGGGCATTGGCGTTGCCGATGAAACGCATCCTCGAGAGCAAGATGTGGAAGATCGACAATGGTTTTTACGGGGACTTCAAGGAATTTGGCCTGTATGTCTTCACGAAATATGACTTGGTGGCCGACGAAGTCGAAGAGATCATCGGTTTCATGATGGATGCCCAACAAAGCAAGAAAATCCGTTACGATCATTTGTTCATCTCACAGATCGACACGTTCTTCGATTGCGACCTCCATAGTGGAGATTTCGATTGCTACCCCATCGATTCCAGGTTGCGAAGAAGGTTCTACAACCGGGCGGTGGAGAAAGGAAAACTGAAAGATTAGAACTGGAAGTAGATAAACGACTGCAAGTCGGCGGTGATGAACTGATAGATCACGAAAACAATCAGGGCGCAGACAACCACCATCAATGGCAATGGCATCTTGGCGAACCAGATGCGATAACGGCGCTTGAAGTTCTCTGGTAGCCAGTGGATCACCATTCCTAAGACAATCATCAAAAACACATTACGGTACTGCCATGCCATGTCGCCAATCTTGCTGAGATCCCAGTGACTGCCGATCTGGTTGACCATGTGTTTGGCGGTGTTCCAAGCCGTTTCATTGGCTTCGGCAGGGTCGAGGTTGGAGCCGCTGCGGAAGAACAGACGGGTGAAGGTGATGAAGGTAAAGGTCTGGAAGATTGCCCAAGCATTCGCTAGCCATTTGAAAGCGTCTGTGGCTGCTTTCTTCTTGAAAATCAGATGATATAACAACCTGATGATGTTTCCGATAAGGATGATGAAGCACCACACGAAGAACATGCTGAACACGGGCTGTGGCACGTAAATGCTCAGCAGCCTCAAGGTGATGGTGACCAAGAGGATGAACAGTGTCCTGGTGGCGTTACTCCAGTCTTTCCAGAACTTGTAGAAGATCATGCCGATGCCGTTCAAGCCACCCCAGATCATGAAATTCCATGAGGCGCCATGCCAAAGTCCACCCAACAGCATGGTGTCCATGGCGTTGATGTTGGTGGTGATCTTCTTTCGTTTCTCAGGCTTGAAGATGGCCACCAAGGCGATGATGAGGGCGAGGACCAGCACACCCAGACCGACCCACCAGCTGCCGCTCAAGAACACGGCAATGGCGGCGATCATGATGATGATGCAGAACGAACCGAAAGTGGCGTTGCGGTTGCCGCCCAAGGGGATGTAAAGATAATCCTGCAACCAACGGGAAAGCGACATGTGCCAGCGTTTCCAGAACTCACCGGGACTTTTGGCCTTGTAGGGCGAGTTGAAGTTCTTGGGCAGATAGAAGCCCATCAGCATGGCCACGCCAATGGCGATGTCGGTATATCCCGAGAAGTCGGCATACACCTGCAAGGAGTAGCCAAACAAGGCGCAGAGGTTCTCAAATCCCGAGTACAGCAGCGGATCCTCAAAGACACGGTCGATGAAATTCACCGCGATATAGTCGCTCAACACAATCTTCTTCACCAAGCCGTTCATGATCCAGAACACGGCGATGCCAAACTGTTTCCGGCTCAGGAAATACTTCTTGTGCAGCTGGGGAATGAACTCGTTAGCCCTGACGATAGGACCGGCGACCAGCTGGGGGAAGAAGCTGACATAGAAGCCGAAGTCGAGGATGTTCCGCACGGGCTCGATGCGCTTGCGATACACATCCATGATGTAGCTGATGGCCTGGAAGGTATAGAACGAGATGCCTACAGGTAGCAGGATGGTATCCACACTAAAACGGTTGGTGCCAGTCATCTGGTTGCCAATCCATGAGAACACGTCAAACACCTTAAAATGGGCACCGAACAGGTTGTTCACCACATCAGTGATGAAGTATGCGTACTTAAAGTAAAACAGGATGGAAAGGTTGACGATGACGCTGATGGCCAGCACGATGTTCCGGCTGACGTCTTTCTTTCGCGAGTTGAGCCACTTCGCCCCAAAGAAATTGTATAGGGTGATGAAGATCAGAATCAGCGTGAAGAGGCCGCTGGTCTTGTAGTAGAAGAAGAGGCTGACGAAAAACAGGAAGGCGTTCCGAAGCAGGCTTTTGTTCTTGATCAGGCTGAACACCGCGAAGACAATGGCGAAGAAAGCCCAGAAATAGAACTGGGTGAACAACAGGGGGTGTGCCTTGTCGAACGAGAACAGTTTCTGAAAGAACTCAAGTGCTATGTCGGAAAAGCTCATCATCTGTTTTTGTTCTTCAGATGCTCCATATATCTGTCCATCAATGCATTAAAAAGGAGATCTCCGATCAGGCAATAGCCAGCGTTGGTGAAATGCACTTTGTCGGCTTGGGCAATGCCTTCGTTTTGCCATTGCTGCATGGATCTCAGTCCCCCCATGAGGTCGAAGAAGTCCCAAACGGCGCCATCATGTTTTCTGCCTAGCTCCATGAAAGCCTCTTCGGCGATGAGACCATTGGGGTTGACTTCGTATCTCCTGCGGCTGACTTTCTTGTAGCTGTCGTTGTTGGTCACAAAGATCAGGGCGCAGTTGGGGTTGACTTTATGGATCACTTCAATCAAGGCGTCGTAGTCGCGGATGAACTTTTCTTTGGTGAAGGTGTCGGCGGCAGCGTCGTTGATACCGATGCCAAAGATGACGAGGTCGGGGTTCACCAGACGCATGTCGCGTTCCAGATCCAGACATTTGAGGTAGGAATCCACCCTAGCACCGTTCACGCCGATGCCGTGGTAGGTGATGCCCGGCATGCCATTGTCGAGATAGACGCCCGTCACCGTGAAGGTGCCAGGGACCTTGTTGAAATCGACATACAGCGAATCGGTGAAGTCGGGAAGCTGGAAGGTGTAGGAACCTTCTTCCTCGCTATAGGTGCCCTGAAGGACCATGTCATTGTAATGCACTACAGGGACGATGTTTTCATTATCACCGTAACCTAGGATCTTCACAAGGTTGAAGTCAAATACAGGCGTGATGTCCCTCGGTCTTTTGGCGCGTGTGACGATGCAGAAGCTGGCATCGGGGTCGGAGGTGGTGACGGAAGCGCCAGCCAGTCCAAGTCGGGTGTCGAAGGGGATCGCATTACGGTTATAACTCCAGTCGCCTTCGCTGAAGACATAGTAACTGGCAGGGGTGTTGGTGCTCATGTAAGGGAAGACGAGACCACGTCCTGCAGTGATGCCAGGAAGGAGGTTGAGTAGGTTGTCGCGCATCTCCTGTGAAAAGACACCAGCTTGAACATGCGATCCTCCGATGTGCATGATGCTGACATGGCTCTTTCCAGTGAACAGCACATCGTCCAGCTTGTCGAAGAAGTGCTCCATGTTAATGCTGTCACCTGGATAGATGAGCTGGTTCCGATCGAAATTGGTGAAGGGATAATCGGGAACCGAAACCCTCATGGGACCTTGAGCGAACAAGCCCACAGTCACACTGAATGACAATAATATGATGAGGATCAGACGTTTCATTTGTAATAATAGTTGGTTGGTTTGAACTTGTTTTTCCTGGCCTCTTTCTCTTGTTCAATCAACGCACGGTCTTTGTGCATGAATTCATCGAAAGACTCGTTGGGAAGCCTTTGGCGAAGCTTGTAGAAATCGTAGTAGATGACCAGTGATTTCGCCAGGTTGTTGCCAATCTCCTGCGCGCCGCGGAAGGTGAAGTGGATATGGTCGGGGCTGCCCAGAGGCGGGTCGTGCTTGACGTATTGTGCCATGGAGTTTTCTCCACCCATCACGTGGAACATGTCCCAATAGGCCACTTCATTGCGTAAAGCCATGGCCCTGATGGAGTCGTTGAGCTCAGGAAGACCCTTCCAAGTGCCTATCTTGCCGTTGTAGCTCTTGCCCATGTCGGCTGGGCCGATGAACAGCAAGGTGGCTTGCGGTGCGACTTCCCTGAAGTAGTTGATCTGCTTGTCGAGCTCTTTCATGTAGCTGCTGATGGCCTTGCTGTTGTAAATGCTTGGCATCCGGTTGCCACCAAACTGCAGGATGATCAATTTGGTGTTCAGCAGCTTGAACGACTCTTCCATCACCTTTTTGTTGATTCTCGTAAAGATAGTTCCCGAACAACCTCTCAAAGGACAGTTGTCCAATGCGATGCCTTCTTTGCCGTCAAGCAAAACACCGTAGATCTCGGCATTGCCGGTCGTGGTGATGGTGCCGCGGCTGACATCGACGGGTAGATCCCAAGTGAGCAACGACACGCCGGCATTGGCGGAACACACCTTTGTTTCACCTTTGATGGTGTCGGCTTTCAACGAGGCTTTGAAACCTTCGCTGTTGTTGCCGATCAGCAGGGAGATGCGGGAAAACTCTTTGGCATTATCGAAAGCGCGTGAGTTCTTGGTCTTGCTGAAGCTGATGTTGGACTGCCCGCTGGTCTGCGAGAACTGGGTCAGCACTCCATAACGGCCATGCGAGGCGCGACGACTGGTGGAATCGGCGATGATGGCATATCTAGTGAGATTACCAGAATAGCTTTGGGTAACGGAGATGGTCGAGACACGCTGGATGGCAGGAATCATGTTGGGTCCGGAACCGCCGAAGATCTCCTGGAGACGCTGGCGGAGCACGGAGGAGATGCGGTCCATTTCGATCTGTGAATCGCCATAGTGCATGATGCGATAGATGGTGTCATCTTTTTTGGCTGCATCAAAAAGGCGGAACAGGTCGTCGAAATATGTGTAATCGTCATCCGGAAGGTAAATCCTGTTGGGGTTGATGGTCAGATAATCGCGATAGTATTCGAGACTGTCGAGAAGGTTCTCGGAAACACGCATCTCCAGACTCTTGCTGACATCGTTGAGGACGGAGTCCACGTTGATCTCTTCAGGGGTTCCCATCTTGTCTTCCTCGTAGGAAGGGAATCTCAGCGCTAGATCACCGACCTTCACTCCTTCGGAAGGGAACAGGTACCAACCCAAACCCAAGAGGATGAATATTGATAGGATGAAAAATAAGGTATGATGCGCTTTCATTGACGGATCTTCAGTTTTTGTTTGTCACGAATACGGTCGTTCTTCAGGTTGTTCCACTTCATGATGTCCTTCACGGTGACACGGTATTTCTTGGCGATCTTGCTCAACGTGTCGCCCTTTTGAACGACGTAGGTGATGTACTTGGGCTCCTTGGCTTTTTCTTTGGCCTTGGGCGGTTTGGGCTTGGCGACCACAGTCTTTTTGACCGTAGAGGGGATATAGGGCTTTCCCCTGAAGCTGTCGCGATAACGCTGTATGTCGAAGTTACTGATGATGGTGTCGAGATGCCTTGCCTGAAGGTTTCTGACGTAGGCAGGGCTGTACAGATAGGCGAAAAAGCACTGGTCCCAATCGCCGAATTCCGCATAGAGGTCATAAAGATATCGGGTAGCGGCTTTGGCCGCGGCGTCATCATCCAGACGTTCGTCTAAAGTGTCATTTACGGTCAAGCCATAGCGCAGTGCTATCAAGGTTGGCAGCCCCCATGTTCCAGCACGGTCGCCGTAGTTTTTCACCACGGAAGGCAACTCCATCATCTTGGAGGGCATTGGGATGGTATCTGTGTTGACGGTGGTGCTTCCGTGGGTCAGAAGACATGACAGAAGCAGAAGGGTCAACAGTTGTATGCGTGGTTTCATGCGAAATCCTTTTCAGGTTCAATGGAATTAGGGCGCAAAATTAACAAAAAAACTCTAATTTTGCCGTTTCAAAATTCAGAAGTAGCGAATGGAACAGCTGGATAGAACTAAAGAACTGGAAACCAAAGATATAAAGAAGCTATTGTGGGCGTATGCCATGCCTTCGATCGTTAGCCAGATCATCGCTTCGGTGTATAATATCTGCGACCGTGTGTTCCTGGGACAGTGTGTCGGGGCGTTGGCGATTGCCGGATTGGCCATCACGATGCCGATCATGAACATCGTCCATGCTTTCGGTTCTTTGGTTGGTGTCGGCTCTTCGGCGCGAATGTCCATCGTGTTGGGAAAGAAAGATGTCAACTGGGCGGAGAAGATCCTGGGCAATAGCATGATCCTTACCTTCCTCTTGGGCATCCTCTTTGTCACTGGCGGTTATGTGTTCATGGACCGGATCCTGACGATGTTCGGTGCCTCTGAAGAAACCATCGGATATGCCCGTGAATACATGGACATCGTGCTTCCTGGCATGTTCATGACAACGGTGACGTTCAACCTTACGGGCCTGATCCGTGCCTCTGGATATCCCACCAAATCAATGTGGATCTTGGCCGGTGGTGCCATCCTGAACATCATCCTTGACGCCTTGTTCATCTATGGCTTGGATTGGGGTATCGCTGGTGCCGCTTGGGCCACTACCATCTCCATGACTTGCTCTGCCATTGTGGCGGTGCTGCATTTCATCCAGCCGAAGTCTTTCATCCGGTTTCGTCGTCATGCTTGGAGGCCCAAGGGTTACATCTTTCGTAATATCCTGCTTATCGGCATGAGTCCTTTCCTGATGAATGTGGCTGCATCGGGTGTGGTGGCCTTGCTCAACCGTCAGTTGATTCATTACGGCGGTGACTTGGCGGTGGGTGCCTACGGCATCATCAACACCTTCGCCAGTTTGGCAGTCATGCTGATCCTTGGCGTATGCATGGGCATGCAACCTATTGCAGGCTATAATTACGGAGCTGGTCATCCGCATCGTTTGAAGGCCGTTTACGCTTTGACGATGAAAGTGAATGTCATCATCGGTATGGTGGCGGCAGTGTTGGCCTTGGCCATACCTCAGATTTTGCTGCGTGCTTTTACCAAGGAACAGGAGCTGATCGACATTGCTGTTCCCGCCATGCGTTTCATCTTGGTGATGTTCGCCTTGGTAGGTTTCACGATCACCAACTCCAACTTCTTCCAGAGCATTGACAAACCTTGGATCGCCATTGTGACGAGTCTCTCACGTCAAGTGCTCTTCCTTCTTCCCATGATCTACATCATCCCGCCTTTGTTTGAGGATATGGGCAAGATGGGCTTGACTGGTGTGTGGGCCTCCATGACGATCTCCGATGTGCTAGGCGCAGCATTGGCCTTCGTTTTGATGCTGACGCAGAGGAAAGTTTTTAGGAGTGAGGAGTGAGGAGTTGGGAGTTAGGAGTATAGTAATACTCTAATTGCTGGCGGTACTTTTCCACAATCTCTTTTGCTAGCGCAATGGCATCGCCTTGGGGTTCGGCGCTGAAGCTGCCGAGGCGTTCACGCCACCATTGTCCTTCATACTTGCAGATGCGTTCATGATAAGCTTTCTCGTCGAATGGCTTCTTGGCCTTGATGGCGGCATCCACATCCTTGAAGAACTCCTTCCAGCGGTAGGCGTAGTAGGTCTCGGTGAGACCAGCCCAGGCACGGCTTGCGTATTCGTTGAGCAAAGCGTCTTCCTCTCCCCAAGTGGTGATGATGTTACGGGCATTGCTCTCGAAGTAGTCCTTGTCCTCCTCGGTAGTGCCGATGGCACGGGCATCTTTGATCCATCTGCCCACGAGAAAGGCACTTTCGGTGGCAAGAATTTTGTCAGTGTCGTCGAGGATGGAGGTCATGGTGGCCTCAATCTGATGCAGCTTGTCATATTCTTTTTCCTTATAAGCCTTTACATAGTCGGCATAAAGGTCGCTGAAATAGTTGCCCAGTAATTGACGAGTGATGTTGACCACGTCGAAATGGCGGGCGCGGGTGTCGCAGTCGGCGGCCAACAGTTCATCTAGTACGTTGAGTAGCGTGAGGTTGTTGTATTTGTAAGTTGGTGCCACGTAATACTGTCGGTATTCGTTGATGTTGCCCATAGTGGGCCGTTGGTTGATGCGTACGGTCTGGCCTGGTGACGAGACCTTGTTATACACACTGTCGGCCAGCAGCTTCCAAGCCTCTCTCATGTTTGGTTCTTCCTTGCCGCCACGTTGGTCGGCGAGACGTGCCACCCAAGCATCCACGTCTTTGTGCAGTGGGCTGTCCCAGGCTTTCTCGAATACGTATTCATACATGAAGGGATTGCAGTCGAAGCCTTCCAAGGTGGAGCCGATGCCCACGAAGTTGTCGCCGCCTTTCTCGAAAGCGCGTTCGATGCGGACGTTGACAGTGTCGAGGTTGCCGGCGAGCATGGAGTTGCCTCCGAAGTTGCCGAGATAGCACCAGATGTAAGGCACACCGTAGTAGCTGTTGGTGCGCTCCCAGATCGGTTGACGCTCGCAGTAGTAATCGAGGAGCAGGTGACGGTCCTTGGGGAATGAAGTGATGTAAGCTTCGATGCGGTTGTCGACATCCCAATATTGGCGTTCGTTCCAGAAGAGCCAGGTCATCTCCAGCCAACGGCCTTCGGGGTCGGCTGCTTCCAATGATTCATACACCTGGCGGCTGACACGTCCCAGATAATCGGGTTCCCAGCTGGGTGGGATCATCTCGTTGAAGATGTCCATGCCATAGATGTGGTCGGTACCGTAGAATTCGGTCTGCTTGGCGATAAACTTTTGCTGGATCTCGGTATAGAGCGGATCAAGCGGGTCGAGGAACTTGCACCAGCAGGTGCTATCGAAGCCCGCCCAGTCGCCTAGAGAAGCCAAAGGCGCATCGGGATAGAGTCGTTTGATGCAGGGCGGAACATGTCCGGCAAAGCCAGGAAGCACGGGCTTCATATTCAGCTCGCGCTCGCGGGCAACGATCTTTTGTTGCAGGGCCTTTTGGTTTTCGAGCCATGACATTGGCAAGGGACCTCCCCAGCGGTCGATGTTCTGCATGCGGTGCCAAGGCAGGTGGGCAGGACCTGTGAAGTAGCTGCGGATCTCTTCGTCGGTGAGTCCGAGCTCGCTCCAAACCTCATACCAGACGGATTCCTGCCCAGTGATGGCCAAAGGCAGGTTGATGCCATTCATCGCCATCCAGTCGATGAAATGTTCCCACTGTTCCCAACTCCACCAGGGCATGGTGTAGCCGAAAGTGCAGTAATTCAAGAAGAAACGCTCGGGAACACGGGCTTTCTCGCTGACTTTGGCTGGCACTTGGGGTAATTCGGCGGGCATCTCCAAGGCTTCTTCCATGAACCACGGGAACTCGGCATGGCAATAATATTTAAGGTATCGGTTCAAACCCACGGCCATGCTGTTGGCATTGTTGCCTCGGATGACAAGCTTGTCTTTTACCGTCTCAAACTCATAACGGTCAACGGTGTCGTTTAGCCGTTCGAGCTTAATCTGATCAGAGAATTCGGGAATCACTCGGTTGACCAGTCTGCGCATGGCGATGACTTCGGGGTCAGTTTCTTTCTTCGTGCAGGAAACACTGAGCAAAGAGCATATCAGTGCGATAAGAATTATTCTTTTCATGGAACAATGATTTTAAGGCAAAGTTAAACCATTTTCCAATAAAAAATGATAATTAGCGTTATCTTTGCATGCGTTTAACGATTAATGGTTGCGCCCGACACGTATCAGGGATAATCAGATGAAAAAGACAATGAAAATCATGGCTATGGTTCTTTTTGTGATTGGCATGACGGCTTTGACCTCATGCAGTAAAGGCAAAGACAAGCTTATTATTGGTAAATGGGAAATTAGTTCCATCTCTATTTCTGGAGGTGGCTATAATATGGATCTTACGATGGAAGAGTTTTATGAGCTTTTGGGTGCTGATGCGGAAGATGCGGAACCTATAGTGCTTGAATTCCGGAATGATGGCAAGGTGTATATGGTTAATATGGATGCTGATGTTGAGGAAGGTCTTCCTTATTCAATTGATGGTGATAAATTGACCGTACAAGTCACCGATGAAGAAGGAAATGAGGAATACGAAACAATGATCATTAAGGAGCTGACCGAAAAGGCCTTGACCTTAGAACGTACTGGAATGGTTGAAGAACTTGATGACGATATGACGGTAGCCTTACACTTCAAGAAAGTGAAATAGTTCAACCGAGTTGATTCATCGCATAGGCGTAGGCGCCGATAGCGACGGCTGAAGAAGTCCCGAGCTTGGTGATGCCTACGCCTACGCGTTTTGTAGGATCATACCACACCTGCTGCTCGCTGAAAGGAACGGTGATCATCTTTCCGCTTTTCTCGGCAAAACGAAGGCAGCCATTGACATCTTCCAAATTGAAAGCTTCAGTCTCCATACGAGGAATGGTGTTGCCGTTGAGGTCGGTATAAGGCTCGTTCAGTTTTTTGATGAGCATGGGCAAGAAAATGGGCCAGGCACCTGAGAGCCCTCCACCGATGACCACCAATCCGTCAGTGAAACGGAGGCCGTTGCCGATCACATCGGCCAAGACGGTGCTGAGTTCACCCCAGGCTTTCAGGGCAGCTTCTTGATGGCCTTCTTGTTCACCTTGGGCGATCTTGAAGATGTCGTAAGGCTGTGGAGCATCGTCGAAAGCGATGCCTGACTCACGGGCATAGACGCGGCGCACGCCACGGATGCTGACGCTGTCTTCGGCGATCGTGTCAGGGTAGAGGCAGTTGCGTGAGCACCAGATCTCACCTCCGGCACTGTTGTCGCCGTTGAGCAACACCTTGTCGATGACGATGCCGCCACCGAAGCCGGTGCCCAAAGTGACGCCGAACAGATTCTTGTAACGTTTCGGATTTCCCTGCCTCTCAAGCATCTCATTCACCTGCGGAAGTAGTCCTCCGAGGGCCTCTCCGTAAACGAAGAGGTCGCCGTCGTTGTTGATGTATACTGGCACCTTGAACTCATTCTCAAGCAGCTGCTTCAGTGCCACGCCACCTCTGAAAGTAGGCAAGTTGGGCAAATCGCCTATGATGCCGTTGGGATAGTCAGCCGGACCCGG
This sequence comes from uncultured Bacteroidia bacterium, assembly GCA_902800965.1. Taxonomy (GTDB): domain Bacteria; phylum Bacteroidota; class Bacteroidia; order Bacteroidales; family F082; genus Limimorpha. Next base: position 239,052 of record CADCGK010000002.1, on the reverse strand, counting down.
GAAACAGAAACTGATGGCTCTGGGCTGGCAACCGCAACGTGCCTCGCACTCATGGAAGCCATAGATGAGCTTCTGCAAGACTTCTTCGAGGGTCTCTGCAGCCGATGGGATGGTGAAAGGATCAATGATCTCTTTATAGTCTTTTACGGCGGAGAACTTGAATCCGGTGCCGCCAGCGTCGAGGATGAAAATGATGTCGTTATTCATTGTTGTTTTTTTTATTTTTGAATTTCTCCACCCACAGCACCCACATCAAGAAGATGACGAAATAGAAGAATGCCTTGAAGATGTAGTCATGGGCAATATGAAAAGTGTTGGGTCCGGGCCATTGTATCTGCATCATCAGGATGCCGCAGATACGTACCACATTGGTCCACTCAATGATGACCAAACCAGCAGGGATGTACCAAGCTTTGTGCTTCCAAGGGCCTGGGAAAATCAGCATCAAAAACAGCCAATGTAACCATTGTTTCAAGCTGGCACATTCAGGTGCGATGACCACATTGACTAAAGAGCCTTCCTTGCTTAAGGCGGCAATTAGTCGATGGTCAGTTATCGTTGTGATGTCAATGCCGAAAACATGCTGTAATACCCAGCAAGATTGGTCAAACAACAGGTTCACGGACCAAAGGCTCAGCTGATCGATGGCTTTTTTTATGGGCCAAAACTCCACGGCCTGCCAGCCCAAGTAAATGAAGTGGAAGCTTAAAATAAGGATGATGAACAATCCCACATCCACCGTGCTCCGGTTCTTTGGATCTTTCAGAAAGTCTTTCCAAGAGTTTTTCATGCTGCAATATTAGTAATTTTTTTTGTTGTATTTTTGCGCATTCAAAAAACAATGCGATGTTAGAAAACGATACTATTGCCGGCCAAGTAACAGAGACGATTTCGAACGATTCCACGGTCCAGGCCATGGCGGAGACCGTCCAGATGTTGCGTGAAACACCAGTCAACGTGTGGCTGCCCCAACTGGTCAAAGACTATCTGGTGCCGTTGGGCATCAAGATATTGGTTTCCATCTTGGTTTTTATCATTGGAAGATGGATCATCAAATTGATTAAGAACAGACTGGCTAATGGGTTGCTGAAAAAGCGTGCCGATCCCACTTTGCATAGCTTTTTCTCAAACTTGATTTCGTTCGTATTGAATTTTATACTTATTATATTCATAATCAGTATTTTGGGTGTCAACACTTCCTCGTTGGTGGCGCTGTTGGCATCAGCGGGATTGGCAGTGGGCATGGCGTTGAGCGGCACCCTGCAGAACTTCGCTGGCGGTGTTGTCATCATCTTGTTCCGGCCTTTCAGGGTGGGGGACTTTATCTCAGCACAGGGACAGGAAGGCGTAGTCAAGGAGATCCAGATTTTCAATACCGTCGTGCTTACCGTAGATAATAAAGTCGTTCATATTCCGAACGGCATCCTGTCAACGGGCGTGATGACGATTTATACCAAAGAGGAGACGCGGCGTGTCGATTGGACCTATTCCATCGCTTATGGTGACGATTATGACAAAGCCAAGTCGGCGTTGCTCCGTCTTTGTGGAGAAGACCAACGTATCTTGAAAGAACCTGTGCCATTTGTGGAGATTTCCACCTTGAACACCAGCTCTGTGGATCTGAAAGTCAGGGTGTGGGTGAAATCAGCTGACTATTGGCCGGTGTTTTTCAGCATGAATGAAAAGGTCTATAAGGAGCTTCCGAAAGAAGGGCTACACTTTCCATTCCCGCAAGTCGATGTACATTTGGAGCAGAAGTAAGAATTCAGAAGATAGAAGTCAGAAGCGTTTTCCGAAAGTGATGTATTTGTTGAGGAAAAATGGGAGTAAGGCCGTCAAGACGATGGACAGGCCTTTGGAGACCATTAGGTTCCAATGGGCGACATCCACGCACAGGTACAAGATCAACGAATTGAGTGCCAAGCAGATGATTTGGATCAGGTAAAACGACGTAAAACGCAGGACGGTCTTGTCCTCTTTCTTGAAATTGAACTTCCGATTCAGCAGAAAACTGCAAATTACACCGCAGTGAAAACCGATGATGTTGGCATAGAGATAGGGGATATACTTGCAAAGCACCGCATAGATGGCAAACTCCAACCCTGTGCTGATAATGCCGAAGATGGCATACCAGACAAAACGTGGATGTCGGCTATAAATCTCTTTCAATTTCACGGCTTTCCGCTTTGAGAATGCAAAAATACCAAAAAAAATAGTTGTAATTCAAAAAAAAGCTGTACTTTTGCAGTCCGTTTTGAAGAAGACAATTGTAATTATTAAAGGAATAGAGTCATGTCAAAAGTTTGTCAAATTACAGGTAAAAAGACCGTCACAGGTAATAACGTTTCTCACTCAAACAAGAGAACCAAGAGAACTTTCGAACCTAATCTGAAGATCAAGAAGTTCTACGTTCCTGAATGGGATGAATGGGTTGTTCTGAAGGTCTCTGCCGCCGGTCTGCGCACCATCAACAAGAAGGGTGTGTATGCTGCTATCATGGACGCTGCAGAAAAGGGCAACTTAAACCGTTGGTAATCTCCCTCTGAACAGATTAAGATATAGCTGCCGCGCTTGCACGGCGGCTTTTTTTGTTTGAAATAATAAAATACAGGAATTCGAGTTATCCAAATATGCGCATTCGTCTTTGCCTTTTGCTATTATTCCTTTCATTGTCGGCCATGGCGCAGCATTTGCCGACAGCTACGGTTTATGGCAAGGTGACTGACGAGCACAACCATCCCATAGAGATGGCTAATGTGGTTGTGACCGAGTTGCTGGTGGGTCAGACCACCAATGCTAGGGGCGCTTATGAATTGCAAGTGCTTTCCGATACAGCGCTGGTAATCAACTTCTCTTTTGTGGGCTACGAACCCAAACAAGTTCCAGTAAGGCTGAAAGCTGGAGAAAAGCGCAAGTTGGACGTCACGCTGAAGTCTGTCATGACCGACCTTCCCGATGTGGTGATCAGCGATCGTGCCATCGATGCCACCAGCCTTACGCGACTTGATGCCAAACAAGCGACTTTGCTTCCTTCGATTGGCGGTGGTGTTGAAAACCTGATCAAGACGCTGCCAGGTGTCATATCCAACAATGAGTTGAGCTCCCAATACACTGTGCGTGGCGGTAATTTCGATGAAAACTTGATCTATGTCAACGGTATTGAAATATATCGTCCCTTCCTTGTGGGATCAGGACAGCAGGAGGGACTCTCTTTTGTCAATTCGTTGCTGGTGAACAACATCGAGTTCTCCGCTGGCGGGTTTGCTGCGGAATATGGCGACAAAATGTCGTCGGTGCTCGATGTTACCTACAAAAAGCCCCGTGAGATGGCAGGATCCCTTTCGTTGAGCATGCTTGGAGCAGAGGCTCACGTGGAAGGCGTTTTGGGTGAAGACAAGTTTAGTTATCTGATCGGTGCCCGTTACAAAAACACAGCCATCGCCTTGAATATGATGGAGACAAAAGGCTCGTACCGTCCTAATTTCACCGATGTCCAGGCGCTGTTCAACTACAAACTCAATCATCAGTGGGATCTTTCATTCTTGGGCTACTACTCTAAGAACCGTTATTGCCTTGTCCCTCAGTCTTCAACGGCGGAGACCGGTATGATCAATAACGTACTGCGACTGGATGTTTATTTTGAAGGTCAGGAAGTGGACGACTACACTACTGGGTTGGGGGCAGTGACATTGGAGTACAAGCCCAATAAAGATTTGAACCTGAAGTTTATTGCATCAGCTTATTCTGCCTACGAAACGGAGACTTATGATATTCTTGGAGAGTATTGGCTTGGTCAGGTGGAGACTTCACTTGGTTCTGAAGACCAGGGTAATGTGGTGGCCAATATGGGTTCCGGTGCCTATCTGAAACATGCGCGCAACTCATTTTACGCTCAGGTTTACAACTTCGACCACAAGGGAACAAAAGTCTTTGACCAAAATGTCCTGAAATGGGGACTGCGTTACCAGCGCCAAAATGTGGACGACATTGTCAATGAGTGGAACATGGTGGATTCGGCCGGATACAACCTGCCGCATCCTTTAGACAATGCGGGAGTGATGCCGACGGTGTTGCCCGATATTGAGTTGGATATGTTCCATCGCTCTCATAATGTTTTGGGAATCAATAATGTGGATGGCTTTATTCAGCAATCTCTGACATTCCCAGTCCGTAACGATGGAGAAATTGTGGTGACGGGTGGCCTTCGCGCCAATTATTGGGGCTATAACAACAGGGTGTATGTCAGTCCGCGAGCGGGAATAGCATACAAACCTGATCTCGAAGGTCGTGATCTGGTGTTCCGCCTCTCCGGTGGTGTCTATAATCAAACGCCTTTCTATCGCGAAATCCGTAACCGTGACGGATCACTTTACAAGGATGCCGACGTGCAGCGGTCGTATCAGGTCATCTTGGGTAGTGACTTTAAGTTTCACGCTTGGGGACGGCCATTTATCTTGACCTCTGAGGCCTACTACAAGTATCTGAAGAACGTCATTCCATACGACATCGACAATGTCCGTATCCGCTATTATGCCGACCAAAAGGCTAAAGGGTATGTCACGGGCTTGGATTTCAAGATCAATGGCGAGTTTGTCAAAGGCATTGACAGTTGGGCCAGTCTTTCTTTCATGAGAGGTCGGGAGATCATCGATGGGGATGACGCGGGTTGGCACTATAGACCATCCAATCAGTTGGTAAGTTTCTCCATGTTTTTCCAGGATTACATTCCCAATGCCCCGACTTGGAAGGTTAACATGACTTTGACTTTTGGAACAGGTATGCCAGTCAACGATCCTGAATCCAAATACTATCGTCCTTTTATGACCTACCCACCTTATCGACGTGTGGATATCGGTTTTGTGAAACAGCTGATCAACGAAGGCAGCAGCTTCCGCAAGGGCAATCCGCTGAATTATGTGAAGAACATGTATGCAAGCGTAGAGGTGTTCAATCTTTTGAACGTGCCGAACACGGTCTCTTTCACTTGGGTGAAGGACGTATATAACACATCATGGGGGATCAATAGTTACTTGACCCCCCGATATGTGAATGTAAAACTGGTTACGGAGTTTTAATATAATCCTGGCATCTTGATCCATTCGCGACCTTGGGCGCAGATTTCCTCGACCTCGGCAACGGTCTTTGGAATCGGTCTTCCAAGAATGCGGCAGCCATCTTCAGTGATGAGCAGGTCGTCCTCAATGCGGATGCCTCCGAAGTCCTTATAGGACTCCAGCTTCTCGTAGTTGATGAAATCCTTATGCTTGCCTTCGGCTTTCCATAGATCGATGAGGGTGGGGATGAAATAGATGCCTGGCTCGTCGGTGACCACGAATCCAGGTTTCAGTGTCTTGCCGCAACGCAGGCAGCTGAAGCCTTGCTTGGTGGAACGAGGCGTGATGTCGTCATAGCCAACGTATGTCTCGCCCAGGCCTTCCATGTCATGCACGTCCATGCCGAGCATGTGTCCCAAGCCGTGAGGCATGAAGAGCCAGTGGGCACCAGCCATCAGAGCTTCGTCGATATCGCCTTTCATCAGTCCGACGTCTTTCAGACCTTCGATCAAGGTGCGGCAGGCGAGGGTGTGCATGGTCATATACGGGATGTATGGACGGGTATTGGCAGCTACTTTCTGGTTGGCTGCGAGGACGATTTCATAAATTTCGCGTTGGCGTTGGTTGAACTTGCCGCCCACGGGGGTGGTGCGGGTGAAGTCGCTGGCGTAGTAGTTCTCCGTCTCGGCACCGGCATCACACACCATCATGCGTCCTTCCTTGAGCACATTGTGATGGCTGTGGTTGTGCAACGTCTGACCATCGACGCTGAGGATGACAGGGAATGACACGGGGCCGCCTCCAGAGAGAGACAAACCTTCCACCACGCCTGCAATGTCTTGCTCCACCATGCCTGGCTTACACATCTTCATGGCGGTGGTGTGCATGTAATATGCGGTGTTGGCGGCGCGTTCCATCTCGGCAATCTCAATGTCGCTCTTCACCTCGCGCATGGCAATCACGGCTTTGATGAGCTCCAAGCTGACGAATTCGGATACCTTGTTGACATTGCAGTTCAACCAGTTTGAAATTTGAATCTGCGTGTCGCCACGATAGGTGGGAAGGATATGGATCATGCGTCCCTGAGCCAAGGCTTGCTGGATGTAGGCTCCAAATTGGTTGAAGTCGCGGCAGTCGGTGATGCCGATGCTATCGCCTTGTTCTTGCAGTGAGGGAAGGGGACCGCACCAGATCACATCGTCGATGGTGACATCCACGCCAAAGAGGATTTCTTCACCAGTTTCAAAGTCGATGACACCGACCAGATCGGGGTGATTCAGCCCAAAGAAATAGGAGAAATTGCTGTCTTGGCGGTAGATATAGGTGTTGTCAGGATAGTTGAAGGGCGCCTCATTATTGGCAGGGAAGAAAGCGATGCCCTTCGAAATCATTTTTTTCAAGGTGGCGCGGCGACCACTATAAACGTCTTTATTGAACATGTTGAAATTTTTTTATGGAATTTTGTTTTTCTTGACGCAAAGATATGTAATTTTGCGCATTATATGAAGAAACAAAAGGAAAAACATTTGGACTTGACTACGGCAGAAACAGCTGCCTTGTTTCATGTTTCTTCTATCACCATTTCCAATTGGATAAAGGAAGGTTTCTTGGATCTGGATGAGAATCATCATATTACACTCGAGAGTGTCAAAAGATTCCAAAAGAAGTACGCGGGCAAGATCAAATTGCAGGCTCGAGCCAACAAATCGCATAAGGATGAGTTCGATGCCAATGCGGTGGATCGTGTCGTTCAGGAGGCGTTGAAGGCAGATGCTTTCGACAATGCTTTGTGTGACCGTTACGAAGCGATGCTTTCGGAGTCCTATAAAAATAAAGAAGGTGTCTTCTACACGCCAATGACAGTCATCGATGATATGCTGCGTGATGTCGAGATTGGTCCCGCGACGCTGTTTTTGGATCCTTGTTGCGGTACGGGAAACTTCCTGGTTAAGGCGGTGGAAAAAGGAGTCAACCCTGAGCATCTCTATGGCTTCGATACCGATCCCAATGCTGTTTTAATCGCTCGAAAGCGTATCAAATCATTGACAGGTTACGATACTCCGAATATTGTTTGTGGGGATTTCTTTCAGGAGAGCTCCAAGCTGAATGTTCGTATCGATCTGGTTTTCACCAATCCGCCTTGGGGAAAGAAGTTGCCCAAAGAAGAACGGACAAAACTCGTGAAACAATATCAAGCCGGATACAGTACGGATACATGCTCGCTGTTCCTGTTTTCAATCCTTTCCGTGTTGAGTCCCAACGGCATAGCAGGACTGCTGATGCCGGAGTCGTTTTTCAATATTGCCGTTTATGAAGATGCCCGCAAGGCCGTGCTCCAAAGGACGATCCTCAAGATCAAGGATTACGGGAAGCCGTTTAAAAACATGTATTCGGCTTGCTCGATCGTAGTTCAAAACAAAGCTTTTGATGAGGCAGGAACAGTAGCCTGCATCAATGGCGGCGATGTATTTGAGCGGACTCAAAAGAGCTTCTTCACCATGCCGAAACACATCTTGAATTACTGGACGACAGGTCCCGAAATGGCTTTTATCGAACAGTTGATGCGTCAGCCTTACATTACCCTGAAAGGACATGCCTTATGGGGCTTGGGCATTGTGACGGGCAATAACGCCACCCGATGCAAACGCTCGCGTAGAGGAGGTTTAAAAGCTGTATATCGCGGGAAAGATATTCTCCCTGGTCGTTTGTCCCCTGCAAAGCTTTATATCAATCCTAAAGACTTTCCACGATATCAGCAGATGGCTTCCATGGAGATGCTTCATGCACCGGTAAAGCTAATCTATCGTTTTATCTCCAGTGATTTGGTGTTTTATTGCGATACTAGGCAGCGGTATATTCTGAATAGTGCCAACATGCTGGTGTTGGACGGCACGTTTCCTCTCAGTGCTAGTCAGTTGGCTGGGCTGATGAACAGTCCATTGACCAACTGGCTCTTTAGACAGCTGTTTCACACCCATAAGGTGTTGCGTGGCGACTTGGAAGTGCTGCCGATTTTCACGGATTTATCGTTGCATCGCAGCTTCGATCTCCTCAATTTCAACAGGCAGGCCCTCAAATAAGTTGATGGGTTCGCCTTCGGTGATGAGCAGGTCGTTCTCGATACGGATGCCGATGCCTTCTTCGCGGATATAGATGCCAGGCTCACAGGTGAGGATCATGCCAGGCTCGAAAGACTTGAACTTATCGATGCTGTCGTGCACATCCAATCCGATGTGGTGCGACATGCCATGCATTAGATACTTGCGTTCCAATGGCTTATTGGGGTCTTGATGCTTCACGTCTTCTTCGGTGAAAAGTCCGAGTTGGATCATTTCTTGTTCCATCAGGCGATGGGTGGTCTCGTTGATCTCATTGATGCAGCCTCCAGGACGATAGAGCTTGGTAATCTCTTTCATCACCCGTAAAACGGCACTGTAGCATTGTTTTTGCCTTTCGGTGAACTTACCGTTCACGGGGATGGTGCGACTCAAGTCGGAAGAATAGTTCTTGTATTCGCAGCCAATATCGAAGAGCAGCAAATCGCCATCATGAAGCTGGCTTTGGTTTTTCGAGTAATGCAGGCAGCAGGCGTTCTTTCCGCCAGCGATAATGGGTGCGTAGGCGTGTCCTGTGGCATTGTTCTGTTTGAAGATGTATTCAATCTCTGCCTGCACTTCATATTCGAACATGTCGGGCTTGACGGTCTTCAAACAACGGCGGAAGGCCTTTGAGGTAATGTCGCATGCCTGTTGCGTGATGGTAATCTCATCATCTGACTTTATCATACGCAGCGCATTCAGAATGGGGGCAGTGCGGCCATATTGGTGCATCGGGTACAGCTCCTTGATCTTCTTGACAAAGCGTTGTTGGATAGTTCCCACGGCGCACTCGTATTTCGGGTACTCGTAGCTGTTCAAGAAGATGTTGTCACCATAGCTGGAGAAAGCGATGTCGTTGAGCACGCTATAAAAAGCATCGCTGCCTTTGACGGTCTTAACACCAGAGATCTCTGAAGCCTGTCTTACGTCCAGCATCTCGCCTTGCCAAGTGGCTTTCACCTCATCGTAGGGTTCAATGAAAAGCACTTCACGAAGGCTTTCATCGGGATAGTCTGGCGCGATGAGCAGGAAGGCATTTTCTTCGTTGATGCCCGTGAGGTAAAAGAAGTCGGATTGTTGACGGAAAGGATAGAACTCGTCGCCGTTGCGTGGCATGGGTTCGTTGGCGGTAAACACGGCGATGGATTTAGGTGGCAGTTGGGCGGCCAAGTTGGCTCTGTTGCGGATGAAGAGGCGGTTTGGAATCATGGCTTTATTATTAATAGGTGACAAAGATAATAAAAAAGGCGGAAGAAAACTCTCCCGCCTTCTGTCTTCTGTCTTTTGCCTTCTTACAAGAACTTATAGCCGACAGTGACCATGAACATGTTTTGCTTTGTTTGGTCAATGTTGCCAAGGTCAATGGCATTAGACCAGTTGGTATCCAATCCTTCAATGATGCGAGCACCGAAGATCTTGGAAACGCCGAGGTTGTAGTTGATGTCAAGCGTGAAGCCGAGGATGTCGGCACCGACGCCCATCTGGACACCCCAAGCGATGCCTTTGGTGTCAAATTCAGCATCTTCAAGAGCGGCAGGGAGTTCTGCGCCTTCCATAGCGACTGATTTCTGTACCAGTGTCTTGCCAGGGATGACGAAGTTGGCGGTGGGGCCTACTTGAGCACGGATGGCGAGAATGTCCATGACATCGTACTTATAGCCGACCAAGACCGGCACTTGGATATTCATGGCATTTCTGGTCATGGTGAACTGTACGCCGTTCGGGTATTCCAGTCCCATCAATACGTCACTGCTCTTGTCAATGTTCATATCGAACATGTTGGCACTCTTGAACCAAAGCACTTCGGGCTGCACGTAGAGTCCTTGGAACTCCACTCTGCCGAACAGGCCGAGGGTGAAGCTGTTGGCGAAGCCGGCTTTGATGTCGCTTTTCTGGTAGGAAAGCTTTGCAGTTTGGTAACCGATTTTTGGACCAACGGAGAGGTCGATGCCACCGATGGCGAATGCTGAGCTACCGAGCATCAGCATGACGGCGAGAAGCAAAAATGTTTTTTTCATGTTGTGATCGTTTTTAATGTTGTTCGTATTACACTACAAAAATAAGAATCATTTTTGAATAACGTGGTAAAACGGCAAAAAAAATCAAAGGCCGATGGAAATCCATCAGCCTTTGATTAACGTTTTTTTGACTTGATACTACTTGGCGTTTTTCACCAGTTCTATCAAAACACGACGGTCGTATTCTGTAGGATCCAATTCTTTGACGCCGCCCACTGGCACCAAAATCATTTGATCTTCCGGGACACCCATTTCCATCAGTTCCATTTGGATTTTACGGCAACGGTTTTCGGAAAGGCGTTGGTTGTAGGCCGGTGTGGCTGTAGCACTGTCGCACGAACCTCTCAGACGGATCTTCCATCCTTTTTCAAGAGCCACATTAGCGATTTCTCTCAAGTTGACAAGATCTCTTCTTGACATAAGTTGATAGGAATCTCTGTGGAAGAAGATGGAGAACGGGAAGCTCACGATCTCACTGACGGTATCGGTGACATTGACGAACTGGAAGATTGTGTCGTGGATTTCGGCAGGCTTCTTGCCAAGTTCATCTTCAAGATACTTGATGCGTTCTCTGAATTCCTTCATCTCCTTTTCGTAGTTGTAAGGAAGTTCATAGATTCTGCCACCAGGATACCAAGTGAGGCCCAGTTGTGCTGAGTAGTTGAAGTCAGCGAATCTAGGTCTTTGAGCGTCGTTGTCATACACTCCAGATTCATAGTACCATGAGTCAATGTGCCATTCTTGTGCTGACCAGATGAAGGAGAGGTTAAGGTCGAAGTAGTTGTTCAGTCTGAAGTTGTTCATCAGACCTGCATCAAACGAGAACTCGAAGTTACGTTTTTCCTTGTTGATCAGTGACTGCAGGACAAACAAATGTTCTGAGACACAAGCGACACCCATACCCATAAACAACACTGGGGTATAAACCCTGTTCGGGTTGTAATAGCCCTGGAAGAAGTCGATAGGACTCACCAGCACATCCCCATGCAGGTTATGGTACATGAACTTTGTTTTGAAGTGATCATTCTCATCTGCTACCGGGTCATCGCCATAAAGGAAGTTGATACCAGTAAGATTGATATGTCTTCCATTAATAAAGCTTTGACCTTGGTTGATATCGTAGGAGAGGCGCAGTGCGATGTTATGATTGATCCATTTGCCGAGACCTAAACTACCACCGAAAGAGGGTCCATTCAGGGCGGTATAGTTGCCGGCTGGATTTCTATCCGACCCTTGCCACCAGTTAACACTACCATTGGCGGTAATGAACCAGTTTTGGCCAAATGTTGAAGTCAGATAACGCACCGAGTCGATACGCCCCCCTGCAATAGCATTAACTGCTGAGAATAGGATGAGGCTCGATACAATAATGAATCGTTTCATTTTTAGTTTTAAGTGTTAGATTACTTTGAGAAAGTGATGAGGACGCGACGGTTGTGTTCGGCAGGAGTCACTTCGTGGACGCCACCGACGGCATCGGTAGTGATGTTGTTTTCAGCAACACCAAGTTTCACGAGTTCAGCCTTGACCTTGTTGCAGCGGTTTTCAGCAAGTTTCTTGTTGTATTCGCTGGTAGCGGTAGCGTCGTCGCAGGTACCTCTCAGATTGATCTTGTAGTTGTTGGCCTTGGCAGCTTGGGCAAGAGCTTCGAGGTTCTTGAGATCTCTGCTGTCTCTGAACTCATAAGAATCTCTGTTGAAGAAGATGGAGAACGGAGCGCTCTCGATGTTTTCGCAAGGATTGTTGATGACTTCAGGACCTTGGTTTTCAAGTTCCTTGATTCTGGCTTGGAGAGCTTCGATCTGGCTGAGGTATGAGCTGCAGTCGGTAGCTTCTGGGCAGTTAACTTCTGGGCAGTTGACTTCTGGGCAAGCTTCGACGAGGTCGAAGTGACGGCCACCGAGGTAGCAGGTGAGGCCGAGGCCACCGGAGAAGTTGAAGTGCACCAAACGCTTGTCATATCTCGGAGAGTTGGATTCAATAGACCATTTAGGAGCAGTGGCTTGGAGGTCCAAGTGGAGGTCGAAATATCTGCCAAGTCTGAAGTTGTTCTGGAGACCGAGAACAGCGCAGTATTCCTTGTTGAGTTCCTTGATTTGGAACCAGTCATCAGCATGACCGGCAACGCCGAAACCAAAGTAAGGGATCATTCTGTAGACTCTGTTGTCTCTGTAGCCGCCCAGCCAATCCATAAGGCTCAGCATGACGTCGAAGTGAACGCTTTCGAAGATGAAGTCACCGTACATGTTGGTGGCCTGGTTCATGTCAGCAGCAAGTCTGAGAGCCATAGTAGGGCTGACCAACTTACCGATTCTGAAGGAACCGCCCCAGCGACCGAAATCACCAGCTGCGTTTTTGTAGTAAATGGTGTTGAAATCAACCAAAGCTGATCTGTCGCTGCCTTGCCATGCGTTGATGGTACCAGTAGCATCAATAAACCAGTTTTGTGCGAATCTGCCGTGGATGGGACGACCAGTGTTGTCACCACCAGCATAAACTGACATAGCAGTCAGCAAAATAACACTAAGGGTTACAATTGCTTTTTTCATTGTTTTGTTAATTTTAGGTTTATAATAAATTAAATATAAAATATGTGCTACATATCGAAATTCGCTGCAAAATTAAATAATTATTTGAGACCTCAATAAAATAATTTAATAATTCTCAAAAAATTATCAACAAAAATCCGTTTTCAGTCGGATAAACGGTTTAAGGTGTTGATCACAAGTTTCTCAATATATGGATGATAGTCGACGCAGAATTTCTCGCTTACCCTGTTTGCTATCACGGCACAAATGGTCAGACAATTGTGCCCCATCATCTTTCCCAATCCATATAATGCGGACGACTCCATCTCGAAGTTGCAGACTTTCCAACCTTGATAACTGAACGCTTCGATTTTGCGGTTGTTTTCGGGATAGGAAAGCTTCATGCGAAGCGTCCTGCCTTGTGGACCATAAAAACCAGGTGCTGTGGCAGTGAGGCCTTGGTAGTAGCCTTGTCCGAGACGGTCAAACAAGGCCTTTGATCCTTCAACCACGTAAGGCATCGGCAGGTCTTTGGGATAATCCATCTGTTCGATGAAGGCATCGCGCATGGCAATCTCGTTCACTTCACGGTTCTTCTCATAAAAGTAAATCAATCCATCCAAGCCGATGGCATACCGGGTGGCTACATAGCTGTCTTCCACTGGTATGTCGGCCTGCAAGGCGCCAGAGGTCCCTAGGCGGATAAGGTTCAAGGAACGGTGCTCTTCTTTGGGCATGCGGGTTTTGAGATTGATATTGGCCAATGTGTCCAACTCATTCATGACGATGTCGATATTGTCGGTACCCATGCCAGTGGACAATACGGTGATTCTTTTCCCGTTATAATAGCCGGTGCGGCTCCATAATTCGCGGTTCTGACGCTTGACTTCGATCTTTTCAAAATAGGAAGCGATCATGTCGGCACGCCCGGGGTCTCCGACGAGGATGACGTCGTCGGCGAGTTCCTCGGGATGAAGGGCGAGGTGATAAACGGCGCCTTCGTTGTTCAACACGAGTTGGGAAGCTGGAATTGCTTGATTCATTTGTTGAAATGTTAGTTTTTTCCTTATTAATTATGCAAAGATACAACAATTTTGATTGAAAACGCATTTTTTTTAATTTTGCAAAAAGAATTCAATCCATGAAAAGCATAGTGTTTTCAAAGTTCCTGCCGTTTTTGGCGCTCTTTTGCCTCGTTGCTTGTGGCAGCAATAAGCCCGAATACAAAAAGAAACTTGATGTTCGTATGGGTCCCGCTCCCCAATTGGTGATGGACCGGTACGAGGAAGTTCTTTTCAACTTGGATACAGCTCGTTTCCAACAGCAACTAATGGAGATTCAGTCGAATTACAAGCCTTTCTTGAATGGCGACCTGAGCAACCCCGATGCAGTGAAATACTTGAGAGATTTTGCGATGGATTCCTTGAGCGTCAATCTTTATCGAAAGGTTAAAATCGCATATCCTGATCTGACTGTGGTCCGTGATATGGTAGGCGCCGTGTATCAGCATTTCAACTATTATTATCCAAAGATTACACTTCCCAATCACGTCTATACCTGTGTTTCCGGAGTCGATCCCGAAAGCCCAGCAGTCATGGTTTTTGAGGATGCCGTGGTGGTTTCCCTTGACTGGTATCTGGATGGTGATGTCATTTACGACATGATTGGCATGCCCAAATATAGGGCGCAACGCACCAATAGCATGAACATTGCCAAGGATCTGGCCCACGAGCTGTATCTGACATACATCCGTCAAGATCATAAACAATCCAATCTTTTGGAAGAGATGATTGATGCTGGTAAGATGTACTATTTCATCGAGGCAATGTATCCCTCCATCTCTGACGAAGTGCTGTTGGGTTATACCAACGAGCAGTTGAACTGGGCTGAAGAAAACGAAGGGAACCTTTGGGCGGACATTGTCGGCAACCAAGGTCTCTATGCTTCTGATTTCGAGCTGTTCAGGACGTTTTTTGCCGATGGCCCCTTTACGAATGAGTATAGCCACGAAGCACCTCCTCGTCTCGGTGAGTTCCTCGGGCTGCATATTGTGAGGTCTTTTGCTGGCTCGCATGATATGTCGCTTCAGGATTTGATGAGCGAAAAAGACCTTCAATTAATCTTCCAAGAATCAGGTTATAAACCCAAAAAATAGCTGTTTTTTGTTTTTATAGTAACAATATATAAATAATTAATATATCTTTGTTGCTGTAAAAATTTAATAATTGCTATGTTAGTAAAAACATTTGGATGTGCTATTATCGGCATCAACGCTATAATAGTTACAATAGAGGTGAATTCCGATAAAGGAATTCAGTTTTTCATGGTCGGTCTTCCCGATAACTCGGTGAAAGAGAGTCATCAACGTATCATTGCCTCTTTCTCTAACTTGGGTTACAAATTCCCCAAGA
This sequence comes from uncultured Bacteroidia bacterium, assembly GCA_902800965.1. Taxonomy (GTDB): domain Bacteria; phylum Bacteroidota; class Bacteroidia; order Bacteroidales; family F082; genus Limimorpha. The sequence continues at coordinate 223,943 of CADCGK010000002.1, read as the reverse complement.
AACGCATTACCATTAATATGGCACCTGCCGACATACGCAAAGAAGGCGCGGCATACGATCTGCCGCTGGCTATCGGCGTCATGGCGGTTTCTGAACAGGTAAGTGTTTCACTGTTAGATCAGTATGTTATCATGGGAGAGCTATCGCTTGACGGGAATTTGAATCCTATCAGAGGCGTGCTCCCCATGGCGATTCAGGCAAAGAAAGCTGGCTATAAAGGGATCATCGTCCCCAAGGAGAATGCTCTGGAAGCCGCAGTGGTGGACGGCATCGATGTTATTGGTGCAGAGAACCTGACGCAAGTCGTTGATTTTCTGAATGGAAAAACGACGATTGAGCCTGAGCATGTGGATTTGGATAGCCTGATCCAAGAGGATAACTATGCATTTGATTTTCAGGATGTGAAAGGTCAGGAAAACATCAAACGCGCCTTGGAAATTGCGGCCGCTGGCTCTCATAATGTACTGCTCATCGGCAGTCCAGGATCAGGCAAGACCATGTTAGCCAGAAGGTTACCGAGCATTTTGCCGCCCATGACCTTGGCCGAGGCGTTGGAGACGACCAAAATCCATTCTGTGGCTGGACTGATGGGGAAAAACAAGACGTTGCTTACTACACGCCCTTTCCGCAGTCCGCATCATTCCATCTCTGACGCAGGTCTTTGTGGCGGCGGCTCTTTCCCTCAGCCTGGGGAAATTAGTTTGGCCAATAATGGTGTACTTTTTCTTGACGAAGTCCCTGAAATACAACGACATACGCTTGAGATATTAAGACAGCCGATGGAAGATCGGGAGATTACCATCTCTCGCGCCAAGATGTCGGTGTGCTTCCCTGCCAACTTCATGCTGGTGGCTGCCATGAATCCTTGTCCCTGTGGCTATTACAACCATCCCGACCGCGAATGTGTTTGCAAGCCAGGAGAGGTTCAGAAATACCTGAACAAGATCTCAGGTCCTTTGATGGACCGTATCGACTTACACGTTGAAGTTTTGCCGGTCCCGTACAATGAGTTGTCGGATACACGCCGTGGCGAGCCGAGTGTGGAGATTCGCAAACGGGTGATCAAGGCAAGGAAGATACAGGAGTTGCGGTTCAAGGAGTTCCCGGGAATATACGCCAATGCCCAGATGACAACGAAACTGTTGCAGCGCTATTGTGTGCTGGATCAACGCAGCCAGGAGGCTTTGCGTAATGCCATGCAGCGGTTGGGCCTTTCTGCCAGGGCGTACGACAGGATCTTGAAAGTTGCCCGTACCATTGCCGATTTGGATGACAGCGAGAACATCCAATATGGTCATTTGGCAGAGGCCATTAATTACCGGAGTCTGGACAGGGACAATTGGGGAAGTTGAGGTGTTACTTTTTGTCTCTCCCTAATAAAGCGCTGATCCACTGCCTGTTTAGCATGGAGATATTCTGCCTTTTGATGAGCTTCGGACACTCTGCTTCACAGGCGTAGGTGTTGGTACAGCTGCCGAAACCTAACTCATCCATTTTGGAGACCATCTTCTTTACACGGTCGGCGGCTTCGATTTTGCCCTGCGGCAACAAAGCCAAGTGGCTGACTTTGGCCCCCACGAACAGCATGGCGCTGGCGTTCTTACATGCCGCCACGCAGGCACCACAGCCGATACACGAGGCCGCATCCATGGCCATGTCGGCAGCATGTTTGGAAATGGGGATGGTGTTGGCATCAGGGACGCCTCCCGTAGTGGTGCTGATATAGCCTCCAGCCTGGATGATCTTGTCGAAGGCGGAACGATCCACCACTAGGTCGCGGATGACGGGGAAGGCCTTGGCACGCCATGGTTCAATCCAGATGTCGTCTCCATCCTTGAACTTGCGCATGTGGAGCTGGCAGGTGGTGATGCCGTCGTCGTTGCCATGTGGGCGACCGTTGATGTATAATCCGCACATGCCGCAGATGCCTTCGCGACAGTCGTTGTCGAAGCAGACGGGATGGGAGATTGGGGAGTGAGGAGTGAGGAGTGAGGAGTGGGGAGTTGAGCCAGTAATGAGTTGCTCGTTCAGGATGTCGAGCATTTCGAGGAAGGAACAGTCGGGACTGATGTTTTCAATCTTATAGGTCTCGAAGTGTCCCTTGGCATTGGCGCATTCCTGCCGCCAGATATGGAGGGTGAAGTTCATAGTTTTCAGTTGTTCAGTTGTTCAGTTGCTGCTTCGCGTCATTGCGAGCGTAGCGAAGCAATCCACCTGTTGTTATTTATAGTTTCGATTTGCTATCTTAATATGTTCATATACTAGTGGTTCTTTTTCCATGGTCTCGGGTTGACCGTGACCGTGGTATTCCCATGCGGCGACATACATGAAGTGTTCGTCGTCGCGGAGGGTCTCGCCATCCTCGGTCTGGTGCTCAGTGCGGAAATGACCGCCGCATGATTCCTCACGATGCATGGCATCGTCGATGACGAGCTGCGCCAGCTCGAAATAGTCTTCCAAACGGCAGGCCTTTTCCAACTCGGGGTTGAACTCGTTGGCCGAGCCAGGGATGAAGACGGATTTCCAGAACTCGTCTTCCAGCTCTTTGACCAGCTGTTTGGCCTTCGTTAAGCTCTCCGTGTTGCGGGCCATGCCGCAGTATTCCCACATGATCTTGCCTAAAGCCTTGTGGAAATGATCCACGGTCTGTAGAGACGTGCCATGGCGCGTCTCTACACATCCGATTTCTAACAAACGGTTGATGCGTTGCCGTACCGCCTCTTCCGCCGCATCAAATTCCGGCGATGTAGCCGAAATCTTCCCCACATAGATCTGGTCGGCGAGATAGTTTTGCATGGTATAAGGCAGCACGAAATAACCATCGGCCAAGCCTTGCATCAAGGCGGAGGCACCGAGACGGTTGGCGCCGTGGTCGCTGAAGTTGGCTTCGCCAGCGGCGAAGAGCCCAGGGATGGTGGTCTGCAGCTCGTAGTCCACCCAGAGACCGCCCATGGTGTAGTGGATGGCGGGGTAGATCATCATCGGGGTCTCGTAGGGGTTTTCGTCGGTAATCTTCTGGTACATCTGGAAGAGGTTGCCGTATTTCTGTTCAACGACATCCTTGCCTAGACGTTGGATGGCATCGGCAAAGTCGAGATAGACGGCATAGCCCGTGCCTACGCCGTAGCCTGCGTCGCAGCGTTCCTTGGCGGCGCGAGAGGCAACGTCGCGTGGGACGAGGTTGCCAAAGGCTGGATAGCGGCGCTCCAGGTAGTAGTCACGGTTCTCTTCGGGTATTTCGGTAGGCTTCAACTTGCCGGCACGGATGGCTTCGGCATCTTCTTTTTTCTTAGGCACCCAGATGCGGCCGTCGTTACGGAGGCTCTCGCTCATCAGCGTGAGCTTGCTCTGGTAGTCGCCGTGGACAGGGATGCAGGTGGGGTGGATTTGAACATAACAAGGGTTGGCGAAGGCAGCTCCTCTACGGTGGCAGATCCAAGCTGCACTGCCGTTGCTGTTCATGGCATTGGTGGAAAGATAATAGAGGTTGCCATAGCCGCCAGTGGCCAATACCACCGCGTGGGCTGCATAGCGTTCCAAGTCACCAGTGACGAGGTTGCGGACGATGATGCCTCGGGCACGGCCGTCCACCACGACCAAGTCCATCATCTCGCTACGCGTGTGCAACTTCACAGTGCCACGTGCGATTTCACGACTCAAAGCACCATATGCACCTAACAACAGTTGCTGTCCCGTCTGGCCTTTGGCATAAAAGGTTCTGCTGACCTGTGCGCCACCGAAGGAGCGGTTGTCAAGCAGTCCTCCGTAGTCGCGTGCGAAAGGCACGCCTTGTGCTACACATTGGTCGATGATGGCGCCGCTGACTTCGGCCAAACGATAGACGTTGGCCTCTCGGGCGCGGTAGTCGCCACCTTTGATGGTGTCGCGGAAGAGGCGCTCCACGCTGTCGCCGTCGTTTTGGTAGTTCTTGGCCGCGTTGATGCCGCCTTGGGCAGCGATGCTGTGGGCGCGACGGGGCGAGTCTTGAATGCAGAAGATATCAACGTTGAAGCCCATGGCACCCAACGAGGCGGCAGCCGAGGCGCCTGCCAAGCCTGTACCTACTACAATAATGTCGAGTTTGCGCTTGTTGGCTGGGTTGACCAGCTTCTGCGAGGCTTTATAGTTGGTCCATTTTTCAGCGAGCGGACCGGCAGGTATTTTGGAGTCAAGTTTCATTTTCTATCTTTTTTTGACTTCGGGACTTCGTGACACGTGACTTCGTGACTTCCGCCCCAGTCTCGTAGTCCCGCAGTCTCGTGTCAATTTATAGTCCGAAATAAACACCGACAACTACGGCGGTGAACATCAGGCAGACCACAGTGGCATAGATGACGCCGATGATCTCGATGGCTTTGCCGTATTTATAGTTATAAAGACCGAAGGTCTGGAAGATGGCCGCGAAGCCATGACGCATGTGGAACCAAACCACGACAAAGAACACCAGATAACAAATGGCAATATGCGGGATTTGGAATTTTTCATGTGCTTGCTCGTAGAAGTTGAGGTTGCCGTCCACCAAACCGAGTTTCACGAAATAGAAGTCGGTGAAATGGGCGATGAGACCAGCCAACAGGAGTATTCCCGTCCAAATCTGTAATTTGGAACCCGTGTGTGTCTTGGAACGTTGAGGCTTGTGATATCCTTTTGGCCGTGCCAACCTGTTGGTGATAGCCAGCCAGAGGGACAAGGCGATATGGAGCAGCAAGGCACCGAGCAGTACGAGCTCGAAGATCTTCACAATATAATTGGTGCCCATGAAGTCGCAGAAGGCGTTGTACCAAGCGCCCCCGTCTTGACGCAGGATGCAGAGGTTGGCGCTTGCATGTAACAGCAGGAAGATGCTCAGAAAAGCGCCCAACAGCGCCACGAGGATCTTCTTGGTAATGGAATGGATTTTAGGGAGGTTCATATAGGAATTGTTATCGACCACAAAAGTACTGGTTTTTGGGGAGATGGGCAAATGAAAAATACTATCTTTGTATCCGATTCAAATGAAGTCGTTATGTTACAAAAAGGAACCAAAGCCCCTTACTTTGAAGGGCAAGACGAGAAAGGTGATCTCGTGAAACTAACTGATTTTGCGGGAAAGAAACTGGTACTTTATTTCTATCCCAAGGACAGTACCCCAGGCTGCACCGCCGAGGCATGCGACCTTCGCGACAACTATGAGCGTTTCCTTGCCTTGGGCTATAACGTGCTGGGTGTCAGTCGCGACAGCGCCAAGTCGCATCAAAACTTCATCGCAAAATACAACCTGCCTTTTCACCTTATCGCCGATACTGACCTGACCATTCTGAAGGCTTACGAGGCTTGGGGCGAGAAGAAACTATACGGCAAAGTGACTGAGGGCACGCTGCGTACTACCTACGTGATTGATGAAGAAGGCGTTATCATTGATGCCATAGGCAAGGTGGATGCCAAGAATCATACGGCGCAGATCCTGTAAGACAATACGGCACTTTGTATTATTTGAAGCCGAAGAACTCCTTCAGTCCTTTCTTTTCCTTCAACTCTTCTGGCGTGAAGCCATAGTGTGATGCCGCCGAAAGCGTCACCACGTTTTCGAGGAAATCGTCGTAGGTTAGTTCGAACCAATCCTCAGGGATGTCGGTGTGGATGGTGCCGCCGTCGTTGTGGCCCCCGCCCCACCACCAGGATTCGTCCAGCGATGCCTGATAGGTGCCGTCGTCCATCTTGTCGAAGGCATACCAGGTGGTCCATTCCCTCATTCCTTCGGGCGTTTTGGGCCCTTCATAATGCGGAGCGGAATGGTCTTTCTCGGAATAGCCAGGCTCGTTCTTCTTGGCGCCGCAACGATATACCAAGAAGCGGTCGTCGGTCTCTTGAGGGATGCGCTCCAAGGTGAAGTCGCCGACCTTGTAAATGGGCCTCTTCCTGCCTGCGACGCGGTTTTCCTCCTTTATCATCGCCTCGATGGCGGCGACGGGTTGCTTCGATTCGATGCTCTTCAGCAGGCCCATCTGTGCCAGCAGGTCTTTGCAGTCCTTGATATCCGACTCCCAATTGCTGACGTAATAGTTGTAGGTGTGGTCGTCATAAACATAATAGTTTCCCACGAAATTGCCGTTGTGGGTCAGTTTGTATTCGTCTTTAATCCATGCCATAATATTGAGTTTTATTGTTTCGGTGCGCCACCGCCGAAGTCGTCATACATAATATTCTCCGGCGCCACACCAAGGTTGTCGAGCATATTGACCACGGCGGCACTCATCGGTCCGGGACCGCACATGTAGTATTCGATGTCCTCGGGAGCGCGATGGTCTTTCAGGTAGGTGTCGTACATTACATTGTGCACAAAGCCGGGCGTGTAAGGCACGCCTGCCGCTTCGGCGGCAGGGTCGGGACGGTCCAAGGCGAGGTGGAAATGGAAATTGGGGAAGTCTTTCTCCAGCTGACGGAAATCGTCGAGATAGAAGACCTCGTTCAGGGCCCGGGCACCATAGAAATAGTGCATCTCGCGGTCAGTGGTATGCAAGGTCTTCGTCATGTGCATAATCTGAGCTCTGAGCGGTGCCATACCGGCTCCGCCACCTACCCAAACCATCTCAGGTAACGGAGAACGGAGAACGGAAAACGGAGAGTTTTCATGTTCTTTAATGTGGAAGTCACCATATGGACCTGACATGAGCACTTTGTCGCCTGGCTTCAATGAGAAAATATAAGATGATGCAATACCAGGATTCACATTCATAAACGGTGAATCATCTCTAACCTCTAACCTCTCACCTCTCACCTTAAACGGTGGCGTGGCAATACGCACCGTCAGCATGAAGACATCGCCCTCCGCGGGATAGTTTGCCATGGAATAGGCGCGCACCGTCGGTTCGGTATTGACGCAGCGCAGGTCGAACATTTTGAACTTCTCCCATGAGGGAAGGTATTCAGTGCCAATGAGTTCCTTGTCGAAGTCGGCATACTTGATGTCGAATTTCGGTATCTTGATTTGGGCGTAGGAGCCAGGGATGAAGTCCATGTGCTCGCCCGCAGGCAGCTGCACCTTGAACTCCTTGATGAAGGTGGCCACGTTGCGGTTACTGACCACCGTGCACTCGTATTCCTTGACATCCAGGATCGACTGTGGCACCACGATCTTCAGGTTTTCCTTTACCTTTACCTGACAGCCTAAGCGCCAATGGTCTTGGATTTGCTTTCGGGTAAAGAAGCCGACTTCGGTGGGTAAGATAGAGCCGCCACCTTCCACCACACGGCATTTGCATTGTCCGCAAGAGCCTTTGCCACCGCAGGCCGAAGGGAGATACACTTTCTGCTCCGCAAGGGTATTGATCAGCGTGTTGCCAGTCGGCACTGTCAGTTCCTTGTCATCGTTGATGGTGATTTTCACCTCGCCTTTTGGCAGCAACTTATTGCGTACCCAAAGCAGCAAGGCCACGAGCAGTAGCGTGATACCTAGGAAAACGGCGATGCTTAGGATTATGTTGGTGGTGAAGTCCATAGAGTCAAAGTTTAAATCCCATAAACGCCATAAAGGCAATACCCATCAAACCAGTGATTATAAATGAGATACCAACGCCTTCAAGGCCTTTGGGAATCTTGGAATAGCGTAGTTTCTCGCGGATGGCGGCAATGGCCACGATAGCCAACAGCCAGCCTATGCCCGAACCGAGACCGAACACGGCCGCCTCACCCACATTGCTGAAGTTACGCTCCTGCATGAAGAGAGAGCAGCCCAAGATGGCGCAGTTCACCGCAATCAGCGGGAGGAAGATGCCCAAGGCGGAATACAGTGAGGGCGTGAAGGTCTCGATGATCATCTCCAAGATCTGCACGATGGCGGCGATGATGGCGATGAAGAGGATGTAAGTCAGGAAACTCAAATCGATGGAGGCCCAGTTCGGGTTGATCCACGCCAAGGCTCCCGGCGACAACAGATATTTGTTGATCAGGTAGTTGACGGGAACGGTAACGACCAAAACAAAGGTGACGGCCAGACCAAGTCCTGCACTGGTTTTCACGGTTTTCGACACTGCCAGATAGGAACACATGCCCAAGAAATAGGCGAAGATCATATTGTCGACGAAAACCGATTTTATGAACAGGTTAAGGTATTCCATGGCCATTTATTTTTTGTCGTTTTCCTGCATTTCGGGGTGACGGGTACGTTGTATCCAGATGATGATACCGACGACGATGAGCGCCATCGGAGGGAGAATCATCAGGCCGTTATTTTGATAGCCAGCTTCGTAGAACGACTGCGGAATGACTTGATAGCCTAACAGCGTTCCTGATCCCAACAACTCTCGGAAGAAAGCCACAATAATGAGTATCAAGCTATAGCCCAAGCCATTACCTAAGCCATCAAGGAAGGACTCGCCTGGACCATGTGATAGCGCGAAAGCCTCCAGCCGTCCCATAATGATGCAGTTGGTGATGATCAAACCCACATATACCGAGAGTTGTTTGCTGACATCGTAGGCAAAAGCTTTCAAGAACTGGTCAATCAGGATGACAAAGGTGGCCACCACCACGAGCTGCACAATGATGCGGATGCGCGAGGGGATACCCTTGCGAAGCAAAGAGATGATGAGGTTGGAGAACGCTGTCACGATGGTCACGGAGGCACCCATAACCAACGCTGGTTTCAGCTTGGCGGTGACGGCTAGACAGGAGCAAATGCCGAGCACCAGCACCGTGACGGGGTTGGTCTTGCGCAGAGGTTCTATGAGGAGTTTCTTCACATTCATCGTTGCTCAAAATAAGGTGAATACTTCTGCATTGTTTTGTCAATCATCTCTTTAACCCCATTCGAGGTCTTGGTGGCACCACTGATGGCATCCACTTCAATGGGTATCGTGCGACCATTGCTCATGAACTGCTTTCCTGAGAATTGGCTTTGGAATTTCTCTGAGGTGATCTCACCGCCCAAGCCAGGGGTTTCCGATTTGTGGTCGAATCTGGCACCCAACACGGTTTTTCCGTCAGGGGCGATGGCGAGATAACCCCAGATCGGGCCCCAAAGTCCATTGCCCTGCATGGGAATAACGGTGATGTTGTCATCGATGAGATATACTGGCAAGTCGCCGTCAACAAAGGTGATCTTGCTGTCATCGGAAGCACCTGCCGCAGCCAAAATCATCATGCGTTTCTCGTTCTCTTTGTTGCGCTGTTGGTAAGGCTGTAGCCATAAAGCCGCTGCCGTCAGCAAGACCGCCACCACGACCACTAAGATCGTGGAATACAAGAAGATGTATCCGTTGCTGTTGATATCTCTCTTCATTGGGCAGTGGCTTTTGATTTGACAATGGCGCGCTTTTGGCGTCGTTTGATATTCCGTGCAATGACACAATGGTCGATGAGCGGTGCGAAACAGTTCATCAGCAGGATGCTGAGCATCATTCCCTCGGGATAGGCGGGGTTGAGCACACGTAACATCACGGCAAAGGCGCCGATGAGGAAGCCATAGATCCACTTGCCGATGTTGGTCTGTGCTGCCGTGACGGGGTCGGTAGCCATGAAGACGGCACCGAACATGAAGCCGCCCATGAGGTAATGGTAGTAGAAGGGGATTTCGAAGTAAGTTGAAAGGTTAGAGGTTAGAGGTGAGAGGTAGTTGAACAGGAGGCCCATCAGGCCGCCACCGAGGATGACGGAGAGCATGATGCGCCAGCTGGCGATGCCGGTGACAAGCAGCAGGATGGCACCTAACAATATGGCAATGACCGAGGTTTCGCAGGTGGAGCCTGGGATGAAGCCGATAAACATATCCAAAGCGGATGCCGAGGGCCTCATTCCAGCGGCCAGTTCTGCCAAGGGGGTAGCACTCGTGATGGCGTCGGTGCCCCAAAGATCGGCGGCAATCCAGACGTTGTCGCCCGACATCCTAGTGGGGTAGGCGAAAAACAGGAAGGCACGCGCCACCAAGGCTGGGTTGAGGAAGTTCATCCCCGTGCCGCCAAAGACTTCCTTGCCGATGATGACGGCAAAGGCCGTGGCTAGCGCCAGCTGCCACAAGGGCGTGGTGACGGGAACAATCATCGGGATGATGAATCCCGTGACCAAAAAGCCTTCGTTTACCTCGTGGTGCCGTATCTGGGCAAAGGCAAATTCGATGCCGAGACCGACGATATAAGAAACCGCAATCAAAGGCAGCATGCGAATGAAACCGAACCAGAGGCAGGCGAGAGGTGAGAGGTGAGAGGTGAGAGGTGAGGGGGTGGCGAGGTAATGCTGGTATCCGATGTTCCACATTCCGAAGAGCATGGCGGGCATCAAGGCGATCACCACCATGATCATGGAACGTTTCAAGTCGATGGCATCGCGGACATGACAGCCTCGCTTGGTGACTCGGTTGGGGGTGAAGGCAAAGGTTTCAAAAGCCTCGAAAGTGCTGTGGAGCCATGGGAACCGTCCACCTTCGCTGAAAGATGGTTTTATTTTGTCGATGTAATGCCGAAGTCCTCCTACACGTTCTTTCACGCCGCCATTTTGTTCCTCCTTTGGAGCGATGAAGAAGTCGCGGAAGGCCTTCCAAAATCCATAGCTGTTCTTGGGTTTTGTCATCCTTCGACCTCCTTTCTGATTTTTTCCAATGCCTCGCGGACGATATCTTGGATGTCGGTTTTTGAAGTGTCGATAAACTCACAGAGTGCAAAGTCCTCAGGCTCCACTTCATAGATCCCCAAGTTCTCCATCAGTTCGATGTCGCCGACGATGCAGGCCTTGATGAGCTGGGTGGGGTAGATGTCGAAGGGGAAGACCCTCTCGAAGTTGCCTGTGAACACCAATGGTCGCTCGTCGCCGTGGGTGTTGGTGTCGAATTTCCAGAAACGTTTGAAACGCGGCAAGGTGATGCCCATGGGCTTGAAGGTGCTTTTGGGTAAGAAGCCGCTGAGGAAGGATCGCGAGAAGCTGTATTTCCTGAGGCCAGGCATCAGCCAGCCCATGAAGTCATAGTAATCGCCTTCAGGCAAGATGCTCACCAGATCGTCGTAGGCGCCGAGGAAACCATCGGCGGCGACCTGTGTGCCACTCAAGATGTCTCCCGAGATGATGCGGTTTTCCTTTAAGGTATCGGTGGCTTCCATTTTGGGGAAAACGGGGTTGAGCAGCTGTGTTTTGGTGATCTCCGCAAGGCAGGCGCCAGCTTTGACGCGATAATAATGTGCGTTTTTTATGTTTGGTCCGGCTACGGCGACCACTTTCTCGGGGTTGTAGATGCCTGTGGAGATCAGTTCTCCCAGCACGGCCACGTCCTGGAGGTTCATGGTCCAGACGACTTCTCCTTTGTTGATGGGGTCGATGTGGGCGATCTGTGTGCCGATGTTACCTGCGGGATGGGGACCTTTCACATAGTGGGGTGAGAGGTTAGAGGTTAAAGTTGAGAGGTGCTTTGCCAATCTTTGGTCAGGATGGAAGCAGATATGGACTTGACCGTCGGTCAGTCGGGTCAGGGCTTCCAAACCTTTTGCTAGCATCGCTTCTCTGCCCTGCATGACAAAATCGTAGTCGGGTGCCAAGGGCACAGTGCTAAACGCGCTGATGAAGATGGCCTTGGGTTTGTCGTCGGGTCGTGCTACCGTGCCGAAAGGACGTTGGCGCAGCATCGTCCAAAGTCCGCTTTGCAACATGGCTTCTTTGACCGAAGCAGTGTCGATGGTCTTCGGCGATGAAACATCTTTGTTTTCCTCAACAACGACTTCCAAAAGCTTTCGTTTCTCACCCCGCACAATGGCTTTGACGTGTCCGTTAACGGGTGAAGTGAATCGGATGCGTTCATCGTTTTTGTCGCAAAACAAGGCGTCGCCTATAGTAACGGCATCGCCTTCTTCGACCAATAAGCGAGGTGTCAACCCCACAAAATCAGTGGGTTTCACGGCGTATGTCGCAACGTGGCACGCGTCTGTGATGCGTTTCTCAGCCGAGCCGCCGACAGGGATGTCCAATCCTTTCCGTATGGTAATGGTATCACGCATGTTTCAACATGCAAAAATAGTAAATTGTTGGAGGAGAACGAAGATCTTTTGCTACCTTTGCAAAAATATTGTTTTTGCCTTATGATTCGTTCGATGACGGGCTATGGTATAGCCGAAACTGTTTACAATACAAAAAAGATTGTCGTAGAGATTAAAACTCTGAATAGCAAGCAATTGGATCTTGCTTTAAAACAGCCTGCTGAGTTGCGTTTTGCTGAAATTGATTTCCGTAACCGCATTGGTGCGAAACTGCTTCGTGGCAAGATCGATGCGACCATCACTATCACGGATACCTCGGTTGATTCAGTGAATAGGATTGATCCCGACGTTGTGGCTTCCTATCTCCGTCAGATTAATGGTATTTCAGAGGAACTTGGCATTGCTCCGTCAAACGATTTGGCAGCTTTGCTTTTCAGGATGCCGGGCATTTTCAATACGCCTGAACAAAGCTATGATGAAGCGTTTGTGGCTAAAATCAATGAGACCATCGATTCGGCGCTCGACATGGTGGATCGTTTCCGTATCCAGGAAGGGCAGACTTTGAAGAAAGACCTTCTTCATCGCGTGGAGTTGATCCTCGGCTTGCTCGAGCAAGTGGAGCCATTCGAAAAGGCACGTCACGACACCATCAAACAGCGTTTGGTCAAGAATCTCTCTGAATTGACTACCGAGGGACAATATGACGAAAACCGCTTTGAGGCGGAGCTGATCTATTATCTTGAGAAGCTTGACATCACAGAAGAGAAGGTGCGTTTGCGCCAGCACTGCAACTACTTCAACGAGAGTTGCGACGAGGATCAAGCCGGCAAGAAGCTAGGCTTCATCAGCCAGGAGATGGGCCGCGAGATCAACACCCTCGGCTCCAAGGCCAACGAGGTCAACATCCAGAAGATCGTCGTGAAGATGAAGGACGAGTTGGAGAAGATCAAGGAGCAGGTGCTTAATATTCTTTAATGTTACTTTTGTCTTGATACAAAAGTAACCAAAAAATCAAGGCCAAAAACATCGGCCCACCGCACAGCCTCTCTAAGTGGGGAGCCTCAAGGCGGGGAGTGCCTTCGTGCCGAAGGCAAACGCTCCGCTAAAGCTCCGCGCCCCGCCCTGAGTCTCAACCCACTTAGTTCGGCTTTTGGGCCGGCGCTGCCCCGGTTTTTGGCCATTGCCCACGCGCCCAGCCCGTGGCGGTGGGTCGTGCTTTATGGTAACTAATATTCCACGAGATACAATTCAACGCTCCGCCTTTCCTGACGGCTTCTAGTACGGGTATGCCTTCTACTTTGCAATCTGGTATAGCTTTGCTGATTTGTTCCAGGGCTTGCCCATCCTCTTCAAGCCCTAACTGCGGAACGAGAACCAGTTTTCCTATCTGCAGGAAATTGATATAAGCCCAACTGCGAGCGTGTTGCCTTTTGGATTTATACTTCAAAGGGATTACTTCGAAGTGTTTTTCCAATGCTTTTCGGAAACGGCTATAATAATAAGGCGAGATATCGTCATAATTTGTCAATAGGATTTTACCCTTGTTAGCATAATGAACAACGCCATCACTATGACCAAAAGTCTCTTTGTGGTCCCAAGGTAGAAACAGCATATCACACTGGAAAGCATCCTTCAGGATCCGCTCCACTTCTGATCGTGTCTTATCCTTGTTTTCGACAAACACTTTCTCTGTCATGATAACAGTGTCGCCACATTTCACCACATTGCCCCCATCCAACACAAGGTCGATAGTGACTGCATTTTGCAGTAGATGTTGAAGGTGATTTTCACCAGCACGAAACACTTTTTCAGGGTTGGTTTGAAGGAAGAGAGCGTCCTCCAAATAGTTAGGCGTGTATTTATAGAATACGAAGCGATTTTCTTCGATCTGAATGGGCATAAAATCACGGCACCAAATGTCCTTGGTTTCAGAAAGGTAGGCATAATGAATCCGGTTTTCCTCTAAAATATCAGCAATGTATCTGTTCAGGACAGGGCATTTTTCAGGTAAAAGACTGGAGAAATAAACTGTGTTGGTTTGGTCGTCGGTGATCATATTATTTTTTCGGAATTACTAATGTTGAATCATCCAAAAACGCGCCAGGGATTTGTTCAATGAAGTCAAATAATATCTCCATTATTTCTCCTAACTTATCATAAGGAAACAATATATCGGCAGAATCAAGGTGCCTTTGTATAGAAACACATGCGTCGCCAAAATAGACATCATTACCTAGGCCCACTTCCTCATCCCAATAATAAGCAAATCCTTCATTGATTTCATCCCAAATTTCGTCAGGAAGTTCATAATCAATCTTGCTTAAAACGACCCTGTGCAAGACGGGTTCGGAAAAAGCATTTTTCATGAAAGGTGATATCAATTCCTTGGTTTTATTCATAGAATCTGTCGGTTTTGTATGAACTTCTACTTGGTTTAATAATACCTTTTTCTTTATCGTATTTGTCGATAGTTGGATTCCAATTATTATCTTTGCTTGAATCATAGAAACACAACCTGTCATTGTCTTTATCAATGTCATCTTTACCTAATGCTCGATAAGTAGTCTTCGGTGTAAGATTGCGTTTTTTAGTTGCTTCACATAAGAAAGGCATGTTACCTCCTTTACAAGCGTTTAAAATTTCATCTTTGCAAATCAATGGTCCTGCTATTATCGTTCCATTTTTATTGTTGACTTCTTTAATTGCTCTAATCAATATTCCACCAAACTTTGCTTCCTGATTATTGTAATTACTTTCAAAACAAATATCTATTCCACTAAGATGATAGAGAAGATCTCCTGCATTATACCCGTCTCTCGCATAAGTGACTTTTTGCCACTTAAATTGTTTTTTGTTTTGTGAATATTTGTTGCTATCATAGTAATAAAACTCGATTTCAGTTAAATAATATTCTTTTCCATTGCAGTTGATACACCAATTACAAAAGAGTTCATTCGCAATTTTTGAACACTCTTCTTGATAGTTTTGAATACAATACTCTTTCAAATCATCAAAAGGGGTTTTTAGTAGTTTTTTTATGTCTTCCATGATTTTTAATGTTTGTTATTATCTTTCTGGGGCAAAGGTATTCGGAAAAATCTGTACTACCAAATTTCTTTTGTTAAATAATGTTAAAATAATAGAAATATTTATATATAAATAATAATTACAATATATATAATTAAAACAATAATAATCAAATCATTATATTTAAATGATAATTGATATGAAAGATCTCATCTGAAAGCATGTGGAATCATGAATAAAGCAGGTCGTCACCGCTCCGGGCAGGGTGCGTGGGCCGAGGCCAAAAACCGGGGCAGCGGTGGCCAAAGAGCCGAACTAAGTGGGCTGAGACTCAGGGCGGGGCGCGGAGCTTTAGCGGAGCGTTTGCCTTCGGACGAAGGCACTCCCCGCCTTGAGGCTCCCCACTTAGAGAGGCTGTGCGGCAGGCCGATGTTTTTGGCCTTGATTTTTTGGTTACTTTTGTATCAAGACAAAAGTAACAAAGAAAAAACTTACTGAAGCCACGCTTCCACCTCTTCCAACTGAAGCGCAGGCACCTCCATCTTGTTCTTTTTCCTCAAGCCATTGAGCTTCTCACGCAGCGCAGTGGACTTTTCTTCTTTCAGTTTCTCTACGCTGGTGTAACCATTGGCACAGAGTACCTTGGCCCAGACTTCGGGAACGCCGATAGCCATGAAGTCCTCGGGGGTGGCCACTTTCTGTACTTTCTCGGGACGCATCATCGGGAACAGCAGCACCTCTTGGATGGTAGTCTGGCCGGTGAGCAGCATCACGAAACGGTCGATGCCAATGCCCATGCCTGAGGTCGGAGGCATGCCATATTCCAATGCACGCAGGAAGTCCTGGTCGATAAACATGGCCTCGTCGTCGCCACGCTCGCTGAGCTTCATCTGTTCCTCGAAACGGGCACGTTGGTCGATGGGGTCGTTCAGCTCGGTGTAGGCGTTAGCCAGCTCCTTGCCGTTGACCATGAGTTCGAAACGCTCAGTCAGCTCAGGGTTATTGCGGTGACGCTTGCAGAGCGGCGACATCTCAACGGGATAGTCGGTGATGAAGGTCGGCTGGATGTAGGTGCCTTCGCACTTCTCGCCGAAGATTTCGTCGATCAGCTTGCCCTTGCCCATCGTTTCGTCCACCTCGATGCCGAGTTGCTTGCACACGTCGCGCAGTTGGGCTTCATCCATGCCCGTGATGTCAATGCCGGTCTTCTCCTTGATAGAGTCGATCATGGTGATGCGCTTGAAGGGACGCTTGAAGCAGATTTCGTTGTCGCCAACTTTCACGGTATCAGTGCCTAACACCTCCGTTACGGCGCGCTCAATCATGTAATCCTTGTAGGCCACGTAGATTTCCATTGCCGTGAACTCGGGGTTGTGGGTGCGGTCCATGCCCTCGTTGCGGAAGTTGCGCGAGAACTCATACACACCCTCGAAGCCGCCCACGATGAGGCGCTTCAGGTAAAGCTCGTCGGCAATGCGAAGGTACATCGGGATGTCCAAGGCGTTGTGGTGCGTGATGAAGGGACGCGCTGTGGCACCGCCGGGGATGGCTTGCAGCACAGGCGTCTCCACCTCGAGATAGCCGCTCTCGTTGAAGAAACGGCGGATGCTGTCGATGATGCGGGTGCGGGCGATGAAGATATCCTTCACGCGGTCGTTCACCACGAGATCGACGTAGCGCATGCGGTAGCGGAGCTCGGGGTCATTGAATTCGTCGTACTTCACGCCGTCCTTCTCCTTGACGATGGGCAGCGGCCTCAGCGACTTGCTCAGCACCGTCAGTTCCTTGACGTGCACCGAGATTTCACCCATCTGAGTGCGGAAGGCGAAGCCTTTCACGCCGATGAAGTCGCCGATGTCCAACAGGCGTTTGAACACAGTGTTGTACATCGTCTTGTCCTCTCCAGGGCAGATCTCGTCGCGCTTGATATACAACTGGATGCGGCCTTTCGAGTCCTGCAGCTCGCAGAACGAGGCGGCACCCATGATGCGGCGGCTCATGATACGACCTGCCATGGTCACTTCCTGAAACTGGTCAGGGTTGTTGTCGTCAAATTGGTTGAGGATGTCCGTGGTGAACACGTTCACGGGGAACGCGGCCTGCGGATACGGGTTGATGCCGAGCTTATAGAGTTCGGCCAACGAATTTCTTCTGATTTGTTCCTGTTCGCTTAACATAAGGCGTTGAAATTTGGTGCAAAGGTAAGAAAACGATTGATACCCTTGGAAACAAATCTGACAAAAACGAATTTCTGTGGTTTTGCAGGGGTAGAATTACCCATTTTCCAAACTTTTGTATTTTTGCAATCGTATGACTAAAGAGAAGAGGACTTTTATGAAAACAAACAAAAATAGGGGTAATAATGCCTTATTAATAATGCTTGTAACAAGTCCTATCTGGATTATCCCATTAGCTTTGCTTGTGGATTATTTAGATGAAAGATACTCAGCTCCAAAAGCGGAGAAGGTGTATAATTATCCAAGGTATGAATATCCAGATGATACCATTTTAGCTCACCCGGAAAGAATCCCTAATAAAGGAGAATCTATTATGCCAAGGGTAAATGGCTATGATGAGAACAATGGAGTAGTCTTAACTTTACCGGGTGGAAACAAGATAAATACCAGCCTGTCTTCAGAGGAAATCTTAGAACAATTAGACCTTGATTATCAAGATGTCTACGATTACTATGGTGGGGCCGAGGAGTTATACTAATCTGTCTTATCTTCATTAAAATTAAACTGACATGAAAAAGAATGATTCAACTATTGTAGAAGGTTTTCCTCCGCTAATGTGTCATGAGCCTCGAGTATTGATTTTGGGAACAATACCAGGGAAGAATTCTATTAGTGCCAATGAGTATTATTGTGACAATAGAAATCGGATGTGGAAGATGTTGGCAGAATTAGCAACACAAAAATTGCCTACAAATTATTCCGAGAAAAAGGTGTTATTAGAACAATTGCATGTCGTACTTTGGGATTATTATCAGTCTGTTGAGCGAACTAATAGCACGGATAAAGGTATCCTAAAAGGAACTCCAAACGATATTGTTGGTTTTATTAGAAAAAATCCGACTATAACAAAGATAGCCATAAATGGTTATGGAAAATACAAAGAGTTTGACAAAGAGTTTGGAGAAAAACTACAAAATCAGTTCGGACAATCCATCAAAGTGTTTCGTTTGCCAGAAACGAGCGGTTCCAACGCTTCTTGGACTTTAGAAAAATTGTGTCAGGATTGGAGCGTTGTGTTTGAACTATGAGGTAGTGTTTCAACCAGTGTGCCCAGTTCCAGCGGATTTGCAATCCGATAACACATTGTATTTCAAATTTATATAATCACTTCACCACCTCCACAATCTTCTTCTCCAGGGCCAACTGAATCAAGGCAATGGTTTTGCAGGTGAAATTGTGGCCAGACTAGTCTATTCGTTTTTGGGGAACAACGCCCTGAACATTCGCAAAGTTTCCTTGTTGGGTTTCTTGAACTCGCAAGGTTCGAATTGGCATCTTGAATAAAAGGGTACAGCTGAGTATCCTTCTTCGATGTAGGCTTCCACTGTTAGAAACATGCAACCAGCGGTATTCTGCCGTTGAGCCATGTCTGCAATAGCATTCACAATGGCTTTGCCGATGCCTTTTTTGCGATGCTTTTCTTCAACTGCCAAATAGGCGATTTCCAAAGCCGGATAATGATGCTTGCTCAAAAAGGTATCGACATAGTTTTTCGACAAATCAGGCTTGTTGGCAGTATTTACGCCATCAGCCATCTCTTCAAGTGAATCGGAATCCAATTCCAATGAATCAAAACTGAGCGCAAACATGGCCACCAATTCAGAACCAAGATGAACTGAATAGGAATTGCAATAGTGGTTGCGGATGCTGTCGTTTAAACCTGAATGAATGAAATCATCCATGGCTTGGATGCCACAATGAAAACCAACCAATGAAGAGGCATCCTCAATTTGACGAATGGTCAAATTGTTCACACCCATTCTACTTCGTATTTTTGAGTGTCTTCCTTGGTTTGGTCAGTCTTGTCGTGGTGCCACATGGCGAGTACTTCGCTCCAGATTCTTCTGGCGAATTCCCCTGTGATGATTTCTCTTTTTGAATCGATGCCTAACATATCGTTATTTTTATGGTGCAAAAATAACGACAAAATTCTTTCATCGCAAGCTTTTTGCAGTAATTTTTAGAAAAATTGTATTTTTGCTTTCAGAAATCACATCCCATGCAATTCAAAGACGTCATCGGACAAGAGGAAGTCAAACGCAAGCTGATTCTCAGCGTGCAGGAGAATCGTGTGCCGCATGCCCAGCTGTTTTTGGGACCGGAGGGGAACGGGAAGCTGCCCTTGGCCTTGGCCTACGCGCAATACATCCTTTGTCCGCATCGTACGGCAACGGATAGTTGTGGAGTTTGCCCAAGCTGTCAGAAAATCAGCAAGCTGACGCATCCGGATGTGCATTTTGTGGTGCCGACCACGACGACCAAAAGTGTGAAAAGCAATCCCGAATCGGATCTGTTTATGACGGAATGGCGCGACTATGTGCTCCAAAAGGAAGGCTATGTGGATACCTCTTCGTGGTATGAGTTTTTGGAAGTGGAGAACAAGCAGGGCTACATCTCGGTACGCGACGCGGCTTCGCTTTTGAGGAAGCTGAGCTTCAAGGCATACGAGGGCGAATACAAGATTGCCATCATCTGGATGGCGGAGAAGATGCGTGTTGACACCGCCAACAAGTTGTTGAAACTTCTTGAAGAGCCCCCCGAGAAGACGCTGTTTGTCTTGATTGCCGAAGACCAAGAGGAGCTGCTGGCTACCATTCGTTCGAGAACCTCTTTGGTCAAGGTGCCGAAGATTGAACTTGGAGACTTGCAAAAGGCTCTTGTAGCGCGGATTGGGTGTACTTCGCAGGAAGCTTCCGATGCGGCGATGATAGCCGAAGGCAACTGGATGAAGGCCTGCCAGAATGTTAAGGATGCCGAGGATCAGAAATACTACTTCCGTACCTTCCAGCAATGGATGCGTTATTGCTTCAAGGCGGCTATCAACGAGCTGATCGATTTCTCAAACAACATCAAGACCATCGGTCGCGAACGGCAGAAACAGTTGCTGGAATATGGCTTGGGGATTGTGCGTAATTCCTTGTTGTTCAATAACAACTTGGCGCAATTGGTGATGCTTCCCGATGAGGAAAAGAAGTTCAACTCAGGTTTTGCGCCCTTTGTGAAGCCGGCCAACATTATCCAAATCGCCGACCTTCTTGAAGAAGCATCACGGCAAATCGAAAGGAATGGCTATGCGCCGCTGATCTTCCTCGATATCAGCTTCAAGATGACGAAACTATTAAGAATGAAGTAGATGGATTGCTTCGGCCAAAGGCCTCGCAATGACGGTTACCACCCGGTTTTATCAATCAGATATTGATATGCCTTCTCCGGCATGAAATGCCTCACATCACGACCTTCTCTCATGCAATTTCTGATGAACGTTGAGGATACCTCAATGATGGGTGTTTCAAGTACTTTCACATGAGGATGATGGATCAGCTCCCCGCCGTCATAGCCTTTACGGGGAAACACCAGCAGTTCGTAATTGTCAAGGATGGCTTGATATTCCCTCCATCGGGGGAATCCTTCCAAGCTGTCCATGCCGCAGATAAAGACAAACTGGTCATCAGGGTATTGCTCCGACAAAGCTCTCAGGGTATTGATGGTATAAGATGGTTTCGGAAGGCCAAATTCAATGTCAGAGGCCCTCATCCGAGGGTCGTCACCGAGGGCGAGTTCCACCATCTTCAGGCGATCGGAATCGTCCATCAGATCTGTTTTTTTCTTCAAGGGATTCTGCGGCGAGACCACAAACCACAGCTCGTCGAGGTCGGAGAACTCCACGAGGTAGTTGGCCAACATTACATGGCCGTGATGGATAGGGTTGAAAGAACCGGAATACAGGCCTATTCTTCGCATGGTTCTTCTTGTTCCAAAAAACTCTTTACGGCCTCAAGGATGTCGGCTTTTGCGGTTTCCAGGTCATCATTGATGATGGTGGTGTCGAACTTGCCTTGGGCGAAGTCCATCTCCCACTGGGCCTTTTCCAAGCGTTTCTCGATTTCTTCCATGGAGTCGGTGCCACGGTTGACGAGCCGGTCGCGCAATACTTCGATGGAGGGAGCCTGGATGAAAACGGAAAGGGCCTTGTCGCCATAGAATTTCTTGATGTTGGTGCCACCGACCACATCCACGTCGAAAGCCACATGCTTGCCTTCTTCTTGCATCTTCTCGACTACGGCCTTCAAGGTGCCATAGCAGCGACCTGGATACACTTCCTGCCATTCGAGGAACTCGTCGTTTTCAACACGTTGCATGAATTCCTCAAGGCTGATGAAGTAGTATTCCACGCCATTCTGTTCCTCGCCGCGCGGCGCTCTTGTGGTGGCCGATACCGAAAACGCAATGTTGGGAATCTCG
This sequence comes from uncultured Bacteroidia bacterium, assembly GCA_902800965.1. Classification (GTDB taxonomy): domain Bacteria; phylum Bacteroidota; class Bacteroidia; order Bacteroidales; family F082; genus Limimorpha. Next base: position 202,504 of record CADCGK010000002.1, on the reverse strand, counting down.
GCGAGAAGATGGTTGACGAGGGTGGTCTTTCCCGAACCAGAAGGTGCGGAGAAGATCAAGAGCTTTCCTTTTTTCATATCATTGGGTTTTGATTATTTGACGATGAGTTTCTGTCCGACCTTCAACGCTTTTTTCGAGCTGATGCCGTTCAGCTTGCAGATCTTGGACACGGTGGTACCGTGTTTCTTGGCGATTTTGCTCAAGGTGTCGCCTTTTTTCACCTTGTATGTCACATGTTTGGGCGCTACTTTCGTCGAAGCAACTTTTGACTCGTTGTCGCTTTGTCCTTCGTGCGAGTAGATGCTGAAATAGTGTTTTTTCAAGGTGAAAGTGGTATCGCGCAAAGTGTTGTTCTTGAAGTCGAAGATGCGTTCGGGGTCGAACGACTGTCCCATGTAACGGGTCTCGAAGTGAAGATGTGGCCCGGAAGAGTGTCCCGTGGTGCCACAGTATCCAATGATTTCACCTGCTTTGACAATGTCATCGGTGTTAACGATATATTGGTTCAGGTGGGCGTAATATGTCTCCAGTCCGTTGGCATGTCGAAGTACCACCACGTTGCCATAACCACCTGTGTACTTAGTGGGCAACGCCACACGCACGATACCGTCGAAAGCGGCGTAGATGGGCTCTCCGATGGGGATGCCTATGTCAATGCCTTGATGTTGACGGCCCCATCTCATTTTATAGGTTGATGTCGTATAGCCAAACCCTGGGATGTGCCATCCATGTACCGAGTCGCAGAGAACTAAATCCACCTCTTCGGGCAATTCCTTGACATTGACGTCATAATAAGCATGCACATGGTCGGTCATCCAGTGGTCGTTGCTGATGAAGTCTGGCAGATCGGGCTTGGGGATGTCGAGATATAACCATGATCCGTTGTCGAACAGGATTACTTTTTGGTATTTGTTGGCGGTGCTTAGCGTGTCGAATGGCACCGGGATGCCTCCGCGGGGATGTATTCCTTCTTCATCTTCGTCAAGATCATCTTCGTCTTGGCATTCGCTTTCGAAAATATAGATTGTATCGTGAATGATTTCGGTCTTTCTGCTGAAAATACGCTTGTACCAAGGTTCCTTAACAGTAGTGTCCTGCTGATGCTCTTGCGCAAACAATGGCATGGCAAATAGGAGGGCGATTAGTAATATGAAAAGTCTTTTCATGGGATGTTCATGATTAAAAAAGCAAAATTAAATAAAAAATCCGAAATCAATCCTCGGAAATTTCACTTAAAGTTTTTCGGTACGTCGAAAATACATTGGCTCGAGAGATGTAGCCTAGGTATTTTCCGTTTTCGATCACGGGGATGTTATATTTTCCAGAGACTTGGAATTTCTTGACGACCGCTTCCATGGAATCCTCCGGATGGATAAGATACTCAGGGATCACGGTGAATTCCTCGATGGGTTGGGCGTAAAGGGTTTGGTCGAACATCACACTGCGGATGTCGTCGAAGAGCACATGCCCGCAGAAAGTCCCGTCTTTGTCAACAACGGGGAAGATGTTTCTTCTTGAGGCGGCGATAAGCGGGATTAAATCTCCCAGGGTGGAGCCGCGTTTGACCTTGCTGAAGTTGGTCTCGATCAGGTTGTTGATGGTCATCATGCCGAGCACGCTGACATCTTTGTTGTGGGTCACTTCCACACCTTGTTCGGCGACGGAGTTGGTATAGACCGAGTGTTTGAAGAAGATTCTATTGACAAAATAGGATAGTGCCGAGACGATCATCAGGGGGACGATGAGGGCATAGCCGTTGGTGATTTCCGCGATGAGGAAGATGCCCGTCAAAGGTGCATGCAACATGCCTGCAATAAGGCCGCTCATGCCAACCAAAGCGAACTTGGCGGGGTCCAAATCGCCGATACCTATGTAATTGACGGTCAAAGCAAAGAAAAGTCCAGTGAAAGAGCCAATGAACAGCGCCGGTGCAAAGGTTCCGCCGACACCTCCTGCACCGAAAGTCAGGGCAGTCGCGAAAGCTTTTAGCAGGATGATGGCTGCCAGCAACACCAAGATGCTCCATCCATGCTGTTCCCAACCAGAGAAGATCGGGTTCTCATAGATGGGACTGTAGTCGCCGCGCAAGGTGGCGTTGATGGCGTCATAGCCTTCACCGTAAAGTGCGGGGAAGAGATAGATGAGCACCCCTAACATCACGGCACCAATCAAGAAGCGTTTCCAAGGTGATGCGATTTTCTTGAACCGTTTTTCCATGCTGAAGGTCACCTTCAGGAAATAGGCCGAGATAAGTCCAACAAAAATGCCTAATACGATGTAGTACAAGGCATTACTTGGAATAAAGCCTTCTGAGATGACGGCATTGTATTCCACGGCTTGGCCAAGGAACAGGTAGGAGGTAAGGATCGCCGTGAACGAGGAACAAATGATGGGAATCAACGCTCCTAACGACAAGTCGATCATCAAGACTTCCAGAGCGAAGAAGATGCCCGTCATCGGGGCTTGGAAGATGGATGCCAAGGCAGCCGCACCGCCCATGCCGATGAGCATGACCACTTGCTTGTATTCCAGCTTCAGCCAGTGTCCGAAATTGGATCCGATGGAGGCGCCTGTCGATACCGAAGGACCTTCCAAACCTACAGATCCGCCGAAACCAACGGTCAGGGCGCTGGCGACGATGGTGGACCACATACTGTGCTTGCTGACTTCGCCCTTCTTTTTTCGGATGGCATACAGGATGCCGGGAATGCCGTGGCCGATCTCTTTTCTCAAGATAAACTTGCAGAAACAGATGGTGAGCAGGATGCCGATGGCAGGATACACGAAGTACATCAGATGAGAATAGTCGAAGTGTATGCCCAGCACCAAGTCGCGGATGCCGTGCGCCGATTTCTTGATGATTACGGCGGCCAGACCAGCTAAAAAGCCCGTCGGGATGCTGGCCAATAGCATAAACTGCTGGTTCGTCAGATGCGATTGACGCCAGTTGTTGAAACGGTCGATCCAGTTGCTGATTCTCTGCTTTGTCACCTTGCTCGTTCCTTTTCGGCTGCTAATTTAGAAAAAACGTTGAAGCGGAAGAAAAAATCTTCAAAAAAAGCTTATCTTCGCATTTTATTACAAGGATGATACCATGAAAATCGTAAGCTACAATGTCAACGGCATCCGTTCCGCTATCGGGAAAGGCCTTCTTCAATGGATCAATGACTATCAACCCGATGTGCTCTGCTTTCAGGAATTGAAGGCAACGCCCGACCAAATTCCCGTGATGGATTTTGAGATGATGGGCTATCATCATTATTGGTATCCAGCCCAAAAGAAAGGTTATAGTGGCGTGGGGCTGATCACCAAAGCTGAACCTGACAATGTGGTCTATGGCATGGGCAATCCGCTCTACGACAACGAAGGTCGTTTTCTGCGTGCTGACTTTGGCGACCTCTCGGTGGTCAGCGTCTATCATCCCTCGGGCACTACTGGTGATGAGCGCCAAGCCTTTAAGATGGTGTGGCTCGACTTCTTCCACCAATATGTGAACAATCTTCGCAAGACGCGGCCTCAACTGGTCCTTTCAGGCGACTACAACATCTGTCATGAGGATATTGACATTAATAATCCGCGGAAGCATGACACGTCTTCGGGCTTCCTGCCCGAGGAACGGCAATGGATGACGGATTTCCTCAGCGACGGCTATATCGACAGTTTCCGTCAACTGGTGAAGGAGCCCAATCGCTATAGCTGGTGGAGTTTCCGTGCCGGCGCCCGTGCCAAGAACCTTGGCTGGCGCATCGACTATCATATCGTTACCGAAAACTTAAAGGAGAACATCAACGCTGTTGACATTCTCCCTGAGGTGATGCACTCGGACCATTGTCCGATCGTGCTTGACTTGAAGTAGCCCCACTAGAAGTCATCTTGGTTCTTTCTAATGCTTTCTAATGCTTCATAATTCATTGTAAAACAAAGGGATAGTGGTGTTGTTAAAAGAAGCGAAAAGTATCAAAAAGCAACGAATTGGCCAAAATGTTTCAGTAATGTTTCAGTAGTTTTTGTGGCAGCAACTTGTCGTTATTGTGGTGTTGTTTGCCAGCAAAGATAACTCATTGTTCAGAAATTGGTAAGATTTTGTTATTTTTGCGCAAAACCCTAACTCTATGACACAACAAACCAACAAAGACTTCGCCCAGCCCGTTCCGCTTACAGAATTTGTGGATGCGGTTTTCGCCGAACTAAGCTCCCTTGACAATGAATGGAATCCGCATGAAGAAGGATATGGCTACTTTGATAATCCCGATTGCTGGAAAAACACGATCATTCCGCTTGCCGTTCGTCTAAACAAGTTGGCCCAAACCGACCTCACTGTCTATTGGTGGCTATTGCGAGAGATGTCCGAGATTGATATTTGCAAAGACGGGGAAGAGTATTTTGGGAAAGGTGATGTGTACGCTCTGCTGTTGAATCTTGATGGTTCCTGTTCCAGATACATTTTGGAAAACGGCGTTCCGGAACATGCCGACGAACTACAGGAGGCAATGAAAGCTGAGGACCTTGACGCCTTTATGAGCCATATGCCCGCTGGGGAGGAGAATTCTCTAATCTATAATGTTTGTCGAGTGTTGAGACGAGTTGAGGACGTGCGCAGGATTTATAAAGAAACCCTCTCCTATACGTCGAGGGAAACTTTGGGATCGTTATTTTTACTTATAAGACGTTTGTTTAATTATTTTGATGCTTCGTACTTCGACCATCGTCGTCCATGCGATGGAATGGCACGCAACGTCCTTCTTGCATTGTGTCATACCGCTTATTATGGAGACAAAGTAGTTTTTTCTGACCTGATGGATAGATTAGGCGAGTTGTGGATTAGAGGTCTGAGGATAACCTATCTATCTAAGAAGGCTCAGATGCCGCCACTTGTCAGTCAGACGTTCTTCGAGGTGTTTCAGGGTGATAATGCTGAATTGCTTGAGGAGTTGCGGATTAAACTTGATGGTTCTCGGACTGAAGACTTGAAGGCCAAATTGATTAAATCCGAAGAAGGTTGGTTGGAACTTGAAAAATATTCTTTTGCATGTGAAAGAATGCGCAGAGGCTGTTCAAAGCCTCCTTATGACTGGAAAAGGATGCCCGGCGGCGTGATTCGTATATATCGTGAGGAGGTGCCTGGGCGGTATCGTGTTGTTGACAGACTCATTTTGGATAATGACCCGATACCGATGGAGGAGTTGAAGGCCCTTGCGATTTCGGAAGAACCTGCTAATGCGGAAGTGGCAAATGGTGATAATGGTAGCGTTGTTAACCCAAGAGGACCTCTATACCCAGAATCGAAGTGGGGCTTTATTCCAGATGACTATTTTGAATTGAAACCGAGTAACCATAGTGAAGAGTATTTTGACAGGGAACGATTTGAAGAAAAGTATAAAGCGAAGGGGTTGGACCATTTTGCTGAACTCATCAATTACCTTGCTGAAGAAAAAGGTTGCGTTCCCGATGACGACGAAACAAAGGCTCTTTTGGCATATAGATTAACAGGGTTGAACAGACCTGCCCAATTAAAGAAAATTTTCTGGACGGGAATAACCTCAAAGGATTCTCCGTTGGAACTTTATTATTTGGTGAAATATTGGGTCGTGCATAACCATAAGAAGAATCCTCAGTGTGATGATTTTTTTAAAGGACCACGTTGGGAAAAAAATCCATCGTCAAAGGTTAAAGATTGTAGCCATGAATTTCAAAGGAAACTAAAAAGCTTATTCGACATTCCAACTGAGTACAAATAGATCTAAGCATTTAAGCCGTTTGCAACAAAGCTAACGGCTTTTTTTATGGCTACTGGGGAGATGTCATGTAAGAATAATTGACAGACAGCCTATAATCCGTATTCTTTACCCCCATAATTCGATTGATAATTCCCTACTATCCAGAATAATTTAGAATTATCTGATTTACAAGTAATTACCATTTTACTTTTGTGGCGTTTTAACGTACGAAACCCCATGGAAGTAAAACTCATTACCATAACACCGGATGACTTCGAGCAGCTTCGGGCAGACCTTATTCATGCCGTGCGTGAGGAGTTGGCCAAGGCAAATGCCGGTGGAGGGAGCGTGGACGAGTACCTGACCAGCAAGCAAGTATGTGAGGAGCTAGGCATAAGCAGCCGTCAGTTTCAGAAGTATCGTGACGAGCGCCGTATTGCTTTCAGCCAGTTCGGGAGGAAGATCTACGTGAAGCGCAGCGACCTCAACGCCTTCATCGCCAGCCATAGGATTGCCAGCCGCTATGAGAAACAATAATCTTATTAATACACATAATAAATTTTAAACTATGAGAAACATTATTAAAAAATCGATGCCCAAGAGCGTCAACAGCAAGAAGGATGAGAGCATTTACAGCGGCTTTAAACCGTTAAAGGAAATGTCGGATCTGGTGATAGTTTCAGAAGAACAATATAAGGCCAATAGAGCCTTATTTTTCGGAGAACCCGGCAAAAAACTCAAACTTAAAGACAGCCGTGATGTTATTATTGCCCGAAGAATAGGAGGCATGGCTTTCCCTCTTGAAAAAGCGGCTGAATTATTGTTATTAAGTGTTTGTTCCAACAAGAGAATTGCCGATTCGCCACTGAGCAGACCTGTCGTCAAGACCCAAGCATATCTGAATATGGCAAGAGCATATAGTGTCCATAACGCCATATTTGATTTCCTAAATCCTGGCCACAAAAACAAAGATAGTCTTGCAAAGATACGACAAGTGAATAAAGAGTTGTATTTGCTATTGAAGGATGAATACTTTGTTAATCATGTAGTCGGTCTAAGTCGGTCAAAATGTGAAAAACCCGAAAACCCGAAATTTGTGATAGGAAACGAGAGTATTGACTTTGAGTATCTTTCCGATCTGATTGAGTTGGGTTACGCATCAATGCGTGGCAATTTGTTTAACAAGAGTAATTCCGAAGATGATTTACTTTGTTTTGTTGATTCAATATGCATGGGTAGTGTCATGGTTACGCATCTTCGCCACATGGGAAGAAAAGCCTCTATAGAATATGTCATCAATTTATTTGATGCTAGCTTAAGGCAATATGCCGAATATGTGTTTGACATGTTAACCATCAACGAGGAAGCCTAATGAATCTGTTTCAATCAACAACAACCGGGAGCGTCTTTTTCGATGACGCTCCCACCATTACCAAGACAGACAGTTTCGCTATTTCAACGGCGACACAACCAGGAGTATCATTAACCTATCAAACCACCAGACCATGCACGACCATCTAAGTAACGCGAAGAGAACCAAAAACGACGAGTACTATACGCGCCGGTCAGATGTCGATGCGGAGTTGACCCACTATACCTCATCCTTCGAGGGCAAGGTGGTGTACTGCAATTGCGACGACGAGGGAAGTGCGTTTATGGGCTACTTCGTCGACAACTTCCACGCGCTCGGTCTTCAGGGTCTCTTCTGCTCGGGTATTGCTGGAGGCTTGTTCGAGTATGACGGTGATAAAGCCACGGTAAGCAAGATCGACGGGGATTTCAGAAGCAGCGACTCAACGGCCATTATGCAGCAGTCGAATATCGTAGTTACCAATCCCCCGTACTCTCTATTCAGGCCGTTCTTTACCCAGCTGCTTGAGAACGAAAAAGACTTCTTGATCCTCGGCAATAAGAACGCGGTGTCATGCCAAGTTGTGTTTCCGGCGATAAAGGATGGTGTCGTGAGGCTTGGTTATACGGCTCCTGACTACTTCCAAACCCCTTCTGGAACATTGGCCAACCTCACTGGACTCTCACGCTGGTTCACGACACTACCAACGCCGGGAAAGACTTACCCTACCTTCACCGCGACCATATCCGATGGCCGAGATTATCAGCAATTTGACCTTTACCCTGCGCTGAATACCGATAGGACGAGCGAGATACCATGCGACTATGATGGGCTGCTGGGGGTACCGATATCAGCCCTCGATAAGCTTGACCTCGGGAAGTTCGAGTTGGTGGACTTGATCGCGCGGTATGCTGTCATCGATCACTCGTATGATACACCCTGCCATCAACTTACGGAAATCAACGGAAAACCAAGATATAGTAGAATGATTATTAGAAAGTTAAACCCCCAAAAATGGAAGGAGGCAGCTTATCGAGTAAAAACAATTGAAAGTCAGAAGAGTATTGAGACCAGAGAGTTTTAGAAAGAATTTAGATTAAATAAAATAGAAGTGTTTAATATTTAAGAAAATGAAAAACAACCAACAAAAAACAAGTAAAAACCGAATGGAGAGCTTCGGTATTGGCCTAGGAAAGTTAAGGGCATGGGCTACAGGTAGTAAGCCGCTCAAGGTGTTTGGCTGGGGCGCATCCATCGCTCTTGGGTGTTATGGCATCTATCGTGTGATTAGTTATTTTGCTAATAGAGGCGATTCCAAGACCAGCCAAGCGGAGCACACCCACAACACCAACGACAGGATCAACTTGGAGGATGCCAAGTCAACGAACAGTATCAACGAGCATCACGAAGCCAGTAAAGACACTATGGCCGAGGATGACAACCAAACCGACAACGAGATTCGTAAGGCCCAGGCGTTTAGTGAAATCAGAGTTAACGAGCGTAAGCAGATGATGGAGTTGAGGCAAACCGTCAACCCCGCTGCTGTCCCGTCAACAAAGTCGGAGCAAAGTCTTAAAGGGTGGATCGATAGTTTTCACGCAAGGTACCCGATGCCCGACTATTCCTCCATTCCGATCCTTGCGTCCATCCTTGATGGTTGCCCTGACGATTACAAGGATGCGGTGCTGATGAGTCTGCTTCCGGCATTTGGAGCACTTGGTTTTTCGAACGTACGCGCGTTGTACCTGGACGGCAAGCAACACTCTCCCAGCATTCAAGTCATTGTCGAGGGCGAGCAGGGTTCAGGGAAAGGCACGATCCTCAGCTTCTACCAAACCCTCTTTGAAAGGGTGATCAACGCTGATAAGGAGAAACTCACCCGTAAAGATACTAGTGACGCCATCATCCAAACCGCCGGAATCAACATCTCACAGGCCAAGTTCCATGAGGTGATGGCGAACAATCAGGGCGTGCACATCTACGCCATTGAGACCGAGACCGCAACTGTCAAGAATGTCTTCAAAAAAAGCAATGGACTTTCTTTTGACTTCCTGCGCAAGGCTTTTTACAACGAGCCTATCTACCTGAACAACATGTCGAAAAGTGCTACACACGGCACGTTTCCAGTCAATTTCAACTACACCTTCACGGGCACTCCCAAGGCCATAGATTCGCTTATCAATGCGGATGAGGTCGATGGTGGTACGGCTTCAAGAATCTGCTTTGCTGTTATTCCGGAAATGGGTCGAATGGCTCCTTATTTTGGATACCCCAGCGGCAGCGAACTCGACAACATTCAAGACCAGATCGATTCTTGGAGGCAAAAATACTGTTTCCAGACCGTAGATGGTAAGGATGTGGCTTGCCCAAAGTACGAGGTCAACGTGGATTATGTCTGCGAAGCTCTTCAGGATTGGCTGGATGAGCAGTATAACCGTTCCGTGCAGGAGGGAGTCGAAGAGCGTAATAAACTAAGGATGCGCATTGCCACAATCCCTTTCCACTGCGCCATCGTTCTTCACATGCTTGCCGGAGAGCCACAACCGAAGGATATTAAGCTAAGAAGGACCGTGAAAGAGCTCACCATCTACATCGCGAACTACTGCATGGAACGCTACCTGTCCAAGTTTACGGATTTCGGTCTCAAAGCTCAAGTCAACGAAGCCGGCGCCGACAACACGACTCCCACGACTTCGGCTCCAGTGCGCAGGAAGATGACCCAAGAGGAAATCGACGAGTGGTTTGGCTTGTATGGTACACATGATGCCGACGGGAACAGAATTGGTTATGGAACAATCGCTAAGAAATTGGGCATTCACAGGGATTCGGTTTACAATTCGTTCAACAGGCACAGGAAAAAAATGGGTCTGAAATAGCCATTCATCTTCTTTCAATTCGAAAAGCCCATCCGTCGTGGTGGGCTTTTTTTGATGTGTAAGTGAGGGTGGAAAGGCGTTGGGTTGGGCGTGTAAGTTTGATGGATTTGGGGTGTAAAGTCTCGAATTGCTTTATCACAAATACCACTTACACGCCTTATTTATCAGTTGATTATAACTGTAAATGGGGGGGGTGTAAAAACGGTTACACCCCATAAATAGCCCCATACACCATATCAAACGCCTTCTCCACCCTAGGCAGTGTCGAGCTGCGGCATTATTTTGTATCTTTGCGGACATGAAGCAGCGTACCTACATAGCCATCGACCTGAAATCTTTCTACGCATTCCGCAACCCAAGCCTGCGCCCGAATTGCGGATTCCCGATCAACTGTTCCGATACTGGTTCGGCGTCATTCCCGTGTGTTTCTTGAAGTACTTGAAGAAAAACGACGGATTGGGGAAGTTCAACTCGTCAGAGATTTCCTTGATGCATAGGTTGCTATGTTTCAGCATTTGCTTGGCTTCAAGGATGACGTATTGGTCAATCCATTGCGGGGCGGAGAGGCCGCTGGTATCTTTCACGATTTTGGAGAGATATTTGGGAGTGATGCACAGCTTGTCGGCATAGAACCCTACGCCGCGTTCTTTGCTGTGGTGCCGGGTGACCAATTCGATAAACCGCTCAAAGACAATCTTGTGTCGCGTCGAAGCGGACTTCTCCTCGTCGTTTTGGCTCATAATCCGTTTGTTGATGAAACTACCGAAGAGGTAGAACACCGACGAAATCAGGTGACTGACGCTTTCGCAAGCATAGACATAGTCCGAGTGTATATACTTGTCAATCAGTTGAATGTATTCTTTTACAATGTAGAGTTCTTCTTCTTCAAGACGCATGCAGGGATTGTCTAAAAGGGTCATGGCCTCGTTGAGCATCTTGCTGATGTCGGAGCTGAAGTTGGACAAAAACTTGGGTGAAACGCCAATGACCGTCAGCGTGGGTTTGTCGGCAGATTCCTTAGGCTCCACGCTGATGATGTTTTGCGGCAGATTCACCATAATCATCCCCTCCCCTATTTCGTATTCCTTCAGGTTGATGTGGCATTTGAAACTGCCGCTTTTGCAAAAGGCCACCACGTAGGCATCAATGCGGCATGGATGGCGCAACAGGTCGTAGTTGGCCTCGTTGGTGCGCTCCGCCATAAAGAAATCGTCACCTATATTAATGATGTCACCCGATGGGATGAAGTCTTTTGCCCTCAACAGGCTGATACTTGTTAGCTTTTGTGTTTCCATTTGTTGAAATTTTCGGCAAAAGTAGATATTTTTAATTGATATTTGATTAAAAAATATGATTATTTCGACTTTTAGATAGTTTTCAGTTTCAAAAAGATTGCTTTTGGTCGAAAAAGTTGCCGTTACTTTGCGCCATCAAACAAATGGAAAGAGCAATATGAACAAAAGACTGAAAATCAAGATGGTGCTGATGATTTGCTTAATGGCTGTCACAGCGAATGCACAAAGGGTGCTGACTTTGGACGAATGTCACCGCCTCGCGTTGGAGAACAACAAGAAACTGAAAGTGGCCGAAACGGAAGTCGACAAGGCAAGGTACGAGATGTATTCCTCGTATGCCAACTACCTTCCCAAAGTGGAGGCAACGGGAACTTACATGCACAACAACAAGAGCCTCCAACTCTTGAGCGATGAGAATCTGGCGACGCTCGGCAGCATCGGCACGATGACGCAAGCCCAAATCGATGCCTACCGCGAGGAACTGCTGCAGGTCTACCAAAGCGACCCGGCAGCGGTCATCGCTTGGACTTTGTTGCAAAACGACCCAACCGTCAACAAACTTGTCACCGACCTGATGAGCCTTAATGTTGAGGATGCCTTGAACCAAATCGGCGAGCAAGTGGGCGATGCGTTCAAAATCGACACCAAAAACGTTTATGCAGGCATAGTTTCCATTCAGCAACCGATTTTCGCTGGCGGCAAGATATATGCTTACAACCAGATTACCAAGGATTTGAAGGAACTGGCCGAGTCGAAGTTGGAGATGCAAGAGCAGGAAACGGTAGTCACGACGGACAAGGCCTATTGGCAAATCGTTTCCATCGCCAACAAGTTGAAATTGGCCGAGAACTATACCGAGACGCTCCGCTCGCTGTCCAACGATATGGATAAGTTGGTGGCCGAAGGCGTGGCGACCACTTCCGACCAACTTTCGGTGAAAGTGAAGTTGAATGAAGCCGAAACATCCTTGTTGAAGGCGCAAAACGGCTTGGCGCTGTCGAAGATGCTGCTTTGCCAAATCTGTGGTCTGCCTTTGGATTCCAACATCATGCTGGCGGACGAGAACCTTGATGATGTGTTGGTGACGAACACTCATCCTTTCTATTCCGAAAGCGATGTCGAAGCCCATCGTCCCGAACTGAAATGCCTCAGCATCGCCAACGACATCTATGCCAAGAAGGTGTGGGTCACCCGCGCCGACTACCTGCCCACAATTGGGGCTTTCGGCAACTATACAGTGAGCAACCCCTCGTGTTTCAACGGCTTCCAGAACGAGTTCGGCGGCATGTGGAACTTCGGCGTGATGGCCAAAATCCCTATCTTCCATTGGGGCGAGGGCTACAACAAGACGCGCATGGCCAAGGCTGAAGCCAAGATCCAGCAATATAACTATGAGGACTCGAAGGAGATGATTATGCTTCAGGTACGCCAATGCGAAAAACAACTTGGCGAGGCCAATGCCCGTCTGAAGTTGACACAAGAGAAACTGAACGACGCTGACGAGAACCTCCGTATGGCGACGGCAGGTTTCCGTGAAGGCGTGGTGGAGTCGTCGGTCATCGACCTGGCACAAACGGCTTGGCTGCAAGCCCATTCGGACTATATCGACGCCAAAATCGACTGCATCATGGCGGGAGTGAACCTTCGCAAAGCCGCAGGAGTGAGTTTGAAATAACAAAAAAAGAAATACTATGAGCACATTAAAAGAACAAAGAGTGAACACGTATCTTGCATTAGGTGTGCTGGCGTGTGTGATTATCGTGGTTTGCGTGATCGGTAACATCACCTTCCACAAGGAAACTGAGTATCTGCAAGGTCAGGCCGAAGTGACCGAATACCGAGTCTCGAGCAAGGTGCCTGGCCGTATCCTTGAGTACAAGGTGCAGGAAGGCCAGAAGGTGCGCAAGGGCGACACCTTGGCCATCCTTGAAGCCCCTGAAGTGGAGGCCAAGAAAGCCCAAGCCGAAGCCGTGGCAAAAGCGGCGAGAGCCCAAAGCGCCAAGGCACAGCATGGTGCACAGAAAGGGCAAATCGAGGGCGCCTACGAGATGTGGCAAAAGGCGAAAGTGGGTGTGGATGTCATGGAGAAATCATTCAACCGCGTCAGCAACCTTTACAAGGACGGCGTGGTGAGTGCACAGAAATATGATGAGACCAAGGCACAGTATGATGCCGCTATCGCAACGGAGAAAGCAGCCAAGTCGCAATACGACCTTGCCCTTGAAGGCGCCCGTTCGGAGGACAAACAGATGGCTGCCGCTCAGGTATTGCAGGCACAAGGCGCTGTGGCCGAAGTCAATTCCTACATCCACGAGACGGTGCTGACGGCATACTCCGACGGCGAGGTTACTGAAATCTTCCCCCATGTGGGCGAGTTGGTCGGCACAGGCGCTCCCATCATGAACGTGGCGATGATGGACGACCAATGGGCCTCCTTCAATGTGCGTGAGGATGACCTGAAGCAGTTCCCCATCGGCAGTGAGTTTGATGCCTACGTGCCCGCCTTGGACCGTAGCATCCGCATGAAAGTCAGTTACATGAAGGACATCGGCGACTTCGCCGCATGGAAGGCCACCAAGGAGACAGGACAATACGACCTGAAGACCTTCGAGGTGCGTGCCACACCGCTTTCGACAAGTGAAGACCTGCGCCCGGGCATGAGCGTAATTGTGGAAAAGGAGCATAAAAAATGAATTCTGAAACGACAGAGAAGAAAGGCGTGTGGCGCGTGGTGCAGCGCGAGGTGGCTCGAATGCTGTCGCAGCCGGTCTATGTCTTCTGCATGGTGGTTGCCCCGCTGATCGGCTTCCTCTTCTTCACCACCTTGATGGGAAAAGGTCTGCCGATGGACATCCCTGTTGGTGTGGTCGATGAGGACAACACCTCCATTACCCGACAGGTGCTGCGCAACCTCGACGCCTTCCAGCAGACCGCCATCGTCAAGCAATACGCCAACTTCGGCGAGGCACGCGAGGCGATGCAACAGGGCAAGATCTACGCCTTCTATTACATCCCAGAAGGCACGACGGAGCTGGCACTCTCGAGCAAACAGCCCACCGTGTCGTTCTATACGAATGCAGCCTACCTGATTCCTGCTTCATTGGAATACCGCGACATGAAGACGATGGCGGAATTAGCCTCGGGTGCCATCGCACGCGAGACCTTGTATGCCAAGGGCTATGCCGACAGCCAAGTGATGGGCATCCTGCAACCCATCAAGATGGAGATGCACGCCATCAGCAACCCGGGATTGAATTATTCCCAATACCTTTCCAACATCCTGCTACCCGCCATGCTGATGCTGCTTATCTTCCAAGTGACCATCTATTCCATCCATAGCGAGGTCAAAGAGGGTACTTCCAAGCATTGGCTCGAGCTGGCCGACAACAACATCTACAAAGCATTGGCCGGCAAACTATTACCTCAATTGCTGGTTTGGATGGTGATGGGCGCCACTTATTTAGTGTTGCTTTACGCCTATTGGGATTTCCCGCTAAAAAGCGGATTATGGCCGATGGCATTGGCATCGTTGCTACTGATTGTGGTCTCGCAGGCCTTTGGCGTGTTCCTTTGTGAAGCCTTGCCTTCCTTGCGCTGGGCCTTGAGTATTGCTACCTTGTGGGGCGTGCTTTCCTTCCCGATTTCAGGGTTTTCGTTTCCACAAATTGCATTTCCAGCACCGTTGAAAGCCCTGTCGTATCTCTTCCCGCTGAGGCATTATTACCTCATCTATGTCGACCAAGCGTTGAACGGCTTGCCGCTGCATTATTCATGGGTCAACTATGCGGCTTTGTTAGTGTTTCTGGCATTGCCCTTGTTGTTCCCCAACCGATTGAAAAAGTGTTTGTTAGAATATCAATATACAAGATGAAATGGTTGCATAACATATTGGAAGTTTTCCGCGAGGAACTCCACAACTCGATATTCGACGAGGGTGTCATCGTGTTTTTCTTCGTCGTGCCGTTGCTATATCCGTTGCTTTACGCCTATCTTTATGGCAATGAGACCGTGCGCGAAGTGCCAACCGTTGTGGTCGATTTGGCCAACTCCACCACTAGCCGTGAGTTTCTGCGCAAGGTGGATGCCACAGCCGATGTTGAAATCGTGGGACATTGCGCCGACATGCAAGAGGCGAAGGATTTGATCCACCGTCGCAAGGCACATTGTCTCATCTACATCCCCGTCGAGTTCGACTACGCCTTGATGGAAGGTCGGCAGGCCGTTGTGGAACTGTATTCCGACATGGGCAGTATGCTGTATTACAAGGCGGTGCTGGCTTCGTGTACCGAGGTCTCCTTGGCGATGAACCAGGACATCAAGACACAGCGCTTAGTGGGAGCCACCGAAAAACAAGCCTCCACCTTTGCCTATCCCATCAAGTACGAATATGTCCCGATGTTCAACACGCAGAGCGGTTTCGCCACCTTCCTGATTCCGGCGGTCTTGGTGATGGTCATCCAGCAGACGATGGTTTTGGGCATCGGCATGATGGCTGGCGAGGAAACCGAGAAAAAACGTCGCGGCATCCTTGAGCCACATGTCATCGGGAAAAAACCTATCGAGATGCTTTTCGGCAAGAGTGCGGCCTATCTCGCCATCTATTCGGTGATTTCGGCCTACGTCTTTTGCCTTGTGCCGCATTGGTTCCACCTCATCCAAATTGGCAAGTGGACCGATTTGGTGGCGTTCCTGTTCCCCTATCTGTTGGCATGCCTCTTCTTCAGCATGACGCTTTCGAGCATTGCGTACAACCGTGAGGTCTTCATCATCATGTTCGTATTCGTCTCGGTGCCGTTGCTGTTCATCTCGGGCATTTCGTGGCCTACATGCTCTGTACCGGAGTTCTGGAAAGTGGTTTCATGGCTATTCCCATCGACCTTTGGCATCAATGGCTACGTGAAGATTAATAGTATGGGTGCTGTGCTCCGCGATGTGAAGCCCGAGTTGATTGGCCTATGGGTACAAACCTTTGTCTACGGCATCACGGCATGGTTGGTGTACTATCGTTCCTATGGCAAACACCTGAAAGACATCATCGAGGTGGCTGAAGAACGCTTGCAGGCCCGCTGGGCAGATTATCTATAAAGACAAAAATTCGACAAAATAAAACTTATCATCATGAAAAAAGTATTTTTAAGTTTGGTGCTTTTCTGTGGCTTGGCCCTCATCAGCACCAGTTGCAACAAAGACAACAACACAGTAACCCCCGAAGTGGAAGAAGGAGCTGTGACTGTCGGTAGCAAAACTATGGACATCGTCGCCTCCAATGCAGTCAAATATGGCCAACAAAATGCCATTGTCCTCACTTCCAAGGAAATGACTGCCGCTGACAACGAAGGCATTGCTATTATTTTCAACGGCGACATTGTCCCTGGCACCTACACGATTGGCGAAGATACCAAGAGTACGGTTCCTCAAGTGGTCGGCCTGCATGAGTTCAACATGGGTGAATTGCCTTTCCTTATGGGTGCCGACACGCTGTATTTTGGCGACACTTACTTTTGGGTCAATGGGCAACTCTCCATCACTGAAGACAACGGCACTTACACTGTCGTTTTGTCACAATGCGTAGGCACCAATGCCAACGGACATGATGTCAATATGGCTCTGAACTTCAATGGCACTTTGCCCCCATACGTCTTCGACACGAGCAACAAGTTCCAAATCAAGGATATCGAAAGCCCCATAGGACTGGCAGGCATCACCACACTCAACAATCTAAGCTCTTTTGGGCTCGATGTCAAGTCAATGCTCTTCATGTCGGCCGACCGCAAGCGTTTTTTCATCGTCAGCTATTTGGGTGGTCAAGTCGTGGACGGCGAATACCAGCTTGGATATATCGGCACACCATATCTGCCCCAATTCCCATGCGTGCATGTCGCTCTCGACAGCGATTTCTTGACTTTCCAGCCCCAAACGGGCTATATTGCCCAAAGCGGCACCATGAAAGTGGTCACCAACGACGACGGCACCAAGACCGTTATCATGGAAAACCTCAAACTGAAAAACGTGGAACACGACAACGAGTTCTTCTTCCCAGTCATTGACGGCTCGCTGCAATATCACGGTTACATGTATGAACTAAGCCTTTAAAAGCAAGACAAAACCAGAAAATAAAACTCATTTAATCAAAACAATCAACAATGAAAAAAGCATTAGCAATCGTGGCTCTCGTAGCCGCCATGTTCGTTGCCGGAAACGTGCAGGCACAATCAACCATTTATGCAACTTATGCTCCTGAGACTTTTGTCGCTGGCAGCAACAGCACGAATTACCAAGGTTTCTCAGTCGGTTTCTCACAGAACATCGAATTGGCCAAAGGTATCGGAGTGGCCGCCGGTGCCCAATTCCGCATGAACATGAGAAACACGACCCAAACCATTTGGGGCATCACCGGCAAAACAAATGAAACCCAGACCATCATTGATGTGCCGATTTTGTTCAACTATAAGGTTGCAGTCAACCGCGACTTGGCCATCGTTCCGTTTGTCGGCCCTATGCCGAGTATTGCCCTTACGGGTGTCACAAAAGGCGCCGACCCCCTCTTTGGCGAAAACAGCTACGACTGGTACGGCGACAACAGCAACCAAAGCCGTTTCAACCTTTACGCCGTGTTTGGTGCCGATGTGAAGTTTGCCAACTTCAACCTGTTCGGCGGCTATCGTCTCGGCCTGCTTGACCTCGACAAAACCGATAACGCTTCTTTGAAGACCAACGGACTGTTTGTCGGACTCGGCTTTACGCTTTAATAGATTAGGCTTAAATCATTTGGAGCCGGCCTTATGGGTCGGCTTTTTTTTGTACTTTTGCATCAAAACTCATCGCCATGAAAACCATCAAAGACATCTATAAAATCGGCATAGGCCCTTCAAGCAGTCACACGATGGGGCCGCAAAAGGCCGCCTCCATCTTCAACGAACGTTATCCGGATGCTTCGGCGTTTGAGGTGACGCTTTACGGCAGTCTCGCCGCCACGGGCAAAGGACACATGACCGACTGGGCCATTCTCAACACTTTGCAGGCCCCGACCGAAATCATTTGGAAACCTGATGTTGTTTTGCCGTTCCATCCTAATGGCATGTTGTTCAAGGCTTTCGATGAAAGCAAGAACCTTATCGGCGAGTGGCAGGTGTTCAGCATCGGAGGAGGCAACCTCGCTGAGGAAGGCAAACAGAGCGAACAGCCTGACATTTATCCGTTGGGCAAGATGACTGACATCCTGAACTGGTGCGAACAACGAGGGCGTACCTATTGGGAATATGTCTACGAATATGAGAACCAACAAGAAATCGAGGCCTACATGATGGAGGTGTGGCAAGTGATGAAAGCCGCCGTCGAGCGCGGATTGCAAGCCGAAGGCGTGTTGCCTGGACCGCTCAACCTGAGCCGCAAGGCCGCCATGTATCATATCAAGGCTTCGGGCTATACACATACCTTGCGCAACCGTGGCTTGGTGTATTCATACGCCTTGGCCGTTGCAGAGGAAAACGCCTCTGGTGGACGGATCGTCACTGCGCCGACTTGTGGTTCCTGCGGCGTGATGCCGGCGGTATTGTATCACCTTTCGAAAAACTATGAGTTCACAGACCAACGTATCATCCGCGCCTTGGTGACGGCGGGATTGGTGGGTAACATTGTGCGCACCAATGCCTCCATTTCGGGTGCCGAGGTAGGCTGTCAGGGCGAAGTGGGAGTGGCCTGTGCCATGGCCGCTGCTGCCGCCAACCAGCTGTTTGGAGGCAGTCCGGCACAAATAGAATACGCTGCTGAAATGGCTTTGGAGCATCACCTCGGTATGACTTGCGACCCGGTTTGCGGCCTCGTGCAGATTCCCTGCATCGAGCGCAATGCATACGCTGCCGCCCGTGCCCTTGACTCCAACATTTACTCCACTTTCTCCGATGGCCGCCACCGCGTGTCGTTCGATAAGGTGGTGGAAACCATGAAGGAAACGGGCAAGGACATACCTTCACTATATAAGGAAACCTCCAAAGGAGGTCTCGCCCGCGATTATGCCCAGATGGAATGATAGAATCACTCTTTTTTGATGTTTCCTTTTCTTATAGTCCTGATGGCCGTCATTCCTTTTTCTATGGTATTACGGAATATCTCCTCTGGGTTTTTCAAGTTGTCTTTCTTGTGTTTTTTCTTGGGGAATTCGATGACTTCCTTGGGCATAATACGCTGATAACCGTTCTTTTCCAAGGCTTTCACGGCACTTTCGTAGCCACGGAAAAACAGATCTTCGATCTTTGACATATCGTAAGCCGTGCAACCATAGGTGTCGAGTTCGATGAAGAGATCTGCTTGGGCAGAGTCGACTGCTACGTTGGACACCATCATCATCATAAACGAACGATAAGCTACCGATATGAGATTATCCTTATATTTGTCCTCTTCCAAATGGTTGAGGTTGAGTGCAATGACCTTCTCACATTTTTGTCGTATGGCCGACACAGGCAGGTTTTGGAAAGCGCCGCCGTCGACGTAATGGATTCCGTTGATGTATTTTGGTTGGAAGATGACCGGAATGGAGCATGAGGCCACCACACGAGGAGCGATTTCACCTTTAGTGAACACTTTCGGCACACCATGTTCAATGTCGGATGCAACGAGGAAAGTCGGTATAGGCAACTCTTCCAAACGACTATAAGGTAATTTTTCCTGAATCAATTCCGACAACGGACGCGAATCAAACAATCCCCCTTTGGGCACACTTGGTGTGACGATATCCTTGAAAAAGTTCATGCCCTGAAAGGTTTCTATCATTTGTTTTGGAGTGAAACCCGATGCGTAGAGCGCCGCCACAAGAGCACCTGCACTAGTGCCCGACACCACATCAGGTTGGATGCCATATTCTTTCAGTGCCTGAAGTGCACCACAATGGGCCGCAGCCTTGGCACCGCCACCACTGAAGGCTATACCCAGCGGATATTTCTTTGTTGCCATAAGGAATGTCTTTTTCTTTTATTTATTGACACTGCAAAAATACAAAATAACACGGAACGATGCCATTTTTTTGACAACGTCCTGCTCAATGAGGTTGCCCTGCATGTCGTATTTGTAGAACATGTAAAGCACGTTCGACGACTTGCCCCATGTGGTGGTGTAGATGTTCTCGCCATCATAGAACACACCGTGCTGACGACTTGTCGAAGTGGTGAACGAGAACACCAACCTGGTCACAAACCGCCTTCAAAAAGACGTTGTAAAAATACAACTTTCTTTTGATATAGAGGCAATTACAAAAAGAGAACTCTACGCCTCAACGAAAGTGCAGTAGTCCTTGTAAACGTCCCGCACGACATCGTCCCAGTTGAGGTAGAGGTCGCGGCGGGCGGCGGCGGCGATGCGTTCATAAGCCTCCGGGGCGGCCATGATGTCTATAATCATTCGCGCATAACTGTCCTCGTCCGGAGGACAAACATAGCCGTTGACGCCAAGCGTGACGGTGGCTGCCGTGCGAGCACCTTCCAAGAATACGGTGGGCGTACCTTGGCAAGCTGCTTCAATCTGCACTAACGAGTTGGCATCATAAAGTGAAGGGAACAGGAAGAGTTTGGCGCGGGAATAGAGGTTTTCCAGCATCTCCTTGTCCGTCAGGCCACACATGACCACTTCTTCGTTCAAGCCCTGTTCTTGCACGAGGGCGGCGAGTTTCTCCTCGTCCTGCCCCTTGCCGGCGAACAACATCCGGAAGTTCTTCAGGCCCATCGCCTTGGCTTTCGCCAAAGCGCGGATAGTGAAGTCTATGTTCTTGATGAAATTAATCCGTCCGACGAAAAGGAAAACTGTGGCATCGGCAGGGATGCCGTAGGACTCGTTGACGATTTGGGCGGCTTTCTCGGGGTTGGCAACAGGGCTGCCTTGTATTGGGTGAAGTAGTTCTGTTGGGCAAGAGAGAAAGTTAATAGCCAAAAACGGCTAAAACAACCTCAAAACGACCGAAAAAACCCGCTTTTATGGCGAAAATTTTACACTGAGCCTTATTATATGAAAGAGAAAAAAACGAAGCATGTTCCAGACACTATTGAATATGTTGTTCGGCGACTCACAGTATAGTTGTTCGAACCGGCAGACCATTGCATCTGTCGTAAGTAAAGAAAGTGCGAAAGAAAATGAAATGCTGTCCCAAGCCGCAGAAGATGGCCCGGAACTAAGCTTGGATGAAGAAACACTAATACTAGCAAGAGAATACGGGCCATTAGGTAGCGGCGTTAGGATAGAATTGGATTTACACGAGGCATTAAAGCTATTCCCACGTAAGAGAAAACGCGTCGATGCCTATGGTAAGTTGATCAGAAAAGCCCGTGAGGAATACAACACGGAACTCATCATCACTTCTAGAAAAACGAAAAGCAATGGCAATTAAACACTATGAACTAAACGACCAGGGACTCATACGCGGTGTCATCTATCGCTACGTCAATATGGTCGAAGGCGAAGAGAAGGGTTGGTCATACGTCGGAAGCACCATGAACGAGCACACCAGGAGACAAAGCTGGAACAATCACGGCAACAAATCCTATGGCGGCGAAAAAATCAACGCAGCAAGGGTCAAGTACAAGGTCGAAAGCTTTACCTACGAAGTGCTGGAGGAGATTTACAATGCCGACGTTAAAGCCCTTCAAAAACAACTCAACGAAAGAGAAGCCTACTATGTGGAGAAATTTGACAGCATCCAAAACGGCTACAATACTTCGAGAGGCGGCACTGGTAATAATGGTGTCGATTTCAGCCCCACCCATCGCGCCAAAATCGGGAAGGCCAGCAAAGGAAGGAAGCACACCGAAGACACCAAGAAAAGGATCGGCGCGGCATTGAAGGGGCGTGTGGTGAGCGAAGAGACCAGGCAAAAAATCTCGAAAGGCAACAAAGGCAAGACAAGAACCGCCGAGCAAAGACGCGCCGAATCAGAACGGCTCAAAGGAAAGGTACCGGAAGCTGCAACCCAAGGAGCAAAGGTATGGCGCGAGAAGAACGGCGGTAATTATTGGAAGAATCACCCCATCCCCGCCGAAGCCAAACTGCACATGAAAGAGGCCCAGCAGAAAAGGGGTGTCAAGGTAAGGGTGGAATATAGTGATGGCCATGTCGAGACCTATAATACAATGCTTGACGCTGCCAAAGGATTAGGAATTGGCGTTGGATCGGTCAGCCATTACGTCAACGCCGGCAAAGGAAAATGGCATAAAAACGGATTTAAAATTGAAAAAATATGAACATTAAGCATAACATTATTTTCAGCGGCTCCAATCCCATAAGCCTGGACCGCGACGACCAGAGTATCATTGACGACATGAACCAGAACCTCAAACGCTTTTACTTCAATCTGGTCAACATCGTTTCACTCAACCAAGTTAATACAGATACCGTGGAAATCGTTATTGAGAGAGTATTACCAGCATCACACCTCCAAAACGGCCTCTTGAACTACATCGACGAAAGCATCATCAGCGGAATGAACGAAAGCTGCTTTGTCGTCCCATACACCGCCCAGACCGTCATCGCACCCATATTTCCACTTGGGCCGTGTTGTTTCTCGCCGGACAAGGAATTCTACAAGCTCTACATACACCTCGTCAAAATATGCACTGGTGAGAAGGTGAAGAGGGTTGCGATTACGGCCACGACAAGCGAAATAAGGATGACGGTTG
Organism: uncultured Bacteroidia bacterium; assembly: GCA_902800965.1. GTDB lineage: Bacteria > Bacteroidota > Bacteroidia > Bacteroidales > F082 > Limimorpha. The sequence goes on along the minus strand of CADCGK010000002.1, from coordinate 179,608 downwards.
AGTTTGGAAGCCGCATACCCCATCGCTATCGCCCTGACATCACCGCCATGACCACAAAATACGGCGACCTTGAGAAGCTGAGGGGACAGACAATAACGGCCACGCTTCAGGATTTCTCGGGGATATGCCAGCGCGACAACCCCAAAATAGCTTCGTACACTGGTTTGGGCAAGTTTCTGAAAAGCGAATATGACATCACTTTGGATATTAGGTCGCAGAAGTCGAAAAACTGAAAACCCGTCAAATTCTTATTAGCGGATAGCATGTAGAGTCGCTATTCGTGCCTTTAATCGACTGTTTTATTAGAATCATCAAGGCTTCGACTGCCGTGGACTATTGCATCACGGTAGCCGAGGTTGCGCTATTGAATAGAAACCTTATTTCAACATGAACACACAAGTGAAATCTTTAATTACGGGACAGGTTTTCCAAAACCGTAAAGAGGCCAAACTTATTATGGGTCACAGCAATTACAACAAAGCATTGAGAAAAGGTGAAATGGCGTTCGTCACGACGCCATCACCTATCGACATAATTTATTAACAACAATAATTCATTTGCATTTCTATGAAAATTATTGACAATTTTAAGTTTAGAACAAATGTAAGTGTTGAAACTTACAAAGACAAAAAAGAAGCAACGGCGTGTTTGAGTGCCGCCGGTGCCAATGCCGTCGGGAAGAGTAAGATGGCATTCAAGGAGCAAAGCGTGTCGGTGGCGGGTTTCCTTGGTCTTGCTACCAGTGGACATGCCTTCTGCAACTTATTCGACTTCGATCCAAACACGGAATACTGGGTATCAACGTCAAGCGGTCAGCATTATCTAAGCTATCCAGTCTATCGGAAAGGCGAAAATAAAGGAGCGATGAAACTGTCCTTTAAGTCAGACCAGTTCTTCAAGGGCTCGCAGACCGTGTTTGTTGACATTGACTTCACCAGGTACACGACCATTGACGATTATGTTTCGACTTTGACCTGGAAGCCCACGTGCGTTTACATGAGCTTTTCGGACAACAAGGAGAAGCATGGCGTGGTATCGAGGCGTTTCAGGCTGGTGTATGTGCTGGATGAGGTTGTCGGCTTGGATGACTTCCGAAAGATATCACGCACCATCAGCGATAGGGTTGTGCTTGATACTGGTGAACCTATGGATGACGACTGCGGAACGAGGGTGAGCCAATACATGAACGGCGTATTTGGGAACAACGAAACCTATCAAACTGACTGCATCTATTCCGTATCAGACTTCATCGGCGAGGGAGTTGATAATATCGACAGTCCAAAGCTGCCCGATGATGAAGGTGAACAAGGGCCGCCGCCGATTGCCTTTAACAAGCAGATGTTGGATGATATGGCCACCTTGTGGTATGACGAGTTTATGCACTACTACTCCAAAAAGTACAAATACTTTTACCGCACTGAAAGGCCCGAGAAGGAGGAATGGATCGACGGCTTGTACCAATTGGCGGATGAAAACTACCTTCAACTTTGGTATTACCGTGAGAGGCAAGTTGATGGGCAAATGAGGCGGCGCAAGCTTTTCAAGAACGCCTGCCTAAGAAGATTGATGCGCCCTGACGTTGATCCCGACACCCTTTTATTCAACCTATACGTGGATTTCGTCAGGTTCTTCGACAACAGCGACAAGGTCATCACGCTTGACACGTTGAAGAGGAAAGTCGTAAATGCCATGAAGTTGTCGCAAGAGCAGCTTTTGGCCTACTGCAATTGGGAAATACAATACTGGCATAGGAACCGCCCAAAGTTCATCTGCAAGTCGGGAATAGTCACGACGCGCGGCCAACTCAGTACCATCAGCAAGAAGATCCGCTGGGCTGAGATTGACAAGGTGTATGATAAAACCAAGTCCATCAGCGAGAATGCAGAAGCCATAGATGTTCCGATAAGCACACTATATCGGTATTGCAGCGACAAATGGATAGACACCAATCCGAACCGTGGAATGACCAAGGAAGAGCAACGGGAAGCCAAACGTGAGGATAAAGGCAGGAAAATTCTACTGTTCAAAAGGCTATACGACCCCGATCTGACATTGCGCGAGAATATGGCAAAGATGGAGGAGAGCGGTTTGGAGTTGACAAAAAGCACTTTGTATAGGTGGATTCAGAGTTATTATGAACCCGCACATAGAAGCGATTTTACAGCTGATTTTACCGTGCAGTTTTCATCACGGGAAGAAGATGCTGTGATAGAAAAATCCGTCAGCGATTGGGACATGCCGGAAGCAAGCACTTTTCTCGATCAACTTTCGCAATTTGGTCAAGGCATTCCTGTTCCAGAATTCGATTGGAGTAGTTGGGGATGGGGATAATCACGTAGTGAGGATGAACATCTTACACAATAGATGTTCATCCAGTCATTATAATTCAAAACTCATTATATATATAGTAGTATTTAAGATACTACTACTTATTATATCCGTATGAGAAATACGGGCAAAAATGGGACAGTAAAATCAACATTTATATCTTTCCGACCCTACCGTCCCAGAACCCGTAAAGACCTTATTATTAGAAAGATAAATAAACACAGACAGCCTTCTTGACGCTGGACCTTGAAGAGAGGTTTGGCGATTGTCGGGAGGGTGGCATCGTATTGTGATTGGGTGCTCAAGATTCGCCTAATTACATCCGATTTGCCAGTCTGAAACAACATATATATGGCCAGACCCGCATGTAGACTGGGTTTTGGCCTTTTTTTTTGTTCCTTCTGATGTGTATTTAAAGCCTTATATATAGAGAACAACTAACACTATATTTAACACTATTTATTAACTAAAAAGAAAGGAATTTTAACTATGAAGAACATTTGTAACATCATCGCAGGGCCGGTAGGAGTTATCACGGGCCTTGCAGTTTTGACATTAACCATTCTGGAGATCACGGAGAAGATCCAGATGAAACGTATGAAACGCGAACACGTCGCCAGCCAATCCAATAATCAGAATGGACAATGAAAAGAAAGGCGACATCATCATTGCACTCATGGAGTTGGCTTTGGCCATCTTCAAAGGAGTAAAGAAACTAATTAAGATTTTTAAATAAACGACACAAAATGAACAACGAAACAGAAATATTGGAATTGGAAAACAATCATCCGAATTTCATCGAAAGCAATACTGAACAAATCACATTGTCAGATATAGCTGAAAAATGCATTGTGCCTACTTTTTCGGACAACAGCCTTACCATCAGCCACATGGATTTTTGTGGTGCTGTTTATAAGGCCGCCGAAAGGATATTTGGGGCTTTGACTCCAATTGAAACGCGAGTAAGCCACGCCATCAATGGTCGTGTGCCTACCGCCCTAGAAAAAAAAGCGAGTGAGCTGACAGACGAAGAGAAAACGCTTTACTATCAAAGACTGGCGTTTGTGGCTCACGTTCGCTCATGTACCAGAAATATCGACGGGCAGGAAATCAACCTCACAATCGGAGGCGTGAGATCGTACTCGGAAGATAAACTATTTGGACGACCTAGTGCAGAGTCATTCCGGATATTCGTGGGATGGAAAGTGCGGGTCTGTTCAAATCTAATGCTACAAAACGACGGTTACACTGGATCGATAGAATGCCTGACGAGTGCGGATATTCACCAGAAAGCACTTGAGCTTTTCAACAGATTCGATCCCGTCAAAGACAACAACCTGGATGCCTTGGCCCAATTGCAGGACGCGAGGCTGACAGAGGAACAGTTTTGCCACATCATCGGGAGAATGAGATTACTTCAAGCCCTCCCCGTGGCACAACAGAAGGCTTTACCCCAAGTCTTATTGGGCGACCAAGCCATTAACGAAGCAACCAGACAATACGTCGGCAATCCAAACTTCGGCAGGAAGGAGGGAATCGACGGAATCTCAACCTGGGACTTCATGCAATTGCTTACTGAATCGGCCAAAGGGTTCTACATCGACCGCTGGCTGGATCGAAACGCAAACGCAATCGAATTTTCATGTGGAATCAGAAACGCCTTAAAAAATGAAGACAACGAAGGCTACGACTGGTTCCTGAATTGACCTGAAGAGCAATCTATCAGGTAGGGGTCATTTTTTGCCCCTAAACGTCGGGAGACAACATATTATCAAAGTATTTATTTACAGAGATTTATGTGTCTCCCCTTTTTTGTGCCTATTCATTAACAACAAATTCAAAATCAAAATTACTATGCTTTACTACAATTTTCTCAATGCCGAAGGCTTTAAGGAGCGTTTTGGCATCATTGAACACGGAAATGGCGAGAAGTCAAGAAAGAATAAGGTGTTGCTCGCTTACATCAAACAGCCATCGCTTTTCAAAGAAGCGGCTGAAAGTGGCGATTACTCATTAATTAACATCGCCTCAATGTCAGAACTCAAACAGGTGATGCTCGAAAGGATCCAAAAGTCGGGTGAGGGGCTGCAATACGAAGTCAACCTCATCAATTACGCATTCCATTCCTCAAAATTCGAGACTGACGACTACAAAGGCCTCTGCGAAGATGGCGATCCGAGAGCTTGCCGATACCTCAACCACAACAACGGCGGCAATGTGTTTAAGATGAAGGCGGGAAAGTTTTTCAGAGGCCTCATCCTTGAAACGGAATTTGGCCAGACTTTACCGGAGCAGGTGCTTGTTTGGCTGTGCGAGGAGTTTGCGGCGGAATGGCAGACCTTCACCCTCAGCACTTTCCCGGAGAATCAACTTTTTGTGAATGACAACTTCGGCGACATCTACGACTCGGGAAGGCTCCAGGGTTGTTTCCACAGCTGCATGGTCGATCAGGGCTACCACTAACTATTATAAGGATGCGGTTAAGGCAAAGGCGGCATATCTTCAAAACGATGAAGGAAAGATAATTGCCCGATGCGTCATATTCCCGGAGGTTTACGATGAGGACGGGAAGGTGTGGAGATTGGCCGAACGACAGTATTCCACTGATTGCAATGATATACTCAAACGTGCACTTGTTGACGCACTAATTCGTGGAAATTATATCGACGGCTACAAGAAGGTAGGGGCGGGATGCAGCGACACGAGAGAATTTGTGGATATCAACGGCAACTCTCTGGCTGACAAGAAATTCTACATTGATTGCAACCTTGAGACCTACGAAACCCTGAGCTATCAAGACTCCTTCCGCTATTACAATTATGACGAAGGGAGAGCCTACAACTATTCAGATTGCCACTACTCATATTGCCTTGATACTACGGACGGCTCAATCGATGGGCCTGACGAAGATGACGACGAACCTCAGGAATGGGACAGCTACCATCAAAGATACGCTTGGGAGGTCTATACTGTCTATGTCCACGGCCATCAAGAGACCTGCGACGTGGATGACCTTGACGACTTTATTGAAATCAACGGAAATTTATATCACGAGGACGACGTAAGCACCTGTGAATGCTGTGGAAAGAACTATCTATTTGAAAACGGCATTTACTCGGAGCTCACGGATCAGGACTACTGCTGTGAGGATTGCCGTAAGAAAGCCGAAGAGGAATACATCAAGGCCAACTGGTTCTACAGCGACTACGATCACGCCTACTATGAAAAAGCCGACGAACTCACCACCTACCTGCATTGGGATTGGAACGTGGTCGGCTATGTGGAAAAGACAATCGCCCGGAATACACTCGACAAACTTCTGAAGCAATTCCATCTATACAACGGCGCCTATTACGACAAACTCAACCCCATGACCGGCCTACCGTACTATATCGAGGAAACGGAAGAGATTGCGGCTTAAATGAACGAATTATTAACCTTAAAACTCTATGAATCATGAAATTATTGAAAGAATTGTTTTGCATCTATTCACCAAGCAGAAACGAAAAGAAAATGAAACGCTACATCAAATGGTGGATCAAGACGAACGTACCAGAAGCTATCGTTAAAACAGACCAGATAGGCAATATCTATGTCACAAAAGGAGAGTCCGAAACCTACCCCTGCCTCTGTGCCCATCTTGATCAGGTCCAGCGTACGCATAGCAAGGACTTTGAGGCAATCGAGGCAAAGGATATCATCTTGGGATTCAGTAAAAAGTGCAAGCAACAGCAGGGGCTTGGCGCCGATGACAAGGTTGGCGTATGGATCAACCTCAAGTGCCTCCAGAAATACGATGCCATAAAAGCGGTATTCTTTGTCGGCGAGGAGATCGGGTGTGTTGGAAGCGGCAAGTGTGATATGAGCTTTTTTGATGATTGCCGCTATGTCATCCAATGCGACCGCCGAGGAAGCAACGACCTGATTACCTCTATCGGCGGCTGGACTCAATTATGCTCGCCGGACTTCTTATGCGACATCAAGCCAGAACTCTATGGCTATCGGGAGGAACAAGGCTTGATTACGGATGTCGGCGAGTTGAAGGATAGAGGTCTTAAGGTCTCGGCGGTAAACTTGTCATGTGGGTATTATGAGCCACACACCGATAGAGAGTTTGTGATAAAGAGCGAAGTGATTAATTGCCTTCACTTCGTTGAACATATCATTGAAACCTGCACGAAAGTCTATCCGCATGAAGATGAAGACAGCTATTTTTTCGCAGGAGGCAGTTATGGTTGGGCAGAGGAATACGAAGAGGCCTATAACGAGATGGAATACCTCCTGCTTAACCGCCCGACCATGACTGACCAACAACTCCTGGACTACTTTCGGGGCTACTTCTTTGGATTGAAGGAAGACGACCTGAAGCAAATCATCGAAGAGGTCCGGAACATCAACTTCTTGGGCGAGGATGAGGTGCGTGAAGCTTTTGGAGAACTAATCACAGTACCGCAAGAGCCATGAAACCAAGAAAAATGACATTGAAGTACTGGAACTCTCTTTCGAGGGAATCCAAAATTCGGGCCCTGCATCATGTGTTTCCCGAGCAGAAATGGACCGTGGAAATGCTGGCAGATGAAGAGCCAAATCCCAAACATTCCGGCTTGTGGAAAATAGTCTGGTGCTCAGTGAAGATACCAGAAAAGGAATCATACTGCAAGACGGTCGTAAACAGAACTTATTTACCATAAAAAACCACAGCAAAATGAAAACAAACATCAATCAGGAACTTTTCAAGCGTTATAATCCAGAGAAAAAGCTTGAAATCATAGAAAATCTCACGCAAGAAGAACTATTAGCCACCACACCAGCCACCATAACGAGAGTGGTCAAGGAAGCTGGCGAAGGGAGAAAAAGCTCACCCAACAAGTACCTTCGAATCAGATTGAGCCTGAGGAAGGGCAACAACTGGAACTCTATGTTTGACGGCGTTGGCATCCACAAGAAGAAACTGTATGTGAGCCTTTATGTGCAGATGGATTCGACCGACACCGAGAATAACGAATACTACTCCAAGTTTTTTGCCCGTGGAGAAAGATACCGAGGGACATGCCAGGAGAGCGATCGTTACGGCAATCCCAACTATCACTATTTCTATTACAACGACGATGACAAGGCGGACTGCATCAAAAGCATCCTCCTCGAATATGTCAATCGGAAGTATCTTGACCAACAAAACGCACAAGCCGATGGAAAGCTTTGATCCGAACAAGCCGCTATTCCAATGCACACTCGGCGAACTACACGCAATGTTGGCAGACTTGAAGATGAATCAACTGCTTGAACCCACACCCGAAAAGACTGGCAAGCACTACGTTTTTGGCATTCAAGGTATCGCTAACCTATTCAGGTGTTCGGTGGTTACGGCGCAGAGAATTAAGTCGAGTGGTGAGATCGATGACGCTATATCACAAATTGGAGGCATTATCGTAGTTGACGCTGACTACGCCCTCGACTTGCTCAGAATCAGCAAAAAGTACAGAAATTCACCTTTTGCAAAACCGAAGAAATGACCTGTGAAGCAATAGGCAGCAAACGGGATTATCACACAATTCGGTTTACACTACAAAACGGAGGGAGTGATTGGATTTACGCCGGTTGCTCCCTTCTATCGTTCAAAAATAATGGGTGTTCAAAAATAAATCTATATCGACCATTTTGAACGCCGCATCAACTATTCAACAAAAAATCTTTGATTTAATTATGAACACTAACAACACCAAGGCAGTCATCTATGCACGCGTGTCATCCCAAACCGACCGACAGGACACGGCAAGACAGGTGGCTGATTTAAAAAGATTCGCCCTCTCACAGAACATGGAAATTGTGGAAATTTTCGAAGAGCACATTTCCGGGGCGAAAAAACTTGAAGAGCGGGAGATTCTTACGCAATGCCTCGAATACTGCAAGGGAAATTCCGTCAACTACCTACTTATCTCAGAATTGTCGCGACTTGGACGATCGACACTCCAGGTTTTGCGAAGCCTTGAGATTCTGCACGAGGCCAAGGTATGCGTCTATATCCAAAATATCGGCCTCTATTCACTGCAACCCAATGGAGAGGTCAATCCCGTGGCTTCCATTATGATTACCATACTCGCTGAAATGTCCAATATTGAGAGAAGTAACATCCAGTACCGTCTCAATAGCGGGCGGCAGCAGTACATCAATCGCGGTGGTAAGTTGGGCCGGAAAAAAGGCAGCGTGAAGACGATCGAACAGAAACGCGAGGAGTACAAAGAGGTCATATCGCTGCTGAAACGTGGATATAGCATCAGGAACGTGGCCAAACTGACGGGCTACAGTATTCAAACCGTGCAGACCATAAAAAACCAATTCGTGAATAACTAAATCACGATGGGAACGGACTGTAAAAGGTCTGTTCTTTTTTTGATGTTGGAATATAAAGACGTTGTTATGCTCGTTTCATTTATCAGTTTTTCCGTTTTTATAAGTCCCGCTGAAAAATACTAGTCTTGTCATATAATGAACGTCAGCTCACAATCTTTATATTGTTGGTTTTCTTTTCCCGACCCGTATTCCTTCACTATTTCCCCAGTGTTCGTTACCTGGCTTTTTAAGTTCAAACAAGTAGAGGGCATCATTCTTGATGGCCCAAATGTCAATGGCGCTTTTGTTGCCAGGTGAATAATGTGTGTCTTTGGAAACAGTGTCTCGAAAAAGGCCTATAGGCAACTGGTGATCAATGCAATCGAACTCGCTTTTGTTGTAGGCCACAAATTCGCATTCAAGTTCTCCTTCGGAACCTTTGGGATAATCCTCTTTGGCGGCACTTTCTTTTAGTGGACAATGGCAAAGCAACGAGGAAGGCACTGTCGGGATGGTGGGGCGTGCTGTTGTTGCCCAAGTGTAGGTTTGAATGAATCTGTTCAGTCTGTAGTAAAACTGTGAAACATGTTCGTTTTTGATATCTATTCCTAAATCATCCCAATTGATTTTTACAGTTGAAATGAGGTTGGATAAATGATACTTCAATATGATCGCCCAACTTTCAAAGGCTCCGTCGTCCTTTTGTATATTGCTTTCCAAACCCCGTTTTGTAATGTTCATTACAAGGTTTTTGTTTTCCGCGTCAAGGTCAAAGTCAATTAACGAGGTGAGCTTTGTTCCGGGGACGATGCCTTGAAGGAGTCTCTCCAGTTCTTTGTTTTTCATTTCTTTTTGTTTTATGATGGTATGATTTCCGTGATGATGCCAAGTTCAAGCGCTTCTTCAGCTGACAGGAACCAGTCCTTCCTGTTTTGGACGACCTCGTTGAGCTGGGCGTCGGTGATGCTGGTCTTCTCCTTGATGATGCGGAATAGCATGTCGTTGATGCGTGACACTTCCGCCACCGTGTCTTCCATCTCGCGCAGTGTCCCGATGGAAACTCCCTGCACTTGATGAATCATGAAAGTGGTGTTTCGGTAAGCCTTGCGTACCTTGGAGCCAAGGGCCACGATCACCCCCATCGACATGATCTTTCCGGTACAAAACACCTCAACGGGGGTCTGCGAGGCTTCAATCATGTCGTGGAGAGCCATCCCGTCATAACAGGTTCCACCTGTCGTTGATAGGTAGAACCTGATGGGGGAGAGGGTTACAGAGGTGGTCTGCTGCTGATTCTCGATGGCCCATTGGCGACATTTCTCTGCATAGTCACAGTCGGATGCGTTGATTCTGGCAATATCCTTTATCGCCGACTCAACTGCGGCGCCTTTGATCTCACTAAAGAATGTGATGATCTTGTCTCTGGGTTCTAGTTGTCTGATTTCCATTACAATGTTTTTAATGGTTCAGTATCTCGATTGCTAATGTGGCACTTTCATAGGTCAGGCCGTCATGTTCGTCTGTTTTTACCAGGTGTTCCTGCTGGCTTTGGAAGAAAACGTTCTCGTCGTCGAGAATAACGTATGTGCAAGGTTTCCCTGTTTGTTCCAACCAGGCGTTGATTTCAAGAGCCTTCGCGTTGCGTTCGGGGATGGTGAAAAACTCACCGTTTCTAGCATCCTGATAGGTGGTGCTTAACAGGATGGGTGTCATCGCAGACAGCTCGCTAGGGAGGTTGCGGTTTTTCCATAAGGCCCGCATCCGCATGAAGCCCTCGTTGCGCCATGTGGACGATAGCACGATCTTGCAGCCCGTTTCGTCAGCGATTCGTTTTAGGTTGTCGATGGCCGTGGGGTCGAACATCGGGCCGAACTCATCGTAGAGGTCGATGCCCTCCCGCTTCAACCGCTTGGCATAGTTGGCGGTGTTGAGCACGCCGTCAAAGTCTAGAAATAGGTATTTGTCCATGTTGCATCTCATATTTTCAATAACTCAAACCGCCCGTATTTCCCTCCAGCTGCATTAGAGAACCTCACTCCGCGAAAAGTCATGCGGGTTTTCTCGGTGTGGTGAAGGTGGCCGAACAGATGGTATTTCGGTTTTATCTCAATCACTCGTTTGTAAAGGTAATAGTCGCCGAAGTTGATACCGTCCTGCTCGTCTAGAATTCCCAACGGGGCTTGATGGGTCAGCAGCACATCCGTGTCATCGGGGATGCGGCTGTACAAGTCGGGGAAGTTCCCTTCGAGATCATCCTGCAAGAACATAGGCACACCGTAAAACTTGATGCCGTCGATGGTAATTGCCTCGTTGCAGAGGTAATGCACGTTGTCGGGCAGTCCTTCAATGTTTGCGCCATAAAGGCATAGGTCGTGGTTGCCGGCAATGAAGATCTTGTGACGGTAAGGCAAGCTGCAGAACCATTCTATGAATCCCTCGGCTTCCTCTATGGTGCCATTTTCTGTGATATCTCCAGTGTGGGCGACTATGTCGGCTTCTTTTGGCAAGTCTAGTAACTGTTCGTGCAGGCCGTGGGTGTCGGAAAGATGTATCAGTCGCATAATCAAACCTTCTTTATATTGTTGAGAAATTCCCGAGAATCAAGCTTATAGTTCCAATTATCCATGAGTAGGTTGTAATTGACAGCCACCCAATTTTTGGCCTTTTCAATGACCTTGTCGGGAATCAAGCTTTCATCACCCTCAATTACTGTTGGGACTTTGTCAAGCGAAACGCTGACAGTTTTTCCTTTGTACACATCGTCTGCTCGCCCGTCTGTTGATAATAGGATCCTTGGGGAGAAACCTGGATTCCTGAAGGCTACAAACATGGTTGCTGGAACGCCAGATAGGTCTGGCGATACATCGGTCAAATAAAACCCGATTTCCAGGTCTTCAAAGCTCTTCGTGGATCTCCAAATCGCAGGGGCTGTCATGGAATATTGGACCTCATCCATAACCTCCATTACCGATATGGTCGGGAACAAAGAACTGAAGCTATCCGAATGATCGCTATGGATTGGAACGATATGCTTGGGCTGGACGTGCTCCGCGATCGTTTGCAGCGATGGCACATTGGCATGTCCGCTGGTGTGGATGTCAGACAGTTTCTTTCTAAGTTCCGGCTTCTCTTTCAGCCATTCTTTCATGTGATTGATATCTGGTTTGTCCTGTTCCCAGTACTGCGCCCAGATGGAGTTGGTGAGGCAGACCTTGACTTCGTTGAGGTAAGTCTTGGCATAATACAACAGGCTTGGGCGGAACAGCATCACGTACTTGCCTGGATGGGATTGAAGTAGCTTGACATCCAATTTCCTTTTTTTCACATAGGGCCCGAATATCAGTTCGGGATCTTTTTCCATCATTTTTGAGGTCAATCGATGCGGATAAAAGATCAAAAGATTGGCATGGGTCTTCGCTGTCGGAATGGTGATGTGCGCTTTATGAGCCAGTTCCAGGACATAAGCTGCGTAAGGGTCAACACAGAGGGCTCTGCCAGTTCTCTTGCAAGCCCGATACAAGGCAACAATCCTATCGATGTTCTGCGACGAGCACCAAACCAGGTGAACACTGTCTGGGGTTTCATCGAATTGCTTGATAAACTCATTCTCCATATCCGTTTCCGTCCTCTGTTTGGCACCACGGCCAATATTGGTGCCTTCCAAAAAGAGATAATCCACATTCTGGGGCAGGTTCTTGTAAAGAACACCTTTCTTTCCGTGAAGCCTGATGTCGCCGCTATAAAGGATGCTCTTGTCGGCCACCTCTAAAAGGAACGCGCAAGCCCCGTAAGCTGAATGGTCAACAGGGTAGGAGGTCACACGGAAGTCCTTGACGGCTACTATACCATCCATGACTTGTATATCCAGGTGCTCGGCAAGGTCTTCACCAAATATACCAGACACCTTCATCAATTCAGCGGTTTCCTTTGAGGTATAAACCTTGGTGCCCTTTGGAGCATCGCTGAGCAGTCCGTAATGGTCGCCGTGGTAATGGCTGAGAAATACCGCGTCACAATGGTCTAGCCAGCCTTTGGCATCCTCGTGAATCTTCTCCTGGATGTCTGAATCTTGATCGTCGTAATCCAACGGCAAGCCGCAGTCGATGACGATCCTGGTGTTAGGGGTTGCTACCTCCACGCAGTTTCCGCCAATCTGGTGGGAACCCCTGTGGATGATGAATTGTAGTTTTTTGTAATCGTGGTTCATTTGCATATCATTAGCAAATTTAAACATTTTCCTGGTCGGAGGAGAGCTTTCTTTTGTTCATGGCATACTCAATACTCAGTTTCATGAGCGAACGGATTTGAGACCTGTATTGTTTGATCAATGGTTGTAAAAAGTCCGGGTCAAGTATTTGGTTCAATTCGGAAAGTGAAGCGTTAAGGATGAAGTTTGCCGTTTCCCGGCTTACGCCGAACTCACGGGGAAGCAATTCCAATGCGGCTTGATGGTTGTCGCATCTTCTAATGGCTTCTATCAACCGCTCTGTCTTGATTCCTTGTTTTCGCTGCACGCTCTCAAGTTCTGCTAGGATTCTAAATCGTTTGGCTAGCGCTTGACAAATGTCGTCTAAGTTCTCGGCGACGAATTTGTCAAAGTCGGCTTCAATGGTCAAGAGCGTGTCGTTTTGCTTTTGTGTAATTGTAATATTCATGGGTTTTTAAGTTTTAATAATTGACATTTGCGTTGGCTTAAAATACGATTCTTGGGCTATAATTCCCGTGAATGTAAGGGCGCAGAAAAGCTACGTGGTGGATTTCCTCCTGATTCCATTTCCAGTAAAGGTCCGGGATTTGGTTCACAGCCCAACAAAAGGCGCTTAAAGTCTCGCTTCCGTAGAGCTTTTCTTTGATCGTAAACAGGCAGCGCTCCTTGATTTGTTGGGGAGATAAGCCTCCGCATATTGTCATGCTGCCATAGAATTGAAACCCGTATCTTTTGTAGATTCTCGGCATCAGTTCCGCCAAGGTACCATTGATCTCTTCTTCGGTAAAAGGATTGTTATCTTGCTTTGGAAGTCGATCATAAAGCCATACCTCGGCGGCACTATAAACGGAGGTGCGAATCTCTTTGGAAAGTTCCCATTCCAATTCGATTTTAAAGTCTTTGATGTAAGCCTTGGTCAGCATCTTGAGAGCTTTTAAGGCTTCCATATTTTCGCCTTCTTTGGCGTATTTTTCAAATAGTTGTTCGGTGGGGAGTTGCTTTCCCCGCCATTCGTTATTATTAGACATTGTAGATTCTGACGATTTTTTTCATTGCCTGCGCCTTTCGGATAGTGTCCCAAGTGCCCTTGCTGGAGGCTGTCACAAAGGCAAGGATGATGTCTGAATTCTCCACGATGGTGGTGTTCCGTTGAAGAGGGGCTCCGCGACCATAACGACCGTAGTCTGGTTTGAACTCTTCGAGTGGATAGCCGTGTTCCGAGGCATATCGGGCGGCCAGCGAATCCGCGCCTTTGGCGCCACCAGAAACGATCTTTTCGACTTTAATTTTGGTTTTTTCGACAAAGTTGTCTACTGTTTCGGCCAGCAGAGAGTAATCCAAAAACTCCCTGGAGCCAACGATTCCCAATCTCATTTTTTCATTATTTTAAAGAACAAAAGTTTTTTGATACAAGGTACTAATACGAATAGCCTCCTTGCGATGAAATCAATTTGATTGTAAATCGCTAAAAAACAGGAAAATAAAAAACAAAAATTGATGTGCGTAAAGATGTGCGTAAAGGAAATATTTGTTATCTTTGTCGCCTAAATACCGTTAACATGTCAGTGAGATTTACCCTTGAGAAACGAACCAATGCTTTTGGTGAATGTCCCATCAGAGTTTCATGGAGTTTTGGCGGCCAACGTTACCAGACCACCATGGGCTTCTCCATAAAAGAGGTTGATTGGGATGAAGTGAAAAGGCAGGCGAAGGGCCAAACAAACAACCACAAAGGACAATCGTCCGACAACATCAACTACTACATCAAACGCGTTGGCCTTGTTGTGGCTGGGCTTGAGCGGCATTATGTTGGAAATGAAAAGGCTTTAACTGCGGAAATGATGAAGCATGCGGTTAGCGATGCCCTATCTGACAATATCGCTCGGCCAGAGGACATAATAGAGCGCTGCATCGGTGGCATAGTGTCTTTGCCAATCCTAAAAACACGGTATTATAAAGATCAAATGGGTAAGTATTATCAATTTTTGTGCGATGCCAAACACAAATTTGTTCAAAGTGATAGTTTTTATATCCTTCAACAACTCTTTGGGAGATGTGAAAGAATAGCTGTGCCTTCCACTCAATTTCAACCCGTCAGAGAAAAAGGCAGCAGGTATTCCATCCTGTATTACAAGGAAGTTAGTTACGAGGAGGCTTTTGGGCGGTGAGGTAAGAACGGGCTATACCCCCCCCCGAACTATTTGAGAAAGTTAAGTTTTTCCAGAGAAAATAGAAGGAAATAGATTCATCAGTTCATCTTTGGTTTTAACAAACTGGTGATAAAGGCCGTATCCCACGAATGATGAAACAAAAAACCTGCTATCTTCTGGCAATTTTTGAATTGTTTGATACAACTTTTTGCTGTAATGATGATAATTTGCCAAAAGAAACACGAAATCGATAGTCTCAAATATTTTGGGCATTTTCCCATTTTTAAAGTATTGATCTATGCCCTTTATTAAACCGAGTTCTTGTTTTTGAACAAGAACTTTCAACATGTCATTCCCCAGCTCTTTAGTTAATACAGGGTTTGCTAGTATTTTTTTAAAATCTGAAATATGTTTGACTAGTCCACATTTGCCAGTAATTGCGCTATCTCCTTGTTTAACCTCGATTAGAGTTAATTGCACCACCTGTTTTCTGTGTCTTCCTGGCCGAAACCATCTAAAAGCTACAATATCGGACCTGCCTCCTAAATCATCGTTTTGCCATTCAATATCTGCAATGAAGTAATCCGTATCAGGTGCATTTACTGACCGATTATTTTCATACACGACCCTTTGTTGTATTTCTTTTTCTCCAAGATGTTTTTTTACATTGTCCTCGTATTTATCCACAATGCCTTTTGCCTTGAAAAAAAACTCTGAAATATTATTTATGTCTGGCTGTGGTAGGGACAAGCCTTTGTTATAATTTGGATCTAGACCATTTATTTCCCCGTTATTTATAATTGATAAAATACGTCCACCTCTATAATAGATATCAACGCTATTTCCTCTCATTTCAAAATCAAGGTATGGGTCTTCTTTGACAGATTCTGTAACGACATGAAATTTCCCTGAAGGTTTAAATTGGTTAAGAAACGATTCTTCTAATTGTCGTTTGCTGTATTTTTCCATAGTGGTTAAGTATTAATCAAATGCAAAAGTATAAAAAGCTCTTGTTACATGGAAATAATAATTGAAAAGTATACCAGCGTAATAATCCTACGGCATGCCACCATGGCCAAGTTTGCTCCGACTTAACGAATCTCTAATCCCATCAGGGCTTTGAGACCACTCAAGTGAAAAACGAGGAAGACTCACATCCAGAAAGAAGACGAAAAGTATCTTTGAGTCCCTGTGAAGCGGCTTGTGAATAAGGAAAAAACAGAGGAAAAGAGGAAGGAAAAGTGAAAATGATTAAGCAGTTGCCGCCACGCCAATCACCATCAACAGCAAGAACGCCAACAATGCAATGGTGAGGATGGCCAGTATGCTTCCCAGACAACCCCATTTCCGTTCGCCGTCAGGAAGCTTGTCCGATAATAGGCAGATGATCAACCCAATGAGCGGTGTGAGCAGAACCGACAAAAAGAAAGCCCATCCGAAACCGATCCTCCTCCTGGCTCCAAGCAATCCCACCAATGCTGCCAGAAACGAACCGGTCAATAATCCAAATATCAATAGTGTTAATCCCATAATGCTAAAGTGTTATTTTAAGGAGCAGACCATCAGAACCTCCTCTCCATGGTCAGCCACAATCTCAAACCCGGCCTTCTTGTACATCCGCAGGGCATAATTCGCTTTCTGTACCGAAAGAGAAACCCTTGCATAGCCTTTCTTTCGCAATAATTCCAGCATATCTTCCATCATCTTTGTACCGAAACCGCGCCTCCGATACTCCTTGTAAAGCGACATGGCAAGGGACGGAGTGGTGTCATCGATGTGGCCGTAATCATCCATCATGCGTACCCATATAGCCCCGACGATTTTCCCATCACATTCGCAAACTAGGCAACAATCATCCGGCTGCTTTCCAAAATCACGCACATACACCTGCAAGTCCTCGTTTTCTATGATGGACCTTGGCGGCGCAACCATGCCTTTTGGAATATAGATGGCCTCATATAAGAAGTCATCCAACATCGGTATTTCATCTGTTCTTATTGGCCTGATTACTGTCATTGCGATTATTATTTATCTAGTACCATCTCACATATCCGATCTTCCCTGATAACCTTCGGAGCGCTCTTTCCTGCCAACACTAGTACCTTCTTACCATTCCCCCAAAGGAATTCAACTTATAAACCTTATCACTATGAAAAGTCGAATTGTATTAGAGATGTTCGCCGTGTTTGCCGATAGAGCAACCGCAACTGCCTTCATCAATTATCTTGAATCGCCCGACCATCCATGCCATTGGCATTAATGGTGAACAAATCGTCTATTGCTCCAATGGGGGCATTGCTTCCATCTGCCGATAGGGTTGTGAACGTCTTATCTTCACCGTATGCCGTTCCAACCGCATTTGTGGCGTATGCACGGACATGATATGTGGTGTTGGGGTTGAGTCCTCCTAATATAGAATAGTATTCGCCAACGACGACTCCATACATCACATGCATTCCATCAAAACCACCTCCATCTAATGACGGATTCTCATTGACACTCCAGCAATATCCACTTGCAACCACTTCATTCCCTCCATCATCAGTTACAAACCATTGTACGTGGGCAGAGTTTGTCGTTATCCCTGTGATATCACCTGTAATCACAGTGGGCAACGTTAACGCAGGTTCTATTTTGAAACTTTTTGTTTCAGTCCAAATGGAATCGAATCCGTTTCGGCAAACGTAATAATAGTTATACGTGGTGTTCGGTCTTAATCCACTCAATGCGACTCGCAGTGTTAAACTGGTCACAGCATCAAAACCATCATGATATTCTGTCGTATTTACAACTTCCATTAAAACATTTTGCATGTTATTATCGGATTCTCCATAAACGAAGAATACACCCTCTTCACTGACAACGTTTGTATAGTTTAGAAGAGAGTTTACATTCTTTATTGTAAAATCACATCGAACGACTGCCGATGTGTCCACACCAGTTATGTGCTCGTTTTGAACACTAAAATTGCATGATGGGAGGTATATCATCTTAGTCTTAATACATGAGGATAACGTCATCATCACAATTATTATCATTAATCCAATTTTTCTCATATTCCGCTTGTATTAAATGATTTAAAAACTATATCCCAACCCGATTCTCGGTTCAACCGTCGGGGTCATTTTGAATAACGTTGCAGTTGTGCCATGTTTTTCATTGGACCACGAAGATAGTCCATCCATACTTATTACTCCATCAATCGAAAGAACAAAATGACAGAAATTAAACATTATTCCCAAATCAACATCCACATTATTTGCAGTATATGCTCTGTTGCGAATCCACCGTCCATCATAAGTTTTTAATGAAACGGAACGATGTCCGTAACCTAAACCCGCTTTCAAATATATTATGTTGATCAGACGCATCATGCCGCCGCCGATAACAGACAATTCTGAATATGCCCCCACACCGCAATAGAAAGGCAACACATCATAGTAATTACCCATTTCATCTTTAATTCTCACTTGCCAATTCTCATCACTAATCGCATCGGGAGAGAATCCTTTAAAATTACAGTTCGTCATTACGGATGCAAACCAACCATATTTCTCTACATGTCCCACTGCAATGCCAACCACTATTGGTTCAGACCTCGAAAAAGGTTCTATCCCGAACAAGCCGTTGCTCCATACACCATCGCGGATATGCAAGTTTGGACTACCAAAATTAAACAACGAGATAAACGTTCTTTCGGGAATTTGTTTTGGTCTCGCTACTTGATGTTCTTCTTCCGTCACAAACTTGAATCGGATTTCGGGATAGTCACTGTATCCCAAATTCTTGAATGCTTGCCAGCGGATGATTTTGTTCTTTCCAGCAGGTACAATCTTGTTGACCATTCCAGTCACGTTCATTGTGTCGGTGAAATGCTCGCCGTCATCGACCGAAATAAGCAACTTCACGTCTGAACGCACGGCAAGGTCGTATTTGATGACTACCATCTTGTCTTCTTGCGTGACGCGTATGTTTGTCACATGCTCTTGCGCTAAGAGGGTTTGCGCCCCCATTATTATGAGGATTGTCGCTAATATTGTTCTTGTCTTCATGGTTTCACGGTATTTCAGGGTTCGACATCGATAAACGCACCGTGTATGGTCATTTCAACCGACACGCGGCGATAACCACCGCCTTTTTCTTTGTTCTCCACTGCGAAAATTTGAAATGTATTATCTGTCTGTTGCAGTGGCACGATTTGAGTTTTCAAGAAATGCTCAACGCCTTGTGAACGTAGGAATGCCAATTGCCCGTTAGTCGTGATACCCGATTGTTGTGTCACGGTCATGTTGTACGTATTGCCGTTCAATGTGATGGGTTTGTCGGTGAAGTCGCCATACTCACCATTGTAGGCAATCTTCGAGCGGATGGGCGTGCCGTCAGTGGCCCCCGTGATCTTAATATCCACTTTTGTGCCTTCCTTCAAGTAATCGGCAAGGTCGATTTCTAATTTGCTTTTCAAAAAGTTGCACATCAGCAAACAGGCGTTGGAGCTTTGGATGGCGTACTTGCCTAATGGGTAGTCGTCGGCAGCATCTGCCAAAACGATTGTTTCATACGCCACCGTGATAACGAGGTCGGGGTGTTGGACGTCGGTGGTCACCGTGACACGCACATTGTCAGAAACACGACTACCTTCATCGAGGTTGTCTTTCATAGCATCAAATTCTTCTTGCCAGTTCCGCTGACGTTGCTCGTTATCTTGTTGGATTTGGTCGATGGTGTTAACCCTTTTCAAGTATTGGTAATGAAAACGTTCCGATACCTTTTCAACTTGTTGACCAAAACACGTTGCGGACAGCAAAAACAGTAGTCCGAATGACACAAGTCTTTTCATTGTTGAATATTATAGTTGTTAGATTTCGTTGTATTCGTCTATTGGTGGTGTCGATAATGTTCATGTCAACCTCTCAATTAATTCGGCATACTGAGGATATTGCCGTGAAAGTTCGTTTTTGTCTGCAAGCTCAAAGTTCTCGAAAGTGAAAGCCGGAGCCACAGAACATCCCACCAAGCAAAAGCCGTTATTGGAAGGAATATCAGCCGCAAACCATTCTTCGGGCTGTATTACCACCTGCATTTCTCCATCGGGCGAAAGATTGTGAACGGCCAGATTTCCCCCGGCATCGATAACATAGAGGTTGAGGGGTTCGCCAGCATGATAGTACCAAATCTCGACAACACCATGCAAACGATGGAATGCTGATATGTCGTTGGCGGTCAGCATATAATAAATGGTCGATACATCCTTCTTTCCTGATCCATCGTTGCCGTAGAGTTGACGATAATAGCCACCTTCGGGATGGGGCTCAAGTCCAAGTTTATCAATGTAGTGTTGGGCTGTTGTGTTCATATTCTCCTAGTAATTCTGTTATCTCTTAACCACCCACGTAGTGCAGTTGAGCAATCCCCCTTCTTGGGCCACTTCATTATAGTTGATGGTCTCGATGTCTTTCCCAGGGAAAGCGTCTTTTAGGATATCGATAACCTGCTGGTCTTCGTCCCTTCCAAACACGGGTAGTACGATCAGGTTATCCACCTCCAGGTAATTCACATAAATGCCAATGGCACTTATCGGGTGTTTCGAGTCTTTTATGTCGGTCAAGAAAGGCACGTCGATGTATTTCAAGCCGTATTGCTCAATCACCTTCTGCATCCCTTCACGCCAATACTTGTATTCATCGGCCAGCCTGTTGCCAAGGATGATGTTCTTGTTGACAAATCTCACCATGCCATCGGCGTGGCCTGTCATGTCGCCGTTTTGAGCTGGAATAATAATAATCTCACACTCTAGGAGTTTCGACAGTTCGGCTACAAGTTTCTCCTTGTCCCACTCGGGGTTTTCACTGAATATCCTGTCGGACAGTATCGCGCGGCCATCGCAGATCAGCACATTGCCACCATCAATATTGATGTCTGAGAACTGTGCATCGATATGGTTCTCCCAACACACCCTTCTCACATCTGAACGCGACTCCTCCCATTCCTTTCTTCCTCTCAGGTAACTTGGATCATACTTGAACTGGACAAGTTTCCCCGATGGAGTTTGAACGGGCATATAGTCACGACACCAAATATCATTCGTGCCTTTCAGAAAATCGTATTTAACCCCGTGCCTATCGAGTATTTGCGTGAGGCTGTCACAAGTGTTCGGATACTTCGTCTTCAGCAGTTCTGAAAAATAAACAGTTTGTGTCATTCTTTTCTCTTTGTATCTCTTCATCAGCGAAGGCATAAATGAGCCAATCAACCCTTTGCAGATGTCATCGGTCGGCTCAATGTCGTTGCTGTCGCAAAGGTCGAAAAGCACAGTTTCCGGTCCCCGTTTCCCCAAAGCAAAGCCTTGGATATAATCTTCCTTGATTCTGTTCCCTATCAGCTTTGAGCGGTTGATCTTGTGAAGAATCTTCCTGTGATCCGCATCCGTAAGGTTCTTATCCACCAGTTGCTTGAATAACTCGTTAGTGGGACATCCTTTGCGTTTTTTCAAGTAACGGACAATGGAAATAATGGCGCCAACGATAGCAATGACACCACTGACAATTCCAATGATTGATTCTATGCTCATTGTTCTTAGTATTTAAGATGAATTACGTTGTGGCAAAGATAATCATTATTTATTCTTATAGCCCCTTAAAAGAGTTGCTGGTCGTATCTCACCCTCAGGCATTCAACTCCATCTGAAAAATAAATAGTAATTTTGCAAAAACTACTAAACCATATTGCTCATGATGACAAGTGAACATAAAGTCCCGCTCTGGTTGGATATCAAAACGGAATATATTGACGAGAACTTCGAGAAAGTTTTGGAGTACCTTAAGGGTGGCAATAAAGAAGACGAGTTCTACCAAAGCACCATCGATTTGCTTGGGAAGAGGATTGATGAGTACTTGAAAACCCTGAAATCGAGGCCAGCTTGTTTTAGCGAGTCAAACGATTACGACACCAACCAACTGAGCTTTGAGACCAGGCTGATTGGCGCATATTTATTGGTTGAGAGAAGCGAAACCAATGTGATTGCTCGTAAGCGCCTCTATATGCCGTTCCTCTATTCGTTGAGCTTATTGGTTCCCACTGGCATTTGCGGCGATTTATTGGGTTTGATGATTGATAATGTGATTTACGAGGAGGAACCATCTTTGTTGTTCGGTTGGGAAGATATCTGCAACTTTCACCCCATCATATTATCGCACAAAATCATCAACGGAAAGACGTTTAGAAGCTTAAAAACCGCACAGGTAGAATACGAGAAGAAGGGGTGTGCAACATTATGGGAGAACGCACTTGCCATAGCGCCGTTAAACATAGATGAATTTGACAAGAAAAAGTCTCAGATGGTCGATTCGCTTGAGGCTGTTGAAGGAAAAATCAAAACACTGACTTTGAAAGGTGCAAAACTGAAACAGTCGGAAGAGGATAACATCGAGGCAATTGAAAAATATACGCTCAATTTCGTTCAGGATCAAGGCAAGGTGAAACCCACAATTGCAAAGCCCAAAAAACTCTATTCTGATGGCGACCAGTTGCTTGTAGAAATTACTTCTCGCACATGGGATAAAATAGAAGTAAAAAGCGTTGATCCCGAATACGAGTTGATAGAGGGCGTGATTGTTTTCTCTGAAGCTAATTATCTTTACTATTACAAAGAAGATTTTTATAAATACCTTCAAAAAGGTCAGGTTATTGAGGTGACGCTTGAAAGCTTTGTAAAGAAGACTTTCTCAATGAAGGATCGTTTTATTGAGTATGTCATAGAGGATATTGTCAAGGGAGAAGAACATATTGGTATGGTTGAACCAGCCAAAGTTGCCAAGATTTACAAGGATAAACGCGGGGAAATGCAGATGGATTGGCTGACAAAAAGCGGCTTTCCTGTTCATACGGCTTATGATGATAACTTTCAACAGAACGACTTTGGAATGATTCGAGTATTGAGTGCTTCAGAGGGCTCGTATTACGGGTATGTTTATGGCGAAGTGGATGGTGGAGAAGCAATGCCCTTTGATTTTCAATTGTCAAAAAAAAGGGTCATTTCTGCATTTGATTTTATAGTTGATGACACTGATGAAGCTGAAGCCAAGGAATCCATGATGAATGCCGCCGTAATCCGGGACTTGCTCAATATGATGATTCGGTACCAAAAGATAATAGTCAATCCCACCGAGCGTTTCAAACTCTTGTGCGTGTCTCTGATCTTGGCCACCTTCATCGAGTCGGAAGAGCATCGGTGTTATATCAGGTTTATCATGTCATTCCTAAAACAACTAATCAACTTTGCAAAAGGCGAATACGATAAGATTGAAGAGCTGGAGCCTAATGACTGCATCAAGAATATGACGGTCGTCCAAAGGCGATGTGACATTGTAAAAATATTGAAGGCTTATGATAACGAAGAGATGGGAGGCGAGCTGGAAAGAATTAGTTCACAAAGCGATGATGAGACTCTGATTAAGATAGCAAAGTTGATACAGTCCTGCAATATCATCGGCGACGTTATCCCGGCTGCTACAAAGAACATTATCAAGCGTGAGATAACAAAGAGTTTGTCACTTGAGACGCAGGACGAAACCAACCTGGACGAAGAGAACGGTGTTTATTTGGGTATCGAGAACCTTCACCAAGAGTTCAAGACATCCTTCGTTTATCCTCCCGACAATGACATGCAGCCCAATGTCGCCCTTCAAGAAAAGAACATCTTCAGGGTTTTGTGCGGATTCCTCAATTCGGAAAGTGGCGGCACCCTCTATATTGGCGTTACAGACCTGGGTTATGTGAGTGGAATTGGGGGTGACATGTCGTTCCTACGGATGACTGAGCTTGATACCTACATTCGTTTCGTTCAAGACGAGGCAGCTAAACATTTCCCCGTTGATGTTTTGAGCCATTTCATTATAAAACCAATGTTCGGTAATCAGGTGGTGTCAATCAGGGTTGAACCGTATATGGGAGGGATTGTTGAATTTGACGGCAAGGCTTTCATCAGAATCAACAACGAAACTCGCGAAATGAATGATAGGTTGATGAGCATAGTAAAGACAAAGAAAGCGGCCAAACTCGCGTGAATTAGTGTTTTGACTCTTCGCACATCTGCTCTTTTGACTTAATCACGGCATTTGTATGTATTAGCACAAGGTGTAATGCATCTTCCAGCTTTTTGAGATACCGCTCTCTGTTTCCAATCCGATCATATAAATCACGTGTTTGAACCAGCAGATCAATATACTCATTATTAAATTTAATATATTGAGGATTGTGCTTGATAAAGGATTCTTCTGCTTCTTTCCTTTTATCAAAATCAACTTTATCCAATTTTTTATTCAATCTGTCTTCATAGTATTCACGCCTCTTTCTTACAAAATCTAATCTTTTCTCAAGAGGTTTAAGTTTGGCTTGAAGTTCTTTAATATAATCTCTAACTGGTGGAATTGCATTGAGTAATTCTGGGTACATCAATTCATTAATTTCTTTTAATCTATTGATAACCTGTTCAAAATCGCAATCTATCTCGCGCAACTCTCTTAAGCTTTTTATGAAACGCAATGCTCCTGTGATTTTTTCAACGCGGAAAGCGAATTTCACTTCCTCTGGTGCGATCGAATAACGTTCAATTTCATCGCTGTTGGCACCACGTGCTGATTTGATACCAATATAGTATTTGTCCTGTAATTCCTTGTTGTTTTTATCAAACTTCATATAGTATTTCAGTTCGTTATCAGATATATGAAATACTTTTTCAATGCCTTCCATCAATATTTTCACCTCATCAAGGATGGTTTCTTTGACAAATGCTTCAGGGTCCTCCATGGCTTTCTTTACAAACCAAACAACAAAATCCATACAGTTTTCCCAGTTTCTTCGGTCTGGTGAATAAGACCTTGTGCATCTGATAATCTCATTGAATCCGGCATAATAATACCGTACCCATAAACTATATGGTAGAATAGATATTCCTTTATACGATATTGTTACAACAAGGCTGCTCGAACCTCCATAGCAAAAATTTGTTTTTATTTCAATGCCGATATCTTCTGTGATTTTCTTTGAATAGCTAAACCGCCCATGGGTCTCATTGGAGTAGATAAAATAATTTTGTTCTATTTGATTTTTTACAATTGCGCTATGATAATTGCTGGCAAATATATAAGGGAGGCAAACATTTATAAATTCCTTTTTCTTTGTAAAATTCCATTTTTTGAATGTTTTTAGACACATTTCCTTAGTTGCTTCACTCTTTGCTGATTCTATTCTGTCTTTGTATTTCTGAGCCTGTTTTCTATATTCTGAAATATCAAAACTCGGATAGCTTATTGTGTCAATATAATAATCAAGCAAGGATTGATGTCCTAAACAATAATCAAAATCGCCACTATCTCTATAGCGATTCTTAAAAACATAATAAATATCATCGACTTCATATTTATCATCATCAACCATTCGATAAATATCATCAATTAACCAGCTGTTCTTGTTAATTGGAATCTCGCATCTTTCTATGCTATTATCATTATATCTGAGAGCTAAGATATAATCAAAATTAACTCCTTCAAAAAACCTGTTTTTATAAAGTGATGTGATCATTTTGGCCGTTTTTTCTAACAGCAAAAATACATCTTTTTTTAGACAGAATGCTTATGGTGCCACATCTTCATTTCCAACCAAGCAGCGCGCTACTGCCAATCACCGCCAGCGTCAGCAACACCGACATAGTATAATGCTCCCTAAAATTTAGACCAAAGGTTAAAGTGGTTATCTTTGCAAAAAACAAAGAAGACAAGATGAACAACGCCAAAACGAGAAGCCGTAGGAAATTCACGGCGGAGTTTGAAATCGTTGAAGGCACCCGTTTCTCACCCGTTCTTCCGAGGTTGGAGCGGGCGTTTGAGGTGACTATTGGTTAGGCTGATTTTAATAACTCCAACACCTTCTTTAACGTTTCCTCATAATGTGGCCGTAAGGATGTGTGTATTGATAGGATTGGGTGAAATATTAAAACTCTTCGGCATTTATTTGGTGGGTTTCTTTGTTTTTCTGAGATTTTTATTTTTAACAGATTATCAATTATTTAAAAAGTATATTTCTGTGATAATCTCTTAAATGAACGGGTTTTGTTTCAGTAAATGTGGCGAACTACTGAAACATGTCGTATTTTTGCCGCCAAAAAACGAAATAATCATGGTTACTTTTAATTTGGAACTGAACAGCAAGCCGAACAGGTTGGGCAAGTACGTCGTCTTTATTCGAATCACGCAAGATCGGAAAAGCAAAAGGATAAAGACCTCTGTTGCGTTGGAGTCGAAGGCAGAGTGGAATCCTAAAAAACAAGAGGTTCGCACCTCCAATCCGTACTACGCCATCCTCAACGAGACATTAAGAATAGAGCTGGCGAAGGCTGAACAAACGTATCGCCAAATGAAGGAATCCGGTGCCGTCTCCCCATACAGCATCAAGGAGAAGATAAAAGGGCTTGAGAAGTCAGAGTCTTTTCTTGAATTTGCGCGACAACATGCCCAATCGATCTATGTGGCTGGCAGGATACCTTATTGGAAGCGCTGGGTTGGATTCTGCAACAAATTGGAGGCTTATGCCAAGGATAGCGGTATGGGCGACATTACCTTTGCCGATATTAGTCTTGACTTCCTAAAGCGATACGAGACCTATTTACGGTCGTTACGCAATGAAAGGGATGGAGGTAGAAACCTTGGGGCAAACACCGTCCACTCGCAGCTTAAATTGTTTAGAACACTGGTTAGAGAGGGCCAAAAATCGGGACACATTAAGGATAATCCGTTTGACTTGTTCTCCATGTCTTCAGAGAGGACGGTGAAGGAGAAGCTGACTAAAGAAGAAATCGAACATCTTGCTGAATTAGATTTGGTCAAGGGAAGTATGAAGTGGCATTGCCGGAATGCATTCATGTTTAGCTATTATTGTGCGGGAATTAGAGTCCGGGACATTTTGCATTTGCGTTGGCTGAACATCTCTTCTGATGGTAGGTTAAATTATCAAATGGGGAAAAACCACAAAGTTCGTGATTTGCTTCTGGTGAAACAGGCTTTGGATATTTTGAATATGTATCCCAGCGATAGCACCGTTCCATCGGATTATATATTCCCGTTCATGCCTAAAGAATCGGAATGGTCTCATGCGCTACAACTTGAGGATCGAGACGCATTACCGCCTGAAATCAAGCTAAAGATGGATGCTTGCGTTACTTCAAGGACGGCTCTGATTAATAAAACGCTTAAGCAATTGGCGGCTGATGTAGGTATCACAAAGAAGTTGTCAATGCATATAAGCCGACACTCGTTTGCCAAGGCCGCAAAAATGAAAGGTATTGATAATCTGTCTGTGAAGGAATTGCTTGCTCAGAGTAGCGTTGCTGTCACGGAAAGGTATATGGGTGATTTTGATACAGATCAAAATGATGCTGCATTACGGAAAGTGTTTGAGGACCAATCGGACTTGGAAAAGGTTAGGGAGCTTTTGCGTGCGTTGCCGGATAGCGTTGTCGAGTCCTTGTTGATGGAACGACTAGGTAAACGTAACAGCAATAACTGACACCGTTCAACTGTTTCAGTAATGTTTCAGTAGGTTAAAACAAAAATCGCCATAACTTATTGATAACTAATTAGTTATAGCGATTACCTGGTAGCCCCACTAGGACTCGAACCTAGATTTAAAGTTTAGGAAACTTCCGTTCTATCCCTTGAACTATAGGGCCAAGTGTTCCGACTGCAAAAATACACTTTTTCCCACAGCTGTTTCAAAAAAAGTCGTATTTTTACACTCTTAAATCTGTATGGTATGAAACACCTGAAATCACTCTTTTTGATCACCTTTGTTTCACTGTGCTTCCATGTAGCAGCTCAAGAGGGCGTCGGCATTGGCAATTGGCGCACTCACATGCCTTATGGGAATGTTATTGATGTTGAGTTACTGGGTTCTAAGGTATATGCTGCCACTAATTACGAACTTTTCACATACGACAAGGACGACGGATCAATTCAAATATTGAATAAAATCAATGGTTTGTCAGATATTGGGATTTCTGTCATCCGTCGTAATCCCACCCTTGATATCCTTATGGTTGCCTATGCTAATGCCAACATTGATCTGATTGACAAACAAGGGAATATCTATAATATGAGTGACATCAAGGATAAAAACATCCTGGGGAACAAAACCATTAACAACGTTGCGTTCAAAGGAGGAATGGCTTATGTCGCTTGTGGTTTCGGCATCGTTGTTTTTGACTTGAGCAAGCAAGAAGTCAAGGATACCTATTATATTGGCTCAAACGGCTCCGCGGTGAATGTTACAGACATTGCATTCTTCAACGGTCGTATTTATGCTGCGACTACCGACGGCCTGTATTATGCTGAAGAGAACAATAACAATTTGGCAGATTTTTCTTCCTGGTCCTTCGATAATTCATTGATTCATCCTCATCTCGGTTATAACGAAATGGAGGCTTTTGGAGGCAAATTGTTTCTTAACTATACTGACGAGACTTTTGATGCGGACACTTTGTTCGTTTATGATGGCAATCAGTGGGGATATTTCAATAAGTCATTTGTTACCAATAAACGCGAGATGCGGGCTTGTGGAAACAGACTGTTGATTTCAGGCTATTATCAGGTCTTTGTGTATGACGAGTCACTTAATGAAGTCGATCGTATTTATGCTTGTGGCGGAACATTGTATCCTAACACTGTGGTGATGGATGAAAATGTTTTTTGGATTGGCGACAGGTTGCGAGGGATGATAAGTGCCAGAAGTAGTTTTAATTATGAATTAATCCAACCTAACGGTCCATATAGTAAGAGCGTGTTCGAACTCAGCTCTTATGGAAAACATGTTTGGATTGCCACTGGTGGACATGCTCCAAACTGGTCTAAATTGTATTCCAAAGATGGGGTTTGCCATTTTGACGGTAATTGGTGGTCCAACCTGAACAGAAAGACAATCCCTGAATTCGAAGATGAAAATATCAGTGATTTCATTTGTTGTGCGACTGACCCGATGGACACCACTGTCACATATGTCGGAACTTGGGGCTCTGGCGTGCTGAAATTCAAAAGCAACAAATATGTCATGCGTTATGATGCATCGAATAGTTCGTTGGAGGCTTGGACTCAAGACCAACGTTACGTCATGATCAGTGGTCTCGCTTTTGATAGCCATGGTAATCTGTGGGTGGCAAACTCGGGTGCTAACAATCTTCTGTCGGTAATGGATAGAAATGGTCAGTGGCATGCTTATAATCTTGGCGGTACCAACAGCGGTATTGACATCGGAAACATGATTATCGATGGCAATGACTATAAGTGGATTCTGCGCCGTTCGGGCAGTGATGACAAGATTATTGTATTTAATGATAACCGGACGCTGGATAACACCGCTGACGATCAAGTGAAATCCTTGCGTTGTGTTGCGGGTCACGGTGGTATTTCAGGCTCATCTGCTAATTGTTTTGTTGTTGATCGTAATGGTGCTGTTTGGGTCGGGACTGACAGTGGACCTTGCTACTATTCAGATACACGAAAAATCTTTGATTCGGGGAACTATGATGCCAGTGTGGTTTTGGTTCCGCGTAATGATGGTACCACCAACGCTGATCCGCTTTTTAATGAAATCAAGGTGTTGAGTATCGCTATAGATGGAAATAATAACAAATGGTTCGGACTTGAATCAGGGGTCTATGAGTTGACTCCCGATTGCAAGACGGAGTTGTTGCATTTTAATGTTGACAATAGTCCTTTGTTAGATAATTCAGTTAACACCATGGTAATCAACGAAGACGGGGAAGTGTTTTTCGGGACTGATCAAGGAGTTGTGTCATACAGGGGTTCGGCCACGCCTGGAGGACCGACGAATAATGATGTCGTGGTTTATCCAAATCCAGTTAGACCTGGTTATAGTGGCTATGTTGGAATAAAAGGTTTGGTTGAGGATGCCCTGGTTAATATCACAACAGTTGATGGAGCGTTTGTGACACAACTTGTTGCTGAAGGTGGACAGGCAGTTTGGGATTGCACCACGGTGGATGGCCGAAAGGTGCTGCCTGGCATTTATCTGGTGTTTGTTAGCACTTTGGACGGTAAGGAACGCCTCGCCACCAAAATCCTCGTCATGAACTGATGGAAGACAAAATCCAAGGTTTCGTCCTACAGTCCATACGGTACGGCGATTCAAGCCTTATTGTAAGGATTTATACACGTGATGGGGGACTTCAATCGTATATGGTTAAAGGTGTGAGGGGAAAAACATCTAGAAACCGTATCGCTTTCTTTCAACCGATGACATTTTTGCGTTTTGTGCAAAGCGGAAAACCCAGTCGGAGTGGTCTTGCTTTCATGAAAGATTCCGAAGTGCTGTATGCCTATCAGTCAATACCTAATGAGATGAACAAAAGCGCCATTCTCATGTATCTTTCTGAACTACTTTCCCATACGCTGACCCAACAGGAACGTAATGAGGGTCTTTATCAGTTTGTCTTTCAATCCGTGGTATGGCTGGATCTTGTTGAAACGGGTTATGCTAACTTTCCGTTGTATTTCACGTTGGAATTGAGCAGGTTCTTGGGCTTTTATCCACAGTCCAACTATCACGAGCATGCGTTTTTTGATATGATGGAAGGCCAATTTGTAATGGCAACGCCGCCGCATCAATACTATCTTCAGCAAGAAGAAAGCAGGACTTTGTCTTGCTTGTTGAATCGGGGTATTGACGATCTCTCGTCTTTGGTTATGAATGGCTTGCAGCGCAATAATCTCCTTGATGGTATCATAACATTCATGCGACTGCATGCCCCAGTGTTCAAGGGTTTGCAGTCGCATGAAGTGTTGAAGGAAGTCCTTCGTTGAGTTATCTCAGGTTGAAAGATGTTTGGCCAACCAAATTGTTGTTGTTGTCATAAACATCAACAAAGTAATAACCGGGCTGAAATTCCTGGCCTGACGGCTTGATGTAATAGGCGCTGACTTCTTTTTCCTTGTTGTCGTAGTTCACGTTGATCTTCTCGGTGTATTGAAGCATTTCGCCGTTATACTTGAAGGCATAATCGTCGCCCGTGCCTTTGCAGATGATGCTCTTGGACGGGTCGGCGATACGGAGGTAAAAGACTTTCGAACCGGCGTCAACCAAATCATTCTGTCCCAATGTGAATTTCACACGGATACGTTCTGCTCTGCCTGCCTTGTCAGTTTCGGTCTCGTGGCTGCCACCTTTGAAACGCACTGCGTCGGCGGAGAGGTTGTAGATACGAAGGACAGTGGCCAAATTCACTTTGTTGGTCAGTTCATCCTTCTGGCGTTGGAGGTTCCTGTTTTGTTTGCGTTCTTCCTGCACCTCTTCTCTAATACGCTCGTTCTCTTCTTTCAATTCCTGGTTTACGACGTACAAGGAATCAAGCTGGTGAACGTATCTTTGTGAAATGACTTGTAGTTCAGATACTTTCTTCTTGATTCTGTTATAATCCCATTGAGAATCCAACAGTTTCTTGATTTCCACGGCATCAGCTTGGATGATACTGTCTTTTTCAGCCAACTGGCTGCTGAGTTCACCATAGTTTTCTTTCAGTTCGTTGTGTACACGAAGCAGACTGTCAACTTCGGCTTGGAAATCAGCTCTTTGTTGCTCTTTTTCGCTTTCCAGAACGTTGAGATTGCTCTTGAGCGAAATCAGCCAGCATGACAATCCGATGATGATGAGTGCCAAGAGGCCAATGATGGCGTAAATCCACCCCTTGGATTTTTTGGACGATGCTCTTTCTGTGTTCATTTTTCTAGTATCTTAGTTTAACATTTGTTTTTCATACTGTCTTCTCATACACCGGCTCAACTTTATTGCGGGCGACGTTAATGGGTAGGTATTGTCCCACGGATTCAATATAGACGATCAGTCGTTTTTTATTGTTGAACGATGCCAATCTTCCCACAAGTCCCATCATCTCGCCGCGTGTTATCCTGACCAACTGCCCTTCGTGGAGTTCAATGTTCTCCGTTGCTTTCTCTTCATCCGTATAATCCTCACAATACCTTTTTATGGCAATGATTTGGTTTTCTGGCACAACGACAGCCTTTCTTTCAAAACACACGAACTTCGTTACTCCCGGTATGGACACGATATCATATTGCTGTTTTATGTCAGTTCTGACAAATAAGTAGGACTTAAACAAAGGCTCTTCCACCTTTTTAATCCTGTCGCTCCAGACTTTCATTCTAGTTACAAGAGGAAGGTACGCTTCAAAACCCATCTCAATGATTCGGGCGTAAACCTTTTTCTCAGCTCTTGAATGAACGTAAAGGGCATACCATGGCAATTTGTCAGACGATGCCATATCGATTAGCTGCTACGATGATGTCTTTTTTTACCTTTATTGTCGTCGTCATACGAATAGTATCCTTCGTTCTCCTCTCCATATCCTTTACGGTGGCCGTATCCATAGCCGTATCCATAACCATAGCCATATCCGTAATTATACTTGCCGTATCCATAACCACCTTCTTGATGGATGCCATTGACAACAATGTTCACCTTCAGGCCGCGGCTCTCAATATCCTTGATGATGGTGGCGAAGATGTTCTTGTCGGTGGTGCCTTGACGGACAATATAGATGTTGGCGTCGGAGTGCTTCATCAGCAGGAAGGCGTCAGTGACAAGGCCCAATGGTGGGGTGTCGATGACGATGTAATCGTACCTTTCCTTCAGTTCCTGGAAGAGCTCGTCGGTGCGCTTGGATGCGATCAATTCTGCAGGATTGGGTGGAATTGGTCCAGAGGTGATGATGTCAAGGCTGTCGAGCTTGCCTGAAGGTTGGATGACTTCATCCAAGGTGTTCTTGTTGCTCATGTAGGAACTCAGACCCACGCTGTTTGACAAACCAAACTCTTGGAACAGCTTGGGTTTGCGCAAGTCGAAACCAAGCAACAAGGTCTTTTTGCCATACAAGGCGTAAATCGAGGCGATGTTGATGCTGTTGAAGGTCTTACCCACACTCTGCATATCGCCTGTGACCAATATGGTGCTCTTTTCTTTGCCTTGGGTGATGAAGTCGATATTGGTACGGACGGAACGGAAAGCTTCAGCGATGGGTGACTTGGGGTTGTCAATAACCACGAGGGGATTGTTTCCGTTAACTTGTCCGATCTGTCCGATGATCGGGAAGTCCGTTGCGTTTTCGATATCTTTACGGCTTTGCACCTTGACGTTGAAGAAGTCCTTCAAGAACAAGATGAGCGCTGGTATCAGCAAGCCAATGATCAAGGCAACCAGGAGATTCATAGCGTTTCTCGGGGCGACGCGGCGGGCGCGAGTGACTCTGGCGATGTCCAGGATCTCGTTATCGGCGGTGTTTGAAGCTTTGATGATCTGTGCTTCTGCACGGCGCTGCATCAGGTAGTTGTAGGTTTCCTGACTTAAGGTAAATTTACGCTGATATCGAATCAGGTTGCGCTCTTTCTGAGGCAGGTTCCTGGCTTCGGATTCGATTTTCTTAATGCGTCTTTCAATATCGTTGATTCTTAACTGTTCGTTCTCCACCAAGTTATTGATGTTTTCGACAAGTGTTCTTTTGGTGGTGGCAATTTGTTCGTCGAGTTTGACGATGGTGGGGTGCTGTTCTGTCAGGGTTAAGAGCTGGGTGGCTTTTTGTTGGTTGAGGTTGACTAGATCTTGTACCAATTTGTTCAGCAAGGGGTCGTTGATACCCATGGCAGAAGGAGCGGCAAGGTTGTCGGGATTGTCGATGTTGGCAATCATATAGTTTTGCAGGCGTTTGTAGTACTGCATGTTCACCAGCATGGTTGCATGATCCTGCTCCAGTTTCTGCGAGGTTGTGATTACCTGTTGCGATTGGGCATTGAGGTTGGTGAGGTCATGGGAGGCGCGGAAATCCTGCAATTCAATTTCAGCTTTGTCGAGGGATTGCTCGGTAAGTTCCAACTGTTGGTCGATGAACTCAATGGTATTTTCCGAGACTTGGTTTTTGGTCTCCAAGCCACGGTTCACGTATTCGGTCATCAAAGCATTGATGAATTCCACCATCTTTCTGCGGTTGGGGCCTATCATGGAGATGGATACCACCGAGGCCTGCTTGCTGATGCTGGAGGCGGTGAAATTCATCCGGTTCACCATGGTCAAATAGTCCGTAAACACGAACGACAATTTGCGTCCGTCATCACTCTCAGGCTTGTAGGTCGGGCTTTTGACAATGCGGAAGCGGTTGTAGCCTGTATCAATCCAGTCTTCTGTTGGGTAATTACCGCTGATTTTTATTTTTTCTCCGCTAGAGGCAACGAATTGTTCATTGGCGTAGTCGTATTGAGAAAAGCCTTCCGATTCGGCTTGAATCGATACCATATCGCCGTCAAATACTATGTTGTACACCAGACCAACAGCTTGAGGGATCTCTTTGTCGAATTCAATCTCAAATGGGGCATTCTTATATAATTCAGTCGCTCTGAAGCTACTGTTGTCATAATAGGAAACCTCCAGCTGCATCTTTTTGACAACCCTTTCGCATAGACTGTATGATTTCAAGATGGCGAGCTCATTGTCAAGATTCTCATAGTTGCCGTAATAATGGCCAGTCATAATGGAAGTGGGATCCAGTCTTGACTTCTGGTCTTTGATCAACACAGTACCTGCGACTTGGTATTGAGGGGTCTTGTAATGGTTGTACAGCCATCCCAATCCTAGGGCTATGACTACGGAAATGAAAAACCAATACCAATTGCTGAGAAAAGTATAGACCAGCGCTTTGATATCGACGGATTGTTCGTCTTTATTCGTACCGCGTGAAACGGCTTCTTGTGGGTTGCTCATATCGTTTAATCTTTATATCTGTAATACAAAGCAAAAATGGTTGCGCCCAAAGAAAGGATGGACAGCACTGTGGAATATGGGAAGGTTGAGAAGCCCCAACGTTTGATCTTTAAAGGCTCTACATAAACGATGTCGTTGGGCTTTAAATAATAGTAGGGAGAACTGAGAATGTCGGCTTTGCCGAGATCGACTTTTATGACCTCGCTTCCATTGTTGGTACGGCGAACGATTTTGACATTGGAAGTCTTGGAGAAGTTGGTGAAGTTGCCTGCCATGGCAACGGCTTCGAGGAGGCTTATTTCTGTTTGATAGACCTTGTATTTGCCCGGTTTGGCAACCTCTCCGATGATGGTCAAATCGAAATTGGACAACTTGACGATCAAAGCGGTTTCTTTGATGAACTTGGAAAGCTCTGTCTGTAGTTTGTCTTTCACCTGCTCTACAGTGAGGTTCTTGACCTGAACCAAACCCGTTAAAGGATAATCCAAATAGCCTTGCTCATTTACTGTGTATGAGTTCAAGTAGATGGAGGCGTCGGAACCCATTGAGTAACGCGAAGACTCTCCATTCAGCACATTCGAGTTTCGCTCGTCGATGATGTTGATGGCCTTGATGTACAGGTTGTCACCCGGCTGGATTTTATAGTTGAGGCTGCGCTCGTTTCGATATTCAATGGATTTGTTTTGCTCAGCCATCTGAAGCTCTTTCAAAAGCAGCACTTTTTTCTGTGAAACACAAGAAGAAAAGGCTAATGCGCCAATGACGGCGATCAAACTAAGACGAAATAATGAATGTTTCATATACTAAAGCTTTTCTGATTTTCTGGTTTGTTTCATTTGGTGTTGACAATCTCGACTGAATTAATGCCTGATAAAGGCGTGATGGGCATTCGGTTTTCCAATTGGAAAGTGTATTTGCCGGGTTCGTTGATGCTCAGTTCACTGTTGATTGGGAATGAGAAATGATAACTGCCATCGGTCAAAGACGATTTCCAAGAGCCATCCTTTTCCTTCAAATTGAATTTATACCCCTTTGTGCGAAGTGGATGGTCGTCATTGTCAAATACCGTGAAAACCACCGACAGGTAATCTTGAACATAAGAAGGATCGAAAGAGACACTCAGAACCAAGTTATAGGTTGTGGGTTTTTTCAGGTCGATTTCAGCTTTGACAAAATCAAAGCGTTCCCAGCTTTGGGTCGGGAACGTCCTTGATAACAACGTTCCCTCGTTTTTATCTGAATGACAGGAACTCAAACCTATCAAAACTACGCCGATTATCAACAGATATTTTCTCATAAGGAGGTATTAGCAGGCAAAGATACAATCTTTTTTTTTACGAACCCCTACTTTATGAAAAAAAGGTTACTTTTGCAAAGGGAAACTAGCATGTATAACACTAATAGAAATCTTGCCAAACGACAGTACGTGATCATCGGCATTTTTGTCGTTGTGGGAGTGGTTTATCTATTGAAATTGTTTTCGTTACAAGTTCTTGACAAGGAACTGAAACAATCAGCTGACAACAATGTGCTTCGTTATGTCACCCAATACCCGGCTCGTGGCAAAGTGTTCGACCGGAATGGAAAGTTGCTGGTGTATAATGAGGCGGTGTATGATCTTATGGTGGTGCCTGGGCAAGTCAAGGATATTGACACCCTCGAGTTTTGCCGGCTTCTGAACATCACCCGCGAGAGCTACGAAGAGCGTTTTGCGAAAGCAAAGAACTATTCCCGTATCAAGGCTTCGGTGTTTCTCGCCCAGATCTCAAAAGAGGATTATGCCCATATTGGCGAGATCTTGTACCGTTTCCCGGGTTTCTACTTCCAAACCCGTACGCTCCGACATTACCCCAATGCCATCGCGGCTCATACGCTGGGTGATATCGGCGAGGTTGACAAAGATGAATTGGAGTCCGATCCCTATTACAGAAGAGGCGACTATATTGGCAAATCGGGTATTGAGAAGTTCTATGAGAAGGAATTGCGAGGGAAAAAAGGCTTGAAGGTAGTGATGGTGGATGTGCATAACCGCGAGAAGGGTAGCTATCTGGATGGCATGTTGGACTCGTTGCCAGTGCCTGGAAAGGATGTCTATCTTGGGATGGACGCAGAGTTGCAGGCATACGGCGAGGCGCTGATGAAAGGGAAGATAGGCTCCATTGTCGCCATCGAACCTAAAACAGGCCAGATCCTTGCTTTTGTTACCAGCCCTTCGTATGACCCGAACCTGCTCGTGGGACGTGTCCGTGGACAGCATTATGC
Organism: uncultured Bacteroidia bacterium; assembly: GCA_902800965.1. Classification (GTDB taxonomy): domain Bacteria; phylum Bacteroidota; class Bacteroidia; order Bacteroidales; family F082; genus Limimorpha. Next base: position 142,504 of record CADCGK010000002.1, on the reverse strand, counting down.
CGAGCTCTTGCAAGACCCCATGAAGCCTTTGCTCAACCGGGCCATCAGCGGAACTTATCCTCCAGGATCTACGTTTAAAATGGTAAACGGCCTGATCGCCCTCCAAAGTGGTAGTATCACTCCAGCCACTCATTTCCGATGCAATGGACCTGGCACTACGCCTATCAAATGTACCCACCATCATGGCGGCTCCCCCGACTTGGCTAACGCTATCGAGAACTCCTGCAACCCGTATTTCTACGAAGCTTTCAAGACTACCATCAACAATCCCAAGTTCGGCAATATCAAGAAAGGTTATGAATATTGGCATCAGATGACTTATAAGCTCGGCTTGGGACATAAGTTCGATACAGATATTCCCTACGAAAGACCGGGTAATATCCCGTCGCGCGAGTATTATGACAAGATGTATGCGGGTAGTTGGAATTCCGTGACCATCCGCTCGCTGGGCATTGGCCAGGGAGAGATTCTGGTTACCCCACTGCAATTGGCTAACATCGCAGCCTTGATAGCCAACGAGGGCTACTATTACCCGCCGCACCTGATCCGTTCTTTCGGCGATTCAACGGCAATCCCTGAGAAGATGACCACGAGAATGGAGACGGGTATTGAAGAACGTCACTTCAAGGTGATCAAGGCTGGCATGAAGAGCGTGTTTGAAGGAGGGGCGGGTACGGCCCGTGGCTCCAGGATCCCAGGCATTTCTGCCGGTGGCAAGACGGGAACGGCTCAAAATCCTCATGGAGACAACCACTCCATTTTCATTGCCTTTGCACCGGTTGAAGATCCCAAGATTGCCTTGTCAATCATCATTGAAAATGGTGGATATGGTTCTACATGGGCCGCCCCGATTGCTTCATTGATGATGGAAAAATACATCAAGGGTTATTCGGAACGTCCCAATGTGGAAGAACGCATGATGAAGGGAGTCATTAATTATTCCATCAAAAAGAAGAAGAAATGACCGATAGGAACAGTATCATAGGGAAAGTGGACTGGCCGCTGTTGCTGATGTATTTTGCATTGGTGATTATTGGCTGGCTAAGTGTGTATTCTGCAGGCTTGAGTGAAGGGAGCCATCCCATCTATGACATGTCGCAGTTCTCAGGGAAACAGATGATGTGGATGGGCATCGCCTTCGCTATTGGCTTTATCATACTTCTTTTGGATGCCAAATTGTTTGACGCCTTCGCATTTTGGATTTATGCCATCGTGGTGCTGATGCTGATAGCGGTGCTGGTTTACGGAAAAGCTACGAAAGGTGCTACTTCCTGGATCGATTTCGGAGGTGGCATCAAGCTCCAGCCTTCCGAATTCGCCAAGTTGGGAACCGCTTTGGCATTGGCGAGCTATTTAGGCCACCAGGATGTGGATCTGAAAAACCGAAGGACTAGGATATGGTCCTATATCATCATTTTTATCCCCGCAGCCTTGGTACTATTGCAGAATGACACGGGCTCAGCCATTGTTTTTGCGTCATTTATCTTCTTGCTCTATCGTGAAGGTATGCCTGGCGCTGGTGCGGTCATGTTGTTGGCTGTAGGCGCTGTGGCGATCTTTGTTTTCACGTTGCTGTGGTCGCCTAAAGTCGTGTGGATCATCTTGGGATGCCTTTTCGCTTTGACGCTTGCCTATTATTTGCTCCATAAACGGAAAAAGATATGGACAATGGTAGCTGTCTTTGCTTGTTTCTTTGCGCTTGTCTATTTTGTGGACTATGCTTTTAATGAAGTCCTTCAAGAGCACCAGCGCACCCGCATAGAAGTGCTTCTCGGGCTGAACGATGATATCAAGGGGGCGGGCTACAACCTGCATCAATCGCGTATTGCCATCGGTTCTGGTGGCTTCTGGGGAAAGGGTTTCCTGCAAGGAACGCAGACCAAATACGATTTTGTTCCTGAACAACATACCGACTTTATTTTCTGCACTATTGGTGAAGAAGGCGGGTTCAAAGGCTCCTTTGTGGTGTTGCTTCTCTATATCGGCATGCTAGTCCGCATCATCAAAATGGCGGAACGTCAGAAACTGGCATTCAGCCGGATATATGGTTATGCCATTGCAGGAATCATATTTGTCCATGTCGCCATCAATATCGGAATGACCATAGGATTGGTACCTGTCATCGGAATTCCGTTGCCGTTCTTGAGCTATGGCGGTTCAAGTTTGTTGGCCTTTACCATCATGCTGGCAATATTTGTGAAGCAGGATGCCAATAGACTTAATATTCTTTAATGACTTGTGAGCTTCGATTTTTTTACTTATTTTTGCAGTTTGTATTAAAATCCCATAACTCGCATGAAAACCAAATCATTCCTAACAGTCGCTTTTATCATTCTTTTTGCCCATTCATCCTTTGCCCAGATTAGTAACAACGCTAACGATGATGTATCGGCACAGGATACGGTTTTGGGTGAGTCGGAGATTATGAGGATGTTTGAATCGCTGGGAGACTTGCCTTTTTTTGCGGAGAGGTATTTGGAGTACGATTCAGCCGAGATGAATCCTTACGGTTATGAGTTTGGGGAGGTGCCTATTTTTACAGAGGACGTATATCAACAACGTATTGAACAGCTCGCCTCACAAACGACACTTCCGATGGTTTACAATCCCGCAGTGAGGGCAAAGATTGACAACTATGTCTTTCGATTCAGGGCTTTCACGGGGCGTATGTTAGGTCTTTCATACGTGTATTTTCCAATGTTTGAGGAGATGCTCGACAAATACAATATGCCGCTGGAACTGAAATGCCTTGCAGTGGTAGAGTCTGCGTTGAATCCCCTTGCTGTCTCGAGGGTGGGTGCCAAGGGACTTTGGCAATTCATGTATGCCACAGGCAAACAATATGGGTTGAAGTCGAATTCGTTAGTGGATGATCGCTTTGATCCGATGAAGGAAACTGAAGCTGCCTGTCGTTTTATGCTCGACCTTTATTCCAGATATAAAGATTGGTTCCTGGTGCTTGCAGCCTACAATTCCGGACCGGGCACGGTTAACAAAGCTATCGCACGCGCGGGCGGCGTTATGGATTATTGGGCGATTTGCCCGTATCTACCAGTGGAGACACAGAATTATGTGCCGACATTTATCGCCATCAATTATGTGATTCACTATGCAAAGGAACACAACCTGTATCCCCTCGCTCCAGATATGCTTATCAGCGGCACTGACACTGTGACAGTGCGTGACGTGTTGACGTTTGCTCAGCTAAATGAAGCACTTGGAGTAACGATTAAAGACCTTGAGACGTACAACCCTCAATATACAAAAGGAATCATTCCAGCTAGCGACACCATCTTCTATGTTCTGAGACTACCTTCGCAATATGCGGTTCAATTTGCCGCTAGAGAAAAAGAAATCTATGCTTATAAGACACGGGAGCAGATAGACAAAGAAAAAGTGCTTGAAGAGGCGAAAAAAGCGGTCGTTGTCGCTCCGCCCAAGGCTAAGACCAGGTACCATACGGTCAAGAAAGGGGAGACGCTTTCGGGCATCGCAAAAAAATACAAGGTATCTGTTAACAATATCAAGAAATGGAACAACCTTAAATCCAACACCATCCGTACCAACCAAAGACTACGAGTGTCATCAAAATAATAGAATCAAAAAAACTATCAAAACATGAAACGTTTCAATATCATAGTGTTAGCCATGCTCTCATGCATGCTACTAGTCTTCTCTGCGTGTGACAAGAAGAATGTAATTGGAAAGAAAGACCGTTCTGCAGGGGGTACGTCTGAAATCCTGGTGGTTACTCAGAATGATGAGCAGTGGGATGGCATGATAGGTGATACCATTAGGGCTTTTTTCCTGCAACCGCAATATGGATTGCCACAACCTGAAGCGATCTTTAAACTCTCTCATATTAACGTCAGTGGGTTCACCGACATGTTTAAAAAACACAAAAGTCTGCTGATCGTAGAAATCAACCAGGCTCTTGACAAGCCGGTTGTGGAAACAGCTGAAGATCTGTGGGCTGCTCCGCAACGTGTGATCAAGATCATTGCTCCCGACCGCACTTCCTGGTGTCAGATCTTTGAAGAACAGAAAGAGGTCTATAAAATGATGTTTGACAAGGTGGAACGTGACCGGATCATGACGGTCCTCAGACCTTCCAACGACACGAAGATCACCCAACGAATCAAAGAAAAAATGGGCTTTGATATGACCATTCCATCGGGTTTCTTTATTTCGAAGGACGAACCTGATTTTCTGTGGATTCGAAAAGAATTGGAAAAGAATAGTTTTGGCATCTTCATCTACACCACCCCTTATAAGGATACACTTCAACTGGAGTTGAGCAGTCTCGTTGCTGTGCGTGACCGCATGCTCCAAAAGTATGTCCCTGGTCCTGCAGATGGATCGTTTATGACTACCGAGAAGGAGTTCGTCCCTCCCGTGGTAAGCTATCCTTCGAACTATCCTACGGGATTTGCTGCCGAATTGCGTGGCATGTGGTGCCTGATGGGCGATTACATGGCAGGCCCCTTCGTGTCATACACATTCCCCGATAACAAGACGGGTAACCTGGTGACCTTGGAGGGCTATGTGTATTACCCCAACCACGACAAGCGCGACGACCTGCTACAACTCCAATCCCTCCTTTACAGCGTCAAGCTGGACGAAGAATAGCTTCTGGACATGTCGGATCTCCAATGGTTCAAGACGACAACCCAAGGGGAGAAGACGATGGTCTTTGATCCTTTGAGGAAGCGTTATTGCACCCTCACTCCCGAAGAGGAAGTGCGGCAGAAGGCTCTTTTCATGTTGGTGGAACATCTTGGTGTGCCGCCTGGGTTGCTTGCCGTGGAGTATTCCATCAAAGTCAATGGTCTTGACAAACGTTGCGATGCCGTGGTTTTCGGTCGGGACGGCAACCCCTTGATGATTCTTGAATGCAAGGCTTCTTCCGTGAAGTTGACCCAGGATACCCTGGAACAGGCATTGCGTTACTATTCCGCACTCCACCCCCAATTCCTAATGCTCTATAATGGGAGTGATTGTTATTGTTTTAAGATTGAGGACGGCAAGCTGAAAGCCCTTGACCACCTTCCCACTTTCCAAGAGTTGTCAGCATAATTCTTCCTTCTGTCTTCTAAAAAAAAGGCCGCCGACCCGAAAGCCGGCGACCTGCCATTATGAAGATAAAAAACAACTGTTTTCAGTTCAAGGTCATCCGCATTTGGAGTGGCCACAGTTGGTGCAAAGCATGCAGCCATCCTGATAGATGATGGTGTCCTGTCCGCAATTCGGGCAAACCTTGCCCGTAACTTTGGTTCCGTTAGGAATATATTTCTTCAGCGCTCTTACAATACCGTTTTTCCATGTGTTGATATTGTCTTCTTCGACGGTGAGGTTCTGCACCAGTTCGATGACGTAGTTGATCGGCATGCCGTGGCGCAAGATGCCGGAGATGAGCTTGGCGTAGTTCCAATATTCTTTGTTGAACATGCGCGACAAGCCTTGGATGGTAACGGGATAACCACCCTTATCGAGGTATTGGAAGTCGTATCTCGAAGCCTCGCCTTTGTTCTTTTCCTTGATGATCTTGCCTTTTTCAACGAAGGGAGGAAGGAAGATCTCATCGGCATTGCCAAGGAAGATCTCGTATGGCTTGTCGTTCAACTTGCCAACGAAGGCGATCCATTTCTCGTAGTTGTTTTGGAAGCGTACGACATCGCATTCGAGTTCCTTGGGGCGTTGTGGCGCAGAGCTCATCTTGATATCACTTGGACGTCCTGTGTCTTCGGCCTTCTGTCTTTTGTCGTCTGCCTTCTTTTCGTCTTTGGATACCAGCACTCCGTCACGTGAACCGTCACGGTAAATCGTCATGCCTTTGCAACCACATTCCCAAGCGGTCATGTAAATGCGGCTTACCATCTCTTCGGTGGTCTCTTTGGGGATGTTGACAGTGACGCTGATGGAGTGGTCCACCCATTTCTGCATGCTGCCTTGCATCTTGACCTTGTTCACCCAGTCGATGTCGTTGGCGGTGGCTTTATAATAAGGTGACTTGGCGATGACTTCCTTCAGCTGTTCGTCGTCATAATGCATCACTTCTTCTACGTTGTAGCCATTGACTTCGAGCCAGGTGAGGAACTTGTGGTGGAACACGTTGTATTCCTCAAAGGCGTTGCCCACGCTGTCTATGAAGGTGGGGTGGGTGTCCTTGTCGTTTGCGTTGACCTTACGGCGGCGTTTATACACCACCATGAACACAGGCTCGATGCCCGAGGTAGTCTGGGTGCATAGGCTCACAGAACCCGTCGGGGCAATGGTGAGCATGGCGATGTTGCGTCGGCCTACACGGCACATCTTCTGGTATAGATCCTCGTCCAAGGCGCGCAACCTATTGATGAAGGGGTTCTTCTCTTCGCGTTTGGCGTTGAACATAGGGAACTTGCCTCGTTCTTCGGCCAGGTTCACGGAAGAGCGATAGGCGTTGTAGGCGAGTAATTTCTGTATTTCGGTAGAGAAGGCGATGGCTTCGTCGGAGGCGTAGCGTTTGCCCAAAGCGGCAAGCATGTCACCCTCGGCGGTGATGCCGATACCCGTTCTTCTGCCTAGCAGGCATTTTTCCTTGATGTTTTTCCAAAGGTTGAGCTCGATGCGTTTCACCTCGGGATCTTCGGGGTCGGATTCGACTTTTTTCAAGATGCCATCGACTTTTTCGATTTCCAGATCGACGATGTCATCCATCATGCGTTGGGCGATGGCCACGTGCTTAGCAAACAGCTGGCTGTTGAAGCGTGCCTCTGGAGTAAAGGGGTGATCAACGTAGCTGTATAGGTTGATGGCTAACAGGCGGCAGCTGTCGTAAGCACAAAGCGGGATCTCGCCGCATGGGTTGGTGCTCAGGGTGCGGAAACCGAGGTCGGCATAGCAGTCGGGAATGGATTCCCGAAGGATGGTGTCCCAGAAAAGCACGCCGGGTTCTGCCGACTTCCAAGCGTTGTGGATGATTTTGTTCCACAAGGCGCGAGCATCCACTTCTTTGGTGAAGGTCGGATTGGGCGAGTCGATGGGGTATTGCTGGATGAAAGGCTTGTTTTCCTTTACACACTGCATGAACTCGTCGGTAATTCTGACGGAGACGTTGGCATTGGTAATTTTGCCTTGCGTCATCTTGGCATCGATGAAGGCTTCCGCATCGGGATGCTTGATGCTGATACTCATCATCAAGGCGCCACGACGGCCGTCTTGGGCGACTTCCTTGGTGGAGTTGGAGTAGCGTTCCATAAAAGGCACGATGCCGGTAGAGGTCAGCGCACAGTTCTTGACGGGACTTCCAGTGGGACGAAGATGGGAGAGGTCATGGCCGACACCGCCACGGCGTTTCATCAGCTGCACCTGTTCTTGGTCGATCTTCATGATGCCTCCGTAGGAGTCGGATTGTCCTTTGTTGCCGATGACGAAGCAATTGGAGAGGGATGAGATCTGGAAGTCGTTGCCGATGCCCGCCATGGGACTTCCCTGGGGAACGATATATCTGAAATCTTTCAAGACCTTGAAGATTTCTTCTTCAGTCATGGGATTCGGGTATTTCCTTTCGATGCGTGCGATTTCCCTAGCGATTCGATGATGCATCTCATCGGGTGTCAGCTCGTAGATGTTGCCATCGCTGTCCTTGAGGGCGTATTTGTTGGACCATACGTCGCCAGCTAAAGAATCTCCATGGAAATACTCTTTGGCAGCAGCCTTTACCTCATCCAGGGGATGCGGTTGATGCTTCACAACCACTTGCACGTGCTCCTGTTGTGACAACTCGTCCTCACTGAAATTGGTGTTCTGGCGCGCCTCCAATATCTTATCGTGTCCTGCTTGGGCTTCTTGTTCAATTTCCTCGAGCTGCAACTCGCTGAAAAGCGTTTGCTCCATATCCATTTCTCGCCTCTTGTTCTTCATATCTCGCTGAAAATTAATAATTTAAAAACCGCACTATTCTAAAAATCCCCTCGTTATTAGCGATTGCTAAATTAGGAAAGAGATAGCAATTGAAGGCCTGAAAAATGCTTTTTTTAACCTTGTTTTTATCAACAATTCGTGTTGATAAAAAAGTGTTTTTCGTAACGATCAGAAGTCCAGATTGAAGGACAGATAAAACTGCGGTTTTTTATTGATGACGCCGTCTTCAATACCCCATGCCATATCACCTCTGACAAAATATCCCAGTAACGTGGTCCTCAAGCCAAAGCCGAAACCTCCCACGATGGGCTCTTTCATCTTGGTTACGCTGATGTCAAGGTTTCCGTCGTGATAATGCGATGTATAGAGCGAGTTACTGGGGTCGTATGGATTCCATCCAGTCCAGGCAGTGCCCACGTCACCAAAGGCAACGATTTGGAAATTCTTGATAAACTGCATGTTGATGGGCCTATCGAGTAGGTAGCTAAACACGGGGAAACGCAATTCACTATTAAGCACTACGAAGTTGTTGCCGTTGCGGATGTTCTGCTTGAAGCCCCTCATGTTGGTGGCTAAGGTTTGATACCTGTAATTCTGTTCGTAGTCGATGGGGGTTTCGTAATCGTACTTTGCCAGAATCCAGTTGTCCACGCCGCCCATGAAATAGATCAATTTATTCTGGCCAAATGAGCTGCTGCCTGCAATACGGTTGGCCCAGATGAAGTTGCGATGGATGCGTGTGTAATTACGGTAGTCAAAGCCGACCACAAAGAGGTTCTTGGTGTCTCTATTGATGGTTTGATAGTATTCTGCGAAGACCTTTCCTCTTGCCCCGACATACAAATTGGTCTGAAGCTTCTTGGAGTTGTCATAAACCAACTCAGCTCTGAGTCCTCCCAAGTGCTCAGACGTGGCTCCTTCTGCCAGACTTTGATTATCAATGGCCAGGCTGATAGACCTGTCCCACCGATAAAGGGCGGTGCCGCGGAGGCTTAGGGTTTCGTTGAATGGGTAGCTTAAAGTATAAAAAGCTTCGTTAGTGAAGGTCCGATAATAATACATTCCGTAATTGTCAGTAACATAGCGATGTAAAGTCAAACTCTTGTCGAGCCGATGACGCAAATCGCGGAAACGCACCACGTATTCATTGTTGATCAAAGAGCGGTTCAACTTCACGCACAGATCGATCTTGTAGTCTTCCATCAGATCAGCCATGGTGGAGCCCAACAAGACGTTGCCCGGGGAACTGAGATAGATGGCGCCGCCGTAGCCGGAGAAAGGCTGATAGCTGTAATTCATGTAGCTAAAGTCGAGCTGGCTCGTCAGCTTGTCGGTAAAGAGTTCCACATAATAGTTTTGGGCCCTGACGGTGGTGTCTTTTTTAGCCGCAAGCAGTCTCATATAACTGGAGATCTGGCTGGGATTGGTGAACTGGTGGATGCTATCGGACGCAGGCCCCAAGGGTCTTGTCTTCCTAGGCTCCCTATAACTGTTTTTGAATCGGTGGGTGGTGGTTTTGCCCTCCACTCGTTCTTCTTCTTTTTTCTTTTTCAGCAGCCGTTGCTGGGCGTAGGGACTCATCTGCTTGATGTCTTTGGCTGCACTATTCGGTTGATAATAGGTGGAATAGAATTTTTGCCCATTCAGGTCGGGAATCAACATGACCAGTTTCTTGTCCCTCGGGTTGTATGAATAATCAATAATGCTCGTGGTGTAGTTGGTCAAAGGCTTGCTGACAGAATAATAGCGGTAATGTACGGTAGTGTCGATATAGTTTACCGCACTGTCGAATTTTGCCTCATATAGATTATAGAAGCCACTGGAGTCGTTCAGGTAAAATAGTTTGTTGCCTTGGAACGTCTTGGGAAGAATGCTGCTTGAGAGATGTTGTGCCGTCAAGTTGGTCAGTTGCTTCTTTGTGCCTTTATAGTTGTAGGCAAAAAGGTTGAATTGTTTCATCTGCATTCCGGGCGAGGTCTGGACTTCCAGCTCTTCATCAAGGCGGTTGGAGCTGAAGATGATCTGTTTGTCATCCGAAGTGAAAACGGGTGACAAATCGGTGTAATAATCATCGGTGATTTGCTCCAAGGTGTTGGAAAACAGATTGTAAACAAAGATGTCGGGTTTTCCGAAGCGGGAGGCGGCCAAGACGATTTTTCTTTCTTTATGGGCGTAAGAGAATGAGGTAATTTTCTGGAATTCATAAAGATTGGTTTTGCCAAGCTTTTTGGTGCCCAGATCAAGGTTGCATAGTAGCAGCTGTCCTTCCTCCTCAATGATGAACGACAGGATGTTGCCTGTCGGATGCCATGCCAGCAACGGGAAGGAGGTGTCGATCCAAGTGTCGGAGCGGTATCCGCCTTTATACAACCGCTCTTTCTTTCCTGTGGCGAGTTCTTCGATCCAGATGCCTACTTTTCCTTCGTCGTTGCTGACGTAAGCAATGCGTTTGCCGTCAGGACTGACTTCAGGTTCGGTATAGGTGCGGTGTTTGTGGTACTTCAGGGCCATTAGTTCTGTCGGCTTTTCCTGCTTGATGATCTTGTATCTTGCCTCGTAGAAGTTGTACCATTGTTTGATTAACTCCTTGTATTTCACGCCTGTGACATAGAGTAGCGCCTTTTTCACATTTTGGGAGCTCTCAGCCAAGATCAGGATGTCGTTGAAGGCCTTGGTGCCGTATTTTTCCTCGATAAATCCCCAGAAGGAATAGCCAGCGATGATGGCGTCTTGGTTCTGTAAATGATTGAGTTTCTTGAACTCTCCGGATAGAATACCTTGTTGAAGTCTGTCTTCCTTAAAGCTATCCCAATCCTCGGTGATATAGGCACACAATCCGTTTTGGAACCATTCAGGGATGTCGTAACGGTAAGAGCTTCGGATCTGTGAGCCGATGGAAGTGCCATTCATGACCTGGGTCAAAAGCAGATGAGCGATGCCTTCTTTGATCTGTTGCTCGAAGTCTGCATAATTGCCATTAAAATAGAGGAATACCTTCGATCCAATGATTTTTGTGACACCCCCCGTATTGCTGGTGTCTTCCTCGTCGTTGTTGAGGTTGCTTTGCTTGAGGTCGCCAAGGCTGTTGAAAACCAAAAACTGGACCTTGTTGCCAAAATGTGATCCGAATTTTTTCTCTATCTCGGGGATAGCGTCTTTGGCATAGTTGAGCACATAGTTGGCCAGATCATTGCCGCCTTGGTAGAAATAAACATCGAAATTCTCGTAACGGTAATACGACCAATGGAAGTCTTTCCATTGGATACGGTTCTTGCCGAATTCCATGTTCATGCCGTTGTAGAACTGGGCGTGGGCGAATGAAGCCATCGCTGTCAGCAGTGCCAACAGCATCAAACGCAAAAACCGTTTTCTGTTCGACTTCATTTTATTCGGGTTGAATCTGCAAAAATACGGAATTCTCCTTACCTTTGCCCAACAATTCTTCAAATCGACATGCTTCAAATCAACTCTTTCGTGTTTAATCCCTTCGGAGAGAACACATACGTGATCTTCGATGAAACCAAGGAATGTGTCATCATCGACCCCGGTTGCTACACAGCTTCCGAGGAAGACCGCTTGTTTGGCTATATTGATCAGCATCAACTGAAGCCGCTGATGGTGATCAACACCCATGGTCATGTGGATCATGTGGTCGGCAACAACGCCGTGAAGCGCCGTTATGGCATCCCTGTGGCTGCGCATTCTGACACGCATCCTGACTTTACACAGGCCAAACGTCAAGCGGTGTGGCTGGGCTTTCAGCCGGTGGGGGATATCGACCTTCCCGATGTGGACCTGCAGGATGATGAAGTGATCAAAATCGGAGAGAGCAGTTTAGAGGTGATTTGCACGCCGGGACATGCACGGGGAAGCATCAGCCTTTATGCTCCTGTCGAAGGTTGGGTCTTTACCGGTGATGCGCTTTTCTGCCGCAGCGTGGGTCGTACGGACCTGCCTGGAGGCGACTTTGAGGAGCTTCGTGAGTCCATCCGTGGCCGTTTGTTTACCTTACCTAACGATACGGAAGTGTTTTCTGGTCACGGTGAGTCCACGACCATCGGAGAGGAGAAGGATTTTAATCCTTACGTTGCTGTTTAGAGTTGATTTATTCAAAATTAAACCCTAATTTTGCGGCTCAATTTAAATATTGAATCTTTAAATTTTTAAATCCTTAAATATCGAATCATGATCGAAAAAATCACGTCATCACAGCAGGCTATGGACCTCGAAGATAAATACGGTGCCCATAACTATCACCCGCTGCCAGTCGTCCTCGCCAAGGGCAAGGGCGCCAAGGTTTGGGATGTCGAAGGCAAGGAATACTTCGACTTCTTGTCAGCTTACTCCGCAGTGAACCAAGGTCACTGCCACCCAGCCATCATCAAGGCCATGACCGACCAGGCCAATCGTCTCACCCTCAGCTCACGCGCTTTCTACAACGACGCGTTGGGCGTTTGGGAAAAGTATGTCACCGAGTATTTCGGCTACGACAAAGTGTTGCCGATGAACTCCGGCGCTGAAGCCGACGAGACCGGTCTGAAGCTCGCTCGCCGCTGGGGTGTGGTCAAGAAAGGTATCCCGAACGACAAGGTGAAGATCGTCTGCTGCGAAGGCAACTTCCACGGCCGTACCATCACCATCATCACCATGAGTAACGACCCCGAGAGCTACGCCAACTACGGTCCTATGACGCCCGGTTTCATCCGTATCCCTTATAACGATCCCGCAGCCCTCGAGAAGGTTCTCGACGAACAGGGTGACGAGATCGCTGGCTTCCTCCTGGAGCCTATCCAAGGCGAGGCTGGCGTGTATGTCCCGGATGACGGCTACCTGAAGAAGTGCTATGACATCTGCAAGAAACATAACGTGTTGTTCATGGCCGACGAGGTGCAGTGCGGTATCGCCCGTACGGGTAAGATGCTGGCTTGCGACCACGAGGGCGTCCGTCCCGACATCCTCATCCTCGGCAAGGCCCTCGGTGGTGGCGTAGTGCCGGTCTCCTGCGTGTTGGCCGACGACGACATCATGCTGAACATCAAGCCCGGTGAGCACGGCTCCACCTTCGGTGGCAACCCTGTGGCCGCACGCGTGTCCATCGCTGCCCTCCAGGTCATCAAAGATGAACACCTGATGGAGAACGCTGAGCGTCTCGGTAAGATCTTCCGTGAGGAGATCGGCAAGATCAAAAGTCCGATGATCGAGAAGGTACGCGGTAAAGGCTTGCTCAACGCCGTGATCATTAAGCCCAAAGACGGCAAAGAGGCTTGGGATGTGTGCTTGAAGATGCGTGACCTTGGCCTGCTGGCCAAGCCTACCCACCAGCACATCATCCGCTTCGCTCCGCCCTTGGTCATCACCGAGGCCGAACTTCGCGAAGCCATCGAGATCATCAAAAAGGCCATCGCCTCGTTTGAATGATCTTGTTAGGATGGAAGAGTTTTGACGGGTACGTCATTGCGAGCGTAGCGAAGCAATCCAACCTGGCTGTTTTGAGTCAAGCTGGATTGCTTCGGCCAAAAGCCTCGCAATGACGTACCCGCCGCCTTTATGAAGACAAAGACAGATGAAAAAACTAGTGATTTTCGATCTTGACGGTACCTTGCTCGACACCATCGAGGACCTTGGCAATGCTGTCAATTATATCTTGGAACGCCATGGGATGCCCCAATACACCGTGGAGCAATACCGTAAGATGGTGGGTCACGGCATCCGTAACTTGATTCGTAAAGCCTTCTCTCCGATGGAACTGGACGATGCCTATCTTGAAACTTGCGTGGCGGAGTTCAAGGCGTATTACTTGGCCCATATCGACGAACATACTCGTCCCTTCCCGGGTATCGTGGAACTGCTTAACGACTTGTATGCCCGTGACGTTCAGTTGGCCGTTGTCTCCAACAAGGTTCAAGAGGGCACCGAGCGGCTCATTCACGAGTTTTTTCCAGACATCGTTTTTGTTGCCATCTTCGGCAACCGGGTGGGCTATCCCATGAAGCCGGCACCCGAGATTGTTGCCTCCGTGCTGGCCAAAGCGAATTGTGTACCTGCGGATGCGGTCATGGTGGGCGACTCCAACACTGACATGCAGACTGCCGCCAATGGTGGCATCGACGGCATTGCCGTCAGTTGGGGTAACCGCACCCGTGAACAGCTGGCAGGAAATAGGATTGCCGATACGGTCGAAGAACTTCAAAAGTGTTTGTTGGATGAGAGTAATTTGTTGGAAACGAAACGCCTTCGTTTTCGCCCTTGGTTTGATAAGGATGCCGAAGTCCTTTTTAAATATGCCTCTGATCCCGAGGTGGGTCCCCGTGCGGGCTGGCCGCCACATCAGTCCGTTGAAGATAGCCTTCAGGTGATTCGCAATATCTTCTCAAACGGTCATACCTGGGCGCTGGAGCTCAAAGAAACGGGAGAACCTGTCGGCTGCATGGGCTATTACGCCCACGGCGAGAGCAACATCGACATCGCCCCTGACGATGCCGAGTTGGGTTACTGGATTGCTAAGCCCTATTGGAACCAAGGCCTCTGTACGGAAGCACTTCAAGCCATGATTGACTATTGCTTCAACGTGAAGCAATTCCAAACCCTTTTGGCCGACTTCTTTGTGGATAATCTAGCCTCAGGCCGGGTGATGGAGAAATGTGGTTTTCGTGACACTGGGAAAATCAACTGGTGCAGCCATCTTTATCATGGTGACGAAAGGCCAGTGAAGATTATGAGATTAAATCGTTATTAACACAAGTGATGAAACGTTATTTTCTATCTGTTGTCTTGCTTGTTGCTGTGATAAGTGTGCAAGCCCAAAATTCCACTTTGGGGCAAAAGGTCAACCGTTTTTTGACCAAGCCCGCCGTGGTTGACACGACCTGCATTTATCAGCCGAAGCCATGCTTTTCTTTGGGATTGTTCACTACTGGACAAAAAGCGGGCTTCGACGTGGATGTCAATTTCGGCATTAATATGCCAGATGGAAGTCCACTCACAGGTATCTCAAGTTACAGCCTTGGCGAGGGACTTTGCAAAAAGATCGGCCTTGAAGTCGGCTATGGCAATGTGGGTTTCGGCTATGGGCTCGAAGTGGGGCCTCGAAGCGCTGCGAAAAAAAGTTCTTTTGCTTTCAATATCGTAGGGAAGTCGTGGGGCGTGCGCCTCAATTACTTCAAAATCACCAATCAATTCGTCTCAGGATTAACGCTGGGGGAAGAGAGCGATGATTTCTATCTGCATGATGAATTCACTTCTGAGGAAATGGCTGCCTTAAGAAGTTTCACGATGGACGGTTATTATGTCTTCAACAACAAGCGCTTTGCGTATCCCGCCGCATATAAGATGGGGCTGGTGCAGCGGCGTACGGCAGGCTCGTGGATGTTGACGGCGCGCTACATGCAAGGCGACCTGTACAATTCCCATGAAGCTGCGATGGATAGCTACAATTTATTGGACTGCTTCGCCACCATGCAAGCTTCGGTGGGTGGAGGCTATTCGGTCAATTTTGTACCATGGCATCGAGATCCCGTAGGGCAGCGTGACGAAGGACTTCGCAACCTTACCATCAACCTTACCGCCATGCCGGTGATTACCTTGTTCAACTACCTTAAGACCACTTCTTACGAATATGACGATGACATGAACTTGGGCGAAAAAACATCCAAGGTGATGTGCTATCCTATGCCCAATTACATCGGCAGTGCCGCTGTCAGCCTCACCATGGGACGGGTTTATTTCTCCACCCAGTTCACCTACAACCGTTTCTTCTTCCGCAGCCGCGATGCTTTCAACGCCCACCACGAGGATCTCTCGGAATATCTAACCGATCTTGATTATCGGGGCATCTTCCACGACTGGATGCTGAAAGGATTGCTGGTTTATAGGTTTTAAACCTAATTTGTTATAGTTTCCTCAATACTCCCTCTTGCTTCCGTAATTCCAAATTTCTTCCGGATTCCTGTCCGGCATTTGCCGACCATGGCAGGAGAGACCTTTAATATATCAGCCACTTCTTTCACGCTGAAAGGCATCATGGAGAGGATAGCGACTTTGAACTCGCTTTCGGTCAAGGCGGGCTGATGATTGCGGAGGCGTTGCACCACCTCGGGATAGACTTGTTGATAAGCATCGAAAATGGCTTCGTAGGCGGTGTCGGCATCCTTTCCGCAAACGCTGGATTTTACCTTGTTGAAGGTCTCCATGTCGATGTCCTTCTTTTCTCCGATGAGGAAGACCTTGTAAATCATCATCGCCCGTTGGAAGAGGTTGTCGCGGTTGGTTTCGGCCAAGTTCTCGGATTCTTTTTGCAGTTCGGCCATGCTGAGCTTCAACTCGGCGAGGGTGGCCCGTTTCTGTGCGGAACGGTAGAGGAGGAATAATACCACCCCGATAGCAGCTACCAAAGCCAAGAGGATGATGTTGAGCATCCTTCTGCGGCGCAAAAACACGCTGATCATGTTTTCGGTGTGGTCCAGGTCGCCATGTAAAGCCGAAATGGTCGTTTGTACCTTTTCCATCAGCCTGAGGTCTTCGCTCTCCTTAGCGGTGGTGATAGCTTCGTCCAAGGCTTTCATGGCGGAATCATAATTGTTCTGCTGCCAATACACACAACCGCTGTACAAAGCGGATAGTGTCTTCATTTCAACATCTTCAGTGAGGTCGAAATAGCGCCTCGCCTGAAAAATAGAGGTGTCTTGTGAGATGTCCTCCCCGCGCTCGAACTTGTTTTCGATCTCCATGACCAATCGCTCCATGTTATCAATGTCAGACTTCACGTTACAGGCCGTCAACAGCGCGATGAACGCGAAGGCAATCCAGCATCTCGATTTATATAGGAGTTCAAGCATCATACTTAGTTTAACGCAAAAATAGTCATTTTGTTTTACATACTCCTCACTTCTAACTCCTCACTCCTAACTTTTTCATTGTCCTCCTTTTTCTCCGGCGGTTTGCGCCTCGTTTTCTAGTTCGACATTCCCGAACCGTAGGGTGAAACCAGCGCAAAGATAGGTGCTATTGCTTCGGCTGGAGTAACTGCCGCTTGATATCGGGTTGGTGTAAGTGTTACTGTATCGCATCAGGCCGAAGAGGTCATAGCCGTTGACAAACACCGACAGCTTGTGGTTGAAGAAATCGGTGCGCATCCCGCAATCGATGGAATAGTTGGCGCTGACCTGGTTGAACAAACGCTGCACGGGAGAAGAATAATACCCTGAAGCGTGGATCTCCAACCGATCCCACAGCTTAGCCCAGGCACTCAGCTGAAAGCTGTATGACCACATCTCGTTCTTTTCCCATTGATCCAGTACCCCATAATTGGTCTCGAGATAGGAGTCATAGACATTGGCATAGAATCGCAGGTTGAACATCCCGTTGGGGCGGTACATCATGTTGAATTCGCCCCCTGTCGTGTAGGAACGACCCACATTGACTGGCCTCGAGAAAAGCACTACTCGGCCATAATGCTCGTGATAACCCGACTCGTTGATGGAGGTGATTTCATTTTTCTTGCTTTTATAGTAGCCTGTCAATCCCACTGACCCGAAGTCGTTCCAATATTTGGTCCAGCTGGCTTCCAAGTTTTGTG
The DNA here is from genome assembly GCA_902800965.1 of uncultured Bacteroidia bacterium. Lineage (GTDB taxonomy): Bacteria > Bacteroidota > Bacteroidia > Bacteroidales > F082 > Limimorpha. The sequence continues at coordinate 125,028 of CADCGK010000002.1, read as the reverse complement.
TGTAAACGGGTTCCAGATAGGGATTACCCGTGAGGTAGATCTCGGTGTCGTAGATGTTGAAAGGACTGAGCTGTTTTGCAGTGGGGTGGTTGACCCTTCTGGTATAGCTCAACTTGTAGTTATGCATCGAGGGCGTGCGATAGGAGAGGTGCAATGAAGGCGTGATGTTGAAATAATGATAAGTTTGAGAGTCAATAATATACGGATAATTAGGCGTATCTGGATAAACAATGCTAGTTCGATAATAATTTAGGTTGATGCCCGGCTGCAACGTAAAATCTCCGAAACGATGTCGTATCATGAGATAACCGCCCAGTTTCTGGTCCTTGGTGCGATAGTGGTAGCTCATGAACGGGTCTTTCACATACGTGTCGCCAATCAAGGTGTCCACGTCGTTCCGCGTGAAGCCTGATTCCCAGCTGCCATTGAGCCCCAGGCTGAATTCTCCGTTTTTCGAGTAGGGAAGGTTATAATCGATATTGGCCGATAAAGGTACGCTCGACATGTGGTAGTCCATGCGAAAAGCATCCTCTCGGGGTGCAGGAAGTGTATAAGTGGTGCGGTCCTCCAAAGGCACGGCGTTGCGATTCCAGTTGCCATTGGCGCGAACGGTCAGGTTATGCCCTTCTTCATTGAACTTATGTTGGTAATACAAGCCTGAACTGAAAAACAAGTAGTTGGTATAGGAATGGTCGACAAAAACATATTCGTAGGTGCCTGCCAGTTCCATGAACTCCGTTCGTTTCCGCTCGGTGGTACCTTCCACAGGACCAAAAGAGTCCCAGCAGTTTAACCACAACGCGAAAGTGTTCTTCTCATCGGGCGTGTAAGTGACGTTGAGAGAGCCCCCTGGGCTGTATGTGAAGTATTTGTCATACCGGATGCTATGCGTCTGGCTTGTCGGGATGAATTGACCGTTTTCATCTCTGATAAAGAGGTTCCTGTCGTTTTCAGATTTCGCTTCGCCATGATAGAAATAGCTACTGGCGAATGCGTTCACGGTCCATCGGTCGTTTTTCCACACGTAGGAAGCCCATGGCATCACGTAAGGCTGTGAGGAGACATTGGTGCCGAAACACAGGAACTCATTCCGCTTGATCTTGCTGCTCATCACGATGTTGATAATGCCGTCAGCGTCAGTGGCCCATCTGGCTGAGGGGTTGGTGATGACCTCGATGCGGTCGATGGCATTGGCGGGCAAGGTCTGGATGTAGGTTTTTAGATTCTCTTTCGTGAGGTGAGAGGGCTGGTCGTTGATCCAAATTTCCACGTCCGAGGCACCGCGTAGCGTGATGTTACCTTCCACATCCACACTGACACCGGGTGCATTTTGTAAGGCATCGGAGGCCGAGCCGGATTGCACCGTTGGGTCGTCGGAGACATGATACAGGGTTTTCTCGCCTTCCACTGAGAAGAGTGGACGTTCCGCAGTGATGGAGACGCCTTCTAATAGCAAAGTGTCAGCAGTCATCAGCAGGTTGTCGTTTTTCATTTTCAGGCTATCAGGTTCGGTTTTCTTTGTTTCGGGTACTTCGTTCTGGGCGATTAGAGAGAATGACATCAAGAAGCAAGTCATCAGCAAAAACAGGGCTTTTCTTTTCATGGCATGAAGTGTTTGTTATTTCATGCTAGCAAAAGTATAAGGAAAAAACCTTGTTTTTTCAAGTGTAGGGGCAAAGTAGAGATGTTTTGGTAATTAGAGATTACTAACAACTGATAATCAGTGTAATATAAAATTGTTGGTAGAGATATTGGATGGGCATTTGTTCTTTTTTTCTTATTCTTAATCGGAATTTTAATACCTTTGTAGTCAAACTATAATCTCTTGAAAAATGAATAAACTATCTTTGGTTTTACTCGCTGCCGTTGCTTTTGCGATGGCAAGCTGTTGTGGCGAAAAAGCCGCTAACGAAAAAACTTGTGAAAACAAAAACGAAACCACTATGAATACTACGATGAACGATCTGCTGACGCGTCGCAGCGTGCGCAGCTACACTGAAGAAGTGCCACCAGTAGAGGTAATCGAAGAGATCTGCAAAGCCGGAACATACGCCCCGACCGGCATGAACCGCCAAGCACCCATCATCATCGCTGTCACCAATCGCGAGGTGCGCGACAAGATGAGCCAACTCAATGCTGCCGTATTCGGCATGGATAGCGATCCTTTTTACGGTGCTCCTGTGGTGTTGGTGGTACTAGCCGATACCACCGCTGCCATGACGTGGAAAGAAGACGGTTCCCTGGTGATGGGCAACCTGCTCAATGCCGCTCACGCCAAAGGCTTGGGCTCCTGCTGGATCCATCGTGCCAAAGAGGTCTTCGAGACGGAAGAAGGCAAAGCCATCCTGCGTGACCTTGGCATCGATGATACCAAGTATGTCGGCATCGGCAATTGTATTCTCGGCTATATCGCTGGAGATTATCCCGAAGCCAGACCGCGCAAGGAGAATTACGTTTACTGGATCAAATAACAGCAAATTGTTAACGGCGAATTAAACGAATTTTACGAATTTTTTCAAAAATAAGTTCGTTTAATTCGTTTAATTCGCCGTTCCTTATTTAATTCGCCGTTCCTGAAAAACGGCGTCCACTGCTTCTTCGTATTCTTTTAGCGCATTGATTTTCTTGATCTTGCGCCATATTTCCTGTGGCTCATCGAACGAGTACATCAGATAAGACCATAGTTCTTTCATCCTTCCCAATACCTTGGGGCTGCCTCCTGTGTGACGCAGACGGTCTTCGTAAAGGTCCACCACATACGCATGAAGCCGGTCTTTTTTTTGACGAACAGGTTCGCTGAATTCGCTTAATATGCCGTTCTTTTTTATCTCCTCCGCCAAGAACGGATTCGCCAACAAACCTCGTCCCAGCATGAACTCATTCACCGGCTGAACTTGTTTGCGAATTCGCTCAAAGCTATCCACCGAAACGATGTCTCCGTTATAAACCAATGGCGCCTTGATCATTGGAATCAATTCGGCGAAACGCTTCACGTCAGCTTCACCTTTATAAAGCTGTTTTCCGATACGAGGATGGATGATTAACTCGCTCAGAGGATATTGATTGAAGATGTCAATGACGGGGACAATCTCATCGGGATTGAAATATCCTAGTCGGCATTTGATGCTGAAATTCAGATCGATGCGTCCAAAAACGGCATTGAGCATGGCCTCGATCTTCTCGGGATAGGGCAGGAGGCCGCTGCCTCGTTTCTTGTTGGCGACCCTAGGGAAAGGACAACCCATGTTCAAGTTAATTTCCTTGTAACCCAGTTTTTTGCATTGGGTGGCGAAGCGGAGAATCTCCTCGGCGTCGGTGCTTAGGATCTGGGGTGTGAGGGTCTCAACATCATTGCAGGTGGGGTCGATCTCTTCCACCTGAAGGTTCTTGGCATGGTCCTTTTGGATGCCAGTAAAAAAGGGAGTGTAGTATTTGTCGATGCCGCCAAAATGCTTCTTGAAGACGTTCCGGAACGGAGCATCGGTGATGCCTTGGAAGGGGCCGAGGGATAATCTAATCGTATTCATGTTGGATTGCTTCGTCGTTCCTCCTCGCAATGACGACTATCGTGACGCCTTCTTTTTCGATAAGCCAAAGATTGTCAAAACAATCGTAGCCAGCAATAGTCCGAAGGTCATCCACATCGCGATCCGATACAGATAGTCCCCGTGTTTGGAGTAGAAGGTCTTCTCGGTGTTGGCTTTCAGCGTCGCCTTGATGACGTCTTCTTTCCAATACTCAGTGGATTGGATCACGTCGCCTTTCTGGTTGAAAAATCCCGATCTACCGGTGTTGGCGGATCGTGCAATGCACCTGCGGTTCTCGATGGCGCGGAGCTTGGAGAATTCGAAGTGTTGCTTATAGCCTGGGGTGTCGCCCCACCAGCCATCGTTGGTGATCACAAAGAGCAGGTCGGCGCCTTTCTTGGCAAACTCGCTCACGTAGCCGCCAAAGGCCGACTCGTAGCAGATGGGCACACCCACTTGATGCTCGCCAAAGCTCATGTTGTGGGGATAAGGGTCGGTTTTTAAGGTGCCTCGAGCGATACCCACGGTAAGGCTGAAATGCTTCAAGAATCCCATCCACTCGGGGATGGCTTCCACCGCCGGGGTCAGCTTCGATTTGTTGCGGTGCTGCACGTTTAAGGTGTCGATGAGCCAGGCAGAGTTGTAAGCATAATAGTAGCGGTTGCTGTTTCCGATTTGGCGCGCCGGGAAGTCATCTTCCATCCCCTGGGGTACCCAGTCGTACGAGAACCCACCGATGACAAAAGAGCAATTGGGATGCTTCTCGGTAAACTTCCCGATGATGTCAAAAGCCCTGACTTCATTGATCCGGTCAAGCCAGATGCCCTCCTCAATAGCCGACTCGGAGCTGACCACAAACCGGGTTTGGGGACTCGCCAGCTTTTCCGCCAACTCCACGTTTTTTCGAACGACATTATCATAGGTATCGGGGTCGAACTGCTCATTCCATGGGTCGCAATTCTGTTGGATGACAATGACTTCGGTGTCCTGTCCTTTTTCTTCGTATTGGCTGTAGGCGATCTTGCTGCCGATGATGGGCAATGCCAGCAATAAGATGACGATGGCGACATTCCATCTTAAAGTCTTCTTGCTCTGAGGTATTGAGATGTTGTTAATCAGGATGTTGACCAATAAGATCCAGAGTGTTCCTCCAGCCACACCTGTCACAGAATACCACTGCACCCAAGTGGTGGCGGTGGAGAAGACGTTGCCCAGGCTGAGCCATGGCCATTTTGCCGCCCAGTAGTAATGCAGGAACTCGAAAGCCATCCAATAGGGGATGAGCAAGAAGTTGCCCCATTGGTTGTTGCAGAGTTTCATCTTGGTAAAATGGAAAGCCCAGAACACGGTGCACATGAACAGGGAATTGAGGATCCATGCCAAGATAGCTGCCGGCGTGGCGTTCCATACCCACCAGGTGGTCAATACATTCCATATTAAAAAGGTGACAAACGACAGCCAGAAGACATGGCCTTTTTCTCCTTTGCTGATACGTTCTTCGATATATAGCAGCGGCACCAAAGCAATGAAAATTAATGGCGCCACGCCTCTCACTGGCCAAGCCGCCCAAAGCAACAGCCCGCTTATGATGGACATCAAAAGTTTCTGGTATTTCTTCATTTTCAAAATTTTGGCAAAAATAACGAATTGTTAACTATCTTTGCTCCCGAATTATTGCATTTTGAAAAAGATTCTCCTTATACGTTTCAGTTCCATTGGCGACATCGTACTTACCACGCCAATTGTCCGTTGCATCAAGCAGCAACTGCCCGAGGTGGAATTGCATGTGCTGACAAAGTCGTCGTATCGTTCCATATATGCAGCGAATCCTAATATAGATAAGGTGTTTGAGCTTCAGGGAAATATGAAGGAACTGATAAGTCAGCTGCGTAAAGAACGTTATGATTTTGTGGTCGATCTTCACAAGAATTGGCGTTCCCTGCGTGTCCGCATGTCATTACACTGTCCTTCATCGTCTTTTCCGAAGCTCGACTTCCGTAAGTTCCTTTACACCAAACTGAAGATAGGAAAACTACCTCGGATACATATTGTGGATCGTTATTTCAGGGCGGTGGAAAAGCTGGGCATCCAAAATGACGGACAAGGCTTGGACTTTTTCTTCAATGAGGGAGATGTGATGCATTATGAAGATCTTCCCGAGAGTTTTCATGATGGTTTTGTGGCCATCGTCATAGGAGGCCAGCATGCCACCAAGATTCTGCCTGAAGACAAGGTGGTGGAGGTCTGCGATGCTTTGGACTATCCTGTCATTTTGGTAGGTGGGCCCGAGGATGCTGCCCGTGGTGAACGTATCAAAGAAAAGGTGGGGACATACGTAGGGAATAGCTGTGGCACACTCACATTAGGCCAGTCGGCGTCTTTGCTTGAACTCGCCGATGCTGTGATTACCAACGACACGGGCATGATGCATATCGCCGCCGCCTTGCGGAAGCCGATTGTCTCGGTTTGGGGCAACACGGTTCCCGAATTTGGGATGTATCCTTACTTGCCTCAAGGCATGAAGCCTGCTGTAATCATTGAGAATAAAGGCTTGAGATGTCGTCCTTGCGACAAGTTGGGTTATGCCAAGTGCCCGAGGGGCCACTTCAATTGCATGAATCTATTGGATGCCAAGGAAATTGCTGAAAAAACAAAAGCCGAACTTTCGTCCGGCTCTTGAGTGGTACCAGCGGGAATTGAACCAGCGACACACGGATTTTCAGTCCGTTGCTCTACCAACTGAGCTATGGTACCCTGTTATTGCGGTCGCAAAAATACAGCTTTTTTTGAAACTGACAATCTTTTTTACAAAAATTTCAGTTTTTTTTCGGATATTTGCACCCCGAAATAGATAAGAATGAAGAAATATTTGCCAAATAAACTGATATTGACGGCTTTGGTAGTCTTGTTAAGCGGTGCCATATTCGCTCAAGCTAACGTGGATTCCCCTTATTCCATGTTTGGCATTGGCCAGGTTAGAAACAAGACGATGAATGCACGTCTCAAGGGCATGGGCGGTGTTGCCAACGGCATGTTTGCAAAAAACATGATTAATGCCGAAAATCCTGCTTCATACGCCATGATTGATACGCTGGCCTTTTTGTTTGACGCTGGCTTGTATGCGAAATCCTCCAATTTTAGCACCTCAGCGCTCTCTGAAAGAGCCAGCAGCGCTTCTTTCGACTATGTGGCTATGGGATTCGCCTTTACCAATTGGTGGAAGATGGCAGTTGGCGCCCAACCTTACACTAATGTTGGATACAATGTCGTCACCACTTCTCATGATGAACATGCTGGTAACTATTCGCAGCTTTTCCAAGGCGATGGCGGTTTGAACCAAGTGTTTATGGGCAATGCTTTTCGCATTGGCAAGCATTTCTCCATTGGCGCCAATGCCAGCTATGTGTTTGGCGACAGTAAGTCCACTACCACTCTGACTTTTCCTGATTCTACCTACGTCATCAGTACTCGTCGCAGCCGCGATGTGATGATCAACTCGTTCATGTTCGATTATGGTGTGATGTATCAGGGTCAAGTGGGTAACGGCCTCACTTTGGCTGTAGGTGCCACCTACGACCAAAAAATCAATTTGAAGGGAACCCAGACCGTGTTCGTGCGTTCCATCGAGGCCGATGAAAACATCACTTCGACCTCAACGGAATACCTTATTGATACTATTGCCTATCGTGAAGACAAGAACGCCAAGTTCACCATGCCTCATGGCTTTGGCTTTGGCGTTTCCTTGCAGAAGAACAACCGTTGGATGCTTGGTGCCGATTTCAACTGGTCACAGTGGAGTGCTTTTGCCAGAAACGGCATCAACGAGGGGTTGCAAGACGCTTGGAGTGTGGCTGTTGGCGGTGAATTCATACCTTCTTCCACTTCATTGTCAAGCTATTGGACCAGGGTATCCTACCGCTTGGGAGGCTTTTATGAACAGACCTATCTCAACATCAACGGTCAATCTATTAATAAATTAGGTGTGGATTTTGGAATGAGCCTTCCTATCCCTCGTTCGATGTCGAAAGTGGATGTGGGATTGGAGATCGGAAATTGTGGCACGAAATCTGCAAACCTGATCAGAGAAAGCTATGTAAACCTGACCGTCGGCGTCTCCATCTTCGAGCGCTGGTTCATCAAGAGAAAGTATAAATAAGTTAAACCATAAAAAGACAAGAGAGATGAAAACTAAAAGATTTGCGATCCTGGCTGTTATCTTAGGAATAGCCTTCAGCGTTTCCGCACAGGATGTCATGAACGAACCGAAGTATGGTGCCGACAGCGCAAACTGCGTCACCAAGCTTTCGATCTATCGTGAGTACTACAAACAATGGGAAGCCGCCAAGTTCGCTCCTGAGTCAGTCAGCAAAGAAATGATCTCCGCTTGGCGTGAAGTGTTCCTCACAGGCCCGCGTGCCAGCCAATACACCTACACGAACGGCGAGAAGATTCTGGATTACCTCATCCGCCAGAACCCCAAGGACAAGGACGCTTACATCGACACACTTTGCATGCTGATGGATACGAGAGCCAAGTATTTCCCGACTGATCCCAAGACGGGCGCTTCTCAAGTTGCCAACATCATGGGTAGAAAAGGACTCCTTATCTATACCTATAACAAGAACCGTTACGAAGAGGCTTATAACGTCTTGAAGAATGCCGTCGCCCTTGATGCCTCACAGCTGCAAGGCGCCTACATTGACGCTTACTTCAAGTCCACCATCGACATGGTGAACAACAACAAGGAAGAGAAGATGACCATCATCAATGTTTATCAGGAACTCTCCGAAGTGCTTGATGACAATATCAAGGTGTTGGCTGAGAATGTTGCTCAGCTGTCAGAGGCCAGAGCTACTGCAGAAGAGTCGAACGACACTGAAGCCATCGCTGGCTTTGACAAGCAGATTGAGAAGAACGAGAAGAACATCAACATCAACAAGGGTGTGAAGAACAATATCGACAACCTCTTCCAGCCTTATGCCTCCTGCGATGATCTAGTCAAGGTGTTTGCTGCCAAAATGGCTGAAACCCCGGATGATATCAACTTGCTCAAGCGTATCACCACCATCCTTGATAAGAAGGAATGCACCGATTCGAAGCTCTTCCTTGACGCCAGTAAGCAACTCTATGAGCTGGAGCCCAGCCCCGAAGCTGCCTACAACATCGGTATCAAGCTCTTCAAAGATGGCAAGAACGGCGAAGCTGCCAAGTACTTTGAACAAGCTACTTCGGCTACCAACAACGACCGTGTCTATAGAGCTTACAGAAATCTTGCCTACTGCTACCTGAACATGGGTGCTTACGGCAAATGCCGCGATGCCGCTCGTCGCGCTGCCGCTGTTGACCCCACCGCGGGTGAGCCTTACATCCTTATCGGAACGGCTTATGCTTCATCGGCCAACTCCTTCTCCGACAGCAAGTTCGGTGGCAAGGAAGTCTATTGGGTTGCCGTTGACAAGTTTGCCAAGGCAGCAAGCATCGATCCTTCGGTCGCTGGCCGCGCCAACGGTCTGGCCGCTTCCTACAGACAACACTTCCCGACAACCGAGACCATCTTCTTCAACGACTTTGCTGAAGGACAGTCTTACACTGTCGGTGGCTGGATCGGTGAGACCACCACGATCAGAGCCGCTAAATAACCTGCACGTTGAAGACGACTCGATTTCTAATCTACAACATCACAGCCTTGCTGGCTGTGATGTTGTTTTCGTGTGGTAACCCTACTTCGGTGATCCAACAATTGGCTTCTGACGATACGCTCTCGGGAGTCGTCGCTTACGACATTGTTTTTTATCGAAGCGACTCGGGCTTTGTTCAGGTGGAGCTGAAGGCGCCGATGATGGTTCGCGAAGGTGATGACTCCAGCCATCTTGAGTTCCCGCAAGGCTTTCATGCGTCCGTCTTTGACCGCAATCATCTTGTGACTTCTGAAATCAGCGCTGATTATGGCCTTAGCCATGACAATCCCAAGATGGTTGAAGCCAGTGGTAATGTCAGTGTCGAAAACCAACAGAACGGTCAGAGCATGTATTCCGACAAACTGTTTTGGTATCAAGACTCAAAAATGATCTATACCCGCTCAAAGGTGAGGATCGTCATGCCCGACAAAGACATTACTGGCGACAGTCTTGTATCGACGGAGAATTTTGAGGAATATACAATTTACAACGGCAAAGCTACTTTTGAAGTGGAAGAGAATTGACGATGAATGACTGGATTGTTGTAGCGATAACTTTGTTTTTCTCTGCCCTCTGTTCAGGGCTTGAGATTGCTTTTAACAGCACCAACCGGCTCCAGCTGGAGGTGGATCTGAAGAAGAACAAGTTCTCGGCAAAAATCGTCAGCCTTTTCTTCAAGAACCAATCCCGTTTCATCACCTCCTTGCTGATCGGCAACAATATCGCCAACGTCATCTATGGTATTGCCATAGCGCGTTTGTTGAAACCCGCCGTGCTCTGGATGCTCCCAACGTCGCTTGAGGTCGAGTTCTTCATCCTGCTCCTGCAATCCATCATCTCCACCTTGCTTGTGCTGGTGCTGGCGGAGTTCCTGCCCAAGATCCTTTTCCGTATCAATCCCAACGCCATCCTCTCATTTTTCGCTTTCCCCGCGGTGGTTTGCTATTACCTTCTCTATCCGCTTACCCTGATCTATTCTGGTATCGCCAGTCTAATTATCCGGTTGTTCTTCGGCATGAAAATGGACCATCAGGAATACCAGATCAGCACGGTTGATTTTGACGATTACATCACCGAATATGCCGATCCCAAGGAAGCTGACGAGGATATCCAACAGGAGATTCAGCTCTTCCAAAACGCCATGGATTTCAGGTCAGTCAAACTGCGTGAATGCATGGGGCCCCGTAACGAGATTGAATCGGTGAAGCTTACCGATGACCTTCATTTCATCAAAGACCGTTTTGAGGAGACAAAGCACTCCAAACTGATTGTTTATTCAGAGAACATCGATAATATCATAGGTTATATTCATCTTAACGATGTGGTGGATGCTATTGCCAACGCCAAGAAAGTCACTACGGCTGATCTGGTCCGGCCTATCGACTTTTTCCCTGAGACATATACCGCCGACCGACTGCTAAAGCATTTTATCCAGAAACATCAAGGTGTCGCGGTCGTTGTGGATGAGTTTGGAGGCACGGCAGGTATTGTCACTATGGAAGACGTCATCGAAGAGATTTTCGGTGAGATTGAGGATGAATACGACGAGGAAGACGAGACGGAACAGAAGGTGAAAGAGGATACCTACGTGTTTTCCGCACGACTCGAGATAGACTATTTGAATGAGACCTACAAACTCGACCTTCCTGTCTCAGATGATTATGAGACGTTGGCTGGAATGATCCTGCATTATTATGAGAGCATTCCCGAAGTGGGGAAGGAGCTGATCATCGGTGACTATCGGATCAAGGTGCTTAAAGCCACCGACATGAAGTTGGAAGAGGTTGAATTAAAGCGAGTTCCGTGAAAAGGAAAATAAAGTTTAACCAATTTTTACGCAGATTGAAATCCTTTTACTAAATTTGCAGGCTCAAATTTTGAATATTTAATTAATAGTATAGCAATAAAAGCATTATGGCAGCAATTGAGAAAATCAGAAAGCGTTCAGGATTGTTGATCGCTATCATCGGTCTTGCTTTGTTGGCATTCGTCCTGCAGGACCTTTTCCAGAGTACGGGAAGACACCGCGAGTACAACGTGGCCGTTATTGACGGAGAGAAGATTCCTTACAAAGATTTTGAGGATCTGAAGAACAAGAATCTGGAAAACATGAAGAGAAGCGCTGGCAATAGCCTCTCCTCTTCCCAAACCTATAACGTTTACAACAGCACCCTTGAGCAGATGATCAAGGAGCATATCATGAACAAGGAATACAGTGCCATCGGCATGAATGTCTCTGCTGACGAGCTCTACGACCAATTCCTGGGTGAAGAGCCGCATCAGTGGGTCGTTCAGAACTTCTCTGACGCCAATGGCTTTAACAGAGAAGCCCTTGAGAACTATATGCAGAACCTGGATAACGCTCCGATCGAGTACCGCAATCAATGGCTCGATTTCGAGAACGCCATCAAGGACAACAGGCTGGAAACCAAGTTCGACAATCTGGTAAAGGCTTCGTATTTCATGCCTTCCAAGCTTGCTCAGAAGTATTATGAAAACAAGAATGTCAAGGCTACAGCTGATGTCGTTGCCTTGCGTTATGCCACCATTCCGGATTCAACCGTGGTAGTGACCGATCAGGACAACAAGAAGTTCTATGAAGAGAACAAATACAAGTTCGAAACCGATGAGACCCGCGGTATTGAATATGTTGTTTTCGACATCAAACCTTCTGCACAGGATGATCAGGACGCCCAGAAGTTCGTCAATGAGATGAAGGAAGATTTTGCCAACACGGATAATGTCGCCAGCTTCGTCAATGCCAATTCAGATCAGCGTTACGACAGCACTTGGATGGCCAACACCGATGTTCCGGCAGTCATTGAAAACGTGATCTTTGAAGGCGGCAACCAGCCCGGCTTCGTCTATGGTCCTTATTTCGATAACGAGGCCTATAACCTGGTCCGCATCGTGGATCTTCAGAACCGTGCCGACTCTCTGAAAGCCAGCCATATCCTCATCGCTTACCAAGGCGCTCTGCGCAGTGAGGATACCATCACCACCAAGGAAAGAGCTCAGGCTGTTGCTGACAGCTTGGCTGCCGTGCTGAAGAAGAACGTCAAGAAGACGGAACTTTTTGAAGAACTTGCCACCAAGTTCTCCACCGACAAAGGTTCTGCTGAAAAAGGCGGTGATCTGGATTGGTTCACCGATGGCATGATGGTCTATAACTTCAATGAGTTTGTCATGAACAACCCAGTGGGTACCATCGGCGTCGTTGAGACTCCTTTCGGATACCATGTCATCAAAGTGACGGGCAAGACCGAGATGAAGCCCAAAGCTCGTTTGGCTTTCCTGAAGCATGAACTCACTCCGAGCACCAAGACCTATCAAGACGTGTTTGCCCAGGCTAACAAGTTCGTTACTGAGAACCGCACATACGATCAATTCAATGCTGCCATCGAGGCACAGGGAATGACCAAGCGCAACATGCCGAGAATGACGGCTTCGACCTATCAGATCACTGGTATCGACAACCCACGTCAAATCGTCCGCTGGGCATTCGACGACAAGACCAAGGTTGGTGACGTGTCATCCATCTTTGAGCTTGACAACATGTTTGTCGTGGCCGCTCTGACCGACATGGTTCCTGAAGGCTACGCTCCGATGGAGAAGATCCTGGATCAATCCAAGTACCAGATCCTCAACAAGAAGAAGGGTGAGATTGCCGTTGAGAAGATGAAGGCCTGTGGCACCGACTATGACCGCATGGTTAATGAGTTGGGTGCTGAGAGCGCATCTGTTTCCGACATCAATATGGAAGCCCGTGCATTGGGTAACTTCGGTGTTGAAGCTGATATCATTGGAACCATCCTCGGTATGAAGGAAGGTGAAGTGGTCGGCCCAATCGCCGGTAACACCAGCGCCTTCGTGATCAAGAACGTCAAGGTCGCTAACGCGCCTGAAAATCCTGACCTCAGCTCCATCCTGAGAGACAAGACCGCTCAGTTCAACAACAAGGTGTTGAATAACGGCGTCTATAACGCTCTCAGAAACAACGCCAAGATTGAGGACAACAGAGTGATGTTCTACTAATAGAAGCAAGAAGTCAGAAGACAGAAGGCAACAAGAAAGGGATGGCTCAATGGAGCCATCCCTTTCTTGTTGCCTTCTGTCTTCTGACTTCTTTAAAATCCCATCCCGAACCAGTACCAGAACTGGCTCTCCATCTCTTTCCAAGTCTGACGGGTAGCGGCGGCGAAGTCCTTTGTATATTGGTTGAGTACCTTGGTGGCTTCGTCTTTTTTGCCGTCATTGAGCAAGGCTTGAGCTTTCTTTTCAATAGTTGGGATCTCTTCCAGTGCTTTCTCTTCGAAACGGTTGGCGTTGCCGAGAAGGACGGGTTTGGTGCGTCCCCACATCACGGTGGCGAGCTTGTTGGCCCTACGGTAATGCCAGATCCAGGCTTCCTCGCGGTAACGTAGCTGGCCACATTTGTCGAAGCCTTCGGGCAGGGTGGTGGAGCCGGAGAAGATCGGGATGCGGGGGCTCTGTCCTGGGTTGTCGCAAGCCATCCAACAGATGGCGCCAATCTCGTCAGGAACCCAGCTGCGGCATTGGATGATATGATGATAGCTGCTCCAAGCCACTGCCACGGTGCGTTGGAATTTCACTGTCTCTGGAGCCAAGAAATTTAAGGTGTTCTGTAGGGTTCCGGTCATCCAAGGGTTGGCGATGGGGCTGATGATGGTGTCGTTTTTGACGCTGCCGTCGTCTTGGCGTTTCTTAGTCACCATCTTGATGTTGCGGGTCATGTCCATGTCGGTGCCTTCGTAGGTGGTGCGGAAGAGCTCCATCACCTTGCGGACATCAACGTTTTCGTCAGGCTTCACCGAGAAGGGGAGCTCGGGCATGTCGCGGTTGAGATTCAAAGAAGGCGCCAGCTGGCTGAGGATGAAGAATTCGCGGTCGCTGTAGTTCTTGCCGCCACCGTATTCTGCACGGAAAGCCTTCCAGAAAACGAACTCGTCTTTGCCGTCCCAGAGGCCGTATTTCTTGGCCACTTCCTCGCAGTTGTCAGAGCAGTAGAAATCCTTGCTTTTGCGTTCTAATTTGCCGATACGGGCGATATTGGCGCTGACACCCACTTCGTCATCTGGGATACGTTTGGCCGCCCACACGCCGCCGATTTTGTCGGGGCCTTCACCGAGGATCTCCATCTGCCACACTTCGTTCTTGTCAGCGATGGTGATGCACTCGCCACCGTCACCATAGCCGTATTCCTTGACCAATTGTCCGATGAGCTGGATGGCGTCACGGGCGTTGTCGCAGCGCATCAGTGCCACGCGCTCGAGTTCCTCGATCATGAACATGCCGTTTTTGTTTACTAAGGTGTCGGGACCGGAGAAGGTCGTCTCGCCAATGGCTAGTTGTTTCTCGTTGAGGCACGGATAGGCCGTGTTGAGATAGGCGTAGGTGTGTGCCACCTGAGGAATCTCGCCAGCGAGTTCCACCTTGCGGTTGTCGAAGGGATCTTCGGTGTGCATGGTGCCTTTATACACCTTGTGCATCTCGCCCTTTTCGTGGTCGGCGGCGGCTTCCCAGCGCATCCAAGTGCGGTAGCGGCCGTCGCAGGTGTGAGAGGTGATGACAGAGCCGTCGGTGGAGGCGTTCTTGCCTACCATGATGCTGGTGCAGCAGGCGCCAACAAGTTGCTCTTGGTCTTCCTGGGCTTGGACATTCATTCCAATCAGCAGGAGACCAGCTAAAAACAGTGATTTGAATTTGAACATATAGTATAGATTTGAGAATAAGCGTTAATAATGAAGTTCAAAGATAACAAAAAGAATGATCAATGGAGTTTTTTTCTTTTGATTTGAAAAAAAAGAGTATCTTTGTGGACGAAAAAGTGAGTCGATGAGGGTTGTTGTCATAGATCGCCCAGCTTATCTTAACGTCAAAGAACGTGACCGTTTCTGAGCTCCTGCTTGGGAATCGGTGGTCTTTTATTGTTTTTCTGCCCTAAAGAAAATCTTTAAATCTTTGAATCATTAAATCTTTAAATCATAAAATTATGGAATTACCATTTGCAGAAGCGTGGAAAATCAAGATGGTTGAACCCATTAAGAAATCCACCCGTGAACAACGCGAAAAGTGGCTTAACGAAGCCCATCAAAACGTCTTCATGCTGAAGAGCGACTATGTTTACATCGATTTGCTGACCGATAGCGGCACTGGCGCCATGAGTGATCGCCAATGGGCTGCCATGATGCAAGGCGACGAAAGTTACGGTGGTGCCCGTTCCTTCTATCACATGAAGGACACCATCACTGAAATCACCGGTTTCGAGTATGTCATCCCCACTCACCAAGGCCGTGCAGCCGAGAATGTGCTGTTCAGCTACCTGGTAAAGCCTGGTCAAGTCGTTCCTGGCAACGCCCACTTCGACACTACCAAGGGTCATATCGAGAGCCGTAAGGCCTTCGCCATCGACGTCACTGTTCCTGAAGCCTACGACACCCAGCTGGAAGTGCCTTTCAAGGGTAACGTCAGCCTCGAGAAGCTCGAGAAGGTGCTGCAAGAGAACAAGGGCAATGTGCCTTTCATGGTGCTTACCGTGACCAACAACACCGTTGGCGGTCAGCCCGTGAGCATGAAGAACATCCGCGAGACCTGTGAACTCTGCCACAAATACGGCGTGCCGGTCAACATCGACAGCGCCCGTTTCATCGAGAACGCCTACTTCATCAAGACCCGCGAGGAAGGCTATGCCGACAAGACCCTCCGTGAGATCTGCAAAGAGATGTTCAGCTATGCCGATTCCATGACGATGTCAGCCAAGAAGGACGGTCTCGTCAACATGGGCGGCTTCATCGCCACCAACAAGAAGGACTGGTACGAAGGTGCCAAGTTGTTCTGCATCCCCTTCGAGGGCTTCCTCACCTACGGCGGTATGAACGGCCGTGACATGGACGCTCTGGCTGTCGGTCTGCAAGAAAATATCGAGTTCGACATGGTCGAAACCCGTATCAAGCAAGTGCACTATCTTGCCAAGAAACTTGACGAGTACGGCATTCCTTACCAACGTCCTGCCGGTGGCCACGCCATCTTCGTCGATGCCGACAAGGTGTTGACCAACATCCCGAAGGAAGAGTTCCCGGCTCAGACCCTGACTTGCGAGCTGTATCTCGAAGCTGGCATCCGCGCCTGCGAAATCGGTTATGTGCTTGCCGACCGTGATCCGGTCACGCGTCAGAATCGTTTTGGTGGCAACGACTTCGTGCGTCTGTGCATCCCACGCCGTGTCTATACCAACAACCACATGGACGTGATTGCCGCTGCCCTGAAGAATGTCTATGACCGCCGCAATGAAATCAAACGAGGTCTGGAAATCACTTGGGAAGCCGAGCTGATGCGTCACTTCACCTGCCAGTTCAAGAGACTGGGATAACGACAGGCGTCGAACGGCGAAATCTAAACGGCGAATTAAACGAATTAAGCGAATTTTCTTTAAGGTTCGTAAAATTCGTTTAATTCGCCGTTATTAATCTGCCGTTTATTCTTATCTTTGCAGTATGACTACTCCAGCAATCATCATTGGAATCATCTATGTGTTAGCGCTGACCACCTGTGTAGTGCCTTTGGCCGTTGGGTTGGAGCCGAAAGGGGAGAGCACGCCTTCCAGACAGTTTCTGGTGGCTTTGATCTTTGCCGCCACGCAGGCGTTAATGGCTTTTATCGGCCATCTGCTCGGCAGAATGATCGGTTATCTGTTCAGCGACCTGATGCGTTATGTGACCTTTGGCATGATGCTCATTGTGGCTGTCAAGATGATTGTGGATTCGATGAAGGTGCTGAAAGCCAAGCGCCTCTATGCCTTCACCTCCAATTGGGGTTTCTTGCTCTTGGGGATCCTCTCGGGAATGAACATCATGCTCGTGAGTATCTGTACCCAAGGGTTTATGCCGTTTGGCAATTGGTATTTCCTGGCCGTTGCATTGGCAGGCTTTTTGTGGGCTTTCTGGTCTATCAGGATACCGTACTCCCCCAAGATGCTTCGCAATTCCAGCTTTATCGAATTCTCTGGAGCGGTGTTTTTGGTGGTGGTGGCGGTGTTGTTCCTGTTTACTGAGCTTGTTAGATAAAAGATAAGAGATAAAAGATAAAAGTTATGAGAAGGAGATTGTTACTTTTAGGTTTTCTTGTGGTGGCGGTGATGGCTATGGCTCAGCCGCCGGCGAACTATTACAATTCTGCCAATGGCTTGACTGGTAACCAGTTGAAAGTGGCTTTGCATGACATCATCAAAAACCATACTACCACATCATACGGCAATCTCTGGAGCGCTTTCTGGAGCACGGACAATAAAGGCAATGGTGTTGTCTGGGATATGTATTCTGACATCCCGGGAGGAACACCACCCTATACTTATCAACTGGGTCAAGACCAATGCGGCAGTGGCGGCTGTAATAATACCGAAGGCACATGCTATAACCGTGAGCATTCATGGCCGCAGAGCTGGTTTAGCGAGCTGTCCACGCCTCGTACCGATTTACATCATATTTTCCCGACAGACTGTCAAGTCAACCATGACCGCTCTAACTATCCGTACGGAGAAGTCCGCTCGGGCACTACGTTCCGTAATGGATCCAAACTGGGAAGCTGCAAAACTCCTGGCTATAGCGGAACGGTGTTTGAACCCATCGATGAATATAAGGGCGATTTTGCCAGAGCTTATTTCTACATGAGTGTCCGTTACTATAGTGAGGACTCCGGTTGGAAGTCGACCGACATGACCGATAAATCGGTGATCAAGCCATGGGCACTCACCATGCTGTTGCGCTGGAACAAGCAAGATCCCGTGAGTCAAAAAGAGATCGACCGTAACAATGTTATATATGATGATTTTCAGCATAACCGTAATCCATTTATCGATCATCCTGAGTATGCTGATATGATATGGGATCCGAACTGGAGCGTGACAAATGACGAAATGGTGTCGGGTGTTTCAGTTTATCCCAACCCCCTTCGACCTGGCGCAACATTGTATCTGTTGGGGGATGTTAAGGAAGCGAACCAAGTGGCCATCTTTGATGTCAGTGGGAGACTGGTGTTGCAAATGGAGATCAAAGATGCTAAAAATCCTTCCTTGGTGTTGCCGAATGATCTTCAAAAAGGTTTTTATCTATTGCAATTGCGCAATGGAAACAGCGTCGTAATGAACAGGAAGCTGTTGATTATTTAATATAAAATATAGGCCGTCAAGCGGTCTTTCATCTAACATTTTATTTATCTTTGCGAGCATATAAATTGCAAAATATATGCTATTATGATATGCTTTTTCCATTCTGGAAATCAACGCATTATCGCTGTTGATGCCGTATCGGAGCTTTCTGCAGAGCAGCTTTCCCGTTTGTCTTGGCTTTTTGGTAAAGCCTCGTTGTCGAAAACAAAAACCATCAAAGGTTATTTTGTCGGTCCACGCCGTGAGATGATTACCCCATGGAGCACCAATGCCGTGGAGATCGCTCAAAACATGGGCGTTGACGGCATTCTCCGCATCGAGGAATTCAAACAGGTGGACTCGAAAGACGCTCCCTTTGATCCGATGCTTCAGGCCATGTATCACAACCTTGACCAAAAGGTCTTCACGGTGAACCGCAAGCCTGAACCCCTGAAACATATTGACGACATTGCCGCCTACAATACCCAGGAAGGCCTTGCCTTGAGTGATGAAGAGATCGCCTATCTGAATGGCATCTCGGAGAAGATCGGCCGCAAACTCACCGACAGTGAGGTGTACGGCTTTGCACAAGTCAATTCGGAACACTGCCGTCACAAGATCTTCAATGGCACCTTCATCATCGACGGAAAGAAGATGGGCAGCTCGCTGTTCGCCTTGATCAAGAAGACCTCCAAAGAGAACCCGAACAAGCTGGTTTCGGCTTACAAGGACAATGTGGCATTCATCCTTGGTCCCAAGGTGGAGCAATTCGCACCCAAAGGCCAGTTTGAGCCCGATTATTTCCAGATCAAAGATATCAACACCATCATCTCGCTGAAGGCTGAGACGCATAACTTCCCGACCACCGTGGAGCCTTTCAATGGCGCTGCCACGGGAACGGGCGGTGAGATCCGCGACCGTCTGGCAGGCGGACAAGGTAGCTTGCCACTAGCTGGCACAGCCGTCTATATGACCTCCTATCCAAGGACAGAGAAAGACCGCAGCTGGGAACAAGGCGCTGAGCCCCGCAAGTGGCTGTATCAGACTCCCGAGGAGATCCTGATCAAAGCCTCCAACGGTGCCTCCGACTTCGGCAACAAGTTCGGACAACCCTTGATCAACGGCAGCTTGCTGACCTTTGAACATGAGGAGAAGCAGACCTTAGGGTACGACAAGGTGATCATGTTGGCGGGCGGTATCGGCTTTGCCAAAATGGAAAATGCCCAGAAGCTGGAGCCGGAACCCGGCGATGTGATCGTGGTGCTGGGTGGCGACAACTACCGCATCGGTATGGGCGGCGGTGCCGTGTCAAGTGTGGATACGGGTCAGTACAGCAACGCCATCGAGCTGAATGCCGTACAGCGCGCCAATCCAGAGATGCAGAAGCGCGTCAGCAACGTGATCCGCGCCATGGCCGAGATGAACAAGAACCCAATCCGCAGCATCCATGACCATGGTGCAGGCGGCCATCTGAACTGCCTCTCCGAATTGATCGAAGACGCCGGTGGCGTGGTCCATGTGGATAAACTCCCCGTGGGCGATCCTACTTTGTCGGACAAGGAAATCATCGGTAATGAGTCACAGGAACGCATGGGACTGCTGGTGCGCAAGAAGGATCTGGAGCTGATCCGCAAGACCGCCGAGCGTGAACGCGCCCCGTATTACGAGGTAGGTGAGGTGACTGGCGATGAACGGCTTCGCTTCGTCCGCGACCACGGCGAGGCACCCATCGACCTGGCTTTGTCAGACTTCTTCGGAAGTGCGCCGAAAACGGTGCTGTATGACACCACCAAACCTTATCATTTCAAGAAAATCAGCTACACCAAACGCGATATCCATAAGTATTTGGAAAAAGTGCTGCAGCTTGAAGCAGTGGCTTGTAAAGATTGGCTGACCAACAAGGTGGACCGTTCCGTGACGGGCCGTGTGGCACAACAGCAGTGCGTGGGCGAGATCCAGCTGCCGTTGAGCAACCTCGGCATCAGCGCCCTTGACTACAATGGCGTTCGCGGTATCGCTACGGCTTTGGGCCATGCTTCCATCCCTGCACTGATTAACCCTGCCGCGGGCTCCAGGCTTTCAGTGTCCGAAGCGTTGACCAACTTGGTCTGGGCTCCCATCGAAGACAATCTTTCGGGCGTCTCGTTGAGCGCCAACTGGATGTGGCCTGCCAAGCAGGAGGGCGAGACCGCAAGGCTTTACCAAGCGGTAAAGGCCTTGAGCGACTATTGCGTTGCTTTGGGCGTCAACGTGCCGACAGGCAAGGATTCGCTTTCGATGACCCAGAAATATCCTAACGGGCAGAAAGTGGTGGCTCCTGGCACCGTCATTGTTTCCGCCGCCGGCGAGGTGAGCAACATCCGCCAAACCGTGCGTCCCGTGATGAAGAACGATGTCAACACCGAGCTGCTGTACATTGATTTCTCAAAGGACGGCTTTGAATTGGGCGGTAGTAGCTTCGCCCAGGCCATCGACGCCATCGGACAGAAGGCGCCCGATGTGAAGAGCCCTGCCTATTTCAAGAAGGCTTTCAATGCCATCCAGCAACTGATTGAGGAGAACCTGATCTTGGCAGGACATGACGTTTCCGCTGGTGGTTTGATCACCACTTTGTTGGAGATGAACTTCGCTAATACGGAATATGGCATGGAACTCGACCTGAAGGATTTCGACAAGGAAGATTTCGTTGCCGTGCTGTTCTGCGAGAAGCCGTCAGTGGTCATCCAAGTCGCCAACGACGGTGTCGCCAAGAAAAAGCTTCGTGAGCTAGGCGTCAGCTTCAAGATGATTGGCAAGCCATGCGAAAAGCGCAGGTTGACCATTCGTCATGCTGGCCACGACCATCTCTTTGAAATCGACGCTTTGCGCGATATTTGGTACAGGTCATCCTATCTGCTCGACCGCAAACAAAGCGGCGACCGCAAGGCCAAGGAACGTTATGAAAATTACAAGCAACAGTACTTGCACTACAGCTTTGGACATGGATTTACAGGCAAGGCCGCTGACCTTGGCATCAAGATGAAACGCCGCAAAAAGTCCGGAATCAATGCCGCCATCATCCGTGAGAAAGGATGCCAGTGCGACCGTGAGATGGCATACGCACTGCATCTCGCAGGCTTTGACGTGAAGGATGTCACGATGACCGACCTGGCTTCCGGCCGTGAGGATCTGAAGGATGTCAACATGATCGTGTTCGTGGGCGGCTTCTCCAACTCCGATGTCCTTGGCTCCGCTAAGGGCTGGGCGGGCGCCTTCCTCTACAACGAGAAGGCCAAGAAGGCCTTGGATGATTTCTACGCTCGCGAGGACACCTTGAGCCTTGGCGTATGCAACGGCTGCCAGCTGATGGTGGAATTGGGGCTCTTGTATCCCGACCATGAGGAGCAACCGGTGATGAAACACAACGACTCCCGCAAGTTCGAGTCGGCCTTCTTGAACGTGGAGATCGCCCAAAACGAGAGCGTGATGCTGAAGTCGCTCTCAGGTCGCCGACTTGGCGTTTGGGTGGCTCATGGCGAAGGCAGGTTCTACTTCCCCTATTACCGCGACAAGTACAAGATCGTGATGACTTACGGTCAGGACAGGTATCCAGGCAATCCCAACGGCAGCGACTGGTCCGTGGCAGGCATCTGCTCCAACAACGGCCGTCATCTCGCCATGATGCCCCATCTGGAGCGCGCCTTCCTGCCTTGGCAATGGGCACATTATCCCGACAATCGCAAGGACGATGAGGTCACCCCGTGGATCGAGGCTTTCGTGAATGCAAGGAAGTGGGTGGAAGAACATGTCAAATAAAACAACAATGAGTTATGAAAGAATTCGATGTAAAAATAGTGAAGGACCAGGTGGTTCAATGGATCCGTGACTGGTTTGAGCAGAACGGTCCTGGATGCAATGCCGTGATTGGCATCTCGGGCGGCAAGGACAGCAGCGTGGTGGCGGCTTTGTGCGCCGAAGCGCTGGGAACAGACCGCGTCGTCGGCGTGACCATGCCCAACGGTGTGCAGCCCGATATCGACGACAGCATGAAACTCATCAACCATCTGGGGATCCGTCATTTCAATGTCAATATCGGCAGTGCCTACGATGCGCTGATGGCGACAATAAAGGAAGAATTGGGAAGTCAGGAGACGGAAGTCAGTAGGCAGACCATCATTAACATGCCTCCTAGACTGCGTATGACCACCTTGTATGCCGTCTCACAGTCGCTGAACGGCCGTGTGGCCAACACCTGCAACCTTTCGGAGGACTGGGTGGGCTATTCCACGCGTTATGGCGATGCAGCAGGCGACTTCGCTCCACTGGGTGGGTTGACCGTTCAGGAAGTCAAGGCGATCGGAAAAGAACTCGGATTGCCTATTGATCTGGTGGAGAAGACCCCTTCGGACGGGCTTTCCGGCAAGAGCGATGAAGACAACCTCGGCTTCACCTACGCCGTCCTCGACCGTTACATCCGCACCGGCGTTTGCGATGATCCCGACACGAAAGCACGTATCGACGATAAACATGTGAAGAACCTGTTCAAGTTGCAGCCCATACCTCATTTCGAATATTAATTGTATCTTTGCAAATCTAGCATTTTGAAATCATGCTCAATAAAGAAAACGTTACCGAAGTACTGAAAGACGTCATCTATTTCCCTAAAGGCGACAACATCATTGCCTTGAATATGGTTGAAAACCTGATGGTGAACGAAAACGGCATCCGTTTCGACCTGATTGTGGAAAAAGCCGATGACCCCAAAAACGAGATTTTGACCAACGCTGCCAAGCGTACCCTTACCGGTGTGTTCGGTGACGTTGAAGTGGACATTAAGGTCAAGGAAGAAACGACGGCCCTCTCCAAGGTAAAACACATCATCGCCGTGGCTTCCGGCAAAGGTGGCGTGGGTAAGTCAACCGTGGCCGCCAACCTCGCCGTGGCTTTGGCTCGTGCCAACCAGCGCGTGGGACTGATCGATGCCGATATCTATGGACCTTCCGTGCCGATGATGTTCGGTGCCGAGGACGAGCGCCCTGCTTGCTTTGAAAAAGACGGCAAGACGGTGATGGTGCCAGTGGAGAAATACGGCATCAAGATGCTCTCCATCGGCTTTTTTGTCGATACTGACCGTCCGTTGATTTGGAGAGGCCCCATGGCTACCAGTGCCCTCAACCAGCTGATGAACGACACCCTTTGGGGTGAACTCGACTGGATGGTGGTGGACATGCCTCCAGGAACAGGCGATATCCAGCTGACTTTGGCGCAGCAATACAACGTGACAGGTGCCGTTATCGTGACAACCCCGCAGAAGGTGGCTTTCGCCGATGTGCTGCGAGCCGCCATGATGTTCAAGGAAGAAGCCTTGCAGATCCCGATCTACGGTCTGGTGGAGAACATGGCATACTTCACTCCTTCCGACATGCCCGAAAAGAAATACTACATCTTCGGAAAAGAGACCGGCAAGCAGTTTGCGGATCAGCTGAACGTCCCGTTGCTGGGTCAGATCCCGATGGTGGAGAAGATCGCTGAGAGCGGCGATAACGGCACACCTCTTGCCCTGGATGCCGATTCGCCAGTGACCAAGGCTTTCGACCAGATCGCCAACTCAATTCTGTCTTCTGACTTCTAAATTCTGTATTCTATGGAAAAAGAGCTTTTGGAAAAACGGATCAAGAACATCTTGGAGCAGATACGTCCTTATCTTCAGGCCGACGGCGGTGATGTGAACTTCGTGGAACTCACCGACGACTTGGTGGTGATGGTAGAGCTGACCGGTGCTTGCGGAAGCTGCCCCTACAGCACCATGACCCTGAAGAACGGCATCGAAAGTGTCATGAAGAAATCCATCCCTGAGATAAAATCAGTGGAACAAATAAAGATCTAATCATATCAATTAAAATCAATCATTATGAGAAAAAATCTACTTTCATTCTTTGCAGTGGCAGTGCTGATGCTTATCGCAGCTGTCGGCTATGCCCAAACAACTTTCACAAAGATTACCTCCGCCTCTGAACTCGAGGCTGGAGCAAACTATCTCATCGTTGCCCATTATGATGACCTGGGTGTCTTGGCTATGGGTAAGCAGAACAATAACAACCGTAAGGCTTTGGTGGTTTCGGAAAACGGCGAATCCATCACTGTTACTCCCGGAACGGATCCCAATAGTGAAACGGAAGTGTTCCAGTTTACGTTGGGTGGCAGTGCTAATGCCTGGACCTTCTTCGACGAGGCCAAGGGCGGTTATCTTTATGCGGCAAGTAGCAATAGCAACTTTTTAAAGACGCAAACTACGCTTGATGCCAATGGACAATGGGCTATTACATTCGATGCCGATGGTACTGCGGTAGTAGTCGCTCAAGGTGAAAACACACGCAAATACATGCGTTTCAACCCCAACACTCAAAACAATGCTCCTCTTTTCGGCTGCTATTCTGAAACATCAACTGTTGGTGCCCTTGTCAGCTTCTACAAGGCTGGCGGAGCCCCTGCTGTGAATCCTGAACCAAGCAACTATCCTACCGTCTTTGTTGCAACGGCTGATGGTTTGGATATCACCCTCACTTGGACTGATGCCACGGGTAGCCAACTCCCTTCCAAGTATTTGGTGGTGGGTGCTAAAGACGCAATCGCTGTCCCTACCGATGGTACTCCAGTCGCTAACGGCGATTTGGTCATGAATGTGAACTATGGTGTTCAGACAGTTACTTTCAGTAATTTGGAAGTCAATACCACCTATAAGTTTGCTATCTTCCCCTATACCAACAGCGGTGATAACATCGATTACAAGACTGATGGCGCTTATCCGGTGACAGATGCGATGACTGCTGACATTCATTTCCTGTTAAATGAGGGTTTCGATGTGGAGAATAGTCTCGGCGTTTTCACGGCCGTGAATATTGCTGGCGAACAAGAATGGATTCAGGCTACACATGCTGCGAGTGGTACAAATTATGCCTATATGAACGGCTACACTGATGGTGCTTCACATGCTAACGAAGATTGGCTTGTCAGCCCTGCTATTTCAGGCGACGGCTTCAACGACATCTTCTTGGAGTTCCGTACTGCAACGAAATTCGAAGGCAATCCGCTTAGCGTAAAGCTCTCGTTGAATTACAATGGCAATGTTTCCAACGCTACTTGGGAAGATCTGACAGATGCGTTCGACTTCTCGACTGGCAACTATGAATGGGTTGAATCCGGCCGCTTCAACATCGGTTCGATGGTTCATGGCAAAGGTCAGTTCTACATTGCATTCGTTTATACCAGCACCGATGATGCTGCGGCAGCTTGGGAAATCGATTATGTGAAGGTAATTGGTGAAGGCGAGGTCTCTGTCAGCGAGAATGCACTCTCAACTGTCAGTGTCTATCCGAATCCTGCTAAGGATGTGGTTTCATTCGTCCTTGAAAACGACGCTCAAGTCAGCATCTTCGATATGACGGGTCGCGTGGTTAGTTCCATGGACATGACCGCTGGACAAGCCAATCTTCAGATTGCCAACTTCGATAACGGCGTCTATTTCCTGAATATCCGTTATGCCGACGGCAAGAAGGAAGTCGCTAGATTTGTCAAGTTTTAATTAATCGTCATTGCGAGGAGGAACGACGAAGCAATCCAGCTCGACCAGCTATTGTCAGGTTGGATTGCTTCGCTGTGCTCGCAATGACGCAACCCATATTCGTATGTGTCGGATCGGTCTTCTCATAGCGCTTATCTTTTCCTTTTTGGGCGTTTTTGCCCAACAGGCGGAGACATCTCGTTTTGAGGTCAGCCGTTGGTCGAAAAACCAGAGCTGCCAGTTTGTATCTTTTCAGGACAAAGGCGGCATGATGGTTTATGAGACTGACAAGACCGACGAGGACAAGAACCGGCTGTGGAACTTTGTTGCCCTCGACACCAGCCTTTACGAGCAACGCAGCGACTTGATTCCCTTGCCTGACAAACTGAAGCTCTTTGATGCCAAGAGCTCAGCGCAGTGGGCAGCTTTTGTCTTTACCTACGAAAAGGCTTCCCGTTCCGATTCCGTCAAGTTTTATGTGGTGACTTTTCATCGTTTGGAACAGACGTTCACCACATTCTCCGGACAGCTTCCTGAGCGCTCCTTGCTTCAGTCAGTTGCCCTGCTTGACGGCACTTTGATGCTTTCGGTCAACTCCAAGTCGGGAGGCGGTTTCCTTGAGCAATACGACTTGAGCCACCACACCCAACGGACGATCACTCCGAATCTCAATAACGATTTCATCCTGTTTCAGTTCGAAGCCATTCCCGATGCGCGAGTGTTTGTGCTCGCTGCCCGCGAATTCGTGGAGAAACGCTATAAGGCGACATCGTTTATGGTGTATTCACCAAGCGGCAACCTGTTGCAATCGCACCGTTTTGAAAATGGCGAAAACGCTGGATTGGGTCGTATGTGCTTTGCTTTGGATGATCAGCGACAGCTGACCGTGTATGCCACTTTGGAGCGGGAGAGCAACAAGAAAGTTAGTGTGGAAGGCATGACGGAGGACTTTAGTAAGATTGCCGTGGGTGTGACCTGGATTAAATTCGCGTCGAGCGGTATGCAAACCAAGACCTATCTCTTCAAGAACCTTCCTGAAATAGAGAATGCCCTTACCGCTTCGGATCGGTTGAAGGTGAAAGAGGAGTTGCTCAAGATGAAGCAGGGCAAGAAAAAAGAGAAAGGCGAGATCACTTTCCAGTTTTATGCGCCCCGTTTAGTCAAGTTTGGCAGCAATCAAGTTTTTGTGGCTGAGGCTTTTCAGCCTGTTTTTCATACCGAGACCCGTGTGGATCATAGCTATTATGGCTTCTACAGCACCTATCCTATGAATTATACCGTTTTCGATGGATACGACTTTTTCAGTGAGATCCTGTTGGCTTTTGATCAAAACGGTGAGCTGAAATGGTATAATTCGGTTCGCTTTGAGAACGATTTGTGTGAAACGCTGTCCGATCATGCCTCTGAGTCGGTGTGTCACAACGAGCTGGTGGTGGCTTCGCCGAGCCGTAACATCTTGCGTTACGAGGTCTTCGACACTGATGGAAAAACATTGCTCAATCAGCAGTTTGCCCCTTTAGATTTGCTTTACGGCACTGACTCATACGAAGATGAGTATTATGCCTGTATCTACAAATGGTTTGGCAGTCGGTTTTTGATTCATGGTTGCCAAATTGTGCAGAATCCTCTTCTTCGCGACACGCGAAGGACCGTTTTCTATGTCCAGAAAGTGCAGTATGAGTGATGTTGAAGAGCTACCTCAAATACCTTTTTCGCAGGAAAAACGAGTTCCATATCCATTCCCCTTTTGTGTATGAACTCTACACTAAGGTGATTCGTGGGGGAGACGAAGAGGCTTTGAAGTCCTTGGGCATTGAGCGTACAGAGCTAGTGAGGGAAGGGGAGCCCCCTGCGATTGTTGACAAGGTGATGTATGTGATGGAAGATATCCATAGCGATGAAAAGAAAGAAGCGTGGTGGAATACGATTTGCGCCCATCCTGACGTTACCTTGACGATAGATCTTTATAAGAAAGGACTGTTTTTTTACCGTGAGGGGATGGAGAAGCAGGACTTTGTGTTAAGAAGTTAGGAGTGAGGAGTTAGGAGTGAGGAGTAAAATATAAAAGAGATGAAGAATATAACTTATACGAAGACGGGGGACAAGGGCACGACCTCGTTGATTGGAGGACGTCGGGTGCCCAAGTATGATGACAAGGTGGAAGCTTACGGCACGGTGGATGAGCTGAGTGCGGTCATCGGTGTGTTGTACGACCTTGAAGGTGTTTCAGTGTCAATCCGTGAGACATTGGGTGTGATTCAGAACAAGTTGTTTACGTTGGAGTCGCATTTTGCGATGGACAAGGACACAGAGATCGGGAAGATGGTCCCAGTCTTGGCTGATGAAGATGTGGCTTTTCTGGAGCGCCATATTGATGCCATGAACGCCGAGCTGCCCGAATTGAGGGCTTTTGTGATTCCTGGTGGAAATCTGAAGGCGTCGGTGAGTCATGTATGCCGCACGGTATGCCGTCGGGCGGAGCGTCAGGGATGGCGTTTGGCCTCTCACGATGAAGTGGATGCTATTGACTTACGGTATTTGAATCGGTTGTCGGATTACTTTTTTGTTTTGGCCCGTTATTTCGACTTTTTGGAGAATCGGAATGAAACTTGTTGGGATTCAAACAAATAGGCTCGAAAAAATTTTTTCAAAAAACACTTGACAATTGTCCGATTTGGTGTATTTTTGCACCCTCAATTAAAAACCGAAAAACTATGTATTGGACACTGGAATTAGCATCGAAATTGGAAGACGCACCATGGCCGGCAACTCGTGATGAGCTTTTGGACTGGGCCTTACGTACGGGTGCGCCTCAGGAGGTGATAGAGAACCTTCAGGAGATTGAAGACGAGGGTGACGTTTACGAGCGTATCGAGGACTTATGGCCCGACTATCCCACGAAGGATGACTTCTTCTTCCACGAAGATGAGTATTAATTAGTAACTAACTGAAAATCAGTTGAATAAAGAAGATCCTTAGGCTAACTAAGGGTCTTTTTTTATGCCTTTTTTGGCCGATTTTTGGCCTTTTTTCGCCAAAAGTTAACCTAAAGTTGTACCTAATTATTCCTTTTTTTCTAAGAAGATGAATAGTAGGATTTATAGAACGTAAATTGTTGGTAATGAATTAAATTCGCACAAAACCCATATCTTGTATTAACAGTAAAATGATTTCCATCAGCTATTTCGGATTTTTGCGATTATTGCATTTTTGCGAAATGCTCAGGTAAATCATTCTTATTGCCATCGATCTCCTGGCAGCTTGTCTATCAGTCGTTCTTTGACTAATAGATAGGATTCATGAGGATCGTATGTCAGGTCGGGATGCAAAAGTGCGTTCATGTCAGTCAGGAAATCCTTGTCGTTCATTTTTTCATCCAAATTCAGAACGTATTCCTTGTACTACCTCATCACGCTTGGCCGCATATTCCTTGTCGCTCAACGAAGCAGAGAGGGTGTAGTTGTATTCCAAATCAGCACCTGCGAACTTCATCAGATCATTATGCACATCGATCGTTCCTTTTTCTTTGTCATAGTTGACATCATCACAAGTGCAGACATAATGCAATGAGTTGTCGAGGATGTCGACGTAGAACAGAAGCGATGTCTCCATTTCATACGAGCATTCGGTATGGATCATCATAAACAAACGGTCGCCGATAAGCTCGGAACTTCTGTAATCCAGATTGAAGCAATGGTTGAAGCTGCTGAATTCCTCGTCCTTGTCATCAACGAGTTCCCCCCATATAAGATATTCATTGATCCGCTCCTCGTCGGGCAGGAGGGATTGGGTTTTGTCCGTTGCATAATCATGCACCAAGATGTTGTGGATGGGATGGACGCCTTCGGCTTCCTGATTGGGCTCAAGATAGAACACCTTCTGTGCAATGGTATCTATTCTCTCGGCAATCACTTTGTTGCTTGGGTCCAAGGCTGCCTTGAATTCGGTGGCTTTTTTCTCGAATTGGGCCAACTTGTTTCCGTTAGAATGGCACGAATAAGAAGTCATCATAGCTGCCGCACACAGCAGCAAGGCCAACGTTTTAATCGCTTTTTTCATATCTGTACGTGTTTTGTTGTTCCATAAACAATGTCGAAAGCGCGCTCCAGCCTGGGCATGATGGGGGAGAAATGGGTCCCTTCGACGCATTCGAAGGTGACGGTGGCCTGACTGCCCGTTTTCAGGAGGCCTGCCGCAGCCATGGTTTGCTCCTCCACGGAAGCCATCCGCTTTTCTTTGGCGTTCTTCTCCTTCTCACCCAGGAGCATGCATATTTTTTTCAGCTGAGGCGACGGCGTCTGTCCTTTCATCCAATCCGTGAATCCATCATACCATAACGACCCGGATAGGCTGATGATGTTGGTGAAAACATCCGTGTTGAAAGCAGACCATACCGCGAACAGACCCGACAACGAAACGCCTAAGAGGGTCCGTTCGGCATCTTTGATTCCCAGTTCCTCTTCGGTTTTGGGAATGATTTCGTTTGTCAGTTTCTTAAGGAAAGACGCAGATTTTCCTCCGAAAGGTTTCGCTTTCTTGAACACGCCCGCCGCAGGCCAGGGCGTCAAGTCGTCGTTCCAGTTGGCGGCATCTATTACGGCTATGGAAACACCGTGATTGTCCGACAAAACTTTCAATCCATTGAACAAACCCTCCTTGATTCCTTCGGGTAGGATCATGTAGCAAATCTTCTCGGTATCTTGCTTGAGGTGGGCCATCTGTGTTACTTCGATAAAAGGCTGTAAAAATAATGAAAAAATGATTATCTTTGCCTGATTGTTGTTCACCAAAAAATTTAGATCATGGGAGCAAAAGAACAAGTACTTAATAGATGCGATTATGGTAAAGCATATCATCCTTTGGACATTGAACCCTGAGCTGACGGAGGAGGAGAAACAAGCTGTAAAACTCGGTATCAAGGAGGGATTGGAAGGATTGGTTGGCAAGATACCTGGGCTGATCGACGTAAAGGTCCAAATCGATGGAAGATTGGCGTCGTCAACGGCGGACTTGATGCTGGATTGTACGCTGGCCGATCAAGAGGCTTTGAAAGTATATGCTCATCATTCCGAGCATTTAGCGGTGGCCAACACAAAGGTGCGGCCTTTCACCGCCCAGCGGGCTTGTTTGGATTTTGAGGTCTGATGCTAAAGTTATCTTCAACATGAAACAATTCTTAGATGCCAGATACTATTAAAGTAAAAGTTGGACTCTTATGAAATAATATCAAATAATATGAAAAAGCTATTCCTATTACTTTCGTTTCTTTCTATGGTGAGTATGGGCATTGCACAAGAGCAACATCTCACTTTTAAAGGGGTGCCGATTGACGGCACGATGAGGGAATGCACTGCCGCTTTGATCAAAGCGGGTCTCAATGTAGATAGCCGCGAAAATGGCATGACGTTTTTAACCGGTGAAGTTGCCGGATATAAAGGCTGCATTGTCGGTGTGGTTTCCGCACAAGACTGTGATTTGGTCTGCAGTATTGGGGTGCTGTTTCCCAATAGGGATCAATGGACAGAATTGGAGAATGATTACCGACAACTCAAGTCCATGCTGACGAAAAAATATGGCAAACCGACGCGGGAAAATGAAGGTTTTGCCGTGTTTGTAGGCAATAATATCAATGGAATGGTCATGGATGCCATTCGTGAAGGACAATGCGAGTATTATGCTTGTTATTCTACTGGGCTGGGTGATATAGAATTACAAATCATCGAAGGCATGCAGCCTAATACTGGATTGGTTCGGCTCACTTATTTCGACAAAGCAAGTGTCGATAAAGCCCAAAACTCGGCAATGGACGATTTGTAAAGTAAAAATTTTTTTTTATTTTTGCCGCAAAATTGATATGAGGCAGGTCGTAACCAAATCGGATCTAAAAAAAGCCTTGGGTTTGAAAGGCTTCTTCGGCACCTGTGTGGCGGGGATGGCGTATGGCTACCTGCGTTTGGGCAAAATCAACCGCCTCTTTGACGCAGCCGCTGATTATCAGGGACGTGAGTTCGCCGACCATCTGTTGGAAAACATGAACATCCGCATCGAAGTCAGTCCTGAACAACTGGAAAACATCCCTAAGGAAGGTGGCTTCGTGATGGTCAGCAACCATCCTTTCGGAGGCATCGAGGGGGTGATGCTGTTGAGCGCCATCGCTAAGGTGCGCCCTGATTTCAAGCTGATGGCCAACTTTATTCTCTCCCACATCCCGAATCTCAAAGAATGCTTCTTCTCGGTGAATCCTTTTGAGAAAAATCCTGAATGGAAGAGCAGTGTGGGTGGAATCAAAGGCGCCGTGCAACATATCGCCGCCGGTAACGGCTTGGGCGTTTTCCCGGCAGGGGAGGTGTCACGCTACCATGGCAATGACTTCCCTGAAGATTTGCCATGGAGCAACTCCATCGCCCGTATCATCAAAAGCGCTGGCGTCCCGGTGATCCCTGTTTTCTGGGACGGCCGTAACTCGAAATGGTTCTATACGGTGGACAAGATCCATAGCATGCTGGGTACGGGAAGGCTGACGAAAGAGCTGATCAACAAGCATGACAAATGCTTCAATCTGCAGATAGGGAAACCTATCTCGCCTGCTGAGATTGAGACCTATGAAAAACCTGCTGATCTGGCAGCGTACCTTCGCAGCCGTTCGTATGCATTGGAGGCTAACGTCAAAAATGAAAAGCCTGCCGTTGTCAATGAGAAATGGGCTCCCGTAGAGCCAGCAAGAGATCGCCAACTTCTCATCCAAGAACTTGAAACGATTCGCGAGAATGGCCTGTTGTTCTCAGCCGCGACATACGACTGCTATCTGGCCGATTACAAGGAGATTCCCAACCTGATGCATGAATTGGCCCGTCTTCGTGAAGAAGCCTTCCGTTTCATTGGTGAAGGCACAGGCAAGAGCCTTGATACAGACGAATTCGATTGCCACTACAAGCACCTGATTCTTTGGGACAACAAGAAGCAGCAAGTCGCTGGCGCCTACCGACTTGGTTTCGGTAACGAGATCATGAAGGAAAAAGGTATCCGCGGTTTCTATATCAGTACTCTGTTTGGCTTTGACCCGGCTTTTGGAGAGACCTTGGAGAAGACCATCGAATTGGGCCGTTCCTTTGTCACCGTCGATTACCAACGCGAGGTGCTGCCCCTGGTGCTGTTGTTGCGTGGCTTGGCCGCCGTGGTGATCAAGCATCCCGAGATAGAGCATTTCATTGGACCGGTCAGCATCAGCTCGTGGTATCCGAAGTTCTACCAGAGCATGATCGTCAGGTATGTCACCGAGAAACATCCCGTGAATCCAGAGCTGGCTAATATGGCCAAGCCGACTACGCCTTTCCATGAGGACTTCCTCAAAGTAGATGCAGACGTGCTGATGAAGGAAAACATAGAATCCATCGATAAGTTCGACAAGTTCATGTTCCGCCTCAGTAATGGCGAATACCGTTTGCCTACCTTGTTTAAGAAATACCTGAAGCTGAATGCCAAATTCTTGTGCTTCAACGTGGATCCCGATTTCAACGACACCCTCGATGCATTGCTGTTCTTGACGTTCACCGATTTCCCGGAAAACGAAGTGATGCCATTGTTCAGGGATGGCACTGAAGAAGAACAGAAAGAAGTCAGGAAGCGTTTCGGCTACTCCTAACTCCTAACTCCTCACTCCTCACTGTATAACGTTTGCGCAAAGAAGGTGAAGTTCACCTTCCCGTAATGGCGTTGATCCATGAAATGGGGGTGATCCTCGAAATGGATGGTTTTGTCGTGTTCCAGCACAAACATGCCGTCTTCATTCAGTAGTTCATTGTCGAAGATGAGCCGTACCAGCTCGTTGTAATGCTGGCAGTCGTATGGCGGGTCGGCAAAGATGAGATCATACTTCATCTTATGGCTTGAAAGGAAACGGAACACATCGGCACGGACCGCCATAAGCTCCTTCATTTCAAGTTTGTTGGCGGTTTCACGGATGAAACGGATGCAGCCATTATCTTGGTCAACGGAAGTCACTTTTGGGCAGCCTCGGGAGACCAGCTCGTAGGAGATGTTGCCTGTGCCGGCAAACAAGTCGAGGGCGGTGACTTCCTCGAAGTCCATGTAGTTCTCCAAAATGTTGAACAAGCTTTCCTTGGCCATGTCGGTCGTGGGACGGACAGGCAAGTTGTTTGGGGCGATGATCTGCCGCCTTTGGTATCTGCCTCTTATGATTCTCATGACAAAGATTTATAGGGTAGGTAATAGTATTGGAAGGGCGTGCCGTTCAAGGCCATGTCAACATTGACGCTGCCGTCGGGCCTGATGAAGCGGATCTTCTTGATATAGCGCTCGCAGAGCTTGAGAATCTCGGAGTTTCCGGTGATCAACCCTGTGAAATATACGGGAATGTCTTGTGCGGGCAGCTGTTGTTGTTTCAACACAAACATCAAATAATAGACGAAGTCGTCCTTGCTGTCGAACTTAAAGTTGTTAAAGAACACAAGTTTGCCTTCTGTGACAATGGCAAGATCAAAGCTGCGGCTATTGACGTTGACATACACATTGGTCTTTTCTTCGTAAGGATCCTCTTTCAGGATGGCGTTCAAGAAGACCGTGGAGCGATGGGTGATCTGCACATTTCCCCAAAGCTTTCTGACGCGTGCTTCTTGTTGCGTTGACAGGGCATACACATTGACAGCCTTGAGGCTCGGCAGGATCTCCGACTTCACGGTATGGCCTTGTGGAAGGCGGTGGTTGAACAGCAGATGGGCTTCGAGATGCTGCTCGTCGAAGAGTTCTTCGGGGACCAGCGTGTTGAAGCGGTTGCCAGCAATGAAACGCACGGAATGAAAATGCTTTTCATACAACCCTTTTTTGAAAATGGCTCTTTCCAAGGCATCCATGATAATGCTTTCATCCCCGCTGTCAGAGGTCTGGTAGAGCTCAATGTCAATGATTTTGTTCTCTTCAATGTCGTAGAGAACAAAACAAAAACCATCCAATGAGCATTGGATGGTTATGTTGTATGAAAGGCTTTTTGTGGGATCGATCATTAGAGTTTCTCCCAGTTGCCGTCGGTTGAAGCTTCCTCCAGTGAGCCGACCTTCAAACCGGCGTATTTGTCGATTTGTTCCATCTCAGCCTTGATGTTCTGCACGCGGGTGTTCCATTCTTTTTCGGAGAATTTCTCGCCTGGAGTGGCCAGATACACTTCGTATGGGGTCTTGACCTCGAACACCGGAACGGAGATACCGCCGCGCTTGATGATGCTGTCTTGGATCTCAAAGGTGGTGGTGGGGTCGCTGAAAGGAACAATGCTCAAGTCTCTGATGTTGAAGTTAGGTCTTTTCCCGAAGAGAGAATCCAGCACTTTTACATAACCAATAGTGTCGTTGATACTCTTGGTGAAGGTGGTGTCGTTCGGGTCGGGAACCATCTTGACAATAGGAATCTCGTAGTTGGAGCAGAAGTTGATCAAGGAATCGAAGTCGGAAGTGTACTTGCTGTTTGCTTGCTTGTACTGGATCTCGGCGTCGCGGATGTCCTTCAGACGCTGGACGACCTGAGCCTCGCGGAGGCTCTTTTCATTACCGAAATCAATAGGAGCCTTGATGCTCTGGATAACCTTGATGGCCAAAAACACAACAACGGCGAACAATACGATGTTGATGAGAATGCTTTTCAGTTTTGAATTCATTGTCTTATATTTTTCTGATTATTATTATCCATTTTCAGCGGTGCTGCAAAGGTATTATTTTTTTCGCTTGGTTGAAACAAATTTTTCTTGAATTATTTTAGTATCTTTGCAAAAAATGAAGTTAAATGATGAAAACTAAGAAAGAAATAGTGGAGAACTGGCTCCCTCGCTATACAGGGCTGCCTTTGGAAAAGTTTGGGAAATATATTTTGCTGACTAATTTCCAGAACTATGTGGATCGTTTTGCCGCTTGGCAAGGTGTGGAGGTGGTGGGAAAAGACAAGCCTATGCCCTGCGCCACCGATGGTGAGATCACTATTATCAACTTCAGCATGGGTAGCGCCAATGCGGCCACTATCATGGACCTGTTGGGTGCCATACATCCTAAAGCTGTGCTGTTTTTAGGGAAGTGCGGTGCTGTTAGGAAAAACCACGTAGGCGACTTCATCCTGCCGATCGCAGCCATCAGGGGTGAAGGTGCCTCTAACGACTATTTTCCACCTGAAGTCCCCGCACTGCCGGCATTTAACTTGGAAAAAGCAATCTCCACTACGATCCGCGACTACGGTCGCGACTATTGGACGGGTACCGTCTATACCACTAACCGTCGTGTTTGGGAACATGACGAGGAGTTTAAGAACTACCTGCGAAGAATACGCTGTTTGGCAGTCGATATGGAAACTGCGACACTTTTCTCGGTGGGTTTCTTCAACGAAATCCCAACAGGAGCCTTGCTGCTCGTCTCCGATGAGCCAATGACGCCTGAAGGTGTCAAGACCGCTGAAAGCGACAAAAAGGTGAGCAGCAATTTCGTCGGCGACCATCTGCGCATCGGCGTCGATTCGCTGCGTCAGCTCATCAACAACGGCATAACGGTGAAACACTTGAGATTCGACTGATGACTTTCGAACAGATTCTTTCCGACATCCATAACAAGAAATACGCTCCGATCTATTTTTTGATGGGGGAGGAGCCCTATTTTATCGACGTGATCTCCGATACCATCGAAGAGGAAGTCCTCGACGAGGCAGAGAAAGCTTTCAACCAGATTGTTGTCTATGGCCGTGATGTGGATATCGACACGGTGGCCACGCATGCCAAAAGTTTCTCCATGATGGGCGGCTATATGGTGGTCATCGTTAAAGAAGCCCAAGACTTGAAAAACATTGAGGATTTTGAAAAGTATCTCGATGTGATTCCTCCTACTACGATTTTGGTTTTTGATTACAAATACAAGAAGTTGGACAAACGGCGCGCTTTGGCCAAGAAAATCGACAAGATGGGTGTGCTGTTCGAATCCAAGAAATTGTACGAAAACAACATCCCTGGGTGGATCCAATCCTATCTGTCCGACAAAGGCTATTCCATCACGCCGAAAGCCACGCAGATGCTTACCGATTTCTTGGGCACCGACCTTCATAAGGTCCGCAATGAGCTAGACAAACTGATCATCGCCCTGCCGAAATCAAAGAAAATCGACGATGCCGATGTGGAATATAACATAGGCATTTCGAAGGACTACAATGTGTTCGAGCTGCAGAATGCCATCGGGCGGAGGGATGTTATGAAGGCAAACCAGATTGTGAACTATTTCGGCGACAACGGGAAAGACAACCCGCTGCTGGTCACGGCTATCAGCCTTTATGGTTATTTCACCAAAATCCTGAAGGTGCATTATGCCACCGATCCTTCACAAAATGCCCTTGCTGCCACCTTGGGCGTCAATCCATACTTTGTCAGGGATTACCAACTGGCGGCTCGCAATTACTCCATTGGGGATTGTGTCAGATGTATCTCGGTTTTGAGGGAATTCGACTTGAAATCAAAAGGTTACAACAGTGGCGAAGTCTCTGAAAAAGACCTGTACCGTGAAATGATCTTTAAACTATTACATTGATTCTTACTTCTTTCTTCTAACTTCTGACTTCTAAAAATATGAGAATTGTCGCACAAAGAGTGAGTCGGGCCTCTGTCACGATTGGAGGTAAGCTGAAATCGGAGATCGGTCTTGGCATGATGATTCTGTTGGGTATCGAAGAAGCTGACAATGAAGAGGATGTGGATTGGCTTTGTGCCAAGCTCACCAAACTGCGCATCTTCTCAGATGAAAACGAGGCGATGAATCTCGATATCAATCAGGTGGAGGGCTCCTTCCTAGTGGTAAGCCAGTTTACCTTGCATGCCCTGACCAAGAAGGGTAACCGTCCGAGCTTTATCCGCGCTGCCCGTCCAGAACATGCCATCCCGTTGTATGAATTGTTCCTGAAACGCCTTGCTGAGATCTCTGGCCGTAAGGTGTTGAGCGGTGAATTCGGCGCCTTGATGGAAGTGGAGTTGATTAACGACGGACCGGTGACTATCCTGATGGACTCAAAACACCGTGAATAAAAAGAAATGCCTATTTTTGCAAACTGATAACTGAATAACTGAACAACTCCAAACTGTTACCATGGATTCAAAGCGACTTGATAAAATCAACAAACTGATATTAAAGGAATTGGGCGATATCTTCCAGAAGGAATTGAAGCCTGCGGTGCCTTCGCTCATGATTACGGTGACCCACGTGAAGGTCACTTCTGACTTGGGTTATGCCAATGTGTATCTGAGCATCTTTGGCGTTGAAGACAAGAAAAAAGTGGTGGAGGAGGTGGGGCAAAACGCTCGGGCCATTCGAGGAATGCTCGGTAACCGTGTCCGTCACCAAATGCGTGTCATCCCGGAGCTGCGCTTCTTTGAGGATGACTCCTTGGACTATATCGAGAATATTGACAACCTGCTGCGTTCCTGAGAGTGAACCTTCCCTTTTTCATAGCGAAACGGTATCTGCTGGCGAAAAAAAGCCATAATCTCATCAATATCATCACATGGATCTCCATCGTTGGTATTAGTGTGGGAGCTTTTGCGCTGATTGTGGTGCTGTCGGCCTTCAATGGACTTGAAAAGGTGGTTTCTTCCATGAGCAATCGCCTTACTCCCGATCTGCAGGTGGCCCCGGTGAAGGGTAAAACCATTGATCTGGCGACGTTCCCTTTGGAGCGTGTCAAAGGTGTTGAGGGAGTTGACATTGCGGTTCCGACAATCACCGAAGATGCATTGTTTCGAGCCAATGACAAGCAGCATATTGGTCAGGTGAAGGGCGTCGGGTTGGACTACCAACAAGTGAAAAGGATGGACGATGTCATCGTGGGTGAAGGTGGTCTGCTGCTTTCAGACGGTGTCTATGATTTTGCTGTTCCTGGTGTGGGTGTGGCATGGCATCTCGGCATCAGCGTTTACAGCCCCTACGCGATGGTGAGGGTGTATGTCCCCAAGCGTGGCAATGCATCGCAGATGTCCATGGAGAATAGTTTCAATTCCGGTGTGCTGACGGTGCAAAGTGTGTTTTCTACCGATCAGGATGTGGATGAGAATATGGTGATGGTACCCTTGGAGTGGCTAGCAGAATTGCTTGAATATGAAGATAAAGCCTCTAACGTGGAGTTGTTTTTGACTTCAACAGCCGATGTGACAAAGGTGAAGAAAGAAGTGAAAGCTGTGTTGGGCGAAGAATTTGCAGTTAAGGACCAGCAGGAGCAGCAGGAGACCCTATACAGGGTGATGCGCTCTGAAAAATGGGCCGTCTATGTCATCCTTACTTTCATTTTGATCTTGGCAACCTTCAATGTGGTTGGCTCGCTGTCCATGCTGATGATCGATAAAAAGAAGGATACGGAAATCTTGAAGGCCATGGGCGCAGACAACCGTCTGATCAAGAAAATCTTCATGAACGAAGGCATGCTCATCGCTGTGGCGGGTGGCATCATAGGGTTGTTGTTGGGAATCATTGTTGTGCTCTTGCAGCAAGAATTCGGCTTCGTGAAGTTCGGGACGGGCGGCAATTATGTCGTGGATGCCTATCCTGTTCAATTGAAACTCAAGGAAGTGTTGCTGACCTTTGCGACGATCCTAGTGGTTGGAGGTACCTCGGCTTATCTTACTGTGCGCCATGCGATGCGTCAACGCTGATCAGATTGGTCAGATCAATGAACTCTTGTACGGAAAGCTGCTCGGGTCTTTTGTTGAAGACCTCGTTGTCGATGATTTCAGGGCTGAGCATCGGACGCAATGAGTTGCGCATGGTCTTGCGGCGTTGGTTGAAAGCTTGTTTCACGATGTTCACGAACAACTTCTCGTCGCATCCTAAATCAATAACGGCGTTACGACGCATCTTGATGACGGCAGATTTCACTTTGGGTGGCGGATTGAATACGTTCTCGTGAACCGTAAAGAGATAGTCGATATCGTACCAAGCTTGCATCAGCACGCTGAGGATGCCGTAGGTCTTGCTGCCTTCCTTGGCGGCCATGCGCTCGGCCATCTCCTTTTGCACCATGCCGACCACCTCCACGACTTGTTCCTTGTATTTCAGTACTTGGAAGAAAATCTGACTACTGATGTTGTAGGGGAAATTGCCAATGATGGCCATGTTTTGTTTGCCATATTGGCTGAGGTCAGCCTTTAAGAAATCACCCTCGATCAGCCGTTCGCCCAGCATGGAGAAATGGGTCTCCAAATAGGCGATGGATTCCTTGTCGATCTCAATGACATAGAATTTGTCCAATATGTCTTGAACCATGTATTGGGTCAACACTCCTGTTCCGGCGCCTACTTCGATGACAGTCTCCACATCGGGCGAAAGTTGTTCGACAATCTTCTTGGCGATATTCTGGTCGGTTAAAAAGTGCTGTCCAAGCGCCTTTTTTGGCCTGACTTCTGACTTCTGTCTTCTTTCTTCTGTCTTCATAACTTCCTGTAGTTCTTTTTGGCTTGTGCCGTGTATAGGCTGGTCGGATATTGGTCAATCAGCTGTTCATAGTGGGTCTTGGCTGCTTCTCTAACCTTCAATTGCTGGTGCTCGAGCAGTGCTGCACGCATTAGGGCGTCATCCGCCATGTAACTGTCAGGGAATTGTTCCACGATCTTCAGATACAAGCTGTCAGCAGTGGGGTAATCTTGTTCTTTTTCTTTGATTTCGGCGATGCGGTACAGGGCATGGGGCATGCTGATTTCGTTGCCGTCGATGCAGATGGAGTCGAGGATGGGCAGCGCTTCGAGTGGCTTGTGCTGATAGATCTTATAATCGGCTCGAGCCAAACGTTTGAGCTCTGTGCCGGTGGTGTCATATTCGAGATTGTCACTGATGATGAGGGAGAGTGTCATGGCATCGTTGGCAATGAGTTTGGAGGTGGCTGCTTTTAAGACGTTGAGTTGTGTCTCAGCCCATGCAAACTCCCCGATGAAATAGCGCAGTTGTGCGTTTCTGAATCTGGCTTCATGTCCTAAGGGCTCTTCCTTCATGCTTTTATCGACTTGACTATAAAGCAGGGTGGCCTCCCAGACCTCATCATTGTATAGGTAGATATCGGCCAATTTGAGTTTCAGCCGGCACTGCTGGATTTTATTGTTGATTTGTCCTATGGCTTGCTGAAGAAGGCTGATGGCTTGATCCGACTTATTGAGGTGATAGGCCATGATATCAGCTTGTATTTCAACAAGTTCTGGGTATTCCTTTGATCCGACATCTGGGTATGTGTTTTCTATCTCTTGGCTCAGTTTCTCATAGCTTTTCTTTTCGGTTCCCGGGTTGTTTTTGAATAATTGGTTTTCGGTTTTGATGACTCCGATGACGGCATCGCCGTAATAAGGGTTGATCTTTCCTTTTCGTATGATTTGTTCAAATGCATCTTTTGCAAGATTGTATTGTCCGTTATCAAAACAAATATGAGCAAGATTGATGAGGGGCTGGTCCTGGTCGTTGTTGCGCCGGTCGAGGCTCTTGCATTGAGCTAAGGCGATGTCATAGTCTTCGTTCTGAAGTGCAAACCACATGAGCAGTTGGCCAAACTGCTCGTTGTCAGGTTGCTCCTGGGTCTTCTTGAGCAGGGCGATACGCATCTCTTCGGTGATGCTTTTGTTCACGTCATAGAGCAGTAATGTCTGGAGTTTGTTTTTAATGATGTTGTACTGATCAGGATTGGCTTCAAGCTCAAGGAAATAGAATTCAAAAGCTTGTTGGTAATTGATCATGGACTGGTAGAGATTCCCTCTCTCTAGATATAAAGGATCTCCCTCCGCATTGGTCTTGGCGCCTTTTTCAAGGATGGCAATAGCATAATCGTTCAGCATTCGACCTCGAAGCATGTTGCTGATGTTGACGATTTGGTTTTTACTTTCCGGAAGGTTGTTCAGGATTTCGTTGAAGAGGTCATCGGCTTTATTCTTCTTGTCGTTCGAGGCGTAAGCATAGATCAGGTCGATGCGAGCCTTGCCATTACTTGGATTCTTTTTGATGAAGCTCTTCAATTCCTTTTCTGCTGTGTCAAAATCGCCTAGGCGGAAGAGACACTCCACATATTGGTTGAAGTGGTGGCTTTGTTTCTTTTTCTCGTAAAGTTGTTGGTAGAGGGCTTTCGCTTGCTCATAATCCTGGCTTTGGAACGCTTTTCCCGCGAGCTGTTCATCTAATAACAACTGTGGATCTTTGTTTTGTGCAAGGATCGGTGCTGTCAGCAGGGTGATGAGCAAACAAAGAAAGCGGAAGGCATTCCTCATTTCGAAGCGGCTTTTCGGATGGTCTTCTTTAACGATTGCAGTTCCTTGTCCTGCTTTGAAAGTCTGTCTTGGAAATAAAGGATCCTGTTATGAAGGGTGTCAGCCACGGCAGTCTCATCTTTAAGATAGACGGCAGCTAGTGAATCATTGATGAAGTGTGTATCAATGTCGTTTTGCAGGTTGACGAGCTGTTGTTGGGTATAGCTTAAAGTTTTTTTCATGATGGGCAGCATCTCATCGAATTGATGAAGGTAAGCTTGTGAGAGGTTGAGAACGTCGAAAGACTCATTCACTTGGTTTTCTGGAATAAACGCCAGCATGGAATCGCACCAGCGGAAGTCGGCGCGGATACGCTCTGGGTATTGTTGTTGGAGTTCATTCAGCGCGATGCTGTCCCTTTTCAACTGTTCTTGCAGTTGAGCGATGGGTTCTTTCCTGCTCTGGCACGACAAGCATGCCAAGAGCAGGAAAGCTATTGCTGTGAAGTTACGAAATAATCTCAAAGCCTGTGTATTTTTGGAGGGCTTTCGGGATGCGAATGCCCTCTGGGGTTTGATGGTCTTCGAGCAGTGCGGCCACGATTCTGGGCAGGGCGAGGGCGCTGCCGTTGAGGGTGTGCACGAGTTGGATGTTGCCGTTCTTGTCCTTGTAGCGGAGCTTCAGGCGGTTGGCTTGGAAGGTCTCAAAGTTGGATACTGAACTAACCTCGAGCCAGAGTTGCTGTGCTGCAGACCACACCTCAAAGTCGTAGGTGGTGGCAGAGGTGAAGCTCATGTCGCCGCCGCAGAGATGCAGGATGCGGAAAGGCAGTTCCAGCTTGCGGAGCAGCCCAGCGACGTGATTCTTCATGGCTTCGAGACGATCGTAGGAACCGACGGGATTGGCAATTTCAACGATTTCCACCTTGTCGAATTGGTGCAGACGGTTCAGTCCACGGACGTTCTTGCCGTAGGAACCAGCCTCGCGGCGGAAGCAGTTGGAATAACCCACGGTCTTGATGGGTAGCTGCTCTTCCTTGACGATGGTGTCGCGGAACATGTTGGTCAGTGGCACTTCGGCTGTGGGGATGAGGTAGAATCCATCCAACGGGACGGCGTACATCTGGGCTTCCTTGTCGGGAAGTTGGCCTGTGGCGTAAGCAGAGGCTTCGTTTACCACAACGGGCGGCTGGGTCTCATTGTAGCCGGCGGCACTGGCTTCATCGAGGAAGAAGTTGATGAGAGCGCGTTGCAGCTTGGCACCTTTGCCCTTGTAAAATGGGAAACCAGCACCGGTGACCTTGTTGCCGAGGTCGAAGTCGGCGAGGCCGTATTGGTTGAGCAGCTCCCAGTGAGGCTTGGCGCCTTCGTAGAGCTGAGGCATCTCGCCTTCTTGATGCACGTTGACGTTGTCGGCGGCTGAGGTGCCCCTTGGCACGTCGAGACGGGGCGTATTGGGTATTTCCACGAGCTTGGTCTGGATCGTCTTCTTGATCTCTTCGAGACGGTCGGCCAAAGTCTTTCCCAGCTCTTTCAGCTCGTTGTTCTTTGCTTTCATTTCGTTGGCCTCGGCGGCTTTACCTTGCTTGTACAGGTCGCCGATGACACGTGCGTTGTTGTTGAGCGCAGCCAACGTTTCGTCACATTGTTTCTGTGTGGCGCGGCGCTCATCGTCCAGTTTCAAGATCTCGTCGATAAGAGCGACGTTGTTGAAATTCTTGATGGACAGACGTTCGATCACTTCTTCTTTGTGATCACGGATGTAGGATAATACTAACATTGTTAGACTCGGTTTGAAATTTTTCGCAAAAATAAACGAAAAAAACCGGCTATCGTTCGATAGCCGGTAAAAAAATGTATCTTATGAAAAAAATTATTCGGCGATTGTGCCTTCCACGGGGACGATGGAGACGAATGACTTGTTGTCTTTCTTCTTCACAAACTCCACGATGCCGTCGCACTTGGCATAGAGGGTGTGGTCCTTGCCCATACCGACGTTCTTGCCAGGATTGTGCTTGGTGCCGCGCTGACGGACGATGATGTTGCCAGCAATAGCAGCTTGTCCACCGAAAATTTTCACTCCGAGTCGCTTACTAGCGGACTCACGACCGTTCTCGGAACTACCGACGCCTTTCTTGTGTGCCATATCTTTTCAGTTTTTTTCGGGTTTTTACATGATGATGTTGTCGATAACGACCTTGCTCAAATATTGACGGTGGCCGTTAGAGGTCTGATAACCTTTTCTTCTCTTCTTTTTGAAAACGATGACCTTCTTGCCCTTGCAGTGCTCCTTAATCGTCGCCTCGACGTTGGCACCGGCAACTGTGGGAGCTCCCACTTGGGTAGCGCCGTCGTTGTCAATCAATAATACTCTGTCGAAAGAAACCTTGCTTCCTTCTTCACCTTGCAGTCTGTTGACGAAGATCTCTTGACCGTTCGTGACTTTGAACTGCTGTCCTGCTATTTCTACAATTGCGTACATGTCTCTAAATTTTCGGACTGCAAAATTACACATTTTTTTGATTGTGCAACCATTTCTCCGAATTTTTCCGAATTATTTTTTCATCAAACCGTTCAAAACCTTGCCGACATCCTCTTTGGTAAAGCCAATCGGGAAGATATGGGAGGGTTCTAAATAATGGATTTCGTGGGTCTCCATGAAGTGCTTCTCACCGCCTCCTGTGATGTTAAGCATGATGACATCATCACTTTGCACCTTATTAATATTGATGGCTTGGATGAGCGATGCCAAAGCCACACCGGCGGCATGATAGATATCGA
The DNA here is from genome assembly GCA_902800965.1 of uncultured Bacteroidia bacterium. Lineage (GTDB taxonomy): Bacteria > Bacteroidota > Bacteroidia > Bacteroidales > F082 > Limimorpha. Next base: position 80,106 of record CADCGK010000002.1, on the reverse strand, counting down.
TGCCCTCGGTCTCCTCAAAGAGGTTCTTGGCGGCATTGGCTTCCTCGTTGCTGACTGCGAAGATGTCTCCTTGGGTGTCTTTCAATGCATCGTACAGTCCTCCAGCCAACGAATAAGGAGGTTTGCGGTTAGAGAGCACAGGAGCGCAAATCTCTGCAGCGTCTTTACGCGCTTGGTCGGCATCGTATGGGAGCATGGCACGTGAGTCGGCGCGCCAGGCGTCATACATCGGGACGAAGGGTTTGTTTTGTGACACGTAGAGTTTGGCTTTCTTGTCACCGAAACGTCCGTCTTCAATGAAGCGGAGGTTGGCTTCCCAAGCCGCAATGGCACCGGTGCCACTGCCGACGGCTTGGAAATAATAGTCGGGAATCTGTCCGATGAAGGTCACGGCAGACATCATTGTAGTGCTCATGCCGTCACGACGGGCGATGTTCTTGGCACCGCCTTCAGCAAGAAATCCAGGTAACTCGCAAACGTAGTTGGAAAGCTGGATGGCGTCGAAATAGTCGCTGCCCGAAGCGGTTGTGATGAGCTTGACACATGGATTCAGTGGCTTGTCGAACCACAATGCCTTGATGTTGTCCTGAGGCACGCAAAGCAATAACTTGATGCCATTGTCGGAACATACTTTGGCAAACGCACGTGCAGTGTTGCCTGCCGAAGCTACCACCAGCACTTGGTCCTGTTGTTCTTTACCCAAACGGGCACACACGGAGTATGCTTCTGTCTCCTTGAATGAGCAGGTGCTCATTTTGGCTCCAATCTTGGGCCACCAACCGCTGAAAGTGACGTAGAGGTTGTTCAAGCCAAGGTGCTTCGCCAGTTTCTCGCTTTTGTAGGTGACAGGGCAGGAGGGATGCTCCAAAGTCCTTTGTATCGGCAGCCAATCGGCGAATTTGTAAAGACCCAAGCTCCCGTCTTCAGCCACGTGTAGTTGTTTTTTATCATAAATGGCTCTCACCAAGCTAGGCGAGGTTCCTTGTGGATCATCCAAAATCCAACCTTTGTCTTCAAAAATGTGGCCATCGGCCACGTTCATCAGTTGATATTTCCCCATGATTTCTATTTTTGACATGCAAAAATAGTAAATATGCTTACAGTAAGTATAGATACTTTATAAAAGTTGTTTTAAACAACAACCGTGGCTGCCTGGGAGTTTCCTCCCAGCGCCACGGTTAACAAGGAAAACAATAGATTGTTAATCAATCACGCCCAAATTCACCTTCGGCATAACCGAAGATGGTATTGAGCTCAATAGTGTATGTGCCGCTCGGAGCAGTTGAGAGTGGAATGACCAACACTTGCTGGACAGACGTGTCAACAACCGTGCTGTATATCAAGCCGCTCGTGTCGTTGTATAAATCGACGCTCACGATGCCGAAGTTTTGATGGAAATAAATGTAAAGGGCTGCATCGCTAACATAGGCCTCGATGTCGTTGGGTCCTGCGGAGGTGGAAAGAGTTCCTTTCAGATCGATTTTCTCGTTTCCAGTCGGTGGATCGGTGGGTTCTGCTTTGCCATATACCATAAATAATGCAAAACAGAGGATGAAAATAATTTTGCTTTTTTTCATGATTGCGCTGTTTTGGGATTTGCTGCTGCAAAAGTATAGCGATAAACCGTCGGCGAAACAACCATCCAAACTATTTTCAAATAATCAATTATTAAATTATTGATTATTAATATATTGTATAATCATCCATCCAAACTTTTTCCAAAAGAATCCAAACTCTTAAGCTTCTTAACCCTGCCCCGAACCTTGTCTAAGACACTGGTGCTTATGCCTAAAAGCGTTGCTTCGTCGGTGCGCAACAACTTAAATCGAGATAAAAGCAAGACTTTTTTCTCCAGTTCAGAAGACGAAGGATATTCCTTTTTGATATAGTCATATAACCCTGGATATGCCATGTCAATAACTCCCAACATCACCTCCCAATGATTTTGGCCTAAAAAAAACTGTCGTTCCAAGTCTGACAGCGCGGAAAGATTCCTGCGGTCCTTGAGGAATACTTCCAATTTTTGCATGGCTTTGATTCTTTCTTTTTGCATGTCCGATAATTGTTCGACTAGTTTGAGATGTTCCTTCTCTTGTTCTGTGCCTTTATGCAAAAGCTCTTTGTTTTGCTCGATGAATTGGAGTAGAATGTTATTGAGTTCAACCTCATGAAGCCTTTTTTGAATAAAATGATAGTAAAGAATGAGAGTGAGACCCGTGGTGATGGCTAATATGATGCTAAGAATCAGGATGATATGTCTTTTCTGAAGAATCTTGTCACTCATCTTTCTTTGTAGATTCTCATAATCATATTTCTGTTGGATGTAATACATTCTTTTCTTTTCGTACCTGTCCCTAAGTTCGCCGTTGAAATACTCATGTTTTTTCCTGTACTCCAATGCCTTTAAAAAGTTTCCTTGATTCTCCTCAAATTGTGAAAAAGACCCATACGCTGACACTTTGGTCTCTTCTTTAATGGTTGGTATTTCAAGTAATTTTTCTACTATATTGTAATGATATACAACTGAATCAGTATTATGTAAATCAGCAAAAATATTTCCTAAATTAAGATGATACAATAGTTTTTTCTGTTCGTTTTCTGTTTTTATTAGCCTCAAGTAACTGATGGCTTTGTCGGATTCTCCCTTAAGCCGGTATAGAATGGCAAAATTGTTCAATGCTTTGCTTCTTGCATCGTTGGAATCGGCTTGATCGGCATTCTCGAGGCTTTTACGAAGATAATAAGCTGCGCTGTCTAATTGAAACAATACCATTTTACAGCATGCCATCATGTTCTCTGCCAAGGCTTTTCCCGAGTTGTTGCTGCCAAAGTATTCTTCTGCGTTTCGGAATCTTTTTAACGCTTCATTTTCAGTGCCTTCGGCATATAATAACTGGCCCATGAGATATTGTGCCCGCGCCACCGTTAGACTGTCTCTGGTGTTGGATCCGTAATATGAGGCTCTTCCCAATGATTCCATGGCCGATTCCTTGTCATGCTCCATTTCGCAATAACCGAAATATAGCGCTGCTTGGGCAGCTTTGCAATATTGTTTTTTGCTGGCAAAATAGGCTGAGGCTTTGTCTAACTCGGGGATGAAAGTATCCAAGTTTTCGTTGTAATGGTACATAATCTCCCCTCGTTTCAATGCTTCTTCCATCCGTTGCTCCTCGGAAGTGCTTGAATTACATGCAGGTAAAAATAAAATAGTCAGGACTACTAGTAGTCCGGGGATTTGTTTCATAAATGCAAAATTATTGTTTTATTTTATGATTTGAAAGAATTATTTTTTTAACTTTGGCACCTTAAATAATTAAGAATTACTTATGAATAGGAATTTACTTGCTATTTTGCTCTTAATGCTTGGCTTCGGCCATTTGACTGCTGCTCCGGTAGAGCTATCCACAGCTCGTAATGCCGGTAAAAACTTTGTTCAATGTCATTTTACATCAATGTCCAAGTCTTTAGAATTGGATCTTGTTATGTTTACTGCTGATTATTACGTGTTTAATGTAGGCAATTCGGGTTTTGTGATTATCTCTTCTGATGACAATTTCCGTCCCGTTGTTGGTTATTCTGAGGAGGGGACCTTTGACACAAAGAATCCTTCTCCAGAGATGATGTATTATCTGCACTCACTCTGCCAAGGGCGCCAAGCCGCGCTTCGCACATCGGCTCAGCCCAATGCTGAAGTGAAACAGGAATGGTCTGACTTGCTTGGGGGAATGAAACTGCCATCCCGTAATGGAAACAAAGGCTCTTTCTATCTAGTCAAAACCAAATGGAATCAGGATTTTCCATACAATAAGTTCTGCCCGTCTGGTCAAGGAGGACGCTCCTATGCGGGTTGTGTCGCCACTGCCATGTCACAGGTGATGAATTACTGGAAATATCCAACACATGGCTATGGACAACATGCCTATACCCATTACCAATACGGTGAATTATCGGCTGATTTTTCTTCTGCTGAATACGATTTTGATAAAATGCCGAATAGTATCAGCACTTCTTCGCCGGTCGAGAATATTGACGCCATTGCTATGTTTATGTATCATTGCGGAATTGCAGTTGACATGGGCTATTCTCCTGATGGCAGTGGTGCCTACTCAGAGGATGTGCCAGACGCCGTTCTGAAATACTTCGGCTACACTAACTGCTGCCGCTTGCATAATCGCGGCAACTATTCACTGGCAGAGTTTCAAGCTTTGCTAAAAGACCAGTTCGATATGGGCTGGCCGTGCTATTATTCAGGACAAGATACGGGCGACGGTGGCGGTCATGCCTTTGTTTGTGATGGCTATGACGACAATGACATGTTTCATTTCAACTGGGGATGGAGCGGCTCAGGTGATGGGTTTTTTGTAATTGATGGGCTCAATGTGTCAAGTTATGCGTTTAATTCAGGCCAGGCTGTTATTACCAACTTTGTTCCAGCCGATGTTTTTGCCCAAACAGTAAAAGCTCCCACTGAATTTTCGGCAATTCCCAATGGAGATGATGACTTTTCGGTCACTTTGTCGTGGGTGAATCCGACATCCACGCTTCAAGGATCGCCCATTGAAACTATTGATCAAATTGTAGTCATGAGGGATGGTTTGGTGATTCAAACTTTTGACAATTCCGCTCCAGGTGAAGCAATGACGTTCCTCGATAAGGCAGGATTGCCCGTAACTGTGAATTATACGGTCCATGCCGTTTATCAAGGTTTAAATGGACGTAAGGCCCATGAGGATGGCATCAATCTCGGCCCTGCCTGTAGTTGGACTCTTGAATTCACCTCCGAATCTGACCAAGGTTGGGTTGACGGAATGGTTGCAGTAGTAAATTCTTCAGGAGTCCGGATCGCAGAACTTACTGCCGACAGTAAAGAGACAACAAAGCAAGTAGAAATACCTCAGGGTTGGATTTCATTCTATTGGAAGGCCCCCACTGATAGTTTGCAAATTGGAATGAAGATTTTGGATGATGCAGGACAACTGGTGTTTGCCTATGATGGGCCTTCTACACTGATGCCCGAAGGGTACTTTTATAAGATGGTTAATACTTGTGGAGGTAATGGAGCCATCAACAATCCTACCAACTTAAAGGCTGAAGTACAGGACAATAATGTGACTCTGTCATGGACGGGTATTGCAGATCCTGGTTATGGTTATAAGATTTACCGTGATGGCAATTTCTATACAATGGTGTCTCAATCTGATTTTACTGATTATGATGCCGCTTCGGGTGCTCATAGTTATTATGTCACAGCATATTGTGTTGAAGGAGAGACCGATCCTTCCAACACCGTTTGTGCCATGATGGACAATGAGGACAAGGCGCCCCGCAATCTGGATTTCGTAGTTCTTCCTGAGAATAGAATAAAACTCACCTGGGAAAGTCCATTGGATGAAGAGGAGTTGGCTGGATATGCCATTTATAGAAGGGCTCAAGATGAAGAGTATAGTCGCGTCAAACTTTGTAACAACAAGATAACAGAGTATACTGATATTTTTTTGGTTGCTGATGGCAAACGCTATTTCTATAAGGTTGTCAGCGTATATCGTCGAGCAACCGAAGAGGGCTTGCCTGCCCGCTCTCTTCGTAACCCGGATCTTCTTTATGTAGAGGTCAACAAGAGCCATCTCCCCTCAGGATTGACAATCGAGGAACAAGATGGTCAAGTGTTGCTCCAGTGGGAACAAGCACTGTTGGCAGAGACTTATAATGTATATCGAAATGGTGAACTTGTTGCTGAAGGTGTCACAGAACTTCAATATGTAGAAGCTGTGGAAGGAGTGCCCTCCTTCTATCAAGTGACAGGTGTGCTCAACGCCGTGGAATCAAGCCCCTCAAATAAAGTTTACTATGCTAACTATTCCGTAAATGAATCTAACGAGTCTTTTGTAAAAGTGTTCCCGAATCCTGCAAAGCAATCGGTAACAGTGGAAGCTGAAGACATCAAGGAAGTCGTGGTTTACGACTTGACTGGTCAACAACTGTTGCGCCGTGCTGGAAGTGGTGACAATTGGAATGTGGACCTCTCCAACTTGAATGCAGGAGTTTATTATTTCCAGATCAAGACTGGCCGCGGATGTCAGATTCAAAAAATAGTTTTGGTGAAATAACTTAAAATTGGACATTATGAGAAAATCATTCCTAATTATAATAACGCTTGTTGTTGCTTGTAGTTTGAAAGCCCAACAGCAGCCCTTGTTTTTCCACAACCATCTGGAATACATGAACTATCGCATAGAGCACCCAGAAAGGACTCCCCTGAAGTCCATGGAGTTTTATAAGCATAACTATACACAAAAGCTGGACAGCGTCATCGGCTCTGACAACTTCGACTGGACGCGCTGGAAGAATGTTTATACCTACGTCGAAAACGCCAGCGCGGTGGATAGTTTGATGACCGTTGAGGTGAATTATGAATGGCAAGACGAAGCATGGGTGCCGACGCTGAAAACGGAAATCATTCAACACCCAGAGAGAAATGGTAACGAGATTCAGAATTATTATCGTTGGGTGGAAAACGATTGGGAAATGTTTCAAATGGTCATGTCGCACTATTTCATTTGTGGAGAAGAACGCCTTCTGGACAGCGTCCATACGATGAGACTTGTGGACAGCTTGTGGAACCCCAGCGCATTATCAACGTATGAATACAATGACAACTGCCAATTGGTGCTCAACATGAATTACAATGGCAAAGATTCTGAAGGTGAATGGATACCAGCTTCAAAAAATGTGTATTCTTATGATAGTTTAGGATTGTTATCCAATCGTGTCTATTCCACGGTTCGCAATGGAAGTTGGAGGGAATCTCAAAAAGATATCTACTCTTACGATGACCAAAACCATTGTACCAGTTTGCTGACGCAGCGCAAAGGCGGCTGGGGGCCTGGCAGCGGTAGCTGGATGAACGATCATAAATATGTGTTTGAATATGATGGCGATCAATTAGCCTCTGAAGTGCTCTATTTGGGAGGCTGGTTCAGTAGTGAAATGAGTATGGACAGCAAATCGGAGTTCTTTTTCGATGCCAACGGCAATGAAGAGAGAAAAACTGCCAGTGTCTTTAACGAAGTGGATTGGATTGAACGTGATGTCTATGAGAATCACTTCGACCTTTCGATGAGTGCCGACGAGGTGTTGGGCCTGAAATCTGTTTGGGAAAGTACACTGGGCAAGGGCTTGGGTTATGTGCTTGACATGGAGATGCCTCTGATCAACAAATGGCTCTCTTGTTCAATTGTTTCGACCAATCTGGATACGGACTTTACGCTCTATTGCTCTGGTTTTGCAGGTGTGGAAGAGCGTCAAGAGGCAGAACTCAAAGTCAGCTCTGGGGAGGGCTTCCTTGTAGTGGAGAACGCCGAGCCTCTTGATGTGACAATATATGACTTGTTGGGTCGTGTGGTGGCTTCACAAAAAAAAGCGACTCATTGTGAGTTCCAGTTGAATGCCGGGCTTTATGTGGTTGGCAATGGAACTGGCTTTGTGAAGGCTGTTGTAAGATGAATTGAATACTAAAATAAATGTCATGAAGAATAGAATCGCAACATGTTTTATCGCCCTTTTGTTGGGAGTGTCTTCCGTAGCTTTTGCTCAGGAAAACAAAGAAGAGAAAGAGCCCGTTTATCAGTTCAAAGAGACAGTCAATGTGCCTCATACAGCAGTCGATAACCAAGGCAGCTCTGGTACCTGCTGGTGCTTTGCCGGCATCGGCTTTGTAGAGGCAGAGATACTCCGTATGTACGGCAAAGAGTTCAATCTCTCGGAGATGTTCACGGTGCGTCAGGCTTGGACAGAGAAAGTGGCCAAGTTTGTCCGCATGCACGGCGGCAGCTCGCTCAGCCAAGGCGGTGAGGTGTGTGATGTGTTGTATATGATCAACAAATACGGCATGATGCCTGAAGCTGACTATAGTGGTAAGGTCATTGGAGAAGAACGCCACATGCACAGTGAAATGAACGAAGTCATCGCTTCAGTGGCCCGCGCAATTGTCAAGAATGGCAACAAGAAGATCTCTCCTGCAGGTCCCAAGGCTGTTCAGGGTGTGTTGGACGCTTATCTCGGCGATGTGCCGGAGGATTTCGTCATGGATGGGAAAAAATACACGCCTAAATCGTTTGCCGAAGCATATCCGATCAATCCTACCGACTACATCGAAATCTGTTCTTTCACTAGCGACCCATACTACAAACCTTGCATGGTGGAGATCCCGGACAATTGGACTTGGACCCCTGCCTATAACATGCCGCTTGACGAATTGATGCAGGCTGTCGATTACGCCTTGGAGCATGGTTATACCCTTGGTTGGGCACAGGATGTGAGCAACCCGGGCTTCTCGCGCAAGGAAGGTGTCGGCATCGTGCCTGAAGATCCCAAGGATCCCAAGTTGTGGGAAGAAATTGTCGCTGAAAAGCAAGTCACCGATGAGATTCATCAGACAGCTTATGACAACTGGGATGCTGGCGATGACCACAGTATGTTGGTGGTGGGTATCGCCAAAGATCAGAATGGCACCAAATATTACAAGATCAAAAACTCGTGGGGCGAAGCTGGCCCTCACAAAGGCTACTGGTATTGTTCGGAACAGTATCTCCGTCAATATACCATCTTCTTTACCTTGCATAAAGACGCCCTTTCCAAATCCATGAAAAAATCGTTAAATCTTTAAATATTAAATTATTAAATCATGAAATTCAGACATTTTCTCGCTGCTACCGCCGTGATGCTCAGCGTCGCCGCAGTGGCCCAACCGCAAGCTAAACCCGCTGAAAAGGAAGAGGAAGGTTTTAAATTCGAAACCATCAAAGAACTTCCAATTACTTCAGTAAAAGACCAGAATCAGGCTGGTACCTGTTGGTGCTACTCTTCATTGGCATTCTTCGAAGCCGAACTGCTCCGTATGGGCAAGCCGGAATATGACTTTTCAGAGATGTACATCGTTTACAAGACTTATCTGGACCGTGCTGATGCCGCTGTCCGTACCCATGGCGATGTCTCATTCTCGCAAGGTGGCTCCTTCGGCGATGTGATCTATGCCATCAGACATTATGGTCTTGTCCCCGATAGTGAGATGCCTGCTGGCGCTATGCACGGCGACTCCCTTTCGAACTTCACCGAGCTTTCAGCCGTTACCGATCCTTTGGTAGAAGGTGTCATCAAGGGCCGTAAGATCCAAATGGATAAAGAAGGCAACCCGCTTTGGAAGAAAGCTTTGGCTGGAATTTACGACGCCTATCTCGGCGTGCCTCCTACTGAGTTCACTTACAACGGCAAGAAATACGATCCGATGAGTTTCGCAAAGTCCACAGGCCTTAATATGGACGATTATGTCAACCTGACTTCCTTTACCCATCATCCTTTCTACGAGCCCTTCGTTATTGAAGTTCAGGACAACTGGCGCTGGGGTAAGGCTTGGAATCTTCCCATCGACGAGCTGATGCAAGTCATGGACAATGCTATCGACAAAGGCTATCCGATTGCTTGGGGGTCCGACGTGAGCGAATCAGGTTGGCTTCGTGGCAAAATGGCTGGTATCGCAGTGCTTCCCGACCTTGAGGCTAAGAGCAAGGACCTGACCGGTAGCGACATGGCTCACTGGATGGGCTTGTCGGCAGCCGATCGTAAGAAAGAAGCCATGAACCAGCCCACCCCACAGAAATGGGTCACTCAGAAAGAACGCCAAATCGCTTATGACAATTATGAAACAGGCGACGACCATGGCATGCTGATTTACGGTACCGCAAAAGACCAGATTGGCAACGAGTACTTCATTGTGAAGAACAGCTGGGGCGATGCTGGACAATATCATGGCATTTGGTACGTTTCCAAGGCATTCGTTCGTTACAAGACCTTGAACATCGTGGTGCATAAAGACGCACTGCCAAAAGATATCGCTAAGAAATTAGGCATTAAGTAAGAAGTCAGAAGAAAGAAGTGAGAAGTAAGAATATGTTGAAGACAATGGTTTTAATGGCTAGCTTGTTGTCGCTGTTCGGTTGCTCGTCAGGAAACACTCCCGTGAATGAAAACGACACCATTACTCATTTTTCCTTGTCGGAAGGAGGAGGAATGAACCGTTTCTCGGGATACAGCTATATCGTTGAGGAAACCAAGGAAGGCAAAGTGCATTTCATTTTCGATGAGGGCTATCCTGATGAAAAAGAACTGATGATTGACGACCACGCTGTTTTCGATTCACTTCAGGCCATCATCCTAAAGTATAAGATGTACAAGTACAAAAGCAATTACCAACCGAAATTCGATGTTTTGGATGGGACCTCGTGGCACTTGTATGTGACGTATGCTTCAGGAAAAGACATCAGTGCAGGAGGCTATATGGCCGGTCCTGATGGATATAGGGCTGCTATCAGCGAAATCATCCAGTGTCTTCAACATTGGAAAGACATGCCTGGTGTAAGCAACGATGTGGTGTCGTTCATCTATGAATATGGTCCAGAACGCTACACGATGGAGCGCAAAGACGATCATGTTGTGATTACGGTTGATAATGAAAAGACTGGAGAACATCAAGTAATTGAGCGAGAGCTGACAGTGCTTGATGACCTAAGAGTTCTTTTCAATATCGATAGACTTAAGATGAATGGGACCAGAAGCGAGAACCTCGATTTTGAATATACTCCGTGGATGTATGATATCACTTACAGCAATGGCATGCATTACCACTATGAGAGCTACGACCGCGATTACAAATGCGGTTACACGGAGTCCCTGCAGTTTTTCATCTCCAACTGTATCGAAGGAAAAGGAGAAAGAGACCATTATATTTATTACTAATCAATACTAACAATTATGAAAAGACTATCTTTTTTGATGGCTGCCCTGTTCCTTGTGGGAGCAGCGGCATTTGCTCAGAAGACTGATCAGGCTATTGACCAGTATGGCAACAAAGTGGATGTGCAAGAAGTGAATACCACCGAACGTGATGGCATCCTCGTCTTCGAATCCAAGGACAAAGACTTCAAGTTTTGGTTCGACTCAAGAGTCCAGGTGGACTTTGGTCACTATTTCGGTGCTCAGGAATGGGCTGACCCGATCGGTTCAGGTGCCAGCATCCGTCGTGCCCGTTTTGCCGTGAAGACCCAAATCAACCGTGATTGGTATGGTGAGGTCGATATGGAATTGGCCAACGGTTCGTTTGAGCTGAAGGACGCTATCGTCCGCTACACGGGTGTTGAAAACTGGCAGTTCAGCGTTGGTAGCCAAAAGCCCGACTTCTCTCTCTCCCGTAACACCTCTTCGCGTTACCTCGAGTTCATGGAGCGCCCGATGGTGGTCAGCGCTTTTGCACCCAGCCGTCATCTTGGTGTCTTTGCCAAGTATGCAAACAAGTATGTCTTCACTAGTGCTAGCATTCTCTTCCAAGAAATCGAAGGTCAGGAGACCCGTACCTTTGTGGAAGACAACAACAAAAACTATGGCATGGATGAAGGCCTCTCCTACATTGGAAAAGTTGTGGTTCGTCCCGTGAACGAGGCCGACTATGGTATCCATATCGGTGGTGCTGTCATGTATGACTCCCCGAAGACCTCCGACGAAATGGGTGTCTATGGCGGTACTCGTTTCAGCTGCCGCAATGCCACCAACATCAGCCGCAAAAAATACATTGACACTGATGACATCAAAAACACTAAGTACAACCTCATCGCAACTGCTGAATTGGCTGGTCACTATGAAGGACTCCGCGTTGAAAGTGCTTGGCTGTCCGACTGGACTTATATGGATCCTGAGAAAGTCGTCCTCGACAAGCCTTATCATTTCCAAGGCTGGTACGTGGAAGCTGGCTGCCTCCTCTTTGGTGGCAAGCAGAGTTATGACTCTGGCAGTGCCAAGTTCAACCGCACCCGTAATGGTGAGAGCTGGGGTGATGTGGAACTTGCTGCCAAGTATGAATTCCTTAACATGAACGATTACGAAGGCCGTGGCAAAAATGCCATTTATGGTGGCTCTGCTGAACTTTACGGCTTAGGTCTTAACTTCTATCTCGGAAAGAACACCAAGATTGCACTCAACTACCAGTATGTCAACAATGACCGTTATGCCAACGGTAAGGACAAACTCAAAGTGGGCCTTGATGCCAATGGTAAAGCTACCACGGACTATACTAAAGTTGTAGCTGAAGATGGTCAGGCTGGTGTAAACTACCACATGCTGCTTGCCCGTTTCCAGGTTGCTTTCTAAACCAACTCATGTCTAACACTTAAAAAAGAACTAATATGAAAAAGATATTATTTGCTGCATTAGCCCTGATCGTTGTGATGGCTTCTTGCGTCAAGGATCCACAATATTCTGGCATTAAAATTTCTGGCATCAGTTATTCACCTAAACAAGTTACTGAAGATGACGATGTTACGGTGACTGCCAACATCTCCAGCTTAAAGGCTGTTACCGCCCAATTGTTCTATGTAACTAATGAAGAGAATTCTCCTTTGACAATGACCGAAGCTGAAGGAGTTTTCACTGCCGTTATTCCCGCTCAACCTAAGGGTACAAAAGTCAAGTTTTACATTCAAGCCACCAATGGCAATGAAACTGAAATTTCAAGTGACACGGAATATGATGTGCTCGAAAGCGGTTCTGTTGTGCCTCCCACTCCAGGCGCTCCTGATTTCGCCAACCTCGTACTCAATGAGCTGAATGGCCAAGACCATAAAAAGTTCATCGAAATCTACAATGCCGGTGACGCAGCCATCAACATGGAAGGCGTGACAATCTACAAAGACACCGACAAGCTGGTTTGGACTGGTAGTAGTGATGTGAATATTGAAGCTGGTGAATACCTCCTGCTCTTTAGCGAGGATGTGTTCCTTGATTATCCCGACATGGATACTACCTTATATATGTTCCACAGCGGCCTCTCCGCTAAAAAGAACGTCCGTATTGAACTCAAGGATCCCAATGGCGTTAATGTTGATGACTTTAACCTGACCCAAATCGAACTGAACGGCGAAGCTTATGGTTATGCGAACAATCAAGCTCCTGATTCCTATAGCCGCAATGCTGACGGAGAATGGTACTATGCCGATGCCACTCCAGGTGCTAAGAATGTTGATGGTGTGAACCCTGTCCTCGGCCTCGAAGGCGGTGTGGAACCTCCGGTTCCTAGCGAACCAGATTATATGGATCTTGTACTCAATGAATTGAATGGCCAAGACCACAAAAAGTTCATCGAAATCTACAATGCCGGTACAGTAGCCATCAACATGGAAGGTGTGACGATTTACAAAGACACCGACAAGCTGGTTTGGACTGGTAGTAGTGATGTTAATGTTGAGGCAGGTGAATACCTTCTGCTCTTTAGCGAGGATGTGTTCCTTGATTATCCCGACATGGATACTACCTTATATATGTTCCACAGCGGTCTCTCCGCCAAGAAGAATGTTCGTATTGAGCTGAAGAATCCCGATGGTGAAAACATCGCCGATTTTAACCTGACTCAAATCGAACTGAACGGCGAAGCTTATGGTTATGCCAACAATCAAGCTCCTGATTCCTATAGCCGCAATGCCGATGGTAAATGGTACTATTCCGACGCCACTCCGGCTGCTGTCAACATTGACGGTGTGAACATGGTTCTTGGTCTTGAAGGAAGAAAACGTCGCTAAAGAATAAACTTAAATAATTAACCCATAGCGGACACCCCGACGTATCCCGAAGGGGTGCCCGCTCAATAACTGGGGGTGTTAACCCCTAGAGATAGCAAGACAATGGCAAAAGAAGAAATGAAAATCGGCGAAGTCTCCAAGCCGAGATTTGAGTTCCGCTCCTTCGGACAGTGCTTCTGCGAGGCCCACAAACGTATGGCCCGCCTCTCCGCACCGGTCCCCGAGAAGGTTTGGGAGCGCCTCAGCGACGAGATCTACATCATCTCCCGCAAAAACGATATCAACAACACCAAGATCCGCGATGGCAAGATGGACATCAAGACCTATGTTCAGACCGTTGAAGGCCTCGAGCAGTGGAATCCCCTCATGAAAGGTGAGTTCCCCATCAGCCGCGAAGTGCTCGAGAAGGAAGTGTTCCCCGCTTTCATGGTCGAAATGCCTAAGCTCGATAAAGATACCTACACCTACGACGAATTCATCGCCATGGTGAAGGCCAATCCCGATCTGGCTGCTGTCCGCGTCCACAAACGCCGCTTCGGCTACATGGTCAACGACACCATCTGCGAGTTCGGCGAGGTGCTCATCAACGGCGCCAAGGTGGTGACCATCAACTCGGAATCCACCGAGATCGAAGACATCAAGAAGACCATCAAGGAAGTAGGCCTCGAAGGCGTCGAAAATATCAACTATTTACAGGCTATCAAGCGCGTCATCGGCATGTCCGACAAACCGCTCGCAAACGAATAAGCACTATGGCACAAGAAATCGAAAAGAAATTTTTGGTGAAGGGTGACTTCAAAGCCGAGGCTTTCAAGGCCACGCGCATCACCCAAGGCTACCTCTCCAGCGTGCCGGAACGCACCGTTCGTGTGAGAGTGAAAGGCGACAAGGGCTTCATTACCATCAAAGGCATCGGCAACGCCTCTGGCGCCGCCCGCTTTGAATGGGAAAAGGAAATCCCTGTTGAGGAAGTGCAAAGCCTGCTTGAGATCTGCGAACCTGGTGTGATCGACAAGACCCGCTATCTCGTCAAAAACACCGATGGTAAACACACTTGGGAAGTGGATGAGTTCTATGGCGACAACGACGGCCTTATCGTCGCTGAAGTCGAACTCACCGACGAGAATGAACCCTTCGACAAGCCCGCCTGGCTCGGCGAAGAGGTCACCGGCGACCCCAAGTACTTCAACTCCATGTTGATGAAGAATCCTTATAAGAACTGGTAATCTTAATAATGGTGGGGCGAAAGCCCCACCATTTTAACTAATGCTATGGCTTTCGATCCCCTGGATATGAACAACTACAAGGTGGAAAAGCTGCCCAAGATGCAGAAATCCTCCTTCGAGAAATGGATGGCCCGCCTTGGCGGCCCACTCGCTCTCATCGCTTTTGTCTTACTCTATTGGTTTGTCCCGATTGGGTTTATTGACAACCTCAACCCCGATCTGCTGACAGCCAAGGCACTGAAACGCGCCAACGAAATCGGCATGGACGCATTCATCCGTTCCAACTACGCCATGTTCGCCATCTTTGTCGCTAGTCTTATCCTATGGATGACGGAAGCCATCCCCAATTATCTCACTTCACTGTTGCTGATCCTCGGCACGGTGCTCTGCAACGTCACCACACAGAAAGAAGCGCTGGCACAGTTGGGACATCCGGTCATGTGGCTGAACATCCTTTCGTTCGTGTTGGCCAGCATGTTGGTCAAGACACAGTTCGCCAAACGATTGGCGCTGGCTTTTGTGATCAAGTTCGGTAAAAAGGCGAAGGGAGTGCTTTGGAGCTTCCTGATCATCAACCTTGTGCTGTCGGCCTTCATCTCCGCCACAACGGTGAAAGCCACCATCATGCTCCCCATCTTCATGACGGTGTGTGCTATCTATGGAGCATCTGGCGACAACCGTAACAACTTCGGACGAAACCTCGTCATCCAAAACCTTTTCCAAGTGAATGTCGGTGCCAATGCATTTTATACTGGCAGTGGCGCTCACTTGTTGGCAATCTCGCTGATTGCCGGTTTCATCGGTAGTTGTGATTTTGGTTACGCTGACTGGCTTATAGCAGTCGGCCCGATGAGTGTCATCATTCTGGTGGTAGGCCTGTTGCTGGGTATGTACCTCTTCTTCCCGATGAAAAAAGAAGAGCAGCATCCTCAGATCGAAGGTGGTCTGGACAGACTGAAAAAAGAACTCGATGCCATGGGCAAGATGAAGGCGGAGGAATACAAAGCCGTCGGCATCTTTGTGCTGGTGCTCTTCCTGTGGGTCACCAAAGGCACCTTCCATAACATCGACGAGACCATCGTCGCGCTTTTGGGTGCCATCATCGCCCTGATCCCTGGCATTGGTGTGGTGAAATGGAACGACGTGGATATCCCCTGGCACTTGATGCTGTTCTCGGCTGGTGCCTATACCCTAGGCTCAGGTCTTAATGCCACCGACCTGCCGAATACCATGGTCAACGCGGGCTTCGACAGCCTTGGCATTACCTCAAATACCCCCTTCTGGGTGTTGTACGTCATCCTTACTTTCTTGATGATGTACTCGGGACTGGTGTTCCAAAGCAAAACAATCCGTACTATGGTGTTCGTCCCCATCGCTCTCGGCGTGGAGTCTCGTTTCGGCTTCCCAGCGATGAGCCTTGCCCTCCCCGTGTCCATGCTGATCGAGCACTGCTATGTGCTGCCTTTCAACAGCAAACCCGCCGCATTGCTCTACAATACCAATATGTACAGCCAAACGGATGCCTTTAAATATGGTATCACCATGATGACCTTCTCTTGGATTTTGATTCTGGTTTGGGGCGAAACTGTGCTTAAATGGCTGGGCATTACGCCTGGACTGTTCTTCTAATTTCGAATGAAATGATTGATATTCAGACAAAAATACACGACAAATTTGCCATTGAGTTCAAGGTGGGATTCAGCGGCAGGGAAGACGTCAAGGATGAGCACTTTGATGTCAATACCTGGATTTTTATCCCTAATGGCCTGGATATCAACAAAAACACATACAGTAAGGACCGATTCTATACCGACATGAAGTCGAACGTCCGACTCATCACGCCTTCCTTTACCTTGAAAGACATGGTAGGGGAGCAGTCGGTCCCTTTTAGGAACTTGAAAAAGGCCGTGAACGATGAGATGGCCTCCGACACTCCGGAGCATCGCAGTGAGTTCGAGTTCCAGCTCAAGCTGTTCGGCTCCATCTTCAAAAGCTCAATCCGTGATGCGGCAACCGCCATCAGTAAGAACTTGTCTGACACCTCTACTTTTGAGCAGTGTAAAACTTTTACTGGAGAACTGCGACGGGTGTTGACCGACTTTAGAGGCCTGAAGGACCAGATGAATGGCCTTTCACAAGAGTTGCTTTCAAAATATGCCTTCGCCGATGAATACATGAGCCATCAGGTGGAAATAAGGTCCTTGCGCATCATTAGGGCGATAGACCAGCGAAAAGACTTGAACCTCGACTTGGCTAGAAAGGAGTTGGAACAGCTCTTTGTGGAGGAAGAGACGTACAAGATCAAGCAAGGTTACAGCCATGCTGTCATCGATGACGAGAAAAACAACCGTCAGCTGGTGTATCGACACAGCTTGTTGAAAAAATATATTGAGAGCGCCTTGTTCCTTAAGGTGAATACCACGCAGGACGGGAAGGCTGTCAAGCAGATCTCTTTCAGCTTAGCTGCCGGATTGGCGATGATGGTCTCCATGTTGGTGACCTTGCCGTTCCAGAAATACCTGGGCAACTATCCCTATTTGATCTTCATCATCCTTATCTTGATCTACATGCTGAAGGACCGCATCAAGGAACTTACCCGTTGGTTGTTCGCCTATCAGCTAAAGGACAAGTATTACGATAACAAGACCGTGGTGAACATCAAGGACAAAAAGGTGGGATGGATCAAAGAGGGCATGGACTTTATCACGGACGACAAAGTGCCTGCCGAAGTGATGGCGCTACGTGGGCGTTCCACACTGGAATCCGACAATGCCTTCCTGGAGGAAAAGATCATCCTGTACCGTAAGAAGGTGGAAGTTGACCAGGACTTGCTGAAAAACCATTACAATTACGATTTCAAGGGTATCAACGACATCATGCGTTACCATATCAACTTCCTGACCAAGAAGATGGACAACCCCGAGTCGCTGGTGCATTGTCTCGACGAGGAGCACCGCGTTCATTCCTTGAAGGCTGACCGGGTTTATACCCTGTTCTTTGTCCTGCAGTTCAAGTGGTCGGAGCAAGTTGAATACAAGTCGTTCCGCGTGGTGGTCAACCGCAATGGCATTCTCGAAATCAACCCAAGATAACTATGAAGACTGACAAAACTACCATTCTTGCCGAGATTCGGCGCTACGTCATCATCACCTTGGCTTTGTTGATGATGGCTTTCGGCTGGACGGGCTTCCTGATTCCGCACCATGTGCTAGGTGGAGGCGTGAGCGGTATCGCCACCTTGATCTTTTATGCCACGGGCATCTCCACGGGTATCTCCGTGTTTGTAATCAACGGCATCCTGGTGCTGATTTCACTCAAGGTGCTGGGGCCTTCGTTCGGCATCAAAACGGTGTATTCCATCATCATGGCTTCGGTGTTTTTCTCGATCTTGCAGCATTACATCACCGATCCAATATTGGCGGGAGAAATGGCACCGCTGGTGGATGACAAGTTCCTCTCTTCGCTGATCGGTGGTGCTTTGGCAGGTACAGCCATCGGCATTGCCTTTACCCAGGGCGGTAGTACCGGTGGCACCGACATCGTGGCGATGATGGTGTGCAAATACCGCAACATCTCCCAGGGCAAGGTGATCCTCTTCCTCGACGTGATCATCATTGCTTGTTCCTACTTTGTGGTGGAGTCAGACAAGATCCAGACCATCATCTATGGCTTCGTGGTGATGGGCGTGTGCAGCTACTGCATCGACCTGGTGTTGACAGGCAACAAGCAGACGGTACAGGCTTTCATTTTCACCTCGGAACCGGCGAAAGTGGCTGAACGTATCGGCAATGAGATGCACCGCGGCGTTACCTTGATTAAGGGCACTGGCTGGTACACCAAGCGTGAAGGCGACATCCTGATGGTGGTCACCCACAAACGGGAATCGCAGCAGATTCTCCGCATTGTGAAGGAGGAAGACCCCAAGGCTTTCATGACGATGAATACCGTGATGGGAGCATACGGGAAAGGATTTGAGGTTATTAAAAGTTGAAAGCTGATAGTTGAAAGTTGAAAACAAATTATAATTATTAGAAATGAAACGTATTGCATTATTGTCATTAGGCGTGCTGTTGTTGGCGACAGCTTGCAACAACAACACAAAGCAAGAAAAGGAAACCAAGGCCGTGAACGAACCGCAGCAAGCCCCCGCCGAGACGGTGGCTTCCCTGGCGCAAGCACAGGATTATTTCCTGTGGAACGAAGAGAAACCCGCCATCAAGGGTGAGATCAAAGACGGCTCCGTGTGGCTGACCTTCGACAAGGAGCAGGTGGTGTATCAAACGACCAACGACGAGGAGATGTACCGGCTGCCCGACTGGCCCGTGGAAGTGGAAGGCCTGCGGGGGGAGCCCCAAGGCATTTGTATTGCCGATATCGGTCAGGATTTCAATCCCATCCTCTGTGTGTTGTTGCCTGAAGGCAAGGTTCAGGTCCTGAGCCTGTGGAACAGCATGGTGACCGGTGACCTTAACGCGACCTTGATGCCTTTCGAAGGCATGGTGGGTCTTGAGGCGGGTCCCGGAGGCGAGTTTGAGACCGAGGACGGCGAAATCGGTTACGAATACATGACCATCTATGCGGTGGATGACCAGGGCGGCAAGAATGAGATCCCCCTGTATCTGCTGGAACACAATCTCGAATACAGTGAGGATCATGATGTGCTGGTGTATCGCTTGCACCTGAGTGAGGATTGGAAGATGATGTATGTGGTTGATGACCGTGCGCACAACAGGACGGAGGAGGAACGAGGCCGTTTCTGGGAGATCGAATCCGACTGGGACAACATGGTGTTCCGCTTCGGGTATGAGCTGACGGAAGGATTTGTGTATTCCGAGAACGGAGTCAAGGGGACTGAGGAGAATGCCAAAGGCGTTTTCGAGATTCGCCAGAACGAAGGGGAGTGGGATGATTTTTACGTCATTCCGATCGAAAACATTGACTTCTGCAAGAAAGGGATGAACCAACCGGTGAAATTTGTCAGGGGCTCCGCGTATGGGGGATAAAATAGATGAGAGGTTAGAGGTTAAAGGTTAAAGTTGAGAGATGGATAAAAAAGAATTAAGGGCGCAGATCAGAGCGCTGAAGAAGCAACACACCAAGGAGCAGCTGATGGAACAATCCGAGCTGATTCTTGCCAAATTGGAGCAACATCCCGATTTCATCAAGTCGGAGCGTGTGATGCTTTATAGCGCACTTCCCGATGAGGTGCAGACCCAGGCGTTTTTGGAGAAGTGGCACTTGAAGAAAACCATCATCCTACCCACCGTGGTTGGCGATGACATCGTTCCGGTGGAATACGGCAAGGACACCGATTTTGCAGTGGGTGATTTCAATATTTTGGAGCCTCAAAACGATCCCTACACGGGAGATTTCGACTTGATTGTCGTTCCAGGGGTGGCTTTTGACCGTCAAGGCAACCGCATCGGACGAGGGAAAGGTTATTATGACCGTTTCCTCTGTCAGCATCTCGACGTGAAACGCATCGGCATCTGTTTCGATTTCCAGCTAGTCGATGAAGTCCCCACAGAACCGTTGGATATCCGCATGGACGAGGTCCTAACTGTTAACTGACAACTGCTAACTGTCAACTAAAAAAGGAGGTGCTCAGCACCTCCTTTTTTAGTACCCGAGGCCGGGATCGAACCGGCACGCCTTTAAAGGGCAAGGGATTTTAAGTCCCTCGTGTCTACCAATTCCACCACTCAGGCACTTACACAAAAAATCCCGATTTCACTCGGGACCTTGTGGAGCGGAAAACGAGACTCGAACTCGCGACCCCGACCTTGGCAAGGTCGTGCTCTACCAACTGAGCTATTTCCGCAAGAGCGGAGCGGAAAACGAGACTCGAACTCGCGACCCCGACCTTGGCAAGGTCGTGCTCTACCAACTGAGCTATTTCCGCTTGCGAAATGCGCGGCAAAGATACAACTTTTTTCTTTTGCGCAACTATTTTTTTAAAAAACTTTTCTAAATATTCTACCGAGTTTTAACTCCTACGGAGTAATACTCCTCACTCCTGACTCCCCACTCCTCACTATTTCAACAGCTTCTTGATTTCATTGAGCTTCATCAAAGCCTCAACAGGAGTCAAAGTGTCAATGTTGGTGTTAAGGATGTCCTCCTTGATTTGCAACAACAACGGGTCATCCAGCTGGATGAAACTCAGCTGCATCGGCTCTTCAGGCTTCAGAGCAGCCTTGTCCACCTGGTCACCAGTGTGCGACTTCTCCAGCAGGGTCAGCAGTTTCTCGGCACGCTCCACCACTTTCTTGGGCATGCCGGCCATGGCGGCCACATGGATGCCGAAGCTGTGGGCACTGCCGCCGCGCTTCAACTTGCGCAAGAACACCACCTTGTTGCCGACTTCCTTAACCGTCACATGATAGTTCTTGATGCGTGCAAAGGAAGCCTCCATCTCGTTCAGCTCGTGATAGTGGGTCGCAAACATCACCTTGGCACGACTTACAGGGTGGTCGTGGAGGAACTCAGTGATGGCCCAAGCGATGCTGATGCCGTCGTAAGTGCTGGTGCCTCGCCCGATTTCGTCTAACAGTACAAGACTCCGTGACGAGACGTTGTTTAATATGCTTGCCGTCTCATTCATTTCCACCATGAAGGTTGATTCGCCTGAAGAGATGTTGTCAGAGGCGCCCACACGAGTGAAGATCTTATCCACCAACCCGATTCTTGCTGACGCCGCCGGAACGAAGCTGCCCATCTGTGCCATCAGCACAATCAAGGCAGTCTGCCTCAATAAGGCCGATTTGCCCGACATGTTGGGGCCCGTGATGACGATGATCTGCTGTTTGTCTTTGTCGAGATATACGTCATTGGCGATATAACTCTCTCCGGCAGGTAGCATCTGTTCAATCACTGGGTGTCTTCCGTCCTTGATGTCCAATACGTAAGAATCGTCAATGGTCGGTCTTACATAATTGAATTTCAAGGCAATGTCGGCAAAACTAACCAAGCAATCCAATCTCGCCACCAATGAAGCATCCAGCTGGATGGGCTCCACAAACTCCGATACCGCCCCAACCAACTCCCCATAAATTCTTTGTTCTATGCTGGCAATCTTTTCTTCCGCGCCGAGAATCTTTTGCTCATATTCCTTCAGCTCTTCGGTAATGTATCTTTCGGCGTTAGCCAGTGTCTGTTTGCGGATCCACTCTTGCGGCACCTTTTCCTTGTGGGTGTTGGTCACTTCCAGATAATAACCAAACACATTGTTATAACCGACCTTCAATGAGGAAATGCCTGTGGCCTCCATCTCGCGTCGTTGGATGCCTTGCAAATAGTCCTTGCCTGAACGCGACAAACCTCTCAGTTCGTCTAACTCGGTGTCCACGCCTTCAGCGATGAAGTTGCCTTTGGAGAGCAGGGCAGGGGCATCGGGATTCAATGTCGCCTTGATCTTCTCGCGGATGCTGACACAAGGATTCAGCTGATCGGCGTATGTTTTCAACGCGTCATGTTGGCTTTCGGCGCATAGGTTCTTTAGGATCTCCACCTGATCCAAAGCCCTACCTACTTGTAATAATTCCCGCGGATTCACCTTCGAGAGGGAGACTTTTGAAATCAGTCGCTCCAAGTCGTTGATGGCCCGGATAGCCTCCTGGAATTGCTCGATGGCCTCATGATGCTGTGTGAAATACTCCACCACGGCATAACGCCCCTCAATCTGTTCTTTGTTCTTTAAGGGCAAGGCAATCCATCTGCGCATCAGTCGGCTACCCATGGGAGAGACGGTCTTGTCGATGACGTCGATTAGGGTCTTGGCATTGGCATTGGCAGTATGCAACAGCTCCAAATTGCGGATAGTGAACTTGTCAAGCCAGACGAACTGCCCTTGGTCGATTCTCGATAAAGAGGTGATATGGTTGATCTTGTCATGATGTGTCTCTAATAAATAATGGATGCACGCACCCGCAGCGATGATGCCTTTGGGGAAATCATCCACGCCAAATCCTTTGAGCGAACTTGTGTTGAAATGACGGTTGAGCACCTCGTTGGCATAATCCTCGGTGAAAACCCAGTCGTCAAAGACGGTAAGGAACTGTTTCCCGCCAAAAATCTCGATGAAGTCGCGCCGTTTGTTACGCTGCAACAACACCTCTGAGGGATTGAAACTCTGCAGTAACTTGTCAATATACTCGTTGTTGCCCTGGGTCAGGTAAAACTCTCCTGTGGAGACATCCAAAAACGCCACACCGGAAATCTCTTTGTCCAAGTGTACTGAAGCCAAGAAATTGTTCTCTTTCTGCTCCAATACACTGTCGTTGTATGTCACACCTGGTGTCACCAGCTCGATAACGCCGCGTTTTACCAGTTTCTTGGTGAGTGCCGGATCTTCAAGTTGTTCGCAAATGGCCACTTTCAGTCCTGCTCTGACCAATTTTGGCAGATAGGTGTCAAGGGCATGATGCGGGAAACCTGCCATGGATTGTTCCGCGGCAGCTCCGTTGTGCCGTCGTGTCAGCACAATGCCGAGCACTTCAGATGATTTCACGGCATCCTCGCCGTATGTCTCATAAAAATCGCCCACTCTGAACAACAACATCGCATCGGGATACTTCGCCTTAAATGTGTTGTATTGCTTCATCAGCGGCGTTTCGCTGGTTCCTTTTGTCATCTCGAAATTTTTGTCTGACAAAAATAAGAAATTCTCAAACATGTTGATTCCTTAGTTGTATCATTTAAAGTTTTATTATCTTTGTAATATTAATAGGTAATGTATGCGTAAACTGACGATGGAAGAGCTAAACAGGCTCTCAAAAGATCAATATGAGGAAGTGGAAAAGCTTCCTGTGATTATGGTATTGGATAATATTCGTTCATTAAGCAATGTCGGTGCTGTATTTCGTTCCGCTGATGCTTTCAGGATCGGAGAGTTGTTCCTGTGTGGCATTACGGCATGCCCTCCGCATCGTGAAATCCATAAGACGGCGCTGGGCGCAGACGAGACTGTGCGTTGGCGCTATTTTTCGACTACAGAGGATGCATGTCGTGAATTGAAGTCAATGGGATATAAGATTTATGCCATCGAACAGGTAGACGACAGCGTCATGCTTCAAGATTTCCGAACGCCACCGCTAGCCGCTTTTATAATGGGTAATGAAGTGGAAGGAGTTTCCGATGGCGCACTCGCTTTTTGTGACGGTGCCATCGAAATACCTCAAGAAGGTACCAAACATTCACTAAATGTTTCAGTGTGCTCGGGTATTATCATGTGGCATTCTTTTGAACAATTATTCTTGAAAAAAGCAGTTTCTTGATCCATTTTTGCCAAAAAATCAAAAAAATGTTGAAAAAAATGTTGAAAAAAAGCAAAAAAATTGGTTGGAATAAAAAAAAAATCTATTTTTGTTCGGTTTTAGTAGATAATTGAAGTAAATAACAATAAAAATAAGTTTAACTAATCTTTTGCATTATGAAGAAGAATTTGACTAAATTCATGATGATTGTCATGATGGCAATCCTTCCTCTGAGCTTTTACGCCCAGAAAAAGCAGTCCGCTCCCGTCGAGAGATATTTCTATCTCTTTGCTGAAGGCGGTCTCTCAGTTAACCACACAGACCTTGCCAACTACGGTGGCATTCCTTTCGATTTTGAAACCAAGAAACTTGATCCTTATTTTCTGAAGAACTTTGACGGTCAAGTGGGTCTGGGTTATCAATTCAGTAAAGTTATGGGTGTCAATGCTAAATTCGGCACTGCTACTTTGCAAGGTAAAAAAGAAGGTCAGCGTCTGATCGGTTTCAATGCTGTCGAAGATCCTACTATGGCCAACAAGGGTTTCGAGAATGCCATGCTTGACAAGACCACCTTTATGGAGGCTAACCTCAACTTGACTTTCAATCTGACTAACTTGTTCTTTGGCTACAACCCAAGAAGAGTGTTCAACTTCATCCCTCACCTTGGTATTGGCGGTATCCGTTACCATGCCGGTGCTGTTAAGACAATAGCTGACGAAACTGAACTGATCGCCAAGAAGGATGAGGCTGAAATGACATTCACCGTCCCGGTTGGTGCTGAAATCAACTTCAACATCGCTCGCTGGTTCGATTTCTTCATTGACTACACCTTCACTTGGGCTGGCAATGACAAACTCGACCAAGTTCAGAAATTGCCGGATGACATCCAAGTCATCAACGATATGTACAGCTCAGTGAACGCTGGTCTTCGTTTCAAGTTCAACAAGAAGCCTTGCGACATCGAAAAGATGGCCGCCAATGCTAAGGATATCACCATGAGAGTGAATCCTGAACCGCTGCAAGAAGAAAACGGCAAGGTTTGCTTCGACGTGATCTTCAACGTTCCTGGCGAATACTTCGAGAAAGAAGCTGTCATGAACATCACTCCTACCATGACCTACGAAGGCGGCCAAGTTGAACTCGAGCCTGTCACATTCGTCGGTGAAAAGGTTAAAGGACAAGGTGACTTCCAAGTCAACTACAAGAATGGTGGCGAATTCACCAAGCATTACTGCATGGACTATGCTCCTGGCATGGAAAACGGCAAGCTCATCGGCAATCCTATGTTCTATGTCTATGACGGCACCATCTATCCTTCACAGGATGACATCGTCAAGAACGTTTACTTCACCCAAGGTGGCGACAGAATCATCACCCAAGGCGTTCTCGTTCCTGTCGTGAAGTGCGAAGTCAGCAACATCAAGACCGTTGTTGATGGTAAGAACGTGACCATCAGCTGGAATGGCGATGCTGAATCTTACGACCTGTACTTCGGCGAAGGCACTCCTGATGCCGCTACCGTGACTGGCGTGAAAGAAACCAGCTACACCTTCAACGATGTTGAATATGGCAAGTACAACGTCTATGTCAAGGCTAACTGCAAGGATGACAACATTGGTGATTGGCAACAAGGCACCGCTGCTGAGCTCGTCGCTCCAAGAGAGCCCATCGCTATCTTCTACTTCGACTACAACTCAAGCGATCTGAAGCCTAACACCAAGATGAACAAGGAAGCCGCTAAGGCTCTTGCTGAAAAACTCGCCGCCGGTGAAGCTATCAACGGCTTCGAAATCGAAGGCTGGGCATCACCTGAAGGTGAACTCTCACTCAACAACAATCTGGCTGACAACCGTGCCGACGCTGCACAAAAGGCTATCAAGAACCAGATGAAGAAGGTGAAAGTGGACGAAAAGAACTTTACCTTCAATGCCAAGGGCTTCGGTCCTGACTGGGATAAGTTCATCGAACTCGTCCAGAACTCCAACATCAAAGACAAAGATCAGATTGTCCGCGTCATCAACAACGCTGGCAGCCAGGCTAGAAAAGAACAGGAAATCAAGAACATGATCAATGTTTATCCTGAACTCGAAAAAGACATTCTGCCGCTGATCCGTCGCGCTGAAGTCTTCGTCAAGTAATCATTCTTGAGAAGATGATCACAAAAAAGGCCGCTCAAACGAGCGGCCTTTTTTAGTTTAGAGATAAGAGATAAAAGATAAAAGTTAATTTCACCAACTTTTATCTTTTATCTCTTATCTTTTATCTAAAACTCTATTCTGTGAACCCCAATATCGTACGGCTGGTTAATGGCCTCTACAATCTGTAAATAGTCTTTCTCGTTGGCAACGAAATCAAGCCGGTTGGTGTCAAGAACCAAGATCCGCATCTCATTCTGCTGCTGCTTGATGAAGTCGAAATAACCCTGCTGCACACTCTCCAAATACTCGTTGGAGATGCCTTGCTCATACGTCCTTCCGCGTTTCCGGATGTTGTATTGCAAATGATCTACATCCAAATACAAATAGACCATCAACTCGGGTTTGGGCAAGTTGGCAAAGATGATGTTGAAAAAGCGAGCAAATAACTGGTATTCGTCCTCTTGTAAATTGTTTTTGGAAAAGATCAGTGACTTGGCGACGTAATAGTCGGAGATGATGAAGTCGTGAAACAGATCCAGATTGGCCAACTTGTCTTTCAGCTGCTGAAAACGCAAGGCCAAAAAGGTCATCTCCACCTGAAAAGCATACTTGTCGGGCTCTTTATAGAACTTCGGCAGAAATGGGTTTTTGTCTGCTTCAAACTCCTCCAAGACCAACTTGCCGTTGAAGTCGTTGGCAATACGAGTTGAGAGCGTGGTCTTGCCTGCTCCAATGGTTCCCTCTATTGCGACGTAATTGTATTGCATAATCAAGGCAAAGATACATAAACTTTACTTGCATCGGAACAATTATCAAGCAATTGTTGTTGGCTGACATTGAATTTTGGGTGAAGAAAATCAGGGATCAACTCGCATAATGGAAGCAGAGCGAAACGTCTCAAGTGCAGTCGGGGATGGGGAATGGTCACTTTATCTGTCCTAACGTTTTGGTCACCATAATAAAGGATGTCCAAATCTACCGTTCGGGAACTGTAGCCTTTTTTTGAGGGATGCCTAACCCTGCCCAACTTGTGCTCGATTTCCATAAGTCTGTCCATCAGGTTGTCGGGATCTAACTCGGTCTCCACTACCAGCAACTCGTTCAGGAACCACTCCTCGGCTTCAAACCCCCATGGCTCTGAAAGATAGGCAGAGGAACGCTCCACCAGCATGCCACACCTTTTATTAATAAGAGAACATGCCTCCTCAAGTAATGCTTGCTTGTCACCTTGATTGGAACCGAATAAGATATAACACCTTGTCATGTTGCAAAGATAAGGATTTTGATGTAACTTTGCGGCTGCAAAAACAAACTCTAAAACCATGAAATTCTATAAAGTTGTCATTGCCGCTTTTATCGGCACCTTGATCGCATTGCTGATCAACTTTTTCGTTAAAGTTGGTGTGGTTTCCGCCATGATTGCAGGGTTGTCCAAGTCATCACCAGAGACAACCACCGTCGTTAAGCCTAATTCAGTGCTTTTCATGAAACTTAACTATGAAATCCAAGACCGTACAGTTGACAATCCTTTCGGCACCATCAACTTCAATACCATGGAGACCTTGGAAAATACAGGGCTGAATGAGATCCTGCGTAATATCGAACAAGCCAAGACCGATCCGAATATCAAAGGCATTTACATGGAATTGAGCAGCATCCCTACCTCAACAGCCACCCTTGAAGAAATCCGCTCAAAACTCGCTGAGTTCAAGGAATCAGGAAAATTCATCGTTTGTTATGGTGAGGCTTATTCCCAAAGTGCCTATTATATGGCTTCCATCGCTGACAGGATTTGGCTTAACCCGGAGGGAATGCTCGATTTGCACGGCATGGCTTCGCAAATCATGTTCTACAAACATCTGTTAGATAAGCTTGATATCGAAATGCAGATTGTACGCGGTCCCAACAACCGCTTTAAGAGCGCCGTGGAGCCATATTTCCTTGATAAGATGAGTGAGGCTAACCGCGAGCAAATGGACAAACTCCTGGGGACGGTTTGGGGACAAATCTTGAAAGGTATCAGTGAAACCCGCAATATCAGCGTGGAAAAACTGAATGAACTCGCCGATAACTTGGAGCTGATAACCAATGCTCAAAAAGCACTGGATTATGGCCTGGTGGACGGCCTATTGTTTAAGGATCAGGTGCTGGACGAGCTGAAGAACCTAACTGGCAACAATAAGAAAATCAATGCTATAAGTAATACTAACTACGCAAAATCTTATAAAATCAAGAACCCCAGCAAGAACGAAGTGGCCGTCATCTATGCTTCAGGCCAGATCTTCGACGGCAAGGGCAATGATGATAACATCTATTCTGAAAACCTTACCAAAACGATTCGCAAAGCACGTGAGGACAATAATGTGAAAGCCGTTGTGCTGCGTGTCAACTCTCCTGGCGGCAGCGCTGTGGCTTCGGCCATCATCGGTCGTGAGCTTGACCTTACCAAAGAGGTGAAGCCGGTCATCGTCTCGATGGGCAACTATGCGGCTTCAGGCGGCTATTGGATCTCAGCCAAAGGTGATCGTATCTTTGCTGATCCTACAACACTTACAGGCTCCATTGGTGTGTTTGGCACCTTCCCGAACATGAAAGGCTTCCTTAACGACAAGATCGGTCTGACTTTCGACGTGGTCAAGACTAATGAGAATGCCGACTTTGGCACCATTGTCGAACCGCTTACACCTTTCCAATACGCAAAACTGCAGGAGAATGTGGTAAAGACCTACGACGATTTTACCAGTCGTGTAGCCGAGGGCCGTGGCTTGCGCCAAAGCTATGTTGATAGCATTGGACAAGGACGCGTTTGGGCTGGCGCCGATGCAATTGAAATCGGTCTGGTTGACCAGTTGGGCGATCTGGAAGATGCCATTGCCTATGCTGTGCAGAAAGCTAACCTCGGCAGCGACTACAAAGTAGTGGAGCTGCCTAAGGAAAAAGACTTCTTCACTCGTATCATGGAATCGATGAACAAGCCTGATGAGATTGAAGCCATCATGAAACAGAAACTTGGCGTGTATTATCACTACTACGTAGGCTTGGAGAACCTCCAGAAGAACACTGGAATCCAAGCTAGGATGCCGTTTGATCTAGTGATTCAATAAGTCACCTTCGGCTAATTATATTCAGCTAAAACGTCTTCGCGCTCCAATTGTCTCTCGCCCCATTCATCCATGAGCTGTTGGAGCGCTTCTTTTTTCTTGCCGTAGGACCAAAACAGGTCGTTATCCACCTTCACCTCGGGGTGCTCGTCGGGATGGCTCATGATCTCGTCCAAAGAGGCTAACTCCTGCTCCATCTTGCCGATGGCATCCTCCAAACGCTGAATCTCCTTATCGACCTTGCGTAGCTTGGCGTCGATTTGCTTCTTGCGCTCGTAGTTGATCTTGTTCTGTGAAACGGGCTCGGTGGTGACTTTTTGTGGCTGTTGCTTGGCGGCGATTTCCAATTCTTTCAGATGGTTGAGGTTCTTCTGCTCCAAAAAGTCGTAGATGTCACCAATATATTCCTTGATGTTGGGCTTCTTGAACTCATATACCTTGTTGGTCAGCCCTTGCAGGAAGTCGCGGTCGTGTGAGACGATGATCAAAGTGCCATCGTATTGAATCAAGGCATTCTTCAGAATGTCTTTTGAGAGCATGTCCAGATGGTTGGTGGGCTCGTCCAAGACCAAAAGGTTGGTAGGGAAGAGAAGCATCTTTGCCAAAGAAAGTCTGGCCTTTTCGCCGCCGGAGAGCACCTTTACCTTTTTGTCGATGTCATCTCCTCGGAAGAGAAAAGCGCCCAACAAGGCCTTGACTTTCAGACGCATGTCGCCAACAGCCACATCGTCCAAGGTCTCAAACACGGTCTTGTTCATGTCGAGCATGTCCTGCTGGTTTTGGGCATAGTATCCAATCTTGACTTCATGGCCGAGCTTCACCTCGCCTTCATGGTCGAGCACGCCACAGATGATCTTCGAGAGGGTGGATTTGCCTTCGCCGTTGCGACCCACAAAAGCAATTTTCTCACCTCTGGGAATGAGCAGGTTGACATCCTTCAAAATGACTTTGTCGTCGTAGGTTTTGCCAACATGGTTCAGCTCGAGTGTCACCTTGCCTGAATGGGGTGCTGGCGGAAACTTGAAGTGGATGGCGGTGTTGTCGATGTCATCGACCACAATTTCATCCATCTTCTCCAACAGCTTCACGCGGCTCTGCACCTGCTTGGCCTTGGTGGCCTTGTAGCGAAACCGCTCGATGAAGGCCTCGATCTCCTTTATCTCACGCTGCTGGTTGTTGTAGGCGTTGCGCTGCATGTCCACCCGTTCTTCGCGGAGAGTGACATAATCAGAGTAGGAGGCCTTGTAGTCGTAGATCTTGCCGTTCGAGATCTCAATGGTACGGATGGTGATGTTATCGAGGAAGGCTCGGTCGTGCGAGACCATCAGGATAGCGCCGTAGTACGACTTCAGGAAGCCTTCCAGCCATTGGATGGACTCGATGTCGAGGTGGTTGGTGGGCTCGTCGAGAAGCAATAGGTTGGGCTTCTTCAGCAGGATTTTGGCCAACTCCACACGCATCTGCCAACCGTTGCTGAACTCCCGCATGGGACGTTGCATGTCTTCATGTTCGAAACCCAGTCCGACCAAAATACGTTCGGCCTCACCCTCGATGGCGTTTCCACCCATCATGTTCAGGCGGTCGTTGAGTAGGTTGAGGTGCTCGATGAGGCGCTGGTATTCCCGGCTTTCGTAGTCGGTGCGCTCCATCATGGCCTTCTGCAGCTGCTCCACCTCCCATTCCAGTTGGTGGTACTCGTCGAAGGCGGTCATGGCCTCGTCCAATACCGTGTTGGGGCTGTTAACGTTCTTCTCTTGGGGCAGATAACCGATGGTGACGCCTTCGGGCACGATGACATCGCCCTTGGAGGGCTGCTCCAGTCCACAGATCAGCTTGAGCAAGGTGGTCTTACCGGCACCGTTGTGGCCCACCAAACCGATTCGGTCCTTCTCCCGAATCAAGAAGGTGATGTCGGTGAACAAATCGTCACCGGTGAAGTGCATGCTGAGATTTTGGACGGAGATCATGACAAAGAATTAAAGATAAAACCTGACACCTGCCGTGAGATTGATGCGACCAAGTCCGATTTTGTTCTGCCCGAGATCCTCCTCAGCGTTGTTGACATAAACCTTGGAGAGCAAACCTCCGCAGTATGAAAACCCTGCACCGATGCCTATATGTTTCGAAAGCATATAATCATAATCCAAGGCAACGCCCATCCCCAAGGTGGCGCCTTTTACATTGTACTTGTAACCAAACTCTTCCGCGTAATCGTAATAGGTCATAAGCCCTATCAGATACTCGATAAGCAAGCGATGCTTCTCGTTTTTTCTGTTGAATCCATAGCCTCCAAACGAAAAGGCGTAGAAATTGATGACATGGTCGTCACTGACGATGCCTTCGTAATAATTTTCGTTTTCGTCGTAGGCATAGAAATAGGCCGAATTATTGCTCATAAAACGGCTGTAGTGAAGGCCGAGCGTGTACATGTTGTCAACATTGAACCGCACATCCGCTCCTGCCACGGGCCCTCTCTTTAGTTTGCGGAGATAATCCTTATAGTCGCTAGAAGCATCACTGGGTATCCGGGCAGTTCGGAAAGTGTAGCCTCCGTCGAAACCGAAACGTACCGTAAAGTCTTTTTTGGTCCGCTGGTATTGAAGATCCGCCAAGGCTACAGGGTCATCGATGTGATAGGCGAGAATCTTTTGTTTTTCAACCTGAGCCCTTCTGACCAGACCTTGCCCTTCATAGACGAAGCAAAGCATCTGCTGGTTTTCGTCCGTTATCATGCAACGCGTGGTGTCACCTTCTGTCAAAACGACATAGTCATGGAAGTTCTGTTTGGCAAACTCCGAAGGCTCAGCGGGCTTATTGTTCGGGTCGATATTGAGGATGTGGGCCACGATAATGTGACAGAGATCGATGTCGCCCGGATAAGCATGTTCAAGAATCTCAAGTCCGTTTCCTCCGACAGACCTGGCGGTTTCTTGGGCCTTCTTTAGAATGCGTTCCCAATCGCAACGGCCCAGTCCATTCTCCACCATGACGCTCCCCAGCACTTCAGCGTTTTTGGGTGGCATCACCCCGACATCGTAAATGACCACATTTTTGGTTTCATCCAATGGGGGAAGCCTTTTGCTAATGTTCTTGTGGACAATCGGCGAGCAAGAGGCGAAGCAAAGGACAAGAATTACGGCCTGAAAGACCAATTTCCATCTATTATTCATGTTTTTTTTGTTTTTTATTCCAAACTATAAACAGAACCAACCCGATCAACGTAATGGCTGCACCGATGCCGTAACCCACAGGTCTCGGCAGCACGGAACCCAATCCTCCATCGGCGGCCTTGGCGACGAAGAGGAAGCAGCCCGTCACCATGGTCATGAAGAGGGCAGGGATGAGGGTGATCAGATACCAGAGTTTGCCTTTGTTTTTGGCAAGATAGACCGAGATGGCCCATAGGGTGACTGTGGCAAGCACCTGGTTGGCCCAGGCGAAATAACGCCAAATCAGTTGGAAGCCTTTGGCATCGGCGATGCTGTAAACCAAAATGGCTGCGGTGATGGCGAACATCGGGATGGCGATGATCAGACGGTTCTTGATGGGCTTCTGGTCGAAATGCATGAAGTCGGCCACAATGAGTCGGGCGGAACGCATGGCCGTGTCACCCGAGGTGACGGCGGCACTGATGACCCCCAGGATGGTGATGGTGGCGATGATAGGGGTAAACCAGGTGTTGGCGATGACACCCACGATGGCGGCACCGCTCTTGCCCGTGACATCGACCACGCTGTCGGGACCGAAGAAATAGGCAGCGGCAGCAGCCCAAATCAAGGCGACGACACCTTCGGTGATCATGGCACCGTAAAAAATCGGGCGGCCTTGTTTCTCATTGATCATGCAACGGGCCATCAAAGGTGACTGCGTGGCGTGGAAACCCGAGATGGCACCACAGGCAATCGAGATGAACATCATCGGGAAGATGGGGTTGTTGGGCGCATCAGGATGACGGTTCTGCAAGCCGCTCCACAGTTCGGGAATCTCAGGCTTGTAGATGATAAAGGCAATGAAGATGGCCACGGCCATGCCCAACAGCAAGATGCCAAAAATGGGGTAAATCTTGCCAATGAGTTTGTCGATGGGTAACAGGGTGGCTATCAGATAATAAGCCAAGATGATGATGATCCAGATATAGGGGTTCCAGCCTTGGGTGAAGTGAGCGTTAAGCAAGGTGGCAGGGGTGTTGACAAACACCACGCCGACCAAAATCATCAGGATGACGGTGAAGCCGCGCATGATCTGCTTGGCGCCGTTTCCGAGGTAAGTGCCGTGGATTTCAGGCAGACTAGCTCCCTTGTCGCGCAAGGAGATCATGCCCGCCAGGTAATCGTGTACCGCACCGGCGAAGATGCTGCCCAGCACAATCCAAAGGAAAGAGGCCGTTCCAAACTGCGCTCCCATAATGGCCCCGATGATGGGACCCACGCCGGCGATGTTCAAAAACTGGATCAGGAAAATGCGCCATGGCTTCATCGGAACGTAGTCCACACCATCAGCCATGGTCGTAGCAGGTGTGGGCCTATTCGGGTCGGCTCCAAAGAGCTTCTCCACGATCTTTCCGTATATCAAATAGCCGAGAATGAGGACGGCCAAAGCGATAAAGAAAGTGATCATATTATACGTTTTTAATAACCTTAGTCGTCGATTTCGAGGACTCGGAATTTCTTGTCAAACTTGATTTCTAGTCGGTTGCTCAATTCGATTTCCCAGTCTCTTCTGTCCTTGTCGATTTTGATGATATCTTCGTCGGGGAAACTGGCTTTCACGTAGTTGGCAATCTCGACAGGGATGAGGTCGGCAGGCACGCAGGTGTAGATGTTAGAGTGCTTGCAATCGATGTTTTTCCATTCGCCTTTGCGGGTGAAGTCGATTTCCGTTCCGTCGCTCAGTCTCACCTCGTATTCACCTTCATCGTGTTGGGTGAACAGGATGGTGGCCTTGGGGAAATAGGTGCTCACAAATTGTTGAATGGCTGGAGTCGGGTCTTTGGCTAACATGGCCAAAAACATGGTGATGATGGTTAGGGTTTTCATAGAATTAGTTTATATAATTTATAATCATCTTTTGGCGCCAAATTCCATCAAATACGCCTTCAAAAACGCATCAATGTTGCCATCCATCACGCCTTGAACATCGGAGGTCTGGTAGTTGGTACGGTGGTCCTTCACGCGACGGTCGTCGAACACATAGCTGCGGATTTGGCTGCCCCATTCAATCTTCAGCTTTCCCGCTTCGATCTTGTTCTGCTCCTCCATGCGGTGGCGCATCTCACGGTCGTAGAGTTGCGACTTCAAGAGGCGCAGGGCATTCTCCTTGTTCTTGGGTTGGTCGCGGGTTTCGGTGTTTTCAATGAGGATTTCCTCTTCCTCGCCCGTGTAGGGGTCTTTGTATTGGTAGCGCAAACGCACGCCCGATTCCACCTTGTTGACGTTCTGTCCACCGGCGCCGCCGCTACGGAAGGTGTCCCACGACAACCTCGATTGCTCTACCACAATCTCGATGCTGTCATCGATGAGCGGTGTGACAAACACGGAAGCGAACGAGGTCATGCGCTTGCCTTGGGCGTTGTAAGGACTCACGCGCACCAGACGGTGTACGCCGTTTTCGCCTTTCAGGTAGCCGTAGGCATAGTCGCCTTCGAGTTTCATCGTCACCTGCTTGATGCCGGCATCCTCAGCTTCGAGTAAGTTGGAAATAGTGAGTTTGTACTTGTGGTTTTCGGCATAACGCATATACATGCGCATCAGCATCTGCGCCCAGTCCTGGGCCTCGGTGCCGCCTGCGCCAGCGTTGATCTTCAGCACGGCGCTCATCGGGTCGGCTTCTTCCTGAAGCATGTTCTTGAATTCCAGGTCTTCCACAATCTTCAAGGCTTCGGCGTATTGTGCATCCACCTCTTCTTCGGTGGCTTCGCCTTCCTTGGCGAAATCAAACAACACCGCCAAGTCGTTGTAGGCTTCTTCAGCCTTTTTATAGCCGTTGAGCCAGCCTTTCACCTCACGCACTTTCTTCATGGTAAGCTCAGCGGCTTTCGGGTCACTCCAAAACTGCGGATCTTGGGTTTTTTCGTCTAATTCTTGGGCCTCTATGGTACGACGGTCCACGTCAAAGATACCTCCTCAAGGCCTCAACCCTCTTACATAATTCTTTTTGTTGGTCTAAAGTGATCATGGTGAATAGTATGTGTTAATTTGGGTGCAAAGGTACGAAATAATTAAGAATTTGGAATTTAGAATTAAGAGGTGTTTTATAATTTTGCGTTATGAAAATGCGTCTTCTGATTTTGTTTCTCCTTCTTGCGGCATTGACTGCCTGCAAACCCGATCCGAGGCAACTGCTTGACCAAGCACGACAGTCGCTGGAAGAAGGTTATGCCTATTTGGAATCCGACGACGAGGCCTTTGCCATGGAAGCCTTAAAAAATGCGGAGCATTACGGCTTATTGGCAGGTGATTCACTCACGACATCGCGTGCCCGTTACCAGATTGGCGACATGCTGTATCGCAAAGGCGAGACAAAGGATGAATACATTGGGCGATTGAAGGCTGCCGATGAAGGCTTCGGACCGCATTACGATGAGCGCGCCAAGTTGTGGAACCTGATGGGCTCTGCCTACACGGCATTCCATGAATTTGACAGTGCCAAGATGTGTATGGATCAAGGACTTGCCTATGCCGAGAAAGGCCAAGATCAAGATGTTTGGTTGGCGGTCCTGACGAATTACTATGTCTTGAATTTCGAACGCGGTGACTATGACAAGGCCGTGAAGTATCTTTGGAAGTATAAGGCAATTACGGGGCTGGATACCGATGAGAAGAAAGCTTATTATTATCGCAGTATGGGAACGGTATATGAGGAAGTGGGAAACATGGACTCTGCTACCTATTTTTGGGGTCAGTTGGAAGCGATGTGGGGGGCGTTGGATACCGTTGAAAACGATGAACATTATTTTGACTATTGGGAATTCTCTAGATTTGCTGAGGAACGCGGTGATTACAAGTTGGCCTTGCAATATTACGAGAGGTTCACAAGAGGCTATGCGAGGCATAATCTAAAAGACGAGAAAGACAACTTGTATGGTATTCAGCGGAAATACGACTATGAGGTGCTGCAAAACGAGATGAACCAGAAGATCATTGCCAAACAGCGTTGGATCATCTTGATTAGCGTTGTCGCGGCCTTGGTTTTGTTGGCCTTCTTGATTTCCCAAATCCGATTGGCAAGAAAACGGAAACAAGAAGCCGAGATCAATGCAGAGTTGTTCCACTTCAAGCAACAGAACCAAGCCTTGGCGCAAAAAGACGCTGAACACGAGCAAATCCAGCATGACTATGCCGATCGGCTTTCGGAGGCTTTGGACAAGGAACAGCGGATCATGTTGTTGTTGGACAACTATCTGAATGGCAAGAGAGCAAACCTCCTCAACGATGTGGAACAAGCTGTTTTTGGTGAAAAGGACCATTGGAAGGCCATGCTCGCCGTAGTGGAAGCGAAGTATCCTGGCCTATGGGAAACCCTGTGTCAAAAATACCCCGACTTGGATGAGGACGAAAAGAAATCCTTCATCCTCTCGCATTTTAAAGTCTCGCGTCAAGAGGAAGCGGATTACCTCGGCACCACGGTGAATATGGTGGATAAAATCAGGGGTCGTGTGAAGAAAAAGATGGGTGAAGGTTAGAGCAATAGCGTCTGTCTTTAATTTTTTACCATATTTTTTTAAAAAATTTAGTCAAAACTCTTGACTTTTCAAAAATAGTGCGTATATTTGCATCCGAATCCCCCTTAGGTGGAATATACTAAGGCTTGCCCACCCTCAAAGTGGGCTTTTTTTTGAATACGATGGAAAAACAGAAAGTTATAGTATATGTTGATGGTTTTAATTTCTATTATGGTCTAAAAAAAGACCATCGATGGAGACGTTACTATTGGCTTGATGTGATAAAATTTTTTGAAAAATTCATAAAACCTGATCAGGAATTGGAGTGTGTGAAGTATTTTTCAGCCAGGCCCAACAACACCGATAAAGCATTGCGACAAAATGCCTTTTTTCAGGCTAATAAGGATAATCCTAAATTTCGATTAATTCTGGGAAAATATCTGCGAAAGACTATAACTTGCTTTAATTGTGGTTATTTGATTCAAACATACGAAGAAAAGGAGTCGGATGTCCGAATCGCCACACAAATTGTAAACGATGCCAACAACCATCTTTGTGATATAGCTGTTGTGGTTTCTGCTGATAGCGACATGATACCTGCTATCGAATTAGCTTTGCAAGCAGGGACCAAGGTGTTTGTTTTTTTCCCTCCCTTTCACCATTCCAATAGTTTGAGTAACATTAGTACTTCGCGAGTAATCAACCTGGAACGTTATGAATCAAGATTTCGTCAATGTCTTTTGCCCGATATCGTGCATCTAAAAGAATCGGGTTTTGATTTGGCCATTCCTGAAAAGTGGAAATCCTATCAAAATGAAAGAGATAATGGGATGTGATTTGTTTGTCGATAACGTCTTGAAAGCAATTATCTCGTCTGGGAAGTGGTAAGAAAGTTTGGAATCAAGTCTATTGTATCTTGTTTATAATCAATAATCTACATTTTTTCAAACCCAAAATAGTTTGGACCGCCCTTTCAACTGCTTGACAAAGGTGGTAGTTTTGCCTTGTCATTTCAAAAACAAGTCCCTATGCGAAAAAGATTCCAATTTTTCATTCTGCTGCTTCTTGCCGGCAACTTTGCCGTCGGACAGGAAACTTTCCTTTGGCCCATCTCAGGTAAACAGGCTGGCGAAGGCATCCTTTACCGCCCGCAGGACTATATCGGCGTGGCGGACGCGCAGACACAAGCCGAACTGAATTTCGGAGATTTGATCATCGGGGCGCCCTTGGGAACCCCCGTGCTTTGCCCTGTGGACGGGAAAATCCATAGTGCCTTGTTGGGCTACCGCAACAGTTGGAGCTGCTCGTTGATATGTTTTGCCCAACAGACAGGTAACTATGAGCAAGATTCTCTGCTTTTCCTTGAATGGGACAATATGACTCAGGAAAAAATTCACAACACAAGTTTGTGGGTTGGCGTGCAGATGTCCGATGGAAGAATCCTTTATATTGATGGCATCCGTCCAACAAGACTATTTAAAACAGGCGAGAAAATACACCGAGGCGACACCTTGGGCACGGTCGGATACCTTTATAAGAAGATTAAGCAACCTTGCATTTGTATCAGTATCTCGAAAAACTCAAAAGCCGACGATCCGATGACACCTTTCGGACTGAAAACGACCTTCATTCCACCCAAGGCGAACAACAAGACCCAATTGACGTATGAGGAAGCACAAGTTGACATTGACAGTATGATGTTGGCTCTTGAAGACGCCTTCCCGGGCCTTTATGACT
This sequence comes from uncultured Bacteroidia bacterium, assembly GCA_902800965.1. Lineage (GTDB taxonomy): Bacteria > Bacteroidota > Bacteroidia > Bacteroidales > F082 > Limimorpha. The sequence continues at coordinate 41,371 of CADCGK010000002.1, read as the reverse complement.
ACACACCGAAAGAGGAATTCGATACCTATATTAAAAATAAATTGGCTGCAATAGGCGAAACCATCTCCAGAAGTGATTTTGAGGTATTGATTTTCAAATTGCTTGGGAAAATCCACGACAGCCATACGGCCATCATCTCAGCGCCGAAAGTGACGGGTACAAGTGGACTGCCTTCCTCGGTGTGTTTAGGTTGGTTCAACGACACATTACAGGTATGGCGCACTGTTCCAAGATACAAAGACTATCTCGGCAAAACAGTGGTTTCGGTGAACGGCATACCTGCTGATTCACTGAGAAATATCTTGTTAGAGTATGCTGCCTTTTCCGATGGTTATGTGAAGAGCTATGGGGATTACGTGCTTCTATATGGAGTGGACACCTACTATTGCCGGCAAATCGCGAAAGATGCCAACCTTATGGTCACTTTTGCCGATGGCGAAACAAAGCGTTTTGAGCAGATGACGCGCAAAGTCCCTTACCGTGAACCGCAGTGGATGGAATACCAATATCGTCAATATCATGTGGATAAAAATGGGAAGATGTTGGAGCATTTCGAATATGAGAAACTCTCAGATTCAGTAGCTTATCTCACCCTCCGTACTTTCGAACTTGATGACTTGGGACAAGAGCAACTGAAAGGGATCTTCTCCAACCTCATCTCCGACAGCATCTCCAACCTAATCCTCGACCTTCGTTTCAACCACGGCGGACCATCAGCCTCGGTGGAAGGCATTTATGCCTATCTGGCCCAGAAACCGTTTTGCACCAGTCTGCGCAAAATTGTGAACAAGAAAAACAGTTATGCTTGCTTCGGCAGTTGTCCTGTGGATAATGGTGAGGATGGCCCGTTTGCTGATTATAAGCCGCTTCCCAATGGCGAGGGTTTCGTGTTGGACGAGCCAGAATGGAGAAATCCAGATTCCTTGGTCAACTACAAGGGGCGGCTGTATGTGCTCACCAACGAGACTTCGTTTTCGGCCTCCACCTGTTTTGCAGGCTGGGTGAAAAAGCAGAATCGAGGCGTCATCGTCGGACGTGAGACAGGTTCGGCCTACCATCAAATGAAGGCAGAAAATTTTACGCAATATGTGTTGCCCAATTCCGATATAGCCATCCAAATCCCAACGATCAAGGTGGTGTTCGACACGGTGGTCAACGAGCGTTTCCCCTATGGTCGAGGAGTTCTTCCCGACTATCCCGTCAATTTCACACCCGAGGAACTTTCTTTCGCCAATGGCGACTCCATCCTGAATTACACACAACAACTCATCCGCGAGGGCAAGTACATTTATTATATTGAGCCCGAACCCGAAAAAACAAGTGTCGAGGAGGAAGCGCTTCCCTTTCGTTGGTGGTGGGTCGCCATAGGTGTGGCGGCTTTGGCAGGGATAATTGCTATGGTTAGAAATAATTCCTTATCTTTGTCCCAACGAAAAGATAAGGAAGAACAACCATGAAAACAATTTTACTAAAAGTGTCCTTAATGCTGGTGGCATTCGCCTTTGGCACAACCAAGCTGAACGCCCAAGATTTCACCTACGGTGATTTGGAATACTCGATTAATTACGATGACGTCACGGTGACGGTGACGGGTCACGTGGACGGTTACGAAGCGACGGGAACGCTCAACATCCCGACCGTGGCCTACTATAATGGCAATCCATATACAGTCACCATCATCGATAGCTATGCCTTTGCCTATTGCACGGGACTAACAGGTACTTTGGTTCTCCCGAATACCATAAAAGAGATTGGCGATGATGCTTTTGATAAGTGTGGGTTCACCGGTGTTATCACTATCCCGGCCTCGGTCGAGGATATCGGCTATACGCCGTTCTATGGTTGTGATGGCATCGATGGCTTTGTGGTTGATCCAGCCAACGAGGATTACGACTCGCGCGATAACTGCAATGCGGTGATTCGGACCTATACCAATGAACTCAAATTTGGCTGCAAAAACTCCACCATCCCGAATACGGTGACCTCCATCGCTGAAGATGCTTTCAACCGTTGTACTGGGTTGACCTCCGTTACGATTCCGAACTCAGTCTCTTCCATTGGAGGTTATTCGTTTTTCTTTACTGGCTTAACCTCCATTACCATTCCGGGTTCAGTAGGCTTCATTGGCATGAACCCGTTTGGTGGATGCGCTGCATTGGCTGAAATCGTCGTTGAAAGTAGCAATCCGGTGTATGATTCCCGAAACGGCTGCAATGCCATCATTAAAACGGATGTGAACGAGATGATCACAGGATGCCAAAACACCGTCATTCCTGACGATGTAACCCGTATCGGCGACGATGCCTTTTACTTTTGCAGTGCGCTTTCAGGCGAATTGGTGATTCCCGAACAAATAACCTCCATTGGTGAGTATGCATTCGAGGGCTGTACTGGACTGACAGGTTCCTTGGTCATACCCAATACGGTGTTGGAGATAGGCGAATCGGCTTTTGCCAATTGTACGGGTTTTGACGGTAGATTGGTCCTTAGCGAATCGCTGACAACCATCCCTGACTGGGCTTTCGAGGAATGCGACGGCTTCACTGGCTCGTTGGAGATTCCCGATAGGGTGACTTCAATAGGTTCCAGTGCCTTTGAAGGCTGTGGCTTCAATGGTTCGTTGACCTTGTCAAAAAGCCTGACTTTTGTTGGTAGTTTTGCTTTTGCAAGTTGCTCTGGCTTCGCCGATGCTGTCATCTTGGCTGTAACACCCCCTGAACTCGGCATCTATCCTTTTGGTGGCTTTGGCAGTACTATCCTTGTGGTGCCTTGCGGATGCGTTTCGACTTATGAAAACTCTGCCTGGCATGAGCAGTTCACCAATATCATAGAAGACTGCACAGCCGTCGCAGAAGCTGAAAACCAATCTGCCAAGGTCTATCCCAATCCCACCCAAGGCCACGTGACCATCGAGGCTGAAAGCATCCAACATATCGCCATCTATAATTTAATAGGTGAAAAGGTGTTCGAAAGCGTTGCCCACGGCGATGCGGTCAGCTATGATTTCAGTGGATTTGAAAAAGGCTTGTATCTGATTCGAATCGAAACCAAAAACGATATTTTAACAGAATTCGTTACTGTGATGTAAGTTTTCCATTCCTTTGTTGTCTAACATGATGAACGTTGCAACGAAAAACGCATTATGAACAACGACAAGGAATATCAGTTTGAACTTTTGGTGCGTGAGCATAAGCGGACCATCTACACGGTGTGTTATATGTTTTCGCATAACAAGACCGAAGTGGAGGACCTGTTTCAAGAGGTCTTGATCCGGCTTTGGAATGGCTTCGACCATTACGAAGGCCGAAGCAGTGCGCGCACATGGGTCTATCGTGTGGCCTTGAACACGGCCATCAACCAGGACAAGAAGGAACGCCGTCGTATCGTGACGGTGCCGCTGACGGTGGACATCGACCCCTTTGAGGCCGACGACCCCAAGACACAGCAGGTGCGCAAACTCCATGACCTCATCTCGCAATTGGAGCTGATCGACCGCAGCCTCGTGCTGCTCTGGCTCGAAGGCATCCCCTACGACGAAATCGGGGCCATCATCGGCATCACGCCCAACAATGTAGGGGTGAGGCTGGCACGCATCAAGGACAAACTGGTGAAAATGTCGAAAAACGAATGAAAGGGAATCATCATGGAAAACAACGAAAACAATAATCTCTCCGAACTGGACCAACTGAAGGCGCAATACGAAACGCTGAAACAGCAGTTCGACCAACAGGAAATCGTCAACGACCGGCTGATGAAGTCGTCTATCAAGAGCAACGTGGATTTCTATATGCGCTACCGTTGGAAACAATACCTACTCTATCCAGTTGCGCTCCTCTGCGGTCTGCTGATCACCAAATGGGAATTTGGCAACAATCTTTCGCTGAGGCTGTTTTGGATGTCCTATTGCTTGGTGAGCTTTGCCGTAGAGATGTGGATGCTGAGAAAATTGCACGTCAAAACCATAGAGAACAACGACTTACTGACGCTTTCCAACCAAGCCCGAAGATTCAAGAAACTCTTCACATTATTTACGATCCTAAGCGCTGTTCCCATGTTAATCCTAAGTGTGGGCTTGTTTGCTCATACTGGATACGATCACTTTCCGAGCTTTGGCAGATTCCTCGCTGTGCTTTGTTTTACGCTTGTGTTTTTTGTGGGAATTGGGGTGATTGGGTTTCGCCATGTAACACGACCTTGTGACGATATTATCCAAAAGATAGAGGCCTCAGAAAACCCAACGGACAAGAGAACGGGATTCGGCAGTAGGCAAAAGTGGTTCTGTGTCGCCATGTTTGTCATGTTCCTTGGCCTTGATGTTTGGGCTTATATGATTGTTGCTTCGCATCTGAAACTGCCTCCAACTTGGCATAACAAGAAATATGTGCGACCAGCGGATGACTTGTCATCGGAAGGCACATTGGAGTTTTGGGAAGTTTATGCCGATACACTTGTGGCTGAGGAGGATGTGCCAATTGTGACGGAAAACTGGCAACAAGGTGATTCTCTTGTTGTTATGAGAAGTAATTTTCAGTCAGATCCAGTAGAGACGCGTCAAGGCACATCTCTATTGTACGCCCTGAAAAAGACTACGCCAGAAGGCCCGGCCATCAGTTCTGCAGTTATGCACCGCAAGCCCTTGGTGGCATATGTGGTATGTACCCATCCGCGTAGAAATCCCAACGATGAACCCGCGCAGTTGTTCGTGTCTATGACTTCTGAGGCACGACAGCTCTGGTATCGGTTTACCACTGAAATAGCGGGGCGTAGGACGGCGATTGTCATGGAGGGCGTCGTGATTCAAGACTGGCAGGTGATGTGCGGCATCGATAACGGCAAGTTCATGATCACGAGAGAATGGTCATCAAAAGAAGAAGTCGAGACATTTTGTAAACAGCTGGTTAGACAATAGTTTTAAAATGTCAAGAATTAGAGAATTTGAGATTTTCAAAAGATTGTCTTTGTTTGAAGTTTCTTGAATTAGAGAAGGAAAAACGCTAGCGTTTTTCTCTCAAATTCCGAACAATTCTCAAACGTCAAAAAGAAAAAATCTCAAATTCTCTAATTCTTGATAAAAAATACATTTTTTTCTTGACACGAATAAAAAAAGCTGTATTTTTGCAGCGTACTAGTTTACTAATACACTACAAACAAAAAATATTTTTAAATCCAGATACTATAAAACTAAAAATTTAGTTATAACAACGTCAATACCTTAAACAATGAAAAAACTGCTTCTTTCTTTCGTCATTGCTTTGATTGTCACCTCTTCGGTGTTTGCCCAAAGCACCATCAATGGTAAAATCGTTGATGAATCCAACAACCAAGGTGTTCCCTTTGTGAATGTGGGCCTGTTCCGGGTGGCCGACTCTGCCTTTGTGAGTGGTGCAGCTTCTGACGACAAGGGCGCTTTTACGCTTCAAATGGTGCCCAAAGGGGAGATGACCCTGAAGATTTCGGCCATCGGCTACGAGTCATTCTCCATGCCGGTAACGGTGAAAGGTGACGTGAACGTGGGTACCTTGAAACTCAAAGCGGGCACAATGAAACTCGACGAAGTGGTCATTGCTGAGAAACGGCCTTTGTTTGCTGTGGAAGGGGAGAAGACCATGTATAATACAGCGGAAGATCCTAGCATCCAGACGGGTACGTTGTCCGATGCCTTGCAGAACGCTCCAGGTGTTCAGGTGGATGTGGAAGGCAACATCACCTTGCGCGGCACTTCAAGCGTGGAGGTGTGGATCAACGATAAGCCTTCGCACATGACGGAGGAGAACCTCAAGACCTATATCCAGACCATGCCTGCCAACAGTATCGACCATGTGGAGGTCATCACCAATCCTTCTGCTCGATATGGCTCCAAGGCTGACGGTATCATCAATATCGTGACGAATGCGAAGGTACAGAAGAACGAGTTTTTCAGTTTCGGTGTGAACGGCTCTACTAGACCTTCAGTTACCCCTTGGATGTCATACGTTTGGTCGAATGACAAACTGACCTTCAATGCCTACATCAATGGCGGTTATTCCATCTGGAAGGGTAATGGCGCAATAGATCAAAATCTGTTTGCCGACAACCATATCCTTGCCAATCACGAAATCGATTCTTCGAGATACCAGAGCAACAGTTACAATACGGGTGGCTATTTCAGCCTTGATTATGAAATTGATACGGCCAATAGCCTGAATGTCTGGGTGAGCGGATGGCCTGACTGGAGCAGTAGCGAGAGCAGTATGCATGCCTTCAGGGAGGAATTCTTGGATGCCAATGCTATTCCGTGGCCGACTCCTTCATTGGTGGATTATGGTACCCATACCACCTCCAACAACAATAGTTACTTTGTTAATGGCGGCCTGTATTATCAGCACAAGTTTGACAATAAAGGTCATAACCTTTCCGTGAGTGCCAGTGCCATGACTTGGGGCTTTAAAGGCTCAGGTCTGGTCGATCGCCGCTTTACCTTGCCTGTTGAATACCGTAGGGCCATCAATTCCACCCAGTCGCGCAACAGTTTTGGGGGTGAGGCAGAAGTGGTTTATAACCGTCCCTATTCTGAGAATGGCGAGATTTCGATCGGTTGGAACACGGGTTATATGCCCGAAAGAGTGTATAGTATGAACGACACCTTGGTGGGTGAAGACGATTGGGGCAGGGATGCTTATCGCAGCTACGATGCCACTTTCACTACTTTGACCAATGAGGCTTTCATTACCGTGCAACATAAGTTTGGCAACTTCACCGTGAAGCCGGGCATCCGTTTCTGCCACGAACTGGTAGGAGGTACTTACGTTGACTCGACCCAGTACAATTTCTCAAAACCCTTCTTCAGTGTTAGACCTTCGTTGCACTTGTCCTATAGAACGGAGTCGATGCATAACTTCAATTTGAGCTACACACGACGTATTGCTGCTCCCGATGCGCATTCGCTGAGCAGCTTCCCCCTCTACGATGAGGACGAGTTCAGTACGGGCAATCCCGATTTGGACCGGGTATATACCAATTCTGTTGAAGCAGGCTGGACCAAGTATTTCATGAATTTCGGATCGGTGGGCTTGTCGGCCTACTATCGTGGCAAGTCGAACGAGGTCAGTGAGATACAAATGTCCGTCTATCATCCTTTATACCGCCGTGTGGTGCCTTACAGCTATCCTGTCAACGTTGGCAAGAGCCATCAGCTGGGCTTCTCCTACAACATGATGTACCGTCCCAACGGTTTCTTCAACTTGCGTTTCTATGCCAACCTCTACAATTCGCATATCGAAACCATCTTTGGCGGACAGGAATACACACAAAACGACTGGTCTTACAGCTTCAATATGAACCTTTGGGCCAAGCTTTGGAACAAAGTAGAGGTGACGGCTTCGGGTTATTATAGCTCACCCACACAGCGGCTCTTCAGCAATTGGCATGCGCGTTATGGCATCAATGCAGGCTTGAAGGCCGACTTCTTCGAACGTAAGATGTCGGTGTTTGTTAATGCCAGCGACATCTTCAACTGGAACAGTTGGGGTGAGACCAACTACAGCCCCTACGTGCAATCCACTTCCAGTTCCAAGTACAACAGCCGCAGCGTCTCGGTGGGCGTGACCTTCCGCTTCGGTAAGATGGAACTCGAACAGATGGCCAAACAAGGTGCCGATGACTCACAAGGTGCTCCGCAAGGTGTTGGAATGGGGATGTAAAACCGCCTCTTTTCGTCCCTAAAATCCTTCCTTTTTTCACAAATGCCCCGGTTTTCGTCCCTAAAATCGGGGTATTTCGTCCCAAAATGGGCTTTTTCGCCACATTTTGCCCACAACAGCCACCTTTTTCTTTTTGTGTGCTCCGACCGATATACTTTTGCAGCGGATTTTTATTTGAATTACGAACATGAAAGTTATTGGAACAGGAAGCGCATTACCCTCACTAACGGTGAGCAACGACGATCTGGCAACCTTCTTGGATACCAGCGATGCGTGGATTTCAACCCGTACGGGCATCAAAACCCGTCACCTTTTATCGAACGAAACCCTTTACGACCTGGCAGTGGAAGCAGCCAACAAGGCTATCAGCGCCTCGGGCTTGACTCCTGACCAGATCGATTTCCTTTTGGTCTCCAATGTGGCCAACGAACATATTACACCTGGTTTAAGTTGTATCATCCAAAAACGCATCGGCGTCACCTGCCCCGGCCTCGACATCAACGTGGCTTGCGCTGGATTCGTCAACGCCTTGATGCTCGCCGATGACATGATGAAAGCCGGACGTGCGAAATACGTGCTGATTGTGTGTGCCGAAGAACCTACCAAATACTGCAACTGGAAAGAACGCGACACCAGCATCCTCTTCGGTGACGGTGCCGGTGCGGTAGTGCTGGGTCCCGGCAACGCTTTCAAAGACGTACATCTTACCATGATCTCCGACCGCGACGTGCTTTATTATGAGCGCCACATGGAAAAGACCCCCTTTGAACAAAAACAGGTCGAAGGCCAACCCTTGATGATGAAAGGCAAGGACTTGTTCCGTACCGCCGTTTCCGAGTCGGCCAAGGACATCCAAAGGGTGTTGAACGATGAGAAGGTTGACGCCAATGAGGTGGACTACTATCTGTTGCATCAAGCCAACAAGCGCATCATCGACGGCATCCGCGGCATTTTGGGACAACCTGAGGACAAATTCCCGACAAATATCGAGAAATATGGCAACACCTCTTCCGCCAGTATCCCGATCCTGCTGGATGAGATGCTCGCTGAAAACAAGATCAAGAAAGGCGATAAGATTGTGATGAGTGCTTTCGGCGCTGGATTCGTCTCCGCCGCTTGCCTCTGGGAATGGGAATAAGTTAGTTAGGAGTTGGGAGTTAGGAGTTAGGAGTAAATACCCCGTAGGGGTTAAAGCTTGGTAGATTTATGAACAATAGAAGAGTAGTAATTACAGGTATGGGGGTTGTTTCGCCGGTGGGCAACGACCTCGAAACCACATGGAATAATCTTATTAATGGTGTGTGCGGCATTGCGCCTATCAAGTCTTTCGACACCACTGATCTTCCCGTGAAGATTGCAGGCGAACTGAAGGATTTTGATCCCATCGCCTCTGGCGTTGACAAAGCCTTTGCCAAACGCAACGACCGTTTTGCCATCTATGCCATGGCCGCCGCTTATCAGGCGATGAAGGACAACGAGGATCTACAACTCGATCCTTCGCGGCTCGGCGTGTATATCGGTTCCGGTATCGGCGGCTTCGATACCATTTTGCGTGAAATCACTAAGATGAATGCGGAAGGTCCCCGTTGGGTGTCACCTTTGATGATCCCCACCATGATCGGCAACATGGCTTCGGGAAGCGTGGCCATCCGCTACAATGCCCAAGGCCCCTGCGTTCCGATCGTGACGGCTTGTGCCACTGGCACCCATTCCGTCGGTGAGGCCTATCGCGCCATCAAGCACGGTTACGCCGATGCCATCATCACCGGTGGCTGCGAGGCTGGCATCAACCCCATCAGCATCGCTGGCTTTGCCAACTGCAAGGCCTTGACCAAGGCTGAGGACCCGTTGAGAGCCTCCCTGCCGTTCAACAAGAACCGCGGTGGCTTCGTCATTGCTGAAGGCGCCGGCATCCTCCTCCTTGAGGAATACGAACACGCCAAACAGCGTGGCGCCAAGATCTATGCCGAGGTCTGTGGCTACGGCAACAGCTGCGATGCCTACCATAGCACCGCTCCTCGTCCGGATGGTACCACCCAAAGCCTTGCCATCAAGCAAGCCCTAGACGAAGCTGGCTACAAAGCAGGTGAGTCCTTGTATATCAACGCCCACGGCACAGGCACGCCGATGAACGACAGCGGTGAGACCAAAGCCATCAAGATCGCCATGGGCGAAGAAGAAGCCCGCAGAGCGCACATCAGCTCCACCAAGTCGGAGATGGGTCACGCCCTTGGCGCTGCCGGCGGCATCGAACTGGTGGCCTCCGTCATGGCACTCAACACGGGTATCATTCCCCCGACCATCGGTCTCGACGAACCTGATCCGGAATGCGATCTCGACTACACACCGAACAAAGCCATCCAGACCAATATCGACATCGCTATCTCCAACTCCCTTGGCTTCGGCGGTCACAACGCCTGCGTAGCCATTAGAAAAGTTTAAAATTCGTTTAATTCGTAAAATTCGCCGTTATATAAATTCGTAAAAATTCGCCGTTAATGAATAGAGAAGAAATCAAACAGTACCTCCCGCACCGCGAGCCTATGCTCCTGGTCGATGAGATGACCCTCGACGAGAACCACGTGGCTCATTCAAAATACCATGTGACGGGCGAGGAATTTTTCCTGAAAGGCCACTTCCCAGGTGAACCCGTCGTCCCGGGTGTCATCCTCTGCGAGATCATGGCCCAGTCCTGCGCCTTGCTGATGAAGGACGACCTCATCGGTAAGCTGACCTTCTACACGGGTATCGACAAAGTCCGTTTCAAGAACAGCGTCCGTCCCGGCGACACCGTCGAAGTGGAAGCCACCCTCGATGTGCATCGTGCCAATATTTACATCTGCTCCGCCAAGCTAAGCGTCGGCGGTAAAATGTGTGTCAGAGGTGAATTGTCATTTGCCCTCCTTCCTGACACTCGCCAAAAATAACTGAACAACTGAATAACTGAACAACTTAAATCCGATAACAATGGCAACATTACAAGACAAAATCAGAAGCATCATCGCCTCCAAATTGGGTCTCGATGAAAGCGAAATCACTCCCGAAAAGAACCTCTCCAACGACCTGGGTGCCGACTCACTGGACGTTGTCGAGCTCTCCATGGATCTGGAACGCGAGTTCAACCTGAAGTTTGAAGATGCCGACACAGAGAAAATCCAAACTGTCGCTGATCTTTACAAATTGATTGAAGAATACACTTCGAAATAAGGAGACAGGAGACAGAAGTAAGAAGACAGAATTTTTTCTTATCTTTGAATCTTCAAATCTTTAAATCATTAAATCATGAAATTACTAGAGAATAAAGTAGCCCTGATCACTGGCGCCGGTCGTGGTATCGGCAAGGCCATCGCCATGCGTTTCGCTCAGGAAGGCTGTGACATCGCTTTCACTGATATCGCTTTGAACGATGTTGTAATGGAGACTGAGAAAGAGCTTCAAGCCATGGGCATCAAAGCCAAGGCATACGCTTCCAACGCCGCCAACTTCGAAGAGACGCATCAAGTGGTTGACGAGATTGTCAAGGACTTCGGTCGTATCGATATCCTCGTCAATAACGCTGGCATCACCAAGGATACCGCCCTCAAACGCATGACCGAGGATATGTGGGATGCCGTCATCAACGTCAACCTCAAGTCGGTGTTCAACTTTACCAAGGCTGTACAACCCATCATGTGGAAACAGAATGGCGGCAGCGTCATCAATATGAGTTCGGTGGTGGGTGTCTCAGGCAACGCCAACCAATGCAACTATTCAGCTTCCAAAGCTGGCATCATTGGCTTCACCAAGAGTGCAGCCAAGGAGATGGGCGTTCGTAACATCCGTCACAATGCCATCGCTCCGGGATTCATCATCACAGCCATGACCAACGCCCTTCCGGAAGATGTCCGCAAGGCCTGGGAACAGCAGATCCCGTTGCGTCGCGGTGGTACCCCCGAGGACGTCGCCAATGTGGCGCTCTTCCTCGCCTCCGACCTTTCCTCATACGTAACAGGTCAGGTCATCCACTGCTGTGGCGGCATGAATTGCTAACAATTAAAAAACGAGAGAATTTTTTTTGATAAAGGCACCCCGCTGGGGTGCTTTTTTTTGTTACCTCTTATTAAACGCCTCCAGCACCTTCTGCGAATAGGTTTTCGATACCGGGATGGAATCCAATCCTTCCCGTTCGAAATCGATGATAAAGCCGTCTGCTTCGTTGTGCAGCACGCTGACTTTCTTGATATTTACGATATAGGACCGATGACAGCGCATTAGTGAATTGATATTTATGCAGTTGTCCTCGATGGTCTTCATCTTGCAACGCAGCATATAGCTGGCAAGGGTGCCGCTACGCTGGTAAAACACGTTGATGTAGTTGTCTTCAGCCTTGATGTAATAGAGGTTGTCGAGCTTTACGGAGAGCTTCAGGTTTCCGTTGTTGTCCATCAGGTTGATGATCTCAGTGTGCTCGGGCAAGGCTTCGTTGTCAGATTCCACCGCATCGCTCTTGGTAAGGGTGAGCTTGCGGCGCGAATCCTTGAGCAGGATCATCAGATCGACGATGGTGTAAGGCACTGCCAGGGCAACGAAGGTGATCAACAGGCTCTTCCCAAAAATGTATCCCAAGGAATAGGAGGTGGCTTTGACTAAAAAATAGGAGAGATAGGTGTGGAACATGGCGATCACCAAGATCTCAAGGAAAAGCCACAGCAGGTATGCCCACATAGCGAAATGCCGCAGCTTCCTAACGCAAAAGGTCATCAGCGTGCGGCTGATAGCCAGGAAAAAGGTGCCAATTCCCACAAAGGCCACCGTTCCGAGGAAACGGCTGTTGGTGCCCAGCTGGAACCATGAAGTGTCAGAAAAAGGCGTATAGGCAGTCAAAAACACCAATGCGAATAGAACGGAAATGATCACGTTCTGTGCCTGGCTAAAAGGGTCAGTGAGGCACTCTGGGGCTTGGGTGATGAGTTGCTTGCGGATCTTCATGATTCAAATTGGGTGTGCAAAGATACGAAAACCATTCTATTCTTCAAAATCTTCTTTGAGGATCTCCCACACCAAACCGGCCTCAAATCCCTTTTGAATGGCGTAGGCAGCCAGTTTGCACTTTTTTTCGAAATCGTTTTCTGCTTTGACGGTCCTGGCTTTGGTCTTCAAGATGTCGATGAGGCGTTGCCGATAGGTTTCTTCGTCAGTATCTTGTAAGGCTTCCTCGATAATCTCTTTGGCAATTCCCTTTTGCATCAAATGAAAACGGATCTTGTTCAGGCCCCAGCCGCTTTGGTTGATCTTGCCGCGGACAAAAGCATGGGCGAAACGTTCGTCATTGACGAAACGGTTGTCAATCAGATAACGGAGGATCTCGTCTTGGTCCTTTTGGCTGATCTCGAAGGATCTCAGCTTGTCAGTCACGTCTTTGACACAACGCTCCTGATAGGCGCAGTACTTGGCCATTTTGTCCAAGACCTGGTCGGGTGACAAGGGTTTTGCCATCAGCATTCGATTTTGAGGTCGCCGTCCTTGATCCAGCCGATTTTGCGTAAGATCATACCGAAAAGCCATGACAACACAGCGGGCAGCACGAAGCAGACTAACAGCATGCCGATCCACATGTTGGCTCCGCCATCGGGCATGGCGGTATAGATTCCGATTGGTCCGACGAGGCCGCAGGTGCCCATGCCGGAGCCGATGGGGATGTTCTCAAGATGGAAGACGCAAGTGGCGAGTGGCCCAGTGATGGCAGCAGCCAAGGTGGGAGGAATCCAGATGCGAGGGTTCTTCACGATGTTGCCCATTTGCAGCATGGAAGTGCCTAAACCTTGAGCGAGGAGCCCGCCCCAACGGTTTTCCCTGAAGCTCAGCACGGCGAAGCCGATCATCTGGGCGCAGCAGCCTGCCGTGGCAGCACCTCCAGCAATGCCACCCAAGCCAATGGCTAGACAGATGGCGGCGGAGCTAATGGGTAAGGTGAGCACAGCGCCGATGACCACCGACACGATGATGCCCATCAGGAAGGGCTGCATCTGGGTGGCATGCTCTATGAAAGCGCCCAAGGCGGTCATCAGCTTGCCGATGGCAGGACCGATGGCGAAAGCCACCAGCACGCCGCTGATGATGACGACCGCAGGCGTGACCAAGATATCGACTTGGGTCTCCTTATAGACCATCTTGCCCAATTCGATGGCTACCAATACGGCTACGTAGGCGCCCATGGGACCGCCAAGTTCATTGCCGGCGATGCCCACAGCGATGGCGCTGAACAGCACCAAGCCCTCACATCGGAGCTTGTAGGCGATGGCTACGGCAATGGCGGCTCCTGTGGCAGCTTTGGCATATTTTGCGATGGTCACAAAGGCATCCCAACCGGTCTTGTCGCCTAAGGTCTGGAAGATGGTGCCAATAAGCAAAGAGGCGAATAAACCCAACGCCATGGCGCCCAAGGCGTCCACGAAATAGGCTTTCCAGGTCATATCGACCTTCTTCCGCTCACAAAATGCTTTGAATTTTCCCATAATCCGTTTTCCGTTTTCCCAGGGTAGTTCTCGCTTCGCTCGCCCAACCCTAGGCTACCGAGCTATAACCCCTACGGGGTATTTACTCCTAACTCCTCACTCCCAACTCCTCACTTATCAAAAGGTAATCCCTTCGATGCCATGTTCCTTCATCAGGTCGGCTAGTTTGGTGTCGTTGTCATCGACAGCAGCGAGGCAATTGGTGACAATGCGGATCTGTTTGGCAGGATAGAATTCCATCAAATCCTTGGTGGTCTCATATACGCAGTAATCAGTGGCGATGCCGCAAATGTCAATGCCTGCAAAACCTTCTTCCTTAATAGTTGTTGTCAGCTTCTCGCCGCTCTGTGCATTTTGGAAAACGCTGAATTCTTCCCTATCAGCAAGATCGCCCTTGGTCATGTAGTGGTAGTTGCCGAAATTACTGTCTTCCAAAGCTTTCTGTAAAACGGGATACACGTTCATGCCTTCAGTGCCCTGAACACAGTGGGGAGGGAACACGCCACCTTGCTCAATAAACGAGCAGTGGTTGGAGGGATGGGCGTCTTGGGTGATGATGACCCAAGTGTATTTGTCCAACACACCGTTGTCGATGGCTTGGGCCAGACGCTCCATGGCTTCCGGACCTTTGGCGGTTGCCAGGCTACCTGTGGTGAAATCGATCTGTGGATCAACAATGATGAGCATGCGGTTTTCTTTCACTTCTTCTTTCTCTTTTTGGTTCTTTACGTTCTTTTGGGCTGAATTGTTGTTGCTGCAACCGGTAATGATCAAGGCTGCTACGAGCATCATGGCTCCGATGAGTTGTTTTTTCATGGTTTTTTTTTTCTATTTGAAATTTGCCGCAAAGTTAAAACAATTTTTTAATCCACTCGGGATGTCCCAACTTTTTCAACATGGATTTCACCCACTCGCGGTTCTCGGGCTTGTACCAGAAAAAGAACCGCTGTTGGGCAAGTTTGTCTTCTTTGCTCTTTGCAACGAAAACTGACTCCAAGGTGTAAGGGTTGTAACCTGAATAATAGATCTCCGTGGCCAAGGTCATCGGGGTGGGAGTGAAGTCCTGCACTTGCTCGAGATGATAGCCCAGAGCTTTGGTCTTGACCGCCAGATCAGCCATGTCCTCTAGATAACAATCAGGATGGGATGAGATGAAATAGGGGATGAGCTGCTGGTTCAGATGCTCTTTTTCATTCAGGTAGTCGAACTTCTTTTTGAGTTTTACAAACATCTCAAACTTGGGCTTTCTCATTAGCTTCAGCACCGCATCGCTGGTATGCTCCGGAGCCACCTTCAAGCGTCCGCTGACATGTCGCGTCACCAGCTGCTGGAAGTACTCATCGTAGCCCATGGCTTTGTTTTCCTCAGGCGTGCAGTCGTGTAAAAACAGATCGTAACGGATGCCGGAACCCACGGTGGCTTTTTTGACTTTCGGATGTCGGTCAACTTCCTGATAAATCTCAATCAGTGGATGATGGTCGGTGTTGAGGTTTTTGCATACCGAGGGTTGCAGACAGGTGGGACGGACGCATTTCTCGCAAAGCTTTTCGTCCTTGCCTTTCATTCGATACATGTTGGCCGAGGGACCGCCCAAATCGCTAATGTAGCCTTTGAAATCCTCCATCTGTGTCACCTTCTCCACCTCGCGCATGATGGACTCCTTGCTCCTTGATGCCACAAACTTGCCCTGATGTGCCGAAATGGTACAAAAGGCGCATCCTCCGAAACAACCCCTGTGCAGGTTGATGCTGTGCTTGATCATCTCGTAGGCGGGGATAGCACCGCGCTTGGCGTACTTCGGATGTGGCAGTCTGGTATAGGGTAAATCGAAAGACGCATCGATCTGTTCGGTAGTAAAAGTGGGTAGGGGAGGATTGATGATCACCCGTTGGTTGCCAACGTCTTGTACCAATCGAGCAGCGTGCTTTTTATTTGATTCCTCTTCAATGTGCTTGAAATTGGAAGCGTAGCGTTTTTTGTCCTTCAGGCAGACCTCGTGGGAAACAAGCTCGATGGTCTCTCCTTCGAAAGCGGGGAGCGACTTGCTTTTATCCTGAAGGAAGAAAGTTTGCTGGATGTCGGTGAGTTCGTTGACTTTTCTACCTTGTTGAAGGGCTTTGGCGATCTCCACCATGGTGTATTCGCCCATGCCATACACTCCGATGTCGGCATGGGAATCCATTAAGATCGAAGGTTTCAGGCAGTCGTCCCAGTAGTCGTAATGGGTCACGCGACGTAAGGAAGCCTCGATGCCGCCAATCACCACGGGTACGTCGGGATAGAGCTTTTTCAGGATGTTGCTGTAAACCACACTGGCACGGTCGGGACGGAATCCTGCCTCGCCGCCTGGGGTGTAAGCGTCGTTGCTACGGAGTCGCTTGTTGGCGGTGTAATGGTTCACCATCGAGTCCATGCAGCCGGCCGACACGCCGAAATACAGCCTTGGTTTCCCGAACTTCTTGAAATCTCTCAGGTCGTCCCTCCAGTTGGGTTGAGGAATAAGTGCCACTCTGAACCCCTCATGTTCTAGCATCCTTCCGATGACTGCCGCTCCAAATGCCGGATGATCGACGTAGGCGTCGCCAGTGACGAAGACAATATCCACCTCGTCCCACCCGCGCAGGTCGGTTTCTTTTTTGGTGATCGGTAGCCAGTCAAGAAGGGTCACAGATTGTTATTTGATGCAAAGATAGGAAAATAAACCCCGTAGATATCTTCTGGTTCAAAAAGAATATGTAAATTTGCAAATAATATGATAAAATCAAGAGATAAACGACCTTAATACCCAAAAAGAGATGAAAAGATTATTATTGACTTTTGTATTGTCGCTTTTTGTACTTGGTGCAATTGCGCAGAATGACGAAATTACCGGAGTCCGTATTCCTGAAGGATATCGAGGCTCCCTCGAATTGACAAACAGCTGGCATTTTGACGAGAATATGCCTGCCACCATACAGCTCTCCACCACACACGGGGTTTTCCTCAACGAACACATATATGCAGGCTTGGGTGCTGCGTTTGAGTGGAATGCTGACTATTTGTTCGTTCCCATATTCGCCAATGCCCGTTATGTCTTCTTGAGCTGCTCCAGGGTCAATCCCTTTGTGAGTCTGCGCCTTGGCTCCTATATCAGGGAAAACATGGGAGCTTATGGAGATTTGGCCATTGGCGCCCGTTTCGCAACCAAAAGTGACCTTGCCTTCAGCATAATGGTGGTAGGAACGTATTACAGTAAAATCAAATACAATTACTCCGAATCCTATATTGATGCCTTCGGGTATATGCATACCGAGTATTTAGAGGGCAAAATCAATCCGTCGGGTATCGGTGTTAGAGTATGTTTCGAATGGTAAAACAAAAACACCAAAGTCATGAAAAGAAAGAATGTTACATTGTTGCTGTTCATCGGGGTTGCTTTGCTGATGGTGAGTTGCGGCAAACCCACAGAGCCCCAACTGACCGTCTCGGCCGACACGCTGGTTTTCAAAGGAAACCAGACCCTCACTCTCAACGTGACCACCAACAATCCGGAAAGCAGAAAGTTCTACGTTTATGCACCCAATTGGATTGCCGTATCACCTGCTTCGGGGCAGATTTCGGAAGGCGAGACGGTGCAACTCACCCTTTCCTCTTATCTCTATGACCCCATGGTCGTTATGGAAGACAACCTTTACCTTACTACGGCGTTCGACGACAAGACGGTGAAGCTGTTGGGCTTGCCCGAAGACTATACGAACTATACCCTTACCAATAAGTTGTTCTATCCGATAGGCGAGGATGAGGCGATTATGCACATCCATAATCAAGGCAACACCACACTGGACTACGCAATAACGTCTTCCACGACCTTCGCCAGTCTCTCCTCTTCGTCGGGTCAGTTGTCGATGCTGGGAAATACCGACATTACCGTCACCATTGACCGTGAGAACCTGTTAACTGAGACAAATCCCGCATTGTATGTCAGCATCGATGGCAATGTGGACACGGTGCCCCTTATTATCGAGAAAAAACTCATGCTACCTAATGATGTGGTGGATGCCGAATATGCCAAAGCCACAGACCTGCTGGTGTACGTTGCTGGCGACGCAACACTGAACATCTATCATCCCGACACGCAAGAGATAAGCGCTGTGGCATTGTCCTATATTCCGACTTGTGTCTCCGTTTCGCCTGACGGCACCAAAGCGGTCGTGGGTCATGACTCACACGTTACCTATGTTGACCTTCTGACAGAAACCGTGCTTACTGTTAATGATGTCTCATGCAACGCCCTCGACATCGTGCTGACCAATGACGGCTGGACCTATGTCTTTCCTACCCAAGACCAGTGGACCACCATCAGATGCATCAACGTCACCACTCCCTATGCACTTGAAACCGAACACACTGGTCACAATATCTATGCGGGAACCAAAGCCAAGCTGCATCCTTCAGGGAAGTATGTATATAGCGCCGATAACAATATATCTCCCTCGGATATCCAAAAATTCGACATTCAAAACGGCACGGCTAATTATCTCTATGATTCTCCTTACCATGGCGATTACAGAATGAATGGTGACCTGTGGTTTGCGGAAGACGGTGAACGTTTGTTCACTCGCAGCGGAACAGTATTCAAGACTAGCGAGGTACAAAGCCAAGATATGATCTATAACGGTACTATTACACTTGAGGGCAACTACAGAACTGTTGCTTGGCTTGATCAGCTTGACCTTAAGAATGAACTTTATCTCGTCTTACAAGAGGATTCCTGGTATAATGAGTCCATCGTTCCTTATGTCTATGTGTACAACTCCGACAACCTGTCCTACATTACCAAAAGGAAACTGGAGGACTATTCTGTCGTTGACGGTGAAGAAATAGTGTTTTACGAAGCTAAACCCTACTTTGTGTTCGCCCGCTCCAACGGCACGCAGCTTTATGTTATCACTAAAGCTGTCGGCTCGGGATTAGCCCACGAATGGGCCATTCAGATTGTTGATTCAACGTTCGAATAGCTTTAAGAGTTTCATCTTCTTCTCGCCAATCTCTTCGCCGTATGGATGCTCCCGTAACGACAGATTGAACCGTTTTCTGCCCTTGAGCACGGTCTGGGGATGGGTAAACTCCCTGAAGCCCCACTCACCATGATAAGCGCCCATGCCGGAATGGCCTGTGCCGTTGAACGGAACCCCCTTTACCATCATGTGGATGCATACTTCGTTGATGCAGCCGCCACCATATTGCTGGGTGCGCATCACGCGGTTGGCCCATTTCATGTCCTTGGTGAATAGGTACATCGCCAAGGGATGCTCGCGGTCGGCGATGGTCTCCATCAAGGCATCGACTTCGGCGTCCTTGAAAGGAACGATGGGCAGCAAGGGGCAGAACAATTCGTGCTGTACGATATGCTCGTTGATATCCACAGGATAGATCATGGTGGGGGCATAGCGACGGGATTCTTTGTCACCAACACCACCGAAGATGATGCGATCGCGGTATTCATCAGCCAAGTTGGCGCATTTTTCGAAGGCACCTTCGGTGATGAGCTTGGGATATTCGGGGTTGCTCTCGCCATGTTCTCCGATTTGAGCCACAAAGGCTTTCTTCAATTCTTTCAAGAAAGGCTCTGCCACCTCTTCTGCCACAGCAATCTGGTTGATGTTGATGCAGATCTGTCCGGCATTGCAAAGCTTGAAGAAGGCGATCTTGCGGGCGGCGTCTTTCAAATTGGCATCCTTGCGCACGACGCACCAGTTACCCGTCTCACCGCCGAGCTCCAAGGCCACGGGAGTGAGGTTTTTGGCGGCTTCGGCCAACACATGCTTGCCCACGGACGGTGAGCCGGTATAGAAGATCTTGTCAAAACGCTGGGCAAGGCACATATCGGCCACGTCGTGCCCTCCGTCAATCAAAGTGACGTATTCGGGCGGAAACACCTCGGCGAAGAACTTCTTGAGTGCTAAGGTGCTTGCTGCCGACTTGGAGCTGGACTTGACGACCACGGTGTTGCCTCCCGCCATGGCTGCGGCCACCACTCCGATGGTAAGCAGGATGGGGAAGTTGAAGGGGCTGATAACCAGCGACACACCGTAAGGCATCTTATACACCTTGGTGACCATGCTGGGGAAACACATGAAGCCGCTGAAATGCCGCTCTGGCCTTGCCCAGCGGCGTAACCCACGGATCATCTCGTTGACTTCGACGATGATGGGACCGATGTCGCAAAGGTAGGCCTCAACCGCGCTGCGTCCCAAGTCTTCGGCTAGGGCGTCCTCAAATTCCTTTTCATGTTCGAGAACGGCTTTCTTCAGCTTTTTGAGTTGCTTGATTCTCCATTTTATCGGAAGGGTGGTGCCGCTACGGAAGTATTTCCGTTGGTTTGCAACGATCTCTTTTATTTCTTTTTCCGTTCTCTGTTCTCCGTTTTCCGTCCCTGTTGGAGTAACTGTATCCAAAATCTGTTTGATATCGTTGTTGTTAAGCGTGATGGGAGCGGAATAGTTGATGGAGTCCTTGGCGATCATGCGGGTCAGCTCTTCGTGATCGCAGGCCCTGACGGGAGAGACGAGCTGATCCATGCTGCATTGTTCCATCAGCTGGCGGATCGCTTGCAGGAATAGTTCGGCAGCCTTCTCGTCAGTGGCGTCTTTGCCCGCAATGTTGCAATATCTGGCAAGTGCGGCATATTTCTCCATGCAGGCGTTTTTCTGGTATTCCAACACAGGAAGGAGCATCAAGGAGATGGCTTGGCCGTGGGGGACATGGTATTTGGCGCCGATGCTATGGGCGAAAGCGTGCACATAACCAGCCAGCTGGGTGTTGATTGCGTTGCCTCCGTACATGGCGGCACGGCACATACCAAGACGTGCCTCGATGTTTTCCGGCTCTTTCATCACAGTGGGGAGGTGCTGAAGGATTAACTTGACACCTTCCATGGAGAGTCTCATGTCTTCTTCGTCCACATCCACATCGCTCACTGCCCCTTCGATGCAATGGCTGAGGGCGTCCATGCCACAGGCAGCCGTTACCTTTTGAGGTGCATGGATGGTGAGTTCACTGTCGAGCACGACATGGGTCACGTCGAGACCTATCAGCACAGTGGATCCCTTGGCTCCATGGTGGTTGGTGACCACGGCACCTACCGTGACTTCGGCTCCGGTGCCAGCAGTGGAGGGTACGGCAATGATGGGAAGGGTCTTGTCGGGAACGGGCAAAAACTTCAGCAGCAAAGCCTTGATGCTGAGATGTGGCATCTTCACACCAGCGGCAATCATCTTGCAAGTGTCCATCACCGATCCGCCTCCTAAAGCGATCAAACATTCGGATTGATACTCCAAAGCCATCTTGCGACCAGCTTCGATAAGGGCAATGTTGGGTTCGGAATTGATGTCGTTGAATACGGAATAGCTCACACCTGACTCGGTCAATGATTGGGTGATGGCTTGCTCGTAGCCTAATCCGCTCAAGGTCTTGTCGGTTACCACTAGCACTTGCTTGTAGCCGCATTGGTGGCATATCTCACCGATTTGCTTTCGCGATGCATGTCCTTCCACTATTTCAGGTTGAGGAATGGGAATATGGTGGATCACTTTACCCGGTAAACGGTGGATTTGTTCTCTGATAATATAGGTGTCCATGCTTCCTCCTTATTTTCTCGCAAAGGTAAATAGTTTTTGTTTAAAACTATTTCGCCTGTTTCCTTTTTTATCTCAAAAAAGATTGCGACCTTTGCCGCCGCAAAAACGAGCGTTATTCTGTTTATTAAAAATTTATAAATCAATCATTTATGAGTAAGGTAAATGATATCTTGAAAGAAATCGGCCAGGCTTTGGTCAGCAAGAAGTTTTGGATTGAGCTGATTATCATGACATTGGGTATGGTAATGACCGCCATCTGTGTCTATTATTTTCTGGTCCCCAGCAAACTTATCGTAGGCTCCATCTCGGGTCTCTCCATCGTGTTGACGAACATCTTCCAGAGTATGGGCATCAACATCAGCCTGTCAATGATGATTACCGTAATCAACGCCATCCTGCTGATTTTGGCTTACCTCCTCATCGGTAAGGAATTTGGTCTGAAAACGGTCTATTGCGCCTTGATCCTCGGTCCCTTGACCAAGGTGTGCGAATGGGTGTATCCTTGGGAGAACCTGGCTACCCCGAACGATTACTTGATCAACATGGGCGTCGATGCCAGCTCAGCCTTTTCGGTGATGGGCAACCCTTGGTTCGACCTGCTCTGCTGTGTTGTCATCCTCAGTGCAGCCCAAACGCTGATGTTCTCCATCAACGCTTCCACAGGCGGCCTTGACATTCTGGCAAAGATCGTCAACAAGTACTTGCATTTCGACATGGGTAAGTCGGTGAGCGTGGCGGGTGCCATCATCTGCCTCACCGCTTTTGCCATCAACCCCTTCCAAATGGTCATCATCGGCCTTATTGCCACATGGATCAACGGTATGGTGGTGAATATGTTCACAGCCAACCTCAACCAGCGCAAGCGCGTTTGCATCGTTTCGAAGGACTACGACCGCATCCGCCGTTTCATCATCGACGACCTCGATCGCGGCTGCACCCTCTATGAGGTCATCGGTGGCTACACCAATGAAAAGTCGATCGAGCTCGAAGCACTGCTTACCAATGACGAGTTCTCATCGTTGATGGCTTATCTCGACAAAAACGAAATCAAGGCTTTCACGACGGCTGGCAACGTCAGTGAGGTGTATGGCTTGTGGGCAAAGGATCGTCGGAGAACTAGAAAACACGCTGAAAAGCGCTAATTGTTGAAAAGTTTTATTTAGTAGAATGAAATAGTTTGTTATCTTTGCAAATTGTCAGGTATAGTTTATGAAAAAAGAAGTAAAGTTTAGCCTGGTATATCGCGACATGTGGCAGTCGTCAGGAAAATACGTGCCACGCAAAGATCAATTGGAACAAATTGCTCCTTTGATTATCGACATGGGCTGTTTCGACCGTGTTGAGACCAATGGAGGTGCTGCCGAACAGGTCAATTTGCTCTATGGCGAGAATCCCAATCCTTCTGTACGCGCTTTTACTGCAGCTTTGCATAAAGGCGGCATCGAGTGCCACATGCTGGACCGTGCCCTCAATGCATTGCGCATGAATCCTGTCCCCGCCGACGTGCGACAGCTCATGTATAAGGTGAAGAAAGCCCAAGGCGTCGATATCACTCGTATTTTCTGCGGCCTCAACGATGTGCGTAACATCATTCCGTCCATCCAGTGGGCCAACGAAGCTGGCATGATTTCGCAAGCCGCCATGAGCATCACCTACTCACAGGTGCATACCGCTGAGTATTATATGCATATCGCTGACCAGCTGATTGAAGCTGGTGCCAAGGAAATCGCCCTGAAGGACATGGCTGGCGTGGGTCGCCCCGTCAGCTTGGGCCGCATCGTCGATCATATCAAGAAAAACCATCCTGAAATCAAGGTGCAATACCACGGTCATACCACACCAGGCCTCTCAATGGCTTCAATGCTTGAGGTCTGCAAGGCTGGCTGTGACTATGTCGATGTGGCCATGGAGCCACTGTCATGGGGTACTGTCCATCCCGATGTCATCAGCGTGCAAGCCATGCTAAAAGACGCCGGTTTCCTTGTGAAGGACATCGACATGAAGACCTATATGGCCGCTCGTAGCATGACGCAGAGCTTCATCGATGACTTCCTCGGCTACTGGATCGACCCGCGTAACCGTTACATCAACTCGCTGCTGGTAGGCTGCGGCCTTCCCGGTGGCATGATGGGTTCGCTGATGGCCGACCTCAAACCGGTGCACGCCGCCATCAACATGAACCGTGAAAAGCAAGGTCTGCCGGCTCTGAGCGAGGACGAGATGCTAGTCGAACTCTTCCAAGAGGTGCAGGACATCTGGCCGAAACTCGGCAACCCACCTTTGGTGACGCCGTTCAGCCAATATACCAAGAACATAGCCTTGATGAACCTCTTCGCGCTGAGCAAGGGCGAGCCGCGTTACGAGACTTCCATCGACCCTGCCGCATGGGATATGATCCTCGGCAAGGCAGGCAAGCTGCCGGGCACCCTCGCTCCCGAAATCGTGGAACTGGCCAAGAAGAAAGGCTTGGAATTCTTCACCGGCAACCCGCAGGACAACTACCCGAACGCCTTGCCGCACTTCATCGAGATGATGGAGAAAGAAGGCTGGGATCGCGGTCAGGACGACGAAGAGCTCTTCGAGTTTGCCATGCACGAGAAGCAATACCGTGAATATAAGTCAGGCGAAGCCAAGCGTCGCTTTAACCAAGAGCTGGAAGCCAAGATGAAGGCTAAGTTCGAGAAGGCTGGCGGTGAGGCCAAGATACCAGATCTCCGTGCCTTGCGTCATCCCAACGCTGAACCTGTCATTGCCCCTGTGAGCGGCATCGTGATGTGGGAGGTCGATTTTGACGACAAGTCGATAGCTCCTGCTCCCGGCACCGTTTATAAGGAAGGCGACTTGCTGTGCGCCATCAACAGCGAACATGGCATGGAACCTGTTTATGCGCTGTGGCCAGGTAAGATCGTCGAAGCAACCGCTGAACAAGGAAAGCGGGTTGCCAAAGGAGAAACTATTGCATTCATTGAATAATAATACAACATATTAATAAACCTAATGTTTAATTAAAATCAACAAAAAAATGAAAAAATTAGTTTTAACACTTGCAATCGTTTTTGCAGGAATTATGTCTGCTAACGCTCAAGTATGGATTGGTGGTGCCGCTGGTTTTGGTATCCAAGACGATCGCACTGAGGTCATGGTAGCCCCTGAAATTGGTTACAACATCAACAGCCAATGGACCATTGCTTCTGGATTGAAGTACCAGTTTACTCAGATTGATGATGCTATTTTGGGCAAAACAACCGTCAACCGTTTCATTGTTTCTCCTTATGTCCGTTACGTTGGTGGTACCATCGGTCATAAGTTCTCCTTGTTCCTCGATCTCGTTGGTGATATCGACGTGCTGAGCCCCCAGATGTGGGAAGCTGGTCTGAAACCCGGTATCGCTTGGCAAGCCACTGACAAGTTCACCGCTGCCTTCCGCTTCGGTTTCTTGGGCTACGACCACTTCTTTGAAAGAGGTAAGGGTATCTTCATGGACTGCGGTTTGGAGACTGGTTCTATCGGAATCTACTACAACTTCTAATTCTTAGAAAGTATTATTGAATTGTAGGGGCACAAGTATTGTGTCCCTACTTTTTTTTATTTTTGTTCCAAATACCTGACCTATGAAACGCCTCATCATCGCTTTGTGTTTGGCATTTTCTGCCATCAGCCTTTCGTCGCAAGTTCTTCCCACATGGGAGTCCATCAACCAACGGGGCTATCCGCAATGGTTCTCTGATGCCAAGTTGGGCATCTTTATCCATTGGGGAATATATTCGGTACCTGCCTTCGCCAGCAAAGAAGGCTATGCTGAATGGTACTACCGCGGCTTGATGACCAATGATGATCGCAAGGCGTTTCAAGAACGTGTTTATGGCAAGGATTTCCAATATGAAGATTTCGTGCCGATGTGGAAGGCTGAGTTATGGAACCCTGATGAATGGGCGGAACTGTTCAAAAAGTCGGGCGCAAAATACGTGCTATTGGTGTCGAAACATCACGATGGCTATTGCCTTTGGCCGAGCCGATATTCCCCGGGTTGGAACAGCGTAGAGACGGGGCCGCATCGCGATATCTGCGGTGAACTGACTGAGGCGGTGCGCAAGCAAGGCTTGAAAATGGGGTTCTATTATTCCCTTCCTGAATGGAAAAGCGAAATCCACCGCTGGTATGTGGATCCCGACGACAGCATTGGCACATACGTTGACACCCACATGATCCCTCAACTTAAGGAATTGATCACCGCCTATAAGCCAACCATTCTCTTTACCGACGGCGAATGGCGGAACAGCGCGAAGCAATGGCATGCCACGGAGCTCATCTCTTGGTATTACAACACCGTGGGCGAGGAGGCCATTGTCAATGACCGATGGGGCGATGGGCAGCGACACGGCTTCCGTACGCCTGAATATAGCGCAGGCATCACGCTTACCGACCGTCCTTGGGCTGAATGTAGAGGGCTTGGCCGATCTTTTGGCCTCAACCGCAACGAGCTGCTCGAAAACTATATGACCTCCGATGAACTGATCCGCCATTTCTGCGTTTTGGTGGCTGCTGGCGGTGGCATGACGCTCAATGTAGGCCCCGCCGCGGATGGAAAAATTCCGTTGCTTCAACAGGAACGCTTGTTGGATCTTGGCAAATGGCTTGCCATCAATGGTGAAGCCATTTATGGCACCCGTCCTTACAAGAAGTTTTACGAGAAGAAACTGGTCTCTGTGGACAGAAATGACGACAAAATCGATTTCGACTGGAAACGCAACTCGCCGGATCCAGCCATCAGCTGCGATCATTTCCAAGCACATTGGCAGGGCGTCTTCTTCTGCCCCGAGGATAACTACACCTTCGAGATTGAAACCGATTTCCAGGCAAGGCTGCTGATCGATAACCAAGAAGTGATCTGGAACGCTCGTAAACAGCCTTGGAGTTCGATTCATCTTTCTGCCGGCCAGCATAAGATCGGGGTGTTTTACGTGGAAGACGAACTTGAGGCTAGCATCCACCTCTATTGGTCGTCAGAGAAGATGCCCAAACAAATCATGGAAGGTTTCCAGATGGGTCCCATGGTGCCTACACAAGGTCTGAAGGCTTCTTATATCTGTGAACAGCCCCGTGTGTGCTATACCCAAAAGAACGGTACCTTGTATGCCATCGCCTTGGATTACCCCGAAGACGAGTTGGTTTTGAATCTTGATCAACCTGCCGAGACCATGAAAGTCACCCTGTTGGGGAGCGGCAAAAGCTTGCCTTGGCATTACGAAAAAGGCCGCCTCGTCATCGAAACGGGCAGCCTTCGTTATGGTGATCTCCGCAGCACTGCTGCATGGGTGTTCAAACTCAGTCAGTCAGGGCTTTGAAGAAAGTGTAGCCTATGATATTGGATGAGTGTGCCGGGACACGCTTGATGTATAGTCTTTCGTCTTCCTGTGAAAACTTAAAGTGAACGCTGTCTCCCGATGGAAAACAAGTGAGAGATTTTCGGCTGTTCCATCCCGTTTGGTATTCGAAGTCCTTTGTTTTAAGGAACGTAATCTTTTTCTTTCCTTTTAGGATGTTCGTATTGTAACCATCGAAATAGTTGCGATTGCTCCATTTCCCAACAAACTTTTCTGGAGCGCTCAAGCCATGTATAATGACTTGAAAAGTGATGTCTGTCAATGGTTTGATTTCCAATACTTTTTGAACAACTATTTCTTTGGTTTCTTTGTTGGTTGCTTCTAAATAAAACCAACGGAAAGGGTTTTCCTCGGTTTCCCAGATAGGAGTGAAGTGCAACGTCAAAGACGTTGAGTCGTTGATTTGGCCAGAATAATCGCCCTGGATGGTTCTGTAAAACTGCTTGATGTCATTGAGTTTGTCTTGGGCAATGCCGTTAACAGAAAACAGAAAAGCGATAATCAGGATAATTGTTTTTTTCATGGCATTTGTATTAGAAAGAGAGGGTCAAGCCAAGTGATGGGAGTACGGGTAATTGGCGGACGATGTCATTCGTGATAATGTCCACATAAAACACGTTGGCTCTGTTATAGACGTTTGTGATGCCTAAATCTACTTCCAGCGTGGTGTGTTCATTGAAATAGAACTTGCGCTTGGCATCAAGGTCAAATCGATGATAAGTGGGAAGACGTCCTTGGTTGAGATCGGCAAAAATAAGTCCAATGTCGCCGTTAGTGGTGGTGTAGTCGAAATAGATGCCGTCTTGGAAGCTAAGGAACTCATAATACCCTTGCACCTTGGTAAAAGGAAATCCCGTGCCGAAATTCCACCGACCACTGAATTCCCATTGACGCTGGTCGCCTGCTGTGTAGGTCAGAATAAGGTTGACGTTGTGACGGCGGTCAAAGTGGGGCTGGTAGGTGACTAAATCTATTTGACCATTTTGGTATTTTTCATAGTTTCTGTTGACAAAACCTAAGGCATATACTGCCCAAAAGTACCAGTGCTTGTCTTCATATTTCAATGAAAGGTCGAATCCATAGGCATCGCCATCCTCCACCATGAAGTCTTTCTTTAAAATATCGTTGACCAAAGCGTTGCTCTCAGTGTCCGTGTAGATCTTGTTACGGTTGATGTTGGTCAATTGAGCGAATCGTTTCCAGTAACCTTCAATATTCATTGTAAGATTATTGCTAATGTCATACTCGGTACCAAGGACGGCATGATAGGCTTTTTGTAAACTGGAGTTGATCTTTTTCCCGTTAAAGGAGCCTGGGACTTGAGTCACGCCTGATAGGAATCCATAGAAAAGATTGACCACGTCGCGGTCATTAGTCGCGGCGACAAAATCTTGGGTATAATAACCAGCAGCACCTTTAAGGCGCAAGTTGTCGCTGATATTATACTTGAAGGCCAATCTCGGCTCGGGAGAAAAATACGTGAAAGAGGCGTAATATTGAGCCCTGAAGCTCGGCTCAAGGAGGAGGTTTCCTAATGAGGCTTTGTATTTCACAAATGCACCCAGCTCAGTTGAGTAGTTGGTGGATTGGATGCGGTAATGACCGTAATTGCTGTAAGTGACAAAATCAGTCGAATAACCTGAGAGTTCGAGGCCGTATTTCAATGTGTTCTTGCCCAAGAAGTAGTTGAAATTGAAACCAACGTTGAAACCGTCAATCTTACTGTATCGATCTGGATTGTTCTGTTCTTTCATGCGGGCAATATAGCTGGAATAAGCAATGCTACCTTCAATCATCACGGGAGCTTTTCCTGGGATAACGAGGAAGTTTGTTCCTGCACCCCATGAATTCCAACCAAAGTCTGACAGTGATTTGTAGTTGTTGACTTTGTCATTGAATGAAAAACCGAAGACGTTTACTTTGGATCCGTTCGGTGCATTGATGGAGACTTTACCGTAGAGGTCGGAATAATTGAACGGGAGGCCATCTTCCGAAGCATATTTGTACAGGATGGGGCTGGTTTGTTCAAGGTAAGAGTTTTTGGCAGAGAATACAAAAGTTGCTGCTGCATCGTTGGGAGTCTTCGCTTTTACGATGGGGCCTTCCAACGTGAGCTTGGCACCAAAGCAGCTTGCTCCCAGTTTGCCAGACAAACGTTTTTTGTTGCCGTCACGGGTGGTGATGTCCATCACCGACGAGATGCGTCCGCCGTATTCAGCGCCGAATCCGCCTGTGAAGACCTCGGCATTACGGATGATGTCGGTGTCGAAAACGGAGAACAAACCAATGGAGTGGAAAGGATTGTAAATCACCATGCCGTCGAGGAGCACCTTGTTTTGGATCGGAGAACCACCTCGGATGTATAGCTGACCACCTTGGTCTCCAGTGAAAATCACACCAGGGACAACTTGAAGATATTGAGCCAAGTCGGCTTGACCGCCCACACTCGGGATCTTGGTGATGGTCTTGGGTGTCACCGTGATCATGGAAGTCTTGGTCTCTGTCCTGGCTTCCACTTTCTCAGCCGTGATACTCACAGTCTCCAGCGTCATGCTGGTTTCTTTCAGCGTGTATTTTTTGTTGATGGTCTGACCGTTAGCCAAACTAATGGCATCCGTCAACGTGTCGTAACCCACGCAAGTGATGTAAAGCGTGTACTTGCCGTCGGGAATGCGCGTGATGTTGAAGTAGCCGTTTTCGTTGGTTGAGCAGCCTAGCGTGGTGCCTTTGAGAAAGACGTTGGAAAACATCACAGGCTCTCCAGTTGATTCCTCATACACAAAGCCCTTGATGTCGTTGTTATCTTTTTGTCCAAAGGCGCTAGTGCCCAATAGAGCGATTGCGAGTAGTATAAAAAGTCGAGTTAAAACAAATCTTTGCATGCTTCAAAACTAGAGTTAGGTTAAAACATGCAAAGATATAAAAAAAAACAATAAATGCTTACGCAAAAAATCAATAGCGTTCGACCGAAATGTCCGACACGGCACTGTTCAAGTCAATAATGATTTGATTTGCGCCTTGTCCGAAGTTCGGAGTCTGCCAGCAACCATGACCGTTTTTCACAAAACCCACGAAATCTTTGCCTGTGATGGCGGACTTGAGATTGATCTGGCAATCAACACTTGACGGAACTTTGATGTCGATGTCAGAAGCACCCGTGCTGATCTCGACGTGTGTGTTGTGTCCTTGATCTCCAAGCTTGAGGTTGAGATCGCAGGCACCTCCATTGATCACGATGTTTTCTGCATTGTATGGAGAAAAATCGAGGTCGGCATTGGCGGCTCCCATGTCAAGTTTGAAGTCCCACACGGGTTGTGCGCACAAGGCGACATCGACGTCGTTGTCGTTTTTCTTGTTGACCTTCTTGGTGTGCCCTTTGCCGCTAAGGTAAATGGCGGTCTCTCCCTCTTTACGTTCAGCTCGGAAACTGTATTTTACAAAATTGCTGCTGGCTTCGACTTTGGCCAATTCGGCACACGGGGCCTTCAGAGTGATGTCGCCTGCACCAAAGTCGATGTCCATCGAGGCCCTGTCAACATCGGCGTATGGCTCCGAGAAATGCTGGTCAAAAGGATACGCGTCGTCATCGTCACGGCTTTGGTCGTCAGCTATGTCATCATCGTCATTGTCCCAATCCCAATTCCATCCAGAGAAATGACGGTTGAAAAACCGTGTGACCACATTACCTTCATAGTTCTTGCTTTCCACATGATACAACAGGCACCCGACACCAAGGGCTGCCAACAAAACAACTCCTTTAACATAGTCATTCAAGGGCAGGAGGGAGATTCCGATGATGATGAGCAACATCGGCCATAGCCGCCAAAGGATAGACCAATGGAATTCAAAGACTCCGAGGACGGACAACAAGGCAACTACACCGGTGAACAGCACCAGGATGCCTACGAACACGTTTCTGCTTTTCATGACTTTTTGCTGTTAAATGGGATGATAAGAATAATACCAAGAACAATCAGGATGATGGGCCACGCCGTGCGCCAGTTGATTTGGGGAATGTATCGCGCCAGCAGACTGATGACGCCGATGCCGATCATGGTCAAACCTGCAGCCCAGCTGCTATTCCTCTTTTTCCGGTCGCTGTCGGGAGTGGCTTCCTGTGAAGTCGCAACATGCATGTTCGGGTCATACACGGCCGAAGGCATGGCAATCCAAAGGATGATGTAGATGAGAAGTCCGGAACAGCCGAACAGGAAAAGGATGAAGAAGAGTACCCGCCAGAAGGTGGGGTCCATGTCGAAATAGTTGCCTAATCCGGAGCAGACACCGCCGAGAACCTTGTTCCGGAGGTCTCTTTCAAGTCGTTTGTTGTTGCTCATTTCAATCAGTTTTTACCATTATATAACGTATGATAAACGAAAAAGTTGCAGGAAAGATGCGACAAATTGTGTTCCAAAATGATTATTTTTGCCTATCAATCAAAAAAAATATCGAAATGACGAGATGCTGCAAGTTTGGGATACTTTTGTCGATCATCCTTACGCTATTTGTCAATGACGTGCAAGCACAGGAAAGAACCGTTTTTGAGCTGGCGGAGACGCAATGTCCTTCTTTGCCTCATGGATTGCTGGAAGCAGTTTCGTTTACCAATACGCACTGCCATCATCTGACGGATGCCCACTATACCGTTTCGGAGGATGACCCTTCTGCCATGCCTCGCGCATACGGTATGATGGGTCTGGTAAGAAACGGCAAAGGATACTTCCGCGAGAACTTGAAAACTGTTGCCGAGCTTTCAGGCTTCTCTGAGGAGGAAATACTGGAAGATCCCTATATCAACGTGCTTTCATACGCCAAGGCATGCGAGAAGATGGCGTCGCAAATGAATGTTCAAGCCAAGTCGGTCGAAGCCTATATGCCCGTTATCGAAGTTTTGTCGGAACTGCCCTTGAACGAGAAAAAGGATGAAATCCCCATGAAGATGATGCTTTATTCGGTGTATGACTATCTGGGAGCAGACCTGCCGTCTTTGTTCGGCGAGGACTATGGGTTGTTATCGGCGCATGGTTTGTCGTTCTCGAAAGAGACGGACTATCCCGCTGCCATCTGGATCCCTGCCCCTGATTGTAATTTTGGAGAGAGAACGGATCCTGTGAGTGCCGTAGTGATCCACTACACAGAGGGCTCATACGCAGGAACCATAAGCTGGTTCCAGAATTGTGAGGCCAGCGTGTCGGCGCACTATGTCATACGTTCCCGTGACGGCCAGGTGACGCAGATGGTAAGGGAACGTGACAAGGCTTGGCATGCCCGTTCAGCGAACGCTTATTCAATCGGAGTGGAGCACGAGGCATACGGTGATATTGTCAGTTATTTCACCGAGGCCATGTATGCTTCTTCGGCCGACTTGATGCGTGATATTTGCTCGCGTTATGAGGAGATAGATGGCCATCGTACCTTTTATCGCGACACGCTCGATAATGGTACCGCGCTAAATGTAGGTGTGCATGATTTAGGAGGCCCTGAAGCCTGTATTAAAATCCGTGGACATCAGCATTATCCTGGACAGTCGCACACCGATCCGGGGCCGTATTGGGACTGGAACTATTACTACAAGCTGATTAACGAAGGAACTCCAGTGCAAAAAATTGGCGGTGCCGGCATTACGGGAGGAGATCTCAACCATGAGAACTATGGTGATGACGAAAGGATGATCTGGGTAATTGAAAGTGATCCTAACACAGTAATCTCCTTGGATTTTAGCAGTTTTAAGCTGGAAAGGGATTATGACTTCCTTTGGATTTATGATGGTGACGATGTGTATGCGCCTAAAATCGGACGATGGAACACTCGCAAACCAAGCAAGGTAACTTCTTCCGGTAATGCGTTGTGCGTGGAGTTCCGATCCGACTGTGCCACAACGGCTGAAGGGTGGAAGGCGCACTGGACAGTGGACAAAATACAGCACGTGGACACCCTTCATATCGTTACCGAGAAGCACTTGGAGATCTATCCCAATCCCGTGCAAGACAAGCTGTACATCCAGCTGCCGGAGACGGGTTATTATGATGCCGAAATCGTCAACCAAGTGGGGGTAAGGGTGTTTAAGGGCCGTTTTTGGGAATCTACCTTTATCGACGTAAGCCAACTGCCACAAGGCATTTACAACATGCGGTTCATGAGGCTCAAAGACGGTTCGTTGACGGTAAAAAGATTTATTCGTTGAAATGTTTGTTCGTGCGTCAATTATTCTTATCTTTGTGCCTTAACAAAGCAAGTATTGTATTATCATAACAAATAAACAGCATGGAGAAATTATTGTTACTCGGAGATGAAGCCATTGCTCAAGGCTTTATCGATGCGGGAGGCAGTGCCATCAACAGTTATCCCGGCACGCCATCGACTCAGATTACGGAATATGTTATGAAATCAAAGCAGGCCAAGGAACTCGGTGTCCGCGCCAACTGGTGCGCCAATGAGAAGACTGCGTTGGAGGCCTCCATCGGTGTGGCATACGCCGGAAAGCGTGCCATGACCTGCATGAAGCACGTGGGCTTGAACGTCTGCGGCGACCCGTTCATGAACGCTGCCATCATTGGCACTAAGGGCGTTCTGGTAGTGGTAGCCGACGACCCGAGCATGTTCTCGTCACAAGATGAGCAAGACAGCCGCTTCTATGGACATTGGGCCATGATCCCGATGCTGGAACCTTCCAACCAGCAGGAAGCCTACGATATGGTTCACTTCGGTTTCGAACTGAGCGAAACACTGGGTACACCGGTGCTTTACCGTATCCCCACCCGTCTGGCCCACAGCCGTGCCGGT
Source organism: uncultured Bacteroidia bacterium (assembly GCA_902800965.1). Lineage (GTDB taxonomy): Bacteria > Bacteroidota > Bacteroidia > Bacteroidales > F082 > Limimorpha. Next base: position 7,412 of record CADCGK010000002.1, on the reverse strand, counting down.
GTGGTGCGCAAACCTGTCCGCAAACAGAATGAACTCACCGAACCGGCTGACGCCAAGTCGTTCGTGCTTCTTCCGGCCAACGCCAAACGTCTCTACAGGGATTTGATCGACAAACAACCTGCCTTCACCAAGTCATCGGAAGTGTCGGGCTATAACAAGTATTTTGCTGGCGAAAACAAGAAACTCGGCATCATTACTACGGGTATCGCCTACAACTACCTGATGGAAAACTTCCCTGGTGGAAAGTGCCCGTATCCAGTGGTCAAGATCACTCAATATCCGCTGCCTTACAATATGATCAACAAATTGTATGAAGAGGTGGATGAGATCCTCGTTCTTGAAGATGGCCAGCCGTTCGTGGAAGAGCATATCAAAGGCTTCCTCGGCAAAGGTAAAAAGGTCATGGGCCGTTTGGATGAAACCATTCGCCGCGATGGCGAGCTGAACGCCGAGAAAGTGGCCAAGGCCCTCGGCTTGAAAGCCGACACTGGCTTTGCTGTTCCCGAGGTGGTTACCAACCGTCCTCCGGCGCTCTGCCAAGGTTGTCCCCATATCGACAGCTACACTGCCTTGAACGCTGTCATGGCCAACCATAAGGGTGGCAAGGTGTTCGGCGATATCGGCTGCTATACCTTGGGATTCAACATGGGTGCCATCCAGACTACCGTCTGCATGGGTGCCTCCATCACCATGGCAAAGGGCGCCAGCGAAGTGGGCATCTTCCCAGCTGTTGCAGTCATCGGTGACGGTACCTTCGGCCACAGCGGCATGACTGGCCTGCTCGACTGTGTTAACGAAAAAGCCAACGTGGTGGTCATGATTCTCGACAACGACATCACCGCCATGACAGGTGGACAGCCTTCCTCGGCCAACAACAAGATCCGTCAGATCTGCGAAGGCCTTGGTGTGGCTCCCGAACATATCCGTGACATCGTTCCGCTGCCGAAGAACCACGAAGAGAATGTGAGGATCATCGAAGAAGAGGTGAACTACAACGGCGTTTCCGTCATCATCCCTCACCGCACCTGCCTCGTTGAACTCAAAAAGCATCTGAAGAAATAACTGAACAACCGAACAACTGAATAACTGAACAATTATGAAAAAAGATATCGTTTTGTGCGGCGTGGGTGGCGATGGTATTGTCTCCGTTGCTAAGATCATCTCTGACGCTGCTTTGAATATGGGCCTCAACCTCAAACAATCCGAAATCCACGGCATGTCGCAACGTGGCGGCTCGGTCTTCTCGCACCTGCGTCTTTCCAGTGATGAGATTTATGCTGATGTCATTCCTGAAGGCCATGCCGACATCATCTTGTCGAGCGAGCCGATGGAAGCCTTGCGTTATCTGCCTTGGCTGGCTAAGGATGGATGGGTCATCACCAACAACGAGCCATTTGTCAACATCAAGAACTATCCTGACATGGAAAAGGTGAATGCCGAGCTGGGCAAGATCAAGAATTTGGTTAGCTTCAACGCTTCGGAAATCGCCAAAGCCATCAAAGCTCGCTCAAATATGGTCTTGCTGGGCGCCACGGTGCCTTATCTTGACATCGAGCTGAGTAAAGTCGAGGAGGCCATTGCACATATCTTCGGCAATAAAGGAGCCGAGGTCGTAGAGGTCAACATGCAGGCATTGCATGCTGGCTACGAACAGGCTAAGCATTGACCTGGGGACGGCTTCCTTTCTTCTTGATCTTGATGGGCGCGATGATGAGCACCATCAGCACTTCCAAAGCATATTTCACCCAGGGATGAACCCCTGTGGTGAAAAGCTGGAAGGCAATCAACAGAATGGAAGCGGTGACAAAAATGGCTTTTCCGTGTGTCTTTTTACGGAAAATCTGAATCAGGCTGAAGACTAACAGTCCTGAAAGAATGAGCTCCAAAATGAGTAAGATGAAGTCCTTGGAACGGTTTTCAAGGACTTCACCGTTTCCTAGATAATAAGAATCAATGGTATAATGGTACAATATCAAGGTCATCACCTCATATAGGAAAAACAATCCGTAGTAGGTGATGGCGAAGGTGGCAGCCAACTTCATTGCCAAGGTAAGCTCCGGCTTGAGGTCGAAGATCTTACTCTCTTTCGGTTGGGGCGTCGGGTGTTCCATTATTGTTGATTTGTTGTTGGAATTCGATGCGTTTGAGATACAGATGGTAAATCAAGATGAACATCATGGTGGTCAGGAACTCGTTCAAGAAGGTGTCCTGACCTTGTTTTGAATAGACAAACACCACGGCAGCGATCAGCATCAGTATCTGAGAGATACTGTAAAAATGGAAGCCGACGCGTTGCAACTTGAACATCTTGACTACCCCGATCAGGGAACCGACATAAAGCACCGCAATGATCAGATAATAGATACGATTGACAGTGAGACGGTCTGCCATCATGCGCAACATCTCGTCAATGCTGTTTTGGTCCATCGAGAAGAGCGCAAGAAATGGGGTCATCGACTCTTCAAACTCTCCGTTGGCCATCATCTCATTCATCATGGGGGTGGTAAGATACATGCCCAACGAGCTGAATATCTGAAGACATGCGTTGAGGAATGACAACACCAATAGTATTGTCATTCCTGTGGGACGCTTTATTGTTTGGGACTCAATCATTTATTCTTTAAATCATCAAAAGCCAAAGGGTAGTTCTTGACGAAGTCCACCGACTTGGCGATTTCGGTGTACATCACTTTGTCAACGCGGACAAACTCCACGACTTTGCGGTATTCTGCAACGAACTTCTCGATGGTCTTGGAGGATTTCAGCGGGCGGCGGAATTCGAGTGCCTGTGCGGCATTGAGCAGCTCGATGGCCAAGACACGCTCGAGGTTTTCGGCTACGCGCAGTGCCTTGGTAGCAGCATTGGCGCCCATGCTCACATGGTCTTCTTGCCCTTGCGATGACTCAATGCTATCAACGGAAGCTGGGGTGCACAGCTGCTTGCTCTGGCTGACAATGGAGGCAGCGGCATACTGCGGGATCATGAAGCCGGAGTTGAGGCCTGGCTCTGCAACGAGGAAGGATGGCAAGTCGCGCTTGCCGCTGATGAGCTGATAGATACGGCGTTCGCTGATGTTGCCGAGTTCAGCCATGGCGATGGCAAGGAAATCCAGTGTGATGGCCAAAGGCTGACCATGGAAGTTGCCGGCAGAGATGACGAGGTCTTCGTCAGGGAAGATGGTCGGGTTGTCGGTGACAGCATTGATTTCCTCGCTGAACACGGAAGCGACATAGTCGATGGCGTCCTTGGAGGCACCGTGGACCTGCGGCATGCAACGGAAGGAGTAAGGATCCTGGACATGTTTCTTTTCCCTTGCGATGAGCTGACTACCCTTCAAGAAGTTGCGAACGCGTTTGGCGGTCACGATCTGGCCGTTGTGATGACGGATCTGGTGGATCTGGTCATAGAATGGCTCAATACGGCCGTCGAAGGCTTCCAAGGAAACGCAACCGATTAAGTCGGCAAGATAGCTGAGACGGAAGGCCTTCAGTAGGACGTAGGTGCCATAGCTGCTCATGAACTGGGTGCCGTTGAGCAAGGCCAAGCCTTCTTTCGACTGAAGGGTGATGGGCTTCCAACCGAACTTTTTCAGGATTTGTTTGGCAGGAACGATCTTGCCTTGGTAATGCACTTCACCCAAACCGAGCAAGGGCAACATCAAGTTGGCCAAGGGAGCCAAGTCGCCTGAAGCACCTAACGAACCTTGGTTATAGACCACAGGCAGCACGTCGTTGTTGAAGAAGTCGATTAGCCGTTGAACGGTGACGACTTGAACGCCGCTGTTGCCGTAGCTGAGGCTTTGCACCTTGAGGAGGAGCATCAGGCGGATGATCTCTTCGGGAACCATTTCGCCGGTGCCACAAGCGTGCGACATGACCAGGTTTTTCTGCAAGGTGCTCAAATCCTTCTTGGAGATGCTGTGGTCGCACAAAGAACCGAAGCCGGTAGTCACACCATAGATGGGCTTTTCGGGGTTCTCCATCTTCTTGTCGAGATAGTCACGGCAATGTTGGATGCGTTTGATGGCGTCGTCGGACAAGGCCAGCTGATAGCCTTGAGTGAGTATTTCGTTGACTTGCTTGAAAGTGAGCTCTTTTGAACTAATGTAATGGGTTTTCATTATGTTGAATTGTTTATTTGTTGAATCGTTGAATTGTTGCGACTAAGTTGTTAGCTTCCACGGTTTCTTGACAGCCTTCTTTCATCCATTTCACGGTGAACCGCTGCTCAGCGACTTCCTGCTCACCTGCGATGACCACTACCGGGATGCCACGTTGGTCAGCGTATTTCATCTGTTTCTGGATCTTGGCAGCATCAGGATAGATCTCGGCGTTGATGCCGTGTTTGCGCACCTGGTTCAGGTATTTCAGGCAATACTTTTCTTCGTTCTTTCCGAAGTTGAGGAAGATGACTTGAGTGCTTTCCGACATAGTCTCGGGGAAGAGCTTGAGGCCTTCCAACACATCGTAGATGCGGTCGGCGCCGAAGCTGATGCCCACGCCGGAGACATTTGGCAGCCCGAAGATGCCGGTGAGGTTGTCGTATCGGCCACCGCCAGAAATGCTGCCCATGGGGAAGTCTTTGGCCTTCACCTCGAAGATGGCGCCGGTGTAGTAGTTCAGGCCGCGGGCCAAGGTAAGGTCGAGCTCGGTGTCGATGCTTAAATCCATGTTGTCGATATAGTCGAACAGCACTTCCAGTTCTTCAATGCCTTTCTGACCGACTTCATTGTCGAGCAAAGGCTTTAGCTGGGCGAGTTTATCTCTCGTGTCGCCTTTCATGAACAGGATGGGCTGAAGCTTTTCGATGGCTTCTGGCTCCAGGCCCTTTTCGGCGAGTTCGGCGTTGACGGCTTCAATACCGATTTTATCCAGCTTGTCGATGGCCACGGTGATATCAACCAAGGCATCCGACTTGCCAATGTACTCGGCGATGCCGGCCAACACTTTCCTGTTGTTGATTTTCAGCACCACGTTGATCTTCAAATCGTTGAAAACGTCATTCACGATGCTCACCAGCTCGGCCTCGTTGAGCAAGGAGTTGCTTCCGATGATATCCACATCGCATTGGCAGAACTCGCGGTAACGGCCTTTTTGGGGACGGTCAGCACGCCAAACGGGTTGGATCTGATAGCGCTTGAAAGGGAACGCGATCTGGTCGCGATACATGGTGACGAAGCGTGCAAAAGGCACCGTCAAGTCATAACGCAAGCCTTTCTCGCAGATCTTGCCTGCCATTTTCAAGGAATCAAGGGGTTCGCCGTTTTGCTCGACGCCCGACATGAAATCGCCTGAGTTGAGGATGCGGAACAAAAGCTTGTCGCCTTCCTCGCCGTATTTGCCCAAGAGGGTGCTGAGGTTTTCCATTGAAGGTGTCTCAATGGGCAGGAAACCGTAGCGTTTGAAGACAGACTTGATGGTGTCGAAGATATAGTTGCGGCGCACCATGACTTCCGGAAGAAAATCACGGGTGCCTTTTGGAATCGAGGGTTTTTGTGCCATTACAATTATGGGTTGTTATTTCAATTCAAATGTTTCACCTGGTTCGGGGATGACGATATTATCCCAGCCTTCTTTTCTCAAGACGCGCTTGTAGTATTGCAGGGCGTCAGGGTCGCCATGGACGAGGAAGGTCTTTTTGATCTTGCTCGGATCTTGGCATTTCAGGTAATCGACCAGCTCTTTATAGTCGCCGTGTCCACTGAAGGCGTCGATGGAAAAGATCTCTGCGCCTACCGTGTATTCGTTGCCAAAGATAGACACCGTGCTTGGCTTTGGATCGGCCAACAACTTGGCACCCAAGGTTTCAGGTGAGCAGTAACCGATGGCCAACACGGAGTTGCGTGGATTGGTGATGCTGTTGGCGAGGTGATGCTTGATACGACCTGCCTCCATCATGCCTGATGCTGAGATGATGATGCAGGGGTCTTTTCTGGCGTTCAACGTCTTGGATTCATTGATGTCGCGGACAAAGGTGAGGCTATTGAAGCCGAAGGGGTCGGGGTCGTATTCGATGACGTTTTTCACCTCGTCGTTAAACAGGTTGACGTGCATGCGGAAGATCTCGGTGGCGTTGACGGCCAATGGGCTATCGACGAATACGGGAATCTTCTCGGGGAGCTTTCCTTCGTTGTAGAAGTTGTTCAGCAGATAGACGATCTCCTGGGTGCGGCTGACGGCAAACGAAGGGATGATCAGCTTGCCGCGTTTCTCCACGCAGGTATGATAGATGATATCCAGCAGCTGTTGTTCTGCATTGGTTCTGTCGCTATGCAAACGGTTGCCGTAGGTGGCTTCAGTGATGAGATAGTCGCAATGTGGGAAAGGTTCCGGAGCGCGAAGCAGGTAGTTGTATTCGCGTCCGATGTCACCTGTATAGGCGATGCGGGTCATGTTGCCGCCTTCGTCGATTTCGAGGATGGCGCAGCCACTGCCGAGCAAATGCCCAGTGTTGTTGAATTTTACCTTTATATTATTGTCAAGATAGACATAGCGGTTATAGGCCACGCTAAGGAAGAGGCTCATGGAGGCCCTGGCATCCTGTTCCGTATAGATGGGTTCCAAAGCGGGAAGGCCTTGACGACGGCGCTTCTTGTTGAACCATTCCATATCGTTTTCTTGGATGAAACCACTATCGGGCAGCATGATGTTGCACAAATCGCGTGTAGCGTCTGTGCAGACCACTTGGCCTCTGAATCCTTTCTTATAGAAATATGGTATTAATCCGCAGTGGTCGATGTGAGCATGGGTTAAGATGATGTAATCCACGTCTTTTGGATCTACCATGGTGTTCCTGTTGGCGGCATCGGTTTCGAGGCCTTTACCTTGGAACATGCCACAATCGAGCAGGATCTTTTTTCCATGATCCGTAGTGATGAGGTGCTTGCTGCCAGTTACTTCCTTGGCTGCACCGATAAATTTGATCTTCATAAACAGTCCTGTTATTTCCGACTTCAAAAATAGGAAAAAAACACGATTGTTGATAAATATCTTTAGAAAAACAAAGCGTTATTGCTTCACCACTTTTCCAGAGCTCGTTTTTCCGCTTTGATCCGTGATGACGAAGAAATACACGCTGGCAGGCAGTTCGTGCAGGTCAACGATCTTGCTGCCGCGGTTGCCTTCCAGCCCGAGTTCCAGCAACTTCTCGCCGAGGGTGTTGAGGATGGACAGCATAGCGCGTGACGATCCCTCCGGAAGGATGTACTCCACGTTGACCTGCGACGAGGCCGGGTTAGGCGTCACCGTGACCTTGAGATCAGACGCTTCGCGCTCTTCCGTGCCTGTTTCACCTCTTCCCCTGTCGGCTATCCTGGGGAGCTCGGGACAGAAGGAGCGGTCGTCCCCCCTGAGGCCGCCGGTCTCCAGCAGTGCGGCAGCCAGTGACCCCGAGTAGGGATAGCCCGCCCTTG
>CADCGK010000001.1 GCA_902800965.1 uncultured Bacteroidia bacterium | reverse complement strand
TTGAAATCCTGAGCCATTGCAAAATGACTAATGACAAGGGCTGTGAGTAATACTATATATCTTTTCATAACTGAGGCGTAAATTCCGATTTATCTGTTTCGCAATTCGGCTGCAAAGTTAATAAAAAGCAATTCAGAAACGGGTCGAAGGTGAATGTGTCGGGGAAGTGGAGGTGGGCTTTTCCGTTTCATTGAGACGAGTCAAGAGAAAAATTCATTTATTTCATTTTTTCTTTTTCGGCTTCGGCTGTGGCAATGCCTTACAGGTTTCGCAGACAAGTGCCGACAAATAATCGCGGTCGTCCACATCTTCAATGAAGAAGTAATCTTTCGCACCGTCGTATGGCGGACGCATTTCGACGCTGCGCAATAGTGAACGACCCGCCTCGGTCGGTTTTAGGTAGAAGCGGTTGTCGCAGACGAGGCCAAAGATGACGCTGTCGCAATAGATGCCGTAGTCGCCGAACATCTTTTTCACCGTAATCTCGCCCGCACCGGCGCATTGGTCGGCGATGTATTGAACGAAGTCTGGGTTGCTTGCCATATTGGGTTATTCTTTGTGGTTGCGCAAAGGTACGAATATTCGCAATAAACCAGTATCTTTGCCGAAAATATCCCTTATGCAAAACCTCATCATCAGTCCCATCACTATTGAGCATTTGAACCAATATGGCGCCATTTATGCGGCGGCGTTTTCAGGCGAGCCTTGGAACGACAACTGGTCGGTGGCAGACGCTACCATCCACGTCCGCGAACTGCTTGAAAGCCAACAGCATTACGGTTTGGAATGTATCGTGGATGGCGAAGTGGCTGGCTTCATTTTGGGCACTTCCATGCTGTTTCATTATGGCCGCACCTTCGAGATCAACGACCTCGCCGTGGCGCCCCAATACCAACGGCGAGGCATCGCCAGCCGTTTGCTGGAGCAATGCCTCGCCGACCTCAAGTCGCAAGGTATAGTAGGTTTCCATCTGATTACCGCTCGTGAAGGTGTTTTGCCCGCTTTCTATGAAAGGTTCGGCTTCAAGAAAGAGGAGCGGGTGATGCTGATGGGGCTGGAGTAATCTTATTCGTGCACAATCACTAAGCGTTGCGTCATTCCGTTGTTTGACTTGATGAAGTAGATGCCTTCTTGGTATTTGGCGGTCGGGATGACTAATCGAGATTCATTGGTAAAGAAAGTCTCGACCTTTTGTCCCAAGGCATTGTAAAGGCTTACAACGCCCAGGTTTTCGCCTTGGAGGGTTACGCTTTCGTTGGCGGGATTGGGGAACATGGTTAAGGTCGAACTATTTTCGTCAACGCCAACGGTCATTTCGTAAACGATATCGACCTCGAAGTTGCCCGCCGAGGTGTTGACATACATCTTGCCTTCGAAGTTCTCCTTCATAGGTACGTCGACATAGACTTCCACAGTGGCGGTTTGTCCAGCGGCGACAGTCATGCCATCGGTGACGTCTTGGCCATCATCCATGCATTGTAACGCAAAGATGGGGTCGGCTGTGAAAGCATTGACAGTCACGTCTTCGGCAGTCATGTTGGAGATGGTCAGCTGGCCAGGCTGGTAGGTCTCGCCATTGTTGTAGATGTGCAAGGTTTGTGGGTTGACGGTCAGGGTGCCCGTGCAGTCATGAGGCTGCAGCCCGTTTTGTTGCATGGCATTGATGACGTCTTGTACAGAGAAAGGATACAGCTGCATCAAGCCTTGGATGGGGATGCTGCGGTCAGGCATGATGAGGACGAGCGTGGGGCAGGCTTGGATGCCATAAAGATCGAAGACCTCGTCGCCACCGCCATCCTTTCCGACAGTAGGAAACTCAACGCCATATTGGTTCGCCCATTGCTGGCAGACGGCATCGCTGTCGATGTATGAGATTTCAATGTAGAACACATCGTGCATATTGCATCCCATTGGAGCGTAAGAGCCTGTGATATAGGGTGAAATCACCTGACATCCACCACAACTATTAAAGAAAAAGTCGATAAAGACGGCCTGGCCTCTGTCAAGGATCTCGAAGAGGTTGTAGGTTTGTCCGTGGCAGTCGGTGACGGTGAAGTCAACCGCTTCTGTGAGGTTGGTCTGTTGTGCGCGAAGACCTGCGCCAAGGAGCAGGAACGCAATGAGAATGGAAAGTTTTTTCATTGTGTTATTGTTTTGAGATGAGCTTTACGATTTCGCCGTTTTCTGTTGCCACACGCACCACATAAACACCAGCTTGATATTGTGTCATGTCGAGGGTGGCCGTGTTTCCGTCGGCATTGCTCTCATAAACCACTTGACCGAGGGTGTTCATCACTGTAATGTGATTGATACCAAAAGCGACAATATTCACATTGCCCGAGGTGGGGTTAGGATATACAGAGATGGATTCGTTGTTTTCGCCAATCCAATCATAACCGTCGATATAAGCCCAAGCCAGCCAACTGTAAACGGCGCCACTACTTACAGAAGCCACATCCATCCAGCCGTAGCCATCGATGCCGAGCCAACGGCTGTTCGGATTGCCAATGTCGGCAACGGCAGGAGCAGGATATTGGATGGATCCATCATTGTAGAAAGTCAACCAAATGTTTTTTGTTCCGTCGATTTCAACGGGGGTGTCAAGGGTGAAAGTGACGACATCGCCGACTGTGCCTGTGATTTCGAACTGTTGGGTGGAAACCAAACTGTCAGGAGCAACATCGCCGCCAAGGTAGATGTTGATGGTGTAGGAGGTGGCAAATTGCTCTTCACCTGCATCCAGGAAGCCGAATTGGGTCATGGAGCAACCTTTGTACTCACTCATCATTTCTGCGGGGAGCATGTAACCCCAACTGAAAGGCATCCCGATGCCGATAATTTGTGGTGATGAATAATCCCCGACGTATGAAAACCATGAGCCCACTGTAGGAATAAGGTCTTGAGCAATCATAACATTGTGCGGCTCGGTTGTTTCCAATTGGATTTGGCTGCGGTTTTGTGCTTGAGTCATGCCAATAATGGCAAATGTGCACATCAAAAAGAAAAATACATTTTTCTTCATGGGAATAAAATTTAATGAATGGAATATAAATAGTTAATAGTTGATGATCATGTCTTCACTGATATGAGTAATGATGGTGTTACATTCCTCTTGGTCGTCGTAGAAGAAGAGCCATAAGGTGCGATCTTCGTTGTCTGCTGCAGTGATGTAGCCGATGTGTCCATGGGTTTGAGCATCGTCCATGATGCTGTCGTTCCAGTCTATCTGCTGTTGTAGGTTGAGATTTTGGGCAGTGTTTGGCTGGATTTTTTCGTTGATCAGCCCAACGACAATGTCGCGCGAAACAGTCAGGATGTAGTCGTCGTAGGTGTTGCCAGTGGCTTTGTGCTCTATTTCACCTTGACCGATGATGATGGCCGTGCTGGGCAACAATGAATCGGGGGCTTGGAAACTTTCCATGATTTTGCGAATCTTATCGGCAACAATTAAGGCATATTTCTCAATGTCTTCATCAGGTATCTGACTGATGTCTGTCACAGTATCGAAGATGGCATCGTCCAGAAAATCGGTTTCAATGCCGACACCCACCATGACGGGATTGTCATCATTTGGACAATTGAAATTGGCATTGTCGTATGGCATCAAGCCGAAATCCCGTTTTAGTGTTTCCCATTCTGTTTCATTGTCAGCTTGCAGCATCACGGCGTCGATGCACTTTCCGTTGACGGATAAGTTGCCGAGATAGGCCACGGTGAGATCTGCGTTGTCAGCGTACTTGTAGTAAAATTCCATCGCAGGGTTTCCGTTGGTCGTTTCCTCGGGACGCACAGCCCTTTCCTTGCAGGCTGACAGCCCGAAGGCAAGGAGTATGGCGAGATATGGAACGAGGTTTTTCATCTTCTTTGTTTTTTGTTATTTTATGACTTTGTTGGCCAAGAGCATGATGTCTTGCACCGAACAGCCGTTATTGCAGATGAAGTGGATGGTTTGGCTTTCCACGGTCACTTCCTTGGCCAGCGGGAGTCTATCAGTTGGTCGATTAGGGTGGGTCAATCCAATGATGCCTACACCTATGACAATGCTGGCTGCAGCTGCGTATGGTATCCAGCGTTTGTTGCGACGAAGGGGGAAAGGAGTGACCTTCACCTCAGCGTTGGCAGGAGTTTGCTGCGCTTTTTCTGCCCAGCGCAAGAAGGTCTTATCGTCTGGCACAGACTTCTCAACCCGTTCCTCCCACTGTCGGCGACGTAGCCACTGTGTTTCGAAACCTTCATGTTGAGTGCTTGAGTTCATTGCTTTTATGTTGTTTTTCATGGTCATAGATTGTTTTCTCTTTCGCACAAAATCCTTAGTTTTCGCTTGAGTCGTGCGATGCGCATGGCAACCGCGCCCACTGAGCTATTGGTCATTTCGGCAATTTCCTTATAGGAGAACCCGTCAAGGAAGGCGCGGATGACAACACTGCTTGCTTCAGGCAATTCGTCGATAAGCTGCTGCAGTTGCTGTTGGCTGTCGTTATAGGGCTCGTCGTCCTTTTTGTTCACACCTTCAGTCTCGATGGACTCTGTCTGTGGACTCCTGACATCTTTGCGTTGAAGCATCAACATGGTGTTGGTTGCGATGCGCCACACCCAGGTCTTTTCCGAGCAACGTCCCTCGAATGATTTGTGGCTTTTCCAAAGGTTCAAAATTACTTCCTGGACACAGTCCTCAATGTTCCAAACACTTCCAAGTCTATAGTCGGAACAGATGTGCCAAATCATCGCCTTGTGCCTAAGTACCAAGGCGTTGAATTCGGCATGAGATGCTTCGATGCTGTTTTTGTTGACTCCGTGTGTTTCGGAAAAAGCCATTCCTGTTGTTTCTTTTGAAGATTTAGTTGCAAAAGCCATTTGAAAACTAACTCAAATTTGTTTTTTTTCTTGTTATGTTTTCCTATTCTTTGCAACTAATAATAATAAATTTCTCAATAGTTAAAGTATGAAACGTTCATTTATTTTTTCAGTTCTGACTTTGGCACTCATGATGGTTTGCCAAAATGCATTCGCCTACGATTATTATGTCAATGGCATCTATTACCGTAAAGCCACGCAACAAGTCCCAGGGGGTGGGTGCGGAGAAACTTACCTGATTGTTGTTAATAATGACTACCAGAACACCTATTCGGGTGATGTAGTCGTTCCTGAAACGGAAACCATCAACGATGTTACGTATAGGGTTCGCTACATCGGCAGCGAAGCTTTCTATGGTTGTGTCAACCTTACCAGCGTCACCTTGTGCAGCAATATCGTGAACATCGGATACCACTCGTTTGCAGAGTGCCCTCTTTTGGAAGTCATAGACCTGCCGGTAGGAATGAAACAGATCAACTCCAATGCTTTTAGTTATTGCCCAAGACTCGATTATATCTACATTCACGACACGGAGCCTTTCTTCCTTTGGGATGATGCTTTAGCCGACATCAACGACCATGTACAGATCGTGGTGCCCTGCGATTGCATAGAAGCCTTCGAAGCTGCTGAGGAATGGCAGGGTATCCAACTCTACGACGATTGCGGGCATGTAGGTGTCGGAGAAACCGAAGCCACCACCATCAACGTTTACCCTAATCCTGCTTCTGAAACCCTTACCATTGAAGCTGAAGGGCCAGTGACGATTGCCGATGAGACGGGACGCATCGTGAGAACCCTGTTTGTGGAAGATAAACGGACCATTAGTTTGCAAGACCTTTCAAAAGGTTTTTACTTTGTAAAAGCGGGAAACGAGGTAAAAAAGGTCTTGGTCAAGTAAATGGCATCTTGAGATAGAAATTCCTTGGAGGTCACTTCGTGGTAGTCCTCCGTAGTGATGGTGATGCTAATGACAAAGAAGAGTTTCTCTTTCTGAAGTATCGTTGCGGCGTCATTTGGCCGGTTCCCACTTGCAGCGGACGGGCGACACGATGGCGCCTTCCTTCTTCAGGGCGTCGAAGGCCTTGTCAACCACTTTGCGGTCGAGGCCAGTGACTTCAGCAATTTTTCCCGCGTTGACGGGTGCGCCAATCTCGCGCATGGCTTGCAGAACTTGATCTTTTGCTTCCATTGTTGTTCAGTTTTAGTGTTAGTTATCTTATTTCAGCATGGTTTCAATATCAGCCTCCATGTCCTCGGGCTTCGCCACAGGAGCGAAACGCTTGATGACGCTGCCGTCCTTGGAGATGAGGAACTTGGTGAAATTCCAGCGCACACCGCCTTCTTCACGACCTTCGGATTTGCTCAGGCCATCAACCAATTTCATCGTGGCTTTGTCCTTCAGACCATGGACTTCTTCGGTCGGTACTTGCTGTGTCAGATACTTGAAAATCGGGTGGGCATTCTCGCCGAAGACGTCGATTTTTTTCATCAGCGGGAAGGTGACGCCATGGTTGAGGCGGCAGAACTCGGCGATTTCTTCGTCGGTGCCGGGTTCCTGGTGCTTGAATTGGTCGCAGGGGAAGCCGAGGATCACCAGACCTTGGTCTTGGTACTTCTTGTAGAGCGCTTCCAAACCATCGTATTGGGGAGTGAAACCGCACTTAGAGGCGGTGTTGACAATCATGAGGACTTTGCCCTTGTATTGGGACATGTCCACTTCTTCGCCCTTGTTGTTCAGGGCCTTAAAGTCATAAATCGTAGCCATTTCTTTAGTGTTTATTGATTTGTTTATTGTTGCTTTAGTCCTTCGATGAGTTTGTCGAGCGTGGGAATCATTCTGACAAATTCTTCCTCTTCGCCCGTTATTTGGATGATTTCATTGCTGAGACACTCAGGAATGTGCTTAGCCTGCTCGCGCATTTCGATGCCTTTTTTCGTCAACGAGACGATGCGCTGCCGGGTGTCTTCCTTGCCTTTGGTGCGTTTGATCAGCCCCGCTTTCTCCATGCGTTGCAGGAGCGGCGTGACGGTGTTGGTTTCCAAAAATAGCTTGTGCGCGATGTCGTTCACCGGCTGCTTGTCCTGCTCCCACAACACTAATAATACAAGGTATTGGGGATAAGTGATGCCAAGCGGGTCAAGATAGGGATGATAGGCCCCCATTGTGAGTCGCGCCGCCGTGTAAAGCCGGAAGCAAAGTTGGTTCTCCAATTTGAGTTGTTCGTCATTCATCTCAAAAATATATATCGTTCACGATGCAAAAATACACATTTATTTTTATATCGCAAGCGATATTTATATTTTTTTAATGTTTCCCAATCTATTCTTTGCGACTAATAGCAATATACCTTCTCCCTGGAATATACTTGTTAACTTTCTTGCAATACTCAGCGTATTCTGGGTATTTGTCACTGCTGATGCCTTCGGCAAGGCTGGTGCTGGCCGTGAAGAGGACGATGAGAAGCAGCGCTCCAATCATGCTCCAATTGAAAATGCCGATACCAGCGCTAATGGAGAAAAGATAAAGGCTTACCCAGATGGCTTGCTCTGCCAAGTAGTTAGGGTGACGGCTAACGTTCCACAAGCCAAAGGTGTTGAATCCCTTGTCGTAAGGTGTCGGGAGCTCTTCCAAACGCTTTCCGGCGCGGATCATCGACCACTTTTTGTTTTGGAATTTCCACTGCTGTTCATCGGCAACAGTCTCATAGACAATGAAGCCGAACATCAGGAGCGTAGCGACGATATCCATCCATCCGAATGGCATGGTCGAACTCATGCTTACCAAGGCTGGGAAGGTAAGCATGAGGATAAGGGCGTTTTGATAAAGGGAGATGAAGAAAAGGTCGAATAGCATCCATACCCAACGGTGATTAAATGGTGACGTGGCACGAAGCAGCTGCCAACGATAGTCCTCTTCTCCTTCCCAAAACTTGAGTTTGTATGCTCCCTTGCGAGCAAAATTGAAGGTGAGGCGAATGCCCCAAAGAGTAGCTAATACCGCCATCACCACTAGACGTGGCTGCAAGCCGCCCTTCACAGCGATAACCCAGCAATAGACGAAGGGCAGGATGCTCCAGATCTTGTCAACTTGACTGTTGTTGCGGGTAATCTCTCCCAATGCAAAGCAGAGCAGCGCACTGCATCCGGCAATGATACCGATTGTCTTGAGGGTTGACAGTTGCATGGCATCGAGGGCGGGACCGACATAGATGTATAATAGTGGACAAACGATCAGCGACAGTAGTAACAATGCGCCGATCAGAGGGATGTTCATTTTTTTCATAGATAATAGCTTTAAATCAACTCTTTTTCGTCAATCAAGTTATTCAGCAAAGCGTAAACGGTGAGACCCGATACCGACTTGATGCCGGTTTTTCGGGTAATGTTCTTGCGGTGTGAGATGACCGTGTGGATGGAGATGTTCATCTGGTCGGCGATCTCCTTGTTCATCATGCCTTTGGCCACAGCCACCAACACGTCGATCTCACGCTTTGAGAGCTCCACGTCGTCGGACTTCTTCGAGGTGTCGCATTGAGAGAACTCGTTCATCTTACTGATAATCTTGGAACGCGTGTCATTGATTTCGATGAATCCTTTGTAGGGGGCCAACATGGCGTGGTCAAGATATGAAGTCACCAGAGCAATGACAATGAGATTGGGATGCTCCTTGCCGAGCTGCAGGAGAAAACCTTTGTTGTGGAAGCCTAAGAGCGTTGGATCGATGATCACGAGGTTGGCATCGGAGCTGGTGATTCTCTCGCTGAGGTGCTCGGGAGTGTCGAGACGGGCGACCACATCGCACTGCGCCATGCTGTCGATGATTTCGGCCAATCCGTTGGCGATGATCTCAGAAGCTTCGCAAATAATGACACGGTTCCTCATGACAATGCGTTTTCAAGTGATTCAACGTATGGGATGAGGATGTGGTCCTCGATGACCGAGTGACGATGGAGGTCGTCGCTAAGTTCCATGATGTCCAACGAAATCTCTACACGCTCTTTGGGCAGGATGTCGCCTGGCAAGTATTTCAGCAGGATGTTCATCATGTCATCGAGCACGTCTTGGATGTTGGTGTGGTTGTGTTCAAACTCATCGATCCTGTAGGAATCGGTGCGTTGCCCTTTGAGCAATGCCTCGATGTAGGGAAACACCACCTCTTCCTCGTAGTATTTGATATGCCGCATCACTTCCCTTTTGTATTCGTCATAGAAATGGCGTAGCATGGGACCGTATTTCGGTCCGCAAGCCTCGATGATACGTTGCAGATGCTCCTCCAAGTGGGGAAACCGCTCATCAAGGTAATATTGGTGCGAAGCTTTCAGGTAAGGCAGCAGTCCGCTCATGTCGATGCACTTCAACTCATCGGAATCGGGCTTGTATCCATTATTGGTGTAGATCTCGCAAAGGATGAGGAAGAGATCGGCACTGACGTTGTTCATGCGGCAAACCTCTTCCACGCTACGGTCGCCAAAGCCCAGTCCAATGCCCAAACGGGGCAGCAACTGCAAGAGCCTTCTGTCGCCCGCTATCAGTTCAGCGAGTTTTGCCTCTTTAAACAAAAGATCTTTCTTTTTTGCCATGATAAGTCCCTTTGTCGTTTGATGAGGCAAAGATAATAAAATACCCGTTTTTCTTGTTCGCATATTCTTCTTTTGAGCACAAAGGTATAGTGAATAGCACCTGTTTTTTATCATCATTTATGGTTATTTGTCGTGCCAAAACCATCATGAATAGTGATAATTCTATAAGTAAAGAAAACGGAATTTTGCGGCATGGTTTAAAAATGCAATGATGAGAACGAAACTGATAGCTAGTGTCCTTTTGATCGGCGTCGTCATGGTGCTGAACCCCTTGCGCGCCCAGGACACGATTTCGAAAAAGAATCGCCTGACCATTGGTGGTTACGGCGAGGCGGTCTATACCCGCAACTTCTATAGTGACAACATGTACCGTTACTCCCATGCGGAGTCGTACAAGGATGCCAAGAGCCATGGTCGTCTCGACTTGCCTCATGTGGTCATCAACCTGGGTTATGACTTCGGCAAAGGCTGGAGCATGGGTAGCGAGATTGAGTTTGAGCATGGTGGCAGTGAAGTTGCCGTTGAGATCGAAGCCGAAGAGACAGGCGAGTTCGAGCATGAGATCGAGCGTGGCGGCGAGGTCGCCTTGGAACAGTTCTGGATCCAGAAGTCATTTGGCAAAGGCTTCAACATCCGTATGGGACACCTTGTGGTGCCTGTCGGACAGACCAACAAAGCCCACATGCCCACCGAGTTCTTCACCTGCTACCGTCCCGAAGGCGAGTTCAACATCATGCCTTGCACCTGGCATGAGACAGGTATCAGCCTCTGGGGCAAGCTCGGCAGCTGGCGTTACGAGGCCATGGTCATTCCTGCCTTGAACTCCAACATGTTCAACAACGCCAACTGGGTGAAGAACGGCTCTGCTTCCGCCTATGAGTTTCGAGTGGCCAACCATCTGGCAGGAGTGTTGCGTATCGACAACTATTCCGTCAAGAACTTGCATCTCGGCGTGAGCGGATACATTGGCAACTGCTTCAACAACGATATCGTCACCAACGAATTCACTGAGACCAGCCCTTATAAAGACGTGAAGGGCACCGTGGTCATCGGCACGGCCGAGTTCGACTACAAGGCTGATGGTCTGGTGTTGCGCAGTAACTTCGACTACGGTTTCCTTAGCGAGGCCAACCTCATCTCTTCGTGGAACAAGAACCAGAACCACCAGAGCTTCTCGCCTTATCCGCGCTCACAGGTGGGAGAGAAGGCCATCGCCTACGGCGGTGAAGCCGCTTACGACCTCTTCCGTCCCATGAGAAGCATCAACGATCAGAAGCTCTACGTCTTTGGCCGTTACGACTACTACGACAGCTACATCCCTTCTGCTTTGACTCTCACCGACTACCAGTGGACCGACCGTCACGTGATGACCTTCGGCTTGAATTACTATCCCACTGACCAAATCGTTGTCAAAGCTGAGTACTCCAAACGGTTCCTCAAGGAGCAGTATAATGATGAGCCAAGTTTCAGTATCGGGGTGGCGTATAGCGGGTTCTTCAATAGATAATTTTTTTCAAAAACACTACATTTTTATATAACTTAATTTTTTATCTTTGCGTCATGTTTGACGCAGAGAATTTTTTAACCGATGAGATTTATGGTGAACGCTTGTTAATCAGCAAACAAGCTGATCAATCGGAACTCAAAGATAATATCCGAGTTGCGAGGGTGTTGCTTGGTTGTTTTGTTGAAATGAATATTCGGATTAATGAGCATCTATTAGTTTTTGGCCATAAGAATCCAGAATATACCATAAACGAGAAGCTTGCCGACCGAAAAGGTGTTGAAAGCGAACATGGAGTCAAATCCGCTTTCCGTAAGGCGAAAGACCAAGGTTGTCAGATTGTAGTGCTTGATTTCGATATGCACATGGCTAATAGAGCTATTCGGACCAGAAAGATTGCATCTGGCATCTATGGAAGACATGAGGATTTCGCAAGCGGCATAATATCTGAATGTTATGTGGTTCACAATGGAAAAGCAGTGGTCGTAAAACCCGATGTTTTTGCCAGTTCTGAAAAGGATACCATCAAGCATTTAATAGAAGAATTACTAGAAAAACTGAGGACATAACCTTGGGCTATGTCCTCGTATGGGGGTCAGAAAGGTCCAGCTTGAATATTGCTGCGAAAGCAATTTGTTCGCGCCCTCTGACGACAATCTGACCATGCAAAGATAAACATCTTTTTTCATTCTTTGCAAGGTCTTCAAAAAAAAGTTTATAAAACTAGTGTTTTTGTTTCCTGTTGACCGAATCGTCATAAAAGCCGAAAAGCCATACACTTCTTCTAAACGTATCAAATTCGATACGTTTAAAACCAAAGAAAGCCGTCGTTAAGGCGGCTCAATTTGTAGTTTTGGGTAGTGTCGATAAAGGCTTGCCCCTCGCGGGAATGTCACCCGGATAGTCAATCAAATTGATTGACACTGCAAAGATAAACAACTTTTTTCATGACCCGCAAGGTTTTCCTTAAAATAGTTGAAAAAGTCAGGGAATGTTTGTATCTTTGCACTTTGACGAATAACAAACAAAAAACAGCAAACAGAAACAATAGACAGATAAACTTATATTGAGCTGACGCTCTTGTTCTCACTTGCGAAGTAAATTGCTAAGGATAAAATGACTATTTAGTTTGTTTGGGTCGAGAAGAGGACAAATATAATGGAACGAGATTTCCTGTATATTGATATTTTAGGTTTTAGTCAGATGGTTAGAGAACACTCTGCGAAAATACCGCAAGTGTTTGAAATCATTGATGAGTTGAGTGTTCATAGCCATTATGCTTTTAGGGCAATTGTCTTTTCAGACACTATTATTGTGTACAACGAAAATGATGAAATGCCAAGTCACTACTATGTAACGTATTTGATTGAATTTGCCCAGCAATTGTTTTATAGATTGTTATCTATTGGAGTTTATTTCAGAGGTTTAATAACATACGGAGAATTTGAATTTCATGTACTCAAAAACATTCATGCATATTGGGGCAATGCGCTAATAGACACATATAATGATGAAAAAAATATAGAGGGCTTTGGCTTGTTTGTCCGAAAAGACCTATCAAACGACATTCTGGTTTTTGAAAAGATGAGTGTTGGAGACAATTACGACTATGTATTTCTTTGTCAGTCATACATAAACTTATACAAGAAAGTTCATGGTGAATTACCGATTGATATAGTTTTACTGACAGAAACAGATGAGTTTGATAGAATTGATGAGGATTTAAAGTTTTTTAGAGAGATTTCTTTTTTAAAGGAACAACATCCTTGTGTAGAAATAAGGGGAAAATATAAAACTGTCTATGATCGGTATAAAGAAAAGACCCCAAAGTTCTTAAAGGTATTTGAAGAGCAAGGCTTTCTCCCTTTTGTTCTGAATCCTGGTTATTATGGTTCAATAAATCCTTTTGAAAATATCGCAGAGCAAGAGTTTACCAGTGAAAAATAATAAGATACATTATGAAAGCAAGACTTTTTATCTACAATTTACTATTTATGACCTTCTGTGTAATGACAAGCTCTTGTTCGTCAAAGAGCGAAGTCTATACGGACAATGCTGAAAGCCAAGAATTGTACCGAATCCAAGTAGGTGGAAAATGTGGTTTTATTAATGAACAGGGTAAACTTGTGATAGAGCCACAGTTTGACCGCGCCTATTGGTATTTCAGTGATAGTGTGTGTTTTGCCGAACTTGGAGAACGAAAAGGATTAATCAATATAGATGGAGAATTCGTGGCGGAATTGGATGCCTCAATTAATTGGGTACGTCATTTTCAAAATGGGGTTGCGACTTTTTTTGCCAGCAATGGAAGAGAAGGTTTAGTAAACAAATCGGGTGATATTCTTTTACCTGCAACTTTCAAAAAGATTTTTGACGATGAAGACAACGGTTTTTTAGTGGAAGACACTCTTGGTAACTATGGATATGTAAACTACCAAGGAGATATTATCGTGCCATGCCAATATAATGTTGTTCATACATTTAATGAGGGATTAATGGTAGTTGGAAATAAAAACAACAAATATGGATATGTTGACACTAAGGGCGCATGGGTTATTGACACCATATATGATGATGCACGTGATTTCGGAAACGGTTTGGCACGAGTTAAAGTCGATGGAAAATGGCAGTTCATTGAACACAATGGAAATGTTGTTAGCAGATTCTATTATGATGACATTCTTACTGGGTTTTCTTGTAACCGTGCCTTCGTCAAGAATGGCAATGCCATTGAGATGATTGATAGCAAAGGTGATAAAATTGCCATTGTTGAGGCGGATTCGGTATATGGATTCAGTGAAGGTTTTGCTACGTTTATGAAAAACGGGAAATATGGTATGATTGACACAGATGGCAATGTTGTAATTCAGCCAATATTTGAAAACCTCTTTTCGACTAATAATGGATTGTCCGTTTTTATAAAGAGCAACAAACAAGGAGTTATAGATACGGTAGGTAATGTTATTGTGGAGGCCATTCATGAAAAGATGTTCCAGGGCAAAGGCTTTTCTTTATTATGTTTTGAAGATGATAATTGGAGCAAAGGAACCTACTATGATCGCAAGGGAAATTTGATTTGGAAAGATATGAATAATGGTCGTATACTTCCAAATAAGCCTACAAAAGAAGATTGGAAGGCCTTTTTTGACGCAGAGTTAACGGATTTGGATCCAATAGAAGGTCTATATTATGTTGAGTGTACTAATACATATCAAAATAGGACAAATCCTAGTATGGTAGGCTCTAATGGTGGAGATGCGATGTTCTGGGCTGTGGCAAGAGAATTGAATACTAACAATTTTGTCGCTTACTACGTTGAAGATAAACCCAACACGGTCTGGAAAAAGAAATTTGTAAAAATCGGAGATTCAAATAAATATGCTATAATGGATTATGATACATCATTGTCTAAATTTGCCGATAACAGTAGCTTTGTAATGGAAGATCCTTACAAGTTTGAATTTCAATTAGAAACTAGTCATAACAGCAATTATAACTTCTATGTCAATTTTACTTTTACACAAGACTATCCGTCTGCATCAGTATTTGAGCAGGTGCAACAACCAGAATGGACGGGTACAGGCTTCGCCATCTCCGATGGGTATATTGCGACCAACTATCATGTTACCAATGGAGCCAAAACAATAAAGGTTAGAGGAGTGAATGGGGATTTAAAAGAGGCGTATAAATCGTATGTAGTAGCATCAGACAGAGAACATGACCTTGCCATTATTAAAATTGTGGATAAAAAGTTTGAAGGCTTTGAAAATTTACCCTATTGTGTTGGTAAGTCGATGCCAGAAGTGGGTGATGATGTTTTCGTTCTTGGTTACCCAATGACAAATACCATGGGGCAAGAAGTCAAACTTACTGATGGAATTATCAGTGCGGCTTCGGGATTCAAAGGAGACCAGTCGATGTATCAGATTTCAGCACCTGTCCAACCAGGCAATAGCGGAGGTCCCTTGTTCGACAATGAAGGGAATGTAATTGGTATTGTGTGTGCTAAACACATTGATGCTGAAAATGCAAACTACGCGATCAAGGTTTCATATCTTTATAGCCTAGTCAACAGTTCTGGATTAGGCATTAAGATGTCAGATAACAACAAAGTGAAATCCAAATCGCTATCTCAAAAGGTGAAACAAGTCAAGCCATTTGTTTACCTAATAGAATGTCAAAGTCATTAAACTATAGACAGAGCAAACATATTTTTCGGTATATTACCCACCGAAAAGCTCAAATTGTTGAAAAATTAATACCCGCTTCCCCCTTGACAAACCAATTTTACAGGAAGTAACTTTGTGAGAAGAAAACGATTCTCTTTTTCTGCTACAGTGCTATTATTAGACCCGTTTTTATTGGTTTGATTTAGAACAACTTAAAAGACACTGGGCTTATAAAGTTAAATAAAACGCTATATGGGATTAATTAAAAAGATCTTCGAGAGATTTAGGGAGAAAAGGAACCAACGTATCCTCCGTCATAAAGCAGAGATGGCTGACAGACACAGAGCAGAAATGGCTGATAGAATTTTTTGTCCAGCCATGTCTTATGAATTGATAAAAATGGCTATGGAGGATTACGAAAAAGCCGAAGACGAATACGAGCAGAATCCGGAGTTGTTTGTAGACATTACTTATTTTAAAAATGGGAAACCGTACCTGTCTACAGATGACAAAAGTTATCCCGAACTTGACATTGAACATGTGATCGACTTTATAAATACCATAGACGACAGTATTTCGGGAGATTATATTGATGATGACGTTCAAAAAGAATTGATGGAAATCTCTATGTGTCTTGCTGATTTGCCGCTTTCCGTGTCTATTCTTCCTAAACATAAGATTGCTGTAAGGTAGATTATATCAAACAACCCAGTATAAGAGATATGAAAAATCACACTGCACTTAAAGGCATCGCTTTATTTCTTTCCTGGCTCACGCTTTCTCCGCTATTGCTCGTCCTTGATGGGCGCTGGAAACTGCTGCCGAAATGGTTAAGGATTGTACTGTTTGTGCTATCGCCATTGATGTTGGTCGTGCTTTTTGTCCTTGGTATAATGGCATATTTCTACTATCAAGACTATTGGCGAAAGAATCATTTTGTCAAACCCCGAGTGATAGAAAACATAACTGAAGTAAAGATGCCTAAATATAACGTAATAGAGCGAAACCTTAGGGGAGGGCTGCGCGATCATTATGACACGTTCATTTTGGAATTCAAGGAAACTCCTGACAACGCTTTTTTTCAAACATTGCGGAATAAGGGCTTTGATTATTATGATGGATGTTATCATTTCCAGCGGAATTGGGGCTCGGGGCTGGTGAATGACGAGGCCGTTCCCAAAGGAGAAAAAGGCAACTATGATTATTCTATGACGATTTGCGAAGGTGAAAAGACGGCCACTGTTAGGGTTATGGAACTATAAGACTTACTATTAACAATTCAAATTGATTCAACCATGATCCCAGGAAGAGCAGAAATAGTCAGATGTCCTTATTGTTGGAAAAAGAAAAGATTGCTCGCAATTGAATCTGGTAACGCTATTGATGCAGAGTTTTGGTCCGATGGTAAAATGATTGCCCCAATGCTACCACAAGTATCTCCAGTGCAAAAATGCCAGAGGTGTGGTAAATACTATTTGGAATATAGGTGCTTTTCCAGGTCTGGCTTAGGCAAATCGTGGGAAAAGGGAGAGATGACCTATTATGAATGGAAAGAAGCTTACTCTCAGTTCCTGAGCGAAAAAGGCGTAGCAAAGGGGAAAAATAGACTGGTTCAGGCATATAACGATTTTTCCTCAATAAAATGTAATCCTGAAGATTTGGTAAATATCAGATACTGGTTGATACAATCTTACAATGACTGCTACTATAGACATGATTCCCAATACATCGGACATGAGACCAAAGAACTTGATCCAGAGGAAGAAAGCTTTATTGCTGGCATCATAAACGAATTTATAGAATTGTATGATTGGAGCGAGAGGTCTGATTCTTTATTAAAAGCGGAGCTCTATCGGGAAGCAGGCGACATGCAAAAAAGTTCGGAAGTGCTTTCTCAAATCAATCCAGAAGAATTGGGAAACGGCGAGCTCAAGGTTTACTGTGGAATCAAAGAAAGAATAAAAGCAGGCGATAAAAGAGTTTTTAAGATAGGTTAGAAGGTCCAATTGACGGAATCTTTTCGTGTTGAAGTGTCATGGCACTTCAAACTATCAAATACTAATCCCCGGCAAGCGTCAATTCTGGAGAGGCCCTATTCCCCATTATTGGTGAGTCGGTCCCTCAGGAATCGTCATTATTGATGATTTTTCTGAAGGAAATAATATCGGAATTTTGCATCGTGAATATTCAGATGACGTAAATTCTAACAACTAAACAGATAAACCCATGAACAAAACAACGAAAACCCTGGCACTGATCGCAGTATCAGCTCTGTTTGCCCTGAGCTTCAACTCCTGTGGCAAAGACGACATTGTAGAAGAAAAGAACAAAGAAACCAAAGAGGCGATTGTGAAGCAATACCTCAACCAGACGGTGTATCCTACCTACGGCAAACTTGCTGAGGAGACACAATCATTGGTGGAAAACCTTGAAGCCTTGAAAGCCAACAAGACCCAAACCAACCTCAACCAAGCTACTGTGAGCTTCCTCGAAGCCCGCAAATGGTGGGAGATGAGCGAGGCCTTCCTGTTCGGCGCCGCCTCTGATTTCGGTATCGACCCGCACATCGACTCATGGCCTCTCGACGAAGATGCCTTTAACAACCTGATGGCCAGTCCCAACATGATCGAGATGCTGGCTGGCGATGAGGATGGCACTGTGGCCGGTGAACAGCTCGGCAACGCCCTGCTCGGCTTCCACGGCATCGAATTCATCCTGTTCCGTGAAGGACAACCCCGTGATGTAAATGAGGTAAACGACGACATGATGACCTACGTAGTCGCCGTGTCGCGCGACCTCCGCAACCGTTGCTTCCAACTGGAGGTGAGCTGGAACGAGGACGCTCCAGCCGAACATGCTGCATTAATGGAAGAACTGGAGCTTAACACCACCGTCAATGGTGGCAGCAACTCTTACGGTGCCAACATGCTCCTCGCTGGACAGGCTGGCAGCACCTACGCCACCTTTACCAACGCCCTCCAAGCCATCGCCGACGGCTGCATCGACATCGCCGACGAGGTGGGCACCTCCAAGATCGGAAAGCCACATACAGGCGAGGATCCTCATTATGTGGAATCACCTTATAGCCAAAAGTCCATCATTGACTTTTATGACAACATTATCAGTGTGCAGAATGCCTATATGGGCGGAATGGAAAGCAATCGTGACGAGGACCGTTCGTTGCATGCCTACATTGCCGATGGCAATGCTGAGCTGGACACCAAGACAGTCAATGCCATCAACAACGCCTTGGAGAAGATCAACGCCATGAAGGCTCCTTTCGTGGAGTACTATGCTGATGCCAGCGCTGGTGCTGCCATGGAGGCTTGCCAAGATCTTTCAGACGTGATGACCGAGGTGAAAGAGGAATTATCAAAAATGGATAAATGATAAAATACTTCAAAATGAAACACTTTAACCTATTCTTATCAGCATCACTCCTTGTCGGTTTGTTGGCTTCTTGCGGCCCCAAGGAGCCCATCCCCACCGACCCCCAAGTATTGGAAGAGACATACGCTGGCGGTGAACTTGGAACCACCTTCAACAGTTCACAGTCGGCATACGAAGACCCCACCCCAGCCGTTGTGAACGCCGGTCTGACCGACCGTTTCAAATACGGCGAGTATTTCTTTGAACGCACCTATACCCAGAACAACGAACCTTTCGATGGCCTCGGACCGCTCTACATCCGTAGCTCTTGCATCGCCTGCCATCCTGGCTACGGACACGGCAAACGCATGAACCGCTATCGCGCCGACGAATGGGGCAACGGCTACCTGCTGGTCTTCACCGACCGCAACGACACCTATCTCAGCTCTTACACCGGAATGCCACAGACCAAGGCCGTCGCACCTTTCAAGGCTCCTCTCGATGAAGATAAGATCCAGATCAGCTGGCTCAGCTATGTGGACGAATGGGGTAACCAGTTCCCCGATGGCGAGTCTTACAGCCTGATCTACCCCGAAGTCTATATCCCCGAGGATGCTTTCTATGTGCCGCTTGAAGTGGGTGGCAACCCCATTAGCTATGGTGACTTCGTGTGCCGTCTCGAGTCCACCATCGGTATCTATGGCACCGGCCTCATCGATGCCATCCCCGATGACTCATTAAAGGCACAGTATCAAAAGGAATATGACGACAACTACATGCCGAATGGCTTGAATCCCGCGATGTGGGATGGCAGCGACTGGGCTCCTACGGGTCTTTATGGCAACACCACCCATCCCAAGAAGTTCACTTACGCTTTGACGCGTGGTCCTTTGCAGGATGCTCCGGGCGCCAATGCCATCTGGAACATCACCAATGTGACACATCCCACCAAGATGGGTCATTACATGACCGCTGCCTACGCCACCAAGGCATCGCAAGATCCCGATGTCCAGGCACAGTTCTACAACTATTTTCCGCAGTACAACATCACTGGCGATGTGGAGACTGACATCTACAACTACCTGATGATGGCTAACATCCCGGACAGCCTCAAGACGCCTGAGATGAGCGCCGAGGAATACTCCGATTTCATGGTCTGGCACCGCGGACTGGCCGTTCCTGCCGCCCGTAATCTCGCTGACGAAGACGTGCAGCGTGGTCGCGCGCTCTTCCGTGAGATCGGATGCGCCTATTGCCATCGTCCTTCATGGCAGACTGGTGATGACTATTTCACCGATCCCGCTGGGTTCTTCAGCGATGGTGATGCCCGCCTGCCTCGCTATCCCAATCAGAAGATTTGGCCTTACAGCGACTATATCCAACACAAGCTTCACATGGAGAATGACATCCGTACAGGTTGGTGCCGTACCACACCGCTGTGGGGTAGAGGACTCTCTGCCATTTGCACCGGTGCTAGCGACCGCCTGCATGACTGCCGCGCCCGTACCGTCATCGAGGCCATCATGTGGCACGGCAACGCACAAAGCGATGCCCGCCGTACCGTGGAGAAATTCCGCGAGCTACCTAAGAAAGACCGTGACGCCGTCGTGAAATTTATTGAAGCGATTTAAGAAAAGTATAACTTTGCAGTGATGAAGAAGATACGTAATATGGTTTCAGTGTTGATGATTGTGCTGGTGGCCGTTTTGGCCACCGGTACGGTCGTCGAAAGATTGCGCGGTTCGGAATATTCCTTGAGCCATGTCTATAGCGCCTGGTGGTTTGTCGCCCTTTGGGCTTTGGTCGCTTTGGGTATGGTGATTATGTTGTTCAAACGGAAAACATGGAAACGTCCCGCGATATGCGCACTTCATCTCTCCATACTTCTCATCTTGCTGGGCGCCCTGCTTACCATGCTCACTGGTCAACATGGCAGGATGCTGCTCGAACCTGGAAAGGCAACACACACCTTCTATGAGGGCAATGCGACAGAAAACCACCCTGTCGAACTGCCTTTCACCTTGACGTTGGACCGTTTCGAGACCGAAATGTATGAAGGTACCAACAAACCCAAGGATTTTGTCAGTTATCTTCAAGTCACTGATGGCGAACAACAGGAGGATGTTGTCATCTCCATGAACCACATCCTAAGGCACAAACATTATCGTTTTTACCAGAGCGACTTTGACGAAAAAGGCAACTCCATTCTCGATGTCGCCCGCGATCCTTGGGGCATCGCCATTACCTATACTGGCTATGCCCTTCTCTTCTTGTCTCTTGTAGTGTTAGTGTCGATTCCGTCATTGCGAGGAGTAACGACGAAGCAATCCATCAGTCGCAAATCCTTACATGCAGTCACTTGGTCGTGGCTTTCGGTGCTTGTCGTTTTGGCAATCTTGCTTCACATCAGGATGCTCACGCATCAGCTGTTGCCGGTGCTGCGCTCTCCTTTCTTCAGCCTGCACATCTCCACCATCGTGACTTCGTATGCTCTGCTGTTTGCTATCATGGTGGTCGGTATCATCGCCATCATAAAACCGAAAGACAAGGACCGTTTGGAGAGGCTTAAAGCCCTTAGCATGGCGATGCTGTATCCGGCGGTTGCCCTGCTGGCCATAGGCATCTTCATCGGCGCAGTGTGGGCCAACGTCTCATGGGGCAATTACTGGTCGTGGGATCCAAAAGAGGTCTGGGCTTTGATAACGCTGTTGATCTATGCCGCACCACTACACGAAAAGCTTTGGCAATCCTTCCAGAAACCAATGTTTTACCACGTTTACGGCATCCTTGCCTTCTTGAGCGTATTGATCACTTATTTCGGTGTGAACCTGCTTTTGGGTGGCGTTCATGCCTATTAAAACTGAAACGACATGAGTCACGAACATCATCACCATCATCATGAGATAGCTGCCGACAACAAGAAGATGAGAACCATCTTGTGGACGGCCATCCTGCTTAATCTTCTTTTCGTCGGCATAGAAGCCGGTGTTGGTTTTTGGCAAGACAGCCTTTCGCTGTTGAGCGATGCCGGGCACAACCTAAGCGATGTGTTTTCGCTGATATTGGTTGTGGTCGGTTTGCACTTGGTGCAAGTGCATAGTAATGAGCATTATACATACGGGTACAAGAAAAGCACGATACTCATCTCACTCGCCAATGCGATCTTACTGCTTGTGGCGGTTGGGGTTATCATAGCGGAAAGTGTCCATAAGTTGCGCGAGCCGGCCGCTATCGACGGTTCCGTCATCTCATGGACCGCCGGTGTGGGCATCGTCATCAATGGCTTGACTACCTTACTGCTGATGCGTGGGCAGAAAGGAGACATCAATATCCGTGGCGCATTTCTGCACATGGCTGCCGATACGCTCGTCAGTATTGGTGTGGTGATCAGCGGTATCATCATCAAGCACACAGGTTGGTTTATCATTGATCCGATCATCAGTTTGGTAATTGCCATCGTGATTCTTATCAGCACTTGGGAGCTGCTGCGCGACAGCATGCGGCTGGCGTTGGACGGTGTACCGGAAGGGATCGAAGTGGGCGAGGTGGCGCTGACCATGCGTGGGGTGGATCATGTCAACGATGTCCATCATCTGCATATATGGGCAATGAGCACCACGGAGAATGCACTGACAGCTCATGTTGTCATCGATGATGAACACAAAGCAGCAGATGTCCGTAAAGCCTTGAAAGAAGCCCTACATGAACATGGCATCACGCACGCCACGATAGAGATTGAAACCGGTGACGACTGCTGCGAAAAGCAGTGCTCAGAACATGGCGATCATTGTGATCACTCGTAACGCAACGCATTGATAGGATCGGTCCTTGATGCCTTCAAGGCGGGGAAGAATCCTGCGATGAGTCCCAAGATGGCGCAGGAGATGAAAGCGATAAACATCCACAACACGTTGATGACGAATGGGATGTTCATGATCATGGTCACCACATAGGAGAGGCCGATTCCCAACAACAACCCTAACACACCACCGATGAGGCTCAAGATGATACTCTCGGTGAGGAACTGCATCAGGATAGCGGCGTTTTTGGCGCCGATCGACATGCGGAGACCGATTTCTTTGGTGCGCTCAGTGACGGTGACGTACATGATGTTCATGATGCCGATGCAGCCGACCAGCAGGGAAATCAAGGCGATGGCGATAAGCACAGTGGTGATCATGCCTGTCATGGAGTTCATCATCTCCAACATCTCTTGTTGGGTGCGCACTTCGAAGTCGTCGTTGCCGCCTTCGGGGATCTTGTGTGCGGCACGGAGGATGTTTTCGACCTCTTCCACTGCGGCTTCGGCTACGTCTTCAGAAGCGGCGGAACAAACGATCTGCTGGATGTAGTTGGCTCCCAACATGCGTTTTTGTACTGTCGAATAGGGCATGATGACGATGTCGTCCTGGTCCATTCCCATGCCGTTTTCCCCTTTTTCCTTTAGGGTACCGATGACCATGAAAGGCATGCTGCCGATACGGATGGTCTTGCCGATGGGGTCTTCGCCATCTTCGAAGAGCTCTTCCACAATGGTTTGGCCAATCAAGCCCACCTTGGCGTATTTCTTGACGTCGTCATCGGTGAAGTTGACCCCTGTGGCGACCTCGTATTTTCTGATTTCAAGATAATCTGGCGAGCCTCCATACACCGTGCCCGACCAGTTTTTCGAGCCGTTGACGATCTGACCGGCACTGTTGACCACTGGGCTGACCATGGTGATGTTTTTGGCGTTTTTGGCAATCTGCTCGCAATCGCTCACCTTTAGTGACTGGACGTTGGAGGAGCCCATGCTGACGCCGCCGCGACGTTGGTTGGCACGCATCACCATGATGAGGTTGGTGCCCATATCGGAGAGCTGGTTTGCAGTGCTCTGTTTCAGGCCTTCACCCAGGTTCACCACCGCGATGACAGCGGCGATGCCGATGACGATGCCCAGCATGGAAAGGGCGGTGCGCGTCTTGTTGCGTAATAGCGCCTTGGCCGATATTCTTATGAGATTTAAAATGTCCATTTATTTTGAAGTCAGAAGACAGAAGTAAGAAGTTAGAATCATTTATAATCGTTATCGACGGGGAGTGCGGCAAGTGCTTCAGCGGCCAATTTGGTGTTCACGGGCTCGTCGCGGAGGATGTGCCCGTCGCGGAGGAAGATGGTGCGGCTGGTAAACACGGCGATATCGGATTCGTGGGTGACGAACGCGATGGTCTTGCCTTGCTCATGGAGGTTCTGGAACAGGCTCATGATTTCGTAGGAGGTACGGGTGTCGAGGTTGCCGGTGGCTTCGTCGGCGAGTACGATGACGGGATCGTTGACCAGAGCTCGGGCGATGGCAACGCGTTGTTGCTGTCCGCCAGAGAGCTGGTTGGGCATGTGCTCCATGCGGTCTTTCAGCCCCACCAGTTCCAAAGCGTGTTGCGCCTTCTCACGACGCTCACGATGCGAGACGTCGGGGTTATAGACCAGCGGCAGCTCCACGTTCTCCAAGGCGGAGGTACGGGGCAGCAGGTTGTACGACTGGAACACGAAGCCGATCTTTCGGTTGCGAATCTCTGACAACTCGTTTTTGGAGCGTTCTCTCACGGAGATGCCGTCGATATAGTACTCTCCCGAGGTGGGCTGGTCGAGGCACCCCAAGATGTTGAGCAGGGTGGATTTGCCGCTGCCGGAAGATCCCATGATGCTCACGAACTCGCCTTGGCAGATCTCGAACGACACGCCTTTCAGGGCATGCACTTCCTCACTGCCGACGATGAAGGTGCGCTTGAGGCCTTCTACCTTGATGATGGATGAATGTTCGCTCATTTCTTGTTTCTGTTTCTACCGGGAGGACCAGGCATGAAGGGGTTCTCTCCCTTCTTCGACTGTTTTTCCTTGACCACATACTGTGCCGAGAGTACTACCGAGTCGCCAGCCTGCAGACCTTGCTCCACGATCTTGTAGGCGACGTCGCTCATGCCGGTCTTCACTGGACGTGGCATGATATCGCTGCCGTTTTTGATCCACACCATCTCCATGTCAGCGGGTCGCTCACCATTTTCATCCATCTGAGGTCTCCCGCCTTGTGGCTTTTGGCCTTCAGGCTTGTCGGCTTTGCGGATGGCTTTCAGTACCTGTTCGTCGGGGGTGAAGTTGAACGCTTCGGCAGGCACGGCGAGGCCAGTCTCTTCCTGTGTGATGATGGTCACGTTGGCTGTCATGCCTGGGAAGAGCTTCAGGTCGGGGTTTGGAGCGCTGATGATGACGGTATATTTCACCACGTTGCTGGTGGTGGTGGATTTCATGCGGATTTGGTTCACAGAGCCTTCAAAGGTCTCATAGGTGTAGGCATCGACGGTGAAGTTCACCCTTTGGCCGATCTTTACCTGTCCGATGTCGGCTTCGTCAACGGCGGCTTCCACCTGCATCTTGGTCAAGTCGTTGGCTAAGGTAAAGAGGGTAGGGGTGCTGAAGGAAGCGGCAACGGTCTGTCCCACCTCTACGGCGCGGTCGAGGACGACACCATCGATGGGCGAGTAGATCTCGGCGTAACTCAGATCGACCAAAGCTTGGTCGTAGGCTGCCTGTGCATTTCGCTTACTCATCTGTGCCTGAGTGTAGCTGTTTTGGGCTTCTTGGTAAGAGGCGAGCGTGGCCGCGTTGGACTCATAGAGTTGTTTAGTGCGGTCGTAGGTAAGCTTTGCATAGTTAAGTTGGCTCTCGGCAGAAGTCAGACTTGCCCTAGCCCTGCTGACATTCTGGTTGAGCGTTAGCTTGTCCAATTCAGCCAGCAACTCGCCTTTTTTCACAACGTCGTTGAAATCTACATATATCTTTTCCACTTTACCGGACACCTGGGTGCCAACTTCCACGGTCTCCACAGGCTCGATGGTTCCTGTTGCCGTGACGGTGTTCTCCACCGTGTATTCACCAACGACATGGGTGCGGATCACCAGCTCTTTTTTGGCGGATTTGGTGGATCTCACAATGATGGTACCAATGATGATGGCTACAATCACCCCTAAAGCAATAAGCCATTTGGTTTTTTTATTCTTTGCCATTTTTATATCTTTTATCTTTTATCTCTTATCTTTTATCTAAAGACTCACCCTCTTCCCCATGTAAACATCCAGGATCTTTCGTTTCATGAGAAGGCTGTATTTATTCTGAATATAGGTGTTTAACACATTGAGGTAGTTGTTTTGTTGCTGCAACAGTTCTACGGTAGTGATAGTGCCGTATTGGTATTTCATGTTGTAGGCATCAACACTTTTGCTATAGGCGTTTTCCCTGACTTCCGACACTTTGTAGGCGTTATAGGCGGAGATCACGTTGCGGTAAGCTTGTACGACGGTCTGCCGGATGCTGAGCTGGGTTTGTTCGTAGTCGAGTTGAGCCTGCTCCAGGGAAATCTGGCTTTTCTTGACATTGGCTTTGGTGGCACCACGGCTGAAGATTGGGATGTTGACTGAGATGCCGGCGGATTCCGATGGGGTGCTGTACCATTGTTTTCTTCCATTTCCGTCAAACGACAGGACGCCCATGCCCACGTTGGCATTGGCGGAGACCGAAGGCAAGTAGTTGCCTTTGGCCATGTCAAGGCTCTTTTCAGCAATCTTGATGTCGTAGTCGCTGATCCTGAGGTCGGGCATGGCCTGCATGGCCAAGCTCACGGTTTCTTCTTCCGATGGAAGATTGTCTCTTAACTCATCGAGGTTCTCGGTATCCGGTGTAACGATCGCCAGATTGTCGGTAGGGTTCATGGAAAGGAGCACCTTCAAATCAAGTAGGTTGTTCTCTATATTAATACGTGTGTCAACCACGTTGTTCGAATCACTGTAATATTGCGCTTCTAGTAAAAGGAGGTCACTTTCCAAGATGGTTCCCACTTGGTGCTTGATATGGCCTTGCCGTAATTGTTCGCCACTGGTTTTCAGTACTTCGAGTTGGTATTTCAGCAGCTCCTGATTACCCAGGATGGTGAGGAAACTCTGTAGGATTTGCATGGTGGTTTGGTTGTCGTAACGCTCCATCTGAACGGCGTTGCGTTCCAGGTTGAGGCGACTCTGCTCGATGGTGTTGCTGATCTGCCCACCTTGATAAATCGTTATGGAAGAACCGATTCCAATATTGCCAGAGGTGGACCAACCTTCTGAGTTGTTGTTGATGGTCTGTCCTGCCGAGGCACTTAGGCTTGGCAGACGTTGCATCTTGGATTGTTCGTAGGTTGCTTCAAGCGACTTGCCGGTAAGCTCCATGGATTTACGTTCGTAGCTGTTGGCAAATGCATAGCGGATGCAATCCTCGAGGGTAAATTGGTAAGAGTGGCTTTCCTGGGCTATCATGGAACAGGATAGCAACAAGGACAATGTGAATAATAACATTTTTTTCATACCACAAAATTAAAACTAAAGCTTTTATTTGCGCTATTTCTTTTAATCGAAACGGAAAAAAATAAACTTGAATGAGTATAATTTCATTTTATTTTGTACGTTTGCACATTGATTTGTCAATTAACAACTAACTAAATTTTTAATGCTATGAAAATTGGTAACAAATTCTTCGCCGAATTGTTCGGCACCTTCGTTCTTGTTTTCGGTGGTTGCGGTACTGCAATCTTTGCCGGAGGAAAAGTTGGTTTCCTTGGTGTTGCTATCGCTTTTGGTCTCACCGTTGTGGCTATGGCTTATGGTATCGGTCACATCTCTGGCGCTCACCTGAATCCTGCCGTGAGCTTTGGCGTTTGGGTGAACGGTCGTATGACCTTGAAAGAGATGCTTTGCTACTGGGTCGCTCAGATCATCGGTGGTATCATCGCTGGTCTCTTGCTGATGGTGATTGCCAAGTCAGCTGGAATGACACTCGGTACCTTCGCTGCCAACGGTTATGGCGACTTCTTCAGCGCTGCTGACGTTGCTGGCGGTTATCTCCAGACCTCCATGTGGGGTGCTTTCCTCGTTGAGGCTCTGTTGACCTTCGTCTTCTTGATGGTCATCCTCGGTGTCACCGACAGCCGTCATGCCAACGGTAAGTTCGGTGGTCTCGCCATCGGTCTCACCCTGGTGCTCATCCACCTCATCAGCATCCCGTTGACCAACACCTCTGTGAACCCCGCTCGTTCACTCGGCGTTGCCATCTTCTCCGAGAACCCGCTGGCCATGCCTCAGCTCTGGCTGTTCATCGTGGCTCCTCTCGTAGGTGCCTGCATCGCTGGCCTTTGCTACAAATGCCTCGGCGGTTGCTGCAAGAAAGAAGAGAAGTAAAAATTAAGAAGTAAGCAAGTACGGGTACGTCATTGCGAGGAGGAACGACGAAGCAATCCAGCTTGACCCAAAATTGTCAGGTTGGATTGCTTCGGCCAAAGGCCTCGCAATGACGTACCCGTTGCTATTCTTTGATCTACCATGTCCGGCCTCTACCTTCATATCCCGTTTTGTCTTTCCAAGTGCGCCTATTGTGGGTTTTATTCCATTCCCTCAACAAAGCGCAAAGCGGACTTTCTGGAAGCCTTGAAACATGAGCTGGTCTCTCGTAAAGACTATCTTCACGGGGAAAAGGTCGAGACAGTTTATTTCGGCGGCGGAACGCCTTCCTTATTGCATTTAGAAGAAATCGAGGATATCCACAAGACACTTCACGATTGCTTTGAAATTGATCCTGAGGCCGAGGTCTCGTTTGAAGCCAACCCCGATACGCTCTCCTTGGAATATCTTTCTGGATTGAGGTCTTTGGGTGTGAACCGTCTCAGCATCGGTATCCAGAGTTTTTTCGACAACGACCTTCGATATTTGAGCCGCAAACACGATTCAAGTCATGCCCGTCAGTGCCTTGATTTGGCTAAAGAAGCGGGTTTCGAGAATATCAGCATTGATTTGATCTACGGCTTACCTACCTCTGATGCCGATCAGTGGAACCGAAATCTAGATTTGTTTTTCGAATTGGACATTCCGCATCTTTCCGCCTACGCTCTGACCTTGGAACCCAATGCTGTTTTAACGAAGCAGATTGAAATGGGGAAGGCTATGCCCATAAACGAAGAGGATTCGATCCGCGACTATGAGATCTTGTGCCATCGTGCTGCTGAACACGGCTATGAGCATTATGAGATCTCCAATTTTAGCCAGCTGGGCATGCATTCACGGCACAACACCAGCTATTGGTTTGGCATCCCATACGCAGGTTTTGGGCCTTCGGCACATTCGTACGATGGTAAGTCGAGGCAGTGGAACGTTTCCTCTTTGGAGCGGTATGTGGAGGCCTCGAGCGTCATTGCGAGGAGCGTAGCGACGCGGCAATCCACTGTTGCCGAAAAAGAAATCTTAAGTCCCGAACAGCAATATGACGAATACGTCATGCTCCGACTCCGTTCGATGTGGGGTATCGATCTGAATGATATCAAACGCGAGATGGGCGAACGTTTTTCCTACCATTGCGAACAAAAAGCCCAGCCTTTGATTGCTCAGGGAAGGCTCTCGCAAAACAAAGAAATCCTATATCTCAATGATGATCAGATGCTGTTCGCAGACGGCATCGCAGAGGAATTATTTTGGTGATCCTTATCTTTTGAGGAAAGCTCCCTAATAATCTTGATGGCAAACGGCAACGCGATGATGAAGGTCATCACGTCGGCGATGGCTTGGGCGGCTTCGAGACCGGTGAGTCCCCAAAGCCAAGGTGCGATGAAGACTGCAGGCAGGAAGCAGATGCCTTGGCGGCACATGGATAGGAAGGTGGCTTGCCAAGTGTAGTTGATGTTCTGCAACAGCATGTTGGTCGTAGTGCATAGTCCCGATAACGGGAAAGCGATGCATTGCCATCGCATGACGTGGCTACCTACCCGGATCAACTCGGGATCTTCGCTGCGGAAGAGAGCGATGACCTCGGGAGCAAAGAGATACCCCAAGGTGCCCAAGACGATCAATACGGCCGTGGAGAGAGATAGACAGAACAAATAGCTCTCTTTCACCCTGCCATAGAGTTTTGCGCCGTAGTTGTAGCCGCACACTGGCTGGAAACCTTGACCCAAGCCAATGATGAGGGAATAGGTCATCATCATGATGCGTGTTACGATGGAGAACGCTGCCACGACGGAGGCTTCGTTGCCTGAGGTGGCATAGTGCACTGCCATGCGGTTAAGGCAGATGGTGGCTACCACGGCGAGTGCCTGGCGGGCTAATGAGGGGAGACCTCCTCTGAAGATCTGGATGTAGTATTCCTTTGTGGGTGTGAAGTTGCGGAGCCGGATGTGGACATTGCCTTCGCGGGAGGTGCCCCATAGCAGGACACACCAGCCGAAGCATTGGCTGACGGCGGTGGCCAAGGAAGCACCGCTGACACCCATGTCCAGCACGAAGATGAAAATCGGATCGAGGACGATGTTGAGGATGGCACCCGAGGCGATGCCGATCATGCCGAAACGAGCGTTGCCTTGAAGCCTTAACTGGTTGTTCAACGTCAGCGACGACATCATGAATGGCGTGGCGAGGAGGATGTAACGCAGGTAGGCATTGGCTGACGGAAGGATTTGCTCCGTGGCGCCCAAGGCTCGTGACAGGGGGCTGATGAAAACCAAGCTAAGTATGCCTGCAAAGGCACCAAAGATCAATGGACTCACGAAACCTGTGGCAGCCATCCTGCCGGCGTTCTCGGTGTGGCGGGCGCCCAGCGCCCTGGAGATGTAGTTGCCCGAACCGTGTCCGAAGAAGAAACCGCAGGCGTTGATGAAGGCCATGTAGGCGAAGGCGACGCCCACCCCTGCTACGGCCTCGGTGCTGAGATGACCGACGAAAAACGAATCCACCATGTTGTAGATACTCGTCACCAGCATGCTGATGATAGTAGGCACCGACATCTTGAGGATCAGCCTCTTGACAGGTGCCTGCGTCATCATCAGATAACGCTCATCGAGTTTCCGTTGGTCGTTGCTGGGATTCATCGTCGAAGTCTTGAATCAAATCACCTTTTTCCGCCAGTCGGCCTTCCAGATATAGAAGAAGGCGATGAGACCCATGATGATGTTGTAGAACCATTCCGCAGTCCATACGCCGGCGATAGAAGAGGTCTTGGTCATCAGGAAGATGTAGAACATGTAGGCGATGAGTACCCCGAACTCCAAAGCCATGGCCGCTGAGGTGTTGCCTGTGCCGGAGACAGCCTCGAAATAGACCATGCCGATGGCGCCAAGGATGGTGGCGATGCTAATGACATAGACCGATGGTACGGCGGCAGCGGCAAGGCTGAGGTCGTCGGTGTAGATTTGTAAAATGAGTTGAGGAATGATGGAGGTGATGACGGCCAATACGAGGGAGCAGATAGCACCATTTTTGACGACTTTCCAAAGCATGGCCATCACCTCGTCGCTCTTGCCTTCGCCGATGATGCGGCTGGTCAAGGTGTTGGCAGTAGCCGC
The DNA here is from genome assembly GCA_902800965.1 of uncultured Bacteroidia bacterium. GTDB lineage: Bacteria > Bacteroidota > Bacteroidia > Bacteroidales > F082 > Limimorpha. The sequence continues at coordinate 297,384 of CADCGK010000001.1, read as the reverse complement.
AAAGGCGAAGCCCGGGATGATGAGGATCATATAGGTGCTTCTTACTACGGAGGAGATGCCGATGGCGGTCTCGCCCATCTTCTCGATGAGGATGAAGAAGGCAAACCAAGCGCCAAAGGAGAAGAGTTTTTGCATCATGCAAGGGAAGGCCACTTTCAGGATGTTGCCCATCAGCTTGGGCTGGAGCTTGTGCCAATGGAACATGCCGAATTCTTCATGCGGGATGGTGATGAAAGTATAGATCCAGAAGAAAATGAATGCGGCAATTTCAGCGAGAAGGGAGGCCAAGGCTGCACCGCCGATACCCATCTCGGGAAGGCCGCAGTGGCCGAAGATCAGGCACCAGTCGAAGAAAATGTTGACCACCGCCATGAGGAGGGTGGAGTAGGTAATGACCTTGGTGTTGCTGATACCCACATAGAAAGAGCGGAACAGGAAGTTGAAAACCACGAAGACGATGCCAAACCTCCTGAATCTCAGATACTCCATGGACGCGACATAGATGTTGTCCGACTCGATGATGTTGCGCATCAGGCCATGGCTGAAGAAAAACAGGATGCTGAACAGCAAGAGACCGAGTAGCAGGACGAAAAGGGCGCCGTGTTGGAAGATCACGCCGATCTGTTTCATGTTGCCTTCGCCGAAGCGCCGTGCGATGAAGATCTGGATGCCTACGGCGAAGCCCATGGCCAGCGTGGTGAACACGAAATAGAAGAGTCCAGCCATCATGGAGGCGCTCAGCTCGATGGTGCCGAGATGCCCGAGAAAGGCTGTGTCAGTAAAGGTGATGATGGTCTGCGCCAGGTTCCCCAGCATGATGGGGGTGGCGATGCGCCAAATCTCACGGTTGGTGATGCTCGTTTTAATCATGGTGCAAAAGTACGTTTTTTTACGTCATTGCGAGGAAGGAACGACCGAAGCAATCCAAATTAATTATTATCTTTGCCTACCGATAGGGCATCCCTCGGGATGCGGCTACCAAATAAACTATTAACTGACCAACTGATCAACTGAATAACTTACCAACTATGTCCCTAGAAACAAAGATCATGGCCGACATCAAGGCCGCCATGCTGGCCCGCGACCAAAAGAAACTCGAAGCCCTCAGGGCGATCAAAGCACAGATCCTCCTCGAAAAGACCAAAGGAGGTAACGTAGAACTAACCGAAGCTACCGAGCTGAGCCTGCTGCAGAAACTTGTGAAGCAGCGCAAGGAGTCGGCGGCGATCTATGAGCAAAACGGTCGTCAGGAACTCGCCGACGAAGAGAAGTTCCAAGCCTCCGTCATCGAAGCCTATCTTCCTCAGCCGTTGAGCGAGGATGAGCTTCGCGCCATCATCAAAGACGTCATCGCCCAAGTTGGCGCTACCTCCATCAAGGACATGGGTCGGGTGATGGGCACTGTCACTAAACAAGTCGCCGGCAAGGCCGACAACGCCAAGGTGTCGCAGCTGGTGAAGGAGCTGTTGGGAGCGTGATTTTTTCTATTTCAAAACAAACTAAAAAATGAAAAAGAATTTATTATTCATCGGAATCTGCCTGCTGTTTGCCGTCGGTTGTGATCAGTCCAATAAGGATCAAGGTTTCGATCTGTTCACCATGGAAGCCTTCGTGGATTTGATCAACCAGAACGACGAGGCCGCAGCTGCCAAATGTGGCATGACCCTCCTTTACGAAGGTGAGTTGGAAGATGACATGGAAGGCATGGAAGGTTCGGAAGGCGATGCTGGTTTCTATGTAACGGTGTTTGGGAAGGGCATTGAGAAAGGAGAACTCTCTGAAACGGGTTATGAAATGAAGCTCACCTCAGACCATGCCTATTATTACGAGTTGGTGTCGGCCACTTCCTTTAATCAGAACCTGTATTTCGACGATCCTGCTGACGCGAATGCCTTCTTTGAAAAATTGTCGCAACAGGAAGTGATCAAAGGCGAGACGCCGTTTGCGGTCGAAAAAATGACCAACCAACTTGGGGAAGATTACCTTCTGTTAAAGTGTGTGGACGACGATAACCTCGTCTTTGAGATCAATAAGCCTGTGTGCGAGAATGGGTTCTGCCTGATATCTATCTATCAGTACGTGTAACACACTTAAGAAGGGATTCTATCTACGATGAGTGCTGCGGAGCCGTCTTCCAGCGAGTTGAATTCATCTAGATGAAAATGTGCCCCCATATCCGGCTCCTCTGCGAGGGTCTTTAGGTGATTGGCCAAGGAAAGGAGTCCCTCCTTGTTGGCTGAGATGACGACGGTGTTGCCGTCAATGGCTACGTTGATCATGAAGCCGTCGATCCAATTGAATGTCATGGTTTTTCGTGCGGTTAAGTAATGGTTATGTCGCAAAGATACATTTTTTATCTCCACAATGCTGCCAAGATTTGCCTAGGCCTCTTCAAGACCGACCCCAAACGGTCGTTCTGGGGGCGGGTGTGGCAGCTGTTTTCGAGGTTTACGTGGGAGTTGCCGCAGACCGTGACGGGGTGGCTCTTCACGTTGGGACGGGCATTGGTAGGGCAGGTGGACCGTGTCGATACCTTAGGCGGCATCACCTTTGCGACGAAGGTCAAAGGGACGGGATGCATGGGGGTATCGCTGGGCTCCTTCGTGGATCTCTGGGATGGTCACTGGCTCCGTGATGGCAACGGGGGACTGGTGCTCAATAACCAGCTCTGCATGCATGAGTTCGGGCATACCGCCGACAGCCAGCGCTTCGGTCCGCTGTATCTACCAGTAATCGGTCTGTCGAGCCTCATCAGCGCCATGGGTAAAGGCGACCACAGCAGTTATTGGACGGAGCTTCGTGCGAATCGTCATGCCAAAAGGTATTTTGGTAAACAATTCGGCGTAAAATGGAGCGAATTCGGATATCCTACCAATAAAAAAATCACCGCTGAGAATCTACAGCGGTGATTTTGTGGAGCATAACGGAGTCGAACCGATGACCTCTTGCATGCCATGCAAGCGCTCTAGCCAACTGAGCTAATGCCCCTTGCTTGTTTTGCGCTGCAAAAATAGAACTTTTTTCGGACATACAATAAAAAAAACAAAAAAAATTCTTTTACCCATAAAAAACTGACGGTTTGTGCCTATCTTTGTAGGCACTATGAAGACCATCAAAGACATTTATAAGATTGGTATTGGCCCTTCCAGTAGCCATACCATGGGACCTCAAAAAGCCGCTCAGTTATTCAACGACCGCCACCCCGATGCGAACTCTTTTGACGTGACCCTCTACGGGAGTCTGGCTGCCACAGGCAAAGGCCACATGACTGATGTGGCCATCCTCAACACCCTCAAACGTCCTACACGTATTCTGTGGTGCCCTGAGATCACCCTTCCTTTTCATCCCAACGGCATGCTTTTCAAAGCCATTGACAAAGATGGAAAGATTACCGACGAGTGGACGGTGTTCAGCATTGGCGGCGGCGACCTGGCCGAAGAGGGCAAACGTTACGTCTCCGCTGACGTTTATCCGATGAATAAGATGACCGACATCCTTGACTGGTGTGAGCGCACTGGCCGCACTTATTGGGAATACGTCTATGAATATGAGCCCCAAAAAGAGGTGGAGGACTACCTGATGGAAGTCTGGCAGGTGATGAAAGCCGCCGTGGAACGTGGTCTTCAACAAGAAGGTGTGCTGCCTGGACCGCTTCATCTGGCTCGAAAAGCGGCCATGTATCATGTGAAGGCAAAAGGCTTCTCGCATACCTTGCAAAGCCGTGGGTTGGTGTATTCGTATGCTCTCGCCGTCTCGGAAGAAAATGCCTCTGGCGGCAAGATTGTCACAGCCCCGACATGTGGCTCCTGTGGCGTGATGCCTGCCGTGCTGTATCATCTCTCCAAGAGCTATGACTTCAGCGATACCCGCATTATCAGGGCTTTGGCCACTGCGGGACTGGTGGGCGATATCGTTCGTACCAACGCTAGCATCTCGGGCGCCGAGGTGGGTTGTCAAGGCGAGGTGGGTGTGGCTTGTGCCATGGCTGCCGCTGCAGCCAACCAGCTCTTCGGCGGCAGTCCCGCACAGATAGAATATGCCGCTGAGATGGCGCTGGAGCACCATCTAGGCATGACCTGCGACCCAGTCTGTGGTCTGGTTCAGATCCCTTGCATCGAACGCAACGCCTACGCTGCTGCCCGTGCTCTCGACGCCAACATCTATTCCACCTTTACCGACGGACACCACCGCGTGTCGTTCGACAAGGTAGTTGAGACCATGAAGGAAACCGGCAAGGATCTGCCTTCCCTATATAAAGAGACTTCGCAAGGCGGTCTTGCCCGTGATTATGAACAAATGAAATAAAACTATAGGAATATGAAGAAATTTGCTGTTATCTTGGCCGGTTGCGGCCATAAAGACGGTGCCGAGATCAACGAGGCCGTCTCGTTGTTGCTCGCCATCTCTCAACATCATTGTGAATACCAATGCTTTGCCCCTGATCGTCCGCAGGCGGAGGTGATAGACCATGTCACTGGCAACAAGGTTGCCAACGCCAAACGTAACATCATGACGGAAGCTGCCCGTATCGCCCGTGGCAACATCCTGCCCATTGAGCAGTTCAAGGCGGAGGACTTTGATGCTTTGTTTTTCCCAGGTGGCTTCGGTGCAGCCAAGAACCTCTGTGACTATGCTTTCAAGGGCGTTGCCATGGAGGTGCAACCCGACGTTACTCGAGTTATTTTGGAGATGCATGAAGCGAGGAAGCCTATTGGTGCGATGTGCATCGCTCCCGTGATGCTGGCTCGTCTGATCCCTGGCGTGTGTGTTACATTGGGTGCTGAAGGCTCGGATGTCGCTGATCATGTCAGGGCATGGGGCGCCGAACATGTGCAGACCGAGCATGGCGATGTGTGTGCCGATAATGAGGAACTAGTATTCACCACGCCAGCCTTCATGCTGGATGCCACATTGAAAGACGTCTATGATGGCGCTTACAACATGGTGGATGCGGTGGTGGATTTCCTTGATGGGAAATAATCAGATTTTATCGCCGTAGGCGAGATCTCCGGCGTCACCCAAACCTGGGACGATATATTTGTGCTCGTTCAGCACCGGGTCGATGGCGGCGCACCAAAGGGTGACGTTGTCCAAAGGCTTGAACATCTTAAGGATATTGTCCACGCCTGTCTGTGCGGCGATGACGCAGCAGAGGTGAAGCTGCTTCGGGATGCCTTTGGTGCATAGTGCCTCGTAGGCTAACTGCAAGCTGCCTCCTGTAGCCAGCATTGGGTCGGCGATGATCAACGTCTTGTCGGTCAAATCGGGTGCAGCGAGGTATTCCACCTTGATGCCCACCTCCTCATGTTTCTCATCCATATAGTAACGGTAGGCCGAGACGAAGGCGTTTCCGGCGTGGTCGAACACATCTAGGAAGCCTTGGTGGAAAGGCAGTCCGGCGCGAAACACGGTGGCCAGCACAATCGCATCGTCATGGGTGCAGGCTTTGGCCATGGATAAGGGCGTCTGGATCTCCTTCTCAGAATAGGAGAGGGTCTTGCTGACCTCGTAGGCCATCAACTGGCCAATACGTTGAAGGTTGTGACGGAAGGTGTTGCGGTCGTTTTGGATGTGGACATCTCTCAGCTCGGCCACATATTGATTGATGATGCTGTTGCTTTCGGCGAAGTTGATGATTTTCATAGTCTAAAGCCCTCACCCCCGACCCCTCTCCCAAAAGGAGAGGGGAGGGTTTGGGTCGTTTTTTTCCCCCATCCCCAAAAGATTTTTGTCCAATCTTCTCCCCTCTCCTCGAGGAGAGGGGCTGGGGGTGAGGTTCTTGTTTTTACCAAGCGAAGAGCGGATAGTCCTTCATCATCTTGTTGACCTCTGCCTTGACGGCGTTGATCTTGGCATCGGGAGCGGTCTTGGCGACCGGGTCAATGGCGCTGATGACGTCATCGATCATCTCGACGATGATAGGCATCTTGTCTTCCTTCAGGCCGCGGGTGGTGATGGCGGGAGTGCCAACACGCAGACCAGAGGTGAGGAACGGTGAACGGCTGTCGAACGGCACCATGTTCTTGTTGACTGTGATGTCGGCAAGCACGAGGGTGTTCTCCACCATCTTACCGGTGATCTCCGGGAACTTGCCGCGGAGGTCGATCAGCATGGAGTGGTTGTCGGTACCACCGCTGATGACTTGGTAGCCCTTGTCGATGAAGGCCTGGGCCATGACGGCGGCGTTCTTCTTCACCTGGAGGATGTACTCGAAGTACTCGTCGGAGAGGGCCTCGCCGAAGGCCACGGCCTTGGCAGCGATGACGTGCTCGAGCGGTCCACCTTGGATGCCTGGGAACACGGCGCTGTTGAGCAATGCGCTCATCATCTTGACTTCACCCTTCGGGGTGGTGCGACCTTGAGGATCCGGGAAGTCTTCGCCCATGAGGATCATGCCGCCGCGAGGACCACGGAGGGTCTTGTGGGTGGTGGTGGTCACGATGTGGCAGTAGTCCAGAGGATCGTTGAGGATGCCTTTGGCAATCAGACCAGCTGGGTGGCTGATGTCGGCCATCAGGATGGCACCGACTTGGTCGGCGATGTCACGCATGCGTGCATAGTCCCAGTCGCGGCTGTAGGCAGAAGCGCCAGCCACGATAAGTTTTGGCTTGCATTCGAGGGCGATCTTCTCCATCTCGTCGTAATCGACACGACCAGTCTCCTTGCTGACGTGGTAGGCCACGGGCTTGTAAAGCATACCGGAGGCGTTCACCGGGCTGCCGTGTGAGAGGTGGCCACCGTGTGACAGGTCGAGGCCCATGAAGGTGTCACCAGGTTGCAGAATGGCCTGCATCACAGCCATGTTGGCTTGGGCGCCTGAGTGAGGCTGGACGTTAGCGAAGTTGGCATCGAACAACTCGCAAGCGCGGTCAATGGCCAGCTGCTCGCTTTGGTCAACGATTTGACAACCGCCATAGTAACGCTTTCCAGGATAACCCTCAGCGTATTTGTTGGTCATGACAGAACCCATGGCTTCCAGAACTTGTTCGCTGACAAAGTTCTCCGAAGCGATGAGCTCGATTCCGTGCATCTGACGCTCTTTCTCTTGGCGTATCAGATCAAAGATTTTCTCGTCTCTTTTCATTATTTGATATTTAAAGTTTTAAAATTTATAGATTCTAAAATTACTCCTCACTCCTAACTCCTCACTCCTCACTAGGATCAAATTCGTCCGACCATTCCTCGGTCTTTACCAGTTCTCCGTCAACCCATTCGTATTTCTCGTAGGTTCGGTATTGCACACCATCCATCCACTCGCGGTAGTTGCTGGTGATGCTTTGATCAGACATCCAAGGATTGAAGATATTGCTGTAGTTGGGGACGTTGACAAAAACGCCTTGTTCCTTATTCCAGATAAAACCTTCGTAGGAGACATTCCCATAACCGTCCCACACACCTAGGCAGATCTGCAGATCCGGTGTCCCGTCGAAGTTGATGTCTTCTTCTTCAATCCTTCCGCCTCCATTCTCTGGGAAAAAGTCAGGTTCCATAGGATAGGAAAGCACGAAGGCCACGGAATCGACGGTCCCGTCAGCGGTGGTATAGAGGAGGGTGGCCTCGTCGGTTTCACCATATTCATTGAGTGTTCCGTAGTGGATCTCTCCCCATTGGATGCCTTCACGTTGGGGGATGTTTTTCGAAGTCTTGTCTTGCTTTGTCGTCGGTTTTTCTCCGCAGGAAGCCAACAAAAGCAGGGAAGCGATGAGGAGGAAATAGAGGTGTTTCATACGGCAGTGCATAATTGGTGCAAAGTTGCAAAATATTCTTGAGACTTCAATGAAAAAACTGTTTTTTGCTATTTTTGTCAATCCAAAAAGCCTCTTCTATGAGAAAGCCGTGTTTTATAATGCTCATGTTGGTTGTGTTCGCAATGACATTTTTCGCTTGCCGACAGCAGCCCAAGCAGTTAGCAGAATCCTCAAAAATAGATTATTCCGACACCACCTATTGGTATTCCTGTGGCGATGAAAGCCACAAAGCAGATGTTTTCTATGTTTATCCCACCGTCAGCACCATCTCTTTCGCCGACAACGACTCCTCTTGGTTTGCCGACATCACCTTGCCCGAAGTTCGGGAGGAAGCCAACGGCAACCAGCGGTTCAACAAGATGCTTTATAGCGATTACAACTTCTATGGGCCTTATTACCGTCAGATGATCTTCGAGGCGTACGAGCATTCGGCCGACACCCTGACGAAACTCGCACAGTTTGCTGCTGCTGATGTCGCCGATGCCTTCCAGTATTACATGGCCCATTTCAACCATGGCCGCCCCTTCTTCTTGATGGGTCACAGCCAGGGTTCGCAGATGCTCATCGAATTGCTGAAGCATGGCATGAGCGACGATCAGCGTAGGCAGATGGTGGCCGCCTATTGCATTGGCTATCATGTCACCGCGGAGGAATTGGCCGCCTATCCCGAAGCCCTGAAGCCTGCCACTGACAGCTTGATGCCGGGCTTGATCATCTTCAACTCGGTGACGGATACGTCGGCAATCGGCATGGTGTCGAAAGACGATGTGGTCGGCGTCAATCCCACCATTTGGTCTATGTCCACCGATACCATTCCTGCTGAGTTCCATCTAGGCATGGCCAAATACAACGATGCCCGCGACAGCGTTCTCATCGTTCCTTGCCCGACAAGAACTTATCTCTACCATCACACCACGGTGTGTCCCGACCTCGATCCCGAGATGGTCTTCATCCCAGCTTACGAGGCGATGTTCCCGAAGGGCAACCTCCACTTCGCCGACTCTTGGCTGTTTGGTGGAAACGTGGTAGCCAATATGCGTTGCCGATTAAGCCATTGGAATCCATAACAAATCTATAATCACTCTATGAAAAACTATCTCCAAAAAGCCGCTATCATTATCTGTTTGGCTTGTATGCTGCTGCCTTTTGCCAAGCTCCAAGCGCAGGAAGCCGACAATAAGTTCACTTTGAACCTTAACATCCTCGAGCGTGGAGAATTGCGCTACGGTGAGTTCCGTGAAGAGGATGAGACCAAGGAAGGTCTGCCACAATTCGTGTTGAGCCGTTATCGTTTGACTGCCGACTACCAACGTTCCTGGCTGGAGGCTAGGGTGTCTTTGCAACAGGCTGGCACCTGGGGCATGGCAGGCGGCTCGTTCAGCCTTAACGAGGCATGGGCCATGGTGAAATCGGAGAAAGGCTTACCGTTAACCCCGATATTTTCACTACCACCTGGAAAGACAAAAAATAGTATTTCATTTAATTCGTAAAATTCGCCGTTCATTAATTCGCCGAAAAACCTTATTTTTGCGCTCAAAATAACCCTAAGAAGATGAAGAATTTTGTTGAAGAACTCCGCTGGCGCGGAATGCTGGCACAGATGATGCCAGGAACGGAAGAACTCCTCCAGAAAGAGATGGTAACGGCTTACCTCGGCACCGACCCAACTGCCGATTCATTACATATTGGACACCTCTGTGGTATCATGATGCTTCGCCATCTGCAACGCTGCGGCCATAAGCCCATCATCTTGGTGGGTGGCGCCACTGGCATGATCGGCGACCCTTCTGGCAAGAGCCAAGAACGAAACCTGCTCAATGAAGAGACTTTGCGTCATAACCAAGAGTGCATCAAGAAACAAGTGGCCAAGTTTTTGGACTTCGAGTCAAAAGAGCCGAACGCTGCCGAGATGGTGAACAACTACGACTGGATGAAGGACTTCACTTTCCTCGACTTCGCTCGTGAGGTGGGTAAGCATATCACCGTCAACTACATGATGGCCAAGGACAGCGTGCAGCAGCGCCTCAACGGCACCGCCCGCGATGGACTGAGCTTCACCGAGTTTACCTACCAGCTGCTCCAAGGCTACGACTTCCTCTGGCTCTACCAGCACAAGCACTGCAAGCTTCAATTGGGCGGCAACGACCAGTGGGGCAATATCACCACAGGTACCGAGCTGATCCGTCGTACGTTGGGCTTCGAGAACGAGGCCTTCGCTCTGACTTGCCCCTTGATCACCAAGGCTGACGGCAAGAAGTTCGGCAAGACTGAGAGCGGCAACATCTGGCTCGACCCGAAACGCACCACGCCTTACAAGTTCTATCAGTTCTGGCTCAACGTCAGCGACGAGGATGCCGAGAAGTACATCAAGATCTTCACCTCGTTGGAGAAAGAGACTATCGATGCCCTGATCGAAGAACATAAGCAAGATCCTGGCCGTCGAGTACTGCAAAAGCGTCTTGCCGAAGAAGTCACGGTGATGGTACACTCTCAGGAAGCCCTCGACGCTGCCATCGAAGCCTCCAACATCCTCTTCGGCAAAGCCACCAAAGATGCATTGGTGAAGCTCGACGAGCAGACCTTCCTCGACATTTTCGAAGGCGTTCCGCAGGAGCATGTCAACCGTGCCGATCTTGAAGCCGGCATCCCGATTGTGGATTTCATGGCCGTCAACACCCAGATCTTCCCCTCCAAGGGCGAAGCTCGTAAGATGGTGCAGGGCAATGGTGTGAGCGTCAACAAGGACAAGGTCACTCTCGACAAGGTGATGAATGCCGATGATCTCATCGATGGGAAGTACATCCTCGTTCAGAAAGGCAAGAAGAACTACTACTTGGTGGTGGTGGAATAAGTGCGTTTCAGCGGCTTTTTTCCCCATTTCGCTGCTCTATACGGTTCTGTATTTTGATCGTTTGCGTATCTTTGCGCTATGATCAAACAGAAGCATACCCCTGCGTTCTTGTCCTTAAGGACGATACTGTTGCTCTCCTTGGGCATCAGCGTGGGTTTCCATGTCATCTTCACAATCTCCGCCTTCTTTGGCGACACCTTGTTCTTTCCTGAAGTCAGACAAAACGCACAACGACATTTCAACTTCTGGAGGATACTGATGTTCACGGCGACCAACTTCATCCTGGTTTTTGTGTTGTTCCTTTATAGCAGGAAGATGTATCAAATCGGTTTTAGGAAGCGGGGGAGAAGAGGGTTGTTTCTCATTATTGGCTCCATGCTGATCTCCTCTGCCATCAGTCTTTGCTTCACGTTGATCAGGTTAGTCTCCCATCCAAACCAGCCTGATCCTGACTTGATGGCCCGCATCATCCGCGACGGCATGGTCCGCGACTTTTCGTTTATGGTGGTGGTCTTGCTAGTGACCAAGTTGCTGCATACCTTGTATGAAAGAAACAACATTGTGGTGGAGAACGAGGCGCTTCGTGCGGAGAACATCACCACCCATTACGAGGCCCTTAAGAGCCAGATGGATCCTCACTTCATGTTCAACTCGCTGAATACCTTGCAGTCGCTTATCGGTACTGATGCGGAGAAAGCGCAGCGCTATGTCCAAGAGCTCTCCCAGGTGCTTCGGGCCACGCTTCAGAACAAGGAGGTGGTCACCTTGGAACAGGAGTTGCAGGGCGTGCAGGCTTATTGCAACCTGATGCAGATCCGTTATGGCGACAACCTGCGTTTCGACTTCCAAATCGACTCGAAATACCACTCGTTCCTGCTCCTCCCGTTGTCGCTTCAAGGTTTGGTGGAGAATGCCATCAAACATAACGTCATCAGTGGGAAACAACCGCTGTTAGTGAGCATTGTGACCACGGAAGAGCCTTCATTGAAAGTTTCGAACCCCATCCAGCCCAAGATCATGGAAGAGACGGGTAATGGCATTGGGCTGGCCAATCTCTCGGAACGCTATCAGTTGAAGTGGAATAAGAATGTGGAAATTGTCAACGACGGAACCACTTTCGAGGTGGTGCTGCCGCTTATTGAACCCAACGCATAAAGCCATGAAAGCCATCATCATCGAAGACGAGAGTGTTGCCGCACAGGCGCTTCAGTCGCTGATTCAGGAGATAGACCCTGAGATTGAGATCGTTACCATTCTTCAAACCATCGAGGAAACTGTCGAATGGTTTGAGGAGCAGCCGCAGCCAGATTTGGTTTTCATGGACATCCATCTTGCCGATGGCTCCTCATTTGCCATCTTCGATAAAGTGAGCATTAGCTGTCCGATCATCTTCACCACCGCCTACGACGAGTATGCCCTCAAGGCTTTTGAGGTCAATAGCATCGACTATCTTTTGAAACCCATCAACAAGGCTGATTTGGAGCGGGCTTTGAGCAAATACAAAAGTTTAACTGCCCATACCGAAAATGCTTCGTTGGAAGGCCTGCTGGCACAGATGGGTGGCTTGAAGAAGAGATACAAAACCTGCTTCCTGATTCCAGAGCGTGATAAGCTCATCCCATTGGCTACCAGTAACATTGCCTATATCTATATTGATACCAAGACAGTGAAGGCCATTGCGATGGACGGACATACCTATTATCTCAACCAGACACTTGACGAGATCATGGCGCAACTTGATCCTGAGCATTTCTTTCGTGCCAACCGTCAGTTCATCATCTCGCGCAATGCCGTAAAAGATTTGTCGGTTTGGTTTGGCAACAAACTGGCTGTCAACCTCACCGTGCCAGTGCCTGAGAAGATCATTGTCAGCAAAGCCAGGGTAGGGGAATTCAAGACCTGGTTTGCAGAATAGTCCTTATTGTTTGATCACCTTCGATACACGGCCCCTAATTGTTATATACTTCAACTTGGTAGGTGATTCAAAACCACACTTTATACGAGAAGGATGGAATAAGAGGAAAAAAACTACGTTGCCAGAGACACTGTGGTTCATCGGGATATTGGTTCCAAGAGATCGGATCGCCTTTTTTGTCGCCGTAATAGTAATAGTACGGATTCTGCCGGCAATAAACGTTGTAGATGGAGAAGGTCCACTCTGCATTGCGGCCATGCTTTGTTTTAGTCTTGTATTTCGCAGCAAAATCGAGGCGATGATAGTCGCGCATACGTTCACTGTTGCGCTCGCCATAGAGATTGGCTTGTTCAAAATGCACATCGCCTTCCGATGAGATAATGGGCACAATCTGCACACCGACAGCAGGTGTGTATGGCAATCCCGTCTGGTAGGTCCACAACGCACTCATCGACCAACGCTCTGTGAGTCGGCAATTAATATTAAAGTTGATGGAATTCGGGCGATCATACTCAAAAACATACTCCTTCCCATTATTGATTTGATCAAACTGTCGAGTGGCGTGAGAATAAGTATATCCTAAATAACCATCAAACTGATTGAAATGGAATCTGGTCATCAACTCAAAACCGTAGGATTTTCCATTACCCCCAACCTGGACCTTGTTATGCCAATCCGAGTCTCCAATGAGCGTATTGTAGCCTTCTTTATAAGTGGAGAGATCTTCCATTATTTTGTAATAGGCATCCGTTTCAATATGGATATGATCATTCAGAAAACCACGTTGCCAACCTACAGAAACCTGCTTGGAAGTGGCAGGTTTGATGCGCAAATCAGCCGGAATCCATATTTCATTATTCATTATGGCTCCTTGAGTCATCAGCTGATGGGAATTTTGAGCAACCTGCATTGCCGAAAAGTTTATGGTACTTCGGCCAAGATTAACGTTGAGATTAAATCGAGGTTCCCATGCCCAATGACGGTAATCACCATTAACATATTGATTGACACACAATCCGATAGAACCATTAATCCATGAGCCACACCTTACCTTGTTTTCAAGATAAAGCGTATTGTCAACAACGCCAGAAGCAGCAGGGACAACTTGCGTCGATAAACTACTCGAGAAATGATTGGGGCGAAATTTGAGATAAGAGGTTTTTAGACCGCATTCCACAGTCCAGACATTGGCGATGAACAACTTCCAATCTGAACGAAATGAAATGTCGCCGACACTGGAAGAGGCATTGAGGAAATAATCCGCTGTGTCAACACTATTGGCAGCATAAGCATTTAACTTGTTTTTGAGGCGATATTGGGTGAACGACAGCGTGTTGACCACAAACAACCTTGAATTAACGGCACTATTCCATTGGCCAGATACCAACAGGTTACCCCAAGCATAACCGACACGGGTGCGTTCGATATCTTGTTTCTCTCTTCTGTTTTTCCAAATGCGCAAATAATCATCGCCATCATAAACATTAAAAGAAAAGCTATTTTTGGTGTCAGGAGTCCAAGTGTATTTGGCGTTGATGTCATAGAATCCATAGATGATATCATAATCCTGGCCACCTGACAATTTAGCAACTTCAGATGAGGCATAGAGGAACGCTTCTGTTAACGTTTTGCGACCCGTGACCATAAAACTGGAGTTGGACAAGCCCCCTGGTCCTTCCACGGCAAAAGCCACATCTGTCAATCCCACACTAACCGAGCCTCTTAATCGTGAAGGGTCGCCTTTTTTTGTTGTCAAGTCAACAACAGAAGAGAGCTTGCCGCCAAAACGAGCAGGAAAGCCTCCCTTATAGATTTCCATGCTATTAATCATCTCGGCATTGAATACTGACATAAAACCGCCAAGGTGATTAACATAAATGAGCGGCACATTGTCAAGTAAATAAAGGTTTTCGCCTGGATTACCACCACGCACGACCATAAGACTGGAAGCTTCTGTAGCTGCTTCAACACCAGGAAGTTGCTGAGCCACCTTAAATATATCGGGGCGGCTGCCAATGGAAGGCAGTTCGTCGATGCTCTTCGAATTAAGCGAAAGAATGTTGAAGGGTCTCCTTTCTATCTTCTCAGCCTTCACCTCCACTGCTTCCAACGTTTCTATTGCAGGTTGTAATCTGATGTGAAGAGGACTGGTTTCCAGACTCTCAACAGAAAAGCAAGTGTCCTCATAGCCAACACATGAAACACAGAGTTGAACGGGAAGGCGAACGACCAAGTTATAATAACCCTTTGTATCGGTTGCTACCCCAACAGAACGGTCTTCCAGATATACATTTGCTCCTATGACGGATTCCCCATTGTGAGCGTCACTAACGAAGCCACTCAGATGTATTTGCTGTGCATGAGCCAAGCAGGCAAGCATAATAAACCCCGTAAGAATGATTTGTTTCATGACTATTCATTTTTAGAATGAAAATACAAGGTGTCTAGGGTTACTGGAGCAATGGCGGCAAAAACGCCCATCCCATTCTTTACGTTACTGTAAGTGTTTAGTGGTGTAACCGTCCCAAGGAACAGGTTGGTGTATGCATCAGGTTCTACAAAAGCGGCTTGACTCTTTATGTATTGGTAACAAGATTCAGAGAGTCCAAGCATTCTTAAGACAACATAACCCGATTTCGAAACAATAGATCCATTAGAATCACCTGTGTCAAAGGAACTATAACTTGAGAAAGAAGCATTGATTTTCAATTTATATATGGAATCACTTATGATTTCATTACTGAAAAGCAGTATCTCAGAACCTTCGTTGAGCAGAACAGGGTCATCCGTATTGATACTTGAATATATTGTTCCATTCATTGTGGAATAGCTGCCTGATTCATAATCCGTCCGAAAAAAAGCGTCAAGGTTGACGGTAAAATAAAGCTCCTTTGACAAATCGTTCTTAAAAGTGACAAGAATGGCAGGAAAAGACTGACCCTCTTCGTTTACTGTAGCATTTTCCAAAACCTCCAGATCCTTCACAATGGGCCTTGCAGGAGCAAACGTTCTGGCAAAAAGCGTGTCATGGTCTGGAATGACAACTTTACAAGCGTACTCATGGTTGGATTTGACACGAGTTTCGCCGCGATAAAACCCATCACCGTCATACTGCAAACATTCAGTAAGTTTGCCATCTTCATAAAGCATCACCTCTGCTTTATCACAATAAGCAGGATGTATCGAATCGAGGCTTTGGGCAAAAGACAAGTGCATCTTCACAAGACCTCCTTCAACGAGCACAGCATTTAACACTGGCACAGGATCAAAAGCCGGACACTCAAAATCAGTAATCTGCTTTCGGCAGGAATCAAATAGCAAAGCCAAAATAACTAAAATAAATAAAGATCTCCTCATTATAGATGACAATAACATTTATCCGTACTTGGTGTTTTTGCCCATCCATCTATTGAAGTGAAGCTAAAATCACGAACATCATACCAATTGATCGGCAAAAATATATAGGTGTATGATGATCTTGTATCTTCAGTACTACCAGCGGTTGAACCGTTATCTGAATGAAACCCAGGATAGACCTCATCATCGTATTGTCTCCACCTCCACGATGCAGACACATCCCATGATAAATGTCGATTACACCAATACCAAATTCCAAGTGTTTTGTGATAGGGACGCATGAAAAACTGGACTTCCCATGGAAACAATGGCGTCTCTTGAAGTCTAAATTCCGCTAATGTTCGATCATTCCCGTTTGTAACTCTAAAAATCTTTTTCGTGTCGCCCTTTTCTTCATTCCGCGGAAAGACAAGCAATCCCTGCGAATTATCCATGAAAGAATGGTGATTATCTATAGTGATTTGGGACAACGATTCCGCATCTTCTGCAGCAAAAATCCCATCATCATATACTTTATAAACTCTATTGCCTATCCGAATCAATCTGTTTTCATTAACAAAAGCATATAACACATCCATTTCAAGATAGGATCTCAAATATTTTTCACCGTCATTGTCAAGATAAATGTAAAAATAATCGGGGCAAGTATCTACAAAAGCATAGATATCATCGTCTGATTCTATTCCTTTAGACTCAAACGCCTCAAAAAGCTTCTCGCATTTTGTGGCATAAGATTGAAACCCATGTTCCCGCTCCCATTTCACACGTTCTTCTTTATCAATAAACAACAGCAATTGTCTTGTTTCAACAAATTCTTCCGTTGAGCTGAAACACAACATGGCTCCACTACCTTCTGAAGGCAAAGCAATGGAAGTTGTTCCCAAATCTTTCTCTTTGTTGCATCCAGTAAATAGAAATGTTGTTGCCATCAACAATGTCATAATCAATAACGTAAATTTTCTCATCATAGTATGTTTTAATGTTAAACGAAATATTATATGTATTAATCCGTCACCTCAAATTCGCCGTAATACCCGTCGCCGTTAGGGAGCGTAAAGGTGACAACGTAATTTCCTGCATTGGGAATGTAAACTTGTAAGCCATTCGGTGTAAGCAGTGAGATACATTCTACAGAAGCACCTGCTGTGGTAGCAACTTCAACCGAGACTTGTCCCATATTCTCTGTGAAGACTACAGTTAGCACGTGTCCGTTAAGTGTTGTAATAATGTTACATGCTCTACTTGGTTCAGCAGTGCTTGATGATGCAATTAGCACAATAGGTATTCCATTTCCTTCTTTGTTTTCTTTTTTGGTTTCGCTGTAGGCATGGGACAATGCTCCGGAAAGAAAGAAACAGAGCATCAAACTCAATGTTGAAATTTTCTTCATCGCGTATTATGTTAATTAGATGCGAAGATGAGGCGTTCTTGATAATCTTGCAAGAAAATGATGGTTCGGATTGGTTCGGGTTTTTGATTAACGTCTTGTTAATCAACATACAAAGAATTCTTTGCGAGATCCGTTAAGGTGATAGGAAGTGGATTCTCGCTGCCTAGTATCTTTCGTATCTTGCCATTGCGTTCGATTACGGTGTTATAGGCTCGTTGCATTAATGCGGCAACATCAGCATCAGTCAATCCAAGGAGATAGAGACAGCAATAGTCAAGGTCGCTATTGGTGAGTTTCGGGAAAGCCTTTTTCAGACGGACCGTGAACTGGTTGAAATGATGGTCTGCTGCCAAACGTAATTCCAATAGCTGTTGTTTATTCAAAGCAGCGTCTTTATAATTTATGTAATCCACCTTGGATTTGAACTCTCCCTCAATTACTCGTCTCAAAATAAGGCAGCAAACAGGCTCTTCGACAAATGATAAAGCGGCGGTGTTTCCCAATGTCAGTCCATCCTGCCTGATTTGGCCTTTAAGGTCACGGACCTCTTGGCTTTTGCGCTTCAGCCGTCCAGCCATGGCGGCTTGCGCCATGCGATGAGCATGCTGTTCAGCTTCCATTGCTTCTTCCTGATGTTTCAGCAACTTTCTATCCTTCCGTTTCACCAAAACAATTATAGCCAAAACTATAAAATAGACAATGGGAATCAAGATTCCAGCTGTTTTTTTAATGGATCTTTTTCGTGCTTCTTCAGCCTGTTTTTCATGCTTTTGGTTTACATATACCATAAATTTTTCTCCAAGTTTGGAAACCATGACATTGTCTTCTCCTTCAGGGCTTTTGTGCTCAATTAAAAACCTTATGCATTCATCCGATTTTTCTCGATTTCCAGTGCTATCATACACAACCCGTAAGTTTTCCGCAATACCGATTTTAACCATTGTGGCCGTTTCGTATTTATAAACAGGCTCAAAATAATACAATGCTGAATCGTAAACACCTTCCTCCAAGAAAATTGCCCCGATAGCCACAAAACGCGAAATTTTCTCTTCCTCCCCCTCTGCGCTGGATAGGGTTTGTTTTATCGTGTTCAAGGATTGTTCAGCACCTAATCCCATTTGATAGTCACATAGCGCTTTCATGGAAACAGCATCCCGATAAATAAGAGTGCTTGTATCAAGAAACTTAATGGCTTGTCCATAGTAGCTACTAGCAACATCCTTTTCCCCTTTCATGTCATATTGTTTTCCGATATTGAAATAGGTGTTGTGGATTTCCTTGCGCAATGATGGTTCTTTTTGACAATAGACCAAAGCTTGCGAACCACATGAAATGGCTGGATCCAACATAAATTGCGACGAGAAAAGTGACAACAACCTATTGTAAGTTAGAAACATGAAGATAGCTTTTGTCCCTTTCAATTCAGTTTCCTTGAAATGGCTATCCATGGTTTCCAAGGCTTTAAGGTATTCGGCGCATGCCTCCACCACGCTGTCCGTTTCGTAATATCCAACGCCATTGATATAATGTGCCCGGGCATCCAGAAACACAATAGCGGACGCATTCAATTCGCCCCTACAGCAAATGGAATCAAAATAATCCACCGCCTTCAACAATTCCTCTCGGTTGCTCTGCTCATAATAGTTCTTATACAGCAATTCCGAAATCAACAGTTGGCAGTAATGTTCATTAAACACATCCAAACTATGCGCCTTCGAACTGGCTGCAAAATCCAACAGCATCACAAAGGCACTATCAGGCTGTTTCCACATCAAACTGTCAATCTCTTCCAAATCGTGGCACGTTCTTTCGACAGGATACACAGTCGCACTCTTATGATTGCAAGCAACTATCAGTACAACCCCCAAGAAAACTACTATGCGCACAAGAGGTTTCATGTGGGCAAAGTTACGAAATAATTAGAATGAATTTGATCATTCTTTTTTAGATTGATCGATCTCTTCTTGGAGCTTAGCGATGTTTTCTTTCGTTTTACCAATGAGCGGGTCGTCGGCAGGAAGCGTTTCTTCATATACCTTGAGGCTCTTCTGATAATGCTCCAATGCTTTTTCCAGTTGCCCGAGCTTGTAATATGCAAATCCCGTTTTATTGTAGCATCCTGCTATTAGTGGATGGTTTTCCCCAAAGATGGCGATGCTGATTTCAAGGGCTCTGTTGAAGTGTTCCAAGGCAGCGGCAAAATTATCTAGTTTTACGTATGTTTGCCCCATGCTCTTATGGCACATCGCTGGGGTGCGATTAAACTCCCATTGTCCTAAAATCCAGATGTTCAATGCTTTATTGTAATAATCCAAGGCTTTGTCGTAATCTTTTTTCATATAAGAAATATTGCCTAAGACGTTATAAGTTTCTGCAATATCAGGATGTGTCTCTCCAAGAAGCTTTAGGCGGGCATTTAGGGATTTGTTAATATAATCCGATGCTTTTTCAAGGTCGTTGAGCTGTATATAAACTTGACCAATATTGTTGTAGCTGGCTGCCACTTGGAGATTGTTTTCGCCAAGTACGGACAACCTGAGGTTTAACGATTTCAGGAGATACTCTAGGGCGATATCACTTTGTCCTTTGTTCCAATACACGGCACTGAGGTTGTTATAGTCAGATGCTATAGAGAGATCATTCCTTACTGGAGCTATTAATTCAAGTTCAAGCGCTTTTTGGAAATACTCCAAAGACTTGTCTGGGTCGCCCATAAAATTGTACACACAGCCTATGTTGTTATAGCTTGTAGATAGTTCCGGATCGTTTTCGCCATGTGCCTTCGTGCGTAGTTCCAAGGATTTATTGAGATATTCCAGCGCGTTTTCGTAGCTCCCTTGATCAAGATAGGTGACTCCAAGTAGTTCGTAAGCGCTGGCTACATCGGGATGTAGTTCGTCGTAATTTGTAAGCACGTAGCGCAGAATCCTATGCTCGTATTCAATGACTTTGGGATAATCGGCGTAATAAATACGAAGGAACTCGCTAGCTTCTTTTTGCCATAGAATATTAGCGGTATCCAATGCTGCTCGGGTTTCAATGTAGTATCTGGCATTCGACTTGTCGAAACGGGCCAATGCGATGGTGTAGAGCTGGTACAGATATTCCGCATCTTTTTTCTGTTGCTCCAATACTACGGCCAAGTCGCTGTTGGCTTGATCGATAATGTCTTTTGCCTGTGCGATCTGTTGATCCAGATTTGCGAGGGTTTTCTGGAAGCGTTCCAACACATTGATTGGGTCAAAAAGGATATGAATGAGAGAGTCGGCACGTTCCAGTTCGCCGTTTTCAATGCATATATTGATCTCACGATCCTTTTCATTGAGGTAGTCATAGTCAGTGTGGGCATAATGCGAAGCGAGTCCATCGATCAGCAACTGGAAATTTTCAAACTTCTTCTGTATGTCGTCCATTTGGGAGCGATATTGCTCTTGGGTGATGGCGTTCGTTTGTAGCTGCTGTTGCAACGAATCGAGGATGTATGCATGATTTCGTTGCGCCATAGCGTATGCGTTGTCCTCAATGCGTTGTTTGTCGGCCTGTAGCTGCTCGGTGGAGGCCATCACGATGACAAGCGGTACTTGATCTGAGAAGGCCAACTTGCGTCCCACCAGATCGGATTCGTTTAATTCGTAACCGCTCTTTTGAACTTGTTGAAGACTATAGGCATCACCGTTTTTTTTATCGTTCATCAACAGGGAGAAATCACCCTTGTCGTCACTAATCACATGATTGTGGTAACCTTGAAAGAGGATGACGACCCCTTCCAGGGGGTGACCGGCCTTTTCAGGCCTGCCTAGTGTTTTTACATAACCTCTCTGTGTTTGTGCGAGGCTCATGAAAGCAATAAAGCACAATGGCAATGCGATAAACAGTCTTTTCATGATGATTGATTTGAAGTGTCGTTGACGAGTTTTTGGCAAATATACCGTTTTTAACTAAGAAAGCATTACTTTTGCAAGTAAATTCTTAGACAATGAAAATCGTATTCCTTGAACCGCTGGGCTTGAAAACCAGCATTATTGAAGAAGCCTGCGCTGGACTAAAGCAGCAAGGTCATGAAGTGGTCATCTACCCAGATCGTAATGAAAACCTCGACGAGCTGATTCGCCGTGCGCAAGATGCGGAAGTCGTCATCGAAAGCAATATTCCGCTTCGGAAAAACTTTCTCGATGCCTGCCCCAAGCTGAAAATGCTCTCAATAGCCTTTACTGGCTTGGACCATATCGACATGGAGGAATGCCAACGTCGCGGCATCATCGTGAAGAATGCCGCAGGCTATTCCACCGAGGCCGTTGCTGAATTGGCCATCGCCATGATGATCGACGTTTACCGCAAGGTATTGGAGAACGACCGCATCACCCGTGAATGCCAGCGCAAAGGCATCATGCCAGGCCGTGAGATCGGTGGAAAGACCGTGGGCATCATCGGGATGGGCAACATCGGTCAACGTGTGGCAAAGCTGCTGAATGCCTTCGGCTGCAAAGTGCTGGCATGGAACCGCACGCCAAAAACTGTGGAAGGTGTCACCTTTGTGGACAAGGAGACCTTGTTGAAGGAATCGGACATCGTCACGTTACATATCGCCTTGAACAATGAGACCCGTGATTTCATCACTGAGAGAGAGCTGAAGTTGATGAAGCCTTCAGCCATCTTGATTAATACAGCACGAGGACCTGTCGTGAATGAACAAGCCCTCGCGGATGCTTTGAAATCGGGATTGATTGCCGGTGCAGCCACCGATGTGTATGGCACCGAGCCGCCTTTGAAGCAGGACAACCCCTTGTTTGATGCGCCTAATCTTGTGATGTTGCCTCACATCGGCTTTGCCACCGAGGAAGCGTTTAAGCTGAGGCTTGGAATAGTAATTAAGAATATAGGTGAGAGGTGAGAGGTTAGAGGTGAGAGGTTAGAGGTGGCAATTACCTCTCACCTCTCACCTTTTACTGGTGCGTATTTCCATTCAGTGTCTCGATGAATTGGCAGGCGGCGCTCTTCACGTTGTTGAAGTCGTTGCCCAGTGAGCTGGAGCAGTCGAGGACCAGCATGACCAAGGCGCTCTTGAACTCTTCTTGTACCACAGTGTTGCCCGATGGGGTGAACTCGCTGTTGTTGGTCCAGCTGTGGATGGCCTCATCCCACTTCCATTGCTTGGTGTTGGTGGTATAGACCTGAACGCCGTCTTCCGTCAGCAAGTCGCTGAAGGTGAATACAGAGAAGATGCCTTCGGTAGCGGGATAGATCACAGAGCCGCAGTTCCTAAGTCCCACATAGACGATGTTGGTGAAGATGTCTCTGCCGTTTTCGTTGGCGAAGATACCTTCGATATACCTTTGTGAGTCTTCGGCATTGGTGACGTTGTCGAAGGTGAAGCGGATTTTGGTGCCTGGATCTGGAGCCGGGGTCTTCAGTGTGACATCCCATGTAGCGCTTTGATGGTACAGATCCTGGGCGATGTCAGAGAAGATCTGACTCACTTGAGCCATGTTGTCCACCAGAAACACGTTGTGACGCGGATCACTCGAGAGTTTCTCAAGATTATGTCTGAACTGTGCCTCGTTGTTTACGTCGGCGCCTTTAACACCGATGGAATAGGCTGAGATCGGCACTCTGTCGATGCCTACAAATCCGTTTCTGATGCGGTTGCTGACACCGATCAGGTAGTCTTCGCCGGAGTTGTAGTTGGGATTCAGCTTGTAGGATCCTTGGTCGAGGCCGTCGGTGAAGGTGATGATGGAGACATTGATAAGGTCCTCAGGAGGGGTGATGGCTTCGATTTTGTCGAGTGCGGTGTTGACTGCATGATACAGGATGGTGCCGTTCTCCATGGTGAGACCATTGATAAAGTCTTTCATCTCCTGCTTGGAGTTGTTATTGAGCAAGGTGAGCTTCTTGGAGTGGATGTCGTCGTTGAAGCCGATGACGCCGATGTAAAGGCCTTGCTTGCTGGTGTCGGGTTTGTCTTTGAAGCAGCTGGTCAGCAAGGTGGAGGTCAGCAGCAGAGCGGTCATTAAAACCAAAATTCTTTTCATGGTATGAGTTTGTTAGTTTTGTTTCGTTATTACAAAACGCAAAGATAGCAAAATTATTTCAATCCTTTTTTGCGCGCGAGTCTTTTATATATAGGTTCATCTCGTCTTGTATAACCTTGGCAAGTTCCTTCTTCGGCAATAATAGTTGATAGTCGGCTACGCCTATGGGTTTTGTCACGCCTTCAAGAGCAAGTTCAACATCCACATGGTCTTTCTCGGCGCAGAGGATGATGCCGATGGATGGGTTCTCATCTTTGCGACGTTCTGATCGATCAAGCATTGAGAGATAGTAGTTCATTTTCCCGATATATTCCGGTTTGAATTTTCCAATTTTCAACTCAAAAGCCACAATACACTTTAATACACGATGGAAAAATAACAAATCAACGCGACCTTCTCTTCCTTTGTATGTGATTGTATATTGGTTTCCAATGAATGTAAACCCATTGCCAAGTTCAAGCAGGAATAGTTTAATCTTTTCCACAAGACGCCGTTCCAACTCCAGCTCTGCGATGGGTTCTGTCACACCGAGAAAACCAAGGTTAAACCCACTGCCAAACACTTCGTTTGCATACATTGCTTGTGGGGCAGACAAGGCCTCTGCAAAATTGTTGTCAATAGTATTTGGTTGATTGGTGAGGTGCATTTCCATCTTGATAGCGTTAAGCAGCAGGTCGCGGGTCCAACCTTTGGTGACGGCCTCGGTGGCGTAATAAAGAATGGCACTGTCGTCTTCATCAAACATGCTCATAAGTCTAAGAATATGTCCCCATGGCAAAACTGCGACAGCCTGTCGCAGTTTTTCATCCCTGTTACAAAAACGCAGGTAAAACTTTTTCATGTCCCATAGATTACGGGGAGAAAATCCTATTTTGGGATAGTGTTGTTTCAAATCAATCGAAAGACGTTCTATTACTCCATCTCCATGTTTACCTTCTATCTTGCGTTCATAAAGCAGTTTGCCCATATTCCAATACGCCATGTTAGATGTGGTATTTACCCCTCGAGCGATAACATTTCGTGCATTATCAAAAACTGCGACAGCCTGTCGCAGTATTTCATTGTAATTGGATTCCTTAACGTGCTGTATTTCTGCCGTCATCGACTATTTTGCTTTTAATTAAAACGTATTTGTTGTGTTTATGATAGCAAAAATACATAACATTTTTTAAATATACAACAGTGATGGTGAAAAAATAGCGCACCTAAAAAAGTGTGCCTTCAATTAAAGCTAATTTTGTTGCTCCACGTATTGTGAAAAAATACTGCAACGGATGTTGCAGTTTTCTATTCTTTTCAAAAGCAAAGAGGGGATGTGTGATTTTTATGGTTATTATGGGTGTTCATGAATGTGCTTATAATCCAAAAAGGCTTGAAGACATTGGGCGTACTTTAGCTCAATGGTGGCTTCCATGGCTTTCTTCATGTCTTCTGGAAAGCTCATAAAAAGTATCTTCGTCTTTGCCTTGGCTTGAGCTTTTTCACATTCTACCCCGCGATGGATGTCTTCGTCTGAAATAGGATAATATTGCCCGCATCGCATTGCAGCAACGAAATTGCACAAATGGTTATAACTATCGGAAGTGTTTCGTGCTGTGAAACCGTTGTTGATTAGGTCAAATATGTCTTTATTATTCACGGGTAAAAATAGGATAAGTGCAATGGTTATACTTTAGAAGGAATATTCTCAAATATTACGGTTGGAGTGATATCGAAATAAGCCTTGTAGTTATTGGCGGTATAGCTTATTCTTTCAATATTTTCTATCTTGGTAGAATCAAAATGATATTTTGCCACAGGAACATGTTTTTCATCAACTAAAGCAATACTAACTCCATCCGCTTTGGCATTACAATCAATCTCTACTTCACCCTTTGTGTTACATTTAATTGAAATCTCCTTCATATCTATTGTATTAAAACTACTAATAAGTTTGGCGCACCAATGCAACACAAAGGTAAAGAAAAATAAGAAAACGACAAATTATTTACATCGCAAGTCCTATTGTGATTTTGCTTTATTTAGTGCCTTTTTCTTCGAATAACAGCTAAAACCACAACTACCAATAATAGAATAGCAGAAGTTGTAATAAAAACAGTATTTGTTGAGGTTAAAGACTGTATTTCTTCATCTTTTGCATAAATCTCTTCTTGTAATTCAGAAATCTCATTATTCAACTCATCAATTTCCTCATTTAAATAGTACACTTGAGATTGCAATTCACGAAGTTGGTATTCAGGAGTTTGTCGATATGTATTTATGGCTTGTAAATAGTCATCTACGGTTCCTTTTGGATTGTGCTGCAACCAGTTCTTAAAAGCCGAACTCTGTACTAGATTTTGAATTTGCAAGTCCTTTTCTCGTGATGCATTTGGATGCATCATGCACCATTGTTGATATGCTGGTGAAGACAATAATAAATCGACGTTCATAAAACAAATTTATTTAGTAGTTGGGCAGCCCTAATGAGCTGCCCAACTAGATAATTAAAGCCATTCAGGAAATCTTATTTTCCTTCACTCAGCTTCTTGTAGCCTTCATAGCGGAGCTTAGCGAATTGTTCGGTCTTGGCGAACAGTTCCTTGGCTTCCTCTGGGAAGGTCTTCAGCAGTGAGTTGTAACGGACTTCACCCATGATGAACTTCTGGAAGTCGGCCCAGTTGGGTTCCTTCGAATCCAAGTGGAAACCGTTCTTGCCTTCTTCTTCCTCAGCGGGGTTGAAGCGCCAGAGGTGCCAGTAACCGCAGTCGACGGCGAGCTTCTCTTCCATCTGTGAGTGACCCATGCCGATCTTGATGCCGTGGTTGATACACGGAGCGTAGCAGATGATCAGTGACGGGCCCGGATAAGCCTCAGCTTCCTTGATGGCCTTGAAGTACTGGGCTTGCGAAGCGCCCATGGCGACCTGAGCCACATAGACGTAGCCGTAGCTCTTGGCGATCATGCCGAGGTCTTTCTTGCGGACCTTCTTACCGGAGGCAGCAAACTTGGCGACAGCACCAGCCGGGGTAGCCTTTGAAGACTGACCACCAGTGTTGGAGTACACCTCGGTGTCGAGGACGAGGACGTTGACGTCTTCGCCGCTGGCCAACACGTGGTCGAGACCGCCGAAACCGATGTCGTATGCCCAACCATCACCACCGAAGATCCACTGGCTCTTCTTGGCGAGGAAGTCCTTGTTGTCCAACAGTTCCTTCTCGAGCTCGCAGCCGTGGCAGATGCAGATCTCGCGACCAGCTTTCTTGGCTTTCTTGGCCTCTTCGAGTTTCTGAGCAGCCACTTCCTTGCCGTAAATCTCCTGGGCTTTCTTGGAGCCGAAGAAGTCGATACAACCGTCGATAGAGAGGATGGCCTTTTCGAGGGCGGCAACGAATTCGTCAGTAGCCTTGCGGTTGGCGACCGTGTCGTTGTAGGTGTCCAACCACTTCTGCGTGGCTTCCTTCATCCAGTCGAACACGGTGGTGTTGATCAGCTCTTCAGCCTTCTTGCGGAGGCCTTCGCGGATCTTGCGAGCACCCGTAGCCATACCGAGACCGTATTCGGCGTTGTCTTCGAACAGGGAGTTAGCCCATGCCACACCACGACCGCTACGATAGTTCTTGCAGTAAGGTGTTGCAGGAGCGGAACCGCCATAGATGGAGGAGCAACCGGTAGCGTTAGCCACCATCATGCTTTGACCGAACAGCTGGGTGATGGTCTTGATGTAAGGTGTCTCGCCGCAGCCGGCGCAGGCACCGGAGAACTCGAACAGCGGCTGTGCGAACTGGCTGTTCTTCACGTTGGCGTACTTGTCGATGAGTTCGTCCTTGTAGGTGACCTTCTTCTGGCCGTATTCCCAGTTCTTGGCTTCGTCGAGTTGGCTCTCGAGCGGTTTCATCACCAGGGCTTTCTCCTTGGCGGGGCAGACATCGGCGCAGTTGCCGCAACCGGTGCAGTCCAATACGGAGACTTGCATTCTGAAGTGCATGCCAGCCATCTCCTTCGGCATCTTCATATCGGCGGTCTTCATGCCCTTCGGAGCTTTCTTCAGCTCGGCGTCGGTCATGACGACAGGACGGATGGCAGCGTGCGGGCACACCAGCGAGCACTGGTTGCACTGGATACAGTTGGTGGGGTTCCACTCAGGAACGACGGTGGCAACGCCACGCTTTTCGTAGGCGGTGGTACCAGCCGGGAAGGTGCCGTCAACGATGTCCTTGAAGGCGCTCACGGGCAGGTCGTTACCGCACTGGGCGACCATCGGACGCATCACCTTGTTGATGAACTCGGGATCGGCATCGTTGTGCTCGAACACGAAGTCGGTAGTGCAGTCGAGTTTAGCCCATTCAGCAGGAATCTCAACTTTGGTGATCTCGCCACCGCGATCGACAGCAGCGTAGTTCATGTTGACGATGTCCTCACCCTTCTTGCCATAGCTCTTCACGATGAACTTCTTCATCTGTTCGACAGCCAGGTCATAAGGAATGACGCCCGAGATCTTGAAGAAGGCGCTCTGGAGGATGGTGTTGGTGCGGTTGCCCAGACCAATCTCAGCGGCGATCTTGGTGGCGTCGATGATGTACATGTTGATGTTGTTGAGGGCCAGGTACTTCTTCACGTAGTCAGGAAGATGTTTCTTGGTCTCAGCAACGCTCCAAGGTGAGTTGTAGAGGAACGTACCGTTCTTCTTCAGGCCGCGGAGGCAGTCGTACTTGCGCAGGTAGCTCGGGACGTGGACAGCCACGAAGTCGGGGGTGCCGACGAGGTAAGGAGCCAGGATGGGCTGGTCACCGAAACGCAGGTGCGAGCAGGTGTAGCCGCCAGACTTCTTGGAGTCGTAGTCGAAGTAAGCTTGGCTGTATTTGTTGGTGTTGTCGCCGATGATCTTGATGGAGTTCTTGTTGGCACCCACGGTACCGTCAGCACCGAGGCCGTAGAACTTGGCTTCGAAGGTGCCCTTCGGCAGGATGGAGATTTCTTTGCCAACCTTGAGTGAACGGCGGGTGACGTCGTCCTTGATACCCACGGTAAACTGGTTCATCGGTTTGTCGGAAGCGAGGTTCTTGTAAACGGCCAGGATCTGGGCAGGAGTGGTGTCCTTGGAAGACAGACCATAACGGCCACCGATGATCATAGGCTTGAAGGGGCAGTCCTTGAAGGCTTCCACCACATCGAGGTAGAGCGGATCGCCGTTGGCGCCGGGTTCCTTGGTGCGGTCGAGCACGCAGATGCGCTTCACGTGCTTCATCAGGCTCTTCGGCAGGGCCTCCATGAGGTACTTCACGCTGAAGGGACGATAGAGGTGCACGGTGACGAGACCGAGTTTCTTGCCGGCCTTGTTTTCCTTGTCGATGACGGTCTTGATGACGTCGTTGACGGAACCCATGGCGATGATGACGTCAGTGGCATCGGGAGCACCGTAATACACGAACGGAGCATATTGACGACCCGTGATGCGGCTCATCTGCTTCATGTATTTGGCCACGATGTCGGGAAGGGCATCATAGTATTTGTTCTGCAACTCTCTGGTCTGGAAGTAGATGTCAGGGTTCTGGGCGGTACCGCGGGTTACGGGGTGCTCAGGATTCAGAGCGCGTTCGCGGTACTCTTTCAAGGCCTTGTAGTTGACGAGTTTGCGGAGCTTTTCCATATCGGCAGCTTCGACCTTTTGGATCTCGTGGGAGGTGCGGAAGCCGTCGAAGAAGTGCACGAACGGCACGCGGCCTTCGATGGCGGCGAGGTGGGCGACAGGAGCCAGGTCCATGATTTCTTGGACGGAGCTGGTAGCCAGCATGGCGAAGCCGGTCTGACGGCAAGCCATCACGTCGGCATGGTCACCGAAGATGGACAGGGCCTGGGCAGCCAGGGAACGGGCGGAGACATGGAAGACACCCGGGAGCAACTCACCGGCGATCTTGTACATGTTGGGGATCATCAGCAACAAGCCTTGTGAGGCGGTGTAGGTGGTGGTCAAGGCACCAGCCTGCAACGAACCGTGCACGGCGCCAGAAGCACCAGCTTCGGATTGCATTTCAACGACTTTGACGGTCTCGCCAAAGATGTTTTTCTGACCTTTAGCGGCCCATTCATCGATATACTCAGCCATCGGGGATGACGGGGTAATAGGATAAATGGCGGCCACTTCACTGAACATGTAAGCAACATGGGCAGCTGCCTGGTTGCCATCGCATGTCAAAAATTTCTTTTCTGCCATTTTTTAGTGTTTTGTTTGATTGTGAATTATGTGATTTTTTTCGTTTTCTAAAAGTGGGTGCAAAATTACACATTTAAAACCACTATTACAAGAAAAATAAATAAAGTGATTATTTTCGTCACGTTATTTAATTATTTTGTATTTTTGCCGGCTCAAAAACGCAAATAATCTTACAAATCAACATTTAAATTACTAAAAATGAAGAAATTATTCTTAATGATGGGTCTTGCTTGCCTCTTCATGGTGGCCTGCAACAATGCTCCTAAACAACAGGAACAGCCCAAAGAAGAACCTCAGCAGGAAGTTGCTGTCGCTGAAGAACATCACTGCCCATTCTGCAGCCTGAAGGCTGAATATGCCAAGTGGGAAACCATGGAAGATGCTGCAAAAGTTGAACTGAACAACAAAGCCATCGCTCTCTTTGCTGAAATGGACGCCAAGATGGAAGAAATGAAGGCTGAAGGTAAGGAATGCTGCGAGAAAGCCGGTGAAGTGAAAGAAGCTTGCGAACAGAAGGTTGCCGAAGTGACTGAGGAAGTCAAGGCTGAATGCGAAGCCAAATGCGCCGAGATGAAAGCCAAGATGGACGCCGTCATGGAAAAGTGGGCCAACATTGCCAGCATGACCAACGATGAGCAAAAGGACCTCGTCCTCGAGCGTATCGCTGCCATGGGCATGGGCCAAGGCAAGTGTGACAGCCACGAAGGCGAAGAGCATCACTGCAACCATGAAGGTGAAGAAGGCCATCAGTGCCAACACGCTAAATAATCTTTTGGGATTATTGAAAGCTTAGAAAGGCTGCCGGTTGGCAGCCTTTTTTTGTTCTTTTCTTTTGTACTTTTCCCATGATGGAAAAGTACCAAAAGATCTAGGCCAAAAATATCGGCCCACCGCACGGCCGTTCTAAAAGGCTGACCCTCAAGGTGGGGAGTGCCTTCGTGCCGAAGGCAAACGCTCCGCTAAAGCTCCGCGCCCCACCCTGA
Organism: uncultured Bacteroidia bacterium; assembly: GCA_902800965.1. GTDB lineage: Bacteria > Bacteroidota > Bacteroidia > Bacteroidales > F082 > Limimorpha. Next base: position 266,915 of record CADCGK010000001.1, on the reverse strand, counting down.
GGCTCATGCCTTTTAGCCCGTCCTTTGGGCAGCCGCTGCTCCCGTTTTGGGCCTTGGCCCACGCGCCCAGCCCGGAGAAGTGAGTCCTGCTTAAAAGCTACTACAAGTTTAGAGAACCTGTCATGTTCGAAAAACTTCTCTTAGGATTTTATTATCTTTGCATCGCAAATGAACCCGTAGGTCGAGATATTCATGTCCATTTTTAGTCGCATATTCTCCAATAGGCGTAAAGTATCCAAGAGTTCTGCTGCTCTAACAGCGGAATGTGAAAAGCTGTTGGAGTTCAATAGAGCATACAACCAACTACTCTCGAATGACAAGTTTCTAGCCAGAAGTGATTACAAGCATCTCCTGACGGATGAATACAACGAATTAGACGGTTTCTTTTCGAATCAACAAACGGCTAAAACGCTCGACTATTATTGTTCAATCAATGGCATAGATTTTTCTGATATAGAGTGTTTCCTTCAAAACTATCTTGACCTATCCAATCTCACTGAAGGCTCGGAATATATTCGCCAACACAATCAAGCTTTCCTTGAGAGTCATTTGCTGTCAGAGAAAGAATATTTGGACAATATTTTAAAGTCTGTCGATCCAGCGATCAGTTTGGATGAAGAACAAAGAAAAGTAGTATTATCGGATGAGGACTATACTTTAGTAATAGCTGGCGCAGGTGCAGGGAAAACCACTACCATAACTGCAAAAGTCCGATATTTAGTAGAAAAAAAGCATATCAATCCCCAACAAATCCTTTTAATCTCCTTTACTAATAAAGCTGTAGGTGAACTTCGCGATAAGATTAACAGGGCCATGAAGATCCAGTGTCCAATAACCACCTTCCACAGCACGGGATACGCCATTCTTCGAAAGCAGAATCCAGCCGGAAAGAATATTCGCGACGGTGGTTTCCTTTTCAACGTGGTCAACAACTACCTTAAGAGCAATATCCTTGAGCAACCTGAACTGGTTGACAAGCTTATTCTTTTTTTCGGCAGCTACTTTGATGCCCCCTATGAAGGAAACGATCTCAATGCATTCTTCAATTACATCTCAAAGGCCGACTTCACCACGCTTAAGGGTAATATGAGCGAATACACGGAAGAAATTATCAACAAGCGCACTGGTAACCGTATCTCTATTGCCCATGAAGCGCTACGTTCAGAACAGGAGGTTAAAATCGCCAACTTCCTTTACCTCAACCATATCGACTATGCCTACGAAAAGCCTTATAAATACAATATCATCCGTGCCCACAAGCCTTATACTCCCGATTTCACCATCACTCAAGGCAACCGCATTGCATACATTGAACATTTTGGCATTACCCAGGATGGACGCAACAACCGATACAATGCCGAGCAACTGGAAAAGTACAAAGTTGCCATTAATGACAAAGTTTCGCTTCATCGTAAACATGGCACTGATCTCATCTACACTTTTGCCTCTTATAATGATGGTCGTCCGTTGTTGGTCCATTTGGAAGAAGAACTACGTGCACATGGATTCAATCTAGAACCCCGTTCATCAAAAGAAGTCTTCGACAAGATTGTTTCTACCGAAGAAAACAAGTATATTCTGAAATTGGTCAAACTGATTTGCACTTTCATCCAGAACTTCAAGACCAACGGCTACAATACGGAAAAGTTCTCCGAGTGGGAAAGCAAGTCGAATAATGAGCGCACCAGGCTGTTTCTTGATGTGTGTCAGCAATGTTACTTGGAATACACCAAGCAGCTGAAGCAACAACACGCTGTCGATTTCGAGGACATGATCAACGAATCAGCCAGAATTCTTCGCGAGCAACAAAACTCAGGTGTGAAGCTCGATTTCAAATACATCATTATAGATGAATATCAGGATATCTCACGGCAGCGTTTTGACTTGACCCTTGAACTCAGCAAAGTGTGTGACGCAAAGATCATCGCCGTTGGTGACGACTGGCAATCCATTTATGCATACGCTGGATCAGACATCACACTCTTCACCAAGTTCAAGCAATCCATGGGGTATGGTGAGGAGCTGAAGATAACGCGCACCTATCGAAACGCTCAAGAGGTAATTGACATTGCCGGTGGCTTCATTCAGCAGAATGCTTCCCAAGTGAAAAAAGCACTTGTTTCGCCAAAGCACATCGCGAAACCAATCATTATCCAAACCTATACCGAAGAGGTTGATCGCAAACAATATGAAGGCAAAGGCGGGAAATATTTCCTGATCGGGAAAACCGTCGAAACTGCCATTGAAAAGATTCTCGCCGATAATCCCAAGTCATCCATACTGCTCTTGGGTCGCTATGGTTTTGATGCGTTCAACCTCAGTCGTTCAGCCGACTTCCTTTACAATGAAAAAGATGGCAGTGTGCAATCGAAACGCTTCCCTGAAGTGAAGATCGAGTTTTTGACAGTGCATCGGGCAAAGGGGCTTGGTTACGACAATGTCATCATAATTAATGCCCGAAATGAGTTGTATGGGTTCCCATCCCAGCTTCAGGAAGACCCAGTGCTCAAATATGTCGTCAAGGATGATTACAGCATTGAATACGCTGAAGAGCGACGATTATTTTATGTTGCCCTTACCCGTACAAAGAATCGTGTTTATATTGTTACACCCGAACAACACCCGTCGGCATTCGTGAAAGAGCTCATTCGCGATTATCCATTAATAACAGTTGATGGACAACTGAATGATCAAAGCACCGACCAATCCAACATAAAGCACTGTCCGATTTGCGGCTATCCGCTCCAGCTTCGCTACAAGCCTCATATCGGACTGAGACTTTGGATTTGTTCCAATGAACCCGAGATATGCGATTTCATGACTAACGATCTTCGTGGTGGCAAGATGTCGATCCTCAAGTGTGACAAATGTCAAGATGGATATCTAATTGTAAAGGAGGGGAAGGAAGAGCCATTTCTGGGATGCACGAACTATAAAGCAGATAAGACAGGTTGCGATGGGTTTATGACAAGGGAATATTATGAAAAAACATGCAAACAGCCGTAGTGGCTCTCGAGCTGCCGATAAGCAACCTAACCAATAAGCAGGACACACTTTACTGGGTCGGGCGCGTGGGCCAAGGCCAAAAACCGGAGCAGCGCTCGCCCAAAAGCCGAACTAAGTGGGATGAGACTCAGGGCGGGGCGCGGAGCTTCAGCGGAGCGTTTGCCTTCCGAGGAAGGCACTCCCCGCATTGAGGATCACCCACTTAGAGAGGCTGTGTGGTGGGCCGATGTTTTTGGCCTAGCTCTTTTCGGTTCCTTTTGGAGCAATGCCAAAAGGAACAATATCATTTCCACTCAAACGTCTCGATCATCCGATCGATATCCTGTCGGATGTAATCAATCACCGGCTGCATGGAATCGTTGTTGGGGACGAAGTTGAAATACAAAGCCCCACGGATGAAGTTGGCGGTGCTGTCGGTGAGGTAGAACTGCATCGGAGTGGCCACGCCTTTGCCATCCATCTCGATCAACATGCCATAAACTTTATGCTCGGGATTGGAGATCAAGCTGTCGTTCATGCCATTGGCCTTTTGCAGGTGCTTGGTGATCATGGTGTGGACGTCCTCCAGATATTCACCGAGATTGCCTTTTACATCCTTATGGGTCAGATGGATAGAGGCCTTGAAGCAGGGCATCTCCACGTTGACCCAATTCTTCTCTTGTGGTGAGAAGGGATCGTAGGTGAGCTCGGCATAGCTGGGCATCTCAAAGGCATAGCGACCTATAGTATCGACCTTTACATAGTCCTTCTCGGGCAAGTCGATGCGTAGATAGCCTTTGGGTTTGGGCAGGGGACGCTCCTCTTCTCCGCAAGAGGCCATGAACAGCAGCGTCATTGCGAGGAGGAACGACGAAACAATCCAATTTCTCATAGCACTTTTACTTTAATCTGAATGATCTTCCTCGAGTCGGCATCGGTGATCTCGAAGTTGAACTTCTCGACGTTGAAGCTGAATCCTACTTCAGGGATGCGGCCTTCAATCTCCAAAACGAGTCCTGCCAAGGTGTCGGCCTCGCCCTGTTGTTCCTCGAAGTAGTCCTCGTCAAGGTTGAACACCTTGCAGAAATCGACGATGCTCGTCTGGGCTTTGAATAAATACGTATTTTCGTCGAGTTTCGTATAATGCTGATCTTGTTTTACGTTGTCGAACTCGTCGTTGATGTCGCCGACGATCTCTTCAATGACGTCTTCCATGGTGATGAGGCCGGAAGTGCCGCCGTATTCATCCACCACGATGGCGATGTGGATTTTTTTCTCGCGGAAGTCCTGGAAAAGGTCGTTGATCTTTCGATTTTCGGGCACGAAGAAGGCGGGCCGGATGAGCTTTTGCCATTCGTATGACTGGGCGTCGAGATAGGGCAGGAGGTCCTTCACATAAAGAATGCCGCTCACCTTGTCGAGGGTCTCCTCATAGACAGGGATGCGCGAAAAGCCGCTTTTGATCACGGTGGAAAGCATGTCTTGGAAAGGCATGGCCAGCTCGATGGCGATGATGTCGATGCGCGGCTTCATCACGCTGCTCACTTCCTTCTCGGTAAAGGTAGCAATGCCTTTCAGCATGTTCTTTTCCTCGATAGGGGTGGAGGCTTCCGTAGCGATGTCAACGGCAGTGGAGAGGTCGTCCATGGAGATCTCGCCTTTTTTCTTCTCCAGATGCTTGTCCATGAAGGATGTGGAGTTGACCAACAAATTGCTCAAAGGCTTGAACACCACGATCAAAACCTGTAGTGTCCTGGCCATGAAACGGGAGAACTTCACGGGTCTTTTGGCTGCAAGGATCTTCGGGGTAATCTCACCGATGATGAGCACCAACGAAGTAATGACCACAAGCTCCATGATGAAGGCAGCCACAGGGTGGTTGACCAAGTCGAACATCTCGCTGACGATATAGGTCGCCAGCAAGGTGATGGTGACGTTCACGAAGTTGTTCCCAATCAGGATGGTGGCTAGGAGTGTCTTGGGCTTTTCGCGAAGCTTGAGCACGAGTTTGCTTTTGGCATCGGTTCTCGATTCCAAATCGTCGATGTCAGCTGGCTGTAGAGAGAAGAATGCCGTCTCGCTGCTGGAGATCAATGCAGATGCGAAGAGCAACAGGCATAGGATCACCAAGCCAATGATGGCATTGAGAGTGAATCCAGTAAAGAATGGGGTAAGGATAATGTTGGTGAGTTGTATGAAAGGCTCAGGGTCGGGGTCCATCTCTAAATTCTAAATTCTTAATTCAAAATTAAAACGGTAAATCGTCATTGGGCATCTGTTGGCCGGCGAATGGATCGGTGGCGGCGGCAGGTGCTTGATAAACCGGTTCCTGTGGGGTGGTATATGAGTTTTGCTGTTGGGGATTGTAGGACGACTGTTGAGGCGGTCTGGCGGAGACCAGCTGCATCAGTTTATCGACTTGGATCTCGGTGACAAAACGATTGATTCCTTGGTTGTCAGTGTATTGGCGGGTGCGCAGGCGACCTTCCACATACATCATGTCGCCCTTAGCATAGTTGCGGCGTTTGTCAGCGATGTCGTTGGCCAAATTGCCCCATGCCACCAGGTTGTGCCATTCGGTTTGATCGACCCAGTTGTTGTCGCGATCGCGATAGCGCTCCGTTGTGGCCAGTGTCACTGACATTTTTCTGTTTCCGCTTTCAAATGTGGTAATCTCCGGATCCTTTCCGAGACGACCAATGAGGATGACTTTGTTTAAGCTTGCCATTTTCTGTTGTTGTTAGTGCTTGTTGTTAGTTAAATAGTTGTCTATGAGCTTCGGAACCGGATATGTCCCTAATTCATTTTCGAACGCCAAAGGTATATTTTTTGTTTTAATTGTCAGCAAAAAACATGAAATTTTTATTTCAACAAAAGTGGCAATAATGGTCTGATGTGTCAGTTTATGCACGTATGGAGTGGAGATTCGGCCGATGACAAATTTTTGGTTGTGGATCAGATCCTTAAAGTATTCGCTGCTGATGATTTCTTCGGGGGAGAGCGGTTTCATGCTTTCAACGCATGGGAAGTCGTAAAGGTTTTTCCAGATGTCGTTGCTTTCACGCTTACGGAGATAGAGCCCGTTGTCGGGGGTTCTGATCACAAGGTAGTTGAAATACCTGGTCTTGACTTGTAGCTTTTTGATTTTCTGTGGTCGGTTTTCGACGGTGTGATGGGCGAAAGCCAGGCAATGGCTTTGCAACGGGCATTGGATGCAATCAGGGTTTTGAGGGATGCATTGTAGTGCTCCGAACTCCATGACGGCTTGGTTGTGAAGGCCCGGATGGTTTTTGTCGAGGAGGTCTTGGGCAAGCTGGGCAAATAGTTTGTTGCCTTCCCTACTATTAATAGGTGTGTCGATGTCATAGAGCCTCGACAGCACACGGTAAACGTTGCCATCGACTACCGCGTATGGCAGGTTGAAGGCAATGGAGGCAATGGCAGCAGCGGTATAGTCACCAATACCTTTGAGTTTACGAAGAAGTTCATAGTCTTTAGGGAATGCTCCTCCATGGTTCTCAACAACTTGTCGGGCACATTGGTGCAGGTTCCTTGCCCTAGAGTAATAGCCAAGTCCTTGCCACATCTTCAGCACTTCTTCTTCGGATGCCTTGGAGAGGTCTTCCAATGTAGGCCATTTTTCCACCATTCGAATAAAGTATTCAAGTCCTTGGTTTACACGTGTTTGCTGAAGTATGATTTCCGAAAGCCAAACATGATACGGGGTAGGCTCGCTCCGCCAGGGGAGCTCCCTTTTTCGGGCTTCATACCATCGCGCCAAGGTCTCTTGTATCTCGTTCATCCTTTCTGCGAAAATGTTTATTTATAGTCTTTTAGAATAAAAAAATCAAATTATTTTGGGTAGGAATAAAAAATGTTCGTACCTTTGCCGGCAAAATTAAACAATCGTAATAATAAACCCTTTAAAAAAGTAAAGAAATGACCAAAGCAGAAATCGTAGCTGTTATCGCAAGCAAGACTGGTATTGAAAAAGGTGCTGTCCAGAATGTAGTCGAGAACTTCATGGAAGTTGTTAAGGCTTCAATGGCAAAAGGTGAGAATGTTTACCTGAGAGGTTTCGGCAGCTTCATCATCAAGACCCGTGCTGAAAAGACTGGTAGAAATATTTCCAAGAATGTTGCCATCACTATTCCAGCCCACAACATCCCTGCTTTCAAGCCCGCTAAGACTTTCATGAACGCTGTTAAATAATAAACGTAAAATTTTTATACTATGCCAAACGGTAAAAAACACAAGAGACATAAAATGTCAACGCACAAGCGCAAAAAACGCTTGAGAAAGGACAGACATAAGAAGAAATAATCTTCTTTTGAAGTCAAAACGGATAACACAGCATTGCATCGGATTATCAAGTACAATGTTGTGTTATTGTTTTATTGAAGCAAATGAACGTTAACCCCTTAGAAGCACTGCAAATGGCTGAAGAACAACAAGAAATCAAAGTCAAGACGGTGGAGCGGGAGTTGGTCATCAACGCCCGTGCTTCGGAGGTTGACATCGCTCTGTTGGAGGACAAGATACTTGTCGAACTTCACAAAGAGAAAACCAACAACCAGTTTGCGGTTGGAGACGTGTATCTGGGACGGGTCAAGAAGATCCTGCCTGGCCTGAACGCTGCTTTTGTTGACGTGGGCTACGAGAAGGAAGCCTTCCTTCACTATCTCGACCTCGGTCCTCAGTTCCGTTCCCTGCTCAAGTTCAAGAACATGCTCACATCCAGTAAGGAAGGTGAGGTGACGATGGAGAAGTTCAAGCTTGAACCCGACATCGAGAAAAGCGGCAAGATCGCCAATATGCTGAATGCAGGCGACCTCATTCCCGTTCAGATCGCCAAAGAGCCGATCTCTACCAAGGGTCCGCGTATCTCTGCCGAGATCTCCTTCGCCGGAAGGTATCTTGTCCTTGTGCCGTTCTCAAACCGCATTTCGGTATCCCAAAAAATCCGCAGCGGCGAAGAAAGAAGCCGTCTGAAACGACTGATCCAAAGCATCAGACCTAACAATTATGGCGTCATCATACGTACCGTGGCCGAAAACAAGAAAGTGGCCGACCTCGACGCAGACCTCAAGACCCTCATCGAAAAATGGGAACGCTGTGTCAGCGAGATGACCAAGATGACTGCCGCGGGCCGCATGGTCAGCGAACAAGACCAGACCATGGTCATGCTGCGCGATTTATTGAACGAGTCGTTCAACAACATCCATGTGAACGACGAAATGCTCTATGAAGAAATTCGGAGTTACATCCAAACCATCGCTCCCCAGAAGACCGAGATCGTCAAGCTGTACAAGGGAAGAGATTCCATCTTCGACAACTTCGGCGTCTCACGCCAGATCAAGGGACTCTTCGGGAAGGTGGTTACCATCAGAAACGGTGTTTACCTCATCATCGAACACACCGAGGCCATGCACGTCATCGACGTCAACAGCGGCCATCGCGTCAATAAGGAGAACTCGCAGGAAGAAAACGCGCTCCTGGTCAACATAGAAGCCGCCAAGGAGATTGCCCGTCAGTTGCGCCTGCGTGATATGGGAGGCATCATCATCGTCGATTTCATCGACATGCGTGAAGCGGAGCACCGCAAGCAACTCTATGATGTGCTATGCCAGGAGATGGCACTCGACCGTGCCAAACACACCATCCTGCCCGCCACCAAGTTCGGCCTCATCCAAATCACCCGCCAACGCGTCCGTCCCGCCACGGAAGTACAAGTGCAGGAAAAATGCCCCGTGTGCGACGGCGAAGGCAAGATCCGCCCTGCCATCCTTTACATTGACGAGATTGAGAACAACCTCAGGTACCTCTTACAGGACCAAAACGAAAACAACATCACGCTGCAGGTCCATCCGTTCATCGGTGCCTATCTCACAAAGGGCTGGTTCTCGATCAGGCGCAAGTGGATGAAGAAATACGGCAAGAAGTTCAAAGTCGAATCCGTAGAAGACTTCCACATGCTCCAGTACAACTTCCGGAACGCCAAAGGCGACGATATCAAGATCTGATATTTTCGGAAAAACGATTCATCGTGGAGACGGTGCACGCACCGTCTCCACTTTTTTTATATCTTTGCCCCCAATTAACTGACCAACTGATCAACTGACCAACTGAAAACTATGAAAGACATCGTCCTAAGCGGCATCCGCCCCACCGGCAACCTTCATCTCGGAAACTATTACGGCGCCGTCCGCAGCTTCGTCAAGATGCAGGAGGAATATAATTGTTACTTCTTTATTGCCGACTGGCACTCGCTGACCACCCATCCCAAACCGGAAAACATACAACGTTCTGCAAGGACCATCCTGGCTGAATACCTCGCTTGCGGCATCGACCCCGAGAAGGCCACCATCTATATCCAAAGCGATGTCCCGGAAACCATAGAGCTCTATCTCTATTTCAATATGAACGCCTACATCGGCGAACTCGGTCGTGTGACCACCTTCAAGGAGAAGGCGCGTCAGCAACCCGACAACGTGAATGCCGGCCTGTTCACCTATCCGACGCTGATGGCTGCCGATATCCTGCAGCATCGCGCCAAGTGGGTTCCCGTGGGCAAGGACCAGGAACAGAACATGGAGATGGCCCGCAAATGCGCCCGCCGCTTCAACAACATCTATGGCGTGGAGTTCTTCCCTGAACCGCAGAACTACTACTTCGGCGGTGATGCCATCAAGGTGCCGGGCCTCGACGGATCAGGCAAGATGGGCAAGAGCGATGGCAACTGCATCTACCTCTTCGAAGATGAAAAGACCGTGCGTAAGAAAGTGATGCGTGCCGTTACCGACAACGGTCCGCAGGAGCCCAACAGCCCCAAACCGGAAGTCATCCAGAACCTCTTCACCATGATGAGCATCGTGAGTGCCCCAGAGACCGTGAAGTTCTTCGACGAGAAGTGGAACGACTGTACCTTGCGCTATGGCGACATGAAAAAACAGCTGGCTGAGGATATGGTGCAGACCCTGAACCCCATCCGCGAACGCATCCAGGAGTTCTCGTCCGACACGGAGCGCCTCGACCGCATCGCCCGTCTCGGCGCCGAGAAAGCCCGCGAGAGCGCTGCGAAAACCCTTAACGAAGTTCGTAAAATCATCGGCTTCCGTCCCTACTGACTTCTGTTTTCTGAATTCAATCCCATGGGTGACTTTGTAACATACGAAAAAATACCTGAACGTGCTGTCCTAATAGCCGTTGCTAGCAAGAAACAGAGCCGTGAACGCACGGAGGAATATCTCGACGAACTAGCTTTTCTTTTGGAGACGGCTGGTGGTGTGCCTGTGGCGCGTTTCGTGCAGGCCATGGATCATCCATCCAGCGTGAGCTACCTTGGTTCGGGCAAGCTGGAGGAGATCCATCAATACATCAAGGCGGAGAATATTGAGATCGCCGTCATCGACGACGAGCTGAGCGCCACTCAGGCCCGTAACATGGAGCAGGCTTTGGAATGCCGTGTGCTCGACCGTACCAGCCTCATCCTCGACATCTTCGCTTCCAACGCTCACACCGCTCATGCCAAAGCTCAGGTGGAACTGGCGCAGTATCAGTACTTGTTGCCGCGTCTGACCCGTATGTGGACCCACTTGGAGCGCCAACGGGGCGGTATCGGTATGCGTGGCCCTGGTGAGACCCAGATCGAGACCGACCGCCGCTTAATCCTTGATCGCATCTCCGTGTTGAAGGAGAAGTTGAAGGAAATCGACATGCAGAAGACTGTGCAGCGCAAGAATCGTGGCAAACTGGTGCGTGTGGCGTTGGTGGGCTACACTAACGTGGGGAAATCCACCATCATGAACCTGCTGAGCAAGTCGGAAGTCTATACCGAGAACAAGCTCTTCGCTACCCTCGACACTACAGTACGCAAGGTGGTGGTGGAAAACCTGCCTTTCCTGTTGTCCGACACGGTAGGTTTCATCCGAAAATTGCCACACCATCTCGTGGAGTCGTTCAAGTCCACCTTGGATGAAGTGCGCGAATCCGACATCCTGCTGCATGTGGTCGATATCTCCCATCCCGACTTCGAGTCGCAGATTGAGGTGGTCAACCAGACTTTGGCCGAATTGGGTTGCGCCGACAAGAAGACCATCATGGTGTTCAATAAGATCGATGCCTACACTTGGGAAGAGAAAGACCCCACTGACCTCACGCCAGCCACCAAACGCAACGTCTCCTACGACGATTTGAAGCAGACCTGGATGGCCAAGATGAACGACAACTGCATCTTCATCTCCGCCAAGAACCGCGACAATTATCAGGAATTCAGGGATTTGCTTTATAAGGAGATTCGGGATATGCACGCCATCAGGTATCCGTACGATAATTTCTTGTATTAAGCCATGCTGCTCATCGACACCCATACCCATATCTACGATTCAGCTTTTGATCTCGATCGTGCTGAAGTTGTGCAACGTGCTTTGGATGCCGGTGTAGGGATGATGCTCTTACCCAACGTGGATGCCTCCACCATCCAGCCAATGCTTGAGACACATGAACAATTCCCTGCCTGTACCCGTATAATGATAGGCTTGCAACCCGAAGAGGTAAAAGGTGACTATAAGCAAGTGCTTGCCCTGATGGAGAAGGAACTTGAACGTGGTATATATATAGGTGTGGGGGAGATCGGCCTTGATTTTTATTGGGATACGACCTTCGAACATGAACAACTCGATGCCTTCGAAACTCAGCTTGTTTGGGCCAAGCAGCTGCAGCTGCCACTTTCCATCCACTGCCGCAATGCCTTCAACTTCATGGTGCGGCTCCTCGAAAAACACCAAGACGGCGGCCTCCACGGCGTGATGCATTGCTTCACGGGGACCGAAGACGAAGCCAAGGTTTATCTCGACCTTGGATTCCATCTCGGCTTGGGCGGCGTCACCACTTATAAGAATTGCGCTCTGAAGGACTATCTGCACAATATTCCGCTGGATCGTATCGTTTTGGAAACCGACGCGCCATATCTTTCACCCGTTCCACATCGCGGCAAGCGCAACGAGCCCGCCTTCATGGTGGATACGGCGAAAAGGATTGCTGAACTTTATGATACTCCTCTGGAGGATTTAACCAAGACAATCACAAGAAACACTATAAATGTTTTTAATAGGATAACTGAACAACTGATTAACTGAATAACTACCAACTGAATAATATGACCCAAAAAGAAGAAACATCCATCCTTGTTCTTTATACCGGAGGAACCATCGGCATGATGCAAGACCCCAAGACGGGTGCCTTGGTGCCTTTCGACTTCGACAATATCTACAAGCACTTGCCTGTGCTGCAGAACTTCGGCTATCAGATCGACTTCTATAGCTTCGATCCTTTGATCGACTCGTCCAACATGTCGCCCGACTTCTGGGCCAAGCTGGCGCAGAAAATCACGGAGAATTATGAGCAGTACGATGGCTTCGTGGTGCTTCACGGCTCCGACACCATGGCATACACGGCCTCGGCACTGAGTTTCATGCTCGAGAATCTCAACAAGCCTGTGGTGTTGACAGGATCGCAGCTGCCGATGGGTGTGGTGCGCACCGACGGTCGCGAGAACTTCCTTGCCGCCATTGAGATTGCTGCTGCTAAGGAAGATGACACTGCCATCGTCCCTGAGGTCTGCATCTTCTTCCAAGACCAGCTGCTGCGCGGCAACCGTACTACCAAGTTCAATGCCGAGAATTTCAATGCCTTTGCCTCGACCAATTATCCGGGTCTGGCCGAAGTGGGCGTACATATCAAATACAACAAGGACCGCATCTTGAAGCCCAACTTCAAGAAGCTGAAGCTGCACACTAACATGGATCGCAACGTGGGCATCTTGAAGCTTTTCCCGGGCATTTCCGAGGAGTTCGTGCGCCATGCCTTGCGCACGCCTGGTTTGAAGGCGCTGGTGCTGGAGACCTTTGGGTCGGGCAATGCCACCACGGCATCATGGTTCCTTGACGCCTTGAAAGAAGCCATCGACAGGGGGCTGATTATCCTCAATATCACCCAATGCAAGGGCGGTTCGGTGGAGATGGGCCGTTATGAAACCAGTCTCGACATGGCCCGTATCGGAGTGGTGAGCGGCTACGACCTAACCACCGAGGCTGCCGTGGCAAAACTGATGTACCTGATCGGCGAAGGCCTATCGAGGGAAAAAATCATTGAAATCCTAGGAGTTTCCATCCGAGGGGAAATGACAAAATAGGTCGTTTGCAAAAAAAATGCGTTTGTCTTGGTAATACAAACAAAATAATTTGTAATTTTGGCAACGATTTTTCTGGAGAGATGTCCGAGTGGTTTAAGGAGCACGCCTGGAAAGTGTGTGTACTCCAAAAGGGTACCGCGGGTTCGAATCCCGCTCTCTCCGCAGACTGAACAGAAATTATTTGTAATCACAACATTAAACTAAATCATGAAAAAATTAATTGCTTTCCTCACGATTGTTGGTTTTATGACATTTGGAATCAGCAATCTCTTTGCTCAAGAAGAGCAAGCTCAACCAGAAGAAGCAGCTACCGAACAGGTTGCTGAAACCGTAGCTCCTGCTGTTGAAGAGGCTGCTACCACAGATCTCACCCCAGCCGAAGGTCCCACCACTTTCCGCGAGTCAATCAAGAAACAATTCATCGACGGTGGTCCTGGTTTCATGGGCATCGTGTTGGTCATCTTGTTGCTTGGTATGGCCATCTCCATTGAGAGAATCATCTATTTGACCATGGCTGACGCCAACTCCAAGAAGCTTCTCGCCGGTATTGAAGAGAAGATGAAAGCTGGTGATGTTGAAGGTGCCAAACAACTCTGCAAGGACACCCGCGGTCCTGTCGCAAGCATCTTCACCCAAGGCCTCATTCGTTATCAGGACGGCCAGTCATTGGACGAAGTTGAAAAGTCACTCATTTCTTATGGTGGCGTTGCTGCTGGCAAGCTCGAAAGCGGTTTGAGCTGGATCGGCCTCTGCATCAGCTTGGCTCCTATGTTCGGATTCATGGGTACCGTTATCGGTATGATCCAGGCCTTCGACGATATCGCCGCTGCCGGTGATATGAGCCCAACCGTCGTTGCATCTGGTATGAAGGTCGCTCTGTTGACCACCGTGTTCGGTCTGATCGCAGCTATCATCCTTCAGATTTTCTTCAACTTCATTGCTTCAAAAATCGAAAAGATCACGAGCGACATGGAAGACGCTTCCATCAGCTTCATGGACATCCTTGTTAAATACAACAACAAATAATCAGTATTAATCATGAACGGCAAGTCATCCAATATTTCGAAATGGGTATTCGTCGCATTGGCTGTAATCACCGTTGTCATCGCGGTTTTGTTCTACCTCGTTGTGGGTACCATCAAGCCGAACTTTGAACATGGTGAGCCCACGCCTCGCGCCGATTTATTCCTGAATTGGGGCTACATCCTGGTTATTCTTGGTATTGTTGTCGCCCTTATTTCTGTGATCGTCACAGCAATGATCAAAGGCGTTAACTTTAAGAAGATCTTGGTTGCCATTGGTGCAATCATTATTATTGGAGTTGTAGCTTACATCATGTCAAGAGGCAGCTTCGGCGTTGAATATCCTACGGGCGAGCATGTCTATTCAGGCAGGACCCACGGATTGGTCGAATGGGGCCTCAATTTCTTCTATATCACATTTGGAGTTAGCATTCTCACTATTCTCTATTCAGTTATCAGATCAGGTAAATAAAACATTTCATCATGGCCAGGAAAACCCCAGAAATTAATTCTAGTTCGCAGGCTGACATAGCATTCTTGCTATTGTGTTTCTTCCTGATGACCACCTCCATGGACGTGGACTACGGTATCACCCGTCGTCTGCCCCCACCGGTGGAACAAAACGACGATGACGTCAAGGTCAAGGAAAGAAACGTGATGAATGTTTTGATTAACAAGAATAACAAGCTGATGGTCAACGGCCGTCCTTCGGATATCTCCCTGCTGAAGGAAGACGCCAAGCACTTCATGACTCCTCGCCCGGGCGACGAAACAGCTCCGGAAGTGGAACCCAAGACAATTGAGCTCCTCGGCGAAATCATGATGTCGAAAGGCGTGATCTCTCTGCAGAACGACCGCGGTACATCGTATGCTATGTATATCAGTGTGCAGAATGAGCTGGCACGCGCCTTCAATGAGTTGAAGGAGGAGATGGCTTGGAAACACTTCCATAAACATCTCGACCAGCTCAATGAAGACCAAACCAAAGCTGTCGGTGAAGCTGTGCCTGTCCGTGTCAGTGAAGCTGAACCTGTTGAAGTACATTAAAAGGAGGATTGAACTATGGGTAAATTTAGAAAAGAAGGTAAAAAGGAAGTGCCACAAGTGAGCACCTCGTCACTGCCTGACATTGTTTACATGTTGATCTTCTTCTTTATGATCACCACTTCAATGCGTGACGTTGAACTGAGAGTCAAGACAGCATTGCCTAAGGCAACCGAAATTGCCAAGCTTGAGAAAAAGGCTTTGGTTAGCTCAATCTACATCGGCCCGCCTCGTGACCAGAAACTCGGTACCGAGTCGCGTATCCAGCTGAACGACCAGTTCGCCCGTCCCGATGATATCGCCGACTGGGTGCTTCAGGAACGTGAAGCTCGTAACGAGGCCGACCGTCCGCTGCTGACTACCGCACTGAAGGTGCATAAAGACACCCGTATGGGTATCGTCACCGACGTGAAACAGGAACTCCGTAAAGTTGGTGCCTTCCGTATCAACTACACGACCCTGAAAGGTAGCGCATTGGATAACTAAGAAGAGCACGCTCTTCGAAACAGAAAAAGGATGCCGAAAGGCATCCTTTTTTCGTTTTCCGTGGTCCCACTAGGGCTTGAACCTAGGACCTACTGATTATGAGTCAGTTGCTCTAACCAACTGCGCTATGGGACCGCAACGCCCTTGTGGGATTGCGGGGCAAAGATACAAATATTATTGAAATTGCAGCTCGATTTCTTGAAGAATATCTTCCACCTCGTTTGCCGTCTTGGCTTCCATGAGCTTGATCTTATAAGGCTTGAAATTGGGTAAGCCCTTGAAATAGCTGCCCCAGTGCTTGCGGATCTCCATCACGGCGACGTGCTCGCCCTTCCAAGCTACCGAACGCTCCAGCTGTATCTTGGCAATACGCACACGCTCATGCAAATCGGGCTTGGAAAGTTCTTCCCCGGTTTCCAAATAGTGCCGGATCTCCCTGAAGATCCATGGATTGCCGTAGGTGGCACGCCCGATCATCAAGGCATCAACACCATAATTGTCTTTGTAGTGTTTTGCCGATGGCCCATCCACGATATCGCCGTTGCCAATAATGGGAATGTGCATCCGGGGATTGTCTTTCACTGCTCCGATCAACGTCCAGTCGGCAGGCTCGCTGTATTTGGTGGTGCGCAACCTTCCGTGGATGGTCAATGCAGCGATGCCAACGTCCTGCAAACGCTCCGCAATGTCAACGATCTCCTTGTGCGCCTCATCGTACCCCAGCCGTGTCTTCACGGTGACCGGGATGTTGACGGCTTTCACCACCGCCTCGGTGATGGCCACCATCTTCGGAATGTCGTTCATGATGCCTGATCCAGCGCCCTTGGAAGCCACCTTCTTTACTGGGCAACCAAAATTGATATCGATTAAGTCGGGGTGGGCGGTCTCGGCATATTTTGCGGCCTCCACCATGGGCTCTACCGCATTGCCGAAGATCTGTACGCCAAAAGGCCTTTCGAACTCGTCGAAATCAAGCTTCTTGATGCTTTTCACGCTGTCGCGGATCAAGCCGTCGGAGGAGATGAACTCGGAATAAACCAGATCAGCCCCAAACAGCTTGCAAACATGGCGGAACGGAGGGTCGGAGACATCCTCCATAGGAGCCAGCAACAGTGGATAATGCTCAAATTCCAAGTTGGCAATCTTGTACATCTGATGTTTTTTGTTGCAAAAATACGTACTTTTGCATTTTAAAAGTCACTTGTTATGGATGAATTCAAGAAAAACCTCAAGGAATCGACGGGTTTGCGCATCTTCATCTATCTGATTGCTTTACTGGTCTGCTCCTTGGTTGGTGCAGCGGTGACCATGTTCTTGATGGGCGACATCACGCAGATGAAGATCGGTCAGGGTATCAGCTCGGCAATGATATTCATTGCACCGCCTATGATTCTCTATGCCTTCACACGGCATCAGCCAATGCGTGAACTGGGCTTCAGGAAGCCTAACTCGGCATGGCTGCTGCTCATCGGCGTTGTCTTGATGTTCGTCTCTCTTCCCTTGACCAATCTCCTCACTTCATGGAACGAAAAGATGAATTTCGGTGCCGCTTTTGAGTCGCTTGAAGCCCTGCTGCAACAATTGGAGGAAACTGCAGGTGACCTCACGGAACGTATGCTTCAGGTGGATTCGTTTGGCGGCCTGCTGTTCAACTTGTTGGTCATCGCTTTGATTCCAGCCATCGGTGAGGAACTGACCTTCCGGGGCGTGTTGCAACAGGCACTGACTAGGAGATGCAACGTCCACGTGGCAGTGTTCCTTTCCGCTTTCATCTTCTCCTTCATTCATTTCCAATTCTACGGCTTTCTGCCCAGGATGTTCCTCGGCCTCCTTCTGGGATACCTGTTCTATTATTCGGGTTCCCTTTGGACGAGCATCTTGATGCATTTTGTCAATAATGGTGCGGCAGTCGTGGTGGCATATTTGGATTATAAAGGCCTAATTGATGTAGATATAGACCATTTCGGAGCGACCTCCAATGTCTGGCTGCTAGGTGCCAGTTTGGTGGTTACCGTCGGATTAATCATTCTTAGTGCAAAATTCAAAAATAAATATGGAAGACAATAAAAGCATTGAACGTACTGAACTTGACGAACTGGGCGAGTTTGGCCTGATTGACCGCGTGACCGAGGACTTTCCTCTGAGGAATGCCTCCAGCCTGAAAGGTGTCGGCGATGATGCCGCTGTCATCAACCACGAAGGCTATCGCACCTTGGTTTCCGTTGACTTGTTGGTGGAGGGAATCCATTTCGACATGACCTATACCCCATTGAAGCATTTGGGCTACAAGGCCGCCGTGGTCAACTTCTCCGACATCTATGCCATGAACGGCACGCCAACTCAAATTGTAGTAGGCTTGGGCATCTCCAACCGTTATTCGGTGGAAGCCTTGGACGAGCTTTATGCGGGCATCCGTCTGGCTTGTGAGGCCTACAATGTCGATCTGGTCGGAGGTGACACCACATCGAGCCGTTCGGGACTGGTGATCTCCATCACGGTGATTGGTATGGCTAAAGAGGAGGAGGTGGTCTATCGCAGCGGTGCGCAACCCAACGACCTGCTTTGTGTGAGCGGCGACCTCGGTGGTGCCTATATGGGCTTATTGATATTGGAAAGGGAAAAAGCCGAATACCTGGCTAACCCCAATATGCAGCCTCAACTATCAGGGTTTGACTATGTGCTGGAACGCCAATTGAAACCTGAAGCCCGTAAAGACGTGGTGGCAAGGCTGAAAGCACTGGGCATCAAGCCGACTTCCATGATTGACATTTCCGATGGGTTGGCCTCTGAAATCCTGCATCTTTGCAAGGAATCGGGTGTGGGTTGTCAACTCTATGAGAATAAAATCCCGTTGGATCCTTCCACTTCAAAGATCGCTAAGGATTTTCAGATTGTGCCTAGTGTGGCTGCCTTGAACGGTGGTGAGGATTACGAGTTGCTCTTTACCATCAACCAGAAAGATTACGAAAAGATCCAGCAGATGTCGGAAGACGTTACCGTGATAGGCTATATGACGGCCGACAAGGGCATCGCTGAGCTGATTACCCCTGACAACCATGTCATCCCGTTGAAAGCACAGGGGTGGGACCATTTTAAAGTTGGGAGTGAGGAGTTAGGAGTTAGGAGTGAAGAGTGAGGAGTTAAAAACGATTCTAAAAATAATCCCGAACAAACCAGGGGTTTACCGTTACTATGACAGTGACGGCAACCTTATCTATGTGGGTAAGGCGAAGAACCTCAAGCGTCGTGTCTCGAGCTATTTCAACAAAGAGCAAACGGGTAAGACCCGTGTGCTGGTGTCGCGAATCGCCGATATCAAGTTCATCGTGGTCGAGTCGGAATCGGAGGCCTTGCTGTTGGAAAACAACCTCATCAAGCAATATAAGCCGCGCTACAACATCATGCTCAAGGATGACAAGACCTATCCGTGGATCTGTGTCAAAAACGAGCCTTTTCCGAGAGTTTTCCTGACGCGCAAGAAGCTGAACGACGGTTCGGACTATTATGGTCCGTATCCATCGGTGAGAACGGCTCACGTGCTTTTGGATTTGCTGGGGCAGGTGTATCAGATCCGCTCTTGCAAAACTACCCTCACTGAAGCAAATGTCGAGAAAGGGAAATACCGTGTGTGTCTTGACTACCATATCCACAAATGTGCTGGACCTTGCGTGGGAAATGTCTCCCTTGACGCCTATCGCCAAATGATTGCCGAGGTGAAGGAGGTGATTCGGGGCAACTTGCAGGGTGTGTTGAGGGACTTGAAAGCCCAGATGTTGGACCATGCCTCGCGGATGGAGTTTGAGGAGGCTCAGCTGATCAAGGAGAAGTATGAGCTGCTGGAGAACTACCGCAGCCGATCCACCGTTGTCAGCGCTACCATCCATAATGTGGATGTATTCTCATACGTGGATGCCGAGAGTCTTTTCTATGTGAACTACATGAAGGTGGCCGAAGGTGCCGTGGTGCAGGCGCATACTGTAGAGATCAAGCGAAAGCTCGACGAGTCGGCGGAAGAGCTGCTTTCGCTCGCCGTTATTGAGCTTCGTGGACAGTTTGAGAGCACTTCCAAAGAGGTGGTCTTGCCAATGAAACTCGATTTTGATTTGGGTGGCGTTGAGGTCACTGTGCCGCAGCGTGGCGACAAGATGAAGCTCTTGGAGCTATCCCGTCGCAATGCATTACAATATAAGATGGATTTGGAGAAACAGCGTACGTTGGTCGATCCGGAACGGCATCAGAAACGGGTCCTCAACCAGCTCAAGGAAATGTTACATCTGCCAGTAGTTCCAGAGGTCATCGAGTGCTTCGACAACTCCAATTTCCAAGGTGACTATCCCGTGGCGGCCATGGTGCAGTTTGTCAATGGCAAGCCTAACAAGAACGCCTATAGGCATTATAATATCAAGACTGTGGTGGGTGCTGACGATTACGCTTCGATGAAAGAGGTGGTACGGCGCCGCTATTCAAGATTGCTGGAGGAGGAGAAGCCTTTGCCTGACCTCATCGTCACTGATGGAGGCAAAGGTCAGATGGAGGTAGTGCGTCAGGTGATTGAGGATGAGTTACATGTGGATATTGCCATTGCAGGCTTAGTTAAGGACGACAAGCATCGCACCCGTGAGTTGTTGTATGGTTTCCCGCCCAAGGCGGTGGGCATCAAGCCTGATTCCGAGGTGTTCAAGCTGATGACCTTCCTTCAGGACGAGGTGCACCGTTTTGCCATCACGCATCATCGCAAGAAATTCGAGAAAGGCTTTATGCATTCCGAGTTGGCAGATATCAAAGGCATAGGCAAAGCTACTGCCGAGAAGCTTTTGCTGGAACTGAAGTCCGTAAAAGCAATCAAGGAAGCCTCGCTCGAAAGCTTGACTTCCTTGATTGGTCTGGCAAAGGCGAAGTTAGTCTTCGCACATTTCCATTAGATTACTGCAACTTGAAGTTGACGGGCAGAATGTAGCTTACACGAACCGGTTTGCCACGTTGTTTGCCAGGCTTCCATTTCGGCATGGCTTTCACGACGCGCATAGCTTCTTCGTCGCAACCGCCACCGAGTGAACGCATCACGTTGACGTGGGATACGGAACCGTCGGGTTCAACAACGAAGTTGACGAACACACGACCCTGAATGCCGCTTTCACGTGCCATCTGAGGATACTTGATGTTCTTCTGGAGATACTCGGAAAGCTTGGCGACGCCGCCTGGGAAGTCAGGCATCTCTTCCACAATAGTGAAGACTTCCTGCTCGCTGACCTCTTCTTCTACGACTTCAGGGGCCACATACTCTTCGATGACTTCGTTTTGGTCAACTTCAGCGTTGATGTTAACGTCTTCAACTTCAACGTCATCTTCCACGATGGTCAACTGAGTGGTTTGTTTTGGAACTTCCACAGGTTGTGGCTTGGGTTGATCCTGCTTGGTGATTTCCACCATTTCTTCGTCAAGGACTTCCACGGTTCTGCCGATGTCGGCGAGTTCACGTTTGTCGTAGCTCTTGATCTCAAATACGACCCAAGCTACGGCTAGAGCGATGATCAAGCCGATCTGAGTGAACATTAACTTTTTGTTCTCGAGATTCGCTTTAGGTGATTTTTTCTCTTCCATGGTTATAGTATTTTTGATATTCGCATATTTTTTGCGATGCGAAATTACTAATTATTTATTTATGAAACGAAGCATTTTTCAAAATATTTCCGTTTCGATAGAAAAAATAAAAAAGAACTACTCCAATGATGCTGCCAACGACATCGGCAATCCAGTCGTAAACGCTGCCAATCCTTGATGGAATAAGGGTTTCCTGCATGACTTCAGTGAGGGCTCCGAACACAATGCTGATGGCGAGGGTTAGCCACAATGCCTTGCGTTGGTAGGCTTTCCCCTTTTCCAGATATTGTTTGCGGTAGCCCCAAATTGCAATAAAAGCAAAGCCCAAATACATCAGCAGGTGCCCTACTTTATCAAGGCCGATCTTGGGGTTTACTTTTGGGAAACAAGAACCCGGCAGCCCTGTAAGCAGTAGGATTACTACTGCGCAAAGGACTCCCGGGTAACTATTTCTTGTGAATCTGTCCAATGGGATGATTACTTGATCTTTTCTTCGTAGGCGGCGGCGTCGAGGAGGTTGTCCATGTCAGCGATGTTGCTCACTTTGATCTTCAGCATCCAGCCTTCGCCATAAGGATCAGTGTTGACGAGTTTGGCGTTCTCTTCGTCAGCCAAGGTCTCGTTGACTTCAACGATTTCACCGGCTACGGGCATCATCAGCTCGGCTGAGGTCTTCACGGCTTCAACGGCGCCGAAGACTTCCTCGGCTTCGAGGGTCTCGCCGACGAGGTCGGGGTCGATGTCGATAAAGGTGATGTCACCAAGTTCATGTTGTGCGTAATCAGTGATGCCGATGTAGCCGAATTCGCCTTCCAGACGGATCCATTCATCGTCTTTCGTGTACTTCAGATTTGATGGAATGTTCATTTTGTTTTTGTTTATTTGTTAAGGTTTGTGTTTTATTGTGCCAGGTTGAATCGGAACATCAGACCAGCGAATGTCGTGGACGTCGGGAACGAAGTCGATACAAACGGAGTGTTCATGTCGCGTTTGAAGAAGACCTGTGCGCTCAGACGGTTGCTGAATTGATAGTCGCCGGTGATGTAAATATTGATCTTGTTCTGTCCGGCCGACACTTGGTTGTTGTTCTCGTCAATGCGTCGGAGGACGGTCTTGTCTTTCTTGAATCCCAAGTCGATCTTCAGCACTAGATCGTTTTTGACAGTCGTTCTGCTGTTGCTGCCTGTCAATGATCTGATGTTGAAACTGAGTCCCTTGATACGATATCCAGCGCCAATCACCAACTCTCTTCCATTGACTTCTGTGAGCTGGTTGTTGGAGAAACTCATGGTCAGAGACCTTGATTTTTTGAATTGTACATTACAAGTCAGTGAGTTCTGGAATCCCACATCCACACCGATTAAAGGCATAAATTGTTCGTTGAGTACCAATTGGTTGATGTCAATCTTCGGTATAATGTTGCTGGAGTTTTCGTATGTCTGAATGGTGTTGTTGGCATCGTAATAGACATTGCTAGCCCAATTGCTGATGGTGTAGGTTGAACGGTAAGAGTGGGTGATGTTGATGGTCTTGAATATAGAGGCCACAGCCGGGATGTTGGCCAAGCCGTTGTAGCTGAGCGTCCAGTTGGGGAACGGTATTTTTTGGAATGGGGTCAGCTTTATCTTGGCGGCATCTTGTCCTGAGTAAGCGGAGAGGAAGGAGTAAAGCAGTACTTCCATGGAGGAGGAATTGTATCCTCGTGGGAAATAGTCTCCGGCTATGGTGTCGAAGTAATATTGGTTGACATTGGAAACCCACATTGGGTTGTCCTTGGCGATACGGTCGGCGATGATAGGTCTGTTGGCCAACATTTGGTCGAAGATGGGCGATCCGTCGCTCTCATTGCCGTAGTCTTTGATAAAGGCGGTCTTGATCAGCATGGTGGAAGCAGTGAAATTTCCGCCATTGGTTGGGGTGAAGACTTCAAACACGCCGAAGGAGTTGGCTCTGAAGTATTGCTGGAAGTTCTCGGCATAAGTCCGGTTGCCTTGGATATCCAACTTAAATCCTGGGAACGGCTCACAGTTGACACGGTAGTTAAAAGTCTCAGTGTTTCTCCTGATATATGGATTGCTCAAGATGGAATCAAGGGTTAGCCATCCACTCTCAATAGCTTTGTCATAGGTCTTCCCTGGCAGGCCAAAGGCGAAGTCCCATCCAGGTGCCCATTCACCCTTGCTCATACCGAAATATTTAGGTTTCGGCATGAATCCCGGCAAGGTCTGTCCTCCATTGATCGAATAGGTGGCAGTGGCTTTCTTTACCATTGTCAGCAGTCTCAAAGTGCCGTCCAACAAGATATTGCCCTTGGCCTCGGTTTCCTTGTCTTTGCCCTTCATTGAGGTGCTGTCGGATGCCTGTCTCTTGTCTTTTGAATTTCTTCTATCGTTCTGTGTGTTGTTCCTTTTTGTCGGGGTGTTGAGTTTCTTCAAATAGGGGATGGAGTTGTAAATCTTGGTGAAATCAAGGGTCCCGTTGCCCTGGATGGTATGTGAGTTTTCAATGGTATTACCAAGACGGGCTTGAATGGATTGAGCCGAAGCGGTCCAGAAATACTGCCCTTGATAGCTTGCGGTGGCAGAGACCCAATTCAGCAATGGGAGCTTGTTAATGGGGAGGGTGTAGTTGACGTTGACGTTTTGTTGGAACCTCGACATGGTGCCCAGATTGAGCAGTTCTCGTTTGATGGTGTCTTGGTTGAGTTTCCATTCCTCGGTGCCTTTGTCGGGATTGCCAGCTGGCTCATAAACGTATGCTTGTGCTTGTGCAGAATACTCGAAATTCAATCCTTTGGTCAGATCATACCTAAACTGGAAATTACGGTTCCAATCCCATTGCTTGGAGTAGGTGGGGTTGATGATAATGGCACCGCCGCTCTTGTTGCGCATCAGTTTCTCGGAGTAGAATCTGTTCATTTCGGTAGTGAAAGAGATGCTCTTGGGCAGGTAGTAGAAGTTGATGTCTTTGATCAAAGCAAGATATGACTTTGATGCCCATTTGGCCTTGGCAAAAGGAGTGACATTCTTCGGGTTGTTCACGAAGTTGTATCCCAAACTACCACGATAGGTCTTCTGATTGAAATATTGGATGTCGGTGTTCTCTTGGTTAGTCTCGCTGTAGGAGAATGAAAGATTGAAGTTCTCGATGTCCCAAATGTGAACAGTGGGCATGTTGCCGCGTCCCATGCCTCTGTTATTTGGATCCCTTGGGTTAGGCTTCACTTCTTGTTGTGTCTCGCTCCGTTTACGGTTTCTCTGGGTGCGTTCTTTTCTGACATTCATCAAGTTGATGTTCTTGTATTGTGTCATGTTGTGCACAATGGAGATAAGGGAATCTCTTTCACCTTGCGTATTCATGAGGGAGAGCGCATCGTTGAGTTTGACGTCGGGGTCGTATGGGTTATACAACGGGGTAGTGACGTTTTTTCCGTAGTCCACATGCAGCGGCACTTTCAGGCCTGTGTTTTCGACGAATTTTCCAAGTTCAAGGTCGGTAGAGACGCTGAATTGGGAATTGGCTTCAAAGGTGTTGTCAATGATGTCGCTGTCAAGGGCTCCGAATCCTGCCGAGCGGTAAGATCCGCTGACCACAACCCGGCCAAGGTCGGCCAATGTGGCTTCCATGCGTCCCGTTCCGGCATAGCCGCCGTTGCTGCTCAGGTCGGTGAGGCGCAGTTCGTTGATCCAGATGACGGCACTCTTGCTCTCGCCGTCATCGTTCATGTTCTCAAGGCTTTGCCGTTTGGGATTCCTGACACCGATCATGATGGCTTCTACATCGCTGATGCTCGGGTTACCAATGACCTTGATGGTATGGTAGTAATCTTTACCGTTCACATGGCCTTTTTTGAACCTTTCTGAATACAGGTAATTTAGTCTTACATTGCTTCCTGGCTGATTCATGGCGGCGTTACGGTTGGTCTTCACGGTCACGAGGTCTTCCAACAGAATCTCGATATTGTTGATCTCAGGCCAGATACCTCCGTTCTCGTCTCCCTTATAGGTGTATGGAGTGTTCCAAGGTGTGACCTGCAACGGTATTTCATATTCGTAGTAGTTTTCTGTGAAGTCAGTGCCAAGACGCATGAACACAGTGAGGTCTTGGTCGTTCAGTACCTGATCCTCCTTGGCCTGTTCGGCGTGGACGAACATCTTAAGGTATTTGTATTGCCTCAAGTCGAAGTCGGCGGTTTTGTAAATGGCTCTGCCGTCGCCGTCAACGAGGTTTTGAATGGTCATCTGCAATGCTTGCTCGTTCAGTTTGGTCACTGCGGTGGCACCGACGAGTTGTTCCTGAACGATTCCGGGAGGGATGACATAAGGAACGGGTGAGCGGCGTCCGTTTTCCTCGATGTTCACCGCGGAGATGTCCATGGTGGTTGCGTTAGAGACATCGTTGGGTTGATACTCGCCAGGTGCTTGGATGCTTTGAGTATAGGTTCTCCATTCTCCTTTCACGAGGTTGAGAGTGGCGAAACGCAGTACAATAGGTTTCTGGAAGCCTCTGACAAACATTCTCATGAAACGGATGGAGGAGAAGTCGTCGATACTGCCGATAACCCTATCGGGTTGTCTGACGGGTACCCTGAATTGGTACCATTTCACGCTTCCAGTCTGTCCGTTGGCTAACATGACGCCATTGGCTTCATAGATGTCGGCGATGTGATTCATTCCGACTTCCATCTTGGCGGGATCCAGTTCGATTTCGTATTGATAGTAGCGCTCGGATTCGCTTAATGTGTTGTCGGAGTTGATGTCTTCACCATCGGGCAAAGTGGTGTTACTGGTGCTGTAGTTCTCGACGCGGTTTAATTCTGAAGGGGAGTTGCCTTCTGTGCCGTTATAGTATTTGTATCGCTCAATGATACTGCTGTGCAGCTCATCGTTGTTCCATTCCGATGACCTGAAGTGATGGTAGTTGTCGCTTGACGGGTCTTCCAAAGCTTTTTGGTAAGCTGCAGAAGCTTCTCCATATTGTTCTCTCAAAACGCTCAGGAAGCTGCCTTCGAAGAAATTGCGTTCGTCAACATCACGGAGACCGTCATAACCGATGTCTTGGGATTCGCGGGCGTCTGGATTAGTGCTGAAGGTGCCAACCAAATCCTGCATCGTAGGCACGCGGCCCCAGATGGTGGTGTCAACATTGATTACCTGTTGGGGATTTTCTGGCATGCCGTTTTCATAGTATTTACGGCCATCACGGAGCACATCTTCGGAAATGTCACCAAGGTTGAGGTAAAGTTTACCGGGGTTGTTTTGGTATTCAGGATCGGCGAAAGGATCCATCATCCAGAACTCAATGTATTCGATGTTGGTGGCTTCAAAATCAGTGGTTTCCATCTTCCTCATGATACCTGCCCAACGTGATTGCGGGTCGTAAAGCTCGCCGTTTTCGTTTACTCCTGCAGCGTATTGATCGGGAACGACATCATAGTTATAAGGTCCTCTGTCGTTCGGGAAGAAAGCGAGGTTGAGTACCGAGATGTTGGTGGGAGTGCCGGCGACAATATCCTTGGTGGGGAAGATCTCGGTTTCCAACACTTGTCTCACGCTGTGTTTTGACAACTCGTCGCTGGTGATGTTCTTCGGACGGATGGTGGTGCTGCGGTCGTAGAACACGTTTTGGTCGATAGTGTACCATGAGAGTTTTGCTCTGTTCTTGCCATACGCCAGGCCAGTATTGGGGGCCGCCTCCGGGAATAGGTCGGTTTGGTGTTGCGGCGTACTTGCCAGATGCCATTGGTTGAAAAGCCTCAGGTCAATGGTGGATTTGGCTCCTTCAAAGTCGTCGATATAGGAGGTGCCTCGCTCGCTGACCGACTTTGACAAGCCTGGGATAAACCGGGCGAACTCACCATCAAAACGGATTCTGGATGGGGCTTTGGTGCTGATGCCAGGGAGTTTGTCGATGAAATTGGTTAGCCATCTGACCTCGGAGGCGTAGCTCATATCGAAGCCATAGATGGTGTTGGCAATGGCTTCTTCTCCGTAGCTGATCTTCTGGGTGTAGGATTTCTCCCCTAAATAAAGTACGGTACCGCCTAAGCGGAAATCAGGATTGAACTCGTGCTCGATGCGCGTTCCGAGGAAGGTCTTCTTCAAAGCACTGAAACCGGAGTTACTTTCCAAGGAGATGTTGATCGGAGTGCCTGAGTTCAGGATGCCTTCGTTGATGATCGATACGCGGCCAAGTGTGTAATCAACGGTGTAATCAACATTCTCGACCAACGTCCTGCCGCCTGCGCTCACAGTAACGGAACCTTGTGCGACATTCATGGCGTTCAGGCTGATCTCGCTTCCTGACTGTGACGAATAATAACCTTGCAAGGTGAATTTGTTCTTTTCGGAGAACTGTTCAGCCGAGGTCTTGGTCATGGTATAAAGAGAGTCGAAAGCGTATTTGTTGGCTAAGTCTGCGTTCTCGGCGAAGACTTTCCGCAAGTGGCTACCGAAAGGCTCCAGCACGGGGAAGTAGATGCGACCTGTGGCGGCATTGATGGTTCCGCCGGTGACCTGTGCCCCGTTGAGGAAGTCGAACACGCCGTCACCACCGGGGATCGGGTTGTTTTGCTGTGTCAAGTTATCAAGTCCGAGCAGATGAAGCAGCGAAACTCCTTTTACATTGTCGGGTCCCTCAGTGAAATAGCCCATCGGGGTGCTGTTAGAATTGCCGTTGTAGAAGATGTTGAGCATGAAGTCGTTGGAACTGATTTGGTAAGCCCTGATGTTATAGACGTTCTTCATCATAAGGTTCCAGATCGGCATGGAGGTGTTTACAGTGGTGCCTCTTAATAATTTGGCAACCAACACCTTTGGCGTGTTGATGCCTTGGTCGGAAAATTCACCAACCTGATAGACTTGATCGCTGCCTACGATAGTGTATTGATAGGCGACGGCCAAAGTTTGGTTGGAGTTGAGGTTGATATTCAAGGAGATGAATCCCAACTTGGAGTTCAAAGAATATTCGGAGCTGCTCAACCGGCGTGCGTTTTCAATCTTTTCAAAGTCGCGTCCTGCCACCATGTAGCCGTGTTTGCCGATTCTCATCGGGTCGCCCGTCATGTAGTTGGTCACTGAACTGATGCTGCGGATTTGGGCGGTGTCGAAGCGTTCAAGCATGTTGTTGGCAGCATTGCGGGGATAGATCGTGTTGGTGTTGGCGGGTTGTATCTCTTTGTTGTAGATCCAAGCATTTCTTCCTTCACCCAAATCGGTGAGTGCCAAAATATTACGGGTATCTTGGGTGGAGGTGTTGGTGTTGGTTACCCAGACTTCGATCTTGGTGATGTTAATGCTGGAAGTGACGGTGGGTAGGGTGGAGAGGGCGGCTTCATACTGGTCTCTGAAGTACTGGCTTAGGAAGAAGTGTCGGTTCTCTTCATAGTCGAGGCAGCTGATATTGAAGTCGCTGGTTTGTGCGCCACCTTGAACTGCGATGTTTCTGGATTCGCTTTCTTGGTAAGAAACTACAGAAGTAATTGTGGTTTTGCCGAATTTCAACTTCGACTTCAAACCGAACAGGCGTTGTGTGCCAGTGATTAGGGTGCTGTTCAATGGGAAGCTGACGTCACCGGCCTCGAGCAATTGGATGATTTCGTCTTCCTTGCCTTCATACTTCAGCTTCATCAAATCTTCATAGTTGAAGGTTGCCTTGGTGTTTTTGTTGATATTGAAGTTGATTTTGTCACCGATTTTGGCAATGACATTCAGCTGGATGTCTTGGTCAAAGTCGAAGTTGGTGGTCGTTTGACGGGTGATGGAGGGATCGCCGCGATAGTTGCTCTTGATACCGAAGGTCAGATCGACGGATCCTTGTGGTCTGATGTCAATGGTGTTGCTCCCGAAGATGAGGTCGAAGGCTTCACCGCCAATATATAAAGGAGGAATGATGGAGTTGCCGTCTGTGGTGGAACGTGAGTTTTGCTTGCGGCGGTCTTTCCAATATTCCATCACGCCCTGACGGTTCTTGTAGTTGAAATAGTCTTTTTGCGACATGGTGGTCGGCGTGGTGTATTCAAAATCGCCGATCTTGTGCTTGAATGTATATTGGCCTGTGGCAGGGTCGTAATAGACCTCATGGGTAAAGTTGGTGGGATCTTGCAGGTACAGCGGCGATTGGTTGTACAGCTGTTCCATGGGATCTCCCTGGCTCTGAGGTATGGGATAGACCAATTGTTGGTTTTGATTAGGTTGTTGGGCGAATCCTGGAACCAAGATCGCCAACAGGAAAAGCAGGATGATATGTCGTTTCATGAGGTTCATAATAACTTGAGGGCTTCGCGGATCAAGACCTCCACGGAAGCATCGGGCGATTGTTTTAATAATTTGTCAAGAGCCTTGCTTGCGGCGTTTTTGCTGAAGCCCAGAATCACTAATGCTGACAAAGCTTCGTTTTTGGCGGAGCTGTTGATAGTCTCAATAGTTTCTTCGTTGTATTCGGTCTTTCTCACCTTGTCCTTGAGATCCACGACAAGCCGTTGTGCCGTCTTGCTGCCGATACCTTTCACGGCTTGGATGGTCTTGATGTCCTCGTTGGCGATGGCGGTACTGAGCTCGTTGACCGTTAGTGAAGAAAGGATCAAACGGGCTGTGTTGCAACCGACACCGCTGACGCTGATCAGCATCTCGAACATGTCGCGCTCTTTTGCTGTGTAAAAGCCAAACAGATTGTGAGCATCCTCCAGTACTTGAAGATGGGTGAATAGCTTCACTTCTTGCTGCTCGCCGATGGCCGTGAACGTGTTTAGCGTGATGTTAATGAAATAACCCACGCCATGGTTGTCAAGAATGACGTATGCAGGCGTTATCTCGGCGATTTTTCCAGAAATGAAAGCGTACATTGGGCTCAATATAGATTTAAACTGCAAAGATAGTAAACTGGCCTTAATTACAGCATGTTTTTTTTGAGTAATAAAGCTTTTTTTTCAATTTTTTTTGTTTAGTTTTGCAACGCAAAAAAATACGGGGGGAAAGGTTATGATCAACAGTCTCAAAATTGGCAACATCACATGGCGCCATCTGAACAACCCGAGCGAGGAAGATTTTGAGTTTCTCAAAGATCGTTTTCATTTCCACCCATTGGATATAGAAGACTGTAAATCAGTTAACCAGCGTCCTAAAATCGATATCTACGACGACTACTATTTCCTTATCCTGCATTTCCCCAACTTTGATGGGCAAAACAAATTTGTTAAGATCAAGGAGGTGAAACTTTTCTGGGGCAAGGATTACATTATCTCCATTGAGAAAAATCCATGGGGCGTGTCACAGCTCTTCAATGAATACGAGGAACGGCTTCAAAACGAAGAGGATGTGAGCATCGAGAGCTCTGATAAGCTGTTGTACCGCATCCTCGAGAAGCTGATCACCGAGTCCGTCTATCTCCTCCGTAAGGTTGGCCTTGACGTGGAGTTGATCAACCGCGAGCTGTTGCAGGAAAAACAAGTCAAGATCATCGAACGTATCTCGGTCACTAGAAAGAACTTGATCTTGATCAACACCATCTTCAAACCTCAGCTGCGTCTCTTCCAGATGTTTGAAAACGGAAAGATCAGCGGCTTTACCGAGGATGTGGAGTACATGGAAGACTACTGGGGCAATATTTTGGACTACTACCAGAAGGTGTGGGATATGACTGAGGATTACGAAGAGTTGATCGAAGGCCTGTCGCAAACTTTCGATTCCATGCAGACCAACAAGACCAACGAGACGATGAAGATCCTCACCATCATTTCGTCCATCATCCTGCCTTTGACTTTTATCACAGGCCTTTATGGAATGAACGTCTATTTGCCTTTCCAAGAAAAGAAGTGGGCTTTTTATGGGCTGATCGGCTTGATGGTCGTCGTGGCCGCCGTGTTCATCTATATCTTCAAACGGAGAAAATGGATGTAATCTGATGCATGATGGCATCAGTGGCGCCAGATTGTGCAGCCACATATTCCTTGCAGATTTTTGATGCTTTCTCTCGGAACGCCTCATCCTTGATGAGACGGTCGAAGATGCTGTTCAAGCCGTCTTGACTATCCACGTGAAAGGCACCTCCCATTGCCACCAGATCGACGGCTTCCTTGAAACTCTTGTATTTCGGTCCGAACACCACAGGGCAGCCGAAGGTAACGGGCTCTTGGATGTTGTGGATGTTGACCCCGAATCCACCGCCAATATAGACGAAACGGGCATATTGATACAGCTGTGAAAGGATGCCGATGGTGTTCAATACCAGTACCTTGCTGCACTTTTCGGGATGAAGATCGGTGTAGAGTTGGAAGTTGCTCAGTTGATCAGTTATCTGTTCGATATGTTTTTGAGAGATATCGTGGGGGGCGATGATCATGCAGTAATCTTCTGGAAGCCTTTGTAGGTAAGGGATTAGCAGGTGCTCGTCAGGCGGCCAGCTGCTTCCGTCAATGATGCAATTTCTTCCTTGGATAAAGGCCTCGATTTCAGGGAAAGGCTTTGCTTGTCTTGCGATAGCGACGACCCTGTCGAAACGAGTGTCGCCGCATAATATAACGTTGCCGAAACCAATGCCTTTCATGAGGTTCAAGGTGGTGCTGTCCTGTACGAAGAAATGACTCACATGACGTAGTTGGTTGCGGAACCAACTGCCATACCAACGGAAGAAATACTGGTTCGGCTTGAGGATCAACGAGATGTAATATAGAGGAGTTGCTTGCTCATGCAGGGCTTTCATATAGTTGAACCAGAACTCATATTTGATGAAAAACGCAGCGATGAAACGATGGCGCTTAACCCAATAACGTGCGTTTTTCATGGTGTCGATAGGAAGATACAGCACCTCATCGGCAAGAGGGTAGTCTTTCCTGATTTCGTATCCGGATGGGGAGAAGAAAGTCAATGAAACCTTGACTTCTGGATGAGCTTCTTTGATGGCTTCGATGAGCGGACGGCCTTGCTCGAACTCGCCTAGTGAGGCAGCATGGAACCAAATCCAGGGACAATTGTCGTTGCCCGTCTCAGGCAGGTGTCTTCTGCCTTCGACCCACAGTCTTGCCTTCTCGTTGCCGAACAGGGCAGCAACCCTTACGGCAAGAGCGT
Organism: uncultured Bacteroidia bacterium; assembly: GCA_902800965.1. GTDB lineage: Bacteria > Bacteroidota > Bacteroidia > Bacteroidales > F082 > Limimorpha. Next base: position 234,522 of record CADCGK010000001.1, on the reverse strand, counting down.
AGGCTCGTATCGCCAAGGTATAGCATGCTCGCATGGCATCAGTAATAATAGTATTCCTCGGGTTGGCGCTGGTAGGTGGGAATCATCCAGCTAAGTCGGATGCCGTAATAGAAATCATTGAAACGCTTGTTTTTATCAGTGTAACCCATGATTTGAGGCTCTCCGTTTTCGTCATAAAACACCCTGAAGTCATAATCCCTGAGGTTTCGTGTTCTGGCGTAGGTGACTTCTAACGACACCGAGAAGTTGAAGATCTTCGAGTTACTCATGAGCAGATAACCCGTCTCGCCATGCAAGGCCAGTCCGCCACGCATACGATCGTAGCCATACTGGTAATCGTCCATCACCTGATAGGGCGGATTCTGGGCTTCAATTTGGTAGTCAATACGGATGCGATTTCTCAGATAACCAATACCAGCCTGAACAAAGAAGCCACTGTTTGGGTTGGGCTTGAAGGGGAAAAGTTTCCCTACCTCAGCTTGGAAATGAAAACCGCGTTGGAACAGCGCCAAAGCGGAAGGCATGCCGCCGCCGCCGATGATTTCGCCATAAATGGTAGTGACACTCTCTCCTAGGACGTCGATTCTTGACCCTTTGATCTGGTTACCGAAAATGAAGTTGCCGTTGGCAGTAAAGAGCCAGTTGCTCTCAGTTTTGTGGATTACACTACCGCCAATGGTGTTCGTGAATCCATAGTCGGTTTTGGTGTCTAGTGCTGGGAACTGTGCCGCGTAGGTCACCTGGAACATGGTGGCGGGGATGGGCTCCTTCTTGATGTTGCGTGGCTTCTGCCCGAAAGACATAGTCACAACGGCAAATGCGAGAAGTATGGAGAAGATGGTTTTTTTCATGCCATGAATCGTTGTTTGGAGATGCAAACTTAACGTTTTTCGTGATAACTTATTACCTTTGCAGCGTTTTTTTATGAATCGACATGGACACTGAACAATACAATATAGCCACTTTACCCAACGGCATCCGCCTCCTTCACCGGCAGAAAAAAGGTGAAATCGCACATCTGGTTTTGGTGGTCGGCACAGGTTCGCGCGACGAACAGGAATCGGAGAACGGCATGGCCCATTTCATCGAGCATACCATCTTCAAAGGCACGCAGAACCGCAAGCCCTATCATATTCTGAGCTGCCTCGACAACGTTGGGGGTGACCTCAACGCTTTCACCACGAAAGAGGAGACCTGCTTGCAGGCTTCTTTCCTGACTGTCTATTACAAACGCGCCATGGACTTGCTTTCTGACATCGCTTTCCAAGCCACTTTCCCGGAGAATGAGTTGGAAAAAGAGAAAGACGTGGTGCTGGATGAGATCAACTCGTACCTCGACATGCCTTCGGAGGAGATCTACGATGTGTTTGAGGAGACGATGTTCAAGGACCATCCTTTGGGAAGGAATATCCTGGGTACCAGTGCTTTGGTGAAGGGTTTCCATCGCGAGGACATCCTGAATTTCATGGAGGCAAACTACAGTACCGACTCAATGGTTCTGGCCACTATCGGTGATATCAGTTTCAAGGACTTCCAAAAGATGGCTATGGATTTCTTCGGTTCACGTCCGGCGCATCTTGTGCCAGACCGCCGTCAGCCTTTCCTTTCCTATTGTCCCCAAAAAGTGGAGATGGAACGTAACAACCACCTCAGCCATTGCATGATCGGTGGGCTGGCACCTGAATTCGTTCACCCCAAGAAACGCACCATGGTGCTGTTGAACAACATCCTCGGTGGCCCAGCAATGAATTCTCGACTAAGCCTGAATATCCGTGAGAAATACGGCTTTGCCTATACCATCGAGTCACAATACAACGCTTATTCCGACATAGGCCTTTTCAATGTGTATATGGGGGTTGATCCAGAATCGTTGGAGAAAGCTGTCGTTTTGGTGTTTAAGGAGTTGGACAAGCTTCGTACCCAAAAGATGGGTACGATGCAACTGCATCATGCGAAGCAGCAACTGGTGGGACAGTTGGCGCTGGGACGCGAATCGGGAATGAGCGAATTGCTAGCCATCACAAGGTCGTTGCTGATGAACGAGCCGGTAGAGACGGTGCCCGACATCATCCATACCATTGAAGTCATTACGGCAGAGGATCTAATGGACGAAGCCAATGAGGTATTCGACCGTGATCGCCTTACACTGCTGACTTTCCGCGGCGCAAAGGGTTGACAGGTAAGACTGTCTAGAGTTTAATTAGTCTTAAACTTATATCGGACCTCTTTGAGCTCGGTATTTGCCTTGGTGATCTTGTTCTTCAGATTCTCCTTGTAATCTGCGACTTTCTTGGCAATGCCCTCATCTGATAATGCCAACATCTCGGCGGCGAGGATGGCGGCATTCAATCCCCCGTTGACTCCAACGGTGGCCACAGGGATGCCTGGGGGCATTTGGATGATCGACAGCATGGCGTCGAGTCCGTCCAGCATGCCTTTCACGGGCACGCCGATCACGGGTAAGGTTGTGTTGGCGGCAATGACGCCGGGCAGGGCAGCGGCCATGCCGGCGGCTGCGATGATGACTTTGATGCCGCGACCTTCCGCTTCACGGGCGAATTGTTCCACTTCCTGCGGGGTGCGATGGGCACTTAAGGCGTTCATCTCGAAAGGGATCTCCATCTCGTCGAAGAACTGGGCGGCTTTTTCCAGAACGGGAAGGTCGGAGGTGCTTCCCATGATGATGCTTACGATTGGACTCATGTCAGTTAGGGGTTAGGAGTGAGGAGTTAGGAGGAGCAAAAATATATTATTCCGTCAAATCAACCAAAGAAATTTGTATTTTTGTGTTTCCAATCCTAACGACATGAAAACAGTAAAAGTCTTAGACAAGGAGTTCTCCATTTACATCCCTCAAGAGAAAATCGAGAATGCCATCCAGAGGGTGGCGGATCAGGTCAATCGTGATCTTGCCGACAAGAACCCATTGTTTCTCGTGGTGCTCAACGGCGCCTTTATGTTCGCTTCGGAACTCTTCAAACGGCTGACCATTCCCTGTGAGATCAGCTTTGTGAAGCTCTCCTCCTACGCCGGGACGGAGACCACCAATGTGGTGCGCGAGTTGATCGGCCTGGACCATTCCCTCGACGGTCGCCATGTGGTGGTAGTGGAGGACATCGTTGACACGGGTCACACCATGCGATACACGCTTCAGAAACTCCGTGACCTGAAGGCTGCGGATGTCCGCATCGCCACCTTGTTCTTCAAACCTGCCAATTTCCAGTACGACTATCCCATCAACTACAAAGGCATGGATATCGGCAATGAGTTCATCGTGGGCTATGGCCTTGACTACGACCAACAAGGTCGCAACCTCCCCGATATCTATAAAGTAATCTAAATTCTTACTTCTGAATTCTAAATTCTCAAAAAAATGCTCAATATCATCCTCTTCGGCCCTCCAGGGGCAGGCAAAGGGACCCAGTCTCAGTTCCTTCGCGAAAAATATCAGTTAACCTATATCTCAACCGGTGAGATCCTGCGTGAGGAGATCGCCGCCGAGACCGAACTCGGCCTTCAGGTAAAGGGCATCATCAGCCAAGGTGGTCTTGTCTCCGACGAGATTGTCGCTGCCATCATCGAGAAGAAACTTTCCGAGAACATCAACTCTCCAGGCTTCCTCTTCGACGGCTATCCGCGTACCGTGAAGCAGGCGGAGATCCTTGACGAGATGATGAAGAAATACGGCATTGCTCTCACTGGTGTGCTGAGCCTCGAAGTGCCGGAGAACCTCCTTATCGAGCGCATGCTGGAACGTGGCAAGATCAGCGGTCGCGCCGATGACAACATCGATTCCATCAAGCATCGTTTTGTGGAATACGAAGCCAAAACAAAACCAGTGTTGGCTTACTATGAAGGCACAGGAAATCTCCATCCCGTCAATGGTGTGGGCGAGATCCCAGAGATCTTCAAGAAACTCTGTGGGGTGATAGATGTGCTTTGACGCTTTGCGTCATTGCGAGCGTAGCGAAGCAATCCAACTTGACTATAATAAGCCATTTTGAGTCAGTTGGATTGCTTCGTCGTTCCTCCTCGCAATGACGTACCCGACACTTACTCCTCACTCCTAACTCCTCACTCCTAACTCCCACCTGACGTCCCGCTTGAGAATGGAAGGCGGATTGCCACCAATGATTTGTTCCTCGCCGTGGAATGCCGATCGTAAGGCGGTGCCTGCGGCGAGGATTGTGTTGTCGGGCAGTTCGGCGCCTTTCAGCAGCATGCACTTGCAACCGATCCACACATGATTGCCAACAAGGATAGGACGATCCTCATTGATGCGTTCTCTTTCCTTATTATAAATGGGATGCTCGTCAGTGTCCATCACCAGTACATCCCAGCTGAGGAGACAGTCGTTCCCGAACCGGATGCCTTTGGCGCAAACGATGGTGCTCTCCGCGGTGATATTGAAGCCATTCCCCAGTTCTAGCTTGCCTCTCACGGATATCTTCGAGCCGTGGCCGATGGAGGCCTTGCCCTTGAAATCGACTTCGCCGCTTACCTGCCAGATGCTCCTCGAATGTTTACGGTCGTAATGGCCTACGTCACCAAAGCCAATCTTGACGCTGGCAGTGTCGGCGTTCTCGGGAATCGTCACCTTTCCGTGTAGCTTGCGCAGATACACCCTTCTCGAAACCATGACGGGGCACTTGATGGCTGTCTTGAAAGGAAAATAGTGGAGGTTGAACCGCAAGGTCTTGGGAATGGAGCAAAGGATATGCAGTTTGTCGCGAAAGGTCATGGCATAAATTTTTGACAAAGGTAGGTTTTTTTTGTTAATTTTGCATCAAAGATGATAACATCATGAAATTCAATTCTTACAACCATAGCGAAGCTGCTCTCAATGAGCGTATCGCTCAAATCGTCAACATCGAGAAAAAGCAGGGCAGTGAGAAAGAAGCCCTGAAAACCATCTTCCAAAGCATCGACTTCACGACCCTCGAGGCTTTCGACAATAAAGAGAAGATCAACGACTTCTGTGCCAAGGCGTTGGACTTTCCGAAACAGGCTCCGCACCTTTCTGTTCCTGCCATCTGTATCTATAGTCCCTTTGTGCGCCAAGCCAAAGAATTGCTCAAAGGTAGCGGCATCCGCGTGGCCACGGTGGCTTGCTGCTTCCCTTCGGGACAGATGCCTTTCGATCTCAAGGTTAAAGAGGTGGAGTATTGTGTCAACGAAGGCGCCGATGAGGTGGATATGGTGATCTCGCGCGGCACCTTCCTCGCTGGCCGTTACGACGAGGTCTTCAACGAGATCAAGACCATCAAAGAGACATGTGGCAACAAGGCGCATCTGAAGGTCATCCTCGAAACGGGTGAGCTCAAGACCGTGGAAAATATCCGCAAGGCTTCCGAGCTGGCCATCCTGGCTGGTGCCGACTTCATCAAGACTTCAACTGGCAAGGTGCCGGTAGCCGCCACCCCCTTGGCAGCCATTATTATGATCGACACGATCAAGGAATACTATGAGGCCACGGGCAAAAAAGTTGGTTTCAAGCCTGCCGGCGGCATGAAAACCCCAGAGGATGCTTTGACCTATTATTATTTGGTGAAGCATATCCTCGGAGAGCAATGGCTCAATAAGGAACTGTTCCGTGTCGGCACCAGCAGATTGGCTGGCTTGATCTTGGAACAGATCAAATAAGTTCAATTATTCTTGTTCGTCAAAGATCTCCTCATTGTCATTTAGCAGATCCTCAACGTCCACCGGTGAGAGCTTCTTGGGTGGGTTGATTTCCTCTGCTGTGACAAAGGCGAGGCCGAATTTGGGCTTGATGAGACGCAGGTACTTCTCAGCTTCGACGCGGTTGCGGAAGTCACCGACACGCAGCCTGTAATAGGGTTGCTCGTATGACAGATATACAGGAATTTCAGGGAATGCTTTGGTAAAGCTGTATTTCATGGATTCGGCATGGGCGACGGCATCGTTGCCGATTTCCATGAAGATCTGGATGCGGAAGCCACTCAAGGTATTGCTGACCGCATAGACGTCTTTTTGTCGCCTGATGAGCCGATCCACGCGACTATCTTGGTTGACGCGCAAGGATCCTCTATTTTGGGCAAATCCGCCGATGGCCAAAGCGGAAAGTATGATGAGCAACAAATATTTTCTCATTTTTTGCAAGTCTGTTTTGACGCTGCTAAATTACAACTTTTTTTTATTAATTTTGTAGCCTTATCCGAAATACAATGAATAGTAACCTTGATGCTAGCGGCTCACACCTCTCCAAGGCAGAGAAAGACTTGGAAAACGTCTTGCGTCCCGATGCGTTCAGCAGCTTTGCAGGACAGGAGAAGGTCGTTGACAACCTCCGTGTCTTTGTGAAGGCTGCCGCTCAGCGTGGCGAAGCCTTGGACCATACCCTGCTGCATGGCCCGCCGGGACTGGGCAAGACAACCCTTTCGCATATCATTGCACATGAGTTGGGTGTCAACATGAAGATGACTTCGGGACCGGTGTTGGATAAGCCGGGTAACTTGGCGGGACTGCTCACCAGTTTGGAGCCCAACGATGTGCTGTTTATCGACGAGATACACCGACTGAGCCCTGTGGTGGAGGAATATCTCTATTCTGCCATGGAGGATTATCGGATCGACATCATGATCGAGTCGGGACCTAACGCTCGTAGCATCCAGATCGCCTTAAATCCCTTTACCTTGATTGGCGCCACCACGCGTTCAGGCCTGTTGACGGCCCCGTTGCGTTCGCGTTTCGGCATCAACCTGCGTTTGGAGTATTATGACGCCAAGACGCTCTCGGGTATCGTGAAGCGCTCGGCCGGCATCTTGCAGGTGCCCATCGACGAAGCGGCGGCCTACGAGATAGCCCGTCGCAGCCGTGGTACGCCGCGTATTGCCAACCTGCTGCTCCGCCGTGTGCGCGACTTCGCACAAATACAAGGCGACGGCCGCATCAACGTGGCTATTGCCCGTGTAGGCCTCTCTGCCTTGAACGTGGATGAGCATGGCTTGGACGATATGGACAACAAGATCTTGAATACCATCATCGAGAAGTTCAAAGGTGGTCCTGTTGGCGTTAACACCATCGCCACGGCAGTAGGCGAGGACGCTGGCACCATTGAGGAGGTCTATGAGCCTTTCCTCATCCAGGAAGGCTATCTGATGCGTACTCCTCGAGGCCGAGAATGCACGGATTTAGCCTATAAACATTTAGGGAAAATCAGATTTTCAAAAACAGGAGAACTCGATTTGTTTTAAAGCTCTTTCCTCAGCCTTGCTACTGGAATCCCCAGCTGTTCCCTGTACTTTGCCACGGTGCGTCGGGCGATGGGATAGCCTTTTTCTTTCAGGACGTTCATGAGCTCCTCGTCGGTAAGCGGCTTGGCCTTGCTTTCATCTGCGACGCAATCCTGTAAGATCTTCTTGATCTCACGGGTGGAGACCTCTTCGCCTTCCTCGTTGGTGATGCCTTCGCTGAAGAAGAACTTCAACAGGAAGGTGCCGTAAGGCGTCTGCACATATTTACTGTTGGCCACGCGAGAGATAGTAGAGATGTCCAAGCCAACCTTCTCGGCGATGTCTTTCAAGATCATGGGTTTCAACTTGGTCTCGTCGCCCGTGAGGAAATACTCCTGTTGCTTGTCCATGATGGCTTTCATGGTCACATACAACGTGTGTTGCCGTTGACGGATGGCATCGATGAACCATTTGGCGCTATCGATTTTCTGTCGGACAAAAGTGGCAGCCTCTTGCATGCTGCGCGACTCCTTGCTCTTGGAGAAGTCTTCAAGCATCTTCACATATTGCTTGTTGACCTTCAGGTCAGGGTTGTTGCGGCCGTCCAGGGAAAGCTCGAGATTCCCGTCTTTGATATAAATGAAGAAGTCGGGCGTGATGTAATGGCTGTTTTTAGCTCCCGAGGTGGAAGAGTCGCCGGGTTTGGGGTTCAGCTTGAGAATCTCATCCAAAGCAGCTTTGAGCTGGCGATTGCTGGCGCCGGTTTTCTTGGCGATCTTGTCGTAATGTTTCTTGATGAACTCCTCGAAACAGTCCTTGATGACGGTCATGCACAGCTTGTAGTCGTTGTAAGGATTTTCTTCCTGAAGCCGTTGTAGCTGGATGAGAAGGCATTCCTGTAGGTCGGTGGCGCCGATGCCGGGCGGGTCAAGCTGTTGGACAATCTTCAGCACTTTACGGACATCCTCCTCTGTCACCTCCATGTTCATGGTGAAAAGCAGATCGTCCACAATGTTGGCGATAGGACGGCAGAGATAGCCGTTGTCGTCGAGGTTGCCGATGATGAACTCTCCGATGATCTCTTCTTCTTCGGTGAGATCGTGATAGCCGAGTTGATGGATTAAATAGTCTTGAAATGACTCTTCATGAACGATAGGTGCTTGGTAGTCTTCGTCGTCGGTACTGTGGTTGTTGGTTTGCGATTTATAGGCGTAGTCGTATTCGTCTTCCTCTGGCAGATAGTCGTTGAAGTCAAACTCATCTTCTTTGTTGATGGAGATTTCATCGTCGTTGTAGTCGTCGTTCTCGCCGTTGTCGTCATTGTCGTCGTAGCTGTCGCCAACGTTTTCTTCAGGGTTCTCGCTGTCGCTAGTATGTTCGTTGTCGTCGCTGTTGACAGTGTCTTCAAGGGCGGGATTGGATTCGATCTCTTCCTTGATACGCTGCTCGAGTTCAATCAATGGAAGCTGCAGCAGCTTCATCAGTTGAATCTGCTGAGGCGAGAGTTTTAGCTCCTGTCTTTGTACCTGTGTTAACCTCTGATCGCTCATTATAGTTAGGAGTTAGGAGTTAGGAGTTAGGAGTAGGAACTTGGAGAAATCCTCCTCACTCCTAACTCCTAACTCCTAACTAAATTAATATAGGCAGTTCTTTGGCGTTCTCGGGAACGGGATGACGTCGCGGATGTTGGTCATGCCGGTGATGAAGAGCAGCAGGCGTTCGAAGCCGAGGCCATAGCCCGAATGCGGCACCGAGCCAAAGCGGCGGCTGTCGAGGTACCAGTTCATGGATTCCTCGGGGATGCCGACTTCATGCATGCGGTCAAGGATCTTGTTGATATCGGTCTCACGCTCGGAGCCGCCGATGATCTCGCCGATGCCAGGGAAGAGTACGTCCATGGCGCGGACGGTCTTGCCGTCTTCGTTCTGCTTCATGTAGAAGGCTTTGATTTCCTTCGGGTAGTCGGTAAGGATGACGGGCTTCTTGAAGTGTTTCTCGACGAGGTAACGCTCGTGCTCCGACTGCAAGTCAACACCCCAACCATCCACGGGATACTGGAACTTGCCCTTCTTGTTGTAGTTGGAGTTGCGAAGTATGTCAATAGCCTCAGTGTAAGTGAGGCGGACGAATTCGTGTTCGAGCACAAAGTGCAGCTTGCTGATGAGTTCCATTGACTTGTCTTCTTCCTTCTTGCCCTTCTCTTCGTCTTGCAGACGCTTGCTGAGGAACTGGAGATCGTCCATATTGTTGTCCAAGGCGTATTGGATCAAGTATTTTAGCATTTCCTCGGCGAGGTCCATGTTGTCGTTGATGTCGTAGAAGGCCATCTCAGGCTCGATCATCCAAAATTCAGCCAAGTGGCGCGTAGTGTTGGAGTTCTCGGCGCGGAAGGTAGGACCAAAGGTGTAGATCTTGCCCAATGCCGTAGCAGCAAGTTCTCCTTCGAGCTGACCTGAAACGGTGAGGTTAGTCGATCTGCCGAAGAAGTCTTGCTTGTAGTCGATGTTGCCCTGCTCATCGCGAGGTGGGTTGTTGAGATCCAAGGTGGTCACCTGGAACATCTCGCCGGCACCTTCGGCATCGGAGGCTGTGATTAATGGTGTATGGATATTATAGAAGCCTCGCTCGGTGAAGAACTTGTGGATGGCGAACACCATGGCATGGCGCAGACGCATGACAGCACCGAAGGTGTTGGTGCGGAAACGCAGGTGGGCGATGTCGCGCAGGAACTCCAGGGAATGTTTCTTGGGTTGCAGCGGGTATTCGTCGGGGTTGGCGGGACCGAACAGGCCGATCTCCTTCACTGAAAGTTCTACGGCTTGTCCGCTACCCATTGATGCCACGAGGACCCCCTTGGCCCACAAGGAGGCGCCGGCATGCATCAAGGCCAGCTTTTCTTCTGGGATGACATTCAAGTCGATGACCAGTTGCAGGTTATTGATGGTTGAGCCGTCGTTGAGGGCGATGAAAGCCACGTTCTTGCTGCCGCGCTTGTTGCGCACCCAGCCCATTACAGTAATCTCTTCTTCTGAAGCCTGCATCTTCAAGGCTTGCTTGATTTCTACTCTTTTCACGTTATGATGATTTTCTGTGTTGCTAATATAATTAAGGTGCAAAGTTATGAAAAAAAACGCATTGTTGCGCTAAAAATGCCGTATATTTGCAACGATGAATTATCCTTTGATCATAGCCGGCCCTTGCAGTGTGGAGAGTGAGGAACAGATCCTTGCCACGGCACGTGCTTTGAAAGAAATACCAGAAGTAAAGCTGTTGCGTGGTGGCGTATGGAAGCCCCGTACCCGTCCCGATGCCTTCGAGGGCAGGGGAGAAGAGGGACTTGTGTGGCTTGCCGAGGCAAAACGGGAAACGGGCTTGCCTATTGCCACCGAGGTGGCCACTTCTGAACATGTCGAGTTGGCTTTGAAATATGATGTCGATGCCTTGTGGATTGGGGCGCGCACAGTGGTCAACCCTTTCTCAATACAACAGTTGGCGGATGCCATGGAAGGCGCCGACATCCCTGTTTTTATTAAGAATCCGGTTTCCCCAGATCTTAACTTATGGATCGGTGCTTTCGAAAGATTTCAAAAAGCTGGATTGACCCGGCTCGCAGCCATTCATCGAGGTTTTTCCTATTATAAGGAATCGCCATATCGAAATTTCCCGATGTGGGAAATTCCCATTGAGTTGAAACGCATCCTCGATGTACCTGTCGTCACTGATATCAGCCACATTTGCGGTTGCAGGGAGTTGTTGCAGGATACAGCCCAAAAATCAGTGGATCTTGCCTTTGACGGCTTGATGGTAGAATGCCATTGCTGTCCAGACGAAGCCCTGACAGATGCCCATCAGCAAATCACGCCGTCAGCGCTGTCGACTTTGTTGGGCTCCCTTTCGCCTCGTTCCAAGCAAGTGTTGAATGATGATCAGGTGTTGTCTGCCCTCAGAAGTGAGATTGACGACATCGATGCTGAGTTGCTGCAGCTGCTGGCACGTCGGATGAACGTGTCAAGTCAGATTGGTGAGTATAAAAAAGAAAAAGGTTTGACAGTAGTTCAGATGGAACGATGGAAACAGATTCTTTCCGACCATCTTGAAACTGGAAAAGAACTGGGATTGTCAAAAGAACTGGTGGAGAAAGTCTTCGAAGCCATTCATCAAGCCTCTATCCAACGCCAGGCTTCTATTCTAAGTAAGTAACAAAACAAGAATTGTTGATGCTATGGAAATAGCATGCATTTCTTGACACGTTGTTGGAATCAGAAACTATTCCTGATCCTCAAGGTTACTCCATCAAAAGTAGTTTCGTATTGTATGAGAGGGTAAACAATCGTGTCTGTTGAGAATGTTGGAACCATTCCATGTAATTCGTCCACAATGATATTGCCATTCAAAATGTTATAGTAGGCGTTGTTGCAATGGTCCACAACATAGGGGCTTTCTACCACAAGACGTATGGTATTGCCTTCACTATCGGTGCATGCATTTGGATAGTTGGGGGGTAGTCGGTCGTAAGCACGGAACTCGTCAATTACTCTATAGACAATAATGCCGCGACTGTTGGTTTCGGGTTGGGAACTGTTGGGGTAGATTTCGGGAGTAAGATACATGTAGCCACCATCGAAACGCAGATCATAGTATTGGTAATCATTCAAGTTGATGGTGATGTCAACGTATGCATTGGGATAATTGGGGTTTATTGGGTATTTGTTGCACCCATTGGAAGCCACAACTATAAGAAGAATCACTATGGCAATCAGTTTTTTCATGTCGCAAAGATACTTGTTTTTTTGAAAAACATTATCTTTGTACATCAATAAACTAACGGCGATGAGGAAAAAAATGGCGATAGTAGTGCTCGGGGTGTCATTGTTGATGCTGGCTTCCTGTGTGTCAAGCCGCTCCAGCAGGGCGATGCGCAGGGCTGAGCGGATGATGGAGAAGCAGGAGCGGCAGGCCCAAAAGGATTATAAAAAAGCCAAGGAGGCGCATTATGAGCATCAGGCCCCGAAGACGAAACAAATGATGAAAGAGGACAAGAAAAGAGCTCGAGAGCTGAATCGGCATTTGCGACGATATTAATATAAATAGGTGTGAGAGGGCTGGGATGGATGTTTTTGTGAATAAAACCTTTTTAAATTTTCGCTCATTCTAAATCTCTCGTTATCATAGTGTTTAAGAAATGTTAAAAAAATTATAAGTATATAAAAGTCACAAAAAACTAAATTTTCTTGTGTGCTTCGTAAAAAGTTTATATTTTTGAAGCCTTTTTAATGCATTTAAATAGGAAGTATAACATAAAATCACAAGGTATGTTTAGAAATTTACTAATGACCCTTGCAATTGTGTTAGCGACTTGTACGTTGGCTTTCGCTCAGCAAGGACGACTCAAAGGAAAGGTTACCGATGAAACGGGTCAGCCCGTATCATTCGCCAACATCGTCCTCGAAAAAGGTGGAACGATGGTTGGTGGCGCGACTTCGGATTTCGATGGTAACTACGACATCAACCCCATTCCTCCGGGAACGTATGATTTGAAGGCGACTTTCGTTGGTTACAACAATTATGTTTTGAACGGCATTATTATTCCCGCCAACAAAATCACCGATTGGAACATTAAGATGACCAGTGGTGCCATCAGTTTGACGGAGGTCACGGTTATCGATTACGAGGTGCCTCTGATTTCAAAGGATAACACTACTTCCGGTGCATCCATCACAGCAGAGGAAATCGCCAAGTTACCTAACCGTTCTGCATCCGGCGTTGCCTCCACGGTTGGTGGTGTGTTTACCGCTGACGGTGAGGTCGGTAGTATTCGTGGTTCCCGTGAAAGCGCAGTGTACTACATCGACGGTGTTAAAGTTATCGGTAGTGCCAGTGTGCCTCAAAGTGCTATTGACCAGGTGGACGTCATCTTGGGTGGTACTCCTGCCATGTACGGTGACGCCATGGGCGGTATCATCAACTTGACCACCAAGGGCCCCAGCCGTACCTTCGGTGCTGGTCTGGAACTTGAAACCTCAGTCGAAGGCTATGGCCATCACAGATTGGGCTTCAGCGTTCAAGGACCGCTCATCAAGGGTAAACAAGCTGAGACGGCATTGCTTGGTTTCTTCCTCGCTGGTGACCTCACTTATCACAAAGTGGGCGCTCTCTCCGCTACTGGTTACTATACCGCTAATGAAGAGTATCAAAAGTATATTGAGGATCATCCACTGGTTCCTTCTGGCGTTGGTGGTGGTACCTACCAGTCAGCCTCTTTCACCAAGAAGAGCGATCTTGAGTATTCCAGGTTCTCAACCAATACAAGCAACTACTCAATCAACCTTTCGGGTAATATCAACATCCGCACCACGGAAACCATCAACCTGACCGTGGGTGGATCGTTCGTCAGATCACAAGGTCACGACTTCGCCTCTTCTTACTCGTTTTTCAATACGGCTAAGAACTCCATCTACAAGTCAGGAACAACCCGTGGTTATGTCCGCTTCACTCAGCGCTTCCCCACGGCACCTGAAAGCACCTCGCTGATCCGTAACTTCTACTACAGCATTCAGGCCGACTATACCAGATATACCAGTGAAGACGGCGACCCCGATCTGTGGGACAATGTCTTCGCTTACGGCAACCTTGGCCGCTTCATCACTCACAAGACTCCCACCTATCAGCTGGGTAATGTTTCAGGTGTCGCAGTAAATGGTGATACTACCAACCTACACAACTTTACCAATGTGTTGGTGCTGAATTCTTGGGATTATGATACTTTGGTTGATTTCTACGCTTCGGAGTTTAATCCGTTGCTTGCCCGTTATACAGAGAACTATCTGGAACTCACTAAAGGCTATGGCGCAAGTGGTTATTATGACAACTTCACCAACCTTCAACTTGGCGGTGCCTTGTTGAATGGCCGTACCCCCAACTCCATCTATCAGATGTTTGCAGTTCCGGGTACCTTGATGTCCAACTATGGCAAGTCCGTCAGTGACCAGTTCTCAGTGAACGTCAACGCTTCCATGACCATCGGAAAGGGCGAAAGCTCACACGAAATCAAACTTGGTTTCCAGTATGAGCAGCGTAATTCCAGCGGCATGAGCTACAGCACTGACTATTGGAGCCTGATGCGTAGCTTGGTCAATTCTCATATCGCAGAGTTGGATATGGATCACCCATACGCTGTGAGCTATGATGGCTTTGTCGATACCGTCAGATACCATAGATATTATGACGCCAACGCTCAGTATGTTTTTGACGCCAACCTGCGTAAGGCCATGAACCTGCCCATCAACGGTACTGAATATATCCTCATTGACTCCTATAACTTCAACGACAATTCCATCATGTTCTACGATGAGAACGGCAACATGAAGAAAGGTTATGTCAATGGTGGTCTTAACATCAGCATGTTTGCACCTGATGAATTGACTCGCGATGGTAACTTCTATGTTTCATACTATGGTTATACCTATGATGGTAAGAAGCATGGATGGGGTGAGCGTCCTACCTTGGATGACTTTTTCACTGAAAACGTGACTGACGAAAACGGCAATAACTACTTCACCCGTCCAGTCGCTTCCAGCCAGCCGATCTATACCGCTGGTTATATCCAGGATAAATTCGCATTCAAGGATCTTATCTTCCAGATTGGTCTCCGTGCTGACCGCTTCGACGCTAACCAATATGTGTTGAAAGACCCATTCATCCTCTATGATTACTATAAAGTTGGTGACAAGAGACAGAATGGCAAGATTAATATTGAGGGAGTTGGCGAAGTTGTCGTTCCCAGCAATATCGGTGACGACTATGCCATCTATGTCAACAAGATCAGCGACATCAACGAGATTGTCGGTTATCGTATCGACAACACTTGGTACAACGCCGATGGTGCTGAGATCGCTTCTCCAACGGTACTTGATAAAGGTTCAGGTATTTCTCCATGGATCAAGAACCCCGATCAACAAAGAGTCGATAAGGAATCGTTCGAGGATTACAAACCTACTTGGAACTTCATGCCTCGTATCTCCTTCTCATTCCCGATTTCTGACGAAGCTTTGTTCTTCGCTCACTACGATGTGCTGACCCAGCGTCCTTCAAGTTCATACTTCATCTCTCCGTTGACCTATTATTATTTCAATGACGTTTCAGGCTCTATTGCCAATCCTAACCTGAAGCCCATGCAGACTGTTGACTATGAATTAGGTTTCACCCAGAAGTTGAACAACACTTCGTCCTTCACGATCACAGCTTACTATCGTGAGATTCGTAACATGATCCAGCTGTATCGTCTCACAGGTGCCTATCCTAAGGACTATACTTCATACAGCAACCTTGACTTTGGTACTACCAAGGGTCTTACTGCTGAGTATGACCTCCGTAGAACCAAGAACGTCCGTGTACGTGCCAACTACACCTTGCAGTATGCTAACATGACTGGTGCTTCAACCACAACCGCCGCTGCTCTGATTAACGCTGGTGTGCCTAATTTGAGATCGACCTTCCCGACCGGTTTCGACCGTCGTCACATGCTCGGTTTGACCGTTGACTATCGCTTCAGCTCTGGCAAGAAGTATGATGGTCCCGTCATCAACCGCGAGAAATCCGGCAAGACCCCGATCCAAGTGCTGGCTAATGCTGGTGTCGCTATGACAGTCACTGGTGGTTCCGGTGCTCCTTACACAGCATCCCGTACGGTCTCTTCACCGATCTCTGGTGGTAACAACCTGCTCGAAGGTACCTACTTCGGTTCCAGAATGCCTGCCTCCTTCAAGATCGACCTCCGTGCCGACAAGGACTTCTATTTCACCTTGGGTGGCAATAAGGAAGGCAAGACCGGCCGTGAAGCTTACGTCAACGTGTATGTCAACGTGACCAACCTTCTTAACTCAAAGAACATCTTGGACGTTTACAATGCTACTGGTGATCCTGATGATGATGGTTATCTTACCTCTTCGAAATATCAACAGGAAATCCGCAACCAGTTGGATCCTGAGGCTTTCATCCAAATGTATCAGATCTACGTGAACAGAGGCAGCCATTATTCCACTCCTCGCCAGATCAAAGTTGGTGCAAGCTTTAACTTCTAATGAATGATGGTAGAATTTAATCGAATAATCACAGATAATATGAAGAATATAACACGTTTATTGTTTGTCGCGCTCCTAATGATGGGCGTTACAATTCCCGGAAAGGCTCACGTCTGGGTAGGTGACGGGGAATCTTCAAAAGGTTCCAGAGAACTGAAGCAGACTACAGCCGGTTGTTCTCCATCGTCCGCATTCGAATGGCTGAACATCAACAATGTCAGAACACGTTATAATGCTGGTGGTGACATGTGGTGGGACCTCCCCGGTGGTATCGGAGCCCAATACTTCATTCCTGCAAATGGTTCTGCAACCTCTTTGTTTGCAGGCGCTCTCTGGATTGCTGGTCTTGACATCAACAATCAGTTGAAGTGCGCTGCTGTTCGTTTCCGTCAAGGTCCCGATGTGACCAGTGGTGGTAACGACTTCTGGACTGGTCCTTTGACCCTTGTCGGTGCCTCTATCGATGAAGCCACTTGTGCGCAATGGGACCGTGTGTGGAAAATCACCCGCGCTGAAGTGGATGAATTCCTGAGCCATTGTGATGTTGATGGTCAGTTTATCCCATCGGATGATTACACCATTCCTAAGATTATTAATGAATGGCCAGCACATCCCGAAACTGTCGGTGGTTCTTCTGAAGGCGTGAGCCAATATATGGCACCTTTCTTTGATAGAGATGGTGATGGTAGGTATGACCCCAATCAAGGCGACTTCCCATACTATGATATTGACAACGAACTATGCCATACCAAGATCAAAACCATGGAAGAAGAATACTATGGTGAAGAAGTGATCCATGGTACCGTTCTTGCTGACCAAGTGCTGAAAGGCGACCAAACCTTGTGGTGGGTGTTTAACGATAAAGGTAACTCACACACCGAATCCAATGGTTCTGCCATTGGCGTTGAAATCCGTGCCCAAGCTTTCGCTTTTGCTACCAATGACGAAATCAACAACATGTCATTCTGTAGTTATGAAATCATCAACCGTTCTACATACGAATTGAAGGGTACGTACTTCTGCCCTTGGACTGACGTTGACCTTGGTTATGCCAAAGACGACTATGTGGGATGCGATGTTGCCCGTGGTCTCGGTTATGGTTATAACGGTAAGGCTATTGACGGTAGTGGTGAACCTGAATCCTATGGTAACCAACCTCCTGCGGTGGGTATCGACTTCTTCCAGGGCCCCTACATGGATGCTAACGGCGTTGATGATCCAAAATACACCTTTACTTATACCAATGTGTTTGCAGGATTCGATCCTGTCACAGGTGACTCCCTCTTTGTACAGCATGCCATTGACTCCGCTCAAATCTGTGACGCTTCCATCAATGGTGTGAACTTTGGTAACGGTATTGTTGATGACGAACGTTTCGGTATGCGTCGTTTCCTCTATCACAATAACGACAACTCACCAACTGGTGACCCGAAATATGCTCCTGACTATTACCTGATGCTTCAGGGTATCTGGAAAGATGGTAACAAGATGATGTATGGTGGTAATGCTTATCCTGGTGTTGCCGGTACAGTAGGTCCTGCCTGCGACTTCATGTTCCCTGGCGATACTGACCCATGTAACTGGGGTACTGGTGGCGTCAATCCCAATGGTGGATACAACAGCAATGGTAAGTATTGGACCGACTCTGAGGCTGGCAATGAAGCCGCTGACCGTCGTTTCATGCAGTCTGCAGGTCCTTTCACCTTGAAACCCGGCGCTGTTAACTATATCACATTCGGTGTGCCGTGGGCTCGTGCTTCTTCAGGCGGCCCTCTCGCTTCTGTGGAACTCCTCCGTGTCACCGATGACAAGTGCCAGGCATTGTTTGATAACTGCTTCAAAGTGATCGATGGTCCTAACGCTCCAGACCTTACCATCCGTGAGTTGGATCAAAAGTTGATCATCTATCTCTCCAACAGCCCGATTTCCAATAACTACAAGGAAGGTTATGTTGAACTGGATCCTGAAATTCCGGAGTATCGTCCTGATGACTCAACTCTGAAATGCGACCGTTACTATCGCTTCGAAGGTTACAAGGTCTATCAGCTCGCCAATGCTGAGGTCGGTGCTGACGAACTCAACAACAACTCTAGAGCTCGTCTGGTGTTCCAGTGCGATATCAGAAACAATATCTCCCATCTTGTCAATTATGAATGGGATGAACATATCGGTGCTATCGTTCCTTCATTGATGGTTGATGGCGGTGATGGTGGTATCACTCACAGCTTTGTGGTTACTGAAGACAAGTTCGCCACTACAGAGAACCCGTCTCTCGTCAACCATAAGACCTATTATTATATGGCTGTCGCCTATGGCTATAACAATTACTTGACTTATTCACAAGAGCCGAGTGAATCCTATGGCCTCTATGGACAGAAGAAGCCTTATCTTGAAGGTCGTAAAAACATCACCTGCTACTCTGCTGTTCCTCATAAGATTGTCAATGGCACCAAGTTACAATGCCAGTACGGTGACAAACCTTCTATCACTCGTTTGGTTGGTCAAGGCAACGGCGGTAACCAGCTTGAACTCTCACAAAGCGACATTGACGAATTGTTCACCAAGAAACTTGCCAATTCATTGGATGAGAATGGTAACCAAGTGGTGTTCGGTCACCCCGATTACCCAATCATTTACCATCCGACCTATAAAGTTGGTTTTGGTCCTTTGGATGTTAAGATCATCGACCCGCTCAATGTCAAGACTACGACTTATGAACTTTGCTTTGATACCTTGTTTGAGGCTATGACCCAGAATGTTTCCACCAACCAAATGGTTCATATTGAAACTGAACCGGGAAGTGGAGAATATATCATAGGTAGTGAAGCAAGCCGTATGGCATCACACTGGTTCCTGAAAGATATGGAATCTGACGAAGAAGCCCTTGCATCTGACACCACCACAATTTACACGGATGAGAAGATGTTTATTGATAAGGGTATCTCCATTACTATTACTCAACCTTATGCTGTCGGTCCTGTGAAGGTTGGTAAGATTTGGGATAATGACAACAATCCTCCGAGCTATGATGATTATAAGGAAGTGCTGTCAGTGAACAGCGGTCTTATCACCTCTTCATTCACTTTCCAGGATAGCACCAACAAATGGCTCGATGGTATTCGCGACAAAGATCTTCCTGGTTCTCTCTTAGACTGGATCCGTTGCGGTAAATACTATGACTACGAGAACAAGGAGAACAGCGACCATGATATGGCCAATGCTGCATTCCCGATGTTGGCTTATGACCCGAATGAAGCTTTTGAAAAGATTGCCAATAGAACATGGGCACCTATTAATCTGTGCGCTTACAAGATCAACAGCATCTATCCTGTTCCTGCGGATGGTGTTAAGAATGATGATTACTATGCTAGAATCAGCAGCGTTGATATCGTTCTGACCGCTGACCGTTCCAAGTGGACTCGTTGCCCTGTGGTTGAGATGTGTCTCGATCCCGCTTTGTCACAAGGTGGTGCATTGCAGTTTGATATCAGAAAGGCTCCGTCAGTCGATAAAGACGGTAATCCATACATGGTGAATGGCGTTCCGTTCAACGATTGGGAGCACTCCGATGATTCGACCTACTTCAGCACCAATCCTGACGATCCCAACTTCATGTCACCTCAAGGTATGGGTTGGTTCCCGGGATATGCTATTGACATTGAATCTGGAGCCCGTCTGAACATGATCTTCGGTGAAGACTCATATCTTGTTGACTTGAATGGTAGTGACATGTTGTTCAATCCTCCGGCGTTGTTGAAAGCTACCGTGGACGAGGTGTACGGCGACAATTCCCAGATGTATGATCCATCTATCTTCCGTCAAATTGACCAAGAACCTGTGTTCGGTGGTAAGCACTTCGTTTATGTCTTCGGAATGGATAAGAACCCTGAAATTCCGTCCACTTCACCGCTGCCTTCTTCCGAATACTCCTGCCCGGCTTACGATGGTGGTCGTGCTGCATTCCATTTGCTGCACTTCTTCCAGAATAACCCGAGATATGCTAAGGTTTTGAAGAAGTACTTGTGGCGTCAGGTCATGTACGTCGGTATGCCAATGGCTGTCGAAGGAACGAAATGGCTTGCTGAAGGTAATGATGCCAAGATCAGCATCCGTGTTGCCAAACCTTATGATAAGGGTTATGCTTGCATTGAGCTTGACTCGGTGTATGAAGGCTTGGATATTAACAATATGTATCCTGCCTACAGATTCTCGATTGATGGTCTTGATCCTGTCTTGAACGATCCTGAGAAGACAGAATCCGACCTTGATCTGATCACAGTTGTTCCTAACCCGTATTACGCTTATTCTTCCTACGAAAAGAATGCGCTGAATAACTTGGTTAAGATCACGAACCTTCCCAACGATTGTACGGTTACCATCTATAACCTTGCGGGAACCAAGATCCGTCAATTCAAGAAAGACAACGATCTTCCTTCCATCGACTGGGATCTCACTAACTTCGCCAACACTCCT
Organism: uncultured Bacteroidia bacterium; assembly: GCA_902800965.1. GTDB lineage: Bacteria > Bacteroidota > Bacteroidia > Bacteroidales > F082 > Limimorpha. The sequence continues at coordinate 213,773 of CADCGK010000001.1, read as the reverse complement.
GTTGCTTCCGGCTTCTATCTGATTCATGTGAAGGACAACACAAGCGGCGGCGAACGTACGATCAAGTTCTTCGGTGCAATGCGTCTAATTGACTTGAATACGTTCTAATTTATCGGATGAATGCTTAACTTTAAAAATCTCAGAATCATGAAGAAATCAGTTAGATATATAGTAATGAGCCTTGTTCTCCTTCTTGGAGTCAGCGCTCCTAAGGCATTTGCAGGTAATGAGGACCGTTCTGGTCAGGCTGGTGCTCCTGAATTGTTGATCAACCCCTGGGCTGCTTCTGCAGGTTGGGGTAACGCAGGCATGTCCTTCGTGAAAGGCGTAGAGGCCATGTTCGGCAATGTGGCGGGTATCTCAGCCATCCGTTCATTGGATGTCAACTTCTCACATACCGATTGGCTGAAAGGCTCCGATGTGAAAATCTCTTCCTTCGGCCTTGCCGTGCGTGTTGGTGAATCAAGCGTGTTGGGTCTTTCCTTCTTCTCCCTGAATCCCGGGTCGATCATGGAAACCACAACCGAAAACCCTGACGGTGGTATCGGTACCTTTAAGCCGAACCTCATGAACATCAATGTCGCATTCGCCAAAACGTTTTCCAATAGTATCAGTGGTGGTTTCAACTTGAAGATCATCAGCGAGTCTATTGCTAATATGGGCGCTGTCGGTGTTGCCCTCGATGCCGGTATCCAGTATGTTACTGGTCCTTTCGACAACATCCACTTCGGTATCACCTTGAAGAACATTGGACCAACCATGACCATGTCGGGCGATGGTTTGTCAATCAAATCATACTTGTTGCCCAACAGCTCTCTGCAGCATACGGTGATCCAACGTGCCGACCAGTTTGAGCTTCCTACTCAATTGAGTATTGCAGCTGCTTACGATTGGCATTTTGCAGAGGAACATCGTGTCACTTTGGCTGGTAACTTTATTTCCAACTCCTTCACTAAGGATCAATACGTCCTCGGCCTTGAATACGGTTGGAGAGATTGGTTCCTGGTCCGCGCTGGTTATACCTATGAGAGCGGTTTGTTCAAAGGCATTCTTGATGAGAACTGCATGAACTTGAACCAAGGCCTCAATGCTGGCTGCTCTGTTCAAGTGCCGATCTCCAAGAAAGAGGATGCTCCTGTGATTGCTATTGATTACGCTTTCCGCCAAACCTATAGCTACTCAGGCACCCACAGCATCGGAGCAAGACTTATTTTCTAAAATTGTCTTGCGACATTTGAAAGAAAATTAGTATCTTTGCACATTCAAAAAAAGAAGACCCTTATTCCGGTAAGGGTCTCTTTTTTCACGTTGTTAAAAAACCTATATCATGTCAGAAATCAAATACTTTACCGCTGAAGGATTACAAAAGTTGAAAGACGAATTAGATGATTTGATCCTCCGTGAACGCCCACGTATTATCCAAGCCATTGCTGAAGCTCGCGATAAAGGCGATCTGTCAGAAAATGCTGAATATGACGCCGCCAAGGAAGCTCAAGGCCTTCTTGAAGCCAAGATAGCCGACCTGCAGGACCTGATTTTCAACGCCCGTGTGCTGGACGAATCAAAGATTGACACCTCAAAAGTTCTCTTGTACTCCACGGTAAAAATCAAAAATACCAAGACCAAGACTTCGATGACCTATTCCATCGTTCCCGAGAAAGAAGCCGATTTCAAAGCCGGTAAGATCTCGATCAATTCTCCCATCGGACAAGGTCTTCTGGGTAAAAAAGTCGGTGAAGTAGCCGAAATCATGGTTCCGGCCGGCAAAATGTATTTTGAAATTCTCGAAATTACAAGATAAACAATTATGGCAACTATTTTCACCAGAATCATTCAAGGCGAGATCCCTTGCTATAAAATAGCAGAAGATGACCGTTTCTTCGCTTTTCTGGACATCAATCCTTTGTCAAAAGGACATACTCTTGTTGTCCCCAAGCAAGAGACTGACTATATTTTCAACCTCGACGACGAGACAATTGGACAAATGATGGTTTTTGCCAAGAAGGTCGCTCAGAAGATTGAAAAGGCCATACCGTGCAAACGTATCGCTGTGGCGGTCATCGGTCTGGAAGTCCCACATGCACACATCCATCTTGTCCCCATCACCCAAGAAGGTGACTTGGACTTCAAGAAAGAACATTTGAAACTAACTCAGGAAGAGTTCGTGGAGATCCAACAACGAATTACGCAGGCTTAATTGAACCATGCGTAACTGGGGTTGATGATCAATGGGAATGCCAAGCCAATGGTGGCTTCCCAGCCCCGCATTTTCCTTTCGTATGGAACATCCTTGGCCATCGTATTCAATAATCCTAAACGATAACCAACTTCAAATCGGGCTTTAAACTCATAAAGCCCGATTTGTATTTTACCATCTACGCCAATACCGGCGACCACATTCAAATGCAGCGTTTTGGCATTGGCACTTCCCCATACCACTTGTTGACCGTTGATGACAGATTGTGATGTCATGCTGAAAGTCGTATCACTGACATAAGTGCCGATTTCCGGCGCGGCAAAGACGTAGGGCGAAACTAGGTAGTCATCTAGGAACATGAGTTTTACCGGGATCCTGATGTTGGCTATATAGGCCGAGTCCTGTAAGACATAATGCGGTTTGTCAGGCCTGCTGATGGCATTAACCCTATTGAAGTTGAACTCAATTCCGTAAGACCATCCGGGAAGTGTGCGCTCCACAAAGATGCCACCAGCCAAACAACCTTTTATGTCGCCGAAAGATTGGTACAGTGCCGTGTGGTTGACGAAACTGCCACCTTTCCTGCTCTTGTATTGCATGTCCATGGCGGAGACACCGCCCTTGAAACCAATATAGATATTCTTCTCCATGACTGGTCTTTCTTTCCCGATCACTTGGGCTTCAGCAAAAGATATAGACAAGGCAAGAGCCAAAACAATAAGACAACGGAATGTGTTTTTCATCATGGATGGATTTTATTTCAACAAAGAGCAAAGATAGGGAGTTTTCTTTTAAAAAATGCATTATTTTTGCAGAAAGTAATATCGAAATGAAAAAAGCTCTTTTTATCCTAGCCAGTTTCTTCATTATCACGGGTGCCTTCTCCCAGCAGTTTGACTTGCCTTGCGGCAATCTTGATTATAAGGAATCCGTGAAGACAGTGCTTCTTTATGCCGATGGCAACCAAAACAAGGAGCCGTTGATTCCCTTGGACAGCCCATTGGGCCGCCTTAACTTGTCGTTCGATATCCTTGGGTCGGAAGGTGAAGTGCTGAATTATACCTTCATTCATTGCACCAATGATTGGTATCCTACCGACATGCAACGAGCCACCTATGCCACTGGTTTCGATTACGGCCGTATCGATGATTTTGAGTTTTCACGGAACACACTGGTGGATTATGTGCATTATCGCCTGTCGTTTCCTGAAGAAGACATGAGACCCATGCTTTCCGGCAACTATCTGCTCATCGTTTATGGAGACGATCTTTCAGAAGAAAACATCTATTTTACTCGCCGTTTCATGATCTTTGACGAAAAGGTCACAATCTCTGCTGAGGTGCCTCGTTATTGTGACGATCTCTCCCTCAGCGATACGCATCAACAACTTAATATCAGGGTCGTCATGCCAAGCATCATGACGGGGAACGTGCAACAGTATGCTAACATGACCATACGCCAAAATGGCCGCTGGGATAATGCCGCTCTCGGGTTGAAACCCTCTTTCGTCTATCCCGACTATATTTCATACGAACATCATCCCTCTACTGTCTTCGAGGCCGCCAACCAATACCGCCGTCTCAATTTCAGCAACTTTTATTTCCAATCGGAAAATATTGCACATATCTATCAAACCGACGATTATTATGTGGTGGATTACGCCACTTGTGAGTCCCGGGCAAGGAAGCCTTACATCACTTACGAAGACATTCATGGAGAGAAATACATCTATATAGCCAATGAAGGCCGCGAGACAGATACCGAGGCGGACTATGCTTGGGTCAATATCTTTCTTCGCTGGCCGTCACCCTTGTTGCAAGAAGACGTCTATGTCATGGGTGCGGCCAATGAATGGAGGTTCGATGAACGCAACCTTATGCAATACGATTATAATCTACACGGCTATCTGTGCCAAATGTTGTTGAAACAAGGATATTACAATTTCTTGTTCGCCACAGCTGACCGTAACGATTATACTGTCACCACGGAGCTTACTGAAGGCAACTTCTGGGATACCGAGAATCTTTATAGAATATACTTCTACTATTACAATGTCAGCAAAGGCTATGACGAACTGATTGGCTATACCACCCTCCTTTCCCACTAACTCCTAACTCCTCCCTCCCCATGGATAGAACCACCCTCTTCGCCGAAGTCCTCCTGCCCATTCCTGTCCCGGGGACTTTCACCTATCGCGTGCCGTATGCGCTGAATGATACCATCCGCGTCGGACAACGTGTTGTGGTGCAGTTCGGCAAGACCAAGGTCATGTCGGGCTTGGTTGTCTCCCTGACGGAGAAAGTGCCCGAGGTGGAGGTAAAATACTTGATGGATGTCCTTGACGAACAGCCAATCGTCAATGGGACGCAGCTGAAGTTCTGGGACTGGATCAAAACCTATTATCTCTGCCATCTGGGAGAGGTGATGCAGGCAGCTCTGCCTTCTGCCCTAAAGCTGAGTAGCGAGTCGAAAGTGGCGCTTTCGGAAGACTATGTGCTTGACAGCGTGCCCCTAAACGATTATGAGTATCTGATTGTCGAGGCTCTTCAAGTGCAGCCTAAGATTGCCATTAGTGAGATTAGTAAAATCATTGGCTTTAAAAAGGTGATGCCGCTGATCCACACTATGATGGAAAAAGGCATCTTGGTGATGGAAGAGGAGTTGGACGAGAAGTACAAGGCGAAATATGAGCGTTTTGTTCGTTTAGCCAGCCAATATCGCGAAGATGAACGAATCCAAGAGCTTATGGATGGCCTTACCAAAAGAGCCTATAAACAACTGGAAGTGTTGCTGGCTTACTTTACCATGGGCGGCGATTGCGAGCAAGATGTCAAAGCCGCCGACCTGCTGAAAAAGGCCAATGCTTCCAGCTCTATACTCAAGGCGATGGCAGACAAGGGCGTTTTTGAGGTTTATGAGCGCAAAGTAAGCCGTCTCAAAGAGTTAAAGGCGCAGATGGAGGTGTCCGCTATCCAACTTACTGAAACGCAGCAGCGGGCCTATAATGAGATCAAAGCGGGCTTTGACGAGCAGAGGCCAGTCTTGCTTCATGGTGTTACCTCCAGTGGTAAGACGGAGATCTATATCAAATTGATCCAGGAAGCAATCGATGCAGGCAAACAGGTGCTGTATCTCCTGCCTGAGATTGCCTTGACCGCCCAGATCATCAATCGCCTGAAACAGTATTTTGGCGACAAGTTGGGCGTTTATCATTCCCGCTATGGCGTCAACGAACGCGTGGAGGTCTGGCAACAGGTGCTTGATTTCGTCCCTGGCCAAGCAACACACCGTCAAGTCATCATCGGTTCAAGATCGGCCATCTTCTTGCCTTATTCGGATCTCGGCCTGATCATCGTGGATGAGGAACACGACAGTAGTTTCAAGCAAGTGGACCCTGCACCGCGGTATCATGCCCGTGATGCGGCTATCGTGTTGGGTGCCCTGCATCATTCCAAAGTGCTGTTGGGATCGGCCACGCCATCATACGAAAGCTATTACAATGCCTTGCAAGGACGCTACAAACTGGTGGAGATCATGGAACGTTACGGTGGCGTGGAGATGCCGGAAATCATTCTTAGCGATATGAGGGTTGAACGGAAAAGGAAGACCGCCCAAGCGGATTTCGGCAGCGTGCTGCTCGACGCCATGAATGAAACGCTGACGGATCACAACCAGGTCATTCTTTTCCAGAACCGGCGAGGCTTCTCGTTGCGGGTGGAATGCGACGACTGCCATTATGTGCCGCAGTGCATCAATTGCGACGTGAGTCTGATCTATCATAAGCAGCAGAATGTGTTGCGTTGCCACTATTGCGGCTATACCACCAACGTGCCTGCCGAGTGCCCTAGTTGCCATAGCACCAACATCAGGATGCATGGTTTTGGTACCGAAAAGGTAGAAGAGGACTTGAAGCTGATGTTGCCCGAGGCCAAAGTGGCCCGTCTTGATCTGGATACCACTCGGTCGAGGAATGACTACCAGTCAATCCTTGAGGATTTCCAAGAAAAGAAGACGGATATCTTGGTGGGTACACAGATGGTCACCAAAGGGCTGGATTTCGATGCAGTGAAGGTAGTGGGCATCTTGAACGCCGATAATATGTTGTCTTTCCCCGATTTCCGAGCCCACGAACGAAGCTTCCAGCTGATGTCGCAAGTGGCTGGAAGGGCGGGGCGCAAAGGCAAACAAGGCAAGGTGGTGATCCAAACCTATGAACCGTCTCATCCGGTTTTGCAGGACGTATTGCGCAACGATTTCCGAGGTCTGTATGAAAAGCAAATGGCCACCCGCAGGCAATTCGGCTATCCGCCTTTTTACCGTATTGTCTTGATCCGTCTCAAGCACAAGGACTATCAGAAGCTGAACCCCGCAGCGACGGAGCTTTCCTCCATGTTGCGTCCTATCTTCAAGCAGGACCTGCTTGGCCCTGAATATCCCATGGTCTCGAGGGTCAAAAACCTTTATATTAAACAAATGATGGTGAAATTCAACCGCGAGCATAACGCTCAGCAAGTCAAGGATCTCATCATGAAACAGATCCATTTGTTCCAATTGCTTCCGGATTATAAGTCCGTTCAAGTGCAAATTGATGTGGATCCGATCTAAAAATGGCCGTTTTAAGAGCTTTTTAAGCTGTAATTGTTTGGAATAGTTTATTTTTGTGCTTTTAAAACGAGCTGTATTTTATGAAATTCCGTGTTGTCTTCGTACTGATGCTGGGGCTTCTTGTCCAGCACGCATTCGCTTCTGTCACTGTCAAGGGAAAAGTCGTGAACAAAGATACGGGTGAGCCGATGGAATATGCTACCGTCTCTGCTTTTTCTTTGCCGGACTCAACTCTGGTTGCAGGTGTCATCACCGAACCTTCTGGCCATTTTTCCCTGCAATTGGAGAAGGGCAGGTATTCCTTGCATTTTCAGTACATGGGTTTTATCACCACAAAGAAGAACATCCAGCTGACAGGAGAGAAGTCCACCGTTGATCTGGGAAGAATCGTGATGGCCCCTGACGCGGAACTGCTTGCGGAGATAGAAGTGGTGTCGGAAGTGAGCACCTACGAGATGACGCTCGACAAGCGGGTTTTCAATGTGGGAAAGGACGTGAGCAATACCGCTGGTAACGCCATTGAAGTGCTTGAAAGCATCCCTGCTGTATCGGTGGATGTGGAAGGCAACGTCAGCCTTCGTGGCGATGAGGGCGTGCGTATCCTGATTGACGGTAAGGAGTCTGGCCTCTCTGGATTGAGCACCCAGGACGCCCTACGTACCCTTCAAGGGGATATGATTGAAAGGGTGGAGGTGATCACCAATCCTTCTGTCCGTTATGATGCGGAAGGCTCTGCGGGTATCATCAACATCATCTTGAAAAAAGACAAACGTCAAGGTTTTAATGGCGCTGTCAACCTTCGTGGTGGCTATCCATGGCAATATGGCGGCAGTCTCTCCATGAATTATCGTTTGAAACGCTGGAACCTTTTCGCCAGCTACGGATTCAACACGCGTCGCAATATCGGTGGCGGCATCAACCAGACCAAGCGTTTCGATGTTATCGGCAATGACACCGTATATCAACAGATCACGGACCAGACCACCGAGCGCACCATGCGCCGCATGGGGCATAACTTGCGTGTTGGTGCCGATTATTATCTTACAGACCGTGACATCATCAGCGCTGCTTTTGTGTTCCGTTATGGTACCAACCGTACCAACCCTATCGTGAAGTATTCGGATGAATATCCTCAATTGTGCACTTCATCATACGATGTGAGAGAGGAACAATGGCATGAAACGGATCCCATGTATGAAATCACCCTGGATTATGACAAGACTTTTGAGCAAAAAGGCCGTAGCCTGAAAGCCAATGTCCGTTTCTTCCAGAATGCCGAGAACTCGGGTTCCGACATCACGGAGTTCGTCTATCCGAACAGCCAGATGCAAACTGTGCTGTCGTCACTATATCAGCAAACGAAGGAAGACCAAGGCATGCGCAACCTTCAAGCGAGCATCGACTATGTTCATCCGTTTGCTACTAAAGCTCAGTGGGAGATTGGTGCCAAGTACACCAACCGCGACATCAACAGCATCTCTTCGGTGAGCGAGAGGGACAGCATGGGAGTCTATCATCCCTTGAACGACTATTGCTACGATTATGAATACAAGGAGCAGGTGGCGGCCTTATATACCAGCTTGGGAAACGACTGGGGCCGTTGGTCAGGACAGATCGGCGTGCGCGCTGAGATGACGGACATCTATACGAATCTGAAAGGCTATGCCCATGATGGCACCGATTCCATCAATGGCGGAAAACCTTACATCAACCTGTTTCCCAGCGCTCACCTCAACTATTCGGTGACGGAGAACGACCAGTTCCAGGTAAGCTACACACGCCGTATCCGTCGTCCGGGTTTCTGGCAGATGAGCCCTTTCCGTTCCTATAACGACAACCGTAATATCCGCATGGGCAATCCCGCCTTAAAGCCCACCTTTATGGACAGTTATGAGCTGGGTTATCTCCATTTCTGGGACCGTTCCAGCTTCAGTTTCACCACCTATTATCGCCATGGCAACAACATGATCCGTCATTTCACCTTCGAACGTGACGGTGTTTATTACAGCATGCCGATCAACTTCGGGAAGGCGGATGACTTTGGCGTGGAGGCTGTTGCACAAGGTCAGATGACGAAATGGCTGAACTTGAACGGCAATGTGAATTTCTTCCGTTCCTACTCCAAAGGCACCATTGACGATAAATACTATGAGACCAAGTCGTGGATGCTGTTTGGCCGCCTGGTTTCGAAGTTCAAAGTCATGAATTGGTTTGATTTCCAGCTGACCGCTCATGTGATGGGCCCGCATGTCGAGCCTTTGGGCAGACGTGATGGTGAATGGTGGATGGACGTTGCATTGAGCAAGGAAGTCCTCAATGGCAGCGGCACCCTTACTTTCAATGTGCGTGATGTATTTGGCACTCGTGGCCGGGGAGGCGAGTCGTGGGGTGACAATTTCTGGCAGTACAGCAACAGTACCTGGAACCGCACTTCCATGTCGTTGAATTTCAATTACCGCATCAACCAGCAAAACGTCAAACGTAACCGTCGTCCTGACGAGGGAGGTGGCGATGACTTCGAAGGCGGTGACGAGGAAATGTATTAATTTTTATTTGCTTTTAACAAAATAATATCCTAATTTTGAAGGTGATTTTTCTAACCCTTTAAAATTCAGGATTATGCAGGCCGCTAATACTCCCTCAAAATCCGTCAGGATAGGTATTACCCATGGCGATTTCAATGGTATTTCATACGAAGTCATTTTGAAAGCTTTTTCGGATACCCGAATGTTACAGATGATGACTCCCGTTTTGTATGGTCAGTCGAAAGTGTTGTCTTATTATAAAAAAAGCTTGGGAATTGAGGAATTCAATTATTCTTTGACAAGAGATGTACGTCAAGCATGGGCGCAGAAATTCAACATTGTCAATATTACTGATGATGAGTTGAAGATAGAGCCGGGGTTTGCTACGGAGCAAGCTGGAAGGATGGCGGTGCTTTCGTTGAAGCGAGCTGCTGATGATTTGGTGAAAGGCAACATTGATGCATTGGTAACCGCTCCTGTCAATCCTGCTATTTTGAAGTCAGAGCGTTTCAATTTCAAAGGGCAGTCGGATTACTTGTCATCCTTGTTCAACAATCAGGATTATCTCGAGATTTTAGTTAGCGACTATATCCGTATCGGCATGGTTACCTCGGATATCTCAATGAAGGAAGCCATGGCCAGCATTACCAAGGAGATGGTGCTGCATAAGTTGATCATTCTAGCCAATGCCCTGAAAAAGAATTTCAATATTGCTTCGCCGAAAATCGCCGTTTTGGGCCTGAATCCGCATGCAGGAGACGCAGGCTTAGCAGGAGAAGAGGAGCAGGACATCATAGCTCCAGTGTTGGAGATGGCCAAGAAAAACGGATTATACGCTTTTGGGCCATTCCCGTCTGACAACTTGTTTTCATCTGGGGCTTGGAGGAAATATGATGCGGTGCTGGCAATGTATCACGACCAGGCTGCTTTGCCTTTCAAGCTAATCTCTGCCAACGGGGGTGCTATCTTTACTGCCGGTTTGCCGGTGGTTCGCACTACGCCTTTCCATGGTCCTGCTTATGACATTGCCAATAAAAACGAAGCATCGCCTGACGCGATGCGCCAGGCGATGTTTCTTGCTTTAGATTTGGTAAATAATCTAAATCTTATTTGACAACGAACTTCATGGTCTTGTCGAAGCCGTTGGCACTGACAGTGCAGAAGTAGATTCCGCTCTTGAGGTCAATGTTGATGGTGTTGGCACCGAGGTTGAGGCTCTTGTTGAACTTCATCACAGTCTGGCCAACCAGGTTGACGATGGTGATGGTAGCGTCAGCTTTCTGAGCTGATTCAACAACGATGTAGTTCTCGGTAGCAGGGTTAGGATAGATGTTGTAAACAACGTCTTGGGCTTGGGTGTTTTCAGGAACGCTGACAAATTCAGGATTTGCAATGACCTTCACACCATGGATGTAGTTTTCAGAACCTGTTATTTGTGTAGCACCTGAACCAACGAAGAGGCCAGTGTGGTCGTCAGTTTGGTAGCCGAACCAGAATTCACCAGGATTGACAGTATTGGTAGCGGCGATGGTGAAGAATGATTCACCAACTTCGTACATGATATCGTTATCGGGATCAGTGAGGTCGTCTTCGCATTGATGCCAGTAACCTTCGTCAACATTACGGTAGCTAACATAGATGCTTCTGAGGTAGTATTGAGGAGTACCATCGCTCAAACGAGCAGTGCAAGGTGCTGAGTAGGCGCAGGCGAGGTTGCCTTGAGGATCGACGCACAAAGCAGGCATGGCTGATGCAGCACCGCGGATTTTGTACCAATAGTCAGTTTCGTAATATTGCAGGTTGTAGTCATACTGAACGCCTTCATACATCGGCACAAAACCGATCCATTTGGTGGAGTCGTTGTGCATGTTGACATAACCTGATTCTTCAGAAGGCCACCACAGTCTTACAGCGTGGTAAGGATTGCCATCGGGGGATTGGATAGGAGCCTCTTGGGTATCGTTCCAGTAGTAGATGCCGTCAACGCTTCTGCCGATGAAGTAACCAACGTTATTGTCGAGAGCGTCATGATACCATTCCCAGGTGCTGAAAGCAACGTGGACAATGCCGTTGTTATCGATAACGATAGAGGTGTTGCAGGGACCGAAGATGGTGTCGGTGGTGATGGAGCAAGAGTCGGTTAACCAGTCGCAACCGTTGATGGGGTTCTCCCAAATGTCGGTTCTGGTCCAGGTCATACCATCGTCGGTGGATTTGTACATCACCAAGTTGCTCTGGAGACCGTCTGAGTAGATAATGGCAACATTGTGGCCGTTGGCAGCGATGTTGTAGTTATCAGCGGTGAAGCTGTCAACTTCTTCGTTGTCCTGAGCCAAAGGAGAGTACTGGCAAGTCCAGTTCACACCGTCTTCTGAACGGTAGTAAACCTGATAGTGGTGAACTTCGTCATCTGAAACAGTGTGCTGGATGTCAGCAATCACGTGGATGATGTTGTTGTTGTCACCACTAGTGGCTAATCTTGGCCATGATGCATCGTCAGAATACGGGAAACCTTCGGGTGAATACGGAAGTTCGCTCATGTATTGCCATTCGCCTTCACCAGCGACTTCTCTGGTCCAGCAACGAAGAGGAGCGTGGGAGATGAGGATTTCACCAGTGGCACCCCATTTGTCGATGGTGGGCCAACCGGTTCTCACATCTTCAACGCGTGTTTCGGGCTGGTCATCCCAACCAGTACCATCATAGAAGTTGTAACCAGTACCACGGTCGGAGCCGCCGCTGTTGTTGTTTTGGTGTGACATGGTTGCAGTAACGGCAACACTACCGTTTGCAAATTGCGTCATACGGTTTGAAACCCAACCGTTTGACTGAAGGTCGTAGAATGACCACATGAGTTCTGCATCTTCGATGTCTTCGTATCTGTTGATGACAACGCTCTTGTCTGATTTTGGTGCAAATGCTGCTGCAGAAGGAGTAGTGGCTTCTTTACCAAAAGCGACTTTTTTGTTTTCCATCTTAGCCGATACGAGGTCGTTCTTTGCCACACGTTGCTGTGCCATGGAGGCGCGCTTCTGGGCAAAAGCACTGAAGCCTAACAGAAGGCTCAATGAAAGTAAAAGTACTTTTTTCATTTTGTAATGATTTAAGTTAATAATGAATTTTTAGTGTGTTTTCTAGTTTTGCATGCAAAAATAATAAAACTTTTTGTTTTTGGGTGCCTTTTTTGTGTTTTTTTTCTAATTTTGAACTGCGTTATCACAAAAACCTTGCCATGAAGCATACCGTTATTACTCTTCTCTCTATCTCTGTTTTGATGTTTTCTTGCCAGAAACAGGCTCCCGTTGAGCCGGCTGCCTTGGTGGATCCTTTTATTGGTACAGGAGGTCACGGCCATACCTTCCCTGGTGCCACAGTGCCTTTTGGCATGATGCAGTTCAGTCCCGACACCCGTATGAACGATTGGGACGGTTGCTCGGGATACCACACCTCTGACGATTCCATACTTGGTTTCAGCACCACTCACTTAAGTGGCACTGGCTGCTCTGACTACGGTGATTTCAGGTTTACACCCGCGGTCGGCAATGCCGTCTGCACCTCCTTTAGCCATGAGAACGAGTGTGCCAAGCCAGGCTATTACAGCGTGGCTTTCGACAACCCTCAAGTGCTTGTTGCCCTAGCTACTGGCGACCGTGTCGGCATGATGAGCTGCACCTTCCCCAAGTCGGACGAAGCCAAGCTATTATTGAATATGACACAGGGGGTTAACGACGAGTTTGTGTATGAATCTACACTTGATGTGGAATCTGAAACCTCCATTGCAGGCTTCCGCCGTACCCGAGACTGGGCCAACGACCAATATCTCTATTTCTACGCTGAGTTCTCCAAACCCATGAAGAACTACACCGTTGATGAAAAACATAACGGCACGTTTGTCTTTGATACGGAAGAAGGTGAGACGATCGTGATGCGCATCGCCATCTCCGCAGTTGATGCCGAAGGTGCCAAGAACAACATGAAAGCAGAACTTGACGAAGGTGACTTCGATATTGATGCTCTTGCACGGAGAGCTTTTGACAAATGGAATGCAGAGCTGAAACGCATTGAGATACAAGGCAAAGAAGAAGCTGATATGCGAGTTTTCTACACTAGCCTCTATCACGCTATGATCGCCCCCAATTTGTTCTCTGATGCCGATGGCCGTTACCGCGCACACGATCTTCAGATTCATCAATCAGAACGCCCCGTTTACACGGTGTTTTCGCTATGGGATACTTTTCGCAGCTTGCATCCTTTGTTCAGCATTATCCAACGAGATCGCACCCTCGACTTTATTAATACCTTTATTAATGATTATGAAACCGATCCGGAGCACATGCTTCCCATTTGGGAATTGGCTGCAAATGAGACCCATTGCATGATCGGTAATCACGCCATACCTGTGATCGCTGACGCTTATTTCTGCGGTATTCGAGATTTTGAAGCAGAAAAGGCATTGGAAGCCATGGTGAATTCTTCCAGACAGGATCGTCGTGGCATGGGAGCCTATGTGAAATACGGTTTCATCCCGGTAGATGTGGAAGGTGAAGCCACCTCCAAAACATTGGAATATGCATACGATGACTGGTGCGTGGCCCGAATGGCTGAAGCCTTGGGCAAAACTGAAATTGCTGATGAGTTCTATAAAAGAGCCCAAGCTTATAAGAATCTTTTTAACCCGAAAAACCAGTTCTTCCAAGGCAGGCGCAATGGCGGCTATATGCAGCCGTTCGATCCTACTCAAGTCAATTTTACACTAACAGAGGCCAATACTTGGCAGTATAACTTCTTTGTGCCGCAGGACATCAATACTCACATTGATCTTATGGGTGGATGGGAAGGCTATGGCAAAAAACTGGATGGATTGTTCACCGCTTCGAGCAAACTCTCTGGTCGTGAACAGCCTGATATCACTGGTCTGATCGGACAATACGCCCATGGCAACGAACCCAGCCACAATACGGTGTATTTGTACAACTTCATAGGCCAGCCTACCAAGACCCAGAAATATGTGAAACAGGTCTTGGACGAGTTCTATACGGACGAACGTGATGGCCTTTGTGGTAACGAGGATTGCGGACAGATGTCTGCTTGGGGTGTGTTCTCAGCCATGGGATTCTATCCGGTAACACCAGCTTCAGGCTATTATGTGCTTGGTATCCCGCGTTTCGAGCAAGTAACGCTTAATCTTGAGAATGGCAAGCGGTTTATAGTGAAAGCAAAGAACTTGAGCCCTCAAAACTGCTTTGTAAGTTCGGCAAAACTCAATGGCAATCCGTTGGAGCGCAGTTTTATTACCTTTGACGAGATCTATAATGGGGGCGAGTTGGTTTTCGATATGACTTCCACCCCCGACTCACCATGGGCTACCCAACCGGAGCAATGCCCTGTGATGCGCATCCCGGGTGAAAGCATTTTAGTGGTTCCGGCTATCAATGCGGAGTCGAACACATTCTTTGACAGCCTCACGGTTGTCTTGAGCCATCCATTGGAGGGTGCTCTGATATATTATACACTTGATGGCACTGATCCCAATGAGAGTAGTTTGGTTTATGCCGATCCCATTGTTTTGAAAAAGTCCACCCAAATACGTGCGGCTGCTTTGCAGGATGGCCGTTGGAGCCGCATCATCGATGCTGAATTCCATTACATTGATGCTAAGCTGGCAGTTGCGTTGGAACATCCTTATTCTGACCAGTATGAAGCGGGTGGCCTTAAGGCATTGATTGACCATCAACGTGGTGGCGAAAACTTCCGCACTGGCACTTGGCAAGGTTATCATGGCGTGGATTTGGTGGCAACCGTCGACTTGGGCGCCAAACAACGGGTTAATAGACTGGCGGGCAGCTTCCTTCAGGAACAAGGGTCCTGGATCTTCATGCCGAAAGAAGTAGAGTTCCTTGTCAGCGAAGATGGCAAACGATTCAGAAGTGTAGGCAAGGTGACGAATCGCATTCCTATGGATGAGGAGGATGCCGTCATTCAAGAGATGGAAGTTCGTCCTCACTGTGAGGTGTGTTATGTGAAGATGGTTGCCAAGAACATAGGTACTTGTCCCGACTGGCATGTCGGTTCGGGTCAACCCGCGTGGATTTTCTGCGACGAATTCGTCATCGAATAATGATATTTCATCTTTAAATCTTTGAATTTTAAATCTTTAAATCAATCTATAATGAAAGACTCTATCGTAATCCTCGCCGGCGGCGGTCCGGCACCCGGGATCAACACAGTTATCAGCACCGTAGCCAAGACTTTTTTAAAAGACGGTTATCGTGTGTTAGGCTTACATGATGGTTATAAAAACCTTTTCAAAAAAGAAAAAGAAGTGGAAGAGCTCGACTTCATGTGGGCTGACGACATCCAAAAACAAGGCGGATCTGCACTTCGAATGAGCCGCTATAAACCGAAGAACGAGGAGTTCAACACCGACTTTTTTGTAGAGAATAACATCAAGTTGCTTGTCACCATTGGTGGCGACGACACGGCTTCAACAGCCAACCGTATCTCCAAGTATCTGAACGAGAACAACGTGCCGATTCAGAACATCCACGTTCCCAAGACTATCGACAACGACCTCCCACTTCCTGATGGCAACCCTACTTTTGGCTACTATTCAGCCAAGGACGCTGCCGTGCATTTGGTGCAGACTGTTTATGAAGACGCCCGTACTAGCGGCAACTGGTTCGTGCTCTCTGCCATGGGACGTGAGGCGGGTCACCTTGCTTTCGGCATGACTTCTGCCTGCCACTGTCCGATGGTGATTATCCCTGAAATGTTCAACAAAACAGATGTTACGCTTGAAGCCATCATCCAGTTGATGGTCAGCTCCATCGTCAAACGCAAAATCCTCGGTGTCGGCTATGGTGTGATCATCATCAGCGAAGGCGTATTCCATTTCATGACCGACCAGGAGATTGAAAAATCGGGCGTGGCCTTTACCTATGACGAACACGGCCATCCAGAGCTGGGCAATGTCAGCAAGGCACACATCTTCAATTTGCTTCTCCAGCAGCGCTTGAAGCTTCTTGGCATCAGTGTGAAGAGCCGTCCAGTGGAAATCGGCTATGGCATCCGTTGTGTGCAGCCCAATGGCTATGACTTGACTTACTGCTCGTTGTTGGGTTATGGCGTGAAAAAACTTTTCATGCAAGGTGTAACGGGCGCCATGGTCACCACCAACCCGAAAGGTGAAATTATTCCTCTGTATTTGAAAGATGTCGAGGATGAAAACGGCAAAATCAAGCCACGTTTGGTCAACCTTAACGGTCCCAAAGCAGAGTTGATCTTCAACGAAGGCTTACAGTATATCACGCCTGAGGATTATGAGGCAGCCAAGCAATACTTGCCGAATCCCGAGGAATATGATTTCAAAAAAATCTTGAATTGGTGATAAAAAAAGCGAGGTTCTACCTCGCTTTTTTTGTTTATTGGATCATCTGGTAAATCAGATTGATCAAGTTTTGTTTCGCGTCATTGATCAGACTTTCGTCGGTGGGAAAGGGGACGGGTTTTTGTTTTAATCCTTGCAAGGTCTGTTCCGAGCAGGCTTCAAGTGAGCCTTCTACGGTGGAGTAGTTGTGCTCGAATTTGGAGGAAACTTCGTATGGCATGGAGAACAGCATGCGTTTGTTGCTTGGGTCAATGAAGTTCACTTTACCTTTGACGGTGGCTTCTTTGCTGAGTTTGTGGTCGGTCACAGTGGCGGTAAAGTCATTTTTGGTTTCTTTGAAGGAAACCGTTTCGTCGCGATTGGGTCCAATCTCTTTTTTGAACACTTCCACATGCATTAGTCTGCCGATGTCGCCATAACGTTTGGATATTGATTTTACCTTGAAGCCGTTGAGATGGGAATTCTCCTTATTAATGCCTTCAAGTTGCCGGATCATTCTGTCAGCGTTATCGAGGTCGGGGTTGGCCGAACCGAGTGTTTGGTTGATCGAGGCTGCAAGAAAAGCCTCGGCTTTGTTCCTCGACATTTGCAGTTCTTCATCCAGGTTCAGTCTGGTATAATTAATCCTTTTCTTGATTTCATTCGGGAAGCAGGCCAAGGCATCATTGCGACCTTTCATGCTGCAGTAGCGCTCAAAGATCTCGGGCCAGACATCCGGATTGCCTGTGGATTTGAGCGCCTGAATGCGTTCGTGGTCGGCCTGGTTGGCTTCGTGATAGGAGGCAGAAATCAGGTCGATCTTTTTAGGCTGGATCCGCCCTGAGCATACCTTTGGAGCCTCTTTCATGATGATTTGGTCATATTCTTTGGCTTCGTATAGTTTCTTGGTGGTGTTGCACGAAGTGATCATGGCGGTGATCAACAATAATGCAGGAAGAATGAATTTTTTCATGGCTTGACTATTAGACAAAAATTATATCAATACAAATATCGCACCAAAAAATCGTTATTTTTGCAGTATGGAAAAGATACAACAACTTAAAGAGAGATTCGACGCGTTCATGAACGGAGTTGATTTCGTTAAGACCCCTGAAGGGCTGTATGATCCCATTGCCTACACTGTGATGCAGAAAGGGAAACGGCTACGTCCCATGCTTTGCCTTTTGGCCTGCGATATGTTCGGCGGTGAATTCAATGAGGCTAAGTATCCGGCGTTGGCTTTGGAAACTGCCCATAACTTTACCTTGATTCATGATGATATCATGGACCAGGCTCCTTTGCGTCGCGGCAAAGAGACTGTCTATAAGAAATGGAATACCAATCAGGCTATTCTTTCGGGCGACGCAGCTTTGGTTATGGCCTACGATTTTGCCATGCGCACCCATCGACCGTTGGAGACGGTTGCCCTATTGAACAAGGTGCTGATGGAAGTTTGTGAGGGACAGCAGTTTGATATGGTTTTTGAAACTCAAGACGATGTAAGCATCCCTGAGTATCTGGAGATGATTCGTTTGAAGACGGCGGTGCTGTTGGCGACGAGTCTTCAGGTCGGTGCTGTCGTTGCCGGTGCTGACGAAGTAGATCAGAAGCATTTGTACGATTTCGGCATTGCACTTGGCATGGCTTTCCAGCTTCAGGACGATATCTTGGATTGCTACAGTGATGTGGCAGTGTTTGGTAAGGTGACGGGAGGCGATATCGTGGAAAACAAAAAGACCATGATGTATTTGAAGGCTTTGGAATTGGCTTCCCAAGAACAAAAGTCACATTTGAAGGGCTTGTATATGGGAGATGTCGTTGTCAATTCACACAGAAAAATTGATGAAGTGATTGCCCTTTATGATGAATTGCATGTTAAAGAAGCGGTGGAGGAGTTGATGACTGATTATTACAGTCAGGCTACGGTTCATCTTGATGCGGTGAAGCTTGCTGAGGAACGGAAAGTTCATCTCAGGAGGTATGCTGAAATGCTCTCGGGGAGGGAGAAATAAAAAAAGCAGGCTTTGAGAGCCTGCTTTTTTTGTCTTGGCCATTAGTTTATTTGATGACTGGCTTTTCGTTAGCTTTTGCATCTTGCTTGACTTCGTCTTGCTTCTTGGGTCTCTTAATCACTGTAGGAGCAGCTGTTTTTTTGCTTGTGGGATCGTTGGTAATTGGTTTCAGGGCTGATCCTTTCTTTGTGCCGATGGAAGCTTTGTCTGTTCTTGACATTTCGCTGGCCTTCAGTCTCTTGGGGGTTTGGTTCTTGTTGGTCTTTTCAACGGTGTTGATCTTGGTGGTGGTTGAGCTTTCCTGGGCGCTCAGCTTAGGATCAGAAACGCTAGCGGCATCTTTACCATCAGTTCTTTTCATTGTGTTTGTAGGGGCTGTGGTGTTTGCGGTTGAGATCTGATACTTTTCTTTTTCCATCTTCTGTTGGTCAACTGACTTTTGCTCTTTGACGTTTTGGGCGTTTGCAATGTTGAAGGCGAAGAGAGCCATGACACCGAGTAATAATGCTTTTTTCATGATGTTTAAGTTTTAAATTGTTAATTTATTTGTTAGGTTTTTTTATTATCGTTTTCACTTCAAAAAATATCAATTACCGTGCCAAAAAATAATTTGGAATAAAATTTTTTATAAAAAAATACAGCTGTCGCCATAACTCAGGAACCTGAAACCATGTTCCAGGGCATATCGATAGGCCTCTTTCCACTGGTCTCCAATGAGTGCGGAGACCAATAATAGCAAGGTGCTTTTGGGCTGGTGGAAATTTGTGATGAGTCCGGTGATGACTTTCATTTTGTATGGAGGGGCGATCATAAGAGAAGTGCTTGCCTCCAGACGGGTCAGTTGGTGAAGGTCGAGATAATCCAACACTTTTTGTAAAGCTTCGTGGGTTGATAGGGCGGGGTGTTCCCCGTAAGGGTACCATTGGTCAACGTGCCAGTTTTTCAGTCCCATGCCTTGTTCATGAAGCATCATTCCTATCCAATATAAACTCTCCAAGGTGCGGGTGCTGGTAGTTCCGACTGGGATAATACTGCTACCGAGATGCTGGATGAGGTTTTGGATTAGAGACTTTCTGACTATGATGGTTTCGGAATGCATGGCGTGTTCTCCGATGGTTGGGGTGGATACGGGACGGAACGTGCCGGCACCAACGTGCAAAGTGACCTCGTCAAGTTCAAAACCTTTGGCTCTAAGTTGTTCCATTAACGATTTGGTGAAATGCAAGCCTGCTGTAGGGGCGGCCACTGATCCGTCATATCGTGCAAACACGGTTTGATAACGGTCTCGGTCTTCTGGTTCGGCTTCTCTATTTAAATAAGGTGGGAGGGGGATCTCTCCTGCAGCTTCAAGGATGGAGGCGAAAGCGATTCCGGAAGGCTCCCAGGAGAATTGAATTTCAGAGTATTGGTCGTTTTTCTCAATCCGTTCAGCGGTAAGTGTCACTTCCTTGCCATTGACATTCAGTTGCATTGTTAGCAGACCGTCTCTCCACCGTTTTGAATTGCCCACCAAACATTTCCATCGTACCGGCGAAGCGCTGCTGAAAGCAATTTGGTAATCTTTTTCGGGTTCAAGGCAGAAGATTTCGATGTGGGATCCAGTATCTTTCTGAAATTGGAGTCTGGCACGGATTACTTTGGTTTCGTTGAAAACCAGCAATGCCTTTGGAGGCAGGAAATCACCAATGTGTTTAAATTGGGAATCTTGGATCTTACCGTCTTTCAGCACCAATAGTTTGGAGGCATCTCGCTCTGCAAGGGGATATTTGGCGATACGCTCTTCGGGAAGCGGGTAGTCAAATTCATCAATGGAAATGTTCTTAACCGTCATCGTTGATTTTTTTGCAAAAATAACATTTAGTTTTGCTATTTTTGCAAAAACTACAAAAGAATAACAATGAGAACCAAGCTCTTTTTATTATTAATAATGGTGTGTGCTGTTGCCAAGGCTCAAACCGTGGAAGTGAGTGGCGCCCAGTCTGGCGTTTGGGATGCTGACACAATTAGGATAACTGGAAATGTGAAAATCGTTGACTCTTTGTTGATTGCGCCAGGCACAACTGTGTTATTTGACAAGTTTTATAGCATTATGGTGGCTGATGGGTCTTCGCTGAAGGCAAAGGGTACCCCAGAGGATAGCATTGTGTTTACATTTGCCGACACCACGGGTTTTCATATCTACAATTCCGATTCTGGAGGATGGAACGGATTCCAATTTATGAAAGCCGGCAAGGTGGTTATGGATTATTGCTTGTTGCAGTATGGCAAGGCGGCCGATACGTTGGATCGTTTTGGGGGAGCGATGTGTTTTTATGAATGTGCTGACGTGGAAATCAACCATACCACTTTGCGTTGTAATTTTTCACGAGAGTTCGGGGGCGCCATTTTTGCGAGGGGTTCTAATATGAAGTTTTCTGATTGTCAAATAAACGAGAACAAAGTTTATACCTATGACGGCACTAATGCCTTGTATGGAGCAGGTGCTTGCTTCCAACAATGTGATGTTGAAATGGAAAGGATGGAATTCCGCGACAACTATGGGCCTTACTGTATTGGGGGAGCGTTGAGCCTTGACAGTTGCTCGTTTAGAATAGACAGGGGCACTTTTATTAATAATATAGGTCTCAATGGAGGCGGGCTGTACCTCATACGTTCGCATGAGAAAGAGTGCCTTTTGTCCAATCTGCTGTTTGATGGTAATTTTTCTGGGCATTTTGGCGGAGGCTTTGCGTTGTTGGACTCTTCGCCTTTGATTTATAATGTGTTGGTTACCAATAACCAATCGGAAGGTGTCTCTTGTAACGGGGTCTTTTTCTATGGACATAGTTCTCCGGTATTAGACAACTGCATCGTTTTTGGCAATTATCCTTCAGCATCGGGTAGCGTTATGGATACTACTCAAATGTGGGCTTGGACCATGGATGGCTTTGCGCCTGAATTTCATAATTGTTTGGTTGAAGGCGGATTAAAGCATATTCATAATGGTGATTTGATTAGTGTTTTTGAAAATGTTATCGATACAGATCCGCTTTTTGTGGATGCAGAGCATCATGATTTCCGTCTTAGCGAGGGGAGCCCTTGCAGGGATGCCGGGAACGAGAAGACGCCTTCTTTCATTACCCATGGCTTGGATTTAGCTGGTATGCCTAGACTTATTAACGACAGAATAGATATGGGCCCATACGAGTATTCGGGGGCATCGGTGCAACACAACCAAATTGTGTCGTCTTTTGCTAAACTGGTGGGCAATCCTCTTAATGGGCAAAGCAGTGTCGAGCTGAATCTTGACAAAACCGGGGATGCTGTTGTGATAGTGTATTCGATGTCGGGCAATCGTGTTGCAAGCAAGACTATCCATATTGAAGGTTCAAACAGCATGGAAATCGGTGATCTTGTTGACCGTCTTGCCCCTGGCCTCTATTTGATTGAGGTCGCTGTTGATGGCAAAGTTTGTACCCTTAAAGCTGTAAAATGACATGGGATTGAAGAAACACATACCGAATACCATCACTTGCTGCAACCTGATTTCAGGCTGTTTTTCCATCCTGTTTACCTTTTCCGGGATGCCGGTGGCTGCGGCCGTCATGATTTTTGCCGCAGGTCTGTTTGACTTTTTCGATGGCTTTGCCGCTCGTTTATTGGATGCTCATTCGCCCATTGGAGGCGACCTGGATTCTTTGTCGGATGTGGTGTCTTTTGGTGTCGCACCTGGGTTTATCATGTATCATTTGATGAGCGAAGGAATGCTGGAGCCGATCTGGCCTGTGGGTAAGGTGTCGTTGTTTGCTTGCTTTGCCTTTTTGTTGCCGGTTTTTTCAGCTGTGCGTTTGGCGAAGTTCAATGTGGACACTCGGCAGACTACCTCTTTTATCGGACTCCCAACGCCACCTATGGCGATTTTCATGGCTTCATTGCCATTGGCATTTTGGCAGTTGGGTTTGTTGGGCCAGCCCGTGCTCAATCCTTATCTCGGCCTTGGCATCGTCATCCTCTTTTCTGTCATGATGGTTTGCAACTTGCCTTTCTTCTCCTTCAAGATGAAGTCAATTGCATGGAAAGGCAACGAGGTCCGCTGGATTTTCTTGATCATAGCGATAGCGGGCTTTGCCATTTTCAGATTTGTGGCACTGCCTTTCATTTTGTTGGTCTATATCTTGATGTCGGTGTTGTTCTACCGTTAATCGTTGAAGACTTTCCTTTTGAATTCGAAGTTATGTCCGAGATAGACGTCACGGACGTGAGGGTCGTCGGCCAGTTCTTCCGGTATTCCCGACATGAGAACTTTGCCTTCGAAGAGCAGGTAGTCGAAATCGGTGATTGACAAAGTTTCGTGGACGTTGTGGTCGGTGATGAGCACGCCGATGTTTTTCTTTTTTAGTTTGGCGATGATGCGTTGAATGTCTTCGACGGCGATGGGATCGACGCCAGCGAAGGGCTCATCGAGGAGGATGAAGTTGGGATCGACGGCAAGTGCACGTGCAATTTCTGTCCTTCTGCGTTCTCCACCTGACAGCTGTATGCCTTTGTTTTTTCGTACATGTTGCAGCCCGAATTCATCGAGCAGCGATTCTAGTTTTTCCAGTCTTTCGTCTTTGGTCAAATCTTTTTTGAACTGCATCACAGAATAGATGTTGTCTTCAACAGTCATTTGTCTGAACACAGAGGCTTCTTGTGCTAGATAACCGATGCCCATCTGGGCTCGTTTGTACATGGGTTCCGTGGTGATTTCCTTGTCTTCAAGAAAGACTTTGCCTGAGAAAGGCTTGATAAGTCCGACGATCATGTAGAACGTGGTGGTCTTGCCGGCGCCATTGGGCCCCAGCAGTCCAACGATCTGGCCTTGCTCCAGTTGCACGCTGACATCGTCAACGACAGTGCGCTGTTTGTATTTCTTGATGAGATGTTGTGTCCAAAGTTTCATAATACGCCTTCTTTTAAAATGTCATGTAGATGTATGACGCCCACGTAACGGCCATCTTTAAGCACAGGGAGTTGGGTGATGCTGTTGTGACGCATCTTGTGCAGGGCATCTGCCACGAGGTCATCCTCGTTGATGGTTTTTGGGTTAGGGGTCATGATCTCTTTGGCTTTGACGTGTTCAATGTCGGGATGTTTCAGCAACATACGTCGCAGATCGCCATCGGTGATGATGCCCATCAATTTGTCATTGTCGGTGACGATGGCGGCACCGAGGCGTTTTTTGGTCATCTCAATGATGACCTGGGCGAGGCTGTCATCCATTCCGACCTCGGGCTTCTCGTTATTAATATATAGGTCTTTGACGCGCAGATAGAGTTGTTTGCCCAGTGCACCACCCGGATGGAACTTGGCGAAGTCGTCAGTGGAGAAACCGCGGCACTTCATCAGGCAGATGGCCAGTGCATCACCCATCACGAGCTGGGCGGTCGAGCTTGAGGTCGGGGCTGGGTTGCCGGGCAATCCTTCCTCGCCTACAGTGACGTCAAGGACAAGATCGGCTTGATGTGCCAGATAGCTGTTGCGGTTTCCAACGATGGCAATGATTTTGTTGCCGCGCAATTTGATCAACGGCACCAACACCTTGATCTCGGGTGTCTCTCCGCTTTTCGAGAGCAGGACGACCAAATCGTTCTCTCGGATGATACCCAGATCGCCGTGGATGGCATCGGCAGCGTGCATAAAGACAGAAGACGTGCCAGTGGAATTCATGGTGGCGGTGATTTTTTGAGCGATGATGGCACTCTTCCCAATCCCCGAAAATACGATATTCCCTTTGTTTTCAAGCATCAACTGAACGGTCTTGCTAAAATCATCGTCCAATAAAGGAATGATGTTTTTTACCGCAGTTGATTCATTTTCAATAACTTGAACAGCTATTCTGTGTATTTCCCCGAAAGAAAGCATTTTTTTCTTTGATTTTTCTTGACTTGAACAAACAAATAATTATAACTTTGTAAAGATAACGATAGAATCTGTTTGAGATTGCAAAAATAACTGAAAAGTTTGGATAAACCAAAAGGAGAAAACTATGGCGAAAAAAGAAGAGATTTCAATCCACAAGCTTTTGAAGGATGTCTTCGGATTTGACCAGTTCAAGGGGAATCAGGAAGCTATCATTAAAAGTGTGCTTGCAGGAAACAATACCTTCGTGTTGATGCCTACTGGCGGAGGCAAGTCGCTTTGCTACCAGCTGCCAGCCTTGATGAAGGCAGGTACGGCCATTGTGGTCTCACCCCTCATCGCCTTGATGAAGAATCAGGTGGATATGATCCGAAATTTCGGTACCGATTTGGGTATCGCCCATGTGATGAATTCTTCCCTTTCGAAGGCGGAGCTGTTGGAGGTAAAAGAGGATCTGAAGAGCGGTAAGACCAAAATGCTTTATGTTGCACCAGAATCGCTCACCAAAGATGAAACCGTTGAGTTTTTAAAGACTTTGAAGATTTCGTTTGTGGCTATTGACGAGGCACACTGTATCTCGGAATGGGGCCATGACTTCCGACCGGAATACCGTCGGTTAAGACCTATCATCAACTCCATTGGCAAGAACCTGCCTGTGATTGCTCTTACTGCCACCGCCACGGTGAAGGTGCAGCAGGACATCATGAAAAACTTGGAGATCCTGGATGCCAAAGTTTTCAAATCTTCATTTGATCGCCCCAACTTGTACTATGAGGTGCGCCCCAAGACCAAAGATGTCATCAAGGATATCATCAAATATATCAAGCAGAATCCTGGCAAGTCGGGCATCGTTTATTGCCTGAGCAGGAAGAAAGTGGAGGAACTGGCCGAGACGCTTGTGGTCAACGGCATACGCGCCTTGCCTTACCATGCGGGATTGGATAGCCAGACCCGCAAGGAGAACCAAGACAAGTTCCTGATGGAGGAAGTCGATGTCATCGTGGCAACTATCGCTTTCGGCATGGGTATCGACAAACCCGATGTGCGTTTCGTGATCCATCACGATATCCCGAAGAGCTTGGAGGGATACTATCAGGAGACGGGCCGTGCCGGTCGTGACGGTGGGGAAGGTAATTGCATTGCTTTCTATGATTACGAGGATATCCATAAGCTTGAGAAATTCAACAAAGGCAAGAATGTTGCCGAACAAGAGATCGCTCGAGAGTTGTTGAATGAAACTGTGACTTATGCGGAATCAGCAGTCTGCCGCCACCGTCTGCTGCTCCATTATTTTGGTGAGGAGTATGAGAAGGATAACTGCGGTTCTTGTGACAACTGCCGCTATCCCAAGGAAAAGTTCGACGGCAAAGAGGATATGAAACTGATTCTTGAAGCTGTAGTGGACACCAAGCAGCTCTTTAAGACCAAACATATTGCTGAATTGCTCGTCGGTAAACTGACAGGTGACATCAAAGCAGCCAAGCAGGAGAATAACGAATTCTTTGGCGCTGGCGGTGATCATGATGAGAAGTATTGGACCGCCATCATCCGTCAAGCCTTGGTGCATAAGTTGCTGAGCAAGGATATCGAAAACTATGGTGTTCTGAAGATCACCAAGGAAGGTAGGGACTTCATCAAAAAGCCTTATACCATCATGTTGGTGAAGGACCATGACTATGACGCAACTGACGACGAAGAAGCCGAAGCCATGGCGATGGGCATGAGCAAGGACAGCGGCACCGACCGCACCTTGTTCACCATGCTGAAAGACCTGCGCAAAACCATTGCCAAGCAGAACAACTTGCCGCCTTTCGTCATCTTCCAAGATCCGTCATTGGAAGATATGGCCATCCAGTATCCTATCACCAAGGAAGAGATGACCCAGATTGCCGGTGTTGGTGCCGGTAAGGCCGAGAAGTTCGGAGAGCCTTTCATCAAGTTGATTAAGGAGTATGTGGAAGAGAACGACATCACCCGCCCGAACGACATGGTGGTAAAGTCGGTGGTCAACAAGTCTGCACTGAAGATCAGCATCATCCAGAATATCGACAAGCGTATCCCTTTGGAGGACATCGCCTACGGCAAAGGCCTGTCGTTCGATGAACTGCTTTCGGAAATAGAGAGCATCGTCTCTTCTGGAACCCGTCTGGATCTGAATTATTACATCGAAGACAATATCGATATCTATCATCAGGAAGACATCCTCGATTATTTCCAGGAGGCTGAATCCGATGATGTGCAGCAAGCACTACGGGAACTTGGCGAAGACGAATACAGCGAGGAAGAGGTGCGTCTGATGCGCATCAAGTTCATGTCGGATGTTGGAAATTGATGCCGTGATGAGAAAATGCTGTTTTCTTGTGTTGCTGGCTTTACTGGCCTTTCCTTCCTGTAACAACAAGGAAAAGGTCAAGAAGCCACGGGTGTTCCTTGATGAACAGCAGATGATTGATGTGCTTACCGACTCCTATCTTATAGAGGCGGAACTCACCCAGAAGAGATCTTCAGGTACGGAAGTCACTCCTTTGCAAAAAGCTTATTATGATCAATTGTTTGAACATTACGAAATCACCGATACCATCTTTCAAGAAAACATGAATTATTACACCTATCACCCAGATGTCTTGGAACGAGTGATGGATTCGGTGATGAATCGCTTTATTAAGGCGCAACAATAAAAAAAGCCTCGCATTGCGAGGCTTTTTTTTGCCATTACACGTAAATTACTCAGGCTTAACGTCTTCCGGTACTGGACCGTACTGGTTAGCTTCTTTGTCGCCTTCCTGAGCCCACCATACGATGAGGATGATGATACCCGCAATCGGGATGAGGGCAAGCAACAGGAACAAACCCTGCTTGTTGATGTCGTGCAAACGACGGCATCCAACGCTCAAGGTGGGGAGCAGAATGGCCAATGACCAAATAGCGCTCAGAATAGCGCCAATTCTGCCAAACAATCCCAAGATAAAGCTAACGACGAAACTAAACAAGAAGGCATACCAAAATTCCTTACGGCCGGCGCGGCCTTCAAAATTGACGTAGTTCTTTAAGAATACGTGTTTTGCTACAGCAATAAATTCGTTCATGATTTTTTATTTTAAAACAACAATGTTACTCAGTAACAGGGGCGGCTGTGGTTTTCTTCCAGCCGAGTAGCAAGAGGACAAACGTTGCGATCAGCAGGATGTTGCCGATGGTGGTGCCCACTACGGGGATGATCTTGAAGACACCGGCAACAACACCGAGAATGGCAGCGATGAAGGGAAGTCCCATAGCTGCTTTGTACGGGAATGACTCTGATTTTTTCAGTGCCATGTAGCCAAGGAGCATAAAAACAAAAGCGACAATCAGAACGATGGGGCCAGCAATCCATCCAATGACGGGGATCATTCTGACACCGAGGCCAACGATGTAGAGAAGTGCACCGAGTTGAAGCTTCTTCAAGGCGGCAGCATCTTCAGCGTTGGACTTTTCAATCAGGTCGTTGAGTCTGGCATACATACCCATGAATCCAGCGACAACTGCCAAATCACAGATATTACCGATCCAACCAATAAGAATGTTGAAAAGAGCACCTACAGCACCGGCGATGCCTAAAATCATTACGTTTTTGTAAATTTTGTTTGCTTCCATCAGTAATAGTTTTAGTGAATAATTAGTTGAATAGTTATGGAAGTGTAAAAATAGCAAAAAAATGGGAATTCCAAATTATTCTTTTAATTTTTTATAACGAAAGCGTTTGGGCTCCACGTTGCCGAGGCGTTTCAGCTTGTTCTCCTCATATTCTGAGTAGCTGCCTTCGAAGAAGTAGACCTGTGAGTTGCCCTCAAAGGCGAGGATGTGGGTGGCCACACGGTCGAGGAACCAGCGGTCGTGGCTAATGATGACGGCGCAGCCAGCGAAGTTCTCCAGACCTTCCTCCAAGGCACGAAGCGTGTTCACGTCGATGTCGTTGGTTGGCTCGTCCAAAAGGAGGACGTTGGCTTCTTGTTTCAAGGTCAAGGCAAGGTGCATGCGGTTGCGCTCACCGCCTGACAGCACGCCGGCTTTCTTCTGCTGATCGTTGCCGCCAAAGTTGAAACGTGATACGTAGGCGCGTGAGTTCATGCTGCGTTTGCCGAGTTGAATCAGCTCGTTGCCGCCGCTAATGACTTCCCAGACGGTCTTCTCTGGGTCGATGTCAGCATGTTGCTGATCGACATAGCCGATCTTCACGGTGTCACCGACTTCGAAAGTGCCGGAGTCTGGCTTCTCAAGACCCATGATGAGACGGAACAGGGTGGTCTTGCCGGCTCCGTTGGGGCCGATGACACCCACGATACCGCCTTGAGGTAAGCTAAAGTTGAGGTTTTCGAAGAGCAGCTTGTCGCCGTATGCCTTGGTGACATCATGTGCCTCAATGACCTTGGCACCAAGACGATCTCCGTTGGGGATGTATATCTCGAGTTTCTCTTCTTTTTCCTTCACGTCTTCGTTGAGCATCTTCTCATACGACTCCAAACGGGCTTTTCCTTTGGCATGACGGGCCTTGGGAGCCATGCGCACCCATTCGAGCTCGCGTTCCAACGTCTTGCGGCGTTTGCTCTCGGTCTTCTCTTCCATGGCAAGACGGGCGGTTTTCTGATCGAGCCACGAGGAATAGTTACCTTTCCACGGGATGCCTTCGCCGCGGTCGAGTTCGAGGATCCAACCAGCCACATGGTCGAGGAAGTAACGGTCGTGGGTGACGGCGATGACGGTGCCCTTATATTGCTGCAGGTGGCTCTCCAGCCACTGGATGCTCTCGGCATCAAGGTGGTTGGTGGGCTCGTCGAGGAGTAAGATGTCGGGCTCTTGCAAGAGGAGCCGACAGAGGGCTACGCGACGGCGCTCGCCACCAGAAAGGTTCTTTACGGGAGTGTCGCCTTCAGGACAGTTGAGGGCATCCATGGCGCGCTCCAGCTTGCTGTCAAGTTCCCAAGCGTCGTGCTGCTCGATGAGTTCAGTGAGCTCACCTTGGCGGGCGATTAATTTATCAAAGTCGGCATCGGGCTCGGCAAATTTGTTGTTGACTTCCTCGTATTCTTTGAGAATATCAACGATCTCCTGGACACCTTCTTCCACCACTTGGCGGACGGTCTTGTTGTCGTCGAGCTGAGGCTCCTGGTCAAGCATTCCGATGGAATAGCCGGGCGAGAAGACCACTTCGCCATTGTAGGATTTCTCCTTGCCCGCGATGATGCGCAGCAGGGTGGATTTACCCGCTCCGTTCAAGCCGATGATGCCGATCTTGGCACCATAGAAGAAGGAGAGGTAGATGTCTTTCAGGATTTGTCGTGAAGGCGGGATGATTTTGCTCACGCCTACCATTGAGAAGATGATTTTTTTGTCGTCAGGGTTTGCCATATTTCAAGATTCGTTTAATTCGTAAAATTCGCCGTTCAAGGTTTTTGCCATGGCTTGTTCAAGGATCGCTGTGGATTTTTCCCAATCGTAAACGCGGTTGGTGAAATCGAAGCCTGCTTGGGCGAGGCGGTCTGCTTTTTCTTTGTCAGTCAACAAGGTGATGATATGTTGCGCCATTTCTTCAGCATTGCTACCCACTAGGATTTCCTCGTCAGGTTTGGCACCCAAGGAGGAATTGGCCAAAGGTGAGGTGATGGCAGGCAACCCCATCGACATGGCTTCCAACAGCTTGTTTTGCAAGCCAGTGCCGATGCGCATTGGAGCAATGAAGACGCGGCTTTGGGCATAAGCATCACGGATGTCGTCGAGCCAGCCACTGATGATGATACGATCCGAGGCGGCTTTCTTCACCTTGGGGTCGGGGGAAGCGCCGGCGATGTACATCTTGGCTTCTGGAAGTCGCTTCCATACCAATGGAAGAATCTCGTTGGCAAGATAATCGACGGCATTGACATTGGGGGCATAGCTCATGTTGCCGGTAAATACGATGTCGTATTTTTTCTCTTGCTGCTGCGGTTTGAAGAAGTCGTGATCCACGCCGTTGGGGATGATGAGAATCTCGTCTTTTTTGGGATGCGGAATCAGATCGCGGTCTGGTTCGCTGATGATGGTCTTAACATTGAAATCTTCGAAGATGGCGGCCTCGTAGCGGCAGAGTCGCTTGTATTCCATATTATAGACAGGCCTGGTAAGGAAGTTGGCGATGTCGCGGCGGCGTTTCATGCCGTAGGAAAAGACGTCTTGATAGTCCAAGGCTTTCGGCAGGCCCTTGTGACGGATGTATTCCGCTACGCGAAGGAGCTGGCCGTAAAGCATTTCAGGTTGGTGCTTTGCGATCAGCTGGTCAATCTTACGAGCGGACTTTTTGTTATAGAAATAACCGCATTGCATGGGCAATCCCATCAGGAAAGCCCTGATGAGTCCGAGCATGATCTGCAGTTTGGTGATCTTGATGAAGTTAATCGACTGGCAATAGGGTTGCAAAGCTTGGAAGGCCAACTGTTCATCAACTCTTGGGTTGTCGTTGAGGGCGCAGAGAATGATGTCATTGTGCTTGGCCAGTTGTTTGATCTGGTTGAAAGCCCTTAGTTTGTCGCCTTTCTCAAGCGGATAGGGTATGCGGGGTAAGAGTACAAAGATCTTCATGGCTAAACGAAAGTGATTTTCGACGAAGGCTTGATTTGTTCATAGAAGAGCAGGAGTCTTTCCGTGATCTTGCGGTTGTCATAGATCTCTTCGACCAGTTTCCGAGCTGCTCGTCCTATCTTCTCGGCTTCTGCCGGGTTTTCATCGATGCGCCGGATGGCCTCGGCCATCTTGGCTTTGTTTTCTGCGATGATGATGTTGGTGTCCTCATCGTAAAGGATGCCTTCGGCTCCGACCAAGGTGGTGATGACCGTTTTGCCCAACGCCATCGACTCAATGATCTTGATGCGGATGCCGCTGCCCGAGAGCAAGGGTACGATGGCTACGTCGTGGTTTGCAACGAACTCTTTGGCGTCAGGCACCTCACCGATAACATCGATATGTTTGTTCTTGAGATTTTTGAGCCATTCGGGCATATGGCGCCCTGCCAGATGGAAGACAAAATCAGGGACCTTGGCAACCACGGCATCCAAACAATCGCTGATAAACCATCGGATACCTTCCTCGTTGGGCATCCAGTTCATGGATCCGATATGATAGAAAGTGGGCTTGCCCTCGATGCTGTAGTTGGGGACGAACTCCTCAGGATAAACCCCGTACGGGATGTCGATGGTGGTAGTGGCGCAGTATTTTCTGAAGAAAGCCGCATCCTTTCTCGTAATGGCGGCGATGCCATCGACTTGGCTGATGGCGTTGAGCTCATAGTTTTTTAGTGTCCTGGCCAGATGTTTGATATAGGCACGTTTGAGGAAAAACCGTGTGCTTTTGGCGATACGTTCCCAGATGAGGTGTTCGACGTTGTGTGCGCGCAACACGATCACGGCTTTCGAATAGGTTCGTATAGTCTCGACGTATGGCGTCATGAAGAGCGTTTCAAGTTGTACCACATCGTAGGAATCCTTTTTCAGCACTTCGATCAAGCGGTTATTGAAGTCTTTCGAGATGAACCGTTCCACATGATATGACTTGGAAGAGAAGAGGTTGGCAAACGCTTTCATGGGTTTGACACGCAGGTCCACATCGATCAGCTCGATGCCAGTCTGTTGACGGTAATCCTCGGGGATGTCTTCCATCGTGACATTGAACTTGGCGCTGTTTACCGCCATAATCTTCACCTTGTGTCCGGCGTTGAGCAGGCCCGTGACGATGCTGTTCATGGCCATGGGGCCGCCTTCGAAGGCAGGGAAAGGCGATTTGTTGCAGAGAAGGAGTATTTTCATGATGCAGTCTTTTTTCTGTGAAACAGGTTGTGGAACATCTTCTTCCAGCTGTCGGCGTCGAGCAAAGAAGAGTCGGTGGTGGCCTTGAAGGTCAGGAAAAGACCGACGGGGAAGAATAGGAGAGAGGAGATCCAAACTCCTAGGAACATATTGAGATCACCGAATTCAGCCATGCGTTCCGCCACGGTTGAGATGATATAGTAAATGACGAAGAACAACACGGAAATCACGACGGGCAACCCCAAGCCTCCCTTTCGGATAATGGTGCCAAGAGGCGCTCCGATGAAGAAGAAGATGAGGCAAGCGAAGCTTAACGTGAACTTCTTGTGCCATTCTTTTTTATGCTTCTTGATATTGAGGTCCTGGGCGCCTAGGTCTTGTTTGTTGAACGAAACGTTGTCCTTGGCATTTCGTGAGATGCCAACGGCAACATCAAGCACGGCACTGCGCGCTTCGGGGTCGAGATGCTCGAGTAAAGGCCACTGAAGATGGGAGGTTAAAGGTGAGAGGTTAGAGGTGAGAGGTTTCCCATTCTCCGTTTTGAGTTTTCCACTCTCATAGTTGCTCAGACGTTTTTGGAAACTCTGGCTGAAATTCTCCTGTTTCTCGACGTATTTTCGTTCCAAAGAGTCCAATGCCGTGCTGAGTTGGTGGATGTTCATCATGGCTTGGTATGACTTGTATATCTCCTCGTTGGAACGTGTCAGGTCAAAACTGGCAAGGCTGAATTTGATCTGTTCTTCACGGAACGACATCCGTTCGAAAGGCCGGTTGAACTTGAAGGTTTGCTTGTTGGAGTTGTCTTCCGTGTAGTTGTGCCCGTTATACAACGTGAAGACGATGGTGCGCTGGTTGGGACTCAGCGACATCATGCCGGAGTCGGCCACCATGATCTTGCTGTTACCCTCCCGCTCAGTGTGGTCGTAAATCTTCACTCCGTAGATGGTGCTGCCGTCTTTCCCTTTTTTGTCAACATAGATGACATAATTATCTATGTCTTTGTAGAACACGCCTTCCTTGATGTCGAAAGCCAGTTTCTGCTTTCTCACGTCGAAAAGCAAAGTCTTGAACTTCAGCATGGCCACGGGGTTGATGCTGTTTGAGAAAATGAAGGCCAGTCCGCTGAGCATAACTGAAAAAATGAAAATAGGCTTCATGGCCTTCCAGATGGAGATGCCAGAGGCTTTCATGGCAACTAGTTCGTAATGCTCACCCAAGTCACCGAAACTCATGATGGATGCCAGCAGGATGGCCAAAGGCAAGGCCATTGGCACGAAGGTGATGGAGGCATGGAAGAAGAGCTCCATGATAATCTTGAACGAGAGTCCCTTGCCCACGAGATCATCCACATAAACCCATAGAAACTGCATCAGCAGCACGAATATCACGATGAAAAACGTGAAGACGAAGCTGCCGAGAAACGATTTCAATATGAGTTTATAGAGCTTTCTCATTTGCCTACAAATATGCAAAGATAATATTTTTTAAATATGTAATATGATAATAATAGTGTTTATCTTTGCGTTGATGAATCGTCGAAACCGAGTTATTATGAAGAAATGTATCTTGTTTTTGTGGCTGCTGTCGCTGTTTTTACCATGGGCGATGGCGCAAAGTCCAAACGGATCCCATACCATCAGTGGTTATGTTACAGACGGGAAGAGCCAGGAGACCCTGCTTGGGGCTTCGGTGTATGATGCCGCCACCATGAAGGGTGCCGTGACCAACAACTTCGGGTATTATACCTTGAAGTTGCCCGATGGACCAGTGGATTTTAGGGTTTCATTCGTGGGGTATGATCCTTACCAAGCCCGATTTGATTTGAAAAACGACACTGTGATCAACGTCTTTTTGGCGCAGTCGAACCAGCTGAACGAGGTGACGGTGACGGCTCGTGCCATCGAGAGCAATGTGAAAGGCACCCAGATGAGCACCATCGAGATGCCTGTGCTACAGTTGAAGAAAGTGCCGGCGCTATTTGGCGAGACGGACGTGATCAAGGCCTTGCAGCTGCTGCCAGGCGTGCAGTCGGGCACTGAAGGCTCTGCGGGTATGTACGTCCGTGGCGGAGGTCCTGACGAGAACCTAATCCTGCTCGATGGCGTTCCGCTTTACAACGTGAACCACGCCGCAGGTTTCTTCTCGGCTTTCAATGCCGATGCTATCAAGAACGTCACCCTCTATAAAGGCAACTTTCCGGCACGTTTTGGTGGCCGCCTCTCGTCGGTGGTCGATGTGCGCATGAAGGACGGCGACATGTACGAGTACCATGGCAATGCCAGCATCGGGCTCATCGCCTCAAAGATCAACGTGGAAGGTCCCATCATCAAAGGCAAGACCTCGTTCAACTTTTCCTTTCGCCGTACTTATTATGACTTGTTTACCGCGCCGCTTGCCAACATTATTGCAAAGATGGAAACCCAGACGGGAAAAAACTCTGCATGGGCCGGCTATTATTTCTATGATCTCAATCTGAAGGTAAACCATAAGTTCTCCGACAAGGACCGCCTTTTCTTCAGCCTATATTCGGGCGACGATAAGGTGTATGCCAGAATAAAATACAAGGATGAATACTACAACGATTATAATGGCGATGTAAACAGCCTTGAAAAGCTAAACCTGAACTGGAAATGGGGCAACCGCATCGCCGCCCTCCGCTGGAACCATGTGATCCAGCCAAGTCTTTTCATGAACGTCACTGGTACCTACACCCAGTATCGTCACTCCATGGAAGCGGGATTCTCCAGCGAAACGATCGGGTCCCAATCAAGTTACCTGGAGAGCATGGACATGGGAGCGCATTCGGGCATTTATGACGTTAGCGCCAAGGCGGATTTC
This sequence comes from uncultured Bacteroidia bacterium, assembly GCA_902800965.1. Classification (GTDB taxonomy): domain Bacteria; phylum Bacteroidota; class Bacteroidia; order Bacteroidales; family F082; genus Limimorpha. Next base: position 178,539 of record CADCGK010000001.1, on the reverse strand, counting down.
GACTACAAGCCATTCGAGAACCACGACGTGAAATTCGGAGCGAACCTCACTTACCACACCTATAGTCCAACTGTTGCGGCTATCCATCTGAAACAATCAGAGAACCAGCAGACTGGTTTTTCCTTCGACAGTGTGTCGAACGATGCGAAAATCAGGGCTTTGGAAACGGATCTTTATGTGGAGGACAACTGGGAAATCAATAATTTCTTCAAACTGAACGCCGGTTTGCATTACTCCACTTTCAGCGTCGATCACAAGACCTACCACAGCCTCCAGCCTCGTTTGAGTGCAAGGGCTTTGCTGACAGAGAACTTCTCCTTGAAAGCCGGTTATGCCTACATGAGCCAATACATCCACTTGCTTTCAAACAATGCCATCAGTCTACCTACCGACCTATGGGTGCCAGTGACAGGCAGGATAATTCCCATGAACGCCCATCAGGTGGCACTCGGGGCTTTCTACGACTGGAAAGGCTTCGAGTTTTCTGTGGAAGGCTACTACAAGAAGATGGCCAACGTGATGGAATACAAGGATGGCGCCTCGTTCTTCTCGCTTGACCAGTCCGATTGGCAAGACAAGGTGGTGATGGGCGACGGCTGGTCATATGGAATCGAACTGTTCGCTCAAAAACAGGTAGGCAAGTTCACGGGATGGGTCGGATATACTTGGGCCCATGCCGACCGTCTCTTCAACCGTCCCGGACAGGAGCTGAACTTTGGCGAGGTGTTTCCTGCGAAATACGATCGTCGCCACGACCTGAACATCGTGCTGATGTATGAGTTCAACGACCGCATCGACGTGGGTGCCACTTGGATTTATAGCTCGGGCAACTGTGCCACACTGCCATTGCAAAGCTACCACGGACCTGAGATCCACGGCCAGGGCTATCTCTACTATGATCCGCCAACGGTGCAGCACGTGGAAAGCCGCAACAACTACCGCTTCAATAGCTACCAGCGTCTTGACTTGGTGGCCAATTTCCATAAGCAGAAAAAGCATTGCGAACGTATTTTCAGTATAAATGTTTATAACACGCTCTGTCACAACAACCCGTTTATCGTATATCCACGAGAGCAAAAAGTGACCGATCATACAGGACAGACGGTGGCGCGTTACAAGACTTTGCGACAGATTTGCATTTTCCCCATCATTCCAACCGTCAGTTGGCAATATAAGTGGTAGGTTAAGAAGACAGAATAAAGAAGACAGAAGTAAGAATCATGAGACACGTTAAAGTATTATTGATCATTATCATAATGGCGGGATTGACCGCCTGTGAAAAGGAAATCCTGTACACCGATATCGCTCCAGAGCCGCTGTTGGTTGTGAATGGCATTCAGCATGTAGGTGAGCCAGCAAGGCTCTATGTGGAAAAGACCTCGTTCTATACCGATGAGGTCGAATCAGATTTCCGGGTGAAGGATGTCCATGCGGATCTTTATGTGAACGGAGTTTTCAAGGAATCGCTCCAAGTGCGGGATTCCTTGGTGATGGAGTCATACGGCATCTGGAGTGAAGACCCAGACAGTATCTTGACGGCGGAGCGGTTGCGCCTTGCCTTTAACTATTGCGAAGGAACCTATATCCTATGTGAGGGGGACGAGCTGCGTTTTGAAGTGAGTTCCAGTGAGTTTGAAAAGACGGCGGTAGCCGAGACCAAGATACCTTCTGCGCCCAACGTGCTAAGCTTCGATACGGTTCGCATTGAGGGCACCCCTGACGATTATTATGGTAAGACCGTCTATTTCTCATTGATCATTGATGATCCTTCGGGGAAAGACTATTACAACCTCTTTCCCAAGGATGGTTTGGAAGGCTGCATTTCCACTGATCCTGTCTTCGCCGACTTCATGAACATTGAGCATGTGGATGACATGTTTGGAGGTGGTGAGTATTACGCCAACGGACCCTACAACATGTTCAACGATTCCTATTTTGACGGAACCCAGTACGACCTCTCATTGAACCTGCGCATGCATACTGATATGTTCTATGAGCCTTTCGTGTTGGAAGTGTCGAGGGTGGATTACGGCCTGTACCAATTCAAGAAAACGTACTCTTCGTACGTAACCATCGAGGACGGCCCCATGGGCTTGTTCACGGAGCCCAGTCAGGTGTATTCGAATGTGAAGAACGGCGTGGGCGTGGTCTGTGGACAAAGCCAACCTGTAACGATGACAATTGATTTAACTGCTAACTGAAAACTGAACAACTGAATAACCATGGACTATTACAAAAGATTGAACATCGCCATCACTGTTAGCAAGAAAGATGGTGAGATTTTGTACCAAAACGACAGCTCGATTGAGGTTAATGGCGACGCCCGTGGCCGTGACCTTATGAAATGCCACAACGAGCGCTCGCAGCAGATCATTCGGCATCTGCTTGACGATGCCGCCACCAATGTTTACACCATTTCAAAAAAAGGGAAGAAAAAGCTGATTTATCAGACCCCGTGGTATGAGGATGATGCCAAGGCCATCGTCGGTGGCTTGGTGGAGTTCTCCATCGTTTTGCCCGATGAAATGCCACACTACGACAGGGGTTAGGAGTGAGGAGTAATCTACCGAAGGCTACTCCTCACTCCTAACTCCTCACTCCTAACTAAATGTAAAGAAGAGGTTCCCAAAGAAGTTCCACAGCGTGGCGGCGCCGATGGCGAAGACCTTGCTGAGGTAGAAATTCCATTTCAGTTTGTTGTGGAGCAAATACACCGTTAGGGTGTCGATGCCTAGACCGACAATGGAAATGAGGAAGTATTTGGCATATTCCGTGCCGACTTGTGGGTTGGTACTTTGGAAGGTCCACCAGCGGTTGAGCACGTAGTTGGTAGTGGCGGCGAAGATAAAGCCTAGGATGTTGCTGATATATTTGTTCAGCTTACATAGTTCCTTGAAAAACCAAGTCACTCCGAAATTCACAAACACGCCGGAAAGCCCGACGGCGCCGAATTTCAGGAATTTTAACACAAAGGGGTTCATGGGTTATCAAAGGAATTTTTCGAGGAAGATGAAAGGCATCAGTGTCTCGATACCGTCGAACACCATGACGGGACCGGTGTTGCCTTGACAAATGATGCGCATCGGGTGCTGATGGCGTTGTTCCACCTCTACCATCACTTGGCGGCAAGCGCCACAGGGAGCGACGGGCTCGCACACTTCGTGATGCTCCGACTGTGCCGTGATGGCGATGGCTTCCACAGGTACGTCAGGATATTGGGCTTGAGCCGCAAACAGCGCCGTGCGTTCGGCACACAGGCCACTGGGGTAGGCGGCATTTTCAATATTGTTACCCTTGATGATGACACCGTTGGCAAGTCTGACGGCAGCCCCTACATGAAACTTGGAGTAGGGAGCGTAAGAGTTTAAAGTGGCTTCGTGTGCGTAACGCAAAAGCTCGGCATCCTGTGCGTTGAGCTCGTTCTCGTCATCGTAAACGGCGTAATCTGATATGAATTGTTGTTTTTTCATAGTGCAAAGATAAGCAATGAATTGAAAAATGCAAACAAAGAAACACCGGCTTGTGTCTCAAGGGTGTCCTCGGCCAACATCGAAATCAACATGATGACGAGAAACACCGTATATAGATAGTTGCGATGCCGTTTCGAGGAGCAGTATGGGACCAATAGGGTCAACAAGAACCATAACAGGCCAACAAGGCCAAAAGTCACGGCGATGGCAAGGTATTGATTATGCGCCCTGTGGCGGTACTGTTGCTCAAGAGGTGAGTCCAGTTCGTCGTAAGCTTGCTGGAAGGCTGTCGGGATATCGCCCGTGCCCACTCCAAACAAGGGATGCTTTTTGATCAGATACAACGAAGCCCTGGTGTATTCAATACGTTGCGACAAAGAACCGCCGTTGGGATTGTTGTGGAGACGGTATTGGTTGTATTCAAAGAGCGTTTCGGAGATACGTGCCTTGATCCCTGGATGCGCGAAGTTGTTATAATTGGCCACTCCGTTTTCCACATTGCGGATGTCTTCGTCAGTCAGCGACGAGACTCCAGAAGCGTCTTTTCTCAAGTCTTTGGATGTAAGGTATCTCGCCAAGGTTGCCTCCAGGTTTTCGCCGTTTTGAGTTAACCCGTCATAATCCAATTGGCTTCGCTGGTTCCATGCATCCCGCATCTCAGGACGGCAGAAATACAGCCCAATGTATTTGCCGTCTTCCGTTGGAAAACATACCGTGTCGTGCCAATAGTCGTTACCCATCGCCGTGGTTTTGTCCAAAGCCTTGAAGTCGATCGAAGGTCTGCCGAGCAGGGGCGAGAGCGTCCAGTATAAGTAAAAGCCCACCGCCAAAGGCAGGGCAATGACGATGGCGAGGCACACGATCCGCCATCCGCGACGCTGGATCTTTTTGAAGATGACAAATAGCAGCGAGGCGATCATCAGCCCGAAGAAAGCCAAATAACCTGAAATGGATTCAAAGATGTAGAGTTGGAAGACAAACCAGCAGATGAGCATCAACTGGATGGCCTTTTCCCACCATCGGGTTTGGCGCGTGAACAGATAGTATGCGATGATGCCGATCACCAGCACAATGTTCAGGCAGAAACGGATATGGCTGATGAAACGTGAAATCTCCCGGATGTCGCCATAACTATGGCTCAAATAAGTGCCAAAGCTAATGCAGGTGCCGATGAAGACGGCAATGACATATACCAGCATCAACAAGTCGAAATACCTCTTTTCGAGAGCTTTCACCGATGATAAAATCAAAGGGAAGACCAACAATGGCAACTTGATTCTCAGATCTTTGAAAGCGTAATGAAAATCAGATGTGTAAGCTAATCCAATAAGGTGGAGCAGATACAATGATACTAGCAAGATGGCGATCTTGTTATGGATGAAGCGTTGAAGTTTGACCTTGATGGAATCGCCGATAAAAAGCCAAGTGAAGAGCAGGAGAAACTGCGAGATGCTCATCATGAAAGTTGACAAGGTAAGGCTTGCCGCCATGATGGCCAGACAGACGAAGTAGGCTGCCTGCTCGTATTTCCGTGTCTGTTCTCTCCAGGTCAAGGTTTCAGAATAGATTGGTATCTGTTTTTGTCTAACAGGATCTTGAAGGCTTCCTCAAGATCCTCATCGTTTTCAAGCGATGCAATGATGCGTCCCACTTGATAGTAGTAGCGGCCCACAATCTCGAGACGCAGCAGCTCTTCGATGTCCTTCCGGTTTTTCACCAGGTCATTGGCTTTGTCGTCCTGAAGCTGTTTTTCAAGAAGGTCCAACTGGGTTTGTATGCTCTCAAGATAACCTTCTTCTTTGGCCATCTTCTTGAGTTCTTTCAGCTTTTTCTCGCTCTCGGTGGTGTAGGAGAACTTTTTATCTTTCACAAATTGCATGAAGTCGTTATAGGTGGCGTCATCAATCTTGAATTCCTTGGCAGGAGCGATGCTCTTATGCTCGTGGACGTACTTGGTGGCGTAGTCGAAGATGAAATTTTTGGCGTATAGATAGGCTGTTACAGTGGCATATTTCCTTGGCTCGATCTTCACGTCGGGCATGATGCCATGGCCCTCATAAACGGTTCTCCCAGCTGCGGTTCTGAAGGGCTTGCCCAGCGTGTCTTGGGAGGTTAAAGGTGAGAGGTTGGAGTTGAGCGTGTCTGTTTTCTGTTTTCCTTTTTTTGAATAATCAATTTCTTGGATGCATCGGCCGCTGGGGATGTAGTATTTAGCGATGGTGACCTTCATTTGGGTGTTGTAGGAAAGAGGTAAGATGTTTTGTACCAGGCCTTTGCCGAAGGTGCGTTGACCGATAACCACGCCGCGGTCATAGTCTTGAATGGCGCCTGAGAGGATCTCGCTTGCGGAGGCGCTGCCTCCATCCACAAGGATAGCCAGTGGGATCTGCTCGTCGACGGGCTGACTGTTGGTGGAATACACGCTGCCAGCTTGTTGTGACTTGCCTTTGGTGGAAACCACAGGTTTTCCTTTGGGAATGAAGAGGTTGACGATATCGACAGCTTCATTCATCAGGCCGCCGCCATTGCCTCGGAGATCGATGATGTATCCTTTGAGAGCGTGGTTCTTCTTCATGTCAAGAAGATGTTGCTTCATCTCGTTTGCAGCATCTTTTGTAAAACTGTTGAAGGCCACATAGCCGATGCCATTGTCGAACACCGTGGCGTAGGGTATGTTGTCGATTTTGACCTTTTCACGTTTCAATTTGAACTCGATGGGCTTGTCGAAACCATAGCGTTTGACTTTGAGGGTCACCTCTGTGCCAGGCTGGCCCTTCAGCAACTCGCTGACTTGGTCGGTGGGCTTTTTGTGAGTGTCGACCCCGTTGACGGAAAGGATGGCGTCACCAGCTTGGAGGCCTGCTTTTTGAGCTGGCCAGCCCTCGTAGGGATCGGAGATACGGGTGTATTCGCCATCGTATTGAATGATGGCACCGATACCGCCGTATTCACCAGTGGTCATGAGCTTATAGGTCTCGATTTCCGATTCGGGGATGAACACGGTATAGGGGTCGAGTCCTTGTAACATGGCGTCGATAGCGACTTCGTTGAGCTCTGCCGGATTGATCTCATCTACATAGTTCAAGTTCAGCTCTCTAAGCAGGCTATTGTAGATGTCGATACTTTTCGAGATCTCGAAGTTGTTTTGTTTCTCTTGTCCAATAAGCATGGTGGGCAACAGCATGCTTATGATGATGGCAATAATTGTATTTTTCATTTTCTTTTATTTTTCACCTCTAACCTCTAACCTTTAACCTTTCATGGCACCGGATCATACCCACTTCCTCCCCATGGATTGCACGAGAGCACCCGTTTGATGGTCAGCCAGCTGCCTTTGAAGGCTCCATATTTTTCCAAGGCTTGGATGCCGTAGTTGGAGCAAGTCGGGGTATAGCGGCAGGACTTACCAAGCCAAGGCGACAGCGTGATCTGGTAGAGCCTGATCAATCCGATGAGGAGCTTAGTGAGTGGTCTGAATCGCTTTTTCATATCTGTTGATGAGCTCTTTGACGGCCTTGTCGGTCTTGTTGTACATCTCTTCGTAGGAATGGATGACGGTGGCGTTATAGACTAACGCAACATCGACGGAAATAGTATCTCTGTTGCAGATTTCATAGAGCTGTTCCTTGTTTTTTCTCCATGACTCGCGGATGAGGCGTTTCACGCGGTTTCGTTTGAAGGCATGGTGGAAACGCTTTTTGGAAACGGAGAGGAGGAGCCGGCAGGTGACAGGCTTGTCGCCGACGGGTTTGAACAAATACACGACCCTATAGGGATAACATGAAAAACCAGCCCCCTTTTCAAAAAGGGACTGGATCTCACTTTCTTTGCAGATGCGTTCGTATTTCGGGAAATCCTGCATTATTTCTTTTTGTTCTTCTTGATTTCCGCGGCCAAGAATTCCTCAATGGCCATGGTCATCGAGGGAGCTGTCTCTGTGGGAGCGTGGAAGTCAAGCTGGAAGCCCGAGTCGGTGATGGCATGGCAGGTAGCTTCGCCGAAACCGCCGATGGCCACGTCCTTCTGCTTGAACTTTGGGAAGTTTGCCTTCAGCGATTCGATGCCTGCGGGGCTGAAGAAGACCAGCATGTCGTAGTCTCCAATCTTGATGGTTTTGGTCAAGTCGGCAGAGACAGTGCGGAACATCACGGCCTTGGTGAAGTTGATTTTCGCATCGGTCAACAGTTCCAATGTGCTGTCGGAACTGATGTCGGAGCAGCAGTAAAGGTATTTCTCATCCTTGTGTTTCTTCATGATCTCCAACAAGTCGTTGAAGGTCTGGTTGCCATAGAATACCTTGCGCTTCCTGTATTGAACGTAACGCTGGAGATATAAGGCAGTGGATTCGTTGATGCAGAAGTACTTCAACGTCTCGGGAACGGCGTAACGCATCTCTTTGGCCACTCTGAAGAAATGGTCAATTGCGTTGCGGCTGGAAAGGATGATGGCTGTATATTCGGGTAGTTTGATGTGTTCTTGGCGTAGTTCACTTGCGGAGACGCCTTCCAATTTGATGAATTTCTCAAAAGTGAAGTTGACTCCGTATTTTTTCATCAGATCGCCGTAAGGTGTCTTCGTGATATCTGTAGGCTGCGGCTGCGACACCAAAATGGATTTGATTTTCATTTGCTAACTGGTTATAAGACAGTATTATGAGTAAAATAGCGTATGCCCGCTACCAAAAGTAGTATGAGGGGCATGATTTCGAGCGTGCAAAAATACAAAAAAATATAAAACGAAGGCATTTTTGAAAAAACTCTGGTCTCAATAAACTCCAAAAAGAACTTCAACAATGCTGCTACAAACAGGATGCCAATGCCAATCCACACGAAGATAGTGTAGGGGATATACAATACCAAAAGCATGATCGGCAGGATCACAAAGAAGCAAAGTGTGGAGGTGGAGAGTTCAACGGTGATTTGTCTCGTGACCACTTCCTTCTGTCGGAAAAGCCAACCCATCAGGGCTAAGATGGCGTGTCTGAGGATGATCCACCCAGTGACAAAACCGCATACGATGCTGAATGTGTTGAAGCTGTTGTAAGCCAGCACGTCACGAGAGAAAAGTACGCAGGTCTTCTGGACGAAAAGTGAAATCACTAGTATATATGAGATCAGGAAGGAGAATCCAATGAAGCTCCGGGTGGGTGTCCATTCACGAAGCAACTGGTTGGTGTGGGCAACACCGCCGGGCACCGAAAGCAGCTGCCGGAATTGTCGGGGGTACAGTTGCTTGTTGATGACAACCAGCAACAAGACGGCTGCAAGCACAATCAAATTCCATCCCGAAAGCACCTCGTGGGTAACCCTGACCATGGGGCTGATGACGCCTTCGAAACCCGATGTGATGAAACTTGAAACCTCGTTCATGTACCTTAAAAATTAGTTTGCAAAAATAATAAAAATTCATAATTTTGCATTTTTTACAATTCAACAATCATCAAATCAACAAATAAACATTTCAACATGGATTTAATGCAAGAAATCATCGCCAACGCGCAGGCTCACAAGCAGCGCATTGTGCTCCCCGAAGGGGATGAACCCCGTACCTTGAAAGCTGCCGACCGCCTTCTCGCCGATGGCGTTGCCGACATCATCCTGATCGGCCCCGCCGAGAAGATCAAGGAGATGACCGCTGAGTTCGGCCTCCAGCATATCGACAAGGCTCGCATCATCGACCCCAAGAACAATCCCGACAAGCAGAAATATGCCGACTTGCTCTACGAGATCCGTAAGGCTAAAGGCATGACTCCGGAACAAGCCAATGACCTCGCTGAGAACTTCATGTATCTCGGCATCCTGTTGGTCAAGGCTGGTGAGGCTGACGGTCTCGTGAGCGGCGCCCGTTCCACCACTGGTGACATGCTCCGTCCCGCCCTCCAGATCATCAAGACGGTGCCTGGTGTGAGCTGTGTCAGCGGTGCATTCACCATGTTCCTGCCTGAAGGATGCCCTTACGGCACCGACGGCCGCATGGTCTTCGCCGACTGCGCTGTGACCCCCATGCCTACTGCCGAACAGCTAGCTGAGATTGCCATCTGCACTGCCGATACCGCCAAGGCTATCGCCAAGATCGATCCTGTCACCGCTATCCTGAGCTTCTCCACTAAGGGCAGCGCCAAACATGAGGTGGTCGATAAGGTCATCGAAGCCACCCGTATCGCTAAGGAACGCCGTCCCGACCTCGTCCTCGACGGTGAACTCCAAGCCGATGCCGCCATCGTTCCTTCGGTGGGTTCCAGCAAGGCTCCAGGCAGCCCCGTCGCTGGCAAAGCCAACACGCTCGTGTTCCCCTGCCTCGAAGTGGGTAACATCGCCTATAAACTCGTCCAGCGTTTGGCTGGCGCCGAAGCTGTGGGTCCAGTGCTCCAAGGTCTCGCTAAACCTTGCAACGACCTCAGCCGTGGTTGCTCTATCGACGACGTCTATAAACTGGTGGCCATCACCTGCAACCAAGCCATCGCCCAGAAAAACAACTGAACAACTGATCAACTGAATAACTGACAACTATGAAGATATTGGTTTTGAATTGCGGCAGCTCCTCCATTAAATATCAGCTGCTGGATATGGAAAATGCCGAACGTGCTCATTTGATGGCAAAAGGCCTTCTGGAGCGTATCGGTCTCGAGATGGGCGAGTTTACCCATAAATACAACGGTGAGAAGTATTACGAACAGCTTCCCATCCCGAACCATACTGAAGGTATCAAGTTGGTGCTGAAAGCTTTGGTGGATCCCAAAATGGGCGTTATCAAAGATTTGAGCGAGATCAATGCCGTCGGACATCGTGTCGCCCATGGTGGAGAACTCTTCCCGAAGAGCGTGCGCATCGACCAAAAGGTTATTGATGGCATTCAATCCTTGACGGATCTGGCTCCTTTACACAACCCGGGCAGCCTGCAAGGCATCCATGCCATGGAGGAAGTGCTTCCTGGCGTTCCAATGGTCGCCGTGTTCGACACCTCTTTCCACAGCACCATGCCGCCTGAGGCTTATCTGTATGCCGTGCCTTACGAATACTATGAGAAGTACCGCGTCCGCCGCTATGGCTTCCACGGCACCAGCCATAAGTTCGTTGCTGAGAAAGCAGCTGCTTTTGTTGACAAGGACTGGAAGAAGAGCAAGATCGTTACCTGCCACCTCGGTAGTGGTGCTTCCATCGCCGCCGTTCAGTACGGCAAGTCCGTTGAGACCTCTATGGGCTTCACCCCTGTGGAGGGCCTCGTGATGGGCAGCCGCACTGGCGACCTCGACGTGGGTGCCTTCATGTATATCATGGACAAGGAAGGCTATAACACCAAAGAGATGAATACCTTGGTAAACAAGAAGTCGGGTCTTGTCGGCATCACTGGCGGCAAGCAGGATATGCGTGACGTCCGCGCCGGCAAGGAAGAAGGTGACGAGCGTTGCACTTACGCTTTCAATATGTTTGCCCACCGTGTGAAGAAATACATCGGTGCCTACATGGCCGTGATGAATGGTGCTGACGTGGTTGTCATGACCGGTGGCATCGGCGAAAATGCCTGGTTCATGCGTGAGGCTATCCTCGAAGACATGGAGTTCCTCGGCATCAAGCTCGACCATCGCGCCAACAAGGAGATCGCTGGCGATGCAGGTGTCATCTCCACACCTGATTCTAAGGTTGCCGTTGTGGTCTATCCGACGGATGAAGAGTTTGTCATCGCACAAGACACCTTTAATTTAGTTAGAGGTTAGGAGTTGGGAGTTAGGAGGATACCATTAATAACCGGGGGTTACGTAACGCGTTGCCCCCGGATACAAAATGTATAGGATAAAGCAAATATCGGAAATCGTCGGCGGCCGTCTGATGGGTTCGGATGAGGATAGAATGATCCAGCATCTGCTCATCGACAGCCGTCGGCTTGACGCTGCCGAGCAAACCTTGTTTTTTGCGCTGGCAAGTCAAAGGAATGACGGTCACAAATATATTGAAGATCTGTATCAGAGTGGAGTTCGTGCCTTTGTGGTAAGCCGAATGCCAGAAGTGGTGCATCCTGATGCTTGCTACATTCAAGTGCAGGATGTGCTGAAAGCCTTGCAGCAACTGGCAGCTCACCACAGGTCGCAGTTCGACATTCCCGTCATAGGCATCACTGGAAGCAACGGCAAAACCATCGTCAAGGAATGGCTAGCCCAGCTGTTGGGTCCTGATTACAACCTCGTTCGCAGTCCCAAGAGCTACAACTCCCAAGTGGGTGTTCCGTTGTCCGTATGGCGCATGGACAAGACACATCAGTTAGCCATCTTTGAGGCCGGCATCTCCAAACCTGACGAGATGACCGCCTTGCAGAAAATCATCAAACCGACCATCGGAATCTTCACCAATATCGGTCAGGCGCATGAAGAGAACTTCATTAGCTTCATGCAGAAAGCGGGGGAGAAGCTGAACCTTTTCACGCAAGCGGATACCCTGGTCTATTGCATGGACTATTACGACATCCAACAGGTGATCCTGCGTGCTGGCTTGGGAAAAAAGATGCAGCTGATTCCATGGAGCCGTAAGTTCAAAGAGGCTGATGTCTATGTTGAAACAGTTGACAAACAAGAGAGTGACACCCTGTTGAAACTAGTTGTCAAGGGGGAACCCTATCAGTTTTCCATTCCGTTTAACGACGACGCCTCCATTGAAAATGCCATCCACTGCATTGTTCTGTGCCTTTTCATGAAGATGCCGAAGGAGGTCCTAGCGGAGCGTCTTCAAGGCCTGAATTCCATCGCCATGCGACTTGAGATCAAGTCGGGTATCAACAACTGCACTATCATCAACGACTACTACAATTCTGATGTCAACTCGCTGGCCATCGCACTTGATGTGATGAACCAGCAGCGGCAGCATCAGGACAAGGTGTTGATCCTTTCCGATATTCTCCAAAGCGGTAAGGATGAGCATGAACTCTATGGATCTATTGCTCAGCTGCTTGAGAACAAAGGTGTTGGGACGTTGATAGGCATTGGCGAGGCCATCTCGCGGCAAGAGCGCTATTTCAAGATGAAGAGCCATTTCTTCAAGGATGTCAACGACTTCTTGCAGCGTTATCCGCTCTCGCAGTTCCGTAACCAGACTATCTTGCTGAAAGGCGCCCGTGCTTTCGAGTTCGAGCAGATCAGCATGGAACTCCAGGAGAAAGCCCATGAGACGGTGCTGGAGATCAACTTCAACCACCTGATTAGCAACTTCAACCATTATCGCTCATTGATCAAGCCCGAGACCAAGCTCATGGTCATGGTGAAGGCCTTTGGCTACGGTAGTGGCAACTACGAGGTGTCGAACATCCTCCAATTCCATCGCGCCGACTACCTGACGGTGGCCTTCGCCGACGAGGGTGTGGAGCTCCGACGTGCTGGCATCAACTTGCCCATCATGGTGATGAGTCCCGAGATCAACAGCTACGACAACATCATTAAATACCATCTGGAACCTGAGGTGTTCAGCTTCCGCAATTTGGAACTCATTGAAAGGACTTTGGCTATAACAGGAGTGACCATCCCGCTGAATGTTCATGTGAAACTCGATACAGGCATGCATCGTTTGGGCTTCTCGTTGAAGGAACTCCCCGAGCTGATCCGTCGCATTCAAGCCAATCCGTTGATTCATGTGAGGAGTGTGTTCTCGCATTTGGCCACCGCCGACAATCCTGAAGAAGATGAGTTCACGATGAGTCAGATCAAGGTGTTCCAAGAAGGCAGCCAGATGATTGTGGATGCCTTCCCTTATAAGGTGCTGCGCCATATTTTGAATACCGCTGGCATCACGAGATTTACCCAATACCAGTTCGATATGGTGCGACTCGGCATTGGCCTTTATGGCGTGCCTACCTGCAAGCAGGACGAGGGCGTGTTGGAAACCGTGGTGTCGCTCAAGACCACCATCAACCAGATCAAGGAGATCCCAGCAGGCGATAGTATCGGTTACAACCGTCACGGCAGGGCTATCCATGACATGCGTATTGGCATCGTTCCTATTGGCTATGCCGACGGCCTGTCGCGTCTGTTGGGTAATGGCAATGGCAAATTCTATATCAATGGTCAGCAAGTGCCCATCGTAGGCGATATCTGCATGGACATGTGCATGCTCGACTTGACCAATGTGGAAGCAAAGGAAGGTGACACGGTGGTGATCTTCGATGCTGAGCACAGCATCAACGACATCGCCAAGGCCTGCCAAACCATCCCCTACGAGGTAATGACACGCATCTCGCAAAGAGTTAAAAGAGTTTACTACCAAGAATAATTAATATGCAAAACTATTGTGGTCATTGTGGTTCACCTTTAAAAGAAGGACAAAAGTTCTGTTCTGGCTGCGGGCATCCTGTTCCGAGGCCTCAACAGCCAACCAGTCCTATTCAAAACGAGCCGAAATCCGTAGGTCAATACCCGCCGAGACCGAATTTATCGTCCGCCAAGTCGAATCCTCACCCCGTTGTTCCCAAAAAGAAAAACGGATGCGGGAAAGCATTGCTGGTTTTAGCTATTGTTGCGGTTGTGGTGGTGGGAGCGGTCAAGTACTTCCAAGGCAGACACGACCGTAAGATCATTGACCAGAATCGGCCAAAAGTGGCTTCCGCCGAACTACCTCCAATCGTTTTGGACGGCAAAGATTACCAATTGGAGTTGCCGGGTAGTTCCAAAGATGTTGAATGTGCGCCAGTGACCGATAAACGTCTTGCCGAGCTAAAGCGACAAGGCTACAACTTCATCGTTACTCCTGTCAGTGTTACCTGCAATGGTGAAAAGCATGTTCAATTGGATGGAACTGCGACGGTCAGCTTTGACATTCCTAAGAGCTTTCCCAAGGATAAATACATGAACTTGGTAGGTGTACTCATTACCGATGATGGGCCGAAATACAAGATTCCGGACTATTATGCGCTTCGTGAAGGTGTCGTCCGATTCGAGACCAGCCACTTCAGCGAGGCTGGTGTCGTTGACGACAAGGAAAAGCTGCGTGAAAGGCTCGCCGAGAATATCGCCGTTAACGGATGGCAAAGGAATATGGACAACAAGACATTGGAACCGACATGGAAGGAACAGCTGACGAAGTTCGCCAACGACCATTGTCTGGGCGAGAATGACTTGGCCGGCATCGCCGCCCGTGAGTTGTTTGCCGACAATGACGTCGTTAAAATCGGTATGGATATTGTCAATGCCCACGACATGGAGAATGCGAGTCTAGAGGAACGAATGAAGGTGGCTTCTGAGAATATGGTCAAGATAGTTGAGACGAAGATGCTCGCCTATTTCCTCAACAAACTCAAAGAGGAGGATACCAAGAAGAAAAAAGTGCTGGATGAGATAAAGAGTGAGAAAAAAGGAGAATTCGTTTATAAAACGGAGATTGAAAAAATCGACAGCCGAAGGAACAAAATCATCGAAGTGCTTGAGGATCGCTTCTCGATCGACAATGTGGAGAAGCTGAGCACCCAATTGGGGGAAGGCGCCGATCTCAAGAAAAGTGTTGTCTTGGCCTGGGATCAAGTGAAGGGTTATGCGAAAGGCCAATTGGAAGCCAAATCGAAAGAGCTCCTTCCCTATATCAAGGTGGTCCAGGCGACGGCCAAGGGCGTGGAGATCGGGAAGAAGTTTTGGGCCTCTACACAGATGAATGATTTATATGAAAACTATGAGAAGATCGCCGATGGGAATGGTGGCGTTGTGGATCAAGATCATTGGAACATCATTAGCTTGAGGGTCTCCACTCCCGAGTTTCTGCATGGTATGAGCGATGCAGAGATCAAGGCCATGTTGGATGAACGTTATCGCGAAAAGAAAGAGATTGCTAAGAGGAAAGCGGAGGCAAGAAAACTCTTGGACTTGATTGAGACCTACGTGGATTTGAATAGCGAATGCCTTGAGAAAAAGCATTTCGACTACGTTCAACGCCTGACCATCGTGAACAACTTGATGGATCGGTTCCGCAATGAACTGGTGGATAAAGACGGGGATTTGGTTTTCTTGGATGATGGTTATAGACGGGTTTATGGTATGCCTAATTTAATTAATGAACAACTGTGCGTAGTAGTGAACAAGTATCTCGAGTGTTATCCTGACCAAGAGATTTTTTACAAGTGGTTGGGCGAGAACGGATACAATATCAATCAGTTGCAGAAAGACTGTGACAGACTGGATGCCTTGCTGTGGACGGAAAAACCTCAATACGATCCTGATATCAATATCGTGATCAAGGAAACGCTTGGGGCAGAGTCAGGGAGCGCCAAGTATGTAGGCCGCACCATCTGCTTGGGTGTCGACAAGAAACCCTACATGGGCTGGCATGTCAATATCCCGAATGAAGACACATTCCGTGATGAGGGATGGCAAACGGAATTTCCTCGAGAGAATTCACAGCATGTTACTTTAAGCCAATACAAGACTATGGGGAGACCTAACCAAGTGTTGATCTATAAAAACGAGGATGATTTCAAAAATGGCAAAACACCCATTGAGGCGATTGGTTTTGTGGTAGATACTACAGGTGGTACCACTGAGGTGGAACTGAACAAATCAAGGCCGGACTTTGTTTTCAAATCTTTTGATGGAATTGGTTATTATGGTGAGGAGTGTGATAGTCAAGCCTTCAATCAAGCCATATCGGATGCTTTAAGTAAAACTGACCTCCGGCTTGAAAGAAATGGTAGTTTCAGCATCTCCTCACAAGGAAAGTGTAGTCGCTACCAATGTTATAATTCAGATAATTACTGTGATGCATCCGTGAATGTTACATTAAGCGGACATTATGATAAAAAAACAGGCACAGGAACCTTTACAATGGCTGTGTCTGAATCGTATCAATGGACAAGCGGTATTTCTGGAACTGCTTCATTTAATGGAAACGGTAAGATCACTTCAAAAACTGGAAATAACGGTGCTTTTATTGAGTTTAATGGCGACGACGCTGTAAAGGTGAAACGAAAATGGACAGGCATGGATAAGGCAATAGACGACACGTCATTAGATGCATTACATATAGTATACCAGGCCTTTGAATGAATTAAATAGTTATAAGCCATGAGCTGTCGTTTGGATTCAGGACAAAAAGAAAGCATTGATTATATGGGCTCTAGGGTCAGGCTATGTGAAGACGGGAAATACCGTTGGAAATATGAACTCAATATGATCACAAACCCTGTCATCATGATCACAGTGTTCAAGGTCTTTTTTTACACTGTGCTGATCTTGTTTTTGATTTTTTGCCCGATCATGTACCTCGTTGATGGCGACTGGGCTGGAGCACTAGGCATGGTTAAGGCGATGGGTATCGCATTAGGCGGTTTTGCCGTGCTGACTTTCGTGAGTACGGTGTTTCTTTCATGGGTGTTCGGAGGGAAATACGTAGTCCTTTTTGAAATGGACGAGCATAAGATTGTTCACAACCAATTGGCTGCCCAACAGCAGAAGGCTCGCAAAATTGGGATGCTTACTTTCCTCGTCGGCCTCTTCGCCAAGCGGCCCTCTACCATGGGGGCAGGAATGCTTTCCACGGTAAAAAACTCCAGCACCTCTGAATTCAGTAAGGTTAGGCGTGTTCGCAGCCGCCGGTGGCTACACACCATCAAGGTTAACCAGCTGTTGGAACGAAACCAAATCTATGTTCCCAAGGAGGATTACGATTTCGTGTATGACTTCATCAAGTCGCATTGCCCGAATTTGAAATCCAACCAAATATCATCCAAAATGACCGTACGATGAAAAAGACATTTATGATCATGCTGTTATCGTCTATGACTATGTTTGGCTATTCCCAAGATTGGTTTCGCTTTAACGACTATAAAGCTGACAATGAAAGAATTATAGCTAATAGAGATTATCCGGAAGTCGTTTTTATTGGGAATTCCATCACCGAAATTTGGGCCCTCTATCATCCTGAGTTTTTCAAGGATCATAACTATTGTGGAAGAGGCATCGGAGGACAGACCTCGGCCCATATCTTGGTGCGTTTCCAATCGGATGTCATCGACCTCCATCCGAAGGTGGTGGTTATCATGGCTGGTACCAACGACGTGGCGCACAATGATTTTTGGGTAAGCCCCGAGCAGGTGGTCAACAATGTGATTTCCATGTGCTCGCTTGCCCGAGCCAACGGTATCATCCCGATCATCAGCTCCATCCCGCCTTGTAAGGCATTTGTTTGGAGATCGGAGATCAAGGATGCCGCACAGACCATCGTTAACATCAACAAGAACCTGAAAGCTTACGCCGAGGCGAACGATATTGTCTATGTGGACTATCACGCTGCCCTTGCCGATAAAGACATGGGTTTCCAAAAAGACCTCAGCGATGACGGCTGCCATCCCAATCCGGATACCTATTACCTGATGGAGGAGTTGGTGCAGGCGGCTATTGGAAGAGTTTTGGTTAAGTAGCATTATCTGATATGAAACATCTATTTCTTACTTTAAGTATTGTGGCCGCAATGCTATCTGCATGCACTCAACAGCCACTTCCTGAAGCCAACTACGACGTCATCCCTCAACCCAAAGAGGTGAAACTTACAGAAGAGAAGCCGTTTGTGCTTCAAGGAAAAACCAAAATCCATTATGAAGAAGGTCTCCAACGCGAAGCACAGTTTCTTAGTGAATACATCAAAGATATAACTGGGATTAAGTTGGATTGCCACGCTTCACCGCGTTCCGCTCGCAATGACGTCTCCAACGCCATCCTTCTGCTCATCGATAGTATTGGTTTTGACCAGACTGAGGCCTACGAAATCAATATCACTTCTAAGCAAGTCGTCATCAAAGGTGCCGATGCAGCTGGCGTGTTTTACGGCATCCAAACGTTGAGAAAGAGCTTGCCAATCGGCCAACTGCCAACTGCCAACTGTCAACTTCCAACTGCCGTCATCCGCGACTGGCCCAACTTCCCCTACCGTGCCATGCATCTCGACCCATGCCGCCATTTCATGGATCTTGATTCGGTGAAAATCTATATCGATATGCTGGCTATGCACAACATGAACCAGTTCCATTTCCACCTTACCGAGGATCAAGGCTGGCGTATCGAAATCAAGAAATATCCTGAGCTGACCAAGGTTGGGGCTTACCGCAATGGTACGGTCATTGGGCGTAACGGTCGGCTCTACGACACCATCCGCCATGGTGGTTTCTATACCCAGGAACAACTCCGCGACCTTGTTCAATACGCTGCTGAGCGTCATGTCAACATCATCCCTGAGATCGACTTGCCAGGCCACATGCAGGCTGCCTTGGCGGCTTATCCGAAGCTGGGCTGCACGGGTGGTCCGTACGAGGTGTGGAAGCGCTGGGGCGTGTCGGACGATGTGCTGTGCGCTGGCAATGAAGAGACCATGCAGTTTGTCGAAGATGTGCTCAATGAAGTAATGGACATCTTCCCTTCGCAGTATATCCATATCGGAGGAGACGAATGTCCGAAGGTGCGTTGGCAGAAATGCCCCAAATGCCAGAAGAAAATCAAAGAATTGGGTATTAAGAAAGATGCTCGTTTCTCCGCAGAAGATTACCTGCAAAGCTATGTGATGAACCGCATGGCCAAGGTGGTGGAAGCTCGTGGCCGCCGAGTCATCGGATGGGATGAGATTCTGGAGGGCAATGTATCCGAGTCTGCTATCATCATGAGCTGGCGTGGTACGGAAGGCGGCATCGAAGCTGCTCGGAAAGGTCACGACGTGATCATGTGTCCCGGCTCCCATCTCTATTTCGACTACTATCAGAGCGAAGATCCTTCCACCGAGCCTTCCTGTGTCGGAGGCTACCTGCCAGTGTCGCGAGTGTATGAGTTCCAGCCAATGCCGAAGGAGCTGACGCCCGAACAGCAAAAGCATATCATCGGTTTGCAGGCCAACATCTGGACGGAATATATCACTTCGTTCCATCATGTGCAATATATGGCCATGCCACGTATGGATGCACTGACCGAAATCCAATGGAACAATCCTGATCTGGAGAGCCGCGATTTCAATGCTTTGGTGGAACGTTGCCGTCGCATGGCACAGCTGTACGATCTCTATCATTACAACTATGCCAAGCAGATTTTCAACCCACAGGTTTGGGCCGATACTGTAGTGCCGAATCTGGCCACCCACAAACCTATCACGCTACGTGAACAGCCCAATGAGCAGTATGCCTATAACGGGGCTCCGGTGCTCGTTGACGGTGAAAAAGGCCGTTGCGCTTATACTTCAGGCCGCTGGCTGGGCTTCTGGGGACAGCCTCTTGATGCTGTCATCGACCTGGAGCAGAATGCCACCTTGAGCTATGTCCGTTTCAACGCCTTGGTGAACAAGGGCTCCTGGATTTATAATCCAAGTCAGGCTACGGTGCTCGTTTCCGACGATGGGAAAAAGTACAGAAAAGTGGGCCAACAAGAAATTGAGATCTCCACTTGGATGGACAAAGACGGAGTCTTCAGCTATGAACTGGAGTTCGAACCTGTTACGGCTCGTTATGTTGAGGTCATCATCAAATGCCATGATCTGCCAAAGGATCATGACGGCTATGGACATCCCGCTTGGATCTTTGTGGATGAAATCGAAATATTCTGACTTCTTTCTTCTTTATTCTGCCTTCTTTAAAAGAATCAGGTAAACCGGGAAGTGGTCGCTATATCCTCCTGCCCAGACGCCAGCGGCAAAGGTGCGGAAGGGGAATCCATTGTAACGGCCGCCATGCTGTTTCAGGAACTCCTTGTTGTGTACCTTGGCGTTCTTGTACTGGTAGGTGCTGTAATCGGTAGGAAGCAGTGCGGGCGTGATGATGGTTTGGTCTAATACACCGGGAACGTCGCGGTAATAGTTAGTGCCGATTCCGTTTTGGTGCAGCTCGTACATGGGGTTGAAATAGTCGCCTTCCTCAAGGTGCTTCTTGTCGCCATTGGCACGAAGATGCTTAGTGATGCTCTTGTTAGTGGGGTAGTCGTTGAAGTCACCCATCATGATGACCTTGGCGTTGGGGTCGTCGGCCAACAAAGAGTCGGTGATATGACGGCAAAGCTTGGCGGCTGCCATTCTGCCGGGCAAGGAGCGTTTCTCGCCGCCGTAGCGTGAAGGCCAGTGCATCACGATGAAATGCATGGGCTCGCCATCAAAGAGCCCTGACACCAGCAGTTGGTCGCGGGTGATGAATTCGGGCTCGTCAGGCACCACCGTGCGATACGATTTGGAGCCAGTTACCTTTAGATATTTGGGATTATAGATCAGAGCCACATCGACACCACGACGGTCGGGCGAGTCATAATGCACAATTTGGTAGTTGCGTCCGACGATCTCCGGTTGAGCAACCAAGTCTTCTAACACTTGACGGTTTTCCAACTCACAAAGACCTAACACCGCCGCGCCATCAGGAGTGTAGTCCATTCCGATGGTGGAGATGGCGTAGGCCATGTTGTGCAGTTTGGCCTTGTATTTTTCGGTGTTCCACTGGTTGGCGCCATCGGGAGTGAACTCTTCATCGATCTTGAGCGGATCGTCGATGGTGTCAAAAAGGTTTTCCAAATTGTAGAAACCGACGAGGCCGATTTTATAGGCTTGTTGATCTTGTGCGTTGAGTGACTTCAGGCCGCAGAACATGGCCGCAGCTACAAGGATCCAAATGAGTGTTTTGTTCATCACAATTCATTTTTTACACTGCAAAAATAAGAAAAACCTCAAATAATAAAAATAATAAAAGGAGATTTTATATATTTGCACTCTATCTATAATTCCGATTTTGAAGTACAAATGAAATCAACTAATATGAGGAAAACATTACTTTTAGCAATCGCTGTCTTGTTATGCGTCAGGCTTACTGCCCAGACGGTGGATACGACAGTGAACCAACAAGAAGTGGAGGTTCCTACGGTCATTCTGCTTGACTCTGATTTCGACGAGTCATCGACCTCTGTGAACGATGCTTCCACCTTGCTGCACTCATCGCGCGATGTGTTCAATTCCATCGCCGCCTACAACTTGGGAGCGCTTCGTTATCGTGTGCGTGGCAACGACTCGAAGTATTCCGATGTCATGATCAACGGCATCTTGATGAACGACCCTGAGACGGGCCGTCCGGTGTTCTCCAACTGGGGAGGTCTCAACGATGCATTCCGCAACTCGGTGCTTGTTGAGGGTCTAGGCCGTACCGATGCCGGCTTCGGCGGTCTCGGCGGCCTTACGGCTTTCTCAACGCGTGCCTCGCAGTACCGCAAGCAGATCTCTTTGGGCTATGCCTTCTCCAACCGTTCCTACAACCACCGCCTCAATGCCTCCATCGGCACGGGCGAGATGGGCAATGGCTGGTATCTGATGGCGATGGCCAGCGCCCGTTATGCTGGAAAAGGTTATACAGAGGGCACCTTCTACGAGGCTGCCAGTTATTTCCTTTCCGTAGAGAAGAAGATAAACGAAGAGCATAGCCTTGACCTTACCTTCTTTGGTGCTCCTTCACAACGTGGAGGTTCGTCGCCAGTGGTCCAGGAAGCTTACGACCTCGTTGGCTCCAACTATTACAATCCCAACTGGGGCTATCAAACCCTTCCCAATGGAAAGCAAGTGATCCGTAACTCAAGGGTAAGCCGTTATCATCAGCCGTTTACACAGTTGACTTGGTATTGGACACCTAGCCAAAAGACGCAGCTCACCACTTCGGCCTTCTTCTTTGCCGGTCCTGGTGGACAGACTGCCCTCGAATGGGGTGAAGCCGCCGATCCGCGTCCTGATTATTACAAGAACTTGCCCAGTTACCTGATCAACCACGCCACCAGCACCGCTGAATACGAAAACGCATTTCAAAGCTGGTTGGACCGCGACCCGAAGGTGACCCAAATCGATTGGGATGGACTTTATCTCGCCAACATGAACCACAGCGCCACGATTGTCAACGCCAATGGTGAAGGCAAGACGATTTCAGGACTGTCCTCTAAATATATCGTTGCCGAACGCCGTTACGACAAGAGGCAGATGGGAGCTTCCTCCTACTTTAAGCATGAGTTCCAACCGAACTTGATCTTGGCTGGTGGTTTGGCTTACAGCAACTCTCGTACGCATTACTACGAGCTGGTTGACGATTTGCTGGGTGGTGACTTCTATTACGATATTAATAAATATGCAGAGAATCTGGAGTCAGACGAATGCCAAATCGACTTGAATACGCCCAACCATGTAGCCAAAAAGGGCGACATCATCAACTATAATTATTACGCCAATCGTAACGCCGGCCGTATCTGGAGCCAGTTGGACTATCTGGTAGGTAATTTCGATATGTATCTCGGCCTCCAGCTTTCTTATACCCAGATCTGGCGCCAAGGCTTGTTCAACAACGGCGCTTTCCCCGACAGCTTGTCGTTCGGTCGTGACAAGATGAATAACTTTCTTGACCCAGCTGTCAAGGCAGGTGTCACATACGCCATCAACGGACGTAACCACATCGTAGCCAACATGGCCTATATCTACCAGGCACCGCAGTTCAGAGACATCTACGTGTCGCCTCGTACCCGCCACACGCTTGTGTCAGAGAAGCCTGAAAGCGAACGTATCGCAGCTGTTGATCTCGGCTATCAGTACCGTTCACCTATCTTCAAGTTCCGCCTGACAGGTTATTATTATACCTATCACAATCTTATCTGGAACCGCAGCTTCTATTGCGAGAATGTTTATACTGGCTCTTCTGAATCGGGCAATTCCTATACGAGTGAATATATCAACTTCGTCATGACTGGTATCAACCAAAAGAGCGTCGGTCTTGAGATGGGTGCTGAATACAACGTGACGCCCACCATCACCTTGCAGGCTGCCGCTGCCAATGGTGTCCATGTTTATACGAACAATCCACTCTTCTCCATCTATGATGACAATAACGACAATGCCTATATCAATGGTCATACGGCCTATTTGAAGAACTACCACGTTTCTTCAGGTCCTGAAACCGTGGCTTCGTTGGGTATCAGATACAATGACCCCAAAAACTGGTGGGTGAGCATGAATGCCAACTATCTGGCCAACATGTATTTCGATATCAACCCTTACAACCACACCAAAGTCGGCATGGCGCACTATGCTGAAGGTGATGGCCGTATTCCAGCAGTGCTTGCACAAGATCCATTGCACTCAACCTTCACCCTCGACTTCTTCGGCGGTTACTCTCGTAGATATAAAGGATACTATTTCCTGTTCACCGCCAGCGTCAACAACATCCTCAACAACAAGAGTGCTGTTCTGTACGGTTATGACCAGTTGCGCTTCAACGCCAACGATCCCGACATGTTCCCGTCGAAGTACTCTTATATGTATGGAACGAATTTCTTCCTTAATTTAACGGTGAGGAAGTAAGAAGACAGAAGAAAGAAGTAAGAATTTAAATATATATAAAATATGAAAAACCTATTCAAAACCAGTTTTATTCTTCTTGCCTTGATGGGCGTGCTTTTCACCTCATGCAAGAAAGATTATGAAGTTCCTCTGATCCCAGTGCTGCCGGTTGGAGAGCTTTACTCCATCGACGACCTGCTTGCCATGCCAGCCAACACAAGCTTTACCGAGGCTTCGGTTTGCGGTATCGTCACTGCCGACGAACAGTCGGGCAACCTCTACAAGACCATCTTCATTCAGGACCGTAAATCGGGCAAAGCCATCGAGTTGTTGATGAACACCTCATCTGCTGCCCGTATCGGCGACTCTGTCCGTGTTTTCCTTGACAAGAATCTGATGGTCAACAACTATCACAACCTGCCTCAGATTGTGGGTATTGATGGGAAAGGCTTCAGCCCTGACGGCCATTTGATCATTTATCCTTTCAACGATCCGATCGAGCCTGCCACGGTGACCATCGCCGATATCAAGACAGGTAACTTCACTGCCGGTTTGGTGAAACTCAATGATGTGGAGTTTGTCGATCAGGGTTCCGCTTTCTGCAACCCAGGTGAAAACACCAACCGTAACTTGAAAGACGCTACTGGTGAGATCATTGTCCGCACCAGTAATTATGCCAATTTCGCATACGACCTGATTCCTGCTGGTAAAGGTAGCTTGGTGGCAATCGCTTCAGTCTATAACAGCGACTGGCAGCTGATCCTTCGTTCCAAGAAAGAGATGGAATTTGAAGGTGGAGAACCGACTCCTCCAACACCGGCTGGCGAGGTGCAGCATTTGCCATATACGCAGAGCTTCGCTTCCGACTTTGGCACTTATAAGACCTTCGATGTGTTGGGTGAACAATCTTGGGTGATTGACTATAGTACGGCTAAGATTACAGGACACATTGGTGGCAATCCTGGTGAAAACTACGCTAACGAAGACTGGCTGATCTCTTCACCGGTGGATCTCTCCGGCGTGAGTGATGTCAAGATGACTATGTCCTATATTGGTCGTTACTTCACCAATATTAACGAAGAAGTCACTGTTTGGGCTTCTACGGATTATACTTTTGGTGATGAGCCGGGAACAGCTACTTGGGATCAAGTTCCTTCTACCTTGAGAGAAGGTACCAATTGGAATGACTTCCTGACTGCTGAGATTGCTTTGACTGAATATGTCGGACAAACGGTTACTATTGCTGTGAAATACACCTCCACTGACCAAAAGGCAGGTACCATGGAGATTCAAAGCATCATCATCGAGGAAGGTGGCGGCGTCGGTCCCAATCCGCCTACGCCAGGAGGAGAAGTCCAGAGCATGCCATACTCCCAGTCGTTCGCTACAGACTTCGGCACTTACATCACCAAAGATGTGTTAGGAGCCCAGTCTTGGATCATCGACTACAGCAGTGCTAATATGACAGGTCACGTCGGTGGTAATCCTGGTGAAAACTACGCTAACGAAGACTGGTTGATCTCTTCGCCTGTCGCGATCACGGGTGTGGATGATGCAAAGATGACTTTGGTTTATATCGGACGTTACTTCACCAATATTAACGAAGAAGTCACCGTGTGGGCTTCAACAGATTATGCTTTTGGTAATGAGCCAGGAACAGCTACTTGGAATCAAGTTCCTTCTACTTTGAGAGAAGGTACTAACTGGAATGACTTCCTAACTGCTGAGATTCCTTTGACTGAATATGTGGGCCAGACGGTTACTGTTGCTGTGAAATACACCTCCACAGATCAAAAGGCTGGTACGATGGAAATCAAGAGTATCACTGTTGAGGAAGGCGCTGGCGTTGGCCCAACGCCTCCACCAACCCCAGGACCTGGTGCAGGTAGTGGCACGCAAGACGACCCGTATAATGTTGCTTCAGCTATCGGTTTGCAAGGTCAAGATGTTGTGGGATGGGTGAAAGGTTATATCGTAGGAGCAGTGAAACCAGACAACAACTCTGTCAGTTCAAACGATCAAATTGACTGGGGTGCTCCTTTCAATCTGAACACTAATGTGCTGATTGCTGATGACCCAAGCTGCAATGAAGTCGCATTGTGCGTGATTGTCAATCTGCCTAACAATAAGCCACTTCGCACACAGGTCAACTTAGTTGAACATCCAGAAAATCTTGGTAAAATGCTGGCCGTGAACGGGAAACTCCGTACCTATTTCGGACAAGCCGGTTTGCGCGATAGTGGTGGCACCGAGAACGACTTTGTGCTTGAAGGCGGTGACACTCCGACACCCCCACCAACTCCACCGACCCAGGGTATCTATTCTGAGACATTTGCCAATGGCCAGGGGGAATTTGTCATCAAAGATGTCGAGCTTGCGGGTTTGAACTATGTGTGGGCTTATATGAACAACTTCCATTGCATGAAAGCCAACGGGTATTACCAGGGTGCCCATGGGACAGAAAGCTGGCTCGTTTCACCGCAAATCGATTTGTCAAATGTCACTGCTGCTACTTTGAGTTTTGATCATGCTGTCGCCTTTGCCTCGGCAGAAGGGTCGTTCTTTGTCATGGTTTCCACGGATTATACTGGTGATGTGACTACGGCTACTTGGACAGAGTTGAATATAGGTTCATGGCCAGAACCTGATCCAAACTGGGTGTTTCAAAATGCCACCGTCGATTTGAGCAACTTCGTCGGTCAGAATGTGACGATCGCGTTCAAATACACCAGTACTGAAAATGTATGCCCTGCTTGGGAAGTGAAGAACTTTGTGGTTGAATAAGAATATTTAGCATCATAATTTATGTCTGAGAACTTAGTCATCATCCCAACTTACAAAGAAAAAGAGAACATTGAGAAGATTATTCGGTATGTTTTCAATTTGCCTATGGCCTTTGATATCTTGATCATTGACGATAACAGTCCTGATGGGACTGCCGATATTGTCAAAGGTTTGATGGCTGAGTTCTCCGACAAGCTGTTCATCCTCGAACGCCCTGGTAAACTTGGCTTGGGAACGGCTTATATCACTGGTTTCAAATGGGCGTTGGAACGTGACTATCAGTACGTCTTCGAGATGGATGCAGATTTCTCGCATAATCCAGATGACTTGGCAAGGTTGCACGACGCCTGTGCCAATGGCGCGGATCTTTCAGTCGGCTCACGGTATATTACGGGTGTCAACGTGGTGAACTGGCCCATGGGACGAGTGCTGATGTCGTACTATGCCTCAGCATACGTGCGTTTCATCACCCGTATGAAGGTGCGTGATACCACGGCTGGTTTTGTGTGCTACACTCGAAAAGTGCTTGAGACCATCGACTTCGACAGAATTAAATTTGTCGGCTATGCCTTCCAAATTGAGATGAAATACACCGCCTGGAAGCTTGGCTTCAAGATCGAAGAAGTGCCTATCATCTTTACTGACCGCAGAGAGGGACAGTCAAAGATGAGCAAAGGCATTTTCCGGGAGGCCGTCTTCGGAGTGATCAATCTTCGCTGGAGGGGCTTGACCGGTAAGATAAAACCTCGAAAAGAATAAAGGATGAACTATTGGATAAAGAACGCGACACTTGTCAACGAGGGAGAGACCTTCGTGGCAAGTGTCCTTGTTTCTGACGGATTGATTTCAAAGATTGTTGTCGATGGGCAACCTTTTGAGCCTGAGCATGCTGAAGTGATTGACGCCACAGGCAAGTACTTGATTCCCGGTGTCATCGATGAGCATGTGCACTTCCGCGAGCCGGGATTAACCCATAAGGCTGATGTCCATTCAGAGAGCCGCGCTGCCGTGGCTGGTGGTGTGACCTCTTTCATGGACATGCCCAACACGGTTCCGCAGACTACAACACAAGAACTACTTCAACAGAAGTTCGACCTTGCTGCAGAGAAGTCGTTGGCAAATTATTCTTTTTATCTGGGGGCAACCAATGATAATCTTGCCGAGGTGCTAAAAACCGACCCTGCGCAGGTGTGCGGCATCAAGTTATTCATGGGCAGTAGTACGGGCAATATGTTGGTGGACAAAGACGAAGCTTTGGTACACTTGTTTAAGGAATCGCCATGCTTGATAGCAGCCCATTGTGAGGATGAAGCCATCATTCACGCCAACACGGTCTGTTGTAAAGACCTTGCGTCGAAAGGAGAAGTCATTGTTGACGCGAGCATTCATCCATTAATTCGTACTGTTGAGGCTTGCTACAGATCCTCGGCAAAAGCTGTTGACATGGCAGAGAAGTTCGGCGCTCGACTTCATGTATTGCATATCTCTACCAAAAAAGAATTGTCTTTGTTTAGAAATGATATACCTCTGCAAGACAAAAGAATAACTGCTGAGACATGTCCGCATTACTTATGGTTCGATGAAAATGATTACGAACAAAAAAGTTTTGCTATTAAATGCAACCCGGCTATTAAGTCGCATCGAGACAAGGAAGCTTTGCAACTGGCCTTGCGTGAGGGCTTGATTGACACTATCGGCACCGATCATGCTCCACATTTGAGAGAGGAAAAGTTTACGGGTGATTATTTTACGAGCAAGTCCGGTTTCCCATCGATTCAACATTCTTTGGAAGTAATGGCGAATGTGCTTAAAAACGATCTGCCAATGTTGGTGCAGTTGATGTGCCATAACCCGGCGATCCTTTATCGGATTGATCGTCGTGGCTTTATCAGGGAAGGGTATCATGCCGATCTGGCGATCGTTGACTTGAACGCAAACCATCGTATTGCTGATAAAGATGAGTATTGCAAGTGTGCGTGGACTCCCTTCGACGGTGTCCAAACTCATTGCCATGTGTCACATACTTTTGTGAATGGCAATTTGGTTTATGAGAACGGTGTTTTTAATGAGAATCAAAGAGGAAAAAGATTGTTATTTAAGTATTAAAATACCACAACATGAAAAAACTATTCCTATTAGCTTTTTTATTTATTGCCTTGATTTCTTGTAAGGATCAATTGAAAGAAGAGGTGGTCCAGACATACGACAACGGACAGCCGGCATCTCTGCACTATGTCAATAAAAAGAATGAATGTGTTCGAGAGGTGCAGTATTATGAAAACGGCATTGTCAAGATGGAAGGCGGTATGAAGAACGATAAACGTTCTGGTGAATGGAAGTCATATTTCCCTGATGGGAAAGTGCAGAGCACGGGCTTTTTCGAAGATGGTATCCGTACTGGAGAAGCCAGTGTGTACCATGAGAACGGCAATATTTACATGAGAGGTCAATATAAAAAAGGAAGAAAGAACGGTGAATGGATTTTTTATGACGAGCAAGGATATGAAACCAGCAGACAAACCTTTTATGTTGATTAAAACTCTTCTTTGATTTTCTCTATCATCCTTCGTTCTTTCTTGGTGGGACGGCCTGCGCCGCGGTCACGGTACTCGCCCTTGTAAGCGTGCATGAACTCAATGCGCTCGTATTCTTCTTGTGGGGTAAGGTCGGTATAGACTTCGGGAACCATCTTTGCCGGAACACGGTTTTTTATCACGGTTTTGACTTGAACTACTTTGTGAAGTTGTTCAATCTGAACTTGGATGACATCGCCTTCTTTGACTTCTCTCGAAGGCTTGACTGGCGCATCGTCTATCTTGACTTTGCCTCCTTTGATGGCATCGGTGGCGATGGCACGGGTCTTGAAGAGCCGTGCCGCCCATAGCCATTTGTCCATTCTGACGCCTTCTGATTCCATTCTTTCTTCTTACTTCTCCTTAAAAATCATCTGAATAGGCACCCCAGTGAAGTCCCAATTCTCGCGGATTTTGTTTTCAAGGAAGCGTTCATACGACTCCTTCACGTCTTTCGGGAGGTTGCAGAAGAAGATGAACTGGGGGAACACACTCTTGAGCTGGGTGATGTATTTGATGCGCACATAACGGCCGCGTGATGCTGTCGGTGGCGGCACGGAGCCGATGATCTCCAGCATGACATCGTTCAACTCGCGGACAGGGATGCGGCGCTCGCGGTTTTCATAGACCTGATGAGCGGTCTCTAACACTTTGAAGATACGCTGCTTGTTGATGGCCGAGGTGAAGATGATGGGGTAGTCGGTGAACGGTGCGGTCTTGGCGCGGATGGCCTGCTCGAAGGCGAGGTGGGTGTTGGAGTCTTTCTCGATGAGGTCCCATTTGTTTACGACGACTACCAGACCTTTGCGGTTCTTCTCAATGAGGCGAAGAATGTTCATGTCTTGTGCTTCGAAGCCGTTCTGTGCGTCGATCATCAGGATGGCCACGTCGCAGTTTTCGATGGCGCGGATGGAACGCATCACAGAATAGAATTCGATGTCTTCTTCCACTTTGCTCTTCTTGCGAAGTCCGGCGGTATCCACAAGCATGAAGTCCATGCCGAAGGCGTTGTAGCGGGTGTCGTTGGTATCGCGGGTGGTACCGGCAATGTCGGTCACAATATGGCGGTCAGTGCCAAGGAAAGCGTTGATGAGGGATGACTTGCCTACATTTGGACGGCCAACGACGGTGAAACGTGGCAGTGAAGTGTCGAAATCGGTAGTGTCGCTGGGGAGCAGTTCGCAGACCTTGTCTAGCAAATCTCCAGTACCTGAGCCCGTCATGGCCGAGATGGGGTAGGGCTCTCCTAGCCCCAAGGCGTAGAACTCGCTGGCCAAAAGCTCTTTGTTAGGTTCGTCGATCTTGTTCACGGCAAGCAACACGGGCTTTTTCTGCTGACGTAAAATAACGGCCACGTCTTCATCCAACACATGGAGTCCATCTCTACCGTTGACAACGAAGACGATGACGTCGGCTTCTTCAATGGCCAGATCCACTTGTTTGCGAATCTCCTCCTCGAAGATGTCATCTGAACCGATCACATATCCGCCAGTGTCAATAACGGTGAATTCCTTTCCGTTCCAGTCGCTCTTGCCATAATGTCGGTCACGTGTCACGCCACTGGTCTCTTCCACAATGGCTTGACGCTGCTTGAGCATGCGATTGAATAATGTTGATTTGCCCACGTTCGGGCGGCCTACGATTGCTACGATGTTTGACATGGCTTTTCCTTTTTGGCTGCAAAAATACGAAATTACTCCTAATTCCTCACCCCTAACTCCTAACTGATTATGCCTCGTATCCGAACCGTTTCAGTTCCTGCTCGTTGTCTCGCCAGTCCTTATCGACCTTGACAAACAGCTCCAGGAATATCTTCTTTCCTGTGAATTCCTCGATATCTGCTCTGGCTTGCATACCAAGTTTCTTGATGGCGGCCCCGCCTTTGCCGATAATGATGGCTTTTTGGGAGTCGCGCGCTACATAGATGATGGAGCGGATGTGGACATGGCGTTCGGTTTCTTCATACGATTCCACCTCGACCTGTACGGAATAGGGGATCTCCTGTTGGTAGTTCAGCAGGATCTTTTCGCGGATGATCTCGGTGATAAAGAACCTCATGGAACGATCGGTGAGTTCGTCCTTGGGGAAGTAAGGCGGACAGTCGGGCAACTTGGTGAGGATCTGTTCGAATACGTGCTGAACATTGGCATTGTGCTGTGCCGAGATGGGGAAAATGGTGGCGTTGGGCAACTCTTTCTCCCAGAAAGCCACGGCTTGCTCGAGTCCTTGCTGGTCTGACAAATCAATCTTGTTGATCAGCACAAAGACGGGGATATCAGTGTTTTTCAGCCTCTCAACGGTTTTCTCCTCAATCTTTTTGTCGGTGATATCAACCACGAAGAGGATCAAGTCGGCATCGATGAGCGCCACATTGACAAACTGGTTCATTACCTCGTGCATCTTGTAAGCTGGATCTTTAATGATGCCTGGAGTGTCGGAAAAGACGATTTGGAAGTCGTCCCCGTTCACGATGCCGAGGATGCGGTGCCTTGTGGTCTGTGCTTTGGAGGTGATGATGGAGATTTTCTCTCCAACGAGTTGGTTCATGAGGGTTGACTTGCCCACATTGGGTCTCCCTATGATGTTGACGTAGCCTGCTTTATGGTTCATTTCTAAAAAAAATCATTAAAACGCTTGCAAAGATACAAAAAACTATTTAATTTTGCAGCCTGAAACACGATGCGGGGTGGAGCAGAGGCAGCTCGTTGGGCTCATAACCCAAAGGTCGCAGGTTCGAGTCCTGCCCCCGCTACTAAAAAAACGGACCTTTTGGCCCGTTTTTTTTATGTCGCTTTGGTAAGTCCAAAACTAATGTTTCAGGTCATTCTTCTTTTTCCAACTCGCCAGTGATGGTGCCGTCAATCAAGTTTACGTTAACGTTGATTCCTAACACTTTGACGACGCCTGTTCCTGAAGCAGTGCCGTCTAAGGTAAGAACGTCGTTTTCTAACACGCCTGTCATGTTAACAGTGATGTTTAGTTCTATATCAACGCCATAAAGATTGATGGCCTTGTTAAAAATGAA
The DNA here is from genome assembly GCA_902800965.1 of uncultured Bacteroidia bacterium. Lineage (GTDB taxonomy): Bacteria > Bacteroidota > Bacteroidia > Bacteroidales > F082 > Limimorpha. The sequence continues at coordinate 146,414 of CADCGK010000001.1, read as the reverse complement.
CTCGTCGAATACAAGATCATTGCCATTTTGAGTCGCTTCAAAGATAACGGGAGTGCCTTCGATGTCAATCATGGCGTTGATCTTGTTGTTCTCAACAGAACCCAAGGTGATTCTCGTGACGATATCGCTGATGTCAAGCGGCTCGTCAATAGGATTGGTTCCGGGAATGATTCCGCCATCGGTGGTGACACGTCCTAAAATAGCCAAGTTGCCTTTGAATACACCAATTTCGGCAATGACGGGATTCATGTAAGTGACAGTGAGTTCGGCAATATTGACTTTCCCTTCTTCGTCGGTGACAGCGGCGGTAATAGCATAGGTCGATGCCTTATCTGTCGTAAAGGATTCAGTGAAAACTGTTTCGACGGTTGGATCTTGAATAGTTGGCCTAGATTCTTTTACAATTTTACCATTGATGTCGGTGATGGTAAAAACAATACGAGCCAAAGGGCTCTTACTTCCAGCATTTGGAGATGCTTTTATTTTAAATGACAGCTCGGTGCCAATTAGTACACTGTTGTTGTTGGAAATGTAACCTTCTTCTTCAACGAATGAAATGTTCGGCTTCTTTTCCAAAAAATCGTTGAATTGCTCTTGTGTGCAGCTTGCGAAGAAGAATGAGGAAACAAAGCAAGCTAATGCAAATAATACTTTTTTCATTATTGTGTTGGTTTAGTAGAATTTTAGGCAAAGATAAAACCAAAATGGCATCTATAGGCTAAAATAGTTAAAATATTTGTATTTTTGTACCAAATATTTTTGATTATGCCGCTTTGGATGTCAATTTTACCACCGTTGGTGGCTATCATAATGGCTCTTTTGCTCAAGGAGGTGATCTCTTCGCTGTTTTTTGGGATTCTTACTGGCACCATTATCATGTCGTTCTATGGTGGATGCGGACCTCTCGAAGCTATTGGAGGAGGCTTCCTGCGAGTAGTTGACACTTATATTGTTGGTTCGCTCTATGATTCCGACCATATCAAAATCATTGTCTTCACCTTATTAATTGGTGGCATGGTGAAGATCATAACGGTCAATGGCGGCATGAAAGGTATAGTCAGTTGGCTTTCCAAGAGAGCACGTGGTCCTCGTTCCGGTCAGTTGATGACGTTTGTCATGGATCTCTGTGTGTTTTTTGACGACTATTCAAACACTTTGGTGGTGGGCAACACCATGCGCCCGTTGGCGGACAAATTGCGCATTTCTAGAGAAAAGCTTTCATATATCGTTGATTCCACCTCGGCTCCAGTGGTGGCGGTGGCTTTCATCACCACATGGATTGGGGCGGAGTTGAGCTATATTCAGGACGGGATCAATAACCTCGGTCTAGAGATGTCTTCATATTCGGTGTTCTTCCGTTCTCTAGCCTATAGCTTTTATCCTTTTTTGACGCTTGCATTCGTTTTGATGCTTATTCTGAGCGGTCGTGATTTCGGGCCGATGCTCAAGGCGGAAAGAAGAGCGAGGGAATCGCACGATGTTGTGTCGGAAGGAACCCGTGAGGAAGAACAGCAAGGTCGTGCCTTGAATGCCATCATTCCTCTGTCTGTCCTCATTGTGGGTACGGTAGTGGGGCTGATCGCAACAGGATATGACGCTCAAGTGTGGGCGGATGCCAGCGTGGGCTTTTTCTCCAAATTGTCCGCTACCTTAGGCGCTGCCAATTCCTTTACGGCGCTGCTGTGGTCATCGCTGATTTCACTGTTGACAGCTATTGTTGTGACTTTGGTTCATAGAAAAGTGAAGTTTGGGAAGATCATGGAGGCTTCGGTGGATGGTTTCAAGTCGATGCTCAATGCCGTGGTCATTCTCACGATGGCGTGGTCCATCGCGTTGGTGACCAAGGATATGCATACCGCGGAGTTTGTGTCGCAGCTGTTGGTGCAATGGTCTCTGTCGCCTGCCTTGGTGCCAGTAATCACTTTCGTATTAGCTGCTTTGATTGGCTTCTCAACAGGCACTTCCTGGGGTACAATGGCCATTCTCTATCCGTTGGTGTTGCCGGCATCGTGGTTGCTTTGTCAGGAGCAGGGGATGACCGACGTCACTGCTTTGCCGATTTTCTACAATGTGGTGGCTTCTGTGCTGGCTGGTGCCGTTATGGGTGACCATTGTTCTCCTATCTCTGACACTACCATTATGAGTTCGTTGGCGAGTCAATGTGACCATCTCAAACATGTCGGCACGCAGATGCCATACGCATTGACGGTGGGCGGTGTGGCCTTGGTGATCGGGGTATTGCCGACTGCTTTCGGCTTGCCTTCCTGGATTGCTTTCCTGGTGTCTTTGGCAGTGCTTTGGGTTATTGTCCGTTTTGTTGGAAAAAAGATTTGAATTGATTGTTTAACCATAAAATAAGAGTGTTATGATCGAACTTGACAGCAATTTCAGCTTGGCCGACCTGGCCAACGTGAAAAAGGAGGTCTTTGACCCCATGTTTAACAAAACACGTGCTTCTTCATGGAATGGGCACATGTACATCACTCCTGACAAGATGTATTACATTGTTGAACCTGCCGGCTTGGAAGGCAAGACTGTTTGGGATATGGGCGGTGCCCCTAAGTCTTGGTGCATCGAGCTTAGTGAGATTGCCTCATACGGGAAATATGGTCTTGGCGGTTTCAAGATTGAGTTGAAAGACGGCACAGTACTCCGCTTCACCAACGTGTTTCGCAAGATGCGCAAAGGCATCACCGAAGCCCTTGAGGAAAGAATGGGAAAGTAAAAATTACTTTTGTCCTGCGTACTGCTGCACCTCGTCATATTTATAGACGAGCTCGATGCCCACTTGTTTGAACATCTGCTCACTTTCGGCGCCATCGTGGTAGCGGCGTTCGCACACCACACGCTGGATGCCGCAGTTGATGATGAGCATGGCGCAGGTGCGGCATGGGGTCATGCGGCAATATAGGGTGCTGCCATCCAAGGCGATGCCTCTACGGGCGGCCTGGCAGATGGCATTCTGCTCGGCGTGGACCGTGCGGACGCAATGTTGTGTCACGGAGCCGTCCTCATGGATGACTTTGCGGAAGAGATGCCCCACGTCGTCGCAGTGGGGGAGACCTTTGGGTGAGCCCACATAGCCCGTTACCAAGATTTGTTTGTCCTTGACGATGACGCAACCGCTGCGGCCACGGTCGCAGGTGGCGCGTTCCGAGACGGTATCTGCGAGGTTTAGGAAATAGTCGTCCCAAGTGGGTCGGACATGCAGCTGGGTAAGGACCTTCTCCACCTGCTGATGCAACTCAGGAATGGTGCCGTCGTTGTTAAAGACGAAATCGGCCTGCTTGATGCATTCGCCAAGGTTCTGCTTGTTGGGGTCAGTGGCGGTCATCTCGCGTTCCTCATTGGCCACGAAAGTCTCGAAGTCGATGTGGTCGGTCTCCGAACCACGCAGGTAAATACGGTCATAACGGATCTTACGGTCGGCATCGACGGCAAAGAGGTAGAATTCGCCTTTCTGACGCAATGAAGCGATCTCGCCAGGGGTGCGTACGCTTTCGATGACGGCGTTTTTGCCATTTGCCTTGGCGCGCTCGTAGAGCTGATCGGTAATATAGCTGGGCGTGTGTGCCGCTCTCAACTCATTACCCATGGCCGTCAGCGTGTCGCGGTTAACCTCTAGTCCACGCTTCTCAATCTCTTCTGTGATGAAAGCTCGCACTGAATAATGCACGAAGTCTCTTTCTTTGACCAAGTAATCGACGATGGTGCCTTTGCCAGCCCCCAGCGTCCCTGTAATACCAATAATAATCATATCTCTTAATTCTTCCTAAATCTCTAACCTTTAACCTCTAACCTTTCACCTTTAACCTTTAACCTTTAACCTGCTCCTTAATCTCCACCACCCATTTCTTCACGTCCGTCGGCTGGAAATGCTCCATCTTCTCCAAGAGTTCCTTGGGGTCGTCGCTAATGATGAGGTTGTAGGCATGTTCCTTGCGGATGAAGCCTTCCTTGGTGGCATGATCGATGAAGCGGATGATGTCGTCGTAAAAGCCGTTTACATTATAGAGTGCCACGGGTTTGTCGAATACCCTGAGCTGACTCAGCACGAAAGCTTCGAAGAACTCATCCATGGTGCCAAGTCCACCCGGCATGGCGATAAAGCCGTCGGCCATGTCTTCGAGTACCTTCTTCCTCTCAGCCATCGAGTCCACCACGATCAGTTCATCAATATCATCGTATCCAACGTCCATGTCCTTCAGATGTTGGGTAATGGTGCCAATGACCTTACACTTGTTTTCGAGCATCACATCGGCGATAATCTTCATCAGGCCCACGCTGCCGCCACCGTAAAGCAACTCGCACTGGCGGTCTACCAAAGCACGTCCCAATTCAGCGGCTTTCTCTCGATAGATGGGGTCGAACCCCATGCTGCTGCCGCAGAAAATACAAATCTTCTTCATTAGATTAAATTTTTGCAAATTTAGGTTTTTTACGTAAGTTTGCAAAACTAAACCTTAAGAATATGAAAAACATCTTCCGTTTGGCGGCTTTTCTGGTGGTCGCCTGCCTTTTTTCCTGTAATCGACAACCAAAAATAGTACAACCTATTCAATGGGATTTCGATTTGCTTTGGAAGGTGGTCCAGGCCATCCCTGACGAGGCACGGTTGAGCGATTTTGGACAACCCTCTTCGATGGGCCAAATACGTGAGTCGTATGAAGACCACGAAGGTGATAACTACCTCTATTGGTGGGGAGAGGATGATCAGCATAACGCATGCAGCAGCAACCTTTATTGTTACCAATACAAAGGCGTCAACAAGCTATTGGTGGTGTATGCAACAGATTACTATGCGGATGGTGAAAATCATGAGCAGCAGTATTGTTATGACTATGACCTCAAGAAAGAAAAATTGACGCCGGTCGCCCTGCCGATGCAGCCGCTCGGTTTCAAGGATTTCTTTGACGGGATATTGCTGGCAGACCAAACTCCGGACAAAGTGCGCGCTTATGAGGCAGAAGGGAAAGTGGTTTATGTCTCCGGTGGCGAAGATTTTGATCTCTTGACCTATTTCGTGATTCCAAGTGAAGCCTATCTTCCTGATTTTGAGATTGGCCTCAGCGATCGTGAAAACCGCTTGGTGTTCGATTGGGATGGAAATGCTTTTGTCCACCATCCGGAGAAGGATGTGTTGGGTTATACCATCTACGAGGACGGCTTCTGCAGTCTGGATTTCGGATCGGAGATACCTCAACAACTTGACGGCTTCGAGATGGAACGTCAGACTTATATGGCAGAAGGCGAAGAGCAGATAAAATATGCCATTACCAAGGAAGGGGAACTCGTTATGGAGCTTGAGCCGGAATACGATTTTGGGGAAGGTGAGTTCACTAATACCATTGGGGTTATCAACATCTATTCAGATCGTTATCAGACTTTTGGCGAATTCCGTGTAGGCAGCACTTTTAGCGAATTGATGGACACCTATGCTGAATATGCCAATACCATTCTGACGGTTGATGGTCATTTAATGGTGGACGTGGATGGCATGCAGTTCATGTTCGATCCAGAGGACTATCAAGGAGAACTGCCAGAGGTTGCCAGTGGTGAGGGAGCCTTTATCCTGTCGCCTTCTATCAAGCAGGAGGCCAAGGTTAAGATGATTCGTTTATATTCAAAGGTAGTAGAATGATGGACAAAACGATAGGCATATTGGGGGCCATGGCCCAAGAGATTGACGAAGTAAAAGCCTTGCTGACCAACAAAACCGTGGTCAAAATCGCTAACCGTGAGTTTGTGGTGGGCAAAATCAATGGCATCGCCTGTGTGGTGGCTTTCTCCAAATGGGGCAAGGTGGCAGCCACGATCACAGCCACATTGCTGATTCAGGAGTTTGGCGTGACCGATCTGTTTTTCATTGGCACGGCAGGCGCCTTGGCGGATGGACTCAAAGTGGGCGACATCGTGATTTCCAAGCGGTTGGTACAACATGACTTGGATGCTCGTCCTATGATTTCTCGTTTTGAGCTGCCTTTGCTTAATCGTGTTTATGTTGATAGCGACCCCGAGCTGACCGAGCTTGCAGGCAAAGCCGTGACAAATCTGTTGAACAAAGGCGTGGAGAATATGGTGGGTGAGGAGGCTGTGAAGGAGTTTAATCTAGCTCCTAGCTTGTATTTCGGTGACATCGCCAGCGGCGACCAGTTTGTCAACAGCGACGAAAAACGTAACGAAATCCTCGGTCTGCTGCCCGATGTGCTCTGTGTCGAGATGGAAGGGGCAGCCGTGGCGCAGGTTTGCCTTGAGTTCAACGTGCCTTTCACGGTGATCCGAACCATCAGCGACACGGCGGACCACAATGCCCGTGTGGATTTCGGAAAATTCATTGTCGAGGTGGCGAATGCCTATTCGCGGGCGATTATCAAAGAAATAATACAAATCATCTAAAAAACCTTACAGACTGCAACGGATTATCTCCCAAAACATCGTCATCCCCACTTCCAGAATATCGTCAGGGAAATCAAACATCGGGTCGTGAAGGGCAGGTTGCTCCAGTCCTGAACCCAATCCAAAGAACCCAATCGGACATACGCTTCCGAATCTTCCAAAGTCCTCCGACCAGCGGAAGGGCGCATCCAGATAGCCAAGATCCAATTCAAGGTTTTTGGCGGCTTGCTCGATGGTTTGGATGCAGTTGTCGTCGCAGTTGGTGGCTGCAAAGGCCTCGTGTTCGGAAAAACTGAAATCAAATAGATAATCCTTGGCTTTTGCACGGCACATCTCGATGATTTGCGAAGCCATCATTTCCAGATTGTGGTCGTCGTAGCTTCTTAACGTAAGCCAGATCTCAGCGTGACCGGGCGCTACGCCGAAGGTCTCTTCGCCCAGGATAGCGTGGGTGATGACAAATGTTGTTAGCGGCTTCACCTCTTTTAATAATTCGCGTTTTTTCTCCAGGTTGTGGATGAGCAATGCCAGCAAGTCTGAAGGGCTATGACCTGTCTCAGGCTGCGAAGCATGGGCGGTTCGGCCATCAAAGCAAAGCTTCAAGCCGAAGGAGGCTGCAGCAAAACAACCTTTCCGGACCATGATATGTCCTTTTTCGTAGCCGGGAAGATTGTGCAACCCATAAGCTACATCAGGTTTGATTTGCTCAAACTGTGGATCGTTGAGAATGGCTTGCGCCCCTTGTCCAGTCTCCTCGGCAGGTTGAAACAATAGCACCACCTCGCCCTGGTCAGGGCGCTGTTCCCCAAGCCATTGGGCTAATCCGCAAAGAATGGTTGTGTGACCATCGTGACCGCATTTATGTGAAACGCCTTGGTTTTGTGAACGATAGGGGATATCGTTGGGTTCGGGGATGTGTAGGGCATCGATGTCGCCTCTAATGAGGATGCGCTTTCCAGGTTTGGCACCTTTATACACTGCAGCCAATCCGTAGCCGCCGATTTTTTCAATGAGCAGATCGGGTTGGGTCTGTTTTACCCATTCGTTCAATACTCTGTTAGTCAGCGCTTCATGTCCCGATAGCTCCGGATGTGCGTGTAATATGTGTCGTAATTCGATAAGGTTTTCCATGATTGTCTTGTATTTGTTGCAAAGGTAAGCACTTTTAACTTTTCACTCTTCACTTTTAACTTTTTATCCTATCTTTGCCCCAAAATTGAAAACGAGAAATGCCAACTGTACTTTACCCATTGAAATTCAAGCCCATCTTCAAGGATAAGATTTGGGGCGGCCGAAAAATCAAGGAACAACTTGGTGTGGATTACGGCTCGATGCCCAATTGTGGTGAGATGTGGCTACTTTCGGGTCTTTGGGAAGAGCAGAGCGTGATTGCCAACGGCGACTTCGAAGGCGACGAGATAAATGACTTGGTGGAGACCTTCATGGGTGATTTGGTTGGCGAGGGTGTGTTTGACAAATACGGAGAACAGTTTCCTTTGCTGATTAAGATTATCGATGCCAACGACTGGCTGTCGGTTCAGGTGCATCCTGACGATGAACTGGCTGAGAAACGTGAGCAGGGCAACGGTAAAACTGAGATGTGGTATGTGATGCAAGCCGATCAAGGTGCAGAACTGGTGACTGGTTTCAATTGTGAGATGAACCGCATGAAGTATATTCGTGTACTGAAAGACAATGCCATACAGTCGGTGCTCAATCATGAAATCGTCCATCAAGGTGATGTATTTTATATCCCCGCAGGTCGTGTCCATGCCCTTGGTCCCGGCATCATGGTGGCGGAGATCCAGCAAACCAGCGATGTAACCTACCGCATTTACGATTGGGATCGCATTGATTTGGCAGGTATGCATCGTGAATTACATATTCCGCAGTCGCTTGATGCGGTGGATTTTGATCCTGTGGAACACTATAAATCTGATTATGAGCAGTCGCTTAACAAGACTGTTCCAGTAGTGGACTCACCTTATTTTACCACTAACATGCTTCATCTTCAAGGTGAGATGGCGAAAGACTACTCCGAACTGGATTCTTTTGTGCTTTTGATGCCTGTTGAAGGAAAATTTTCGCTCGAATGGGAAAATGGCTCGGTATTTGTAAGTGTTGGAGAAGTTGTCTTGGTCCCAAATATCATCGAAAAGGTGAACATCAAGGCTCAAGGAGACTGTAAACTGTTAGAAATTTATAACGATATTTAATAAAAGAAATATTTTAAACATGAAAAAGCTCTTCGCTCTTTTATTCGCTGTGCTGATGTTCGCAGGTGTTCAAGCCCAGCAGAAATCGGATCTACCTAACGTCACTATCAAAAACTTGCAAGGTAAAGATGTCAATATTGCCAAGTTATCGAACAATGGCAAACCTTTTGTGATGATATTCTGGGCTACATGGTGCGGTCCTTGCATCAAGGAACACAACGCCTTGGACGAGGTTTATGCTGATTGGAGAGATGAAACTGGAGTGAAAATTTATTCCGTTTCTATCGACGATTCCCGCTCTACAGCAAAAGTAAAGCCTTTCGTAGAAGGCAAAGGTTGGGATTTCGAGGTCCTGCTTGACACCAATAAGGATCTGGCAAGAGCCATGAATGTGAGCAATCCTCCCTACACCTTCCTGTTTGATGGCAAGGGCAAACTAGTGTATCAGCATTCGGGCTATTTTGATGGCGCTGAGAATGATCTCTATGAAGAAATCTTGAAAGTTGTCGGAAAGTAATAACCAAATCGCCTAGTTCAATATGCGAAAACAAATACTAACACTTTTATTACTCGTCTTTTCGGGCGTGCAGGTGCTGCATGCCCAATCGTTTTTAGAGAACTCCTCTGTAAACGGTAGCTTCCAGACAGATGCCCAGTATTATATGCTGGACAAAGGTATCGATATTACTGATCTCAATGGAAAGTCATTTGGCATCAATGGATTCGGTAAAGTATCTTACACCAATGGCAATTTCTCCGCAGGGATGCGTTTCGAGGCTTTTGTGCCTGAATTGAACGGCTTTCGCAAAGAGCTCAATGGCTTGGGAATTGCCAATTTTTATGCTACCTACGACAATGGCTTCTTGGGTGTCACCGTGGGTGATATCTATGACCAGTTCGGTAGCGGCTTGGTGTTCCGTACCTACGAGGAGTGGTCGCTTGGTATGGACAACGCACTCCGTGGTGTCCGCACCATCATCCGTCCTGCTCAAGGTGTGACGTTGAAGGGCGTTTATGGCCGGCAGCGTTTTTATTGGGCTCCTTACAACGAACGCGACTTCTCAAACGATGACTATCGTGGTATTGTCCGTGGCGTGGATGCAGAATGGGATCTCAACCAGAGCATTTCGTCCATGAACAACTCCGATTTCAAGATGACGCTGGGTGGTAGTTTTGTTAGCAAGAAACAAAGCGACCAAAGTATGTTTTATAACATTCCCGAGAATGTAGGTGCAGCCGCAGGACGCATTAACCTGGGATACGGACGTGTCGCTTTTTCTACGGAATATGCCTATAAGATCAACGACCCGTCTGCCATCAACAACTTCATTTATAAAGAAGGACGTGCCTTGCTGTCATCGCTCTCCTATTCGCAGAAAGGTCTGGGCGTTGTATTGCAGGTGAAACGAACGGACAACATGAGCTTCAAGTCGATGTATACCGGCAAGCAAAATGATCTCGACATCAATTTTATTCCGCCGATTAACTATACCCATACGCATAGTCTGCCTTCCATGTACACCTATTCAACCCAGCCCAACGGCGAGATGGCAGCGCAGTTTCAGGTGAACTATACCATCCCGAAGGGCACAGTTCTCGGTGGAAAATATGGTACCAAGCTTGCCTTTAACTACAGTCAGGTGAACGATATTGTTCGTGATTCCGTGAAATTTGGTAATGAGATGGGCCTGAACCAGCCTGGCACCTTGGGCTATACATCTAAATTCTTCGCTGTCAGCGATCATCGCTTCTTCCGCGACATCAACTTTGAGATCGACAAAAAAATCAACAAAGATTGGCATGTTACCGCCCAGTATATCAACCTGTTCTATGACATGGAGACGATCGAAGGCCATTCCGGTGCACCCGATGTGAAAGCAAATATCGCTTTTTTGGATGTGTCCTATAAGATCAATAAGCGCCAGAGCCTAAGATTTGAGCTTCAAGGCCTTTGGGAAAATAAAGTCCACAAAGGCTACGAGTATGAGGAGAGCGAGAAAAAGGACTATCAGAAACGTGGCGACTGGGTTGCGGGATTGGTGGAATACACCATCACACCGCACTGGTCATTCTCCTTGGGCGATAAATGGAATTATGGCAATCCCGTTCCAGAGTTCCGCGACCATTATTTCACTGGATCGGTTAGTTATCTCCATGATGCCACTCGTGTCATGCTGAGCGCAGGCCGCCAGAGCGAAGGCGTGGTGTGCGTCGGTGGCGTGTGCCGTACCGTTCCCGCTTCAAGTGGCGTGTCGTTGACGGTCTCAACGAGTTTCTAAATTCATTCACTTAAAACAGAACTACCATGAAAAGATTCATCAGAATAGTGTTGGCATTGTTTGCTGTATCGTTTTTTATGAATGCTTGCGATGTCATGGAAGAGCCTTATATCCAAGGTGCTGACAACGAAAAGCAGATTTTGCAATTTGAAGTGGATGGCGTTATTGGCTTTATTGATGAAGATGCCCACATTGTAAGGCTGGATTTTGAAGCAGGCACTGATGTGAGCCATTTGACACCGACCATAATGGTTTCGACTTATGCCACTATTGAGCCCGAATCAGGTGTTCCTCAAGATTTCACCCATCCTGTAAGCTATACTGTCATGGCCATGAATGGAACCACCGTACAATATATGGTGGAGGCGATCGTGCATGACGATGATAACGAGAAGAGCATCCTCTCGTTTACCATCGATGATGTGGATGGCGTGATCAATGAAGCCACTAAAATGGTGGTTGTTACTATGCCGGAAGGCACGGATGTCTCCCAACTTGTTCCAACTATCGAGGTGTCGGAAGGCGCTACGGTTAACCCCGCCTCGGGTGAGGCCCAAGATTTTACAAATCCCGTCACTTATACCGTGACCGCTAAGAATAGCACCACGGCAGCATATACTGTGACGGTGATAGTGGAAGGCGGCCAAATAGAGCCTACGGGCAAGACAGTGCTCATTAAAGATTTTACGGGTGTCCGTTGCAACAACTGTCCTGAAGCTGCGGAATATGCCCACAATTTGCAACACCAGTTGGACGAAGATCACATCTTCATTATGAGCGTTCATGCCGGATTCTTGGCTCAGCCCACAGGTCAGTTCCCTAATTTCCTTACTGACGAAGGTACTGAATGGTATGGCGGCAACAGTTCCAACCCCTTGTTTGCCGTTGATCACGTCGCTTTGACCGAGGGCAACACCTTGTTTGTCGAACAGATTGACGCACCGGTGGCTGCCGCTTTGGAAGAAGAGCAGTCGTTTGAAATCAGGTTGACCCCCCGCTATGACGAGTCAAACCGTCAGTTGGAGGTGGGAGTTAATGTCTTTGCTTTGGCTGATCAGGATGGGCGGTTTTATATCACGGCCTGCTTGATCGAGGACCATATCATTGGCTGGCAAACCATTCCTGGAAGTATTAACAAGGAGTATGATTTCCGCAATGTCTTCCGCGGTACTTTTAACGGAGCCTATGGCGAAGTGTTCGAAGATACACATGTCGAAACCGACGATACTTTTTCTTTCTCTTATAGTAAGGAGATCAATTCCGACTACAACGCAGATGAATGTTACGTGATGGTTTACGTCTACGACAAGAACCAAGGCGACAAGATTCTGCAGACGGCAGTTCAGAAGATCAAATAAGGTCTTGAGCCTTTTTGATGTCAATAACGGTGAGGTTCAAGTCTTTGACTTTGAACCTCACTTCGTATTGGTCGAAGGCCATGCCGTAAACACGTTCGGGATCATCTTGGTATTGTGGTCTTGGGTCATGTGCTAAAACGGCGATTAAACTTTCTCGCTGTTTTTCAGGGACGATGTCGATTAGTTCTTTTGCGACCTCCACATCCAGCAGATATTCTGCTGGCTTGTTGGCGAAGCCGCTGACAGCATCGGGATGACTATCGGTGTAGGCGATGTATGGCTTGATGTCGTAGATTGGCGTACCATCCATCAAGTCGGCACCGCTGACATGAAGTATAGGGCCTAGTTTTGGATCCATCTCAATCTTTTCCAGTTTCACCGATGACAACCCAATGGGGTTAGGGCGGAACGGTGATCGGGTGGCAAAAACGCCTTTGCGCGTGTTGCCGCCAAGACGTGGAGGTCGAACGGTGGGTGACCAACCTTCTCGTTTGGCTTCGGAGAATTCCCATATCAGCCATAGATGGGAGAAGTCTTCCAACCCCCGGATGGCATCAGGGTTGCGGTATTTCGGTTCGAAGACAATGGAACCTTTGAGCGATTCGATAATGCCGCTCTGTCTTGGGATGCCGAACTTTGTCGGGAACTCGGTGTTTATGTGGGCGATAACTTGCACAATTAAAATTTTTTAATATTTTTGCAAAGTTAATCCTTAAAAACGAAACCATCATGAAAAAAATGCTGTTATTGCTTATGATGCTTGCTGGCGCTTCCTCGTTGTTCTCGCAGGCACCATATTGCTGCGTCACAAAAGGGGCGGAGTTGACTTATACCGACTACGATGCCAAAGGCAAAGAAACAGGTGTCACTACCAATGTCTATAAAGATGTGAAAGTCATCAGTGAAATGGATTACGATGTCACCATGGAAACTACTGTGAATGCAAGTGGCATGGTCACTACGGTGGCAACTGCCATGGAGGTGCGCAACGGTAGCGCCATGATTTCCATGGGTCAAGGCAGTATCGACCTCACGGCCACTGATCCTGAACTGATGCGAATTCCCAACCAACTGGCTGTCGGCTATAAACTGCCCCTTGGCGAGATGACCGTTGACCTTGGCGGCCTTCGCGTGAAGAGCACAATCACTGAGAATGAAGTGGTTGATCGTGAGGAAATCACTACTCCTGCTGGCACCTTCAAGTGCTATGTGGTCAAACAGACCTCGGAGGGCAGGGTGATGGGCATCAAGAGCTCCACCACCATCAAGACCTGGTATGCCCGCGGCATTGGTGCCGTGAAAACAGAGACCTACTCCAAAGGCGACCTAGTCAGCTCTTCTGTGTTAACTTCAATGAAATAATAACCAATTAAAGATCAGAATAATATGAAAAAGATACTTGCATTAATCGTTGTGGTATTTGCCGTGGCAGTGCTTCCGGCTCAAGCTCAGTTGGGCGGCATCATCGGAAGGGCTGTTAAAAAAGGAGCTGAAAAAGCGGTAGAGAAGACCATCCAAAAAGAGATAGACAAACAATCAGAAAAGATCTCCCAAACTATTGAAGAGGCGGTTGAAAAGGAGGTTGAGAAACAGGCAGCCAGACTCGACTCCATCAATCAGGCGGCCGACGAACCCCACGATGCTGGTAAGAAGCCTTCAGGCACCGTTGACACATCGAAATACGATGCCATCAACGCTGAGCGAAAAGCGGCAAATGCCAAGCTTAAATACGACCGATGGGACTATTAGAGTTGGGAGTTAGGAGTTAGGAGTAGCTTTTTATACTCCTCACTCCTCACTCCTCACTACATACTGTAAAGTGCTTCGGCTACTCTGTTTGAGATAGACCTTTTTCCCTTCGAGGAAGCGGTCGCCCATAGTGTATGCGTTGTCGTAATGCCTGATTGTAAACAAGGTCAAGCCTTTGTTATATTTCACTTGGAAGGTCTCGCGGAGTGATCCGACGAGGCCTTTTAGTTTGCGTTCGTCGTGGTCGAAGCAGAACGAAAGCATCAAAGCAGAGGTCTGGATGACGTTGGCGTGGATGCCCCACTCGTCACAAGCGGCGAAGATGAGCTGCAGGTTATGTTCGTTCATGAATGAATAGTCTCTTGGCGAAATCGACATTAGGGTCTGGTCGTCCTTGACGATATATGATGGGACCTTCCCAATGCTCCGATCGGCCTTCCCGTCAATGATGGAAGGGGCATGGTCTGGATTCAAAAACGATTGTACCTTGAGAGTGATATTCTTGTTTTGTAGCGGCTTGAGGGTCTTGGGGTGGATGATCGAAGCACCGTAGAAGGCCAACTCGATGGCTTCGGAGTAGGTGATGTGAGGGAGTTGTACGGTCTCGTCAAATCGCTTTGGGTCGGCGTTGAGCAGACCGTCCACATCTTTCCAGATGGTGACTTCCTCTGCATCGAGGCAGTTGGCAAAGATGGCTGCTGTGTAGTCGGAGCCCTCGCGGCCCAAGGTGACGCTGTGTTTGCCATCGACGGTGGACCCTATGAAACCTTGGGTGATACACACGATGCCGTGGATATGCTCGTCGTTGAGCTTGCTGATGCGTAAACGGGTTTCGTCCCAGTCGGGCGAGGCGGCCCGGAAGCGTTCGTCAGTCAATACGTACTTCCGTGCATCGAGCCAGCGGCAAGGCACATCGCAGTGGTTGAGGTATTCTTGGATGATGGTGGTGGAGATCAACTCTCCGTAGCTTACCGTCTGGTCATATTGGTAGTCGTAAGGCTGGTCGGTGTTCTGCAACTTCTCCCAAAGCTCGATGAAGAGGCTGGAAACCGACTCGATCACAGGGTGCTCGCGGTTTTGGTCAAAGAGATCCAGAATAATCTTTTCATGGTAGCTCATGACTTCGCCGAGGGCCTCGATGCCGAGCTCTCCATTGTGATCGCGGAAGTCCTTGAGCACTTTCTCCAACATGTTGGTGGTCTTGCCCATGGCCGAAACCACTAAGAAGATATCCTCGTCCTTGTGCTGTGCTACGATACTCTTGAGATTACGGACGGCATCGGCATCTTTCACCGAGGCGCCACCGAATTTATAGATTTTTTTAATCATTTCTTTTTTCTGTTAATGACGCAAATATAGTGGATTTATTCGTAACTTTACACGATTTTTAGACAATATAAAAACATCGTTTAAAAGTGGTCTTTAATTCCATAGAGTACGTCATCTTTCTCCCTGTTGTAGTGCTGTTGTTTTACTTGCTGCCGCAAAAGTCGCGTTGGCTGATGCTTTTGGTAGCAAGCTGTGTGTTCTACATGTGGTTTGTACCCAAGTATATTCTCATATTGTTTGCTACCATCATCATCGACTATTCAGCAGGCATCCTGATGGAGAAACATGCAGACGATCCAAAGAAGAAAAAGACCTATTTCGTCATTAGCGTGGTTTCCACTTTGCTGGTGCTGTTCATTTTCAAATACTTAGGATTTGTCAATGACAACTTTGTCTGGCTGTGTCAAAAGTTGGGATTGAATGTGCGCACCACGGTAAAAATCATTCTGCCTATCGGCTTGTCGTTTCACACCTTCCAGAGCATGAGTTATGTGATTGAGGTGTATCGTGGTAATCAGAAGGCGGAGCGGCATTTTGGCTATTATTCGCTGTACGTTATGTTTTTCCCGCAGTTGGTCACTGGTCCTATCGAACGTCCTGGCAACCTCTTGCGTCAGTTGCATGAGCATAAGGAGTTTCGTTATGAGAACATCTCTCAAGGCATGAGGCTTGTTTTGTTTGGTTTGTTCATCAAGATGGTGGTAGCTGATCAGTTGGGCGCCTATGTCGATCTGGTGTACGCCAACCCGTCTGATTATAATTCGTGGAGCGTAATGTTGGCTATGGTGTTTTACAGTTTTCAGATTTATGGCGATTTCTTTGGGTATTCCACTATTGCTTTAGGTAGTGCGAAACTGATGGGCTTCAATATCAGCGACAATTTCCGAACACCATATCTTTCAAAGAACATCGCCGAGTTTTGGCATCGATGGCATATTTCGCTTTCCACATGGTTCCGTGATTATGTGTACTTTCCTATGGGTGGCAGCCGTGTGAAGTTCGGGCGCTGGGTGTACAACATCATGGTGGTATTCGTGCTGAGCGGCATCTGGCATGGCGCGGCATGGACCTTCTTGCTTTGGGGCTTTGCCCATGGGATACTGCACATTGTAGAGAAGTCGTTGCGAGACCGTTGCCCTATCAAGGAGACACGTCCAAAATGGTTGAATATCAGTCTCGATATTATTCGCGTTATTAAGACTTTCGTTTTGGTAACGCTATTCTGGGTTATGTTCCGTGCTGCTGATTTTGCCAACATGTGTGATATTTTTGTGGCGGCAGTTTCCAATTTTGGAGGTGGAGAACAACTGACCGTCGCACCGTCAGTATGGCTTTATCTTGGTTTGTTCATCCTTTCCGACCTCTTGTTGTTCAATAGCCGTTTTGATATTTGGTGTGAAGGCAAGTGCTTTATTTTGAGGTGGTTTATTTACGCTGTTTTTCTGTTTATGGTGATTGCTTGCTCCAACGTTGATAATTTCCCGTTCATTTATTTCCAATTCTGACCATGAAAAAGTTGTTGATACGCATATTGGTGTTTTTCGCCCTGATCGTAGTGATGAATTGGGTTTATTCCAAGTGGTTCTATGAGAAAGACTTACAGAAGTATTCCGACATTGTCAACCTGTCCCGTCACGTGGTTGAGGACAGTTGTCGTATTATCTATTTGGGCGAGTCGTCAAACCATACCTGCGGTTGGGCAGAAAATGACAAAAGGAAAATCAGTGACATGATTTGGAGTTATTTTCCGGATATTCGCTGTGGCGACATCACTAAAGATGCATCTCATGCGCAGGTTTACTATAACATGCTGAAAATCATCCCGAAAGAATCTTCTGTGGAAACGGTCGTGGTGACAATGAATTTACGTTCCTTCGATGCTGGATGGATTTATTCGGAACTTGAGACAGCGCTTCAGAAACAACTGGTTCTTTTGAAAGACTATCCACCGTTGGTGAACCGATTCCTGTTGGCGTTCAAGGCGTATCCCATCCGAAGCAAGTCGGAATGGAATACGATGGCTCGTGAACACAGGGAAAGGGAAAGGCTTCAGTTTCCTTATGATTTTGAGTGGGAGACCACAGGCCAATGGGATAATGCGATGATGAAGCAAGGAGTGGTGGATTCTTTGGGGCAACGTGACGATGCTTTGACGTCTTTGGCCTGTACTTATATTAGCACCTATGCATTCTTAATCCATGATGACAATCCTCGAGTCAAGGATTTTGATGCCATCGTTGATTTGTGTCGTGAAAGAGGCTGGAATTTGGTTTTCAATCTCTTGGCTGAGAATGTCGATAAAGCCAATGAGCTGGTGGGCGAGGATTTGGTTTATCTGATAAATAAGAATCGCGATTATCTGGTGCAGCGTTATGGCAGTTTGGAGCACGTCGTTTTAGTGGATAACTTGGATGTCGTTCGTGATGCCAGTTTCATCGACCGAAACTGGACTACAGAGCATTATTATGCCGAAGGTCGGCAAATCATAGCTCATCGTATTGCCATGGCATTGCTCCACAATAAATTTATTAAATAGGAGTTATTATTTCATGACAAAGCGGTAATTTTGCATGCTTTTTGACGAAGGCACCGCCAATTGAATAACTGACAACTAAACAACTACCAACTATGATAGAAACTGACATTCGTGAATTGAACGAGAAAATCCAGCGTGAAAGCCAGTTCGTGGACTTGATCAACCTGGAGATGAACAAGGTCATCGTAGGACAGAAACAGATGACTGAAAGATTGCTGATCGGCTTGCTGGCCAACGGACATATACTCCTTGAAGGTGTTCCTGGGCTGGCCAAAACCCTTGCCATCAAATCAATGGCACAAGCTATCGATGCCGATTTCAGCCGTATTCAGTTTACCCCTGACTTGTTGCCTGCCGACCTCATTGGTACTTTAATCTACAGCCAGAAGAAGGAGGAATTTGTGACCCGTCGCGGACCGATCTTCGCAAACTTCGTCCTGGCAGATGAAATCAACCGTTCTCCCGCCAAGGTGCAGAGTGCACTGCTCGAGGCCATGCAGGAACATCAGGTGACCATTGGTGACGAGACCTTCAAGCTGCCGGATCCCTTCCTCGTGATGGCTACCCAGAACCCCATCGAGCAGGAAGGCACCTATCCTCTTCCTGAAGCTCAAGTGGACCGTTTCATGCTGAAGGTGGTGATCAACTATCCTAAAAAAGATGAAGAAAAGCTTATCCTCCGCCAGAATATCAGCAATGACGTTGCCAAGATCAACCCCGTCATCAAACCTGAGGACATCATTCGTGCCCGTGAGGTGTGCCGCGAGATCTACCTTGACGAGAAGATCGAGAACTACATTACTGACATCGTGTTTGCCTCGCGTTTTCCGGCCGACTATAAATTGAAGAAGTTCACCAATATGATCAGCTATGGTGGCTCACCTCGTGCTACCATCAACTTGGCCTTGGCTTCCAAAGCTTATGCTTTCATCAAGCGCCGTGGCTATGTCATCCCCGAAGATGTCCGTGCCGTCGCCCATGATGTTTTACGTCACCGTATCGGCTTGACCTACGAGGCTGAGGCTGAGAATGTGACCACTGAAGAGATCATCAATGAAATCCTGAATACCGTGGAGGTGCCGTAAAAAAAGAAGTTAGAAGTCAGAAGTAAGAAGTAAGAATTCTTATGGAAGCAAACGACATTTTTAAAAAGGTAAAAAAGATCGAAATCAAGACGCGAGGACTGTCGAATCACATCTTCTCTGGACAGTATCACAGCGCCTTCAAAGGGCGTGGTATGACTTTCAGCGAGGTGCGTGAATACGAGTACGGTGACGACATCCGCAATATCGACTGGAATGTCACTGCTCGCTTCAACAAGCCTTTTGTCAAAATTTTCGAGGAAGAGCGTGAGATGACGGTCATGCTACTCATCGACGTTTCGGGCTCCAACGACTTCGGTTCGCGTGAGCAGTCAAAACGTGATCTGACCGCCGAGCTAGCTGCTGTGCTGGCTTTCTCCGCTATCCAAAACAACGATAAGGTCGGAGTGATCTTCTTCAGCAGCAAGATTGAGAAGTTCATCCCGCCTAAGAAGGGGAGCACACATATCCTTCGTATCATCCGCGAGATCGTGGATTTCAAGCCGGAAGAGAACGGTACTGACATCGGAGAGGGCCTCCGCTTCCTGACTTCAGCCATCAAGCGCAGAACCACCGCCTTCCTGATTTCCGACTTCATGACGACCAAAGACTTCGAACAGGAACTGCGTATTGCTGCCAACAAACATGACTTGGTGGCGTTGCGTATCACTGACCGGCGTGAGATGGAGATCCCTAAAGTGGGTCTGGTGAAATTCAAGGATGCCGAAACGGGACGTGAAAAGTGGGTGGATACCTCCAGCCGCGCCTGGCATGATGCATACCTTCAGATGATTCATCGCGAATCGCTGGCTTTGAACAGGCTCTTTACCATGCAAGGTATTGACAATACCTTGATTTACACGGATGAAGATTATGTTAAACCTTTGATGCAATTGTTCAAGAAGAGGGAGTCGAGACGATGAAAAGAATAGTATTGGTGATTGGTTTGATGCTTGGACTAATGTGTTCGGCTTCGGCGCAAAGTGTCGAGGTCTCTGCAAAGGTTCAGGACAATCATGTCGCCGTTGGTAAACCTTTCTCGCTGGATCTGACGATGAAGGTGCCTTACGGCTATTATGTAGAATGGAATGAGTTTGCGACTGACACTTTGTCAGAGCAAATTGACATATTGAAACGCGGTGACCTTGTGCGTACCGCCGATGCCGATAGCAACACGATCGTTCAGCAGCAGTTGACTTTGATGACGTTCGATACCGGTTATGTGCAAGTCCCATCTGTGGGTTTGACATACGCCAAGTCGGTAGAGGACCAGTTGAGACTGAAAGCTTTCACTGATCCGGTACAGCTTTACGTAACCACGATTATCGTGGATACCACACAGACCTTCCGTCCACTGATGCCACCTATTGAGCATCCTATATCCATGAAAGAGGTCTTCCCATGGATTCTCGGTGTGCTGTTGTTGGTGCTTGTCGGATTGGTGGTGTGGTTCTTTTGGAAACGCCGCAAGCCAAGAGTGGATGAGAATGGCGTGC
Source organism: uncultured Bacteroidia bacterium (assembly GCA_902800965.1). Lineage (GTDB taxonomy): Bacteria > Bacteroidota > Bacteroidia > Bacteroidales > F082 > Limimorpha. The sequence goes on along the minus strand of CADCGK010000001.1, from coordinate 125,973 downwards.
CCGTAAAAGGTCCGTCGATTCCGCCTTATAACAAGGCCATCGGCGATCTTGAAAGCTTGAAGCAGCAGAAGCTGTGGCAGGTGGGTAAAGTCAAGGAGTATTATTCCGGATTGTCCGATATTGCCCGTGAATACATCGAAGGTCAATTCAACGTGAACGCTGTGGAAATGACAACAGACGACATCCTGGAGGAAGTCGAGGAACTTGACTTTGATCGTGAGATTTTTGGAAAGTTGAAAGACACCATGGAATTGTCCGATTTGGTTAAGTTCGCCAAATACACGACGTCTCCACTGGAAAATGACAACGCCATGAGCGATATGACAGATTTCGTCAACAAGAGTTACGAACATTATCAGGCCATGAAGGCAAAGGAAGAGGAGGAGGCTCGTCAACATGTTTGAGAACATCACCTTTGCGAATCCTAAGCTTCTTTGGGGCCTGTTGATTATCCCAGCTACTATTTTATGGTACATATTCCGCCATAAGAAACAGGAAGCCCCGGTGCGCTATTCTGACACATCGGGTTTTGACAACCTGCCGCGTAGTTGGAAGGTCTATGCACGGCATCTCTTGTTTGTTCTCCAGATGGCAGCCCTGGGACTTTTGATTGTCGCCATTGCTCGTCCTCAAAGCTCTTCTACAAGTCAGACCTCTAATATCGAAGGTATCGACATAATCTTGGCACAAGATATTTCTGGAAGTATGCTTGCACGTGATTTGAAGCCTGACCGTTTGGAAGCCTCTAAGAAAGTTGCTGCCGACTTTGTGGAAGGCCGCCCCACCGACCGTATGGGTCTAGTGGTCTTTGCTGGTGAGTCGTTTACTCAGGTGCCGCTCACCACAGATCACGGTATCATGCTCAATATGCTGAAGGAACTGAAAACTGGCATGATTGAAGATGGTACTGCTATCGGTGACGGCTTGGCCACGGCTATTAACCGTCTCAAGGACAGCGAAGCTATTTCCAAAGTCATCATCCTGCTTACAGATGGTTTGAACAATGCTGGTTCGGTGGATCCTTACACTGCTGCAGAGTTAGCCAAGCTATATGGTATCCGTGTCTATACTGTTGGTGTGGGTAGCTATGGTACTGCACCATTCCCGGTGAATACCATTTTTGGTACGCAATACCAACAAATGAGGGTGGAGATTGACGAAAAGCTTTTGACGACCATCGCCAATAGTTCTGGAGGCAAGTATTTCCGTGCCACCTCTAACCAGAAGCTTGACGAGATCTATGACGAAATTGACAGGCTGGAACGCTCCAAGATCGAAGTGACAGAGTTCAGACACCTTCATGAGGAGTTCTATCCTTTGGTAGCTTGGGCACTCGCTTTGCTATTGCTTGAATTCATTTTACGTAAGACTGTTTTTAGAACGATTTCGGAGTAAGTGTTATGGAAAATGTATTGAGATTTGAACATCCTGAATATCTGTACGGCTTGATCATCATACCGTTACTGATTATAATTTATATTCTGATTCGACTGAGGCAGGATAAGATCTTCAAGCGTTTCGCAGAGGTAGAGATGCGTGATTATCTGGTGCCGCAACGTTCAGGCCGTCGTAACGTCTGCAAATTTGTGGTCTTCTTGTTGATGATCGCTTGCTTGATTCTAGGTTTGGCCAATCTTCAGAGCGGTTCCAAGATGGAGGAGGTAAAACGTGAAGGTATTGATTTGTATATTGCTGTTGACGTGTCCAACTCCATGAATGCCCAGGATATCGTGCCGAGCCGTCTTGATCGTTCCAAACAAGCTATCAACAAGCTGATCGGCGATCTGCAAGGCGACCGTTTGGGCGTGATTGTCTTCGCTGAGAAAGCTTTTGTCCAGCTCCCCATCACCACTGACTATGGTGCGGCCAAGATGTTTCTGTCTTCGGTCAACACAAGCAGTGTGGCTTCACAAGGCACTGCAATAGGCGAGGCCATTGCTTTGGCCATGAAGTCTTTCCCGGAAGATGAGCGAAGCAAAGCCGTCATCATCATTTCCGATGGTGAGGATCACGAGAACGATGCTGCCATGAGCGCAGCTAAGGAGGCTGCCAAGAAAGGCATCAAGATATATACTATCGGTATGGGTTTGCCTGATGGAGCGCCGATTCCAGAATACAACCAATATGGCCGTATGGTCGGCTATAAGAAGGATAAGAGCGGCAATACCATCGTGACTCGCCTTGATGAGAACATGCTGCGCTGTATCGCGGATGCTGGAGGCGGTATGTATGTCAGAGCCAACAACTCCAATGTGGGTCTTGAGAAAATCTATGAGGATATCTCTAAAATGGATAAAACAGAGATTGAAACCCAAGTGTTTACCGATTATGAGGATCAATTCCAATGGTTTGTCGGCACCGCTATCATCCTGCTTTTGGTGTTGATTTTTATGTCGTCAGGAAAGAAAGCATGGGAGACCAAGTTCAATATTTTTGAGAGGAAAGGGTAGTAAAATGTATAAGAGACTTGTTTTGATGCTTTTGTTGGCCTCTGTGTTTGGCTTGCAAGCCCAAACATTGGAGAAGCAGCTTCGTAAAGGTAATCGCCTTTATAGAAAAGGCGATTATGCTGAAGCCGAGGTCAATTATCGAAAAGCGTTGGAGATAAAGCCCGTCAGCGCTGAAGCGCAATTCAACTTGGGCGATGCCTTGTACAAACAGGAGAATTACAAAGATGCCATGGAAGCTTTCCAGAAGGTGATGGAGCTTACCCCGGATTCCAAACTGAAGTCGAAGGCTGTGTTCAATATGGGTAATTGCTTGTTGGAGCAGGGCAAATATTACGATGCCTTCAATGTTTACAAGGTGGCCTTGAAATTCGATCACGAAAACGAAGATGCTTTGTATAATCTTGAATATTGCAGGGCGCATCTTGTGAAAAGCCGCATTATTGTAAATCCTTCGATTCCTCATGGCTCGGTGGAAGCCAGTGAAAAGGTCGCGTTTAATGGTCAGATGGTCACTTTGTCGGCTGAGGCCGATGAAGGATATGGATTAGCCCAATATGTGGTGGTGAAGGCTGACGACACACAAGTCACGGTGAATGTGAGTGGCAACCGTTTTGAAATGCCGAAATTTGATGTGCTGGTTTCTGCCGAATTCAAGCAATACCACAAGATCACCATCGATCAGAACACCAAGCATGGCAAGGTGTCGGCCGACCGCCAAAAAGCGGTAGAAGGCCAACAGGTGGTTTTGCACGCGCAACCAGACCCGAAGTACATGGTGGATCAGTATATCGTGACCAAGACGGGCAGCCCTACAGATACGGTTCCTGTCAACGACACCGTGTTCCAGATGCCTGACTTTGACGTCACGGTTTCCGCACTGTTCCGCACAGCACTGAAGGTGAGTGTGGATTCCACGGAACATGGTCAGGTGATGGTGACAGACTCTTTGGCTTTGCCTGGACAAAATATCGGTATCATCGTCAAACCTGATCAAGGTTATCAGTTGGGTGAACTTAGCGTGGTGAGTGACAGTGACCCGACAACCACGGCGCCTGTGACTGACATGAATGTGTTCCAGATGCTCGACAGTGATGTCACGGTGAAGGCTACCTTTGTTGAGGCTCAGGACTATTACAAGGTCGTGCCTGATACAACCATTGAAGGAGGCCGCGTGCTGCTTGATGTTGAGCAGGCCACAAGAGGTGAGACGGTCTCATTGCGAAACGAACCTGATCCAGAGTATAAGTTCAAAGAATATAAGATCTGCCAGCTTGGTGATACCTCGGTGCATGTGCAGCCTTTGGGTAACTTTTTCACCATGCCGGGTATGGATGTGATGGTCAGTGCGGTGTTTGAGAAACAGGAGGGTGAAAACCAGGATCAACAGCAGCAACAGCAAGATCAACAACAAGATCAGCAACAGGATCAGCAACAGGATCAGCAAGACCAACAACAGAACCAACAAGACCAGCAGCAGAATCAGCAGCAGCAACAACAGAAACAAAGTTCTCAAGACATTTCCAAGGAGGATGCACAGCGAATGTTGGATGCGCTCGAGAATCAAGAAAAACAGACCATGGAAAAGGTCAACGAACAAAAGATACGTACACAGCCGAAACGGAAAACAGACAAAGATTGGTAAGAAGTTAGAAGACAGAAGTAAGAAGAAAGAAGTCAGAAGATGAAGAGAACAAGTATTATTGTATTTATTATTGGATTGCTGATGCCGCTGGCTTTATGGGCGCAGGCTCCGAATATTGCCGTGATTTCGCAGAGTCAGGTATCGGTTGGCGAGCAGTTCAAGGTTTCTTTTGAATCCAATGCAGATGGAAGGAATTTCACAGCGCCGCGTTTTGATGGCTTCACGCTGGTGGGAGGACCTTTCAACTCTACTAGCTCCAGTGTCCAGATTGTGAATGGTTCCATGAACCGTACGGTGAAAAACACCTACTCATACGTGCTCCGTGCAGAACGTGAAGGAGAGTTCACCATTGGACCTGCATCGATGGTTGTCGATGGTGAGACTATACAAAGTCAGCCGTTCAAAGTTACAGTCATGGCCGGTAATGCGTCGACGGGTTCTGCCACGCAAGGCGCTCAGCAGGGTGGAGGACAGTCACAGCAAACCCAACAAAACACCTCCGACCCACAAGTTAGTGGTCAGGACCTGTTTCTTAAGGTTATTCCTTCTAAAAGAGCTGCCTATGTGGGAGAACCAGTGGTGTTGACTTATAAGTTATATACCAGGGTGCCCGTGTCACAACTTTCGGTGTCTAAGATGCCATCATATGGCGGCTTTTGGATGAAAGAGGCGAATGAAAATGGTAATAATGGGCAGTTGCGCCAATCATCCGAGGTGATCAACGGTATTGAATACACCACTGCGGAAGTTCAAAAAGTGGTGCTGATCCCCCAAAAAGCGGGTAAGTTGACCATCGAGCCCATGGCGATAGAGTGCATGGCTCAGATTATCACGCAACGCAATACCCAGCGGAGCAACGATCCTTTTGATGTCTTTTTCAACGATCCTTTCTTCTCAAGAAGTTACACCAATGTTCAGAAAAAGATTGAGACTCCGATCTTGACTTTTGAGGCGAAGAGCTTACCTGAGAATGGTAAACCTGCTAGTTTTGGCGGTGCTGTCGGAAACTACAATTTCTCGGCCACTATGGATACTGACGAGGTGGATGCCAATGAGGCGATTACTTTGACAGTGACTGTTTCGGGAAGTGGAAATGTTGAACTGGTTAATCCTCCTGCGCCTGTATTCCCGCCTGATTTTGAGGTTTATGACCCCAAAATCACCTCATCCGTTGAGGCTGGCACTCAAGGGATGAGCGGGACTAAAAAGGCTGAATATTTGATCATTCCCCGTAGAGCTGGTGACTTTAACATCCCACCAATTGAATTCAGTTATTTCAATCCTACCAAAGGACAATATGTTACCCAGAGTTCTTCTCCGATGAGCATCAAGGTGAATAAGGGCACTGGCGGGGAATACAACGAAGGAGGTGTTTATGCCAATAATCAAGAGAGCATAAAATATCTTGGTAGTGACATACGTCATATCAAGACTGGGGAATCCCAGTTGCGTCCCATGAACTCATATTTCTTTGGCTCTGCCTTGTATTTTATCATTCTTGCCGCCCTGTTGTTGATTTTCCTAGTGGTTTTGGCTGTCGTCAAGAAGAGACGCCAATTCAAACAGGATGTTGTGTTGGTACGTAACAGACAAGCGACCAAAGTGGCCAAAGGCAGGTTGAAGAATGCGTACAACTATCTCAAAGCCCAAGATCAGAATCGTTTCTACGAGGAGATGTCACAGGCATTATGGGGTTATATTTCTGACAAGTTGGGCATCGAGCGTTCCGTGCTTTCCATGGATTCGGCAAAAGAAGCCATGGTGGGCAAAGGCATTGATGAAACCTTGGCTGATGAATTTGTGGACACTCTCAATACTTGTGAATATGCCCGTTTTGCTCCGGGTGATGCCGCATCGAAGATGGAGGGTCTGTATGAAAAAGGATTGGATATGATAATGAAAGTGGAAAAAGCGATTTGACATGAAAAGAATAGCAATTATAGGATTTGTTTTCATGCTGTTTGCCTCGGGTATTTGCCGGGCACAGTTGCCGTCAGGCTCGGTTGAAAACATGTTTGAGAATGGCAATGCCGCCTATAACGAAGGGAATTACGAGCAGGCGTTGACGTGTTACAACTCGATTGTTGAGAGTGGTTTGGAGTCGGCTGATCTTTATTATAATATGGGGAATACCTATTATAAGATGAAAGATTACCCCAAGTCTATATTATACTATGAAAAAGCGTTGAAGCTGGATCCTTCCAATGAGGATGTAAGAACCAATCTGGAGATCGCGAATTTGGCCATTGTGGACAAAATCACACCTATTCCTCAGTCTTTTATCGCGAAATGGTGGAACGGTTTGGGATCTGCTTTCTCCGCTGACGGCTGGGCATGGCTTAGCATAATATCATTTGCCTTACTGCTGGTATGTCTGTTTCTGTTCTTGATGTCAAGAAGGATGGGGCTGAGAAAGACCGGCTTTTTCGTAGGGGTTTTGACATTATTGTGTTTTGGTCTTTCCATCTTCTTTGCGCTGACAAGGCAGAGAGACATGCGTTTTCAGGACGAAGCCATCATTATGACTCCCACTGCGTTGGTAAAGAGTTCCCCGAGCGAGAACAGTGTTGACTTGTTTGTGCTTCACGAGGGTTCCAAAGTGCGGGTGATGGACGGTGCCAATGGTTGGAACAAAATAAAAATTGCCGACGGTAGTGTTGGTTGGCTGCAAGCTGAGAACATGATTGCTTTCTGATTCACCTTACTCAGCTATCCATTTTTTTTCAAAAAAAAGATAAAAAAATTCTTCCAAAGTAAATTTTCTTTGGAAGAATGTTTTATATTTGCAAACTATTACTTATAGGAGAAAAACTCTAAAAAGTTAATAAATAATTGAAATTCAATCAAAATTACGTAATATGAAGAAAAGATTTTTACCTTTCAGTTTACTTTTGGTAATCATGATCTTGGGTCAGTCTGTCATGGCTGATCAAGTTGGACATTATGTTCCAAGAACAAAAGAAAACTCCAGTGCTGCGGCGTTGATTAGCAGCATGCGCGTCAATCAACACACGGGTTTGATTGATCCTGCTTGGATGATTGCGGCTGAAAAACAGGCTGCTTCTATGACAACCAACAACAGGTATGCTGATGTTGTTTATTGGAAATCCATGGGTCCAGATAATCTGGGCGGCAAGACCACTTCAATTGTTTATAATAAGAGCAATATGAACGAGGTTTATATCGGTTCCATGGGTGGTGGCGTGTATTATACTTGGAATCTGGGTATCTCCTGGCATCAGGTTGGTGAAAACCTGATGGTCAGCTGCATGGCTCAAGCTGAGGATGGCACCATCTATGTTGGTACTGGTGATTGCGGAGATGCCGCTACCTATAATGGACTTGGCGATATTTCTTATGGCAATAGTTTTGTCGGTTCTGGTCTGTATAAGATCAATAACAATGTTATGACTCGTGTTGAGAGCACTGTGCCAACGACCTTCAATGATGTCGTTGAATGGAGTTTCATCAATGATATTGCCGTTGTTGACAAAAAAGTTGTTGTAGCTACCAGCGATGGTTTGAGATATAGCACAGATTGCAATACTTGGAATTATGCTAAGGTTGATGGAGAAGACCTCACCGGATCCGCCATTGAAGTGAAGGTGGCTTCTGATCAAACACTCGTTGCTTCTGTTGACGGCATGCTGTATATCGGTGGCTTTGAAGACGGTGTTCTGGTCATGGATCTTAAATCCAATTCTGAGAATGGTGATCTCGTTGATAGCACAGGCGTTATTTCAGCTATTGGCCCTGCTGCTGGACTTCTTGATGTTGCCATTGCTCCTTCAGATCCTAACGTCATCTATGCTGCTGCTGTAGGTGCAGAGGGTAACCACACTTCTATTTATTGTTCTGAGGACAAAGGAGAGACTTGGCACGTCATCCTTCCTGTCGTGGAAGCAGCCTACGGCCACCAAGTTTATGAAGGTGTCGGTTTATACAACCATGGTTTGGTTGTGAGCCCGTCTGATCCTTTCAGAGTGTTTGTTATTTCCAATAGCATTTGGCGTCTTGATCGTCCAGCTTCCAATTCAGAGGGTTATTATCTGGCTCTGAAAGTCTCTTCCGCTGGTAATCTTCACAATGGTGTCAATGCGCTTTCATTTGATCCTAGATACCCCAATAAAGCTTATGTGGCAACCGACGGTGGTATCTATAAAACCGAGATGAACACAGATTATCCTTCGTTTGTTAACTGCAACAGAGGATATACAACTACTCGCTGCTTTACTATTGCTCCAACTAACAAAGGCACACGCGTTGTAGGCGGTTCCTTGGAACATGGTCCATTTTTGATTGAAGGTCTGGAAGGTACTAATAACATGGGTACTGCTGACGTCCTCCTTCCTGAGATCACTCCTGCCCATTATTCTTCATTTGATGAATCTCAAAGTGCCGGTTATTGTGCAGCCTCTGTGATCAATCCTCAAGCTTTCTTCATGACAACCAAGAACGGTGGTATCCATCGTACTGAAACAGCAGGCGTTGACTATGACCAAGCAAACTTAACTGCGAACCAGTCATTCTACTTTACAGGATATCGTATGCCTATGTTGCTGTGGGAAACCTTCAACGATGAGAACAGCGTGGATGTCGTTAAGTTCAAATGCACTGAAGATATGACAGCTGGCCAAATTGCCCAATGCTTCAGTGAAAACGGCGGATATCCATTCCAATATGTTCTTCCTGTGGACATGCACGTCAATCATGATGATCCTGATCTCAACGATAGTATTATGGTTCCTGATCCTGTCGCCACAAAGATGTTTGTTGTTGCCAGATCAACCCAAAGCGGATCAACGAATTATATATTTTATACCAGAGATGCTCTTAAGTTCAGTGCCAGCGCTACATGGTATCAGATTTCTTCAGGATTTTCCAAGTATCCGACTTGCATCTCTATCAGCCCTGATGGCGATGTCCTCATGGTTGGTTTGGAAGACGGTACCTTGCTTCGCGTGAGCAATTTGAGACAAGCTGTTGATGACAACACTTCTACTCTCGGAACTGATGAATGTGTCTTGGTTACTACCCAGATTGCCCTGCCAGTGTCTGGACAGTGTGTTACCAGTGTGTCGTTCTATACCGATGACGCTAATAAAGTTGTTGTTACCTTAGGTAATTATGGCAATGACTCATACGTGTTGTATTCGGATGATGCTCTGTCAGAATCCCCCACTTTTGTCTCTAAGCAAGGTAACCTGCCGCAAATGCCTGTTTACTCAAGCGTTTATACCAGCACATACGATGACGCTAATGAAGGCCACGTCTTGATCGGTACCGAACATGGTGTTTATAGAACTGCTAACATCAATGCTTCTTCACCTGTTTGGGTTGCTGAAAATGACAACTTGGGTGATGTCCCGGTCATGGAACTGAAACAGCAACTCATTAAACAAGACGATCAGCACGTAACTGTTATGGTTGATACTGTTGCTACTGATGTTGTTTATCCTGGCACCAATAATGAAGGTACTATCTATGCTGCTACCTTTGGTAGAGGCTTGTTCCGTTGCGAGACCTATCGTCAGAGCCAAGCAGGCGTCCATGACAATAATGTCGCAGTTGCTGCCAAGCAGGTGAGCATGTATCCCAACCCTGTGAGTGGTGAAACCGCCATGATCAGCTTTGAACTGAATAACGAGGCTTCTGTCTCCTATCAGGTATTTGACATCACTGGCCGTATGGTTAAAAATGAGGTCATCGGAAACCTTTCTGAAGGTACTCATGAGGCCATCGTATCAGTGAGTGGTTTGTCAAAGGGATCCTATATCCTTCGTTTGAATGCTGGAGGCCAGACTTCCGTGGCAAAGTTCATGGTGTTCTGATCCAAAAGATGAGAAATGAAAAATCGGGAAGTCGAAAGGCTTCCCGATTTTTTTTGCATTAAACCAAACTAGTACTTGTTATATCGCGATCCCCAGCTATAAGATAAATACAAGGTTGGGATGAAATATTCAATGGGGTTTTCAGCCATGAACGGAATGCCTTGGGGAAAGTATTCTACCATGCCTCCGAATTCTATGGATTTGGCTCTCGTCTTGCCGGTGCCTATCTCAAAGCTCATTCCGCCTTTTGCATAAATACCTGGTCTTAATTTGATTTCGTTTAGACCGTACTTGATCGGTGCTTTCCCAATAATATCAATCCATTGGGAATGATTTTCGAAAGTTTGATGTTCCAAAGCTTGAACGTATTCTCCTGTGGATGAGGGAACGGCAATAACAACCGCATAGTAATAAGGCTTTAAAAGCGCCAGGGAACCACCAAATCCATAAAGCCAACGCAACTCTACTCCTCCCCAATAAGGCTTGCCGTAGATTCTGTTTTCAACCTCATAGCCTCCACGAATTACCAATACATCATTGAGTTTCCCGTAGACAAAAGAAGTGGAGCTGAAATAAGGACCCATCAACTGGATTTGCTTCTGAGATTTCAAATAGGAGACCTCAAATTCCCAATTGGTAGTCTTGTAAATGCTTCGGATTTTACCTGTCTTAAAACCAGCACCGAGTCCACGGGTATTTATGGTGGCATGCAGTGTGGTCTCGTTGCTGTATATAATACGTTCTTCTATCGGCCGATTGTCCTCGTTGCCAATAGAAATCTCCTGCGCGTCAAGAATGACGGGCGACAGGGCAAAGCTTATCGCAATGAAAAGGCGATTGAGTCTCAATAGCGAGTTTCAATTTGGTACTTGCTGGTCTCACCATATGCTGGGCAGGTACTTGAAGATCTGCAAGAGGTAAGGATGCCAGAAACAAGTGCGATTAACATGGCAATAGCGATTATTTTCGCAAGTTTTTTCATTTGTTAAGGATTTGATTTGCAAAATAACGCATTTTTCTCGGAAAAATTATCATCTTTGCGTAAAAATTAAAGAAATGGAAGTTAAGAAACCGAATATTGATGCGAGTTGGTACCAAGTGCTGCGGCCGCAGTTCGAGGCGCCTTACTTCGCCGAGCTTAAGTCCTTCCTCGTGAACGAGAAACGGCAGTATGCCGTCTATCCCCCAGGCCCCTTGATCTTTAATGCCTTTAACCTCACGCCTTTCGACAAGGTGAAGGTGGTCATCCTGGGACAGGATCCTTATCATGGTCCGGGACAGGCGCATGGCCTTTCGTTCTCGGTGCCAGATGGTGTGCCTTTTCCACCTAGCTTGCAGAACATTTTCAAGGAGTTGCACGACGATCTCGGCGTGCCCATGGCGCGCTCGGGCAATCTAGAGAAATGGGCGAGGGAAGGGGTGCTGCTGCTCAACGCTTCGCTGACGGTGCGGGCCGGACAGGCTGCCTCGCACTCCCGCCACGGATGGGAGCAATTTACAGACGCCGCTATCCGCGCCCTCTCGGAGCAACGCGAGCACCTCGTCTTCATCCTCTGGGGCAACTATGCCATCGCCAAACAAGCCTTGATCGACGCTTCCAAACACCTGATCCTGAAATCGGTGCACCCGTCGCCGCTCTCGGCTAGCCGTGGTTTCTTCGGCTGTCATCATTTCTCGCAAACGAACAATTACCTGATGCAACACGGCATCGAACCAATAGATTGGAGCTTATGAAACAGATTGTATTTGCCTCTAATAACAAAAACAAACTGCGCGAGATGCGCGAAATCATGGAAGGCCTTTATGAGGTGCTGAGCCTTGAAGACATCGGCTGTCACGAGGATATCATAGAAGACGCCGACACCATTGAAGGCAACGCCAAGATCAAGGCGGACTTTGTCACCAACAGATATCATGTGGACTGCTTTGCCGATGACACGGGGCTCGAAGTGGAGGCTTTGAATGGCGCCCCAGGCGTGTATTCGGCACGTTATGCGGGAGAGCATTGTAGCTATCAGGACAACGTGAACAAGATGTTGGCAGCCATGAAAGGCCAAACCAACCGCAAGGCTGCTTTTCGCACTTGCATTGCCTTGAACCTAGATGGCAAATCATATTACTTTGAAGGCCGTTGTGACGGACAAATCGTCGAGCAGCAGCGCGGCACGGAAGGCTTTGGCTACGACCCCATCTTCCAGCCTGAAGGCTACGACCAGACTTTCGCTGAACTAGGCCTTGACGTGAAAAACGCTATCAGCCATCGTGGTCGCGCCACACAGAAGCTGATAGCGTTTTTAAAAGAACTGGGTTGATTTAGATTCTTTCCTTAAGCATCTCCATCGCCTTAGCCAACCCTTCAGCATTACGTCCACCAGCTACGCAGAGGGTCTTCTGTCCGCCGCCACCGCCTTGGATCTCCTTGGCCACCTCACGGATGAGTTTGGTGGCATCCAAACCTTTGGCATCAGCAAAGGCCTCGGGCAGCAACAGACAGAGCGAAGGCTTGCCTTCGACCACTGAACCGAGAATTGCGATGGCGTTCTCGTCCATTTGCTTGAGCATCATAGCGATGTTGCGCAACTGGTCGCCAGCAACAGCAAGCTTTTCGACAATCAGTTTGCAGCTCCCATAGTCAACCGCTTTAGCAAGTAGTGTTTCGGCAGAGCTTTGGGCCTTCTCTTGCATCAGATGCTCCACTTCTTTTCGTAGGGCAGCGTTTTGCTCATTGAGGGAAATAACGCCTTTCACTAGATCATTGGCCTTTACGTTTTCACGGAGTTGACCGATCAGGTCTAACTGCTCGTCAAGGTATTGCTCCACGGCCTCGCCGGTGATGGCCTCGATGCGGCGGATGCCGGCAGCGATGGCACTTTCTGAAACAATTTTGAACATGCCGATGTTGCCCGTGGCGCTGGTATGGCAGCCACCACAAAGCTCCATAGAGTAGTCCTTGTCAAAGACCACCACGCGCACCTTGTCGCCGTATTTCTCTCCAAACAAAGCCGTGGCACCCATGGCCTTGGCCTCGTCGATCGGGATCTCGGCATAGGTCACGTTCGGGATGTTCTTGCGGATCTTCTGGTTCACGATCTTCTCCACTTGACGAATCTCTTCCGGCGTCATCTTGGCAAAATGGCTGAAGTCAAAGCGCAGACGTTGGTCGTCGACTAACGAGCCCTTTTGCTCCACATGGCTACCTAAGACTTGTCTTAAAGCGGCGTGCATCAGGTGGGTGGCGCTGTGGTTGTTGGCGATGCGCTGACGACGCTCCACGTCGATGGCGGCAGTGAAGGCCACCTCGGGATTCTGCGGCAGCTGCTCGGTGATATGGATGACAAGGTTGTTCTCCTTGACGGTATTGACGATTTTGATGGTTTCGTTTTCGGAGGTCAGGGTACCGGTGTCGCCCACCTCACCGCCCATCTCGGCATAGAACGGGGTCTTGTCGAGGACGATCTCGAAGTGGGTCTTCTTCTTGGCCACCACCTCGCGGAAACGCAGGATGTGGCTCTCGCAGCTCATGTCGGTATAGCCGACAAACTCGGTGGGTTGCTCGCTCTCGTTCACCACCACCCAGTCGCCATTAGCTTTTTCGGCGGCTTTGCGCGAACGGTTCTTCTGCTCTTCAAGGTTGGCCTTGAAGCCTTCCATGTCGACGTTGATGCCCTTTTCGGAGGCCATCAGCTGGGTAAGGTCGATGGGGAAGCCGAAGGTGTCGAACAGCTCGAAGGCGAAGTCGCCATCGATGTCCTGACCCTTGTGTTGTTCCACATAACCTTCAAAACGCTTGATGCCTTGTGCCAAGGTGCGCAGGAACGAGGCCTCCTCTTCGCGGATGACCTTGCTGACGAGCTCTTGCTGCGACTTGATCTCGGGGTAGTTGTGCTCCATCTGCTGCACCAGGATGGGCAGGAGTTGGCACACAAACGGCTCTTCGAAGCCGAGGAAGGTGAAGCCATAGCGCACGGCACGGCGCAACACGCGGCGGATGACGTAACCGGCCCCGTTGTTCGACGGTAGCTGTCCGTCGGCGATGGCAAAGCTCACGGCACGCAGGTGGTCGGCGATGACGCGCATGGCGACGCCGGTCTTCTCGGCCTTACCGTATTCGATGCCTGACATCTTGGCGATGGCTTGTATGATGGGTTGGAACACGTCGGTGTCGTAGTTCGATGTCTTGCCTTGCAGCACGCGGACGAGGCGCTCAAAGCCCATGCCCGTGTCGACATGCTTGGCGGGAAGTTCCACCAGATGACCATCGGCCATGCGGTTGTATTGCATGAACACGAGGTTCCAGATTTCGATCACCTGTGGGTCGTCCATGTTGACAAGGTTGCGACCGGCCACTTGCTTGCGGGCAGCGTCGTCGCGCAAATCGATGTGAATCTCGGAACAGGGACCGCAGGGACCCGTTTCCCCCATCTCCCAGAAGTTGTCCTTCTTGTTGCCGTAGATGATACGGTCTTCGCTGACGTGCTCTTTCCAGTAGCCGTAGGCTTCCATGTCGGCAGGCTGGCCGTCCTTCTCGTCGCCGCCGAAGACGGTCACGTAGAGACGATCCTTGTCGATCTTCACCACCTCGGTGAGGTACTCCCAGGCGTAGGCGATGGCTTCTTTCTTGAAGTAGTCACCAAACGACCAGTTGCCCAACATCTCAAACATGGTGTGGTGGTAGGTGTCGTGGCCCACTTCCTCAAGGTCGGCCCAGGAAGATGTCCTTGAACTGGTTCATGCCAGCGTTGGTGAACATCAGGGTGGGGTCGTTCTTGACGACGATGGGTGCCGACGGCACGATGGTGTGTTCCTTGGAGCGAAAGAAGTCCAAGAAGCTATTTCTGATTTCGTAAGCGTTCATTAATGTGAATTTTCAAAAAAACATGCAAAGTTAGGCTTTTTTTGTAATTTTGTAAGTTTTAATGTAGAAAATGGTAAAGCGCATTAAAGATAATGGAAAGGCCGGAAGGGTTTTCGTGTTTTTGCTGACCACGGTAGCCTTTGCATTTCTAATTGTTTTGTTGATATTCTTTTTCTTCGGATCACCAAAGGAAAAGATGCAGGCGCGTGAGATTGAATTCATGAAGCTTCAATATCAAATCCTTGAAGACAAACTTGATGAGATGGAAGTGCTGGTTCAAGACATGCAACAAAGGGATAACAACGTGTATCGCGTGATTTTTGATGCCGAGCCAATCCCCTCTGAAGTGAGAGTTTCTGGATTTACAAATGCTGGCCGTTATGAGAACCTTTATGGTTACAAGGATTCGGAATTGGTCTTGAGAGTTGCTTCTAAACTTGACATGATTGCGAGCCAGCTTTATTACCAATCGAAATCTTATGACGATTTGTTCGTCCTGGCGAAAAACAAATCGCAGATGTTGATGTGTATTCCAGCAATTATTCCTTTGAAAGAAAATGAAATACGCCAGATCTCCTCTTATTTTGGCTATCGCAGCGACCCGATTTATAAGGTTGAGACATTCCATAGCGGTATCGATTTCGCCGCACCGGTAGGTACGGAGATTTTTGCAACAGGAGATGGTGTTGTGGAAAAAGTGGAGAGTAATTATTGGGGATATGGTAATCTGATCACCATTGATCACGGTTACGGATACAAGACACAATATGCGCATCTTTCTAGATTCGCCACACAAAAAGGACAGAAGGTGAAGCGTGGACAATTGATAGGTTACGTTGGGAGCACGGGCAAATCCACAGGACCTCACTTGCACTATGAAGTTTTGAAAAATGACACTCAAGTAGATCCAATTAATTTTTTCTTTAATGACCTCTCGCCAGAGGAATACGAATCGATTTTGAAACAAGCGGCAATGCCTTCATTAACAATGGATTAAAGCTATGGAAGAGAACAAGTTGGAAAAGTATTATTACAGCATTGGGGAAGTGGCCAAGATGTTTGGCGTCAACACTTCCATGATTCGTTATTGGGAAAATGAATTTGATGTGCTGCGACCCCGAAAAAACAAGAAAGGCAACCGATTGTTCACCCAACGTGACGTTCGTTATGTCCATGTCATTTACCATCTTACCAAGGTCAAGGGTTATACTTTGGCCGGAGCGAAGCAGGCCTTGAAGGAGAAGTTCTCGGAATACGAAGAACGTGTGATCATGATGGAGACCCTTGATAAAACACGGAAATTCCTCGTGGATTTGGATAAGGCGCTGGACGAAAAAATGAAAGGTTAAGAGATGATAGTTGTTACGGGCGCTGCGGGATTCATCGCAAGCAATGTGGTTGAAGCATTGAATGTTTTGGGTCGTCAGGACCTGGTCTTGGTGGATGATTTTTCAAAGCTTGAAAAGAAGAGAAATTACGAGGACAGGTTTTATCATAGTTTGGTCAGCAGAGAGAGGTTTAAGGATTACCTTAGGGACCACCACGAGAGCATTGATTTCATTATTCATCTTGGTGCGCGTACTGACACGACGGAATTCGACTATAGTGTGTTTCAAGAATTGAATGTGGATTATACCATCAACATTTGGGAACAGTGTGTTGAATATCGAATTCCCTTGATTTACGCCTCTTCAGCCGCCACCTACGGTATGGGCGAGTTGGGTTACGATGACCGGCATGACATTGTCTATGACCTTAAGCCATTGAATCCCTACGGCCGTTCCAAGAATGAGATCGATAAATACATTCTGAGCCAGTCGAAACAGCCGCCTTTCTGGGCAGGATTGAAGTTCTTCAATGTGTATGGCCCCAACGAATTCCACAAGGGGAAGATGGCCTCGGTGATTTTGCATGCCTTCCGCCAGATACAAGAGACAGGTCAGGTGAAATTGTTCCGTTCACACAATCCCAACTATCAGGATGGACAGCAATTGCGTGACTTTGTTTATGTGAAGGATGTCGCTAGCGTAATCTTATGGCTGATGCGTTATCAGCCGGAAAGCGGATTGTACAATGTGGGCACTGGCAAGGCTCGATCGTTTTATGATTTAGCCGACAATACATTTAAAGCTTTGGGTAGGGAAACCGATATTCAATTCATTGACACACCGTTGAATATCCGTGACAAATACCAGTACTTCACGGAGGCCAACATGGCCAAATTACGTCGAGCAGGCTACTCTGAACCTTTCACCAGCCTCGAGGAAGGCGTCAAGGACTATGTTGATTTCTTAACTTCTAATCTCTAACCTCTCAACTCTCCACTTTAACATATCTCCGCCATTTTTCCAATACAGCTGTCATATCTTCCGGTAGTTCAGAGGTAAACAGCATCTCTTTCTTAGTGGTGGGATGCACAAATCCCAACTCTTTGGCGTGGAGTGCATGACGAGGCAACAGCTTGAAGCAGTTGTCGATGAATTGTTTGTATTTTGAGAAGGTGGTGCCTTTCAGGATCTGGTCGCCTCCATAGGTGGCGTCGTTGAATAACGGATGTCCGATATACTGTGAGTGGACGCGAATCTGGTGGGTGCGGCCTGTCTCCAGACGATATTCGTTCAACGTAACGTAACCGAATCTTTCCAATACGTGCCAATGGGTGATGGCTTCTTTACCATGGTCACCATTGGGATAGACAGCCATCTTGCGGCGGTCATTGGGACTGCGTCCGATATTGCCTTCGATGGTTCCCTCGTCCTCATTGAAATCGCCCCAAACCAAAGCGTGGTATCTACGATGGATACTGTGTTCGAAGAATTGATGAGCAAGGATGGCTTGAGCGGTCTCGTTCTTTGCCACGATCATAAGTCCTGTGGTGTCCTTGTCGATACGATGCACCAGATATCCGAACTTGTTTTCCACGTCTTGGTGGGTCTGTTGGAAATGCCAAGCCAAGCCATGGAGAAGTGTCCCCTCGAAGTTCCCGTGTCCGGGATGGACGACCAGGCCCGCTTGCTTGTTGATCACGATAATGTCATCGTCTTCATAGACAATGTTCAAGGGGATTTCCTGCGGCGTGATGTTGATTTCCCGAGGTGGGTAACTGAACACGATGGAGATGACATCGTTGGGCTTTACCTTATAGTTTTGTTTTACAGCCTTGTCGTTGACAAGGATATTGCCTGCTTTGGCGGCATTCTGCACACGGTTGCGGGAAATGTTCTGGATGTGGTTGGTTAAGAAGGTGTCAATTCGTTCCTGAGCCTGGCCTTTGTCAACAACAATACGTATATGTTCATACAGTTCACCGTTTTCTTCTTCGGTGCTGTCGTTTTCCAGAACGTCGTCTAATAACTCCTCGCTCATCGGTTGACCATGATTTTTTTGCTGATGACTTTGCCTTCAGCAGTGATTATGTTCATGAGATAAAGCCCGTTAGGAAGATGCCTTATGGAAAGCTCTTCAGTGAATGCCTCTTCCAACACCTTTCGGCCGGTAATATCATACATGGCAATGGAGTTGCCGTGGTTCACACCTCCGATATGTAGTGTTGATATGGCTGGAATAGGATAGACCGTTATGGGGTCATTGATTTGGTTGTCATCCACTCCGATAAAATAACTGGCACCTACGACAGGACGTATCATGATGGATCCGGGCTTGGAACTGGGTTGCCATGAGCCAGTGACATTAAAGAAGTTGTATCGGGAGTTGTCGTTAGAGGTGTCGAAGCCAACATTGATCAGCCCCGGACTCTGTTGTTCGATGCCAACGTAAAAAACGCCATTGAGGCGGATGCGTTGGTTGAACGGATAGTAAGCGAAATGATAGATTTGGTCATCCCACTGAGGCCTCTTGCCTGATAAACGGAAGACTTCTTCACCCGGTTTGCCATTGTTGTCTTTCCAGATTACGATGTCGAAGTATTTGTTGTTGGCGTCTTTCAGAGTGTGGTTGAAAAGTATCTGTACGCCACGGAGGGTATCCATCTCTGAAAGTTCGAATTGCACGGCAAAGGCACCGCCTGCTGATGATTCCACGCCATAGCCCAACTCTGGAATTCCGTCGTCGTAGGCGAAATAGTTATAGAAACCTTGCTTATAGATCATGGAGTCAACCATGGGAGGATTGTAGGTGGAATCGCTGATGTAATGTCTGATGATATAGGAGGTTGAGTCGCGGTCGTAGTCCATAGAGAAGAGCTGTGAAACAAAAGCCGTCTTGTGGTAGTTGAATGATTGGGCGCCCAGCATGATGGGGTAGGTGCTGGGATAGGTGTAGGCTTGGTTTCCGTTGACTTGTTCTACGATGTAGCGGTGTTTCATGGTGTGCGCTTGGTTGTCGAGGTTGGAGACCTGCAACTCATATTCTTCAGCGATGCTCGCTGTCGGATTGGCGCGATAGTGCTTGTAAGGCATGGATTGGTAACGCTTCAGGAAGGAAGGCGTCGGGCCCGTGAAGCAAACCTTGGGATAGGATTTGTCGTTGATGTTTCTTCCGTAGTTGAGATAGACAACGTCAATGTTCCAATTGTCTTCGTTACCGCGACTGGACGGTTGGGATTGGTTGACGATACTGGCGTAGTTGTAGAAACGGAATAGGAAATTGGAGGTAAAGAATTTCTCATCGGTGATAGGGATCATGACCTGTTTGAAGTAGTTGCTGTCATTTTCCGCCAAGAATTGGGATAACGTCTGTCCAGGAGCGCTCCAAATATGGAACCAATTTGTGTCGGCTTCGGTGGGCAAACCGAATTCCAGTACTAGTGAATCTTGTGACTCGGGCGGATTTCCATTGCCTTGAGGCTGATAAAAGAAGCTGAAATAGAGTGAATCAGCTGGGGTGAGGGCTCTGGCATCGGGCTCAAACACGGAGTCGAGACGGATGGGCATAGACGTGAGGTATTCTGCGATGAATGGGTTGCTGATGGCATGCGGATAAACGCATCCTTGAGCGTCAAGAACATCGAGGGTGGCAGCGTTTCGGGTGACTGGATTCAGAGGGAATCCAGGGTTGACAAAGGCGCTACGATCCATCCATTTGGTGCTGTCTGGATAGACTTTGGAATTGGAAAAGTCGTCAAAGAACGGGATGGTCAATGCCTGTTGCTCACGCACCTTTGCTTGGGAGGAAACATAATTATGATAGAATCCAGTAAGGATTTCCTGTGCTGAGAAAATGCTTGGGATTATGCAGATCAGGAGTGCTAATCCTATTTGTTTAAAATTCGTCTTCATAGTTTTCTTCGATGTCTGAAGGTTTCAAGGTGTCTTGGGAAATAGCGATAGAATCAAGTGCCACTTGCTGTTCCAAAGCATTGGTTATGGAGTCTTCTTTTGCGGCGTTGTTCTTTTCTTTGTCGAAATTAAACGACCTGCTGGAGCGGTACCATACTTTGACGAAAGTGCCAGGTTTAACGCTTTTTTTGCTGAATGGAGGTTCCATTTTATGCACTTTCATGTATTGGATGCTGTCATGGTCTTCGTAGATCTCCTCGCCGAGGTTTAGTCCGGCAATATTAAGTACATGTTGGACTTCGCTGGCAGGAATACCGTATAACGAAGGAAGCTGCATGTTTTTTCCCTCAGTGCCAAGGCCGACAAAAAGTGTGATTTTACTGCCTTTGTTGAGCTCTGTTCCGGGCTTGATAACAGAGCCGTTGTATCTTTGTTCGCAGATAGCATTATGAGCAAAGTGCTTCACGTACTGTAACTCCTTTACCATGAGTCCACTGGATTCGAGAAGGACAATGGCTTGACGAAGTGACAGGTTGTTTAGGTTGGGCATGTTAGTCCTCTCGGGTGTTTTGGCGACAATGATATAATACACATTGCGGCCACGCTTAACTTTTGATTTCGGGTGCGGATCTTGTTGTACGATGCTTCCCGGTGTCTGGGTCTTTGAATAAATGCTGTCAATAAGGATAAAATGGTAGTCGCTGCCATACGCTTTTTCAACTTCTTCGGTAGTCATACCAGTGAAATCAGGCAGTTCATAGACCTTGTCGTGCCTCGTATAGAGATTCAACATTTTGATGGTCAGCCATAACAAGAAGATACTCAGTAAGATGATCAGCAAAAGGTGAATATAGAATTTCTTTTGTTTTAGAAACGATAGTTTTCCCATATTTATTAATTTAGCGGCAAATTTAATAAAATTTTCAAACATGAAGAATGTAGCGATAGTTTGTGGAGGAGATTCCGGTGAATTTGAGGTCTCCATCAAGAGTGCCCAAGTGGTAAAGAACAATTTAAATCCAGAGCTCTATAATTCAAAAATCATTGTAGTTTCGAAAAAGGGATGGTATGGGCTTTTGAAAGACGGTACCCGTGTGGAAGTTGACAAAAATGATTTTTCTATTTCAGTGGGTGGACATAGGACAAAATTCGATGTGGTATTCAATGCGGTTCACGGCGAGCCTGGTGAGAATGGCCCTCTATCAGGTTATTTGGAGTTGTTGGGTATTCCTTGTACCTCTTCACCCTTGACTACTTGTGCTCTCACATTCCACAAGGACTTTTGCAAGCGTTTGGTGGCTTCTTATGGTGCCAAGGTCGCTCCTTCGGTGTTGATCAACGAGGGTGAGAAATACGATGCCGACACCATCATCAAGGAAATCGGCTTGCCGATGTTTGTGAAACCAACTTGCAACGGTTCAAGTGTCGGAGTGACAAAGGTGAAAACGGCTGAGGAATTGGGACCAGCCATCTTCACGGCAAGGGCTGCTGGAAAACAGGTAATGTGCGAGAAGTTTGTGAACGGTCGGGAATTCGGTTGCGGTGCCATGGAGTTCAAGGGCAAGATGATGGTCTTTCCGTTGACTGAGATTTGCAGCAAGAATGAATTCTTCGACTATGAAGCCAAATACACCGCTGGGAAATGCGATGAAATAACACCTGCTGAGGTGGACGAAGATATTGAAATTGAAATCAAGGCCACAACCGCGATGCTCTATGAGAAGTTGGAATGCAAGGGGTTTGTGCGAATGGATTATATTGTCAGCGATGAAGGTGTGTTCTTTATTGAGGCGAACATCGTCCCAGGCATGTCTGAAGCAAGTATTATTCCTGCTCAAGCACGTTGCTTCGGATTGACCTTGGAACAACTGTTTGGAATGGCGATAGAGAACGCTTTGAATAGTTAGGAGTGGGGAGTTAGGAGTAAAAAAGGATACTCCTCACTCCCCACTCCTAACTCCTCACTTTAAACCGTGAGTATGTCTTTGGATTTGAGCTCGGTCAAGTCATCAATCTTCTTGATGTACTTGTCGGTGAGCTTTTGGATCTCTTCCTGAAGGAGCTTTGACTCATCTTCGGAAATGGTGTCCTTTTCGAGTTTCTTGGCTTCGTCGTTGGCGCCGCGGCGGATGTTGCGGATACCGACCTTAGCGTCTTCTGCGGCGGTTTTGGTGCGTTTGACGAGCTCGCGACGACGCTCCTCAGTCAACGGAGGTACTGAAATACGAAGTAACTCGCCGTTGTTCATCGGGTTGAATCCCAAATTGGCATTCAAGATGGCCTTGGCAATGTTGTTGAGCGCGCTCTTGTCAAAAGGCACAACAACAATCATTCGGGCATCTGGGCAGCCAATATTGGCAGTCTGCTCGATGGGCACGGTAGCGCCGTAGTATTCAACCATAACGCCGTTCAGCATGGCCGGACTGGCCTTGCCAGCTCTGATGCCCTGAAACTCATGCTCCAGATGCTTGATGGTGTTATCCATGCTCTCAGAGGCTTCATCTAATACAAATTGAGATTCGTCTGTCATAGGTCGTATAGTTTTTAAAATGCAAAAATAAACAAACTTTTTTATAATGGTTCATATAAACCAGTGAGTCGCGAGTTGAATTTTGTGTAGTAGTAGTCGAAACCTGTAACAATCATCGTGCCTTTTTCTTTGTCCCATAAGTGGATCTTAATGTTTTTCCCATGTATAGGGTTTTTCTTGGGATCGAAACGAAGTGCAACTGCCATTTTGTTGTCTCCAGGCATCAAGGTACCGCTTTCATCGGAGTTACCATGCCATAACAAGAGTGAGTCAGTTGCGACATCATGTACTTCCATGACGAGCACGCAACGCTTAATGGTATCCAGGGCTTGAATGTTGGCAATAACTCCTAACATGTCAATGTCACTGTCCAGCGAGTCACCGCAAAGATACTGGGCGCTTCCCCATTCTGTGTTAATGAATGTGATGGGCTCGTTGGAAAGAGGATGTAAAACATATTCCGCTCCTGGGACGGAGTCTTTCGACAAAGTGAAATACTTTGAGGTAAACCATGTGTCAGACTTGATTTGCCATGGATAATAGGCAATAGCCTGCGCCTCCCAAGCTGGATCAATGTAATCGGTCCATCCGAACCCCAGTTTGCTTGTGCTCTCTTCGTTAAGCCATTGACGGAAATCTCCAAGATGATGATGATCGTAAACATTGAAAATACGACGGTTTTTCACTTGGGTCTGTTCCTGATAGAATTCCGGGAAATTGCCATTTAATGTAGAAGTGGCGAAGCAGATGTCCTGCATGTTTTCATTGTCTTTTTCCATCCTCACCGCTATCTGGTCGTATCCTTGATGGTACATCAAATCATAGTGTTGGCGTTGAAGGATAAGCGACATGGAGCCCACAAACAACATCGTCAAGACGGCAACAGCTGTTTGTGTCTTGGTCATGGTGTTGTTACGGTAGAAGGAAAAGGCGACGAGGATCAAGAAAGGATAACAGAAGATCATCGTGCTGAACTGGATAATGGGTTCTCGGAGCAATGAATAAACGAAGGCGAGCGCAAAGATGATGACAAACCAGGCAATGGCGGCCCAACGGATGGGACGGCGGCGTTTTTCAGGCTTCTGAAGGATGAAGGGGAGGATGATGAATAAGCCCACGACAAACATGAATAGCGGGGCGTAATTCATCGAATAGCGCAGGAACTGAATTAGGAAATCATTGTCAGGGCGTGCGAGCCAGCCACCGATGCCGCCGTTTACAAAAGTTTGGTGATAGAATACTGGAATATGGGGAGCATAGAGAAGGACCGCTCCGATGCCACAGAGCCAATAGAATTTCCGACGTTCTTTCTTTAGGAAGAGCAACCCTGTGAGAAAAATCAACCCTGCTTGCGCCGCAGAAAAGTTATGAGCTAGGGCAGCTAGGCAAGCCGACACCGCCATGCCGATACAAATGCCTACGGAAGGCTTTTTGAGATCGAAAAGAATTCTGTTCCAAAAATAGGTCATCAGCAGCACGAAAAACAGCCCTGCTGAATAAGGCCGGGCAATCTGGCTGTATAACACGCCAAGTTGGCTTACAGCAAAGAAAGCCGCAGCCAACAGCCCAGTTTTGCGGTTGAACCATTGCTTTCCGACGACATAAACCAAGTAGACTGATCCTATGCCCATAAGGGCAAAGGGCAACTTTACCCATAGTTCGTTCCAACCAACGAGTTTGGTCCAATAGTACAAAAACACCTGTACTCCAGCGGGATGCGAGTCGTTCTCACATACTCCGTATTGGATCAAATCATGGAAATTGTCGAATTTAAGCCGAAACAAGGCGCTGAACTCATCGTGCATGAAAGGTACCTGTCCCAACTTCCACAGACGAAGCAGTGCAGCCACCAACAAGATCACACCCAATAGGATGTAATCCAACTTGAGGCTGGTCTTGTTTCTCACCTTTCGAAGGTGATGCTTCCTTTCCATTCTTACTTCTTTCTTTCTTCTTACTTCTTTACCAACGTCCCAATATGCTCTCCTTGAAGCACTTTCATCAAATTTCCTTTGGTGTTCATGTCGAAGACATACATGGGCATGTTGTTTTCCTTGCACATCGTGAAGGCGGTCATGTCCATCACCTTGAGGTTGCGATTGTAAGCCTCGTCATAAGTTAGTTCGCTGAACTTGGTTGCGGTGGGGTCCTTCTCGGGGTCGGCAGTGTAGATGCCATCGACGCGGGTGCCTTTGAGGATGATGTCGGCCTTGATCTCCACGGCGCGGAGAGCGCTGCCAGTGTCGGTGGTGAAGAAGGGGTTGCCAGTGCCGGCACCCATGATGACGATATGGCCTTCCTCAAGGAGACGGATGGCTTTGGCGCTACTCATGGTGTCTGCGATGCGGTCAATGTAAAGACCGGAGAGCAAGGTGGCCTTCTGTCCTTTGCCTTGCAGGGTGCTTTGCATGGCCATGGAGTTGATGACGGTGGCGAGCATACCCATGTAGTCGCCCTGGATACGATCCATGCCTTGTGAGGCTCCTTGAAGTCCACGGAAGATGTTGCCGCCTCCGATGACGATACCGATCTGCACGCCAGTCCTGGCGGCTTCGATGATCTCGTCGGCATATTCGTTAAGACGTTGCGGGTCGATGCCATATTGCTGGCTGCCCATCAGGGCTTCGCCACTAAGTTTCAATAATACTCTCTTGTATTTCATAATGTTAGATGTTGATTTATTCTTCGATTTTTGCACGTTTTGAATCCCAAATCATATAGACAATGATGATGATATACATGACCAGGGCAATGAGGCCGGCCAATGGGAGTTCATTGAAGAATCCGCCATCGGCAGTGCGTGCCATCAGATCGACATTGGCGAACTTCATGATGGCGCTCACCACACCCATCAAGGCGCCACCGGCGATGAAACCGGAAGCGATAAGGGTGCCTCTGTTGTAACGGGCGTCGTTGAGGGCCTTGTCCTTGCTGCGTGAGCTGACGAACCATGAAATGGCACCGCCGATGAGCAGTGGGACGTTGAGGTCAATGGGGATGAACATACCCAAGGCGAAAGGCAAAGCCGGTACCTTGCAGAAGTTGAGAATCAATGCGATGGCGGCACCGATGCCATAGAGCAGCCAAGGTGCGTTGCCGCCCGACATCATGGGCTCGATGACGGCCGACATGGCGTTGGCTTGAGGAGCGACTAGGGCGCCGTCTCCCACGAAACCGTAGGCCTTGTTCAAGATCATGATGACACCAGCCACAGTGGCAGCAGCGACAGCTACGCCGATGAACTTCCAGAGCTCTTGTTTCTTGGGCGTTGTGCCAATCCAATAACCCACTTTCAAATCGGTGATGAAGGCTCCTGCCACAGCCAAGGCCGTGCAAACCACACCACCTATGATCAAGGTGGCGCTCATTCCTTGTGGTCCCGTAAGACCTGCAGCGACCATCACGATGGAGGCAAGGATCAGGGTCATCAGGGTCATGCCACTTACAGGGTTGCTGCCTACGATGGCGATGGCGTTGGCGGCCACGGTGGTAAACAGGAAGGCGATGACGGCGACAACCAAGATGCCGATCAAGGCGTGCCATACATTATGGACGACGAAGAGCCAGAAGAACAGGAAAGTGATGATCAGTACGGCAACGATGCCGATGACCACGTACTTCATGGGAATGTCCTGTTGTGTACGGTCGATGGGTTCTGAAGTGGCTTTTTTGCCTTTGAACTCGTTGGCGGCCAGGCTTACCGATGACTTGATAACACCCCATGACTTGATGATCGAGATGATACCGGCCATGGCGATACCGCCGATGCCGATATGGCGCGCGTAGTCTTTGAAAATCTGCTCAGGAGACATCTCGCCGATGGTGAGATTGACGCCAGTATTCATCAAATCGATGATTTGGTCACCCCAAATAAGGTTCATGCCTGGGATGATGATGAACCAAACCAACAGTGAGCCGCAGCAGATGATGAAGGCATATTTCAGACCGATGATATATCCTAGACCTAGGACGGCGGCGCCGGTGTTCACCTTGAACATCAGCTTTGCCTTGTCAGCCACGGCGGCGCCCCAACCCATCATTCGGGTGGTGATGGTCTCCGACCACCAACCGAAGGTGGAGACGATGAAGTCATACAAGCCGCCAATCAATCCGCTGACAACCAGCAACAAGGAGTCTTTGCCTTTCTTCTGTCCGCTGACCAACACCTGTGTGGTGGCAGTGGCTTCGGGGAAGGGGAACTTGCCATGCTGTTCCTTCACAAAATATTTGCGGAAGGGGATGAGGAACAAGATGCCCAAAATGCCACCCAACAACGAGGCGATGAACACCTGCCAGAAGTTGATCTCGATCTGGTAGCCTTTACCTTGCAGGATGTAAAGGGCAGGTAGTGTGAAGATGGCGCCTGCCACTACGCCGCCAGAGCAACCTCCGATGGACTGGATGATGACATTTTGCGACAAGGCGTCGTTTTTGCGTGCCAGTCCTGTCAACCCGATGGCGATGATGGCGATCGGGATGGCAGCTTCAAACACCTGACCGACTTTCAAGCCAAGATAAGCGGCGGCAGCCGAAAACAAGATGGTCATCAAAAGGCCGATGCAGACGGACCACACGGTGACTTCTTGGTACCGTTTGTTTTTCGATAGGATGGGTTCGTACTCTTCGCCCGGCTTCAGCTCTCGCTGCGCGTTCTCGGGCAGTTTGAATTGGTCGTTTTCCATAACTCAGTTCGTTGACTTTCAAAAACGAACAAAAGTAAGAAAAAAAACCTAATCCCTATTAGTACGCAATAAATAATTACCGATACTGCATTCCAAGCAGCGTTTTCGTTTGCAATAGAAGTTGTAGAGATATAACAATGCTTGAGATTGCATGGCGTTGTTTGCAGTTATGCCGATCGCTGTGAAATGCCGGATGATGGTATTGTCTTCAACATCAGTCTCTTCTAGGAAACGTAAGGCATTTTCGCAGTAAGATGGATCTTTGTGGAATTGTCCATAACAGAACAGCATGGGGATGACAGCGTTGATCATCAACACATCGGCAGCGCTTTCACCTAAGTGTTTTGGCCTGAACGGACCTTCTACGTTGAAACGGTAATGGGTATCCCAGTAGGGGGAGGCTTCCACATCAAACAATAATTTTGCTTCGGTCACGGTTTGGGCTTCTTTGATTTTGGAAAACAGGCAACCGTTTTGATAGATCATCTGCGCCAGTTGTGCCAGTCGTATGGTGGGGAAATTCACAGGCCGCATTCTCAGCAACTTCCATCTTTCGATGGGCATGGTTAGTAGGTTGAACTTGGATTGCATCACGGCGAATTCCCGCTTTAGCAGCATCGGATAATCTTCGTCGCTTTCAATTTCAAGAAAGCCAGCGCAGCCTAGTAACATGGCTTCCAGCTGGCATAGGTTATCGGCATGCTTCAGCAGGATTTTTAAGGGTAGGATGGAGGCCAGCGTCTCGAAGGCCTCGCTGTTGACTTTCATGCCGAAGTAGCGTAACAATAGTTGGTAGAAAGTGCTTTCCCAATCGAATTTATTCGAAATCAGCAGTTTGGACACGAACGCTGCTTTCTGCTCCAGCCGTTCGACAGCCATACGTTCCAAGCAAGTGTTGACGGTAAGAGACTTTACCTGTCGCAGTTGCCGCTCACAAGCTATCCAGTGCTGTGACATAAGAATCTTCTCATAACGACAATAGAGCGATGCGTCGAAATGATCTTTCACCTCCAAAACAGGTATGTCGTTTACTTTCGTGTCGTTTTCAAAAACAACATGAAGTATTACGTTGTTATAAGCTTTGTCGTTTTGATGCCCATGCCGGTTCCAATCCGATGTCTTTACATGGATTTCGACATGGCCAGCCCATACTTGCTCTCCAATTTTGATTTTCGCTTCTAGAAAATCAGGGCCCGAATCGGTGTTCCTGAATCCTGGATTGATGATTTCCACGGGCGATTGGGAAGTCGTTCGCAGGTCTCTGTAAACGAGTCGGTTCTCCCACAAATAATATAAAAAGCGTTCATTCATTGTTGATGTGTTGTTATTCGTGATGAAGTATCGCTTTTTCAGGAATGTTTCATCGAAATACAAAAAAATAGGGGCAGACGTAAATCTGCCCCTAAACACATCAAAATCAATTCTGTCGTTTTATGATGTTTATTTGGCGAAGCTCACCGCACGGGTCTCGCGGATCACGGTGATCTTGATTTGTCCCGGATAGGTCATCTCGTTTTGGATCTGCTTCGAGAGGTCATAGGCGATACGGTCGGCGTCTTGGTCGGTGACCTTGTCGGCGCCCACGATAACGCGCAACTCGCGGCCGGCTTGGATGGCGTAGGTCTTCACCACGCCCGGGTAGCTCATGGCCATCTCTTCCAACTTGTTTAGACGTTGGATGTAGGCCTCTACGACTTCGCGGCGGGCACCAGGACGGGCGCCGGAGATGGCATCGCACACTTGGACGATAGGCGCGATAAGGGTTTCCATTTCAATCTCATCGTGGTGGGCACCGATGGCGTTGCAGACATCGGGCTTTTCTTTGAATCGCTCGGCGACCTTCATGCCAAGGATAGCGTGCGGTAGCTCTTCCTCGTTTTCGGCAACCTTTCCAAGGTCATGGAGCAGACCGGCGCGTTTGGCTGTCTTCGGGTTCAGCCCAAGTTCGGCGGCCATGGTGGCACTCAGCTTGGCAACCTCGATAGAGTGCTGCAGCAGGTTCTGTCCGTATGAGGAACGGTATTTCATGCGGCCGATCATCTTGATAAGGTCGGCGGCCATGTTGTGAATGCCGAGGTCGATGACGGTGCGTTTACCGGTCTCGATGATCTCTTGTTCCACTTGCTTTTCCACTTTGTGAACCACTTCCTCGATACGTGCGGGGTGGATGCGGCCGTCGGTGACAAGCTTCTGAAGTGACAGGCGAGCGATCTCACGACGGATTGGGTCGAAGCCAGAGAGCAGGATGGCGTCTGGGCTGTCGTCGATGATGATCTCGACGCCGGTAAGGGCTTCAAGGGCCCTGATGTTACGGCCTTCACGACCGATGATGCGCCCCTTGATCTCGTCGTTTTCGATGTTGAACACGCTCACGGTGTTCTCGATGGCAGTCTCGGCAGCAGTGCGTTGGATGGTCTCCAACACTACTTTCTTGGCCACTTGGTTGGCACTCATCTTGGCGTCTTCGGTGATCTCCTTCACATATACCATGGCCTCGGCCTTGGCGTCGTCCTTGATGAGCTCGATGAGCTGCTCTTTGGCGTCTTTGACTGAGAGTCCGGAAATGGTCTCGAGTTTCTTGGATTCTTCTTCGTAAACCTGGTCGAGTTCTGCCTTGCGCTTGGTGATGGCTTCCTGCTGGCTGGCCAATTTCTCTTGTGCGTTCTGGATCTCCTTGCTCTTGCGCTGGATCTCTTCCATCTTCTGGTTGGCCTGCTGCTGCATCTGATTGACCTTGTTCTCGGTCTTCTGCAGCTCGCGTTTGCGTTCGTTGCAAGCTTTTTCGTGTTCGTCTTTCAGCTGCAGGAATTTCTCCTTGGCCTGCAGGATGCGCTCTTTCTTGATGACTTCAGCTTTTTCCTTTGCTTCTTCCAAGTAGGCATCAGCCTCCTTGGTCACAGCCTTTCTCAGCAAGGTGGCCGTGATGAAATATCCTATGGCGAGGCCGACAATAAGGCCTGCTATGGGGAGGATTACGGTTAGGTTGATTGAGAGTAATAACATTTTACTTCTGTTTTACTCGGAGGGCAGGGGGAGAGAAAAAAAGAATCTGTCTGTCCTAAAGGGAAAAGAATAAACCCTAAAAGACACGCTTGTGGTCACCGCGCTGCGCAAACGTCCACTGGCACCAAAGTGCTCCCCCGAAGAGGATGAGGCCTGTTTTTACATTACACGAGTAAACCGATTTATTTGATTTTAATGTTGAGTTTACCTGATGCGTTCAGACAGACAGACTCTAAATTTTCAAAGAACATTATAACTGTTCGCTCAACAAAGCGTTGATTTCATCGAGCTTTTGTCCCAGATTTTGATCCCTGTAGGCAAGTTCCGCTTCATATTTCACGGTGGAGGTGGCAAACTGCAGGGCAGTCATCGACAGCAAATCCTGCATGTCTTTGAATGCATAATGTGCAGAGTACGACTTGATCCTGTCGTTGATCAAGGCTGCCGCCTTTCTCACCTTTTCCTCGTCAGTCCTGGACACAGTCAATTTGTACGACTTGTCGGCGATGACAATATTGATTGTGATTTCATCCATGTCGCTGACGTTTTTTATCTTGCTTACTCTTTCGTGTTCAAAATCGAAACGCACTGATCGATCTCCTTGATCAACTCCTTGATGAGCTTTCTTCCTTCTTTAATCTCTTCCTCGTTGCTACCGAGTGCGTTAACAATTGTAGTTTTATTTAATTTATCGTGCAACTCCTGGCTCGCATTCACTAACGTCTCGTTCTCGTTGCGAAGCGTCTCGTTCTCGCTTGCCAACCGCCTGTTTTCTTCAATGAGCTGACGCTGAACTTCAATGAGTTTCCTCACTTTGACCTCAATCTCGGACAATATGATGCTCATTTCAGCCATTGTTCTTCAGTCATGGAATTGTAGTGCAAAGATACGTCTTTTTTCAGAAATCAGACTTTATCTTGCCATATTTTTTCACGAATTGTTTAATTTTACCGCCTCAAATCCAATTGTGATGAGACGTTTTGCATTACTTATGATCATTTTACCTATTGTTATGGCTGCTTGTTCATCCAAAACGACCACTTTGACTTTTATTGAGACTACTGACACGCACGGCTCCTACCATGAGATGGGCAATGATGCCTTGGAGATACGCCAGATGAAGGAAAACTTAGGGAATCGCTTGATTTTATTGGACAATGGCGACAACCTTCAGGGAACTCCCTATCAGTATTGCTCGAACCATGATGCTGATCATCCCAACGTTGCCGCTGCGGTGTTGAACTATTTCCCGTACGACGTTGTCGGTGTCGGGAACCATGACATCGAAGCGGGACGGCAGGTGTTTGATAGGTTGTATTCGGAGGTGATGATGCCGGTGGTCTGTGCCAATGTCATTGATGAGAGTACCGGTCAACCTTATTGGAAACCATACGTCATATTGAACCGCGACGGTTTCAAGATTGCTGTTTTGGGCTTGCTTACTCCTTACGTGGTGACATGGGTGCCAGAGCGCTTGCGCCCTGGTCTGCGCTTCGAACAGGCCGAATCTGCCGCTCAGCATTGGGTCAAAGTGATTCAAGAAAAGGAGCATCCTGATCTGATGGTGGGTCTTTTCCATTCAGGTTGGGAACCTCAAGAGCAGAATCTGCCGGAGGATGCGCCATTGGGCCGAGAGAATTCGACAAAATGGATTGCTGAGAATGTCCCTGGCTTTGACCTGTTATTTTACGGTCACGACCATCGCCCCAAGGCGGACTGTGTCGTCAACGTAGCGGGTGACACGGTGTATGTGCTTAATTCTGGGACTAGAGGTGTCAACCTTGCCAAGGCTGAGGTGCAGCTTTCAGAGGATAGTCGCCCGAAGATAGAGGTCTCTCTAGTACCTACTGATGGTTCAGAGATAGATACTGCTTTTCTGGCCATGTTGAAGCCCTATCAAGATCGCGCCCAGCAGTATCAGGAACAGGAGGTGGCCATGTTGCCTGTGAAGATATCTCCTCAAGACATGTACAAAGGATCTTGCCTCTGGGTGGACGAAATACACCGTTGCCAGTTCGATGTGATTGAAAAGAACGGGATGCATGCTGACATTTCATTTTCGGCACCTTTGTCGCGGAGAGATGAACTGGAACCGGGCATGTTGAAGGTGGAAGATTTCTTCAAATGGTATCCTTTTGAGAACTCCCTGGCTTTAATGAAGATGACTGGTCGGGATGTGAAGGCACATCTTGAGTATTCCTACGAAATAAATCACACCATCTATAATTTTGATGGTGCGGCAGGCATTCGATATCAGATTGATCCTGAAAAGCCATACGGCGAAAGGGTTTCCATAATCAGCATGGAGGACGGTTCTCCATTTGATATGGATGCCGAATATCAAGTGGTGTTGAATTCCTATCGTTCCATGGGAGGAGGCAACCATTTCGTGAACGGGATGGGATGGAAACAAGAAGAAATCTCCAATCATGTGATATGGAACAGTGAGGAGGATCTTCGTTCGCTGTTCATCGAATGGGCCAAAGCTAAAGGTACACTTGATAGCGAACCTATCGGGAATTGGAAAATCAAATAAATGAAAAGCTTATTTGAAGATGATGCCTGAGGTGTTATCCCAGTCGCTGCCTTGTAAGTCGGGTTCTCCTGTGCAATACAAGAAGCAGTTGTTGGTAAGTTTCATGGCAATGTTGTCGAAACAATGGAGATAAGCCTTGCAATCTTTTGTCATGGTGCCGTTACACTCGTTGCATTCAAATGCGTAACCACCGTTGTACCATTCCTCGTCTATTTCTGAGTCATCGCTCATCGTTAGATTGAGGATGGCAGTAGACCCACTAAGCTTGGCATCGGAGTCTTCCATAATCAGATCCATGCGTTCCATCACATCGAGATCGCCTTCAAATTCAGAGTTAAATTCAAGGTGCATCCTGAGGTTGTCGGCAAGGATATAATTGATGTCAATTTCCGAAAAATAATTTGCAGTAATCTTAATATCTTCTCCTTCAAGGCTATACGAAGATGTAAAGGAAGAGTTTGACTCTACATCAAGCTCGTGGAGATGGCTGTTGTAAGGAATCAGCACCTTGGCTTTCATCAGGTGATAAACGGAGAAGTCACTTCTGGTGATCCTCAGTCTGCCGCTCTTGCAGGTGACATTGATTTTCTGCATGACGTTCTCGTCGGCGGTAATGACGATCTCGTCCACTTGATTGGAGACAGTGACTTCCATGCCATCGCTGATGTAGAGACTGTAGTAGTTGTTCGGAACGGAGAAATACTCAGTGACCTCAATGCCAGAAGGTTTGGTGCAGCTGAACAAAGCAATGAGTAGAAAGCATGAAAGGACGGGCAATGCCTTTTTCATGGACGCCAGTTTTTGATGTAGGACATGAATTCGTTTCTAACGCGAAGGTCCGACTTGAACACACCGGTAAGATAGGTCGAGATCATGTAGCCTTCTTTGCGGGCTCCACGACTCTCTTTGCACATGTGTCGGCCTTTCATCATGAGGGCCATTCCGCGTGGGGGATTATCCTCGCCGAGAGCTTCAGTGAGCATTTCCACCACTTCCTGCACCAGACGTTCTTGAACTTGCAGCTTGGAGGAACAATAATCGATGACACGGCCAATTTTGGAAAGACCAAGGATGCGGCCGTGCTTATTGGGGATGTAGGCAAACCAATATTCACCGAAGAAAGTGCGACAATGATGCTCGCAAACGGAATAAAACGGCCCGTTGTCGATGACCATGTTGTCATAAATGATTCCATCTTGTCCATTAGGGAAGGTGGTGATGATGGGCTTTTGGGCTGGGTCGTAGCCGCGGAACATCTCTTTGAACATCCGCAACATGCGGTCAGGAGTGGCTTTCAGTCCCTCTCGGGTGGGATCGTCGCCTATGTATTCCAGAAGTTCCTGGATATCTTTCTTGGCTTGTTCTTCAGTAATCATTATTAACGTTTCACAATGAACTTCTCGGTTTTCACCACCTCGTTGTTGATCTGGAAGCTGCAGAAATAGATGCCTGGCTGGAGGTCATCCACAGCGATGTTGACTCTGTTCTGGGTGCCATTGACGATCTGAGACTTGACTTCCTGGCCAAGGAGGTTGTAAACCACCACATTGATGTTGGAATTGTTGTCAGATCTGAGGTCGAAATGGACCTGTGAAGAAGCGGGATTCGGATAGGCATGTCCGAGACCGAGGAAATTCTCGGTGGTGTTGGTGACGTTGTCGGCTACAAAAACCACGCTGATTCTTTCATCGG
The DNA here is from genome assembly GCA_902800965.1 of uncultured Bacteroidia bacterium. Classification (GTDB taxonomy): domain Bacteria; phylum Bacteroidota; class Bacteroidia; order Bacteroidales; family F082; genus Limimorpha. Next base: position 91,515 of record CADCGK010000001.1, on the reverse strand, counting down.
GGTTGGATCTGGTATAAGCATAGATCCGAACACTTGTTCTGCCAACAATACCTTCGTCATACAGGAAATGGAAAGAAAGATCATCAGTAGATAGAGAGTTTGCGGCAACAGGATTCGGATCACTAACAATTGTGGTTGGAATATAACAGTTTCCCCAGCAGAAATAATTTTGAGTGCCATTAAGGTGTTCGATGACCTCTTTTTCTACAATGACATCCTGCTGTTCATCAGTGAGGTTTCTAATGTGTATTTCCTTTTTGTTATATTCCAACATATCATCATCGTATTCGCATACGATAGTTTGTCCTTCTTCGTAAACAGTTCCTTCGTATTCGAACTGCAATGATTGGGCGGTAATCATTCCGATTACAGCCATGAATGATAGAGTGAGTAAAGCTTTTTTAAACATATCTGTGTTTTTTTAATTATTTATTAATTGCTGATTTATTTCAAACTGCAAATATTGCAAAAAAAATGCTATTTTTGCACAAAATGACGAATTTTTTTTTCACATATTTAAAAAAAATTGGCTCAACCAATGCCTTTATGGCTGATGTGCCTGAGAACGAGCGTGTTGGTGCCGCTGTTTTTGCGCATGAACAGACAGCGGGCAAGGGTATGGGGTCCAATAGTTGGGAGAGCCTTCCTGGCGAGAATCTTACCTTTAGCATGGGGGTTGATATGTCATTTATGAAAGCAGCTGATCAGTTTATGCTTTCCCAAGCGGTTCCGCTGGGATTGTTAGATGTACTTGACGAGATGCTTTCTCCTGAATATTTGGCGGTAAAGTGGCCAAATGACCTTTTTTATCAAGACCGGAAATTATGTGGCATTTTGATCAACAGCACCATCCATGGGATGGATATGTCCGTCTCGGTAATTGGAATAGGCTTGAATGTCAATCAGATGCAATTTCAAGATTGGCCAACTCATCCTATTTCAATGAAAATGATTCTTGGTAAAGAAGTGGCACTCGAACCGCTCTTGAAACAACTGGTGGATGCCGTGGATCGTCGAGTGCAGCTGCTTCATGACATTGAAGGGGTTGAAATAATCAAAAACGACTATTTAAATAGGCTGTACCGATATCGCACTTGGTCCGATTATGAAGTCAACGGACAAAAAGTGAGACGTTTCATTACAGGAATTGATGAATTCGGGCGATTGGAAACACTTGATGAATCGAAACAAAAATGTGTTTACGACATCAAAGAGATCAAGTTCCTATAACTCCCAACTGCTAACTGCCAAATCTATTCGACCACGCCTGTTGGTCCTTCCGCCATTCCATGAGCGACTGCTGGTCTTCCTCACTGATGTATTTTTCCTCGATGGCCTTGTGAATCAGGGTCTCGTAATTTGACAAGGTGACTAGCTGGCAGCCCTTTTCCTCGAAATTCTTTTTGGCTATTTCCATCTGATAGGTAAAAATGGCCACCATGCCTTTTACCTCGGCGCCAGCCTCGCGGAGGGCATCCACGGCCAGCAGACTCGATTTGCCAGTGGAGACCAGATCCTCGATTACGACTACTGACTGACCGGCAGAGATGACACCTTCAATTTGGTTCTGCATGCCGTGTGACTTCTTTTCGGAACGCACATACACGAATGGCAGACCCATTTCTTGGGCCACCAAAGCGCCTTGGGCGATGCCGCCTGTGGCTACGCCGGCGATAACATCGGGCTTGCCGTAGTTTTGCATGATTTTCTCCACAAACTGCTGGCGAATGAAGGTCCTCACAGCAGGATAGGAGAGGGTGACGCGGTTATCGCAGTAAATCGGGCTATGCAATCCAGAAGCCCAGGTGAAAGGCTGTTTTGGACTGAGTTTTACGGCTTTGATTTGCAAAAGATGTGCAGCTAAAATCAGCGCAGAGTCGTCATATTTCATAAAATGTATAATTTTGCGGTTTGAAATACGTTTTATTCAGGTTACAAATGTACAAAATATTCTATGAAAATCGGGCATTGATTTTTCCGAATATCGAGGAAAAAGATCTGGATCTGGACGCAACTTCCCCACAATTAGAGACATACGAGGTTGAAAAAATCCATAATTTTCTTCGTCAGTGGCTGGTCGTGAGCCTCCAAGATGATGTTGTCATCGACCATGTCTCTCCGGAAGTCTTGTCTGCAGCCCTCTGCCGAACCTTTGTGATGGCACCGGCTGCAGGTGGCGTGGTGCTGTTTGACGGTCAGTTTGCCGCCATCCAGCGTCACGGCATCCCCGACCTTCCCAAAGGACATGTCGAAGAAGGGGAGTCGGTCGCCGATGCCGCCATCCGTGAGGTGGAAGAAGAGACTGGGTTGAAAGACTTGAAGATCCTCCAGCAGTTACCGTCTTCATGGCATTGCTACCTGTATAATGACGAATGGCGTCTGAAGCAGACTTCTTGGTTTTTGATGACCACTGACGATGACAGTCATGTCCAGCCTCAACTCGACGAGGATATTACAGAAGTCACCTTCCTTGGCGCATACGATGTGGAATGGTTTTTGAAAAACACCTACCGCTCTATCGCCGATACCCTTGCAGAATCATTGAAATCAATCATAAAATAATATCTTTCACCTATGAAAAGAATTGCTGTTTTTCCGGGTTCATTTGATCCAATCACCCTTGGGCACCGTTCCATTGTTTTAAGGGCACTGCCAATGTTCGATGTCATTTATGTCGCTGTTGGCGTCAATATGGAGAAACGCTCGACCTTCCCTTTGGAGAATCGCATCCAATGGGCAAAACGTGTGTTCGCCGACTATCCTAACATTGTCGTGGAGAGCTATGATGGCCTTACTGCCGACTTTTGCAAGAAGGTGGGCGCCCGGTTCATCATCCGAGGTCTCCGCAGCGGAAGCGACTTCGAATATGAGAACATGATTTGTCATGCTAACAAGCGCCTGCATCCCGAACTGGAAACGGTGTTTATGTTGACGGAAAGCGAGCTGGTTGGGGTGAGCTCTAGCGTGGTACGCGATATCTATAAAAATGGGGGAGATACTTCCAAGTTTGTGCCTGAAGAGGTTGATTTGGAAGAAGTAAGAAGTAAGAAGTAAGAAGGCATCCCATAGAGGTGCTAGCTCTATAGAAGATGAAGCGTGTTCTAATAATATTATTTCTTTTTTCTTTTTTTGAGCTGCCAGCTCAGAACGTCACCGTCACTGGCCGCGTCAACCGTCCCAATGCCTCGATGAGGCTGATGGTTTACGATGACCTTCTCAACATGCATGAGACGATGGTGGCAGAAACAAATGCCGATGCCAAGGGTTTTTTCCTTTTGGAAGGAAAAGTTGATCAGATCCTGCCAGCTAGCATTTATGTTGGACTGGAAAGTGTTGATTTGGTGATAACGCCGGGTGCTTCTTACGAAGTGAGCATCACTATCCCGGATGTGGATCCCCACGCCTCTTATTTCGATCGGCCTTCTCCCGCCATGCGAGTCAAGACTGCCACTGACAAGGGCGTTTATAGGCAACTGATTCTGTCGGAGGAAATCATCGACGGCTATGTGCTGAACTATTTCGATGAGCTTTTCCGTCGTCGGCAGTTGCGGTATCTTGATTCCATCAGGGCAACCATTGATGCGGAGATGGACATCAAGAACGACTATGTCATCCAGCACAATGCCTACAAGATAGCCTCCATCCAGATGGCATTGAATGCCGACGGGGGGCTGAAAGTCATCAAGGAGTATTATGACGGGAAACCAGTGCTTTACCACTGCTTGGCTTACATGGATTTGTTCAAGGATTTGTTTAAGAATTACGAGGTGACGGAGGAATTTAAAAGCCGAAACCCGAAATTGGCGGAGTTGATAGCGATTTATCACTTTAGGGGAGAGTATTATAATGAGATACCTCGTCTCAGAGGTGCCGTCAAGAAAAAGATTCAGGCTTTCAAGACCCGCAGCAAATATCCTGAGACGCAGCTGATTGTATCGAACATGTTGGCCAAATTTGACAAGTTCGCTCCTGGCTCTCCAGCCGTAGATTTTGAGTTGAAAGATGTAAATGGCAGTAGCGTGAAACTATCTGATTATAAGGATAAGGTAGTCGTGCTGCAGTTTGTCGAAGGAACTTCGCGGACCGTAGAACACCAGTTTGAGGTCCTGGCCGACCTGCATCATCAGTGGCAGGATCAGGTACAGCTCATCACTATTACTACCAAGGACCAGCTTTCGAGCCATCGCAAGCGTTTCGAGGAGCACCGCTATGATTGGCCGTTGCTGAATTTGGGCAATGAGATCCTGTTGTTGGAGCAGTACGAAGTGAGGACTTTCCCGGAATATTTCATTATCAATAAAGGCACCAAGATTGGGATGGCTCCGGCTCCATCACCCGACCAGACCCTAGATGAGTATGTGAGAAGCATTAATAAAACAAAACCATAATGACAAATCCGATCCAGCAACAACGTGTCGCCGTGCTGATTCCGTGCTTCAATGAGGCGCCCTCCATTGGTGCGGTGGTGGCCGATTTTAAGAAAGTGCTGCCAGAGGCAACGGTATATGTCTATGACAACAATTCAACCGATGATACCGCTCAGATAGCAACTGAAGCGGGTGCTGTGGTAAGGAAAGAAACCCGTCAAGGCAAAGGTAACGTGGTGAGGCGCATGTTCCGTGAGGTCGATGCTGATTGCTACCTCATGGTCGATGGCGATGGCACCTATCCCGCCGAAGCTGCCATGACGTTGCTACAGCCAGTCATGGAAAATGGTGCCGACATGGTCATCGGTGACCGTCTTTCCACAACGTATTTCAAGGAAAACAAGCGGCCTCTCCATAACTCGGGTAACAAGTTGGTGCGGGGGCTCATCAATCGTTTGTGGCATGTCAACATCCATGACATCATGACGGGCTATCGTGCCTTCAGCAGAAAGTTTGTTAAGTTGTTCCCTGTCATGTCGGAAGGCTTCGAGATTGAGACCGAGATGACCATCCATGCTTTGGACAAACGTTTCGTCATAGAGGAAAAGCCCATTGAATACAGCGATAGAAAAGAAGGAGAATCAAAACTCAACACCGTCAGTGATGGGTTCAAGATATTGAGGATCATTTTCTCTTTGTTCAAGAATTACAGGCCTTTGCTGTTCTTCGGCATCTTGGCAGCAGTGCTGATCGCCATCTCGTTGATTCTCTTCATTCCTGTGCTGGTCGAGTATTTCAAGATCGGGTTGGTGCCACGTTTCCCCACCTTGATTACCGCTGGTTTCTTAGCTATTGCAGGACTGCTGTCCTTCTTCACGGGCCTTTGCCTCGATACTATCGGGAGCAACAACAGAAAGAATTTCGAACTCAGCTTGATTGCCTTTGAGAATGAGAAGCATAACGAAATATAGTATCGTATTTCTATCACTCATCGCCGCATATTTTGTTTTCGGCGTGTTGTCGAGTTGGTTGCCCGACAAGGCTATCAAGCGTCATATCGCCGAGTCGGCACCCGTGATTGCAGCGGAAGGCCTCTATCCGAGGATCCTTAATGACATGGAACAATACCGGTTGGACAACTTTACCGATGCCTTGATGATGAACCAGATCTACAACATTGATCGGAAGCATCCTGTAAAGGCGGCCATGAAGATGATTCGTAGCAGCGAGCAGGGTCGCGATTGGGACCAGCCAGGGTTATTGGTGAGGAGGGTGAAAGGTGAGACATTGGAAGAACAACACTATTCGCGCTATTGGCATGGGGGCTCTTTTCTCTATAGGGTGTTGTTTCTGCTGATGGATTATACTACCCTGCGTTTTGTTCTGCTGTTGGTCAGCTCTGTTTTGCTGTTGTTGTTAGCCTGTGTGTATTATAAGCAAGCTGGATGGCTGAAAACACTTGCCTTGTCCATGGGCTTTGTCTTGACATACGGCTTTGTAACCCAGTTCTCCATGCAGTTCTTTCCTGTGCTGGTAATCACCATCATAGGAAGTCTATTGGTGATCAAGCGAGATAAATCGAAAGGCTTTGGCTTGTCGTTTTTCCTTATTGGCTCTTTGACTTGCTATTTCGACTTGCTCACTACGCCGTTGCTTACGTTGGGTATTCCATTGGCCGTCATGCTTTCATTGAAACCTGACGAAGGGTTTTTACTCAAAAATAGTTTTGTTGAGTGCATTCAATTGATTCTGTTATGGGGTCTCGGTTTTGCCTTGACTTTTGTCACAAAATGGGCATTGGCTAGTCTTATCTTGGGCCAAAACATCTTCGTTGACGCCTACGAAGTGAGTCTATATCGCATGGAGGCTGATGAATTCACTCGTTGGGATGCCGTCACGATGAATCTCGAGATGCTCAACTGGTGGATTGTCGGAATCGTGGCCGTAGTTATGCTTGTTTTCAAACTGGTCAAATACCGGAGTTTCAATTATAAAAAAGCCATTTTGTTTTTGATCATCGCTTTGATGCCATACGTTTGGTATTTCATCTTATCCAACCATAGCTATTTGCATTGGTGGTTCACTTTCCGGCTGCAAGCTGTTACTATCGCATGCTTGATGATGATCATGGCGGATTCGCGACAACAATACATCTGACTTTTTGGCACATATTTTATTATTTAAAGGAAAATCCCTACCTTTGCACGAATTTTGCCTGAATGCAGATTTCAATTATTAACTGACAACTATCAACTTCAAACTGCAAACTGAATAAAATGGGTTTTCTAAAGAAACTATTCGGTGACAAGGCTACGCGCGACAACAAGGCTTTGCAACCTATACTCCAAAAGACACTTGCCGCATACGACGATATCGTAAAATTAGACATTGATGCCATCCGTCACAAGACGGTGGAATTCCAAGAATACATCAAGAACAAGACTGCTGCCGAAGTCGCTGAGATCGCGGAGCTGAAGTCTCGCGTCGAGGCGAATCCGGATATGGATCCCGATGAAAAGGAGAAGATCTATACTGAAGTCGATAAGATCGAGAAACGTGAGCTGGATAAGATCGAGGAGGCGTTGAATGACATCCTGCCTCAGGCTTTTGCCGTTGTGAAGGCTGCTGCCAAATACTTCTGCGAGCATGAGACCGTGGAAGTGACAGCCACCGAACTCGACCGCGAATTAGCGGCCAAATACGAACACGTTACCATCGAAGGCGACAAGGCATACTTCAAGAACTCTTGGATGGCTGGCGGTAACATGGTGACTTGGGACATGGTGCACTACGACTGCCAAATCATCGGCGGTATCGTGCTGCACCAAGGCAAGATCGCTGAGATGGCGACTGGTGAAGGTAAGACCCTCGTGGCTACCTTGCCGGTGTATCTGAATGCCCTTGCTGGCAAAGGCGTCCACGTGGTCACCGTCAACGATTACCTGGCCAAGCGTGACTCCGAGTGGATGGGCGCCATGTATGAGTTCCTCGGCCTCACCGTGGATTGCATCGACAAGCACGAGCCCAATTCGGCCGCCCGTCGTCGCGCCTATAACTGCGACATTACTTATGGCACCAACAACGAATTCGGCTTCGACTACCTGCGTGACAACATGACAGGTAATCCCGAAGAGCTGGTGCAGCGCAAGCATCACTATGCCATCGTTGACGAGGTTGACTCCGTGTTGATCGACGATGCACGTACACCTTTGATCATCAGTGGTCCCACTCCGCGTGGCGACCTTCAGGAGTTCGACCAATTAAAACCCGATGTCGTTCGTCTGTACGACAACCAAAAACGTCTGGTTACCACCATCCTTGCTGAAGCTAAGCAGATTCTCAACAACCCTGCTTCTTCCGAAGAGGAAAAGAAACATGGCGCTGACTTGCTGTTCCGTGCCTACCGCGGTCTGCCCAAGAACAACGCTTTGATCAAGTTCCTCAGCGAGGAAGGCATGAAGACCCTCTTGCAAAAGACGGAAGGCTTCTACATGCAGAACCGCGGTGAGAATATGCATCTCATTGATGATGATTTGTATTTTGTCATTGACGAGAAACTCAACACCGTCGATCTCACCGAAAAAGGTATCGACGCCCTTTGTGCCGCCTATAACAACCCCGACTTCTTCGTGATGCCCGATGTGGGTGCCGAGATAGCCGAGTTGGAGCACATGAATCTCTCCAACGATGAGAAAGTGTTGCGAAAGGCTGAGCTGATGCGTAACTTCTCAGAGAAGTCGGAGCGTCTGCACACCGTGCGCCAACTGTTGAAGGCTTACACCCTCTTTGAGAAGGACAAGGACTATATCATCCAGGACAACAAAGTCAAGATCGTGGATGAACAGACAGGTCGTGTGATGGAAGGCCGCCGTTGGAGCGATGGTCTCCACCAGGCCGTGGAAGCCAAGGAAAACGTGAAGGTGGAAGCCGCCACCCAGACCTACGCCACCATCACCTTGCAGAACTACTTCCGTATGTACCACAAGCTGGCCGGTATGACTGGTACCGCTGAGACGGAAGCAGGTGAATTCTGGGATATCTACAAACTCGATGTGGTGGTCATCCCGACCAACAAGCCGATCGCCCGTATCGACCAAGAGGATATGATCTACAAGACCAAGCGTGAGAAATACAACGCCGTCATCGACGAGATCCAACAGTTGGTCAAAGAAGGCCGTCCTGTGCTGGTGGGTACCACCTCGGTGGAGATCTCCGAGTTGCTGAGCCGCATGCTGACCCGTAAGGGCATCCCGCATAATGTGTTGAACGCCAAGTTGCACTTCAAGGAAGCACAGATCGTCCGTGAAGCCGGTCAGGCAGGCACTGTGACCATCGCCACCAACATGGCAGGCCGTGGTACCGATATCAAGTTGGGACCCGGCGTCAAGGAAGCTGGTGGTCTTGCCATCATCGGCACCGAGCGTCACGAGAGCCGTCGTGTCGATAGACAGCTGAGAGGTCGTTCCGGTCGTCAAGGCGACCCTGGTAGCTCCCAGTTCTACGTCTCCCTTGAAGACGACTTGATGCGTATGTTCGGTTCCGAGCGTATCGCACCGCTCATGGACCGTCTCGGCCTGAAGGAAGGCGAAGTGATTCAGCATCCGATGATCACCAAGCAGATCGAGAAAGCACAAAAGAAGGTCGAAGAGAACCACTTCGGCGTACGTAAGCACTTGCTCGAGTACGACGACGTGATGAACTCACAGCGAACCGTGATCTACAGCAAACGCCACCATGCCCTCTTTGGTGAACGTCTCTCCATCGACATCAACAACATGATGTATGACCTCGGTGAGAAGATTCTGCTCGATGCCCGCGATGTCAAGGACTACGAAGGCCTAAAGATGGATTTGCTCTCCAAGATGGGTATCGATGTGCCGTTTGATGAAGAAGAATTCGATCGCGGCAGGACCGATGATCTGGCTCAAAAGATCTTCGACTCTGCCTTGGAGCACTATCGTGAGAAGTCGCGCATCATCGGTGAGAAGACCATGCCGGTCATCAAGAACGTGTATGAACGCGAGACCCATTTCGAGAACATCGCCATCCCGATCACCGACGGCAAGCACGGCATGAACGTCATTGTCAACCTCAAGAAAGCGGTGGAGAATGGTGCCCGTGAGGTGAGTCTGTGCATCGAGAAGAGCATCACTTTGGGCCTCATTGACGATGCTTGGAAAGAACATCTCCGTGAACTTGACGATTTGAAGGAGTCGGTTCAGAATGCCACCTATGAGCAGAAAGACCCGTTGGTGATTTACAAGCTCGAGTCGTTCAACTTGTTCAGCGCCATGATCGAGAAGATCAACGAGGAGGTTATTTCCTTCCTGATGCGTGCCGACATTCCTGTTCAGGATGCCGACAATGTCCGTGAGCACCGTGCCCGCGGCATCGACCGTTCCAAGATCAAGGAGCAGCGCAACGACCTGCTCTCACAGGCTCACAGCAACACTCAGCAGCGTGAGATTACCCAGCCGATTCGTGTGGAAAAGAAGGTGGGGCGTAATGACCCCTGCCCGTGTGGTTCAGGAAAGAAATACAAGAACTGTCACGGCAAGCTGGAAGGCGCCACAGAATGAAAAAAGGCCTCGATTGAGGCCTTTTTTCATTCCGTGAACAATTTGATGATGTTGAGAATTACCTCAGCGGCTTTCTCCATGCTCTCAAGCGGCACATATTCTAGCTTTCCGTGGAAGTTATGCCCGCCGGCGAAGATGTTGGGGCAGGGCAAACCCATGAACGAGAGGTTGGCACCATCGGTACCGCCGCGGATAGGTTGTACCTTGGGCTTCACGCCAGCCATCTCCATGGCCTTGATGGCTCTCTCCACGATGAAGAAGTGGGGCTCTACCTCCTGACGCATGTTATAATACTGATGCTTGAGTTCCAGTTTGACGACCTTGCCGTATTTCTGGTTTAGGAATTTCACGATGGAGGTCATCAAGGCCTTCTTTTCCTCGAACTTGGCACGGTCGTGGTCGCGGATGATGTAGTTCATCGTGGTCTCTTCTACGGTGCCGTTGATGGCGGTAAGGTGGAAGAAGCCTTCGTAACCTTGGGTGTAACGAGGACGTTGCTCTTCAGGCAACATGGCATCGAGTTCCATTGCAATAAGCATGGAATTCACCATTTTATCCTTTCCATAGCCGGGATGGATATTGCTGCCTTGGATGTGGATCTTGGCACCAGCGGCGTTGAAGTTCTCGTATTCCAGCTCGCCGATCTCGCCACCGTCCATGGTGTAGGCGTATTGGGCACCGAACTTCTTGACGTCGAATTTGACGACACCGCGGCCAATTTCCTCATCGGGAGTGAAGCCTATCTTGATCTCGCCGTGCTTGAATTCAGGGTGTTCCATCATGTATTGTGCGGCATACATGATCTCGGCCACGCCCGCCTTGTCGTCGGCGCCCAACAGGGTGGTGCCGTCGGTGGTGATCATGGTCTGGCCTTTGTATTGCAGCATCTCAGGGAACTCTGATGTGCGCAGCACGATGTTTTTCTTTTTGTTCAGGACGATGTCCTTGCCATCCCAGTTGGGTATGATCTGTGGCTTGATGCCTTTGCCTGAGGCGTCTGGGGCGGTATCGACATGGGCTATGAAGCCGATGGTTGGGATCTTTTTGCGGGTGTTTGCAGGGATGGTGGCCATCACGTAGCCGTATTCGTCTAATTCGGCTTTGATGCCCATCTTCTGAAGCTCGTCGCGTAGCATGCGTAGCAGGTCAAGCTCTTTGGCTGCACTGGGTTGGGTTTCTGATTCTTCATCTGAGGTCGTCTCTACGGCGACGTATCTCAAGAATTTGTCTAATAGCTTTTCCATGGTTTTGTATGTTTGTATGATTCTCTTTTTTCTTTATTGTTGGCTAATACCTTTTCAAGCGTGAGTGGACCATAAACGAGCGACTTGCATTCGTAAACGAAAAGGTTTCGAACGGTCTTGCCATTGCGCTCGATGGGAATGGTGTCGGCAATGCATATTTCTTTGAAATTGGTGTAGGCATACACTTCGTCTGGGTCAATAAAGTAGTGGCTATCAGCTATGTACCAGTAATCTTCTCCTTTGGTAAAGCCGCCTTCTATCTCGTTGATCCATTGGTATTTGTGTATTTTTTCAAAATGTCCGTATCCTTTGACTATCATGCCCAAAGGACGTGCGATGTAATAATGTATGCTGGCTGTTGGGAACCAGTTATGGCCAATAATACCAGCGTTTTCTGGCATCTCGCCATCTGCGATGGCTTTGTCTCGGATCTCTTTAAACTTGACGCAGGCTTGTTTCCATCCATACATGTCTAGAGTCACGTCGGAACGTCCGATGTGTGTCGGCTCAGTGTTGGTGTCCAATGGCACGAACCCCGTCTTGATTTCAAGCACTCCCACCGTAAGGGTCAGTATCAAGAAGGCTATGGAGACGCCAAGGATGGTGCGAATACGTCTTTTGCTGCAACCGGTAATCCAACATGCCATGAGAGGGATAAGCAGTACAAAACCAGGTGCTGACCAGTGGGGTAGGGTCTCCCGGTTTAGAGAGAATAGTAAGAATAAACCAATCAAGGGCAGTGCTGTAAACAAAAACAAACGTTTCATCTGCTTGTCCATCTGGATCTTTTTGCGGAAGGCGGCGATGACGGCCAGGATTGCGATGGCGAAGTTCATTGGGTTGTTATAGAAAAATTCTCCAGACAACTCCCTGAAGAAACTGAGGAAGTTGGGCTTGTCAAACAGACTTACCCTGTCGCCGTGAAATCGGAAGCTGATGAAGTCATATTGGAGGTTCCAATAAAGGATAGGGATGCAGCATGCTGCCGTTACAATGATCGAGAGATAGAGAACGGGATTCCTAAAGTGTTTTCTGTCGAAACACAGGAGGTAAAGCAGGAATCCAATCCATAGAAAGATTCCGGTGTATTTAGAAAGGATGGCAAGGCCGATGAACAGTCCGGTGCCGAGTAAGTTCCAACTGCTCTTTCCTCGCAGATATCTGATGAATAACCAGAAGGCTAACAGACAGAAAAGGCAGAGAGGGGTGTCGGGGAGAATGAAGATACCTGTGATGACAAAAGCATAGATCGATCCTGTGTAGAACAAAGCTGCATAAAAACCAGTTTGATCGTCTTTGATCTCTTTGCCGATGCGGAACATGATCCATGTGTTGAGCGTCATGAAGATCACCGAAGCAAGACGCATGAAGAGTTCGCTGTCGTACAGCAGGTTTAAGGTGAAAAGTTGAATCATCCAGCCGACCATGCCAGGATGGTCGAAGTGACTCCAATCGGGGTATTTGGCGAAAGTCCAATAGTAAGCCTCGTCGGTGCCTAACTCGATCCAACTGGCCAAGACGATTCTTACAACCGCACTGATGACCAAGAGGCAAATTAATGCCTTGTTGATATTTTGTTTTTTTTCTTTCACTTGTGCTGTTCTTTCTTCTCTTTGGCTTTTTTGAAGAGATACCAGACGATTGCCGCAAAAGCGACGATGTAAACGAACCAATACAAATAGGTCTGTGCCTTGTTGACATAATCAAGTCGTTGGTCAACTGGCGAGGACGTTGGGTGTCTTGTGACCGGATTTAGATAGAAATGTTGCAGTCCGTTGATGTTGATCTCCGTTCTGACATACGTGTCTTCGGGTTGGATGATGTAAAATGCCGTGGCGGTTTTCTCCTCGGCTTTCAGCACTTTTCCGTCTTGTCCGATGAATTTTACTTCTTTCATCTTGTCAGCGGAGGTTTCAATGAAAAGGGTGTCACCGACCAGTTGGGCACGGGTTAGATAGGGCAATGCCTTGACTTGCTGGATTTTTTCGTCGAGGGTCATGGGATAGTGGAAGAAGTTGTCAAACTCCACGGCGTAGCATAGGCCTTTGTCCAAAGCTTCATACACATGTTCTGGATCAAGATCTGGTGTGTTGATCATGGTCAGGTTGCGACACACTTCGTTGACTTTGGTGATGTCGTGCGTATCGTCGTTGCCCATGGCATATACGCGGTGACCATTGGAAAGTGCTTTGTCCCAATGTTCAAAGGCGTTTCCGTAGGGGTTGACCACTTCGAGAAGGCGGTAATTGCTCAAAAACATCATGTCGCTTACCTGATAGCCTTTGGTAAACGAGGCATGGGCTGGCATGACGAAACGGCACCGTTCTCCCAGCTTGTTGATCATGTGTTGCTTCATGTTGATGTTCTGCATGAAGGGGAAGTCAGGCCAATATACTGACGCTGCTCCGATGCAGATTTGATGTGTCTTGTGGATAAAGCCATAGCCATGTTCGTAGGCAGGTATATAGCCTTCTCTCTCAGAACCATGGTCGTTGATACCCATGTAGTCCGAGATGCCATAATGGTCGTAGCCTAAGGCTCGATATACGCTGTCAATGGCGGTTTCAGCGCTTTTTCTGCCATTGGTCAGTCCGAAATACCTCCGCGAGTGGCAATGAAAATGGTACTTCTTCCACTGGTCGGGATTCATGTCCTGATAAGGATTGTAGAGATATTCGCCCCTGAAGGGTCTGGGTTCTTTAAAGCTATAGGTGGGCACCGAGAGATAGACGTATAGAATAGGCAACAACAAAGCAATCCCAATGCCTGCCATCACCCGGCCAAAATAAAACCAGAAACTTTTATGAAGATTGTCCTTTCGCATCAAAACATGCTGTTAATAAAGCGCAAAACTAATGAAAAAAAAGGGAATCACTATCCTTTACCAACCGCTTTTTTTCTTTATCTTTGCAGCCTAATTTGAAATCATTCTTAATAAGAAGATAATGGAGCAGAATCCGAAAGAAAGTATCATCAGTGAGGTCACTAACAAGGATTACGAGTTTGGCTTTGTGACTGACATTGAGACCGATTTTGTGCCGAAGGGCTTGAATGAGGACATCATACGGTTGATCTCCAAGAAAAAAGAAGAGCCAGAGTGGCTGTTGGAGTTTCGCCTGAAAGCGTTCCGTCACTGGCTGACATTGAAACAGCCCAATTGGGGCCATCTCGATCTACCGGAGATTGACTATCAAGATATCATCTACTATGCAGCTCCGCGCAAACGTCAGGAGAAACAGAGCTTGGATGAAGTCGATCCAGAATTGTTGGCAACTTTCGACAAGCTGGGCATCTCGTTGGATGAGCAGAAAAAGCTCTCTGGTGTGGCGGTGGACGCCGTCATGGACAGTACCTCGGTAAAGACCACTTTTCAGGAGACACTATCTAAGCATGGGGTTATTTTCATGTCGTTCAGCGAGGCGGTAAAGCAGCATCCCGATTTGGTGAGAAAGTATCTTGGCAAGGTGGTGCCTTATACCGACAATTTCTTTGCCGCCTTGAACTCTGCTGTGTTCAGCGATGGCTCGTTCTGCTATATACCCAAGGGCGTGCATTGCCCATTGGAGCTCTCTACGTATTTCCGCATCAATGCGGCTAATACAGGGCAGTTTGAGCGTACGTTGATTGTCGCCGACGAAGGTGCCTATGTGAGTTACATGGAAGGATGCACCGCTCCGATGCGTGACGAGAACCAGCTTCATGCTGCCATCGTGGAGATCATCGCGGAGACCGACGCCGAGGTGAAGTACAGCACCGTGCAGAATTGGTATCCTGGTGACAAGGAAGGCAAGGGCGGTGTGTATAACTTGGTGACGAAACGCGGACTTTGCCGTGGCGACCGCTCCAAGATCTCTTGGACGCAGGTCGAGACAGGCTCTGCCATCACTTGGAAATATCCTGGCTGTGTGCTGATGGGCGATAATTCGGTCGGTGAGTTCTACTCAGTGGCTGTTACCAATAACTACCAGCAGGCTGACACGGGCACCAAGATGATCCATTTGGGCAAGAACACCCGTAGCACCATCATCTCGAAGGGCATCTCTGCCGGCCATAGCCAAAACAGCTATCGTGGTTTGGTTCGTGTGGCTCCGAAAGCAGTCAACTCCCGCAACTACTCACAGTGCGATTCGTTGTTGATGGGTGATCAGTGTGGTGCCCATACCTGGCCATACGTCCAGTGCGGCAATGAGTCGAGCATCCTCGAACACGAGGCCACCACCTCCAAAATCTCCGAGGACCAGCTCTTCTACTGCCAGCAGCGCGGCATCCCCACCGAAAAAGCCATCGGCCTCATCGTCAACGGCTACGCCAAGGACGTGTTGAATCGCCTTCCGATGGAGTTTGCCGTCGAGGCGCAAAAACTGCTGTCCATTACCTTGGAGGGCAGCGTTGGGTAGATAAAAGATAAAAGATAAAAGTTAAAACATAAAATAACATGTTGCTAAATATCAAAAACCTCCATGTATCCGTGGGAGGCAAAGAAATTCTGAAAGGCTTGAATTTAGGCGTCAACGAGGGTGAGATCCACGCCATCATGGGACCTAATGGCACTGGCAAGAGCACACTTGCTGCGGCCATCACGGGTCGTGAAGGTTACGAGATCACCGAAGGCGAGATCTGGTACAAAGGCAAGAACATCGTCGGGATGTCGCCTGAGGATCGTGCCAACGAAGGCATCTTCTTAAGCTTCCAATATCCCGTGGAGATCCCTGGCGTGAGCATCCAGAACTTCATGCGCACCGCCGTCAACTCCAAACGTGAGTATCAAGGCCTTCCTGCCTTGTCCACCATCGACTTCATGAAGAAGATGAAGGAGAAGCAGGCCATGGTGGAGATCACCGAAAAGCTGCAGAACCGCTTTGTGAATGTTGGCTACTCAGGCGGTGAAAAGAAGAAGAACGAAATCTTCCAAATGGCCATGTTGGAGCCCAGCCTTGCCATCCTCGATGAGACCGACTCGGGTCTGGACATCGACGCCTTGCGCATCGTGGCCAACGGCGTCAACCAACTGCACAGCAAGGACAACGCCTTTGTGGTGATCACCCACTACCAGCGTCTGCTCGACTACATCGTGCCGGACTTTGTGCATGTGATGTATGATGGCCGCATCGTCAAGTCGGGTGGCAAGCACCTCGCTATTGAGCTGGAGGAAAAGGGGTACGAATGGATCAAGGAAATGAACCTGTAATGCATACGGCGATGGAACTTCTTGAAAACAATATCGTCGTCGAAAGCGGGCAGTATCGCCAGATTGTCCTCTCGGACGACATGGAGCATCTTCAGGCCAATGAGGAGCATTGCGACATCGTGGTCAAAGAGAATGCTTCGCTGGAGATGTACCGCATCCAGAACCTCGACGAAACGACAGGACTGAAGACGCATTTCCACATCCATCAGGGACGTGATAGCCGGGTGCATTTCGTGGTGGTCAGCTTCAATGCCGGCGACCTCCGTAACCATATCGAAGTCGATATCGATGGCGAAGGTTGCGAAACCCAGGTGTATGGCCTCTATCTGGTGGATAAGAAACAGCACGTCGAGAATTACTTGAAGATCAACCATAACGTGCCGCATTGCACCAGTGATACCCGCTTCAAGGGGATTATTGACGATGAGGCCTCGGCGGTGTTCAACGGACATGTGTATGTGGCTCCTGGTGCTCAGAAGACCGATGCCCAGCAAAACAACGCCAACATCATCCTTACCCCGACAGCCAAGATCGACACCAAGCCTTTCTTGGAGATCTATGCCGATGACGTGAAGTGTTCTCATGGCACCTCTACGGGTCAGCTTGACCAAGAGGCCATGTTCTACATGCGCCAACGTGGCATCAGCAAGGCCAACGCCCGTATGCTTTTGATGTATGCTTTCGCTGCTGAGATCAGCAACCACATCAAGATTGACAGCTTGCGCGACACTATCGAGGACATGATCAAACGCCGTCTCCGTGGTGAGTTATCGAGTTGTGACCGATGTGTGTTACATTGCAAAAACCCCAAAGGATTAACCGCCCCGCAGGGGCAATAGCTAATAGCCCAAGGCGACGCCTTGGGGATTTGAAATGGATATTAACGAAATAAGAAAGCAGTTCCCCGTTTTGGACCAGCAGGTCTATGGCAAGCCTTTGGTCTATCTCGACAATGCGGCAACCACCCAGAAGCCGCTATGCGTGATTGATCGGGAGCGCGACTATTACCTTCATGAGAACTGCAACATTCATCGCGGGGTACATTATCTCAGCCAGATGGCTACCGAGGCTTACGAACACGCGCGTCAGACTGTGGCTCGTTTCATCAACGCCAAGGAGGCCCATGAAATCGTCTTTACCCGTGGCACTACCGAATCACTGAACCTTCTCGCTACATCTTTGGGTCACCTGCTGTCTCCTAAAAAAGTAATGGTGACAGCCATGGAGCATCACTCGAATCTGGTCCCTTGGCAGCAGATGGTCCAACTTTACGGTGGCGAACTCCTCGTGGTTCCGATGGACGACAACGGTGTCCTTGACCTTCATGCCTACGAGGAACTCTTGAAGCAAGGTCCTCAAATCGTGGCCATGGCACATGTCTCGAACACCTTGGCAACTATCAATCCCATTAAGGAGATGATCCGTCTAGCTCGTCAACATGGTGCGGTGACGGTAGTGGATGGAGCCCAGTCGATGGCGCATCTGACCATCGACGTGCAGGACCTAGACTGTGACTTCTTCGTGTTTTCGGGTCATAAGATGTACGCTCCCATGGGTATTGGTGGCTTGTATGGCAAGACCGAGTGGCTCGAGAAGATGCCGCCTTACCAATTCGGAGGCGAGATGGTGGACACGGTGAGTTTCGAGAAGACAACCTTTAACAAGTTGCCCTTTAAGTTTGAGGCTGGTACCCCCAATGTGGGTGCTGCCTTGGGTTTGGAGACGGCAATACATTTCATTGAGAGTCTGGACCGTAGTGAAGTGGCGAAGCACGAAGACGCCTTGGTGGCTGCTGCCATCGAGGGCTTGTCGAAGATCGAAGGCATGCGCTTCATCGGCCAAGCACCGGAGCGCAGTGGTTTGGTGAGCTTCGTCATCGACGGCATCCATCCTTACGATCTTGGCACGATCATTGACAAAATGGGCGTGGCCGTCCGCACCGGTCATCATTGCGCTGAGCCTGTGATGACCCGTTTCGGGATCCCTGGAACGGTGAGAGCTTCGTTTGCAGTATATAATACGTTGGAGGAGGTTGGTGTTTTGGTGAAAGCAGTGGAAAGAGCGGTGATGATGTTGAGATAAGAGATAAAAGATAAGAGATGACCATCAAGGAAATACAAAACCAGATCATTGAGGATTTCTCGATGTTCGACGATTGGATGGACCGTTATGCCATGCTGATCGAGATGGGGAAGGAGTGCCCCATCATTGACGACCAATACCGTGATGAGAAACATCTGATTAACGGCTGTCAGTCGAGAGTTTGGCTTCATGCCGAACTGAAAGATGGCAAGGTCTATTATACCGCCGACAGCGATGCTGTCATTACCAAGGGCATCATCAATTTGCTGATCAAGGTGTTCTCGGGTCAAACCCCAGAGGACATTTTGTCAGCCGACCTTTCTTTCCTTGATGAAATAGGCCTCAAGGAGCATTTGAGCCCCACCCGCTCCAATGGCTTGCTTTCGATGTTGAAGCAGATGATGCTTTACGCGGAAGCGTTTAGTCAGTTAGGAGTGAGGAGTTAGGAGTGAGGAGTATAAACTAGATGAGCGATGAATAAAGAAGAGATCAGCCAATTAAAAGAGACCGTTATCAGTGTCCTGAAGACCATTTACGACCCTGAGATTCCGGTAGATATCTGGACGTTGCACTTGATTTATGGTGTGGATGTGGATGAAGAAGGCAATGTGAAAATATTGATGACCGTCACTGCTCCTAATTGTCCTGTCGCCGAAGTGCTACCGCCCGAGGTGCAACAGCGGGTGAAGGCTATCATGGGTGTGAAAGATGTAGAGGTTGAACTGACTTTCGATCCGCCGTGGGACATCAGCATGCTTTCCGACGAAGCCAAGGCTGAATTGGGTCTTGATGGGGATTATGGTGGTTTTTCCGCCTCGGATTTCCTTTATTGAACTCTATTAAAATGAGAAAGCTGCCTCGTATTGTCTGGTTCATACTCTTGTTCGGGTTGATTCGTCTTTATGGAATCACCAACCCGCCTATTGAGGTGGCCCATGCTTGGCGTCAGACCACGGTTACCATGGCGGCACGCAACTTCTACGAGGTTGACCCCAACATTCTCTATCCCAGAATCGATATCTCGGAAGATCTCACAGGCATCACCGGGATGGAGTTCCCGTTGATGAACTATCTGATCTACCTGATGTCGGAGGTTTTTGGTTATGCACATTGGTATGGTCGTCTCATTAATCTTATCCTCTCCAGCCTGGGTTGCTGGTTCTTTTATCTTATTCTCAGAAAATATTTTGACGAGCGGCTTTCGTTTTATGCGACCTTTATCCTGTTGGTATCCTTATGGTTCTGCTATTCCCGAAAGGTTATGCCCGACACGTTCTCGATGTCTTTGATTATCATGGGAATGTATTACGGAACGAATTATCTGGAAAGTAAAGGACATGGCGTGTGGCAACTGGTAGGATATGCAGTATTGGTGCTGTTGGGTCTGTTGTCGAAGCTGCCTTCGGGGTTCCTTTTGGTGTTGTTTGTGCTGCAGCTGTTCGACAAGTCGCTTGCTTTGAAACGAAAGATTGTTTTCTGTCTGGTTTCGTTACTCGTCATGGTTCCTGTGGCTTGGTGGTATTTCTATTGGGTGCCTTATCTGGTTGAGGAGTATGGCTTATGGCATTTCTTCATGGGGAAGGGGATCATACAAGGAGCTAAGGAACTTATTGAGAATTGGGTTGATACATTGGCGCATTTTTATGATGACGCCTTGAAATTCATCGGTTTCGGGGTCTTTTTGATGGGCTTGGTGTTCTGTTTTGTGAAGAAGGAGCGTCTGATACTGCGTGTTTTGGGACTGTCGTTCGTGGCCTTCCTGGTGGTGATGATGAAATCGGGTTGGACCTTTTCGCATCATTCCTATTATGTCATTCCTTTTGTTCCTGTAATGGCATTGGTGGCGGGTTTCGGGGTGGCTTCCATCGGAAAGCTGAAACTTCGAACCTTATTGCTGCTTGCCATTGCCTTGGAGAACATCCTGAATCAGCATTCCGACTTCATGATCCGTGAGGACCGTCGGCCTATTCTGGTGCTTGAAGAGGTCTTCGATAGCTTCTCGGAGCGTTCTGACTTGATAGTCATAAATAGTGGTCAAAATCCGGCGCCTATGTATTTCACTCACCATAAAGGTTGGGTTGCCTCAAACGAACAGCTCTCCGATCCAGCTTTTTTAACCGACCTTCAGCAACGGGGCTGCCGATATATTCTTGTTCTCAAGCGTGCTTTTGGCACAGATATCCCATTGGATTATCCCAAATCCTTTGACGATGAGAACTATACCGTTTACCGTATGGAATGAATCCGTTGGTAGTTCGGATGTTATTTGTTCAATAAATCTTTAGCCATTCCTAAGAACATCAATGCGACAGCATTGAAATCCATGTTAAGATCCTTGCTCAATCCAACCCTGTCTTTGAAGATGGCCACGTTGTACCACTGCAGGCACTGGAAGGCACGGTGGAAATAGAGGCGGTGTAGCTCTTCATCGGTGGGTTTGTGACCTACGTAGCATTCCAGCAGGGCCAAAGCCTTGTCGAAGCCGGCGTTGCCGTAGCAGGCGATGTCGTAGAAGGGGTCGTTCATGCCGGCGAACTCCCAGTCGAGGACATAGAGCTTGTCGCCGCTGATGACCAGGTTGGTGGGCTGGTAGTCGCAATGGCAGGGAACCATTTTCACGCTCTTATAGGTCTTGCGCAGTTCATCCAGTTTGGCTCTTAAATCGAGGTACTCTTGGGGATGGGTGAATCCTGTCTCGCGGCAGTAGCGTTCGTCGTCATCGAGGCGGCCGAAGGCGTTGTAGTCCTTGAACTTCAGGTCGCTGCCATGGATCTTCTTCAGGGCTTTCACCGACAGTTCGTTGTAGGAGACCACATCAGTGGTGCTCATGATGGTGCCATCGACGTATTCGGCCAGCTTCTCCCCCGAGAGGATCTCCACGTAGGTGGTCACGTTGTTGAGGCCTAGGCGCTCCACCTCTTGGATATTGTGCCATTCATCCACGCGATCCACGAACTTCTCTGCGAACTTGCCTGGGACGCGGTAGGTGTATTTCTTGTTTTGGGTTTCAACGACGTAGGTGTAGTTGCTCATGCCGCCTTCGAGGCGCATGACGATCTTAGTGTCTTGAGTGTGTAACAGAGCGTTAACTCTAGCGATGATGTAGTCTTCGATGTTCATTTCAGGTTTGTTTTTAAAAAGTGCGCAAAGATAAAAATAAATTCTTACTTTTGCAGCCTGAAAAGGGGATTTAGTTCATCTGGTAGAACGTCAGGTTCGCAATCTGAAGGTGGCCGGTTCGAGTCCGGTAATCTCCACAAGTAAACGGAGAACGGAAAGTGGAAAACGGAAAGTTTTTTTCTTTCCGTTTTTTTGGTATATCACTCTTCGTCAATATTCAGTGGCGTCCCCGGTGGGAACCAAGTGGCTCCGAGGGTGACGATCTCTTCCTTTTTGGGTTCCGCTAGCTGTTGGCGCTTACTGCGTTTAGCCGCTTTCTTTTCGCGTTGTTTGTCCTGTTTTTCCTTCTGGCCGCGGCTCATGTGTTTTCGTTTCTTGGCTTGCTTTTTCTTTTGAGATTCCTCTTCTGCTTCCCTTTTGGCTTCGGCCCGAAGACGTTTCTCTTCCTTCTCTTTTTCAATTTTTTCCATTTCCCCCCAAAGCGGCTTGTAGGTGCTCTCCACGTCATTAATCGGCATGGTCCTAATGCTTCCGCATTGGGGACAACGCTGAGGAACGCTTAAGCAGGTCAATTTATACTCTATGTTGTGCGACTTGAATAGGTGTCCGCAGTGGGTGCATACGAAAGTTGTCAGTCCTCGGTACATGATTGATCTTGTTTTGAAATCTCAGTCGTTTTCTTACTTGCTCCGCCATCACTCGATGCCCAAATCGCAATCCATAACAGAATGCCGACGATATAGATGAGCCAAGCCCACCATGGCGCATGGATGACGAGAAGGATAATGAAGCTGACAATGAAATCGAAGATTAGAAATTCCATGGTGTGTTGTTTTTGATAGCGGTAGCAAAAATAGAATGCTGCTATCGATGCGCAAAGGAATGTAGTAAATTATAGTAGGGAATGGTTAATACACATTTTTCCAAAAACGAATAAGAATGTTATAATACTACGACATCAACATCAGCACCAAGAAGGAACCATCCCATTCCACAGTAACAATGGTATCTATTGGTGTTTTCGTCATACTGGCCTTTGATGTACCCTCGGCTATCATTATTCTTTATCCTGAAATGACCACCTTCCTGTATGTTTCTCAACTTTCCAGAGGGACAACAAAGGCCATCTATCAAAGGCATCTGTTGGTAGAAGCTAATATCACTTGGATTTGAGCATATTGTTTTGAACAATTCAAGTATTTTTGGCGGGAACTCAACCCTATCCAATAGCGGCTGCATCAACTCGGCGTATGCTTCCTCTGACCAGCGATTATAATGATGGGCCAACTCTCTGACAAATGCTTCAAGCATAAAAAACCTGTTGAGTTTGTCGGAGATATAAATTCCTGGCACAAGTCTCTGATGAAGATGCATATACAAACTATTAATGCCGTCGTCTCTAATGAGCAAAGTCTTTCCACCACCTAAAAAATCCAAACGAATTTGCTCGTTTATACAAACATCCTTGACATAACTGGCCGTTTCATTCGGGAAACAGCCCAACAGCAGGTTTATTTTTTTGATATCGTCATCGGAAAGAGTTTCTTTCTTTCTCATAGCGTTAATTTGTTTGTATTTGCTTATTTTACAGCCGCTGCACCATGAATGCTTGCATCGGCGGCCAAATATCAACGAGCCACCCTTTATCGAAATGCTCTTCTGTCAAACCCTTCATAAATAAGTATGTGGCTCTGTAGGCTATATAGTCGAAATCATCCTTCAATTTCAGTTCCACTTTACCCATTTTTGACAATCGGATAAGCCTGTCAAAAAAGAAATCGTCTCCAATACTATCTTCTTCAATGGCTACGCCGCTCAGACTCTCACCAACTACCTGCACACAGCGTTTGAAACCGCCATCTTCAGGGAACACTGACAGAATCAAATTGTCATAATAATCAATTGGAACGCTGATTGCCTTGCCTTCCTTCAATGCCCGAAGGCCTGTCGGATTATCAGTCATTGCTTTCCACAAGCCATCGTATTCCAGCATCCGCTCTTTTGAAACCTCCATTACATTCATTGCGGCATCTTTCATAAAATCAGGGCCTAATGAGCTTATGCTTACATAATACTCATCATCAACCCAACCTAAGCATTTGCGGGCATGTTCTGACGCAAGTTCGCGTGCCAGACGGATGTCAACTTCAAACAATGGCACACCCAGTTGGATGAATTTATGGCACATGCAGTAGAAAAAGACAAGCGATCTTATATCGGTGCTGTGCCATACGACAACCATGTCATATTTTGAAAAGTCGGTAGAGAAGAAACTATAGGCGTTTTTCTCTGGAAACATCACCTCGTCGGAAGGCAATTTGCCATACGCCAAATTCATCGGGTAGTATTGGTAATCGTCGCCCATTCTGCCTGAATAACAGACCCTGGTTTCGTCATCGACTTTTTTTAAGGAAACAGGGTGCTTTTGCACAACCTCTTGTATGATTTGAGACTCTTCCCTTGTCGCTGTCAAGTGCAGTATCTTCTTGGCTTGGCAATATTGTCTGTAGTTGGTTTTTTGTCCGTACATGTTGATTGATTTTTTTGTTGTTATGTGTCTTTAATGGCAATAACTGAATATCCCGCCAATGTAGAGCTTTTCGTATTGGTCTCCTAAACAGGGAATGAGGCAAAGCAGAAATTCGTGGAGGGTAAGAAGCTCGTTACGGAACACTATCAAGGTGTCGTGAATCTGGCACACTTCCGTTTTCCACCAACGCAAAGGATAAGGGTGCATGGCAATCTGGTCGGGATGCTTCAGGAGGTCTTGGGGGCGACTGATTGTTTCCTTCATGTAGCTGTCGTTGCAGGGGTTGATGATGGTCTCGCCCTCGATTGAATATCCTTCAGGGAGCTGTTTTCGCAGCTCGTCGATGGCATAATCCCTGATGATTTCGGGAACATCCATAGGCTCGCCGGGTTCTACCCATCACGGATTGTTTGTGAAGAAAAAGCGTTCCAAATCCCAATTCTCCAACCTTTCTTCTGGTGCTATGGGTTCTTCCGACACCTCAAAGATGAAGTTGTTGCCGAGGTTTTCTATAGCCTTATCACGGGCTTTGTCTTGTTTTGTTTTTGCCATATTGTTTGTGTTTATTGTTTCTCTTTATCCTGTTGTTTTACAAGCCATTCCACCACAGCAATCATTTCGCCAACAGTGGCATCGCCTTTAAGAAGCTCTTCACCCTTTAATATGCTCACTGTTTCCTCTAAGTCCTTAACTTTCTTTGCAAATTCCTCAATGGCATCCTCTTTCAACTTATCGAACTCGTCATTGAGGTTTTTCAGTTCATGTTCTGCATTATCAACTTCCTCTTCAATTTCTTCAATTGCATCCTTGTCCCAATCTGCATACTCATTGTCGGGATTATCTTTTTCAGTCTTGACTTCATTCCATATTTTTCTCAATAAGGCTATTCCTTCCTCTATTCCTTTCAGCTTTTCTTTAAGGGCTTCCTTTTTGTCGGCACCTGGAGCTAAATACGGGATTTCCTCGCCCCCAAACGCTTCATCAATCTCTTCTGGAAGCACTAAATCAAATGCCTTTTCCAATTCCATCAAGAACTCAACCACGTCTAACGCATCCATACCAAGGTCGGAAACCATGCTTGCTTCATTGACAATTTTAGCGATGTCAATGCCTTCAAGATCGGCAAAGAGTTGTTTGATTTTTACAGCTGCATCCGAATCAGGTGTGTTATTATCGGGAATTGCAATGCCGTTTAGTTTCAATATGTCTAATACTGTATTCATATATCTATGTGTTTATTGATTTTCAAAGAGTTTGATTTCCTCATCGCTGCAAAGCTTATACACCTCGTTTCGGATGTTGTCTTCAAGTTGACTATCTCCTTTCCATCATTTGAGGATTCATGTCTTGCTGAAACCATTGCTTGTGGTTCACCCAGACGAAGCCTTCCGACTTGGTGATAACCGCCACATCCACGGGACCTCCCACCGACTCCTCCGACGAAGAGAAGTGACGTTGCAAGTTGGTGATGGAAATCAGGCTCTCAGCCATCTTCACCATATCCTCGATGTTGAATGACCCAACCGCATCAACGATTCCATCAACAAAAGTGTCCTGGATGTAGTCTTTCATTTCGGAATGAAACTTTTCAGCAATGTCATCAAAGTTCATTTCGTTCACTTTAGTCATTTGCGTTTCGCTCATTCCTGCTTCTGCGAGTGAATCCATCATCTTTTGCTTGGCCGAGCCTAAAGCATCATCAAGCTTTCCGAGTATGGTCTCATACATGGTCGGATGGATGCCTTTCATGAGCGAAATCATGGTGTCGGTTTGTGCGAAAGGTTGAATGGATGCGTCGTTGTCGTAAGAGATAGCTTCGCCTTCGTCATAGTAGTACATCAGATGCCCGTCGATAATTCCACCCACATGAACATGGATTAACGAGGGGAAGATGTCATCGTCGCCATATCCGACAAAAACGATGCCCGTCTCGGTGTAAAGGATTTGCGACCTGATGTAGTTGTAGATGTTCTCCTCCCATTCCTCACGGGTTCCGGGGACACCCTCTTCCTTGCAAAGATCTACCAGTTCGTTGAAACGCTCTTTGGCGTACGACTTGAACTGTCGCAAAGAATAGTTTTCAAAATCAGGACACACGCCGTTTTCAGCAAAAGCCTCGTTGGAGAGCCGGATGTTTTCCATGACACGTTCATTGAACAGCTGTTGGGCATCGGCATCGGGATTTTCCTCCAAGGCTTCCTTACATTCTTGGCGAGCGTGTTCCTGTACCTTGTAGTAATGCGAAGATATTGCGGAAGTAAGGCAGTCCCACTGGTTCTCAGCCGAATTGCAATGTTTTTCTGATTTCAGGAAACCGAGAAAGTCATCGGCGTACTCTTTCAAGGTGTCGAACGACCTGTTGGAACGGCGTTCTCGGTAGAGCTTGAATAGCACATCCCAAGGCGTTTGCATAAACTGGCTGGAATCATAGATCATCACTCCGATGGGTTTGGTGTCCGATAGGCGGAAAATCTTGTTTGCTGTGTTGTAGATTCTGGTCTTTCCATCTTTAGAGATGGTGACGGCACTGTCGGCGGCTATAACAGCGGCTTTTTTGTTTAATATGCTTACTAAGGCGGTCATAATGTTTTTGTTTTTAAACGGAGGCAAAGCTACAGCCTCGCTACCAATACACAATGGAATGTAGTAAACTATAGTGGAGTATAGCGATTCAGTTTGATTTCCTCATCGCTGCAAAGCTTATACACCTCGTTTCGGATGTAGTCTTCGAGGCTTTGGATGTTCTTCTTGTTGACGCCGCCATTGATGAAGTTAAGAAAGATGCGTGATGCCGATTCTATCCTCACCTCAGTCTCCTGAGTGCCTGTAGCCACCACATGGATGGTGACGTTTTCGCCGAAAGAAAGCAGACTCATCCCGTGCCTTGCCGTGATGGTGAAGGTCTGATCGTTACACTCGATGCGCTTGAACTGGCCGCATTGATGGACGGCTTTCTATCTATAGATAATGATAAATCAAGAAAGAACCTAGTAGCGAAAGAGCAAATGTCAATATTGAGCCAAAAATAACCCATTTGTTTATTTTTTTATTTATGCTGTCACTTGTCAACGACACCTTCTTTAATCTTTCGCTTTGGTTATGTATAGATACACTTTGGTCACCAATTCTTTTATTCAAATTATTAATGCTTTTTTCTATTTCAGATTTAAGCGCCGAATTTTGTTGTGATAGTTTGCTATAATTATTATTTAACTCGTTTTGGAATTCATTTCGAAGCGCTTCAATCCTATCTCTCAAAAGAAGTGCCCTCTTTTTTGTTTGTTCAAATAATTGTATTACGGTTTCATCAGTGGTTTCGTTTTCTTTAAATACATCCCGAAACAAATCTGCTAATTCTGCTGAGGAGAGCTCGCTTTCGTCAATAATATTATACAAATCAAGCTCGTAATTAGCAAGTTTTCTTAAAAGATCTAAAATGGACATGGAGATGCTGAAATTCGTATTTATTGCTTCTCCCGTATTTGTTGTCACTGTCTTAATGTCTGCATAAACTTTAATAAAAGTTCCTTCTACATCTAGATGTTCAAATAAACCAAGTAAATATTCTTTTGTTTGAATAGGACAATCTTTGCCAGAAATGCTTGGAAGAAACGATTCTAATTTCTGCTTTTTGTCTTTGATTTCACGTTCTAAGTCGTTTATGTTTTCCGACTGAAACACCTCTAACTTTCTCTTTAACAAAGTTTTTTCTTTATCTTTTGCAAGAGCCATCAATGTTGGCTGATTTTCAAAAATTGGATCCATCATCTAATAATTCTTTGAGTTTCTTATTTGTTGCTTTTTTTCTATCAATGGTTTTGCTAATTTCTCCATTTGTCACTTTTTTTCGATCTAGGCTATTGTTGATAGATGCTTTTCTATCATTTATCTCGTCTTCTAAAACCTCAAAAAAACAGAATGTTTTCAACAAGGCGTTCTCGGCTTTAATTGTTGCAATTTCAATACGAGCAACATCAATGAACATAGTCCTTCGCTCCAATAATAATATTTTCAACTTAGTGTCTTTTACCTCGAATGAACCTTTAATATGGTCAAACAGCATTAAGACGATGGCGGATAGGATGCCGGCAAATAATCCTGACAAGCATTCAGCAATAAACGAGGAGAACGGCATTCCAATACTTGCTAATCCTTTTTCGATTAATTCGTTTAAAGAGAAGCCTAATACACCAACTGCTCCCGCTGCAAGAATTTTCGATGCTTCGAAAATTCGATCACTCCATGAACTATCCCTGTTGAAAATAACCTTTATCGCATTTTTGATGGAACCTATCATTTGGCGAATTACCTTGAATATGTTCCTAAACGTCCCTAACAAGAAATCATTGATTGCTGTCAACAGTTCTGTAAGCAGGCTCTTTTTAATAGTATCCACTAACGACTTGAAAAGGTTTTTGATTTTTACTTTTGCCTTCTCCCAGAAGTTTTTCAAAATTCGTTTGATTCTATCAATCAGTTTTTCCTCGGTTTCAAGCTTGAATTCGGAAACTGTTTCAGTACAGATTGTCGCAATGGAGAACTTCATTACGTCTTTAAGAGCATTTAGTCCAATTCCGGCTGCTAATCTGACGCCTCTTGTTTTAGCCTCGTGTAGTATGTATTTTTTTGTTTGCTCCGCTTTAAATGCCTTGAGTTTTTCCTCGGAACCTTCTTTTTCGTCAAGCACATCCTTTAACATTGAACAATAACCTTTGTGTGGAGAAGCATCATGTACATCTGAAGGCACAAGGAATATTCCATCGGGAGTTTCGTGTGGTGTAAGATGGCAATCCCTTCTCCAAGCCTCTGCCTCAGCCTTCGTTTTAAACCCAAATTCTTTCATCAATGCTCGATCCATCGCATCATAATTTTCTTTTCTTATGAACCCAGAAGTTGAGTAAGCATTCCCCTTTTCACGCGACAGTGCAAAACTGTCTTTCATTTCTTGCACGCTTGGGCCAGCAACCACAGGACCAAACCTAAAGCTTCTCAACCCAGAAAGTGATTCATAATTTGCATTTTCATCAGTCTTATAATGAATCAAATTATCCTCTGTCGATATTGAGGTAATGCTCTTTGTCCTTTGCTTGTATACTTCTTTGTACCTTTCAAATCTTGCAACACCTTCAGGTGTCATTCCTTGTGTTGAAAAAGAAACGTTATTGTCAAAAGGAGTGCTCTTCGCGTCTTTAACAGTTCGTGGAGACCATTCTTTGTTGCCATCCAAAGGTTTGATTTTCTTTTCAATTTCAGTATTTGTTGTGCCTTTGATGCTGTCAGGATTCTTCATCTCGTTGAAAGTATCTCCTGTATCGGTCATAGCATCAATATAATCCATTGTGCCTTTTTTTACAGCACCCAACAAATCATCCATCAAATTCGGATGGGATTCAATTTTTTGAGTGAGTTCTTCTATTTCCTTCAGGGTTTGTTCGTCTTCCATGGACAATTGTAAATCCAACTCATCTAAATACTCGTCACCAAAAGAAATCTCCAAATCTGATTTGAATTCTATCAATCTGGTTCCGTTTTCATTTACTAGTGCCATAATTTTTCTGTTTAATGATGTTTTCAGTATGGTACAAGAAAAGCGTGAGACTCGATTCTGTCAAGCCGTCTGCCTGTAGGTATCGCCAAACACCTTTACGGAACGGATCGAAGAAACCCTATCCCACGCTTGTTTCTTATCAAGTCGGCACCAAGGCCTATTGAATTCAAAACAAAGGCGAGCATTAGTCCTCCGTTCCCCGTGTGGTATTGGCGATGTTTACAGGCAGGAACTTGGAATGCCTTCCTTGCTGAGTCGGGATTTTTCCCCCAACTCGTATGCAAATATAAACATTTTTCGGACTAATGCTCTGTTCGTGAGTTTTATTTGCGAAAATAAAAGGTTCGCAATAGACGGCAATGGAATGTGGTGAATTATAGTAATGGTTGAAAGACCTTTTTGAATGAAAAAATGCAGACTTTCGGGCCTTAACGCATAAAAAATCCGACTTATGGCCAGAAAGTCTGCAAAATTCACTTTACTTTTTCCCCTCAAACACCTCAGGAAACAACTCCTCGATGCGTTGCTTGAATTTGGAATCGGCGTCGATGGCGTAGCTGCTGTCGCGGTCCTTCACCCATTCGGGGCCTTGGAAGAAACGGCGCATCTTCTTGTAGTCGCCCCGCTCGGAGAGGTAACGGATGAGGAAAATCAACTCGTACGACTTGCCGTTCTTGCCGCGCCAAGTGATGGGTGGCAGGGTGCCTTCAGGACGGCAACGCCCCGTCAAACGGTAGGCGAACAGGGCCTTCACGGCCGGATGGTCCTCGATGTAGCCGCTCTCGGACAGGTAGTTGATGAGCTCCACAAAGGTGGCGGCACCTCGCTGGACAACTTCTTTCTTGATATAGAGGTGCTCAACGGGCATCATGGAGGCATGAGGCCATTCGAAAAAGTCCCTCGGAAGGGTGAAGGGCTTCGTCACTTCAGAGTCGGCATCGCAGGGGATACAGGGCACCGAATCCTTCAGCAAAAGCTGGGCATCGGGCTGTTCCAGGATGCTGTCGAACAGCTTTTGTTCGTCTGCCTTGAAATCAGTGCGGTTGTCCTGATAAAAATGGACGCACATCCTGAAATGTGCCTCGTAGAACTTGCGGCAATCCCTGAAATACTGCTCGAAATCTCGGTCAAAATCTGCGTCGTCGCTTTCTTGCAGGCGTCTCCAACTGGGTCGGACCTGCTGAACGGCTTGATTCAAGGCTTGGTCGTCATCATCCTCGCAAGGTATGTCCGACATGTATTCGAGATAGGGATCAAGCTCGTCTTCCTTGATGGTGGTGCCGAGGCGGACATCGTCCCAGCAGCAACGGCAGAGGCGGGTCAGCGGCTTGGCATCGCTATGATGGTCGCGCAGCAAATGGACGAAAGCCTTTTTGTCACCTTCCAACAAAGCGGCATAAAGGCTTTCGACGCATCCGGTCTTACCTTTCACCGTGGCGATAAAAGCCTTGGTGGTGGATTTGTTTAACCGTTGCAGCAGGTCAAACACGTCTTCGGCCATCATCGTGATGTGGTCGTCGGAATCATCTTGAATGATATAGGGCAACGCCTCCAAGATGAACCGGTTGTTGACGATGTAGGACAGCGTGTTGCTGAAAGGGGCTGCGATTTCACGCCAAAGCCTTAGCGTCTCTTTGGTGGCGGCACTCACTTCCTTGTCGGACATCAGTTCCTCCAGGTCAGACCTGAAGTCGTCGGGCAGCGACACGCTGAAAGCGGCCGACAGGCCCTCAAGGTATTCCTTCCGTTTGTTGATCTCGAAGCGGCTGTTCATGCTGCAAAGGTAGTGGTTTTTCAGTGATTATAAGTGTTAACCCATGGATTTGGCCCAGACATGGAAGCCACCTTGAGGGCATTTGGTTGGGAGCTTGACGATCGATGGCATCCCGCATTTTGTACAATAGTAAATGGTCAGTCCATTCTGGATCTTCATTCCGCTTAGATTTTTGAAATCGTTGACGTGCATTACTTTAACCCTAATCCGTGTCGGGCGCAACTTCTAAATGGTTGATAGATGGATAGAAATTGTGGCGAAGAAACAAACAATTTATCGGGAGACCAAAGAATGTAGTGAATTATAGTAACAATGAAATAATATCTGAAGACTTCGATAATCCATCTTGGTCGGTTTTACTACCTCCTTTGACACGTGAAGCCGTTGAGAAGATAGGGACAAATGATAGAATGGTGGTAATAAAAAAAGAAGTCTTTGAGAAAAACAGGAAACACCATCAAGAATTATCTTCAGATGATAGTCGTAAGGTCCTTAATGCCGCTTTGACAGAAGCCGATTTGATTATTAACGATAAACCATCGAATAAGCCTAATTATTGGATAATAGTAAACCTAAACAAAGACGAAAACGCTGTTATTAATGTTGATGTCGATTCTGTGAAGAGCTTTATTGAAGTTGTGGGTTGGAGAAAGGTGAGAGATAGAAGTGTGGAACAAATAAAAAACAGAGCTATCCGTGAGGGTGGCCAGATCCTCATAACCCAAAAGGGGGCAGCCGGCCTTTCTGCTCTTACGGATAGCTCTGTTTTTGTCTTGCAAAGGTAATAAGAATTCTTGAAAAAACAAGAGCTAAACTACTTTTTTTCTTCCATCGCCATTAAGCCGTCGGTTTCACAGTATCCGTTCTCCGTTTTCCGTTCCTGCCATCGCCCTCACGATCTCCAGCGCCTGTGTCACGGTGCTCACTTCTTTCATGGTGAGGATGAGTTTGCTCTCGGTCTGCTTGAGGGCACAACGCTTGGGATGGCTGATGATGTACTGCATCACCTGATGGTAGGTCTCCGTCTCATAGTAAGGCGACTCTTGGTTGCTCACGAAATGGGCGGTCATCAGATTGTCGCGCAAGGCGATCTTCTCAAAGCCAAGGTCTTTGGCAATCCAGCGTAAACGAACAGTATTGAGCAGGTCGTTGACGGGTTTGGGGATGGGGCCGAAACGGTCGATGAGTTGGCCTGTGAACTCCACCAATCGTTCTTCGGTCTTGATATGGTCGAGCTCGGTGTAGAGGCTGATGCGCTCGGCGGTGGAGCTGACATAATCGGAGGGTAACATCACCTCCATGTCGGTCTCAATGGCGCAGTCGGTGACATAGACCAACTCGGTCTCCTTGTCGAAGAGGTCGGAGAATTCGTTCTCCTTGAGTTCGGCGATGGCCTCGTCAAGAATCTTATGGTAGGTTTCGAAGCCGATGTCGTTGATGAAGCCGCTCTGCTCGGCGCCGAGGAGGTTGCCTGCACCGCGGATGTCGAGGTCGCGCATAGCGATGTTGATGCCGCTACCGAGGTCGGAGAACTCTTCCAAAGCACGGAGACGTTTCTGGGCTTCCTCGGTAAGGGTGTTCAAAGGTGGCGTCAGCAGGTAGCAGAAGGCCTTCTTGTTGGAACGTCCCACACGGCCACGCAGCTGGTGTAGGTCGCTGAGTCCGAAGCGGTGGGCGTCGTTGACGATGATGGTGTTGGCGTTGGGGATGTCGAGACCTGACTCAACAATGGTGGTGCAGAGCAGCACATCGTATTCGCCGCCGATGAAGTCGAGCATGATTTCCTCGAGTTTCGAGCCTTCCATCTGGCCGTGGGCCACAGCGACACGGCATCCGGGAACGTAACTCATGATCATGTCGTGCACATCCATGATGTTCTGCACACGGTTATGGATAAAGAACACCTGTCCGTTGCGTGACATTTCGAACATAATGGCTTCGCGGATCAAATCGCCGTCGAAGGCACGGAGCTCGGTTTGCACAGGGTATCGGTTGGGCGGCGGGGTGTTGATCACACTGAGGTCGCGGGCACCCATCATCGAGAACTGCAAAGTACGAGGAATCGGCGTAGCGGTCAAGGTGAGGGTATCGACATTGGCCTTCATCTCCTTGAGTTTCTCTTTCACGGCGACGCCGAACTTCTGTTCCTCATCGATGATGAGCAGGCCGAGATCCTTGAATTTGACGTCTTTACCAGTGAGTCGATGCGTTCCGATGATGATGTCGATATGGCCTTCTTCCAGCTTTTTCAAGATTTCCTTCTGCTGTTTGGCCGTCTTGAAACGGTTGAGGTATTCGATGTTGACAGGGAAGCCGTCCAAACGGTTCTTGAAGGTCTGGTAGTGCTGCAAGGCGAGCACGGTGGTAGGCACAAGAACGGCCACTTGCTTGCTGTCGGTGGCGGCTTTGAAGGCGGCGCGGATGGCCACCTCGGTCTTGCCGAAGCCCACGTCGCCACAGACGAGGCGGTCCATGGGACTCTCTGATTCCATGTCGCGTTTCACGTCGTTGGTGGCCTTGAGTTGGTCGGGGGTGTCCTCGTAGAGGAAGGAGGCCTCAAGTTCCGTCTGCAGGTAGCTGTCGGGGGCGAATTGGAAGCCTTTGCTGCGTTTGCGCTCCGCATAAAGCTTGATGAGTTCGCGGGCGATGTCCTTGACCTTGCTCTTGGTCTTGGACTTCAAGCGGTTCCATGCATTGGAGCCTAAGGTGCTCAACGAAGGCTCGGCGCCGTCTTTGGAGCTGTATTTGGCAATCTGGTGGAGCGAGTGGACGCTGATATAGAGCGTGTCGCCGTGGTTATAGGTGATACGCAGCACCTCTTGCTCTTTGCCGTGCAACTCGATGGTCATCAGTCCCTCGAAACGTCCGATGCCGTGGTCGATATGGGTCACGTAGTCGCCTGGTTTCAGGTCGTAGAGGTCCTTGAGAGTGATGGCTTGTTTGGTGCTGAAGTTGTCGCGCAGGTGGTAGCGGTGGTAACGCTCGAAGATCTGGTGGTCGGTATAACAACACACCTTCTTGTCGTGGTCGATGAAGCCAGCATGGATGGCGATGAGCTTCCGCTCGAAATCGCTATGCAGCTCATCGTGATGCTGGATGTCGTTCAGGATGGCCTGGATGCGGTCCAGCTGTTTGGAGCTCTCCGAATAGAGGACAATGCGGTACCCCTTCTCTTTATAGTCATTGATGTTTTCAATCAGGAGGTTGAAGTTCTTGTTGAAAACAGGCTGGGGAGTCGTGTGGAAAACGGCATCCCCGTTAGGGGATGATAGCTCTGTAGCCGAACCATCCCCATCCATATTTGCATCCCGGAGGGATGCTACATTGCCGGAATTGCTGAATTCTATCGTTGGATGCTCCCATAATTGCTGTATCAATTCCTCGGACCTCGCAAACAGTTTCCTAGGTGATGGCCTTTCATCCCCAGATGGGGATGAGGTAGAATAAGGGGCGTTTTCTACAGAGCTAGCATCCGCCATGGCGGATGCTGTCATTTTCTCCCACGCTTCCACCGCCCGCTCGTATTCCTTGTCGATTTGCGAGGCGAAGAAATTCATCTGCTCGATCCAGATGGTAGTGGCATTGGGCAGGTATTCCAGTATCGACTCGCGTTCCTCGATAAAGGCCTGTTGCTGCATGTTGGGCAGCAGCACGATGTTGTTGAAGCGTTCGATGGAGAGTTGGCTGGCAATGTCGAAGCTGCGGATGCTGTCCACTTCGTCGCCGAAAAACTCAATACGATAGGGGTTGTCGTTGGCGAAGGAATACACGTCGATGATGCCGCCACGGATGGCGAACTGTCCCGGCTCCACCACAAAATCCACATTCTCAAAGCCGTATTCGTAGAGCAGGTCGGTAAGGAAATCGAGGTTGATCTTGTCGCCTTGTTTCACCTTGAAGGTGTTCTTGGCGAGCAGTTTTCTAGTGAAGACCTTTTCGCTCAAGGCTTCGGGATAGCTCACGATGACCGTGCGACGCTCGCTGGTGGAGATACGTTGCAGCACTTCGGTGCGCGAGAGGATATAGGTATTGTCGGGCCGTTCGGGCTCGTAGGGGCGTTTGTAGGAGGTGGGGTAGAAGAGGATCTGCTTCTTGCTGTAGTCCATCTCTCGTTCCCCGAAGAGGGCTTCGAGGTCGTTATAGAAATAGGCTGCGTCCTCTTTTGAGGCGCAAATCACAAGATGCTGTCCGCCGTTTTGGCGGAAGTGCTCTTCTACGGCGAAGGCCTTGGCTGAGCCTACAAGGCCGGAATAAAGAAGGTGTTTGTTGTTCGATTCCATTTGAGGCCGCAAAGATAACTCAAAAAACGCCCGTTATGGTCTTCTCAATCAAAAAAAACGTATCTTTGCAATCATGGCTGGAATGTTCAAGCGATTGTATGACTCCCCAAAGGTTAGGGAGTTTGTCAGATTTGCCATCGTTGGTCTGATTGCCACAGTCATACATTACGGCATATACTATCTTCTCAATCTGTATATCAATGTTAATGTTGCCTACACGATCGGCTATGTGGTTTCGTGGTTTGTAAACCTGTATTTGACAGCGCATTTCACATTCAAGAGCGGATTGTCCTTCAAGAAGGGAGTCGGTTTTGCCCTTTCACACCTCGTCAATTATCTACTGCATATACTTTTCCTGAATCTGTTCCTTGCGTTGGGAGCATCTGAAACAATCGCGCCGCTGTTTGTGTATGCCGTGGTTGTCCCCATTAATTTTCTGCTTGTTAGGTTTGTGTTTAAGTCAAAACGATTCAAAAATCAAGAAGAATGAAACTGAATATTGTCATACCATGCTTTAATGAAGAGGAAGTCCTTCGCGAAACCAGCCGTCAGTTAACAGAACTTGTTGAGACAATGATCAACGAAGAATTGTTGTCAGAATGCATTATATTTTTTGTTGATGATGGCAGCAATGACAAAACATGGGAAGTCATAGAGGAACTGCAGGGCATGAGTGCATACGTCCACGGCTTGAAGTTATCGCACAATGTTGGTCATCAAAATGCGCTGTGGGCAGGAATGGAACAGTCTGCAGGCAAGTGCGACGCTGTGGTGACGATCGATGCTGACTTGCAGCATGATATTAATAAAATTCGGGATATGGTGTTGGCCTATCAGGACGGATATGAAGTTGTGTATGGAGTCCGTAATACCAGGTCCACTGACTCTGGTTTTAAAAAGAGAACGGCGCTGTCCTTTTACAGACTAATGCACAAGATGGGAGTGGATCTTATACCCAATCATGCTGATTTTAGGCTGTTGGGGAAGAATGCTTTGCAAGCCTTGTTGGAGTTTCCTGAGAGGAATCTGTTTCTCCGTGGGATGGTGAGGCTAGTGGGGTTCAAGGAAACCAATGTGTATTTTGACTGTAATGAAAGATTTGCAGGAGAATCAAAATATACTACCAATAAAATGGTCGCATTTGCGATGGATGGCATCACTTCGTTTTCGGTTCGGCCATTGAGAATTATCACATTGATAGGGTTGATCTGTTTGGGCATCTCTATCGCTGAAATGATCTATGTATTGGTTGCTTATTTTCGCGGGCATACCATTCCGGGTTGGGCCTCTCTACTGTTCTCTGTCTGGTTTTTGGGAGGCTTGCTCTTGTTTTCCATCGGTGTAGTTGGGGAGTATATCGGTAAAATATACAAGGAAGTTAAAAGGCGTCCGCGTTATTTTATAGAGAAGCAAATTTAAATACAAATAGTTTTCTTAAGAGATAATAGATTGAACATGCGTAAAACAAAAACTATTTCATGGCTTGGTAATGTTGCGGTTTTATTTATTGTAATCGCATTTTTCGTCATCTCAATGTTAGGCTTTATGATGGGTGATGATTATTGGATGAACGGTGCTGTTTCTTCCATGGTCGAATTAGTTAAGCATACTGGATGGTTTTATTTTCATAGTGGTGGACGCCTGTTTTCGGTGGCTTGTCAGTATTTGTTTAGTGGGGTGCTTGGAGGCCACCGGATTTGGTATGCCATTGTGAATACATTGTTTTTCGTTTTGTTTATCGTGACATGTAGTAAGCTGGTAAAAGATGCTAAAGCTGGTTTCGCTTCGCGTCTTTTATTGTTTACTCTATTGTTCTGGTTTTTGTGTCCAGTCCCAAAGAGTACTTTGTTTTGGATAGCAGGATCAACGACCTATTTGTGGGCAAATACATTTTCTTTTCTTTTCCTGTTGGCTTATCAAAAGTATAAGGATGAAGATTTTGGTGTTAAAGAGAAAATAGGGTTGTTTGTTTTGTCCTTCTTGGCCGCTTCAGAATACATCACCGCAGCTTCAATTAGTGGCGCATTGGTGGTTTATTATGCATTCAATTTCAAAAAACTTAAAGGCAATGCGATTCCATTTGTGGTTGGATTTATTTTAGGATCGATGATTTTGTTGTTTGCTCCCGGGAGTCTCCGTAGAGCGGGATTTGATTCTAGTTGTGCCTCCCTTTTTGGGGTGGGGGATTTGTTGCGTAATCCTCTTTGGGAAATAATGAAGTATAAGGCTTTATGGGTGTTTCTTGCTGTTTTTGTTTTGGGATGGGTAAAGGAAAGAGAAGTGGTGAAGAAATGGGCAAAGGACAATGCTGTTTTATTGTTGTCATTGGGATGGAGTGTTATTGCTTTCAGCGTGGTTTTCAGACCCATTAAGCGTGCTTTGTTTTTCCCAGAGGCCTTACCGCTTGTCCTTGTTTTGAAATTCCTTTATGATAATGCAAGTGTGATAAAAAACAGGTTTGTTGACAGATCGCACCGTTTCAATTTATCCATTGTCAGAAAAGTTGTGACAGTGTTGTTGTTTGCTGGATTTTTGGCGGATGCTACGTTTGCTGCGATTGAAACCAATAAGCAGCGTAAGAATAATGATGTATCGCTGAGCCAGATTTTGGATTCAGGTGGTTTTGTGGCTTTGGACAATATGCTTTCGTCTCATCGCATGGCATACGCTCCTGTTTTTTATACGAATACATTCAAGGCTGTGGCTGATGAACTGGATTTGGATACTGTGTGTGTATATCCTTACTATTGTCTCGATAAGTACTATGACCAGGATCCTCCTTTGGAAAATGTTTTTGTTGCATACGATTATTATGCAGACGATGTTGATGTTCCTAAGAACGTGGTCGTTTTAGTGATGAGGATTGAAGAAGAACGTTTGCAAGTTGAAGGTGGCCATGTCGTCTTTACCATTGACTGTGGTAGACAGGAGCCGATCGTTTTTGAAAGAGAGGGGCCTAGTTATTGTTTTGAAGGATACGGATATTATCCGTTTTATTTTGACAGGGATGACGCTGATAATTTGAAAAGTGTCAGTTGTGAGTTCAAAAAATAAATAAAGGGCGCATCGTTTGGTGCGCCCTTGTATTACAATACGCTTATTTGCGCTTATTTGCGCTTGTATTCCGTGTCGCTGCCGATGTTGCCTTCGCCGGAAAGAATGGTCAGGGTCTTGCCTTCCACTTTGTAATTAAATACGGTAGGAACGGTGTAATCTTCGTAGTTGAGGGTAAGTTTGCCATCACTCGTAGAGTAGGTGAAGTTGCCGACCAAAACTCCATAAGCCATGTAAAGACCTGTGCCGTCTTCATTGAAGGTGTAGTAGGTGTTGTCGTTGTAATACCAGTTACCGACGAGACCTTGTTCTTTTGCGTCGCCTTTGTTGCCGCCATTGCCATTATTGCCGCAGGAAACAAATGCAAAGGCCATGATGACTACTGCAATCATCGAGAAAATAACTTTCTTCATAGTTTGTAATTTTTATGGTTAATAATTTGAATTTAAAATAGTCCTTCTAAAATCTCATCTTTTACCAGATTCGGCATGGTGACTCTGAGTTTGGGCTCACGCTCCATGGCGCGTTTGATGGCGAAGGTGGCGCCTTCGTTGCGTGCCCAGTTGCGGCGGGCGATGCCGTTGTTGACATCCCAATGCAACATGCAGTGGAGTCGGCGGTCAGCCTCGGGAGTGCCGTCGAGGACCATGCCAAAGCCGCCGTTGATGACTTCGCCCCAGCCTACGCCGCCACCGTTGTGGATGGAGACCCAGGTGGCACCGCGGAAACCATCGCCGATGACATTCTGCACAGCCATGTCGGCGGTGAAGCTTGAACCGTCGTAGATGTTGGAGGTCTCACGGAACGGGCTGTCAGTGCCTGACACATCATGGTGGTCACGGCCGAGGACGACGGGACCGCTCAGACGGCCATCAGCGATGGCCTTGTTGAACTCGGCAGCGATCTTGGTGCGGCCTTCGCAGTCGGCGTAAAGGATACGTGCCTGTGAGCCGACCACGAGGTGGTTGGCTTGGGCACCGCGGATCCATTGAATGTTGTCGCGCATCTGCTGTTGGATCTCGGCAGGAGCCGTGCGGGCGATCTCTTCGAGTACGTTACAGGCGATGTCGTCGGTGACGGCGAGGTCCTCAGGCTTGCCAGAAGCGCAGACCCAGCGGAAAGGACCGAAGCCATAGTCGAAGCACATGGGACCCATGATATCCTGCACGTAAGAAGGATAACGGAAGGTGCCGTCTTCTTTCATGATGTCGGCGCCAGCGCGTGAAGACTGCAAGAGGAAGGCATTGCCGTAGTCGAAGAAGTACATGCCTTTGGCGGTGAGCTTGTTGATGGCGGCCACGTGACGGCGCAATGAAGCCTGTACTTTTTCCTTAAAGAGCTCAGGGTTCTCGGCCATCATGGTCTTGGATTCCTCGAACGATTGTCCGACGGGATAATAGCCGCCTGCCCACGGGTTGTGGAGAGAGGTCTGGTCGGAGCCGAGATCCACATGGATGTCGTGTTCGGCGGCGTATTCCCAAAGATCCACCACGTTGCCTTGGTAGGCGTACGAACGGGCTTCTTTCTTGGCGAGGCTTTCGTTGACATGCTTGAAGAGCTCTTCGATGTTGTCATAGACCTCGTCCACCCAACCTTGGTCGTAACGTTTTTGGGTGGCAGCGGGGTTGATCTCAGCGGTGATACTCACCACACCAGCGATGTTACCAGCCTTAGGCTGGGCGCCGCTCATGCCACCGAGACCGGCGGTAATGAATAGTTTGCCAGCGGTGCTGCCACCGTGTTTTCGAGCAGCATTCAACACGGTGATGGTGGTGCCGTGGACGATGCCTTGTGGGCCGATATACATGTAGGAGCCGGCGGTCATCTGGCCGTATTGCGTCACGCCAAGGGCGTTGTAACGCTCCCAATCGTCGGGTTTGCTGTAATTGGGAATCATCATGCCGTTGGTGACCACCACGCGAGGGGCGTCTTTGTGCGATGGGAACAATCCCATGGGGTGACCGCTGTACATGGCCAAGGTCTGCTCATCGGTCATGTTGGCGAGGTATTGCATCACCAGACGGTACTGTGCCCAGTTCTGGAAGATGGCGCCGTTGCCACCGTAGATGATCAGCTCGTGTGGGTGTTGCGCCACAGCGGGGTCGAGGTTGTTCTGGATCATCAGCATGATGGCCGCAGCCTGTTGGCATAGGGCGGGGTATTCCTCGATCGGACGGGCGTACATCTTATAGGAGGGACGGAAGCGGTACATATAGATACGGCCATATTTCTCCAGCTCCTCGGCAAACTCTGGTGCCAAGGTGGCATGCCACTTTTCGGGGAAGTAACGCAGCGCATTGCGGATGGCAAGCTTCTTCTCTGCCTTCGTCAGGATATCTTTGCGCTTCGGAGCGTGGTTGATGGTGGTGTCGTATGGCTTCACTTCGGGTAACTCATCGGGGATGCCGGCGAGGATCTCTTTTTGGAAATCGTTATATTCGATCATATTTAAAGATTTAAAAATTTAAAGATTCAAGAACGTTTTAAGTCGCAAATTTACGATTTTTGTTTATTGGACTGACAAAAAAGTGTTATCTTTGCAATCTTATTGAAATAAGGATCATCCATGAAAAAAGCATTTTCAAGTATATTGTCTCTCCTTTTCATGTTGTTCTTGCTTGTCAATACGGCATGGCTGAAGGCTCAAGCCCCTTGCCAGATACATACCGAGATTTCGCAGCTGAGGTTGACCTGCAATAACGGCGAAGAAGATAACGGAAATACTGCACAAATTAAGGTGAATGTTACTGATGGAGTTGCCCCTTATTCCTATTTTTGGGAGGAGGGGACTCCTGGTCATTGGTTGGAGCTACGTCCAATGCATATTGCTCCCACTGATCCTTCAGTGGCTATTGGATTGAAAGCATACGCTTGGTATCGTGTCACTGTGGGGGATAACAATGGCTGTGTTGTCCGTGACAGCATTTTTACTAAGGCATATCCTGCGCCGGTGATCGAGATTTATTGTGATCCGGGCGATACGGTGTTTTTGCAAAACCCTGACGCCACTTTCTCGTTCGAGAATCTTTCAAGTGACATCGATATCGACCATTTCTTCTGGACTTTTGAGCATGGTTTGACATCAACGAATGAACGTCCCGTTTTTACCTATGTTGAAGCAGGTTCTCACCATGCCACCTTGACGGTTTATGATGATTTTGGATGCGACACGGTATTTATTAAAGATATCTATGTCAACCCTGTCAAGTTGAAGATCCCAAGTGTGTTTACACCTAATGGTGACGGTTTCAACGATACCTTTGTGATCACCTTGTCAACTGGCCATGACAGCCCGGGAGATAATGGAGGCAGCCGTGACATCAAAGGAAACAACCCTGACGAGAGACCGCTTACCGATTATTACAAATCGGCTGAACTTATGGTGATGAACCGTTGGGGCCGCATCGTCTATCATTCCACTGATTATCAAAATGATTGGGATGGTGGCGGCCTTTCTGACGGAACCTATTATTATGTGCTGAAATGCAGAGGATTGAAAGAAGAGGTTCAGTACGATGGTGTGGTGATGATAATTACGAAGTCGAGGTGAATTAGATAAATGATAAGAGACAATAGTTAAAAGTTAGGCTGATGAGATTTTTCAGAATAGTATTAATAGTTTTGTTGGCTGGAGTGTTTTTTTCATGCCAGAATGATGGCAACAAACAACTTTCAGGAGATTTGGTGACCAACCCGAAGTCGGCTGAGTTTTCGTCCGACAAGAAGCCTGTGATTACCTTTGACAAAAACGAATTTGATTTTGGAAAGATCCTTCAAGGGGAGGTGGTTTCATATACCTTCCATTTTAAAAACACTGGGAATGCACCTTTGCTGATTACCAACGTGGACAAAAGTTGTGGCTGTACCGCCAGTGATTATCCGCGCGAGCCAATTCAACCTGGTGAGTCTGGTGAAATCAAAATCACTTATGACAGTAAGGGTCATCATGGCTTCCAATCCAAAGTGTTGATTGTCAACTCAAATACCATGCCTTCGCAAACGGCAATTCGTATCAAGGCAGAGGTGAGGACACCGGAGCAGTTATAAAAAGATAAAAGATAAGAGATAAAAGATAAAAGTAAATTTTAAGAACATGTTATTGACTATTTTATTACAAGCAGCACAACCAGCAACAGGCAAGTCGGGCATGATGTCAAGTCTGCTGATGATTGGTTTATTGATTATTGTTTTCTGGCTGTTCTTCATCCGTCCACAGTCGAAGAAAGCCAAAGAACAGCAGAAGTTCCGTGATGAATTGAAGAAAGGCGACAAAGTGGTCACCATTGGCGGATTCCATGGCAAAATCACTGAAGTGAAGGAACACACCGTTATGGTCTCCTTGGCTCCTGACGTAGAGGTCG
Source organism: uncultured Bacteroidia bacterium (assembly GCA_902800965.1). Lineage (GTDB taxonomy): Bacteria > Bacteroidota > Bacteroidia > Bacteroidales > F082 > Limimorpha. The sequence continues at coordinate 48,388 of CADCGK010000001.1, read as the reverse complement.
AACTTGAGAAGACCGCTTTGGTGCAGAACGCCTCGCAGGTTGGTGGACAATAAAATGAAGCCTATTGACCAGATTACGGAGGAAATGGAAAAGAAGGACAAGAGTAAGATCTTGACCTTCTTGATTTTTTTGTTGATTTCCACTGCATTATGGTTTCTGATCAAGCTCACGAAGGACTATTCGTCGCAGACTGTTTTCAACATCACCTATACTGAGGTGCCGGTCAACAAATGGGTCTCCACCCCGAATCAACAGGTGAAGTGCTCCTTTGTCGCTGACGGGTTTGTCACTTTGCGTCATAACTTGGTGCGTAAGCACAAACGGGTTGTTGAGATTCCTTTGAATGAAGTGTCGTACCATTTGGAAGGTGGCGTCACCTATTCCTATAGCTCACAATATGTGGCCGAACATATCGCTGAATGGATCGGCATACCGGCAAGTAACATCACGATGAACGAAGCCAAGCAGTTTTTCAATATGGAGGACTTGCAGTCGAAGGAGGTTGCGGTGTTGGTGCCATTGGATGTCAAAACACAGCGACAATACAACGTTTACGGCGCACCTCAGGTCAATCCAGCAACAGTGACGGTGTTTGGACCTAAAAACTTGCTTGACACCATGACGGCTGTATATACAGAGCCGATACATGCAGTCAATGTCAATGAAAACATCAGCCGCACATTGAAAATCGACTATTATGACGGAGCTGTTCGTGCCGAACAGGAAATGGCAGAGGTGTTGGTGGAAGTGGAGCAATACACGGAAATCGATATCGAGGTTCCTGTAAAGGTTACTGATTCTTTGACCTTGCGCTTTTTCCCTGAGAGTATGAAAGTGAAGTGCATGGTGCCCATCAAGGATTACGCCAGCATCACGGGCGCTTCTTTCCTTGTGCTGGCTGACACTGCACAGCTGCATCAGCGGAAACCGCTACTTGACATCAAGCTGGATCAGGTGCCGGAGAACGTTCATGTGGTCAAGACGGAACCGAAGCAGGTTGAATACCTTATTGTTAATTAAGAAGACGGAAGCTAGAAGTAAGAAGGATGAGAATAGGAATCACGGGGAATATCGGCTCGGGAAAGAGCTACGTGTGTTCCTTGTTTAAGGAACTTGGGATTCCTGTGTTCGATTCCGATTATGAAGCCAAGCAGCTATATTATCGTCCAGAGGTCAAAGCGAAGATCATTGAGCGTTTAGGGCCTGACATGTATCGCGAAGACGGCACACTAGATCGCCCTCGCATGGCGGGATGTGTCTTCTCCGATGCTTGTGCCTTGGGCTATGTGGAGTCGGTGTTGTATCCTGCATTGAATGAGTGGTTTGCTGAATGGGTGGACGCCCAAGGAGCGCCTTTTGTGCTTTACGAGTCGGCTTTGATCTTCGAAAAACATATTGAGACGATGTTCGATGCGGTCATTGTGGTGGCCGCTTCTGAGCCTGTTAGAATCCGCCGGGTCATGACGCGTGATCACTGCACGGAAGAAGAGGTACGTGCCCGCATGGCGATGCAGCTGCCTCAATCAGAGAAGGTGACCAAAGCGGATTATGTCATCGTCCATGAGGAAGATGACGAGGATGAATTTCTGATGGAGCAGGTGCTACAAATCAAAACCTCACTGGCCCTTGCTGTTAGAGAAAAATAAGTTCCTGTTGCCTTGATAGTTGGATTGGTAGATATAGCCTACCCCTGGTGCCAAATCGAAAGCACTACGCCATGTACTGCCGGTGTAAGTGGCGCTGCCAGTCTTGGATTTGACAATGTCTCCGGTAATGGGGAAATTGCCCAAAGCTTCGTTGAGGGGCAAAGAATTCACGAGTGGGTATGCAATCCAGTTATTGCCTTTTTTAATAATAGCTGGGCGTTCAGTAGGATTTACGAGGGTGCCTGACAGAGTGATCTGGCAGGTGGCACTGGTCTGGATTTTGTACATCTTGGTCACATCCCAGACAATTGTGCCTCTCCAGACGGTGCCGTTCCAAGTGGTACTGCCAAGTTGGGACTTGATGGTGATGGAAGTTGCATCTGGTAAAGCTGCCACGAGAGCATCCTTGAGGTCATTCAAAGTGATGTCGAGATATGTGCTCCACCAATTCCAACCTTGGGCGAGGTTGAAAGTCTGCTCAGCAGGGTAATCGTAGATTTCGGTTCGGCGAAAAAGGCAGACCTCCAACTGTGTCGAGTTAAAAGCATAACAGCTGAAAATTGGATTATCGTTGTTGGGGTTAAACTTGATGGTGTTTTGGGTGACACCACCATTCGATACTATTGAGGCTGTTCCATTATTAATTGTAATTTGCCATCTCCCTTTATCACTTAAATCTGTCTGGGTTCTGAGATAGTTGCCTCCTCCTGCAGCATAGAGATAACCATTGTTTCCGTCTTTGAAAGTCCATGCGCCTGTGCTTCCACCCAAAGTCAGCTCGCAAACGGTGTTGCCGATACTAGGAATGATGCCATCTTCGATCGTAACAGAAGAGGCAGAGCGGTTGTTGCTGTTTTGTGTCGTTCCCAAGGCCTTGCTGTTAGCCAAGTTAACAATCAGATAAGTGCGGCCAGTAACAAGTTGGTCAACTGAAGTGACAAGTTGGTATTCCTGCACGAAGCTCTGCGATGAATAGCTGAATGATGCGCTCACTGTGACATCGCTAGCGGGCATTTCAAAGGAGTTTTCAGTGACAGTAATGTTGTTGCCTTGAGTGTCCGTCACTGTCCAATGGTCCAAAGCATAAAGATAGTCGGGAGTAGCAGATAACATGATTTCAGCCTCCGCAAAAGCCTGTAAGGCGCTGGCACTGATGCTGCCGTGATTTGGCTGAGCCAATGTGATATTGAACAGCTGGTCCCATTGGGCATACAGCGTCAAGTCGTCGAGCAAGGAGACAGTGGCGCCATCGGCGTAGTAATCGCCTGTGCCGTCAGCTTCAGAGTTCCATCCTTCAAAGACAAAGCCTTCTCTTGTGAAGGCGTTATTCTGCAATGCCGTAGGTTCAAATTCGTTTACGGTTTGGTCGTTCATGGTTCCTAAGCCACCGTTGGAGTTGAAATGGATGGTGTGTGTTTGAGTAGTTTGTATTCTTTGATAAAGCTGAATGGGTTGTTGCGCAGTGTAAGTTCCTGATTTGAAGTAACGGAAACGTTCTTGACCGGAATTAGCATTATACCTGAGATAGGCACCTCCTGAACCGACAATGTCAACATTTCCTTCATTGATGGCTATGGTATTGACCAAAGGAGAGTCGCTCGAAGTAAGTCCATTACTATTAGAACCATACCCAATATACTTCCCACTTGCCCCTTGTATGGAATAACCACCACCAACTGTAGCAATTGTAAATTTTGCTGCATCGGTGGTAGAATCGGAAGCAATAGTATTACCACTAATGGTAACTGGGATAGTATTACCAACAACATCCAAATTTGTCAATCCACCATTAAATGCCTTATTGCCAGTTTCATATACAATCAAATACTCCCCACTCCAATCCGTCGGTGCGCTCGTTACCTTCACGAAGTCGCCGTTGGCACTGCCTTGCACGAAGGTAGCCATCACGGTCACATTGAAAGCAGGCATGACAAAGCTGTTGCCACTGACATTGACAGTGGTATTCATGTCGCCTGTCTTGAAGACATACCATGAATAGAGGCTGTAACCGCTTGCTGGCGTAGCCGTGAGGGTGATGTTGCTTCCCGAAAGGGCCGACTGGACATTCGCACTAATGCTACCATGGCTAACCGTTCCCAAAGCGATATGGTACATAGTGTTGTTTTGCACGAAGGTCGCACTGACCGTGACGGCATAGCCAGGCATGGTGAAGGTGCCGTTGTTGCTCACGGTAACTGTAGTATTAGGACTACCCGTTTTATACACCGTATAAGTGCCAACCATATACCCGGGTTCAGGTGTAGCAGTGATGGAGACTGTAGTTCCCTCCATGGCACTTTCGGGAGCCGACACGCTACCATTCGACAATCCTGTTGCACAGGTGATATTATAGGACATACCTCCTTGCCAATTCGGATCCCAAATCATGCGGGCATACTCCGGATGGTCAATGAAAGGATTACGGTTGTTCTGATAGCCATAGACAGCGTTGTTACGAGCAATTTCCTTGTCACTCACAGGGTCTTCATCGCTCCAACGCAGCAGCATGGTCATGGCCCAAGGCAGAATTTCTGACTTGTTAGTCATGCCACTCGTGCCCCAGTCGCTATCCTCGCTGTAATAGCGCACACTCATATAAAAATAGCTGCGGGCAATGTCACCTTTGTATTCGTCAATGGGTTCAAACACTTTATCTGAATAGCCTGAAGTAACACAAGGTCCCAACTTAGAGCCATTACCCGAAGTATAAATAGGACGGTTTATCTCACCGTATGGATAATTGCTGCGTTTCCCATTGACATAACCATCGGTGGGATACACGTGGAAAAGGTCGCTTCGGGGTGTGGTTTGCTCGTTAAACCAACTCTGCGGCCAAGTATGCTCACGGTTCCAGCAGTCGCCTTCTTGTTCGTATTCGCCACAAATTCCACTACTCGGACTGTACTCGATATTAGAATAGATGTCCCAAATCTTGCCGTTGGGCTTACAATCGGTGTAGGCAAAGGCATTGAGCAAACCATTATAGCTGACCACATGGTGGCCTTTGATGATATTGTGCAGAGCAATTTTCAGTTCATCGCCAGTTTTACCATTGGCGTTGTTGTAATAACCGTTGGGGATTTGGGCTTGGGTGGTAATGCCGAATAAAACGAGCAAAAGAAGGAGTAGGTGTTTGTTCATTGGAGCGTAGTTTTAAAAAGAGCCCCGCATTGCGAGGCTCTTTTAAGTTAATAAAGTCCGATAATCTTTGTCAACCTCAGTTATTCAACGACGATCTTCTGGGTCTGGATCTTGTCACCCTGGATGAGTTGGAGCATATAGACGCCGGCTTTGGCGTTGATGCTGACGTTCTCACTGCCGTTGATGTTGTAGCTGCTGATGATGCGGCCGAGGACATCGACGATGTTGAGGATGGCATTGCCGTTGTTGTTGATGATGAGGTTGCCGTTGTTATAGAAGGCGAACTTGTTAATGTTCTCTTCTTGGACTGATGTGGTGGCGCCGAATACGATGCGGAAACGAGCAGCAGCGTCATCGGTGGTAGCTTCGAAGGTGTAGCTCTGGGTGCAGAGCAAGTCGATGCTCACGCCTGTCTTGTCGTCAATGAGGAGGAGCTGATCCAATTCCACATTCTCAACGGTGAAGTCGAGGGTATAGGTGCCGTCCTCAGCGGCTTCGAAGTTGAGGTTCATCTCGCCCTTGGCTTCATTGCGAGCTACGGCGTATTCCTCTTCACCTTTTGCGATATAAAGCTTGGTGTTGTCTTCGTTGAGCATGAACTTGGGCAGCTGGCGGCCTTCGCCGAAGCGGATCATAGCGCGGTCGATGATGTTACCACGATTGCTGTTAACGTTCATGACGATCTTGCCGTCCGTGGTAGTAGGAGCCTCGGTGCTGAAGGTAAGTTCCTCACCATCATTAGCGGCGATGACGAAGACGCCTTGCATGACGGCGATTTCGTTGGTCTCGCTTTCGATGATTTCGCTACCGTCTAATTTCATGACGTAGAAGTCACGGTCGATGTAGGCGGTTTGACCGAAGGGGTTACCGACGAGGTTCCAGCCTGGGAAGTCGACATTTTCACTCTTCGACAGGGTGATAGGTTCACCGTTGTAAGGCGTGCCGGTGAGCTCGAAGTGGAAGACCTCGTCAGGTTCGGTGGCCTGCTTGGCATAGAGGTAGCCCTTGCCGGGTTCAAGGTTGAAGGCATTAACCTTATAGTTGCGCCATTCATCAGCTTCAGCTTGGTCAAAGGAATAGAGGTCGTATTCACCGGTGGTCATGCCTTCCACATTAGCGGGGTTCACCGTGACGGGCGAAGCGATGAGGTAGTAGCCGCCATCGCTGCCAGCCTCGTAACCAGCGATTTCGAGGGTGTAGGTCTCTGTGATAGGCTCAGCAACTTTCTTGTAGAAAGCGAAGGTTTGGTCAGCAATGTTGGCTGGGAAAGTTCCATCAGTACCAAGTTTGTAGCATCTCCAATCTTGTGAATTATAGATACCAATATATCTTTGGTCAGTCGTTTCCGTTGTTGTCAGATAACCTTCATCAAGAGTGAAGTGCTTGGCGTCACCTGTACCGACTCTGACACCATTATTAGTGTTGGTGCAATACAGCCAAGTTTCAGTTTCACCATTCGGATAGAAGGTATAACCATCTTCAGTAATTCTGATGTTCCACTGGAGGTTGGCAGCAGGTTCGCCCGACAGAGTGCCTTCAACCACAGTAACAGCAACAGCGGCAGGTGCGCCACTTTGGCCACCACCATCAACAGGCATGGCATAAGTGTCGCCGTTGTCACCCACGATGACGAACACGTCATTCTCGGTAAGGTCGGTGAGGTCAGTCAGCACCCAGTTGCCAGGAGTGGGAGGAACCACAGGAGCATCCTGACTGACAGTGACGATGTTGGAATAGACCAATTCACCCTCATCATCCATAGCGTAAACCTTGAAGTAAGCCGTGCGGGCTTTGCCTTCGTTGGGTTCAACAAGATACTCGACGTTATTATCGTCATCGATTTCGGCAGTCATCCATTCATAAGTGAATTCTTGACCATCAGCATCGCAGAAATAAACATCAGCAATAATCTCGGTGATATTTTCGTAGGTCACCGTGAGAGTGCCTTCTGCACCTTCAGCAGGAACGCTAACTGTGGCATCGGCTACAGTGATGGAAGCAACAGGACCAGTGTATTCATCAAGAACGATGTTACCCAAAGCGACATTACCATTTACCTTTTCAGTATAAATCCACTTGATGTAACGGACGTTTTCGCCTAAGTTGGTGAACTCTTCGGATTGGCCATTAGTTGAAATGTCAGTATAAGTAGCTAAGTCGGTGTAGGTCTCACCATCTTCAGAGGTCTGCACAGTGAAAGTGCCCGACCATCCATTGGATCCAGGATTGGCTTTGAGGTCGAAGGTCAAAGTACCAGGACGTTCGTTGAATTTCAAAACCAGAGTTGAGTATTTATTGTCATTATTCTGATTGCCTTGATCAAACTTAAGCTTTGGAGAATTGCTGTAGTCTGAACCAAGGTATTCATGCGTCAAACCGTTGGTAACTGCGATGTCGGCACGGCCACCATCAAACTCAAACGGCAGCGTGGCATAATCAACCACATATTGAGCTTGGTTGATAGTGATGAGATTGGAATACACCACGTTTTCTTCTGCATCGAGAGCAGAAACCTTCATGAAAGCCGAGCGAGCTTCGCCTTCGTTAGCAGTAACTAAACCAGTTAAATTATACCCTTCATCATTAGATCCAGTTACACCAAGAACATACCACGGAGTTTCAGGGAGTTGAATCTCTTCGCCGTTGGCGTCATAATAGTGAACAGTGAAACTCTGGTAGTTTGTGACTACGATATTTTCGTAAGTGAATGGGATTTGAATGGTTTGCTGAGCGGCATCCAAATTAACCACATCGGGATTGAAGGTGATGGAAGGAACGGTGACGACCACTTCCTCAATATCGTCAGCGCTACGGGGAAGGATTTCCTTGTCGGAGTCGTATTGAACGAAAACACCCGTCACATTATAGACTTTATTCGTTACAAAAGTATAGGTATACAAAGAATTAAAGGGTTTGAGAGCATTGTCGTTGCCATCAACGAGATAGTTCCCGTCGTAAGTGAGGTTTTCATAGCTGAAAACGGCACCAGTATTGACACCAGAAAGGTCAGCAATGGATATGTTGGTTACGGGAGTGACTGTCCCACCTGTAGTGACCGTAAGTCCAGTAGTGGAAGAGGTAAGACCTGTGATTTCAGCAGCGCCTTTATAGAGTTGTACATTGCAAGAGGCTGTTCCGCTCAACACATTGCCAACTTCAAATCCGTGACCTGAAGTATAGACAATGAATCCTTTTGTGCCATCGGTGACATAAGCATTACTGTTTTTCACACCAGTAACAACCCAATTATTGAAAGTGACCACAGCAGGAGTTGCAGTGGTGCCAGCTTCAGTAGCAGCAGCGAAGATGGCGTCCATGGTTGTCAGAGGCTCCACAATGTTGTAGGTAGCCGTTGCCACGCTACTGTTCTCATAATTGGCAGCAGCAGCCATAGCCTTCACCGTGGTGGTTTCGCTGATGGTGAGAGGCGAACTGTAAACACTACTCAAAGTGGTAGGTGCAGTGCCATCGATAGTGTAGTAAATCGTTGCGCCCGAAGTCTCACAGTTGATGCTCACGCTTTGAGCTTCAGTGTAAGTGCCAGCAGCGGGGTTGAAGGTGGGAGTGGCACAGGTGGAAGTGCTGCCTGAAGCAGAATAAGTCACTTTAATTGCCGATACTCTGTTGTGACCACTTCCAGTCTCAACAGTAAATGTGACTGATGAAGCCGAACCAGACCAGGTTCCATTATCATGATTGTATGTACCTACATTGGTTGTAACAGTTTTGTTTTTTTGAGTGTAGGTTAGCACAATTTCAGATATTGTGGCATTTGAAGCAGTGATAGCAAGTGTATTACCACCATACCATCTTACGGCAGTTCCGTTTGTATAGTATTGTGGAGCAGTGCTTCCCTCGCCTTTGTCAAAGGTGCCAGTAATACTATTATCAAAGGCTATTGCAACATTAGTTAATGTCGTATTAGCAGAGTAATGATCACTGAAAGTGTAAGTCACTTCAGATCTTGTCTGTCCCCACACACCCATCGGGATAGCGAGGGTCACGAGCAGCGCGAGGGCTGCCATTAAAAAAGTAATTCTTTTTTTCATTGTTGGGTTGTTTTTATTGTTGATTATTTGTTGATTTTTGTCCATTTGGGATGCAATAATACAAAAACTTCCAATAATACACCTTAATTATTATTGGGATTTTATGAACAAAAAACAATGGCTGTTAATATCATTCCTTCGTCATCCTTCCGGTGATGCGGAAGATGGGCGTCAACAGGGCGAAAATGAAATCCCAAAGGATCAAGCCAGGCAAGAGTCCGTGTTCGCCCAGGCGCTTGGAGGCACCGCGATAGAGGATCATCTGGGTGATGTATCGCAGCAGGAACAAGAAAACCAATGTGGGGAAGTAGTACGCAGCGTAAGGCGTCTCGGTGCCTACCGTGAATGCAGGACTCAAGAAAAACAGGGCGATGAAAGCCGCATAAAACAAAAACTGCGAGCAGTAATGAATAGCCATCGTAAGACGAACGCCAAGACGGTGCATCGGAATGGTGGAATACTTGTTGCAACGCTCACGTGCCCATGTGATGAAACTGCCGGATGGGGCACAGGTGATGGTGTTCTCGTCGTCCACCTGTACCTTAGTGTTTTTCTTTGTGGCTACTTGGCTGATGAAGAGGTCGTCCTCACCGGCATTCTTGCCATAATGCGAGGTGAAGCCTTTGTTTTCGAAAAACAGCCGCTGTCGGTAAGAGAGGTTCTTGCCTACGCCCATGTAAGGCTTGCCTGCCAGGGCCGAGGAGAGGTACATCATGCCGTTCTGCAAGTTCTCGAAACGCATCAGCCGGTTGAGCAGCCCTCCAGTGTCTCTCAGCCTTGCGTAGCCGATGACCACCTCGGTGTCGTAGTCGTAGCAGCTGACCACGCTGCGCAGCCATTGCTCGCTGGTGGGCATGCAGTCGAAGTCGGTGAGCACCATGAGGTCGTAAGAGGCAGATTTGATGCCCATCGAGAGGGGGAATTTCTTGCCGTTGAAGAAGTTGAGGTGCTGCCTGAGCTGCACAGGCTTGATGCGAGGCTCGCGGCGTTCCAGGTCCTTCAGGTACTCCTCGGTCTCATCGTCGGAGCAGTCGTTCACCACCACCACCTCAAACTGGGGATAATCTTGACCGAGCAGCATGGGGATTAGCTCTGTGAGCTGCTCGTAGGCGTCGCGGGCACAGACCACGATGGAGACGGGCTCCAGCTCATCGTTCCGTTTGATTCGTGGATAACGCTTGAAGAAGGCGAGCTTCGAAAAACGAATCCAGTGGATGCCAAGCTGGATGACCAGCATAAGGATGAAAAGGGCTAAGATGTAAAAAGACAGGCGGTTATAGAAAAAGTCGATGCTCACGGCGGATCCTCCAAATAGATGTGCAAAAATAGAGAATTTTTTTACCTTTGCAAAAAATTCTAGCAATGAAATTTACCTTGTCAGCCAATGATCCGAAAAGCAACGCCCGGGCAGGTGTATTGCACACGGATCATGGCCCCATAGAAACCCCAATCTTCATGCCTGTAGGCACGGTAGGATCCGTTAAGGCTTGCCACATCCGCGACATCCGCGACGAGGTCAAGGCGCAGATCATCCTTGGCAACACCTACCATCTCTATCTCCGCCCTGGGCTCGACGTGTTAGAGGCAGTCGGTGGACTGCACCGTTTCAACGGGTGGGACCGTCCTATCCTCACCGACAGCGGCGGATTCCAGGTGTTCTCGCTTACGGGTATCCGCAAGATGAAAGAGGAAGGTGTGACGTTTCAGTCGCACATTGATGGATCGAGGCATCTCTTCACCCCAGAGCGCGTCATGGACATCCAACGGAGCATCGGCGCCGATATCATCATGGCTTTCGATGAATGCACGCCTGGAACGGCTGATTACCACTACGCCAAGCAGTCGATGGAACGTACTCATCGCTGGCTCGACCGTTGCGTGGAGCGTTTCTCGGAGACAGAACCGAAATATGGCTACGAGCAGGCGCTTTTCCCCATCGTGCAGGGCTGTGTCTATCGCGACCTTAGGGAGCAATCGGCCGAATACATCGCCTCGAAGAACGCTTATGGCAATGCCATCGGCGGACTGGCGGTAGGGGAGCCGACGGAGAAGATGTACGAGATGATAGAACTCGTCAACACCATCCTGCCCAAGGATCGGCCACGTTACCTGATGGGCGTGGGTACGCCAGCCAACATCCTCGAAGGAATCGAGCGAGGTGTCGATATGTTCGATTGCGTGATGCCTACCCGCAACGGGCGCAATGGCATGATCTTCACATCTGAAGGCATCATCAACTTAAAAAACGAGAAATGGCGTACCGACTTCTCACCGGTGGATCCTAACGGGGAAACTTTCGTCGATGCACAATATTCCAAGGCTTACCTGCGTCATCTCTTTGTCGCGGGAGAGATCCTGGGTCCCATGATCGCTAGCCTTCACAACCTCGGGTTCTACCTTTGGCTCGTCAAAGAAGCCAGAAAGCATATCGTCGCTGGCGACTTCACTTCATGGAAGGACGGCATGATGCCTAAAATAACGCGCAGACTTTGAAGAAGCTGGATCTATACATATTGAAAAAGTTCATCGGCACCTTCTTTTTCGCCGTCGCATTGTTGATGATGATCATCATCGTGTTCGACCTTTCGGAGAATATCGATGCCTTCTTGAAGCATAATGCGCCATGGCATCGGGTGATTGTCGATCATTACTTGACTTCCATTCCTTACTTCACCAATCAGTTCATCCACCTTTTCACATTTATTTCTGTGATTTTCTTCACCTCGAAGATGGCAACCCATTCCGAGGTGGTGGCCGTGCTCAGTAGTGGCGTCAGTTTTTGGCGGTTCCTTTATCCATATGTAGTTGGTGCCTTGCTGCTGACAGTGATGTCGCTGTATCTTGGTAACTTCTTGATTCCCAATATGAATGAAATACGCCGACAGTTCAAGGATGAGTATATCGAGCATCTCACCAAGAGCTCTGGCGCGAATTTGCATATTCAGACGGACAAGGATGAATTTGTATATGTTTCGATGTACGACCTGAAGCGTGATCTTGGCTATAAGTTTGCTGTTGAACGCTACAGTAACAACGAATTGGTTTACAAGATGATGTCGGATGTCATTTATCACAACCCTGACGATGAGCATCGGTGGCGTATCGACTTTGTGACACAGCGTTATATTGAAGGTGACCGGGAGCGCATCGTCAATGCGAACTCCATCGATACCATTATCGCGAAGCTTTCACCCGGTGACTTTTACAATATGAAGGAGGACTTCGAGGAGATGAATTTTTTCGAGTTGCGGGATCATATCAGGGTGATGCGGCAGCGAGGGTCAGAGGGAATTCTGCGTTATGAAGTGGAGATGCACCAACGCATGGCCCAGCCAGCAGCCATTCTTATCCTGACGCTCATCGGAGCGGCCTTGTCGAGTCGAAAGATCAAGGGCGGTATGGGCATGCACCTCGGTTTTGGCATCACCATCGCATTTGCCTACGTGCTGTTCAGCCAAATCGGCAAGGCCTTCGGCGTCAACGGCGTGGCGTCTCCAGCTTTAGCTGCGTGGATTCCCAATATCATATATGCGCTTCTTGCAATTTATTGTCTTGCCAAGGCACCGAAGTGATTCTAAAGAATTTAGAATTTAGAAGCAAGAAGTAAGAATTTTTTATTATCTTCGCAGATTGAAATAATCTTACCATTATGCATATAGCTATCGCTGGAAATATCGGTTCAGGGAAAACCACCCTGACGCGTCTGTTAGCCAAGCATTTCGGCTGGACGCCGCATTTCGAAGAAGTGGACCACAATCCCTATCTGGACAGCTTCTATGAAGACATGCAACGCTGGTCATTCAATATCCAGATTTTCTTCCTCAACAGCCGTTTCCGTCAGGTGATCGACATCCGCAACAGCGGGAAGGACGTCGTTCAGGACCGTACTATCTATGAAGATGCCATGATCTTCGCGCCCAACCTTTATTCGATGGGTCTGATGGAGTCACGCGACTTTGAGAACTACAAGTCATTGTTTGAACTGATGACGAAGTTCCTGCAGCCGCCCGACTTGCTGATCTATCTCCGCGCTTCGGTGCCGACCTTGATCCGTCAGATTGCCAAGCGAAACCGCGACTACGAGCAGTCGATCCGTCTGGACTACCTGAGCAACCTCAACGACCGCTATGAGGAATGGATCAGCGGCTACAAGGATGGCAAGCTGCTTATCATCGACATGGATAACCTTGATGTGGAGAAACCCGAGGACTTGAGTGTCATCATCGAGAAGATCGAGGCCTCGTTGAACGGCCTGTTCTGATGAAAGTGCTCGGCATCATACCCGCCCGTTACGGCTCAACGCGTTTCCCTGGCAAGCCCTTGGCGATGATCGGGGAAAAGACGATGATCCGCAGGACCTATGAGCAGGTCCTGAAATCGTCGTTGGACGATGTCGTGGTGGCTACCGATGACCAGCGTATCTTCGATGAAGTGCTGACATTCGGAGGCAAGGCCGTGATGACTCGTGCCGACCACAAGAGCGGCACCGACCGCTGTCGCGAGGCACTTGACCTAATGGGGGGCAACTATCATGCCGTGGTGAACATCCAAGGCGACGAGCCTTTTATCGATCCTAAAATGGTCGATCAGGTGACAGACCTTATCCGTCGCGATGACACCTGTCTCGCCACCTTGGCAAAAAGAATAACCGATCCGTCCATGATCGACAACCCCAACGTTGTCAAGGTGGTCTTCGATGTTCGTGGTGATGCCTTGTATTTCAGCCGCCATCCGCTGCCTTTCGTAAGAGGCTGTGAGCGGGATCGATGGATCGAGAAGGTGGATTATTTTCGTCATATTGGCATTTATGCCTATAAGGCCGACACCCTTCGCACCATCGCCTCCATGCCTATGGGTCGTCTTGAGCAGGCCGAGTCACTGGAGCAACTGCGATGGCTCGAAAACGGCCTGCACATCCGCGTGGCTGTCACACAATGCGACGATTCAATTGCCATCGACACGCCTCAAGATTTGTTGAACATCCCTCAAGAAATCCTTCAATGAACAAGATATACGATGCCATAGCAGCCCTCCTTTATGATCACGATGCCGTGATTGTGCCTGGCTTTGGCGCTTTTTTACGTCATGACGAGGGGGCTAAGGTCAACGTCATCACCAATCAGTTCGAGAGGCCTTCCTCTACCATCAGCTTCGATCCCCAGCAACGCGAGGAGAACGATCTGTTGATCCATTATATGATGGCACATGACACCATCAGTGAAGAAGACGCCCGTCAGCAGCTGTCGTTGTTTGTCTCGGATTGTTACACCAAACTTAAGTCAGGCGAGGTTGTGAACTTTCCTGAAGTGGGAACCATGTCTTTCAATGGAAATCAGGAGCCGGTCTTTGAAGCGGCTGAAGCCTCTAACTTCAACGCCGATGCCTTCGGTCTCAGTGACTTGAATCCCCAGCCTTTGTTTGGAGGCAGCCGACAGGACGACTGGAAGACGAGGGTTGCCGCACAGATCAAAGACCAGAACACCCCCATGACCGTTGACGAGAAATCCGTCCATCAAGACTTAGGTGATGAGGATCATTATCGCAGGGGACGTTGGAAAAGGGTGTTGTCAGCCTCTTTTTGGGCGATCCTTTGCATCTTGGCCATATTGTGTATCCTCTACTTCTTGGAGGTGATACATCTGGATATCCCTGTTAAGCCAACACCATCGCCACAAGTCGTTGTAGCCGCTCCCGAACCCGATTCGGCGACGCTGGCTGAGATGGTCTCCTACTATCATGAACCCATGACGGTACCTGTTGAGGCGAGCGATACCATCAGTGTGACGGATACCATTCAGGAGATAGACACTGTCCAGGAGACCGTTCCCGATGTTGTTGTCAACCCCGTTGTCGAACCTGTTGTTAAGGCTATCTTGCCATACGCTGAACTGTTGCCTTATTCCGTCATTGCAGGTTGTTTCTCTCAGCAGTCCAATGCCGAGAACTATCTTAAGCCGATTCAGGAACAAGGCTACCCGGGTGCCTTCCTCATGCAGAGAGGCTCGATGTATTATGTGTGCTTCGGCCAATATGCGACGATCGAGGAAGCCAAGGCTGATCTCGCCGAAATCAAAGCAAACGCAAACAACAAAGCATGGATCCTGACCAAATAAACCCACCATGAGCAAGAAGAACAAACTGCAGAAATTTGAGGAGAACAGGTCGTTCGACAATCTGTTCCAATACTCCTACGAGCGCATCATGGAAGAGGGGTTCCCCTTGCAAGGAAAGTGGCATTCCGACTTCTTCCGCAACGACAACCCCATCGTGTTGGAACTCGGTTGCGGCAAAGGAGAATACACCGTGGGGCTAGCCAGAGCGCATCGCGACATCAACTACATAGGGGTAGACATCAAGGGTGCGCGTATGTGGCGCGGCTTGACCCAAGCGAGGGAGGAAGGCTTGACCAATGTGGCCTTCATCCGCACCCGCATCGACCAGATCGAGCATTTCTTCGCTCCCGATGAAGTTAGCGAGATATGGGTTACTTTTCCCGATCCCCATCCGGGCGAGGGCGAACGCAACGCCCGACATCGCCTTACCTCACCTGAGTTTCTGGAACGCTATCGTAAGATCGTCCGACCTGACGGCATCCTAAACCTCAAGACCGATAGTCCCATCATGTATGAGTTCACGCTGCATGAGGTGATTGAAAAACAAGGTCTGCCTTTGCTGTACGCCACCGACGATCTTTACGCCAATGATGATGATCTGGAAGTCAAGACGATACGTACCTTCTATGAGCAGATGTGGCTCGATCAAGGGCTGACAATCAAGTATTTGAGATTTAAGATAAATGATAAGAGATAAAAGATAAAAGTTATGTTTACAGAAGACAAACAATTTTACATTGCGCATTGCGATAATGGGCCGATCAATATGGTCGGCAAGATGGCCAATCGTCATGGTTTGATCTGTGGCGCCACGGGTACGGGTAAGACCGTCACCTTGCAAGTCATCGCTGAATCGTTCGGCCAAGCTGGTGTCCCTTGTTTCATGGCTGATATGAAGGGAGACCTATCCGGCATCAGCCAACCCGGTAAGATGAGCGGCTTCATTGAGAAACGTTGCCCAGAGTTTGGCATCGAGAACCCGCAGTTCAAAGGGATGCCGACGCGTTTCTTCGACGTGTTCGGGGAACAGGGACATCCGCTGAGAGCTACCATCTCCGATATGGGACCGCAGTTGTTGGCCCGTCTCCTCAACCTCAACGAGACCCAGACGGGTGTCTTGAACATCGTGTTCAAGATTGCCGACGACCGTGGACTGTTGCTGATTGACATGAAGGACCTTCGCTTGATGCTTGACTACGTGGCCAAGAACGCCAGGGAGTTTACCACCACTTACGGCACCATCACTTCGATGAGCGTGGGTGCCATCCAACGTGCCTTGTTAGCTTTGGAGGCCGAGGGCGCCGACCAGTTCTTTGGCGAGCCTTCCTTCAACGTGTATGATTTCTTGCAGACCGAGCAGGGGCAAGGCATCATGAACGTGCTGGCTGCCGACAAGCTGATGCTGAATCCCAAGCTCTATTCCACCTTCCTGCTGTGGCTGCTGAGCGAGCTCTACACCCAGCTGCCCGAGGTAGGTGACCTGGAACTGCCCAAGCTGATCTTCTTCTTCGACGAGGCCCACATGCTGTTCAAGGACACTTCGAAGGCCTTGGTCGATAAGATCGAGCAGGTCATCCGTCTTGTGCGTTCCAAGGGCGTGGGCGTGTATTTCATCACCCAGAGTCCTGACGACATCCCAGAGGCTATTGCTGGACAGCTCGGTAACCGCGTATTGCATGGTCTGAGGGCTTATACGCCCAAGGAACAAAAGACGGTGAAGGCTGCTGCCCAGACCTTCCGTACCAACCCCAACTTCAATACCGAGGCTGCCATCCTTGAACTCGGCACCGGCGAGGCCTTGGTGTCGTTCCTTGATGAGAAGGGCGCTCCCAACATCGTGGAACGGGCCAAGATCCTGTTCCCCTTGAGTCAGATCGGTGCCATCACTGACGAGCAGCGTGAGACCATCATCCGTCAGTCGCGCCTCTATGGCCAGTACGAGAAGACCTTCGACCGCGAGAGTGCCTACGAGATGTTGGTGGAGGAACAGAAACGCGAGGAAAAACGCGCTAAGGAAGAAGCCGAGGAAGAAGAGAAACGCAAGGCCAAAGAGGCCAAGGAGAAAGAAAAAGCCAAATCTTCAAAGTCTTCGAGCAAGAAGAAATCGACTGGCCGTAAAGCCATCGAGAAGACCATCAACACCACGGCGACGACCTTCGGACGTCAGCTTGGGAAGAGCATCTTCAGATCTATCTTGGGTGGAATCTTTAAGTAGAGGAAAGCTCAATCATTACCTGTTCCAGTCAGCATCGGGACGAACGTAAAATCCCCGAACACCTCCTCGCGGAGCGTGCCGTCGGGGTTTTTCGTGATGCGTCGCATCTTTTGGTGGCCGGGTTCCCCTTCGTCGATAGGGATGACCATGATGCCGTTAGGCTTGAGTTGTTCGATGAGCTTGGGTGGTATTAGTGGAGCGCCGGCGGTGATGAGGATGCGGTCGAAAGGAGCGTAGGTGGGCAGTCCCTCGAAGCCGTCCCCGAGGAAGGCCTTGATGCGGTAGGGCAGTTGCTCAAGGATCTCTTTGGTGTGGAAATACAAATTGCGTTGCCGTTCGATGGTATGCACTTTGGCGCCCATGGCTGCCAATACGCATGCCTGGTAACCCGATCCGGTGCCGATTTCCAACACTTTCATGCCTCGTTCCACGGAAAGCAGCTTGGTCTGTATCGCCACAGTGGAAGGCTGCGAGATAGTCTGTCCCGCTCCAATAGGGAAGGGCTGGTCGGAATAGGCGAACTCCACGAAGGACGAGTCAAGAAAGACATGGCGGGGCACTTCGTTGAGGGCGGAGAGTACGCGTTCGTCTTTGAAGCCTTCGTTGCGTAGCTGGTTGATGAGTTGCTGCCGCAAGCCCTTGTGCCGGTAATTGTCTTCCAAGATTTTCATTTTCGGATGCAAAGATATGCTTTTTCAAACAAAAACCCTATCTTTGCCCAAATTTACCGAGTATGTTGAAAATTGGTGTTCTGGGAGCTGGTCATCTGGGTAAGATCCATATCAAATGCATCAAGCAGATAGATAGATACGAGTTGGTCGGTTTTTATGATCCCGATCCTGTCACTGCCAAGTCGGTTGAAGCGGAGCTGGGCGCCCGTTGCTTTGATACTTTGGAGGCCTTGATCGAAGCAGTGGAGGTGGTGGATATCGTTACCCCCACGGTGCAGCATTTTGCTTGTGCATCCAAAGCTTTGCAGCGTCGTCGTCATGTCTTCATAGAAAAGCCTATCGTGGCTACTCCCGAAGAGGCTTCCCAGCTGGTCAAGCTCGCTGGAGAGACTGGCGTGAAGGTTCAGGTGGGACATGTGGAACGTTTCAATCCTGCATTCATCGCCGCTGAGCCTTTCATCAAAGATCCTAAATTCATTGAAGCACATCGTCTTGCACTCTTTAACCCAAGAGGGACGGATGTCCCTGTGGTGCTCGACTTGATGGTCCATGACCTCGACATCCTCACCACCATCATCGACTCACCCGTTGCCCGTGTCAGCGCCTGTGGCGTGGCCATCGTCAGCCCCACGCCTGATATTACCAATGCCCGTATCGAGTTCGAGAATGGCTCCGTAGCCAACTTGACGGCAAGCCGAATCTCGCTTAAGAACATGCGCAAAACCCGTATTTTTCAGAAAGACGCCTATATCACTGTGGATTTTTTGGAGAAAAAGTCGGAAATTGCCCGTATCCATGACCATGAGACTTCGGGCTATCCCTATTCCCTGACATTGGACTTGGCAGATGGCGAGACGCGCCAGATCACACTTGAGAAGCTTGAGATACAGCCGATCAATGCTATCCAAAAGGAACTGGAAAGCTTTTACGACAGCATTATCCATAATACCACCCCCGTGGTCTCCATCCAAGACGGCGTGAAGGTTTTGAATCTTGCATTCGAGATTTTAAAAGTTGGGGGACAATATATAACGATATAAAACGTTACAAAATAAAACATTTTCTATGATGAGGAGATTTACCTTGTTTTCCTTCCTTGCTGTAACATTTTTCGCTGCTTTGCTATCTTCATGCAAGAAGTTTGAAGGACCACAGACGGTGCCTTCATATATTCGCATTGATTCGTTAGGCTTAAGCTGCGATTACTATACTTACGGTGCCAACACTCATGCATTCATAGACGCTTGGGTCTATGTTGACGACAATATTGTGGGGTGTTTTGAACTTCCTGCAGTCATCCCGGTTTTGAAAGAAGGCGCTCACAAAGTGGCTGTCTATCCAGGCATTGCCCGTGACGGGATTAAAGACCTGAGAGCTCCTTATCCTTTTATCGCTCCGGTAGAGTATCCCAGCCTCAATTTGGTGAAGGACAGTGTCGTGAAACTGTTCCCTGTCTTCAATTACTATCCCAATGGCGACAATCTCCATGTGCGTTGGCTGGAAGACTTTGACGGTGGTTCGATTTCCATACAGCCCACCTCTCAGAGCGACACCAACATCCTACGTGTTGGTGGCCCCTTGGCATGGCATGATCCTGAGGGTGTGCATTCCACTTATTCAGGAAAAATTGTGTTGACATCTGACTCGACGGAGTTTTGTATTGCTACCAACGAGGAATTCACAGATCTGCCCACAAAAGGTTCGGCCTGCTTGTTAGAGATGGACTACAAATGTTCCGACACTTGTGCGGTTGGATTGTATTTTTTGGATGATTACACTATTAACCAGCTGCAGATCATCCGCCTCCGTCCGACTGGAGCTTCTGGAGTGGAGCCTGAACGTTGGAACAAGATTTATATTAACTTGGGACCTTATTTGGTGGACTATGAAAATGCAGATTATTTCAAGCTGTATATCTCGTCATGGTATAACCGTAACGACGGCCCCCAGTATTTCTACTATGATAATTTGAAGATAATTTATCGCGACAGATGAAACAAAAACGCAAACTGCCTTTTTTGTACGGCATTGTTGACTGGCTGCTTTCTGTCTTAGCCTGGACGTTGTTCTACTATTTCAGGAAGACTTACGAGATTCCTGGTGCCAATATGTGGCAGCGCTTCAGCGTTGAGTTCCACGACAAGAGCTTTTGGTTCGCTGTCGCCATCATCCCAGTCTGTTGGGTGGTGTTATACGGCATCACTGGCGCTTATCAGAGCGTGTATTCCAAATCCCGTCTGAAAGAACTGACGCAGACCTTTTTCCTAACTTTGTTAGGGGTTACGGTGCTGTTCTTCGTCGCGATTCTCGATGACCAGATTCTATCTTATAAGATGTATTACCAGTCGTTCATCACACTGTTCGCCTTGCAATTTGGTCTGGTCTATATCGGAAGGTTGATCATCACGAATGTGGTGAAGCGTCGCATCAAGTCGGGAAAGATATGGTTCAACACTTTGATTGTGGGCAGCAACGACAATGCCATCAAGTTGTACAAGGAGATTTCAGACCTCCCGAAGTCTACGGGCCAGCGTTTTGTGGGGTTTGTCAATGTTTATGACAAGCCGTCGTACAGATTGAGCGAATACCTACCGCATTTAGGGTCGGTGAATGACTTGGTGAATATTGTGAAGCAGTTTGACGTGGAAGAGGTGATCATCGCCATTGAGCGTTCGGAGAAGGATTGCATGAACGCCATCATGCCCGTGATCAACCAGACGGATGCCGAGGTGGAGATCATCCCAGAGATGCAGGACCTGGTCTTCGGCAATGTGAGGCAGTCGGCAATATGGCGTACACCCTTGGTACAAGTCAGCCCTGAGCTGATGCCTATTTGGCAACGGGTCATCAAGCGTTTGTTCGATATCGTAGTGTCCATCATCGTGCTGATTGTGCTGTCGCCCGTATATCTCATCACGGCCATTATCGTCAAGGCCACCTCACCGGGTCCGGTGTTCTATGTTCAAGAGCGTATTGGAAAGAATGGCAGGCCTTTCAAGATGGCCAAGTTCCGCAGTATGCGCGTCGATGCTGAAGCAGACTGCACGCCGCAGCTCTCAAGCGACGACGATCCTCGTATCACCAAGTTCGGTAAGTTCATGCGCAAGGTGCGTCTTGACGAGATTCCACAATTTTGGACAGTGTTGAAAGGCGACATGTCCATCGTGGGCTATCGTCCCGAGCGCAAGTACTACATCGACCAAATCGTGGAGCGCGCTCCGTATTACAACATGTTGTTGTTGGTGAAACCTGGCATCACGAGCTGGGGAGAGGTCAAGTTCGGTTACGCCGAGAATGTGGATGAGATGATCGAACGATTAAAATATGACGTTCTCTACATTGAGAACGTCAGTCTTGGTTTGGATCTGAAGATTTTGATTTACACTGTCCTTATCGTTATCCAAGGAAGAGGGAAGTGAGAGGTGAGAGGTGCTGCTATCAAACAGGAAAACCTCTCACCTCTAACCTTTAACCTCTAACCTAAATCTGTCCTCGTTCAAGCAGCGTGGCGATGATGTCGATCTCTTCGTCTTCCTTATTGTTTTTCGGGTCGAATTCGGTCTTGAGGTTGTAGCCCCAAAGGCGTGCGAACCCTTGATAGAAGAAAGCTCTGAGTTTGCCGCGCAGTTCCTGGACAAGTTTATAGGAGGTGTTGCCTGTCTCGCGGTCGATGAGGCGGATGAGAATGGCGCCTTGCGAGAAGGTCAGTTTTTTCAACTCTTCTGTGTATTGGTCGCTGATTTCCTTTTCAGCTTGTTTCATCATACGACGGCGTTCCGATTCACTGGAGACGTCAGCCAGCATGGTGTCGAATTCTTTCAGTTTGGTGCTGGCAAGTTTGGCGTAAGGATATACTTTGCGGACGTTACTGACGAGGCGGCGGCCACGACGGGTGTCAGTGATTTCATAGTAACGGCCCATGAGGTCAATATCGACTTCGGGTAGATAGACCATGAGAATGGTGTCTCTGCCGTCGATACGGCCATATACCACGTGGAGCTGGTCGTTGGTGGCGGATGGTTGCTGTTGGAGCGAGGCTTGAGGATGTGACATTTTGATTTTCACACCTTTGCCTTGGGTGATGAATTGGCTGAATCCTGCTGTAGTGACCATCAATAGCATGATGGCAAGTATGATCTTTTTCATGGCTTGGAATGTCTTTTTAATAAACCAAGCGGTCAAAAGCAACTATTGTGCCAATTTGGTGTTGCCGGCGATTTTCTCTTCGGCGTAGGCACGTGTGATGACGAGTTGTTTTGGGTTTTCGGACGATGGCATCTCGAACATGGCGTCGTTGAGGATGGCTTCCATGATGGAGCGAAGGCCGCGTGCGCCTAATTTGAATTCGATGGACTTCTCCACTACGAAGTCAAGGGCTTGATCCTCGATGGTAAGCTGGATGCCGTCCATGGCGAACAGCTTGGTGAATTGTTTCACCAAGGCGTTTTTGGGCTCGGTGAGGATGCGCTTGAGGGCTTTCTCGTCGAGAGGATCGAGGTGGGTGATGATGGGCATACGTCCCACGATCTCTGGGATGAGGCCGAATTTCTTGAGGTCGGCGGGAGCCAGGTATTGCAGCATGTTGCTTTTGTCGAGCACTTGGTCGGCGCTGGTGCTGTAGCCGATGACATTGGTGCTCTTGCGTGCTGCGATGATACGTTCGATACCGTCAAAGGCGCCGCCGGCGATGAAGAGGATGTCCTTGGTGTTGACAGGGATCATCTTCTGTTCGGGGTGCTTGCGTCCTCCTTGGGGTGGAACGTTGCACACGGAGCCTTCCAGCAGCTTGAGGAGAGCCTGTTGCACGCCTTCGCCGGAGACGTCGCGGGTGATGCTGGGGTTGTCGCTCTTGCGTGCGATCTTGTCGATTTCGTCGATAAAGACGATGCCGTGTTCGGCGGCTGCTACGTCGTAGTCGGCAGCTTGGAGCAGGCGGACGAGGATGTTCTCCACGTCTTCACCCACATAGCCTGCCTCGGTAAGCACGGTGGCGTCGGCAATGGCGAAAGGCACGTTGAGCATCTTGGCGATGGTGCGTGCCATAAGCGTCTTGCCTGTTCCGGTCTCGCCGACGAGGATCATGTTCGATTTCTCGATCTCCACATCGTCGTCGCCGACTTGTTGGCTGATGCGTTTGTAGTGGTTATAGACTGCCACGGCGAGGGTGCGCTTTGCTTCGTCCTGGCCGATGACATATTGATCAAGGAAGCTCTTGATTTCCTTGGGCTTCTTCAACTCAAGGGACGACGAGCCGGCGTTTTTCTTTTTCTTCGGCTCGTCGATCCTTGTTCCAAGTTCTTCTTTGATAATCAGATAGGCTTGTTCAGCGCAACGCTCACAGATACGGGCCTCCACACCTTGGAGTAGCATGAGCGTCTCGTTGCCAGGGCGGCCGCAGAACGAGCAGTGATCTGATTTCTTGTTGTTTGCCATCTTATCTGTTCCTTACGAGCACTTCGTCGATCATGCCGTATTCTTTGGCTTCTTCGGCAGTCATCCAGTAATCGCGGTCGGAGTCGGCCCACACTTTGTCGTAAGGTTGCCCCGAATGCTTGGAGATGATCTCATATAGTTCTTTCTTGAGCTTCTGGATCTCGCGAGCGGTGATCTCAATTTCGGTGGCTTGACCCTCGACGCCGCCCATGGGTTGATGGATCATGATGCGGGAGTGGGGAAGGGCTGAACGTTTTCCAGGAGTGCCGGAGCACATCAGGACGGCGGCCATCGAAGCAGCCATGCCAGTGCAGATGGTCGCCACATCGGGACCGATGAACTGCATGGTGTCATAGATGCCCAGGCCAGCATACACGCTGCCGCCAGGAGAGTTGAGGTAGATCTGGATGTCGCGCTTTGGGTCGGTTGACTCGAGGAAGAGCAACTGGGCTTGGATGACGTTGGCCACATAGTCGTCGATGGCAGTGCCCAAGAAGATGATGCGGTCCATCATCAGGCGTGAGAACACGTCCATCTGTGCGACGTTGAGTTGGCGTTCCTCGATGACGGTGGGGCTGATGTAGCCGCCGCCGTTGTTGATCTGGGAGATGTATTTTTCAAGTCCCAGCGGGTTGATGCCCAAGTGCTTGGTAGCGTATTTCTGGAATTCGTTCATGGAAGTTGGCAGTTGTTCAGTTATTCAGTTAGCAGTTATTTTTTCTTGGAGGTTTTTTTGGTCTCCTTCTTGGTTTCAGCCTCTAAAGATTTGATGAACTCGTCGTAGGTCTGGTCGGTGTAGTTAATGCTCATCTTGGTCTTGAGGAAGTTGGTCATCTTGACATCGGCGAGCTGGTTCTTGACGTTGTTGACCTGTTCCTCGTTCTTCAGGTAGTTGTCAACGATCTTGTCGAGACGAGCCTTCATGTCGTCTTCCATGGTGTTGTAGTCGAGGCCGGGGAAGATCTGGCTGCGGAGGAAGCCTTTGACTTCGTCGTCGGTGATGGCGAGGTCCATGTTTTCCTTCACGATGCTATCTTCGATAAGCTGCCAACGAAGGCCTTTGCTGTAGTTCTCGGCGTAGTTTTTCTCGATGTCTTCCACGGAGAGCTTGCCTTGATTGTTTTCAAAGATCCAGCGCTTCAGGAATTCGTCGGGCAGTGCGAAAGGCGTGTTGTCAACGAGGGCGTCGATCATCTTGGTGAAGAGGATGCGGTCGGTCTCGTTGGTATATTGTTTCTCCATCTCTTCTTTGACGCTGGCGCGGAAGGCATCCAGGTCTTTCAGCTCTTGGCTGGGGAAGATCTTCTTGAAGAACTCTTCGTTGAGTTCAGGCTTCTCTTCATGGCGGATGTCGTCGATGATGATGTTGTAGTCGCTATCGGCGGGGGCGTCATTGCCAAGGATCTTGGTGGCTTTTTCCTGTCCACCGAGGATGGTGGCGAAGTTGATGATGAACTCAGCGCCGGTGGTCTTGCCAACCAGTTTCTTCTTGTTGGTCTTGGTCTTGATGTCTTTCAGGTCGAGGACGACGTAATCTTTCTTGAAGCCGTCTTCCAGCTCCTTGCCGTCTTCAGCCTCGCGGACTTTCAGCTCCAGGACGTCGTTTTCGCCGACGGTCTCGGGATGGGAGACTTCGGGGTTGCGCTCGACGATTTCCTCGATGGTCTTGTCGATGGCGGCGTCATCGGCGATGATATGTGCGAAATCGACCTTAGCCTTGGTGTAATCGACTTTGATTTCTGGACGGATGGCGGCTTCGAAGAAGAAGTCAAGCGAATCCTGCTTGTCGAAGTCGACGGGCTGCTGATGATCGGGGTCGCTGAGAGGGAAGCCGATCAAGTCGAGTTTGTTTTCAAGGATATAATTGTTGAGTGTCTCGGAGACAAGGGTGTTGAGCACCTCGATGGTGGCTTGAGCGCCGTACATCTTCTTGATCATGCCGAAAGGCACCATGCCAGGACGGAAGCCCGGGACTTGGGCTTTGTGCTGGAGTTTGTTCAGCTCTTTCTTTACCTGTGGCTCATAGTCTTCCTTGAGCACGTTGATTTTGATGGAGATCAGTTGTTCTCCCTTCTGGGCTTGTGTTGTGTTCATTCTGTAGCTGTCTAATGTTTTCTTTCTTGTTGTAACCGTGCGGATGAAGGGACTCGAACCCTTACTCCTCTCAGAACCAGATCCTAAGTCTGGCGCGTCTACCAATTCCGCCACACCCGCATATTGGGCTGCAAAGATATAAAAAAAACAGAAAAAAGAACGGCATGCCGTTCTTTTTTCTGCTGAGGGTGGAATGTGGGATTCGAACCCACGACCCACGGAACCACAATCCGGTACTCTAACCAGCTGAGCTAAATCCACCATCTGGTTTGCGGGTGCAAAGATACAGCTTTTTTCAAATATGCAAGTCTTTTTTCAAAAAAAATCTATCTTTGCAGCATGGTAGCGAAGAAGGATCAACAGTCACCGAGCGCGTTGGCATGGCAGCGGTTCCGCAAGAACAAGCTGGGCATGGTCGCTGCGTCGTTCATTGTCGTGACTGCCATCTTGGCTTTGTTCGCCTATTATATCATCCCCGATCCGACACCTCACGCCAACCGTCAGCTGCTGGAACTTAGCACTCGGAAACCTGGCTTTGAAGTCGATATGCTCGTCCTTCCCAAGGAGAACCCTCCAGCGGAGCCGGGTTTCTTCGAACGGCTATTCAACGGGCGACCCGACGATTGCACTTATCTGCCTTACGACAGCATCAAGGTGTTCGAGGACCACACCTTGGTGTATCTTTTCAACCCCGAACACAGCGGCACCGTGCGGGTGCAAGAGATACCCAACAGCGAGATTGCCGGGACTAAGCACCAGAAGTTCTTGTTGGGCACCGACCAGTTCGGGCGTGACTTCCTGAGCCGTCTGGTCTTAGGCAGCCGTATCAGCCTTCTGGTGGGCTTCATCGCGGTGGCGCTCAGCCTGGTCATCGGCATCTTTATCGGCAGTATTGGCGGTTTCTTCCGCGGCAGGGTCGATGACGTGGTGGTGTGGCTCATCAACGTGGTGTGGTCCATCCCCACGCTGTTGCTGGTCATCGCCATCACTTTTGCGCTCGGCAAGGGCATCGCCCAGGTCTTCATCGCCGTGGGTCTCACCATGTGGGTGGAGGTCGCTCGTATCGTCCGCGGACAGATCTTCTCAGTGCGCGAGATGACCTACGTAGAGGCAGGAAAAGCCTTGGGCTTCAAAAATATCAGGGTGATCCTCAGGCATATCTTGCCCAATATCCTTAACCCCATCATCGTGGTGTCGGCATCCAACTTCGCTTCGGCCATCCTGCTGGAGGCGGGCTTGAGTTTCCTGGGAATCGGCGTACAGCCCCCCATGCCTTCATGGGGTAGTATGATCAAGGAGAATTATGCCTTTATTATCTTGGATGCAGCTTATTTGGCCATCTTGCCGGGCATCGCCATTATGCTGCTGGTGCTGGCGTTTATGTTGGTGGGCAACGCCTTGCGGTCTGCAATCGACAACAAGGCTTGATTTTTTTATATCAAGAATTAGAGAATTAGAGAGAAAAACGCTAGCGTTTTTCCTTCTCAAATTCCCATTAATTTGAATCCAAGACGTGAAAACACCTCAAAAAATAATCTCAAATTCTCTAATTCTTGATAATGGAAATTTTGATAAAAATAGTATCTTTGCGGCCTGAAAACAAGGATTATGGCACGAATCATGGCAATTGACTTGGGACGTAAGCGCTGCGGCATCGCGGTCACCGATCCCCTGCAGATCATCGCCAACGGCCTCACCACCGTGGAGAGCGGTAAGCTGGCCGACTGGGTGGTGGACTACGTGGGAAAGGAAGAGGTGGAAGCCATCGTCATTGGCGAGCCGAAGGATATGCACAACAATCCTTCGGACTGCTCCAAATACATCGAGCCGCTGGTGAACCGCCTGCGCAAGCTGTTGCCCGACATGAAGATCGTCCGTTACGACGAGCGCTTCACCTCGGTGATGGCCCACCAAACCATGATCGACGCTGGACTGAAGAAGAAGCAACGCCAAGATAAAGCCCTGGTCGATACAGTGGCGGCGACAATTCTGCTCCAGTCCTACATGGAGAGCGTAAAACTGAAAACTGATAACTGATCAACTGAACAACTACAAACTGACATGATACTTCCCATTGTTGCATACGGCCATCCGACCTTGAAGGCGATAGCCAAAGATATTGATAAGGACTTCCCAGAGCTGGAGAAACTCATTGCGGATATGTGGGAGACACTGGCACATTCTGAAGGCGTGGGACTGGCGGCACCGCAAGTGAACCAGTCAATTCGCCTTTTCCTGGTCGATGCCAACCCATTCTATCCCGATTATCCCGACGCCAAAGGATTCAAACAGGTATTCATCAATGCCCAGCTGCTTGACACTTTCGGCGAGGAGGTGCCTTTCAAGGAGGGCTGTCTAAGTCTGCCAGGCATCTACGAGGATGTGATCCGCCACGACGGCATCCGCATCAAGTATCTTGATGAGAATTTCGTGGAACATGAGGAAGAATTCACTGGCATCAAATCCAGGATCATCCAACACGAATATGACCATCTGGAAGGCCATGTGCATGTGGATCGTATTGCCCCAATGCGTAAGTTATTGCTTCAAGGCAAGCTCCGCGACATCTCGGAAGGGAAGTGCGATGCGGATTATAGGATGATTTTTCCTAAGAAGAAAAGAAGATAGTTTTTAGATAAAAGATAAGAGATAAGAGATAAGAGATATGAAATGGAGTAATTTATTTATTGCCGTAATGGCAATCTTTGTGATTGCGGGCTGTAACCGTACCGTGAAAACCACAGGTGACGATGTCAAGAAAGCTGAGGAAGCCATGTTCAATGCTGACATGACCACCAATAAAGACGCTGTCGCTGGCGCTGTTGCCACCTTCAGCAAGTATGTCGAAGACAACCCGGAAGCTGCCGATGCGGCTGACGTGCTGTTCAAGGCTGTCGAAGTGTCCATCAACACCAAACAGGATCCTCAACAGAGCATTGGTTTGGTCAACAAGCTGGTAGCCGACTATCCCCAATTCGACAAGAATGCTGTCGCTTTGTTCATGCTGGCCACCTTCGTCTATGACGAACAGCTGCACGACCTCGACAAAGCCCGTGAGACCTATCAACAAATCATTGACAACTATCCCGACAATCCGTTCGCTAGGGACGCCAAAATCTCCATCACTCAGCTGGGCATGACGCCAGAAGAGCTGATCAAGATGTTTGAGGAGAGAGAGCAGTTAGAGAGTGAGGAGTGAGGAGTGAGGAGTGAGGAGTGAGGAGTAGGCGTCGGGTACGTCATTGCGAGGAGGAACGACGAAGCAATCCACTCAGACACAAAAGGGTCTATGTGGATTGCTTCGCTGCGCTCGCAATGACGGCTATCGTCAGCTAAGTTTGCAATGACGGCTGCCGTACTGCTTTTCTAACTATTGGTCGTTAGATTCCGAAAGTTTTCTTGAAACTATCGACTAAATCGAGTTTCTCCCATCCGAAGAACTCCACGTTCTTGTAGATCTTTCCGTCTTCCACGAAAGTGGTCCTGTCCTTGTAATAGACCTCCACCTTACGGGTCTCGGGTTGACGTCCGAAGTGGCCGTAGGAAGCGGTCTCCTCGAAGATCGGGTTGGTGAGGCCGAAGCGCTTCACGATGGCATAGGGACGCAAATCAACCAAATTCTTGATCTTTTGGGCAATCTCGACATCGTTCATCTTGACGTGTGAAGTGCCTTCGGTGTTGACGTAGAAGCCAACGGGTTCGGCGATGCCGATGGCATAGGCGATCTGTACCAGAGCCTGGTCGCAGATGCCTGCAGCCACGAGGTTCTTGGCGATATGGCGTGCTGCGTAGGCTGCTGAACGGTCCACCTTGGAGCTGTCTTTGCCTGAGAAAGCACCGCCACCGTGTGCACCGCGACCGCCGTAGGTATCGACGATGATCTTACGTCCGGTGACGCCAGTGTCGCCGTGAGGACCTCCGATGACGAACTTGCCCGTCGGGTTGACGAAGATCTTCATATCCTGGTCGAACAACTTGCGAAGCTTGGCCGGCAGCTTGCGTTTCACCCTTGGGATGAGTATGTTGAGCACATCGGCTTCGATCTTATCGACCATACGGACATCGGCTTCATGCTGAGCTTCTTCGCTATTGTCAGTGGGCTTGATGAAATCGTCGTGCTGGGTGCTGATGACGATGGTGTCGATACGTTTCGGTTTCCATCCTTCTTCATATTCCACCGTGACTTGCGACTTGGCGTCGGGACGGAGGTATTTCATAGCCTTGCCCTCGCGGCGGATGGCAGCGAGTTCCATCAGAAGGAGATGGGCCAGGTCGATGGTCAAGGGCATGTAGTTCTCGGTTTCCTTGCAGGCGAAACCGAACATCATGCCTTGGTCGCCGGCGCCCTGTTCCTCTGGCTTCTTGCGCCCCACACCCATGTAGATGTCGTTCGACTGGCCATGGAGGGCTGACAGCACACCGCAAGACTGTGCGTCGAATTGGTATTCTGACTTGTTGTAACCGATACGATCGATGACCCGGCGTGCGATGTCTTGGATCTCGACGTAGGCGTTGGTGCGGATCTCGCCAGCGACGACGACAAGACCGGTGGTTACCAAGGTCTCACATGCTACCTTGGATTTGGGATCGTTGCGAAGAATCTCGTCCAATACGGCATCCGAAATCTGGTCGCATACCTTGTCGGGATGGCCTTCCGAGACGGATTCTGAAGTGAAGTAATAACCCATAACAAATTGATTATTAAATAGTTAATAAATTAATTTGTGTGGGAAGCTGTTGACTGAAAGGGAAGGAAAAAGCATTGGTTTAGCATTTTTTCTTGTGGTTGCAATCAAAACAAATCTTTCCACGTTTGCGGCGGCAAAGATACATAATAAAATTGAAGAATCTGATTATTTCACCACGATTTTTTGTGTTTTTATGCTGTCGCCGTTGATGAGGCGCAGAACATACATGCTTGGAGCCATCCCATTTGTTGAGATGATTCCTGAAACTCCTCCATCCCGTGAAACAATCACGCGTCCCGTCATGTCGATTACCTGCAAGGTTGCGCCATCGATGTTATCCGTAATGATGATGTTGCCATTGCTGATGAATGCAAAGGCCCCTGAATCTGAATAAGGATCACCGGTCTCAATAGCGCTGAACACCAAGCGGAAGCGTGAAGCGTAGTCGTTTGTCTTGGCCTCGAAGGTGTAATCAGGTGTTTGCAGCAGGTCCACGTCGGCACCTGTAAGGTTGTCGATGAGGTGGAGATAGTTCAATTCAGTGTTTTCAGGATTCACCGAGAGCGTGTAGCTGCCGTTTTCGGCGGCCTTGAAGTTGACGGGCACCTCACCTTGCGTTTCGGCATAGACCACAGCATAGTCCCGAAGGCCTTGCGTGATGAACAACTTGGTGTCATTGGGCTTCAAGCTGAACTTGTTCAAAGTCTGGCCTTCGCCGAAACGTACTCTGATGCGGTCAATGACGGGCTCAAGTTCCTGAACCTGCCGAAGAACCGACCCTTTAGACACGTTCAAGGTGAGCGAACCTCCCTTGCCTTGGGTTTTGGGCTGCGTTCTGGTGAATGTGACAACGTTGTCGTTGGCATCTGCAGCCTGAACGAAGATGCCTTGCAGCGGGGCAATGACATCATTGGCAGAAGCGCAGATTTCCAGCTCATCGCTGTTGGCATTCATTACGAAAAAGTCGCGCGGCTCGGCAAGATAGGCGTTGCAGGCGAAGGGGTTGCCCACGAGGTTGAAGCCGGGAAATTCTGCAGCATTATCATAAACCAGCGGCACGTCAATATCCTCGTCTGAAGGCTGCAACTGACCTCCCAAATCTATCATCACAGTGGAGCTCTCGCCATCACCGCTATTGGCGTAGAGGTAGCCCTGGCCGTTGTTCAGCTTGAAATCAGAATACTGATGGTAGTTTTCCCACTCCAACTCCACGCTTTGGTTGAAGCGATAAAGGTCATAGTTATTGGAAAGCATTGTTTCAGAGGGCTCCACAGCATCTTGCATGGGCGAGGCCAGGAGATACCAGCCGTTGGACTTCTCTTCCCCGTTGGTTTGTGCAATCGTGTAAGGCACGATGTTCTTCTGCACTGTGGCTGTCACGCCTTCGTTGTCGTGATGCAGCTGACCTCCGTCGGCAATGGTGAGGGTTGCACCTTCGTTAATGCTGATTTCTTTAACACGGGCGACATAGTTGGCTGGAATGGTAGCATTGGCTTCAATCCTTACATTGCTGAAAGCAGTAGGTACCGCGTTGCCGCTCCAGTTGGAAACCTTGTTCCAATTGCCATTGGTTATGAAAACATTTTCTTCACTGTAATCAGTGAAAGTAAATGTATCATTTGTTGTTGCACCATTTACTCTGATCACATCACCTGGATTGAAATCGGTTGCTGTGAATGTTGCGATATTATTAGTTACCGTTACAGTTTCCTTAAAAGTATTATTCACATAGAGGCTCAATGTATTACCATCGTTTGTGTAACACTTTATTACTCTGTTAGTTAACTTCTCAAAATCCTTTCCGCAAATGTGTACAAATTTGTCCGTCTGATTCCACCAAGCCTTGTAAAGATAGTATGTATCCTTCTTTGTAACGTGGTCTCTCTCAACAAGACCCTTGTTGTTCAATCTTCTGAGATTGTCATCGATATAATCATTTACTCCATCAGGGCATACTGTATAACCTTCATTCCTGCCAGACACAGCAATGTCAAAGAGCTGCCATTCTGATGTGAACAACAACTCTGGTTTGTTCTTGATGGCTGCGATGTGTCCTTCATGCAACCACATCTGATATTCAATATCGTGTCTTGGCTTGTTGCCCCTTGTGGTTGTTGCCATAAAGTCATCAGAGTGGCAGCTTTGTGTACTACCACAACCATACTCGGAATAAGCAAAAGGTTTCCCAAGAGCCGTAATAGTATTATCAATACGTTTTTTAAGTTCATTTGATGGATCATTTGAATTCGGACTTGCGTACCATCCTACATAGATGTTACAACCAAACCAATCCATATCTGGGTTGTTGTAATATCCGGAAGGATTGAGTCCAGGAGATTGTGCAAGCACATAACCTACCCAACGCTCTGGATCTAAGTTCTTAATGAGAGCTTTATATCCCTCAATCTTCTCCTTAGCAAAATCCTTGTCATCTGTGGTTGTCTCATTACTCAATCCCCAGAATATGATACACGGGTGATTGTAATGCTGGTTAACCATATCTGTGTACTGACCTTCAAGGTGTGTATAGTAATCTGCCGGCATGGTCGATTGCATCTTATTTACACAAGGTACTTCAGTCTGAACTATAATACCTAATTGGTCACATCTATCGTATGTTTCCTTTGGATGTGGATAGTGAGCTAAACGTAAGAAGTTAAGACCAAGATCTTGTATTGTTGCAAATGTACTATCGTAGTCAGTGTCAGTTAATGCGTTAGCTTTTCCTTCTATATCATCGTGCATACAACAGCCTCTCAATAGATAAGGCTGTCCATTAAGTAAGAAACCGGTATATGAATTTCCATTTACGGTTTGATTAATTACATACTCATAGAATCTCAAACCGTAAGGTCTTTCATAGCTGTGATATAGCTCATCATTATGGTAAATCTCAAGTTTCACGTTATACAAATATGGGTCGATTTTGCCATTCCAAAGACGAGGATTTGTGATGGTTGTTGTGAACACCAATTCATCTCCTGTACTGTCCTTTGTCTCTGTATAAGTACAGTTATCACCACTGATTGTACATACGACGGTAGCACCGGTTGGTATGGTTGTCTTCACATTGATGGTAGCTTCTGCTGAAGACACTGTTGATGTGATATGGAATCCATCATAGCCATAACTCATTGAAGGCATGTATGGGCTTGTAAACAGCTTTACATTACCCAATGTTGCATTGAAATTAAAGTCACCTGATGCTGGAGCAAGATAGTTCCCTTCATTGTTTTTCAACGCTACCTTGATATGGTTTGTGCCCTTATGAACATGGTTTGATATATCAACGAAGAATGCATTATATCCTCCCCAGTGTTTTTCCACAAGATTGTTGTCAACATATATTGTTGCTGATTGGTCTGCGTGTTGAAACCATAGATATGTTGGCTGTGGGCTGCGGAGATTAACATCTGTCTCAAAGTTAAACGTACCTTTTGCGTAGCTTGATGAATGTCCATCAATTGCATTAACAGAATAGGGTGTTGTTATTGTATTGCCTCCATAAGTCCATGAATCAAGGGATTGGTTTGAATACTCATAGGTGGTTCTGTCATCATATTCACAAGTCTGACTGATAGTTGCACTTGTTTTTCCATCCTTTTCTGAAAAACATTCAATGAAGGTGTTACCAGTTATTGTTATTGGAGCTGAATACTGTGTGTAATTTCCACTATGGTCTAATTGATAGTATATGACAGCCCCAGTTGTTGTACAAGATAATTCAATCTCAAATCCATCACATGATATGGTCGGAACATTTGGAGTTCCATCGTCCATAACAGTCCAATTAGTTGGAATACCACTATTGCCAGTATTCCAGGTAACGCTTTCTTTCTTTACAAAGGTGCCAGTTGATGAAACGCTCTTTACCCAGTTTGTCAAGCAACCCGATGCTGATTTATCTACTGCAAGACATAAGATGTAATTGAGTGATTTGCAACCTGTGAACATATTCCCATAACAGTTGGATACCAATGTTGTTGCCCTAAGTTCAGGTGCAGATGTTATTGCACAATCCTCAAACATAAAATAATAACAGTATGCAGCCAATGTTGTTGCTGGAAGGGCAGGTGCCACCTTCAATGTCGTACACTTACTGAACATAGCCCTGTAACAACATTCTGTAAGTGATGTGGCAGGAAGAATCAAGTTCTCTGCTGACACTGCCTTTGACTGTTTGAATAAAGAACAGAAATTATATGTGCCAGTTAATGCGGTTTGCCCACTGAAATCATCACCATAGACAAGGCTCATTATATTACCAGAGATGTCATATGTTGCCGTACCACCATCAAATCCGGAATAGTTACTCCTGTCTGATGCATAAGTTTGATTATTTCCCTTTAATTCTACAACATCACCAGCCACTACACTTATTGTAACATTATCTCCAGCTGTTATTGATGTCCATGGACCACCATTTATTCTGTAAGAGATTGCCTTTGCCATTCCGGAACCAATGGACTTCCATGGAATGGTTCCATCAGTGAGCACAGTGAAGGTGAGATAATCCTGTGAGTAATCACCGCTTTGGATGTACTTTGTTGCCACCTCTGAATTAAGATAACCAGGGTGAGTGGAGATGGCCTTGATGGTGACACCGGAGGAAACAGTGAAGGGTGCACTATAAGCGGTGCTGGAAGTGGTAGGGGCGCTACCGTCGGTGGTGTAGTAAATTCCCGTGGCATCAGTGCAAGTTATTGTAACCTCAGAAGTGCTGTTGTCGAAACTAATGGTTGGCTTGGTGTACCTCGGCACGTTGTAGGTGCTCACATTAGAACAATCTGAGCCTAAATAAGCGATAGCCTTGATGACCGTAGCATCTCCCAAGGAGAAGGGTAAAGAATAAGTTGTGCTAGTATTGTCGGGGGTATCACCGTTGGTAGTGTAGTATATTGTGGCACCGGGGGTGGTAGTACTTAGCGAGATGGTGCCGTCGTAGTTGTTGGTAATTGTGGGTGTTTCAACCAAATCGAAAACAGTTTCCTCTATTCTCCAGTGGGAATTGTAATTGTTACTTCCTCGGTCATTCTTGAGAAGTAAGTGGGAGTCGTCAGTCATTGCCTTGGGAGCAAAACTGTCATTACCGGAAAAATAGGCTTGCCTCAGTTTCGGAACGATGGTATAACTTGTCGCATAATTGGTGTTATCAGGTTTGTAAGCCGCATCCACTATGAGAAAACAGTATTTGTCATTTTCCGCAGCATTGTAATCCATCACTTTGGCAACATCGTTACCTGTACCTCCCGTGTAATACAAATACTTTCCCGTTGAGGCATTCACGATGTAGTAATAATGGCAGTTCGAATAAGTTGCATCTGAACCAGCATCCAAAAAATACCAGACATTCTCATTGCTCCCAGTGTCGCTGACTGTTGCCCATTCTTCAGAATTGGAAAGATAAAACGAGGTGTTGGTTACGTTTTGAAACTTGTAATAATGTTTTTCCGCATTAGTGGATATTGTGAATGGCTGTGGCCAAGTAACATTGCCAACAGCAACAAAATTCCATACAGAGGGAGCGTCAGTCCATGTGCTGGTTTTGATAGAAGGGGAATATGGAACATTAGTCTGTTTCTTATTCAGGTATAAATCCGAAGCCCCTTTTGGGTGGATGAAATAGTCTGATCCAGTTGGCGTCAGATAATACTTGTACTTGTCTAATTCGTCATCAGACAAAGAAGAAAGCTCGGCATAGGTATTCTTTATTCGGATGCCGTCAACATCGTCATTCATGCGATACAAACATCTGTCTGTTGAATTGACAATATAATAATACTGATGGTCGGAATCGCTTCCAGCGTCCATGAAATACCAACGCATATTGGCATTGGGAATGCTTGTAGTGGAAACCGTGGAATTCTCATCATTTGAATGCGGGATGGCGTAGAATGAGGGGCGGTCAATAGATTGTATTAGGTAATAATGCTGTGTACTATTGGCTATGTTTGATGCAGTTGTCAAGGTGAATGGGTGCTGCGCCCTCGTCGGAATCATCCAGGTCAACATCAGGACCATTAAAGCGGCGCATCGTAAAATAAATCTTGGGTGGAGAATAGAAACTTTGCTCATTTTCAATAAAATATAAAAATTAAAATGTTTTTATCCTTTGGTCAGTTTCTGGAACGCTTCCTCGATGCTCAGGTCTTCTTTCTGAAGGGTCTTGATGATGATGCTGTTATCGACGGACCATTTCATGAGGTTGGCGCGGATGTCGATGTCGCCTTCGGGTTCGAGGATCCAGTGGTTGTCCTTGACGCGTTGCACCTTGCGCACCTGCGGAATGCTGAACAGTTGGCTTTGGTTGACCTGATTCTCGAACTCCACGACAATAACGTTGTTGGCTGTGTTTGCCTGTTTGAGGTTTTCGATCTTGTCATCGGCAACCACCACACCTTTATTAATAATGATGGCGCGCTCGCAGATGGCTTCCACTTCCTGCATGATATGGGTGGATAGCAGCACGGTCTTTTCTTTGCCGAGGTTGGAGATGAGGTTGCGGATGTCGATAAGTTGGTTGGGATCGAGGCCGGAGGTGGGTTCATCGAGGATGAGCACCTGTGGGTCGTGCATCATGGCTTGTGCGAGACCGACGCGCTGGCGGTAGCCTTTGGAAAGGGCGCCGATTTTTTTGTGTGCCTCAAGGCCCAGTCCCGTCTCATCGATCATCGCCTCGATGCGTTGTTTGGCTTCGTTTCCCTTGATATGGTGCACGCCTGCCACGAACTCGAGGTACTCGCGTACGTACATGTCGAGATACAGCGGGTTGTGCTCGGGGAGATAGCCCACGATGCGTTTCACTTCCATGGGATGGTCCATGATGTCGAAGCCGTTTACGCTCACCGTTCCCGTGGTGGGAGGGATGAAGCAGGTGATGATCTTCATCAGGGTGGATTTCCCTGCGCCGTTAGGGCCGAGAAGTCCGACAATACCTTTGTCGATGCTGAGGTTGACGTTGTTGAGGGCAAGCTGTTCACCGTATTTTTTGGTGATATTATGAATCTCGATGGACATTTTTTTCGTGTTTGAGTGCAAAGGTAAGAAAATTCTTTGTAATTTTGCGCCCTCGTTAGTAAAAACTGTTCTATCTAATTATGTATCAAGCGCAATGCCATGGGCGAAGATGATGTTGCGCAGGTATTAATGAGATAAACGTATTAAAAAGAAAATGAACTACTTAAGTTACAAAACTGTTAGCGTCAACAAGGAAAATGCCAACAAGAAATGGTATGTCATCGACGCTGAAGGCCAAATCCTCGGCCGTTTTGCATCCGAGGTTGCCATGATTCTCCGCGGCAAGCGCAAACCTTGCTACACTCCCCACAGCGATTGTGGTGACAACGTGATCATCATCAACGCAGAGAAGATCCAACTCACTGGCAACAAGATGGATGAGAAGTACTATGTGCACTACACTGGTTACCCAGGTGGCCAGCGCGTCCGCAACGTGAGCGAGCAACTCAAGAGAAAGCCCGCCGCCGTTCTCGAGCACGCCATCAAGGGTATGCTTCCCAAGACCAAGCTTGGCAATGCGATCTATCGCAACCTCTATGTCTATGCTGGTCCAGAGCATCCACATCAGGCACAACAACCCACTGAACTCAAAATTAACACTATTAAGAAATAATCATGGAAGTAATCAACGCTTTAGGTAGAAGAAAGACCGCCGTTGCCCGCATCTATATGAAGGTCGGTGACGGTAAGATTACGGTGAACAAGCGCGACTACAAGGAGTACTTTCCAACGAGCATCCTCCACTATGTGGTTGAACAGCCTCTGATGCTTACCGACAACCTCGGCAAGTTCGACATCAAGGTGAACCTCGACGGTGGTGGCATCAACGGCCAGGCCGAGGCTTTGCGTCTCGCCATCAGCCGTGCGCTCTGCGAAATCGATCCCGAGTATCGTCCTACCCTGAAGGCTAAAGGTTTGATGCGCCGCGACCCACGTATGGTCGAGCGTAAGAAACCCGGTCGTCCAGGTGCCCGTAAGAAGTTCCAATTCAGCAAACGTTAAGCTATTCGAAGCCGAGCGATTTTGTTTAGTATCCAAATTGCTGAGATTTTTCTTTTCGAGAACTACTCAGTGATTGTATTAAGTGAATGTAAACATTAAAAAGAAAACTCATGACACAAGTAACTTTTGAAGAATTACTGGATGCCGGATGTCATTTCGGTCATCTGAAGAGAAAGTGGAATCCCGCCATGGCTCCTTACATCTTCATGGAGCGCAACGGTATCCATATTATCGACCTTTACAAGACTCAGGCCAAGGTTGACGAGGCTGCTGCCGCCGTCTGCCAACTCGCCAAGTCCGGCAAGAAGATCCTCTTCGTTGCCACCAAGAAACAAGCTAAAGACGTTGTTGCTGAACTCGTCCAAAAAGTCAATATGCCTTACGTTACCGAGCGTTGGCCCGGCGGCATGCTGACCAACTTCGCCACCATCCGCAAGGCCGTGCGTAAGATGACCAACATCGACAAGATGATGGTCAGCGATGCCTACAAGAGCCTTTCAAAGCGTGAGAAACTCCAGATCGAGCGTGAGCGCGAGAAACTCGAGAAGAACCTCGGTTCCATCAGCGACCTGAGCCGTCTGCCTTCAGCCGTCTTCGTCGTCGATATCATGAAGGAGCACATCGCCGTCGCCGAAGCCCGCAAGCTTAACATCCCGGTCTTCGCCATCGTTGATACAAACACCAACCCCAACCTCGTCGATTTCCCGATTCCTGCCAATGACGACGCCAGCAAATCCATTGCCCTGATCGTCGGCAAGATGGTCGATGCCATCGAGGAAGGCCTCAACGAGCGCAAACTCAACAAGGAAAACAATGTTGAGGAACCCGAAGAAGTCGTCGAAGAAGCCGTTGTCGAAGCTGAAGAAGACGAAAACAAGGACGAACGCAAGCCCCGTGCCGCCCGCCGTCCCCGCAAACCCGTCGCTAAGAAATAACCTTTAAAACCAGAATAAGATGAACATTACCGCTTCTCAAGTCAATGAACTGAGACAAATGACCGGTGCAGGCATGATGGACTGCAAGAAGGCCCTCGTCGAGACCGACGGTGACATCCAGGCTGCTATCGACATCCTCCGTAAGAAGGGTATGGCCAAGGCTGCCAAACGTGCCGACCGCAACGCCTCTGAAGGCTGCGTCCTCTCCAAGAGCACCGAAGATCACAAATATGCCGCCATCGTGATGGTGAACTGTGAGACTGACTTCGTCGCCAACAACGCCGACTTCGTGAAGTTCACGAAGGATGTCCTCGACATGGCCGTTGCCAAGCGCGTGAAGAACATCGACGAACTGAAGGCTATGGAACTCAACGGCCAGACCGTCGAGGCCCTCGTCGCCAACCAGAGCGCCGTGACCGGTGAGAAGACCGAACTGGGTGCCTTCAAAGTCCTTGAAGGTGCTTACGTGGCCAACTACAACCACCCCGGCAACCGTCTCGCCACCATCGTGGAGATGAACAAGGAATTCAATGGCATCGAGGAAGTGAGCCACGAAGTGTGCATGCACGTCGCAGCCATGAACCCGATGGCCGTCAGCGAAGCCGCCATCTCACAAGAGGTGAAGGACCGCGAACTGGCAGTCGCCATTGACAAGACCAAGGAAGAGCTCATCGGCAAGGAAGTCGAGAAAGCCCTCCGCAAAGTTGGCATCAACCCCAACCACGTCGATAGCGATGACCACATCGATTCCAACATCACCAAGGGTTACATCACCGCCGAACAAGGCGCACAAGCCCGTGAGATCAAGGCTACCGTTCCCGGTACCGTGAACCTCAACGAAGGCATGGTCCAAAACATCGCCAAGGGTCGTCTGGGCAAGTTCTTCAAAGAGAACTGCCTCCTCAACCAGGTCTCTCTGGTTGCCGATCCTAAGACGGTTGGACAATACATCCAAGACGCCGACAAGGAAGCTACCGTGAACGCTTTCTTCCGCGTGAAGCTGGGTGAATAATCCACTGATGGAGCAAAAGGAAAAGGCTGACCTAACGGTCAGCCTTTTTTTGTTTGGTGGCTATGGAAAGGACATATCGTTTCTCTTCGTTGACATGCGTTTCAACCACCTCATCGCCGCATAACAGGTCATGCAGCCCCTCCCGGGTTATCCCAGTGCCCTTTAACTTAAACACCGCCTCCTTCTTGGTCCAATACTCGGTGAAGGTGCGCACAGGGTCGTTGCTCTCCTTGATGATGCGCTGCTCTTCCTCATTCATGGTATATCGCAGTAGGCTGTCACCGACCTCTCGGTAGCTTTCGATATCAATACCAACAGGGTGGTCTGACACCGCTACGGCGATACCATTTTTGCAATGGCTGAGGTTGAAATGGATCTCGGGATAATCGGCTAAAAACGGCTTGCCATGCTCGTTTCTTTCGAAACGGAAGGGATGGGTGAGACCTCGTTCTTCCAGCATCTCACG
Source organism: uncultured Bacteroidia bacterium (assembly GCA_902800965.1). Classification (GTDB taxonomy): domain Bacteria; phylum Bacteroidota; class Bacteroidia; order Bacteroidales; family F082; genus Limimorpha. Next base: position 7,906 of record CADCGK010000001.1, on the reverse strand, counting down.
CAACATCACATAGGATTTAAGGCAGGCAAACTGACCGAAGAGGTGCTTGTAGCCCAGGGCTTCCTCGCGGCGTTCATCCGACACCAACGGCAGGAGACGGTTGATCTCCTCCTCTGTGATCTGGGCCATGTCATCAAAGACGTTCACGTCATTGCGAGGGAGGAACGACCGAAGCAATCCACCTTCATCGTAAGTGGATTGCCGCGTCGCTCCGCTAAGCTCCGCTCCTCGCAATGACGTATCCATTCCCATTTTTTTTACCGAGCTTTAACCCCTATTGGGTAATTCCTCCTCCCTCCTAACTCCTCACTCCTAACTATTCAACGCTTCCGCTCCGCCCACAATGTCGATCAGCTCGGTGGTGATGACGTTCTGGCGGGCTTTGTTGTATTGGGTCTTCAGCTCCTGCAACAAGGTGTTGGCGTTGTCGCTGGCGATGTGCATGGCCGTCATTCGGGCGCCGTGCTCGGCGGTGACGGCATCGAGCATGATGGAATAGAACTTGGTCCGGATGACTTTCGGCACCAGCTTGTTGATGAACTCCTCCTTGGATGGTTCCACGATATAGTCGAAGCCCATTTCTGACGTGGTGGGGCTGGGCACCAGCGGCAATACGGTCTCGCAGGTGGGTACTTGCACACCGGCGTTCTTGAAGTGATTGTACACCAGCACTACGGCGTCGATTTTCTTCTCCAGGAACTGGTTTGCCAAGCTGTCGCTGATCTCCGTGGCCAGTTCGAATGACAATTGTTCGCTTAGGCTTTCGTAGGTCTTGGTGATGGCGATATCGCCTTTTTTAAGGTTGTCCTTGATCTTTTTGCCGAAGAGATAGACGTCGATGGCTTTGGCGCCGAGACGTTCGGCATAGTCGTCGTAGGTCTTCTTGAACAGCTTGATGACGTTGGAGTTATATACGCCGCAGAGTCCGCTGCTGGAGGTGAAGGCCAACAGGGCGATGCGTTTCACCTCTCGTTGCTCAGCCAAAGGAATAGTCACCTCGCCTTCCAGGGAGCCCAGATAGTTGGATAGCGCCTCGTTGAGCTTGTTCCGGTAGGGGAGGAAGCTCGTGGTGACGCCTTCCGACTTCTTCAGTTTGGCGGCCGACACCATCTTCATGGCATTGGTGATCTTCTCCGTCGAAGCGACAGAGGCGATACGTGCGCGGATTTCCTTTAGGTTGGGCATGGGGAGTTGGCAGTTGGCAGTTAGCAGTTAGCAGTTAGCAGTTAGCAGTTAGCAGTTGGGCTTCTTCTTTTAAAGTGTTTCTGATCTCATCGTTGACGACACCTTGTTTTAATTGATCCAAGACAACTTTATGTTTGACTTCAAGCAGGTTGAGATACTGGCTTTCAAAGTCTTTCACTTTGTCGATCGGGACGTTGCTGAGCAGGCCGTTGGTGCCGCAGAAGATGATGGCCACCTGTTTCTCAACAGGCATGGGGCTGTATTGTGGTTGCTTGAGCAGCTCCACGTTCTTCCGCCCTTTGTCGAGGATGGCTAGGGTGGCGGCGTCGAGTTCGGCGCCGAAGCGTGAGAAGGCTTCCATTTCGCGGAACTGTGCCTGGTCGAGTTTCAGGGTGCCTGCGATCTTCTTCATGGACTTGATCTGGGCGTTGCCACCCACACGCGAAACCGAGATGCCGACATTGATTGCCGGTCGTATGCCTGCGTTGAAGAGGCTGGTCTCAAGGAAGATCTGTCCGTCGGTGATGGAGATCACGTTGGTGGGGATATAGGCCGAGACGTCGCCGGCTTGGGTCTCGATGATAGGCAGTGCCGTCATAGAGCCGCCGCCTTTGACGATGTCTTTCATCGACTCGGGCAGGTCGTTCATCTGGCGGGCTACGTCGTCGTTTTTGATGATCTTGGCGGCACGTTCGAGCAGACGTGAGTGCAGGTAGAAGATGTCGCCCGGATAGGCCTCACGTCCTGGGGGACGGCGGAGGATGAGCGACACCTCACGGTAGGCCACGGCTTGCTTGGAGAGGTCGTCATAGACCACCAGGGCGTGGCGTCCGGAGTCGCGGAAATACTCAGCGATGGCGGCGCCGGCGTAGGGAGCATAGAACTGCATGGCGGCGGGGTCGGAGGCAGTGGCGCTGACCACGATGGTGTAGTCCATGGCGCCGTGGTCTTCGAGGGTCTTCACCAAGTTGGCCACCGTGGAGCCTTTCTGTCCGACGGCCACGTAGATGCAATAGACGGGGTCGCCGTTCTTGAAGTTCTCTTTCTGGTTGATGATGGTGTCAATGGCGATGGCCGTCTTGCCCGTCTGGCGGTCGCCGATGATGAGCTCACGCTGTCCGCGTCCGATGGGTATCATGGCGTCGATGGCCTTGAGTCCGGTCTGCAGCGGCTCGTTGACGGGTTGGCGGAAGATGACGCCCGGTGCCTTGCGCTCCAAAGGCATCTCGTAGGTCTTGCCTTGGATGGGCCCCTTGCCGTCGATGGGTCTTCCCAGACCGTCAACGACGCGTCCCAGCATGCCTTCGCCGGCTAGGACGGAGGCGATGCGGCGGGTGCGGTGGACGTTCTCGCCTTCTTTGATGCCCTCGGTAGGACCGAGCAGCACCACGCCGACGTTGTCTTCCTCCAGGTTGAGCACGACGCCCATGGTGCCGTTCTCGAACTGTACCAGCTCGTTGGATTGCACCCGGTCGAGGCCATATACGTGGGCCACGCCGTCGCTTACCTGCAGCACCTTGCCGATCTCCTCGAATTGGGCACGGTTGTTCAGGTTCTGTAGTTGCATCTGGAGGATGCTGGAAATCTCACTTGCTTTGATATCACTCATAATTGCAATTCTTTTTTTAAGGCATTAAGTCTGCCAGCGATGCTGGCGTCCATGCGGTCATGCTCTATGTCGAGTATGAAGCCCCCGATGAGGGTGGGATCGACGGTGACGCGCATCTCCACTTCACAATGGAAGGCCGTCTTCAGGTAGTCGCGGATCTTCTCCAGGGTGACGTCGTCCATCTGGGCGGCGGTGGTCGCCTTGGCCAGGATGATGCCTTTGTGTTTGCGGTACATCTCCTGGTATTTCAAGGCGATGAGGAAGACCTTGTTGACACGTTTCTTTTCCGTCAGGAACGCTAGAAACTGTTGGATGCTGGGGTGGATGGGCTCACCGATGGCGGTTCGGAGCAGCTGCACCTTGTCGTTGTCGGCGATCATCGGGTTGGAGAGCGCCTCGTTGAAGGCGTTGATGGCGAGGCTGTAGTTGTTTGTGAGCCTCACCAAGCCCTCATACACCTCCGTCTCGCAGTGTTGTTCGAGGGAGGCGTTGAGCAACGCGCGCGCGTACCGTACCGATATCTTCCCGTTATCCATGGCTTATGCTTCTATCTGTGGACGGTCTTTCAGCAGTTGTTCGATGTATTCGGTCTGTGCTTCCTTGTCGCTGAGCTCGCGTTGAAGGATCTTCTCAGCGATATCTACGGAGAGGGTGATGACCTCAGCCTTGATTTGCGACATGGCCTCGGCCTGTTCCTTCTGGATCTTCAGCCGAGCGTCGGCCACGATCTTCTCCGCCTCGTTGCGGGCTTCCTGTCTCGCCTCTTCGATCAGCTGTTTTTTCAGCTCCTGGCTCTCGTTCATGATACGAAGCTGCTCCGCCTTCGAGTCGGCCAAGGCCTTCTCTTTGGCGGCTTCGATACCGGCCAGTGCGTTGTTGGCTTCTTCCGCGGCCAGCAACGAATCGCTGATGTGCTGGTTGCGTTTGGTCACAGCCCCCATGATCATCGGCCATCCCACCTTGGCGAGGATGAACAGCACGATGAGGAAGCCGATCAGCATCCAGATCATCAAACCGCTTTCAGGAAGAAATAGTTCCATCGGTCAGGTTATTTTACGACAGCCAAGATACAGACCACGACGGCAAACAGCGTGGCACCTTCGACGAGAGCGCCAGCGATGATCATGCTGGAACGGACGTTGCCAGCGGCTTCAGGCTGACGGGCAATGGCTTCCATGGCAGATTTTCCGATGCCTCCGATGCCCAAAGCAGCTCCGATAACGGCAATAGCAGCGGCAATGGCTGCGATACCTGGCACGTAAGCGCCGATTTCAAGTAAGGTTGTTAAGAGATTCATGATTTAATGATTTAAAGATTTAACTTTTAACTTTTAACTTTTATCTTTTATCTTTTATCTTTTATCTTTTATCTTTTCACTTTCCTCCCCCTCCTGCGCCATCCCGATAAAGATCGAGCTCAACATCGTGAACACGTATGCCTGGATGTAAGCTACGAGGCATTCCAGAGCGGTCATGAAGACCATCATGAAGATGGAGATGACGGAGGTCGCTCCGCCCATGCCAGCGCCGTACATGCCTCCGATAATGAAGATCAGGGCCATGAGTACCATGATGATGATGTGGCCGGCCAGGATGTTGGCAAATAGACGGATCATCAGGGCGAAGGGCTTGGTGAGCGTTGACACGAGTTCTATGATGGGCATCAAAGGGATGGGGAATTTCAAGAACATGGGCACGTCGGGCCAGAGGATGTCCTTCCAATAGTGGCGGTTGCCGAAGATGTTGACGGCGACGTAGGTGCAGAGGGCAAGCACCAGGGTGATGCTCAGGTTGCCCGTGACGTTGGCGCCGAAGGGGAAGAAGGGGATGAGCCCGAAGAGGTTACAGAAGAAGATGAAGAAGAACACCGTCAGCAGGTAAGGGGCGAATTTGGGCACCTTGCTCTTGGGGATGGAGGGGCTGATGATGCCGTCGAGCACCATGTAGGTGAGCCATTCCACCAGACCTTGGTATTTGGTGGGCGTGCCTTCGGGGTTTTTCTTGTATTTCTTTGCGGCAGGCAGGAAGAAGGCCAGCATGAAGCCGCAGACCAGGAAGATGCCGAAGGCATTCTTGGTGAACGACAAGTCGAAAGGCCGCTTGATCTCGCCTGAAGGGGTGACTTCCATCAGCTTTCCGGGGTGTTTCGGGTCGGTCATCGGGGCGATGTAGAAGCCTTGGTAGGTCTCGCCTTCCGCTAGCTCACAGACGTGCTTCGAGGAGAAGACGTGCCATCCGGTCTCCTTGCTGTGGACGATGATGGGCAGCCAAACGCAGATGGGCTTGCCCTTGATCTCAGTGATGTGGAAGCAGTAGCCGTCGCTGGTGTGGCCGAAGATGAACGACTTCACGTCGAGCGGCTCCTTCTCTTCGGCATGCAACGACCCGATGCCGACGAGTGCCAGCAACAGGAGGAGGGTAATATGCCGAAGGAGGTTCTTCATTGTTTGAGACGTTTCAGATAATCCATGAAGCTATAGGTCTCCACAATCAGTCCGAGCAGATAGGCGATGGCGGTGATGAGCACGAAGGCCCTGGCACCTTGCTTGACGAGCAGGATGTAAAGCACCAGCATGGCGATGGTGAGCAGCATCTTAATGCCTTTGTAGAGGTAGAACCACCCTTGCTTGTTGACCTGTGCGTCAAGGCTTTTGATCATCAGCGGACAATAGAGCGCTCCGAGGATCATGTACAGATTGGGCGCCGTCACCATCCAGTTGTTCCACCATTCCTTCTGGCTGAAGAAACAGAGAAGGACACCCACCATCACGATGTCAACGATCAGGAACAGCGCCAAATAATATGTTGATTTATTCTTTTTCAATTTTTTCTACCGAATCTACCGAGCTTTAAGCCCTACGGGCTTTTTATCTTTTATCTTTTATCTTTTATCTCTTATCTCTCCACACATAAAATAACCTGATTCCCGTGTTGCTCACAGAACCCTCCCTTGATGTCGAACTCCCGTTTCTCGCCGTTGGGCTCAGTGATCACCACCTTGCCGGCTTCCAATATCGCCACGATGGCGGCATGGTGCTCCAGCATGGTGAAGGGCCCTTGTTCACTGGGCACCGTTACCGCGGTGGCTTCGCCTTTATAAAGGCTCTTTTCCGGTGTGATAATCTCAACGTTCATGGTTTCGTCATTGCGAGCGCAGCGAAGCAATCCACTTAGCTCATTTTAAGTAATTCCTCTCCCTTTGCGATCGCCTCATCAATGGTTCCCACCAGGTTGAAGGCGGCTTCGGGATATTGATCGACTTCGCCGTCCATGATCATGTTAAAGCCTCGTATGGTCTCCTCGATGGGCACCATGGCACCTTTCAGTCCGGTAAACTGTTCGGCAACGTGGAAAGGCTGTGAGAGGAAGCGTTGCACGCGGCGGGCGCGGTGGACGATGAGCTTGTCTTCTTCGGAGAGTTCCTCCATGCCGAGGATGGCGATGATATCCTGCAGCTCCTTGTTGCGTTGCAGCAGTTGGATGACGCGTTGGGCAGTGTTATAGTGTTCCTCGCCGATGATGTTGGGGTCGAGGATGCGTGAGGTGGAGTCGAGGGGATCGACGGCGGGGTAGATGCCCAGTTCGGCGATCTTACGGCTCAGCACGGTGGTGGCGTCGAGGTGCGAGAAAGTCGTTGCCGGTGCCGGGTCGGTGAGGTCGTCGGCGGGCACGTAGATGGCCTGCACTGAGGTGATGGAGCCGTCCTTGGTGGAGGTGATGCGTTCCTGCATCTGTCCCATCTCGGTGGCGAGGGTAGGCTGGTAGCCCACTGCAGAGGGCATTCTGCCCAGTAGGGCCGACACTTCTGATCCTGCTTGGGTAAAGCGGAAGATGTTGTCGATGAAGAGCAGGATGTCGCTCTGTCCGCTGTTGGTGTCGTCGCGGAATGATTCGGCGACGGTAAGACCAGAGAGGGCCACGCTGACACGGGCTCCCGGGGGCTCATTCATCTGGCCGAACACTAGGGTGGCCTGTGAGGTGGCGAGGGCGTCGCGGTCGATCTTGGAGAGGTCCCAGTCGCCTTCTTCCATCGATTTTCGGAAGGCGTCGCCGTATTTGATGATGCCCGACTCGATCATCTCGCGGAGCAGGTCGTTGCCCTCGCGGGTACGTTCGCCGACGCCGGTGAACACCGAGTAGCCGTTATGGCCTTTGGCGATGTTGTTGATGAGCTCCATGATGAGCACGGTCTTGCCCACGCCGGCGCCGCCGAAGAGGCCGATCTTGCCGCCTTTCAGGTAAGGCTCCAGCAGGTCAATGACCTTGATGCCGGTGAAGAGCACCTCTTTGGAGGTGGCGAGGTCCTCGTATTTCGGGGGCTCGCGGTGGATGGGATATTCAGTGTTGCGGTCGAGCGTGCCGATGCCGTCGATGGCGTCGCCGGTGACGTTGAGCAGGCGTCCTTTGATCTGGTTGCCGACGGGGATGGAGATGGGTTTCCCGGTGAGGGTTACCTCCATGCCGCGCATGAGGCCGTCGGTGGAGTCCATGGCGATGGTGCGCACCGAGTCTTCACCGATATGCTGCTGGCATTCGAGGACGAGGGTGCGGCCGTTGGGGCGTGTCACCTGCAGGGCGTCGTGGATCTTCGGGAGGTCGTTCTCGCCGCCGTCGAAATAGACGTCAACCACGGGGCCGATGATCTGCGTGATGTGTCCTTTGATTTCTTTTGACATTGCTAATCTTGCTGTCGTAAACAGGTTCTTGTTTTGTAAACAGCAAAGATAATCAATTATTGAATAGATGGTGCGTTAAAAACAATAAAAAAGCAACCCACCTGAAAAGGTGGGTTGCTTTTGCTTTTAGACTTCTGTCTTAGTTTTTAAACTATTCAACCACGATCTTTTGCGTCATGACCTTTTCGCCTTGGATCATCTGGAGGGTATAGACACCGGCTTTGGCGTTGATGCTGACATTCTCGCTGCCGTTGATGGTCTGGCTGCTGATGGTGCGGCCGAGGACATCGACGATGTTGAGGATGGCGCTGCCTTCGTTGTTGATGACGATGTTGCCGTTGTTGTAGAACGCGAAGTGGTCGTCATTGCTGTCGTTGCTGGTAGCGAACACCAGTTTGAAGCGGCTGGCGTAGTCGGTTACCTTGGCGTCGAAGCTG